>NZ_CADFDL010000001.1:0-1159590 GCF_902832865.1 Burkholderia sp. BCC0397 | reverse complement strand
ACGTCGTGCAGCGCGCGGATCGCGCGACGCTCACCGCCGCACTGATCGACGCGCACGGCAAGCCGGTGCTGTTTTCGCAGGACGGTGTGCTGGCCGGGCTTTGAGCAGGCTCTTGATTCTGGTCCAGACGCATCAGGCATCCTGGCCATACCTGAAGAGTGAAAAGAAAATGAAGGACGACATGGCATCGCGTGCAATGCCGGAAAACCAACCGGATGTACCGACCCGGCGTCAACTCCTGCGTACGGCGGCTGTGGGCGCCGCATCGCTGGCGGCGGGCAAGGTGTCGATGGCTGAAGGTGCTGTCGCGGCACCGGCGGATCAAAGCATCCTGGACGTCGCCATCATCGGTGCCGGGCTGGCGGGGCTGACGGCTGCGCGTGACTTGAAGCGCGCCGGATGCGAATCGTTCATCGTGCTGGAGGCGCGCAATCGCGTCGGCGGACGCACGTACAACCATGACCTTGGAAACGGTGTGGTGTCGGAAGCCGGCGGTCAGTGGATCGGCCCCGGCCAGACGGCCATTGCCGATCTGGCACGCGAGCTTGAAGTCGATACCTTCCCGACCTTCTACGCGGGCAAGACCACGGTGCTGGCTGGTGATGTCAGGGTGGCGCAGGATTTTCACGGCGGCATCGGCACCGACGATGCGATCGGCGCGAAGCTCGGGGAACTCGCGCGCGGCGTGCCTTCCGGTGCACCGTGGAAAGCGAAGGATGCGGCCGAGCTCGACAAGCTGACATACGGTGACTGGCTGTTGAAACAAGGCTTGAAGTATGAGGATGGATACTTCATGGGCCTGGCCGCGAAGCTGACGACGGGCGGTGCCCCCGCACAGCTTGGGCTGCTGTTCTATCTGTCGATGATCAACAGCGCGAGCAACAGCCTGGACCAGCTCGAATCGACCAAGGGCGGCGCGCAGGAAACGCGCTTCGTCGGCGGCTCACAGATTCTCAGCATCAAGATGGCGAAGGGCCTGGGCGACAAGGTCCGACTGGCCAGCCCGGTACGCAAGATTGCCGGCTGGAATCGTGACGTTGTCGAGGTCCACACCGATCAGGGTGTGGTGCGCGCGCGCCGTGTCATCGTTGCGATGAATCCGGCGCTGTGCAACCAGGTCGTCTACGATCCTCCGTTGCCCGAAGGGCGCACGCAATTGCAGCGGCGCTGGCCCGCGAACGCGCCGATGCGCAAGACGGTGCACGTCTATGACAAGCCGTTCTGGCGGGACGACGGCCTGAACGGCCAGATCTTCCAGGTCGGTGGCCCCGTTTCCATGGCCTATGACAACTCGCCTCCCGACCTGTCGGTTGGCATCATCAGCGCATTCGTGTCGCCGGCTTCGCTGCCAAGTCATCCCAAGGCGGCCGAGCAGATGCTGTCGGCGATTTACGCCAAGGCATTCGGAGACAAGGCGCTGCACCCGAAGCAGTTCCACGACCAGGACTGGGGCAAAGTCGATCCGTGGACGCTGCAGTGCATTCATCCTTTGCCGCCCGGCTTCCTGACGACGTGGGGGAAGTTCCTTCATCCGTCGATCGGCAAGCTGATCTGGTCGGGTACCGAGACGGCCGACATCTGGGCCGGCGCGATGGACGGTGCGGTGCGCTCCGGCCACCGGGCCGCGTTGCAAGCACTGGCGGCTCTGGCCCATCAAGGCGAGGTGGCGTAAATGCAGCGGGCCTTATTCATGGTCACCATCGTGGCAGTTGCGGCAGCGGTCGGCGCGGGCGGGCTCTACGGACGCGATTTGATGAATGGCGTGCGCTATGAAAAGGCCATGACCCATATCGGCGAGGCAAGCAAGGCCAACGCCGGCCCGTGGCCGCAACCGCAGGAGACCTGCTTCGTCTGTCACGGCCCACAGGGCCAGTCGCTCAGCGCTTGGTACCCGGCGCTGTCGGGCCAGCCCAAGGCCTATATCGCAGCCCAGTTGCACGCGTTTGCCAACGACCAGCGGCCCAACCCGTACATGGGGCCGCTCGCGAAGGGCCTCACCGATGCGCAGGTCAACGCATTCGCAACCTATTTCGCGCAGCAGACGCCAGCCCGAAACGAAGATGTCCCGGCCGATGCAAAGCTCGAAAAGCGCGGGCTGGCGTTGGTCCAAGCCCGAAGTTGCCAGGCGTGCCACGGCGCGAACCTGATGGGCAAGGGCTCGGCGGCACGTTTGGCAGGACAGGGGCGAGACTATCTCGCGAAGCAGCTCGCGGAGTTCAAGGCGGGCGCACGCAAGGACCCGACCGCCGTCATGAACAGCATCGCTGCAACACTGTCGAGCGAAGACATTTCCGCAGTTGCCCATTACCTGGCCGGAGTGTCGCCGATCCAGGGGGGCATCGCTGCTCGCTGATTTGCCGGGAGGGCCGGAGATGTTTACGCCTGGCGTACTGCGAGGGCGCCGCAGGCACGCCACCTAGATGGGGCGTTCTGCCCCAATCAATCGGATGCCGTGTCGCTTGTGGCAAGGTGTCCGCGGGCGATGCGAGGCGTGATCGCTATCATCAGATCCACTACGCGGTTCATGCTCACGCCTTGCGCTTGTGCGCCAAACCTCAGAAGTGACACACCATCCATCAGTGCTGCGATAAGTGTCGCGCGAGCGAGGCATTCGCGCGCGGTCGCCGACGAATCAATCTCACGGATGAGATCAGCGTAACTTACCCGGTAGGCGGCATAGACGCCTCCCACGATTTCACGCGTGATGTCCGAATGCTGGGCTAGCGCAAACATCTCTGCCCAGAGTCGATACACTGCAGGATCCGCAGCTTCCGCAGCGACGGACGCGGCGATATCGCACAGACGTTCTACAGCAGGTTTGCCACTCGGCTTGCCGACCTCCGCGTAGTTGTCCAGATACGCCTGCGTCAGCGCGCCAATTGTCGAGCGGAGCAGG
Source organism: Burkholderia sp. BCC0397 (assembly GCF_902832865.1). Taxonomy (NCBI): domain Bacteria; kingdom Pseudomonadati; phylum Pseudomonadota; class Betaproteobacteria; order Burkholderiales; family Burkholderiaceae; genus Burkholderia; species Burkholderia sp. BCC0397. The sequence continues at coordinate 1,156,694 of NZ_CADFDL010000001.1, read as the reverse complement.
TCATCATGGGTCGGGAAGTAGTTTTGGAGCGCGGACGGCAGGATGCCAAGCTCTCTCGCCACCCGCGCCAGCGAGAAGTTCGCATAGCCTTCTGACGCGAGCAGGTTGCCGGCGGTAGAGATAATCTCGTTGATCTTGGTTTCTCTACGCTTTCCCTGCGCCGTCGGTCGGTAATGGAAGGCATCCTGAGCCGTATGCTGCAGCCGCAGATCCAGCAGTTCTGGCGGGAACCGTCCCCCCCCCACAAAGATGCCTCCTTCGGTATCGCCACAGCCGTGAGCGGTACGAACCAGCGCTTCGCTTTCCAGCATCTCTGTGGGCGCGTTCACCACCATCTTGACGGTGCGTTTCGTCACACGAACGAACTCGATATAGTCCTTTCCGAGGTAATCGCCGTGGGAGGCGAATATAGTCATGCCGTCGATCTGGGCGACGATCACAGCCGCACGCACCAGGCATTCTTCGTCGGTCAGCGTCGGATGGAGTTCCGACAATAACTTCGCAAGGATCCCTCGAAATCGCACCTGAACCTCGTTCAGCAACTCAGTGGCGTAGGCTTCATGTGAGGCGAACGCCATGAGTTCCACCATGAACTTCGGCAGATCGGTCTCGTTGATGGTCTGGAAAATATGGTTGACCAGCGCAGTGCAACGCTGCGCTGCACCGGTGCCCGGGCGACTCGCGATCGCAGTGTAGTCCGCCATGACCTGGCTAATGTATGCCCGCAGCGCCGTGCTCAGCAATTCATCTTTCGTTCGAAAGTAGTACTGCAGATTTCCGTGTGTGATGCCCATGCGATCCGCCACGCGGCGAGTCGCGAATCCGGCATAGCCATCCTCCTGAAATACCTGGCGCGCAGTACCAAGAATCTCCCGGATACGCTGCTCCCGATTTCGTCGCGTTGACGGCTGCTTGGTTTCTTCGGAATGGTCAGGGTTGCTTTGCTTGACCGCGCCATTTTGCACGTTGGCTCTCCTATCACATCAAAAGTCAGTCCGAATTATAGGCCGATACGATGGAAGAGGGAAACGCAGCTCCGATTTTCCGTGCTTGGGCGCGTACATAGTGGGTGCCCTTGACTGGAGGTGCGCCCAGGAAGTCCGGCTTTCGGCTGACGTTCCGTGGCGAAGTCCTTCGGAAGACCAGTGTCCATCCCGGTTACATACGTACTGAACGCTTCCGCAGCTCGCCAGCCGGCCTCCCGCAACACGCGGAACAGCGTCGATTCGACATCGTTCGTGCCGAGCCTAGTTGGTGTTTTCCCTATCTTAAGCGCCTTGATTATAGGCCGCGTCGCCGCTAATATTTGGCCATGTAGATGTACTTTGTAGGCCGTACAAACGTTATATGTGGTGGCGAATGCTGGATGGGATGCTCCTTTGATCTCGAGATCGAGCAGGCATACCGCACCGGCTTCGGGCGACTGACGCGCAACTTCCCGCATCGATTCACGTTCGATCAACCCGATCTTCAACAACAGAGGTATTAGGAGACAACCATGGCAAAGCACCCCGTCGTCGTCTATGGCGCAAGCGGTTACACCGGCATGTTGATCATGGACTGGCTGATCGACCAGAACATCCCGTTCACCGCCATCGCTCGGAATGCAGGCCGGGCGAAGGAGATGATGGCGCAGCGTGTCGTGCGCCTCGAGTCGGCCAAATACGAAATCCTCGAAGTGGAACACAACGTGGATTCGCTCGCGAAGGCATTCAGTGGCGCAAAGGTCGTGTGCAATACCGTTGGTCCGTTCTTCAATTTCGGGCTGGTTGCGGTGGAGGCGGCACTCAAGGCAGGGTGCCATTACCTTGATACCACCGGCGAGCAGCACTACACCCATCTCCACGACTTCCTGATCGATGGCATGACCTACGCCATGTTCGAGATCGATGACGTGGTGGACTTTGCTGACCCGGGCACGACTGCAGATGATCGAAAGATTCGTCTGCAGGCGGTCCTGAAGCCAGGTTCGCGCTTCGTCTACCGATACGACTTCGGGGACGGTTGGAATCACGCCGTCGTCGTCGAGAAGATGGAAACGATCGAGAGCCAACCGTGGGGAGAAGCCCAAGTCATTGGCGGCGCCCGTGCTTGTCCGCCGGAGGACGTTGGCGGTCCATCGGGCTATGAGAGGTTCCTGAATACGCTATCTAACGATCCGGACAGTGAAAAGGCAGAGCGTTATCGAGACTGGATCGGGTCCGGCTTCGACGCGGAATTGTTTGATTTGCGTGCTGCCAATGCAGCGCTGTCGCGCATGGCTTCCAATCGTTGGGGCAATCGGTAACTCAGACTGCGTCAAGACTCTGGGCGGAGTGAAGACGGTGCGGCTGGACTTCATGACTCTAACGAGACTGCCGTATGTCGATAGAACCTTAGCGCAACGCCGATAAGTACCATCTACTGAGCTCAGTGTTGCGCTGAAGCGGCTGATCTACGACGCGGGACGCAACACTTCAAAATGTACCAGTCATATCGATAATTCACGTTATGTAAAATTAAAGTCGCTAGCCATGACGGCCTCACAAATCAAACCCCAAAGAACGCCAACCCCGCCACCACGATACCAATCGCGGCCACGCCGATCGACAGCCCCTGCATCCATGACCGCCGCGTGAGGATCGTGATAGCCGCAAGTGCGATCGAGATCTGGATGACGGTCGTCGCCTGGGACCATCGATGGTGTCGGTGCATCCGCGCCTCGCTCGCCGCGTTGTTCTTCTCGACTTCCTTTTCGAGCGCCTCGGCACGTGCCCGGATCGGTTCCTTATCGGCGCGGTATCTCGCGGCGTCCGTCTCGAACCGCTTTCGCTGCGGCGATGTTTCCGGGCTCAACGCCGCACCGAGTTCGGCGAGGTTCTGCTTATCACCCTTCGCTTGATAGTAGGCCCACTGGTTCGCAGCCTCGGTTTTCCGGATCGCGGCGTCATTCTTGTAGAGCAGCGCGAGGCTCTCCTCGGCACCGCTCTGATAGGCAGATATCGCGCCGAAGCAGGCAAGCACGGCTGTCAGCACCGCGATGCGCGACGTACCCTGATCGCCACCGTGAGCCGCATGATGTTCGACCGCATGGTCGTGAGGACCATGAACTTCGTATTCTTCAGACATTCGTAGCAAACCCGCAAGAGTTGAATGAATCCGTCGCCGGCCGACCGTTTGGCTAACATTAAACGAATCTGGCAAGGCAACAAAATAAGCTGGCACCCCAGATTCTCGGAGCGCCAGCGTCGTTCGACAGGACGCGCGCAGAACGCTTAGCGTGTCATCGCGTCTCCCGCCATCCCTGCCATCCGAAGCATGCGCAACCATCCATGAGCCGGATGGGTTCGAATGTTTCAGATATGTGCAATTCGATCAGCATTGTTTTAATTTCGATTAAATTTGCCTCTTTCGCATGCCTTGTTATCCGGAATTTAATTTCCTATAAATCACTGGTGCCCAATCGATCGAGAATGAAACGGCGGCACTCAAGACAATCACGCCAATAGAAGGAAATCGAATACCTGGCATTCAATGAACCAATGCTCCGGCATGTCCTGCCGTCGCGGCCGTGATCGCCGGCGTCGTCCGGCGCCGTCATGGTCGATCCGCCATCGCCCGGCCGGGTCGGAGCACCACGGAATTCGCCGGAATCGCGGCCTTCGACGATGCCGGCGCGCCATGCGTCCGAAGCGCATGAAGCTGTTCTCGAAGGCACGGGGAAGCATCCAACCTCTTCAAGGTCAAGGTGAAAAATGAATCTCGATCCGATTGAAAATCAGCCACACGGGACCTTTGCCGAATTCGCCAACTCTGCCCCTGTTTCTGCCAGTGTGGTCGATACATTCAAAATGGCGCTCTATCACGACGGCGTGCAGTTGGGCTGGCTTGGCCAAAACAGCGGCGAATGGGCCATTCTCGTCGATACCGCCGCGAAAGCGTTGACGCTCGAACAGTACCCCTATAACGGCGTGACGTATTACCGGATCCTCGGCACCAGTCGATATATGTCCGTCAGCAATAACGCCTACGTCGGTTTCTATAACTGGATAGGCGCGCGCGGATGGACGCGCCAGGGCTCGATTTTGATTTCCGATTTCAATCACCAGAAACTGTCGCTCTATTCCAAGGACAACGCGTATTTGTATGCGTGGGATGCCTATACCGTGCTCGATGTGAGGTTCGACGAGCAATAACGCATGACGCTTCGCCCGCTGGCTTGAGTTTCCGGCTTCGACACAGCGCAGGAAGCGGGCATCCCCCCGGTGACACGGGCGGGATGCTCGCCGGGTTGCGCCATTCGTATTCATCCCACCATCAAAAAGGGCAACACGATGACCTTCAAGATTCTCAGTTGCGATGGCGGCGGTATCCGGGGATTGATCACCGCCCTGCTCATCCAGGACCTCGACCGGCGCAGTCGGATCATCGCGAGCGCCGACGGCTTTGCCGGCACATCCACGGGCGGCCTGATCGCCCTGGGGCTCGCGCGCGGCGTATCCATTTCCGAGATCGTCGATATCTACAGGACGAAGGGTTCGGTGATCTTTCGGGAAAACGGGGCGTGGCTGGCACAAAAGCAAGCGCTCGAACAGGACACGGTCCTGGCTGGACCCGGCGTGTTCGAATGCCAGTATGTCAACACCGGGCTACAGGAGATTGCCAAGTCGCTGGTCGGCAACGGCAAGCTGGCCGATCTGTCCCGCTTCGTCGTAATCAACTCGGCGCGCCTGTGGGATCCGCCAACCAACAGCTGGGCTCCGTGCACCCTCTCCAACGGAAACGGCAATGCCTATCGCAACGTCAGCCTGTTCGATGCCGCGCTTGCCACGTCGGCTGCACCGACGTATTTCCCGCCGTACGAAATCGCCGGGCTCGGCTATTTCGCCGATGGCGGCGTGTTTGCGAACAATCCTTCCGTGTCCGCCATTGCCGAGGCGCTGACCAGCCGTCGCGCAGGCAATCTGGACGATGTGCGCCTGCTGTCGCTTGGCACCGGAACCAGCCCCGCAGGCATTCCCCCGGACGCTGTCGGCAACCCGTTGACCTGGGGTGTTTCGAAATGGCTGTGGCCGATCGAAAGCGGTCGCGTACCGGCAGCAGCCCTGCTCGGGCTGACGATGGATACGACGGCGACGATCGCCGCACAACAGGCCGGGCAGATCCTGAACACCCACTACCAGCGCGGAAATTTCGTGCTCAGTCAATCCGTCGGCCTCGACGACTGGCAAAAGGCGCCGGAACTGGAGAAGGAAACCCAGGCGTACATGAGAACCGCCGAGTGGCAACGTGTTTGCCAGTGGGTGGAGCAATTCTGGCGCTGATCGCGCATCGATAGCCAGGCCTCGTGCGATGCTTCCGTCGGTTTGCAGATATGTGCGCGGATACTGCGCGATCGGAGGCCGCGGAATCGCCGGCACGCCGCGTCGTGACGGAAAAAGTCATCGCACTACAGCGTCAAGTCGATGACGGATGCATGTCCACATCATCCGTTCATCCGCACGCGCAAGCGCTCCCTGCGCCCGAACCCGGGCGCAGGGAGCGCTTGCGCGATGTCTCCTGCATCTGCCGCTGGCGGCCGCTGTCGCCCGTCAGGACACCATGCCTTGCATCTTGTGCGAGAAATGGGCGCGCTCGGCCGTTTCCATCAATGACAGGAATTCGTCCTGCGTCATATGGATCAGCGCTTCATGGTCGCCGGCCTCGAAATAGACGTCCGGCTGCATCGCCAGCGTGTCCTCGAGGAACGTCTGCATGCCGTAGGCCATGCAGACCGGCGGCACCGCGCCCGCATCGCAATCCTTGAACAGTTCGCGCAGTTCGACTTCCTTCGCGAGCACGAGATGACGACCGGTTTTCATCCAAAGATCAGACAAACGCACCGCATGCGTCGTCGGCAACACGGCCGCGACGTAGCCGTCGTCGTCTTCGAGCAGCACGGTTTTCGCGAGGCGATCGCCAGGGATATGCGCGGCCGCAGCCGTCTCCATGCTCGTATGGCTATAAGGGTGGTACACGACTTCGTACCTCGAGGACTTCTGGCGCAGGCAATCCTGCAACGTGGCAGACATGGACATGGCACACCTCGTCGGGGCGAATCGGGCGAACGGCGTTCGCACCGGACTTGTTCAGAATAGGTCGCATTCGTGCGGATGGAAATCCTCGCCCGCCCTTGTCTCAAGCAGGCTACACCCCTGGGACTAACCCGGGTCCAGTCCTCTTTCGCGCAGCCATTCGCGATTGAAGAGCCGCCCCCGATAGATGTCGCCACGATCGCATAGCAGCGTCACGATCGTGTGTCCCGGCCCCATCCGGCGAGCCAGCGAAACCGCCGCCGCGACGTTGATGCCGCTCGAGCCGCCGACGTACAGCCCTTCTTCGCGCAGCAGCCGGTAGACCATCGTCACGCACTGCGCATCGTCGATCCGCTCCGCATCGTCGATCGGCGCGCCCGCGAGATTGGCGGTGACGCGCGTCGAGCCGATGCCCTCGGTGATCGAGTTGCCCTCTGCCTTGATTTCGCCGGTCTTCACGTAGCTGTACAGCCCGCTGCCGCATGGATCGGCGAGCACGATGCTGACCCCCGGATTCTGCTCCTTCAGGTAGCGGCTCACGCCGGCCAGCGTCCCGCCGGTACCGGTCGCGCAGACGAAGGCATCGACCGTGCCCGCCGTATCGCGCCAGATTTCCGGCCCGGTCGTCTCGTAGTGCGCCTGCCGGTTGACGACGTTGTCGAACTGGTTGGCCCATACCGCGTTGTCGAGTTCGTCGGCAAGCCGCCCGGCAATCTTCTGATAGTTGTTCGGGTCGCGGTAAGGCACCGCCGGCACCGGACGCACCTCGGCGCCCAGCGTGTGCAGAATCGCCATCTTTTCCGGCGATTGCGTTTCCGGAATCACGATCACGCAGCGATAGCCGCGTGCCGCGCAGATATGCGCGAGACCGATGCCCGTGTTGCCCGCCGTGCCCTCGACGACGGTGCCGCCCGGCTTGAGCGTGCCACGCCGCTCGGCGTCCAGGATGATGTAAAGCGCCGCGCGATCCTTGACCGATCCGCCCGGATTCATGAATTCCGCCTTGCCCAGGATCTCGCAGCCCGTCTCCGCGCTGAGCTTCGCCAGCCGGATCAACGGCGTGCGCCCTACGCAGTCGACAAACCCTTGTCGCACGTCCATGCCCCCTCCCTTCCGGTTGCGCACCGCCCGCGCGCCACAGAACGAAGGATAGGACGCGGCCGCCCGGCCCGCCGCTTTCGTCGCACACTGGCCGCGTACCAATCGCGGCTTACGACGCGGAAGCGGAAAGCTATCGCGGCAGCAGCCGGCATTGAGCGGCGGGCGCGGCGGATGTCGATGCCGAGCGAAGCAGGAAAAAGGCCGGGCACAACGCCCGGCCTGCAGCAACGCAACGTGGGCGCCGCACTCAAGGCGGCACGCACGCGGTCAAACGGTCATCAGACAGCCATGACCGTCACCGATTTCGTGACGAGATACGGCTCCAGCGCTTCCGGCCCGCCTTCCGACCCGTAGCCCGAATCCTTCACGCCGCCGAACGGCATTTCCGGCCACGGCGTCGCCGGCTGGTTGATCCACAGCATCCCGACTTCGAGGCGCTGCGTCAGCAGATGCACGTTCGCGAACGAACGCGTGAACGCGTAGCCGGCCAGCCCGAACGGCAGACGGTTCGCCTCGGCGATCGCATCCTCCAGCTTGTCGAAGCCGCGAATCGCCGCCACCGGGCCGAACGGCTCGTTGTTGAACACGTCCGCTTCGAGCGGCACGTTCGCGATCACGGTCGGGGCGAAGAAGTTGCCTTCCGCGCCGACCCGCTCGCCGCCGGTCTCGATGCTCGCGCCGACCTTGCGCGCGTTGTCGACGACCGACGCCATCGCGGTCAGGCGCCGCGGGTTCGCGAGCGCGCCGAGCGTCGTGCCTTCGTCGAGGCCGTTGCCGATCTTCAGCCCTTCCGCATGCTTGACCAGCGCGCGCGTGAATTCGTCGCGGATGCTGTTGTGCACGAGGAAGCGCGTCGGCGAAATGCAGACCTGCCCCGCATTGCGGAACTTCGCCCCGCCGGCGGCCTTCACCGCAAGCGCGACGTCCGCATCCTCGGCGACGATCACCGGCGCGTGGCCGCCCAGCTCCATCGTCGCGCGCTTCATGTGCTGGCCCGCGAGCGCGGCCAGCTGCTTGCCGACCGGCGTCGAACCCGTGAACGTGACCTTGCGGATCACCGGGTGCGGGATCAGGTACGACGAGATTTCAGCCGGATCGCCGTATACGAGGCCGATCACGCCGGCCGGCACGCCTGCGTCGACGAACGCGCGCAGCAGCGCGGCCGGCGATGCCGGGGTTTCTTCCGGCGCCTTCACGAGGAACGAGCAGCCGGTCGCGAGCGCAGCGCTCAGCTTGCGCACGACCTGGTTGACCGGGAAATTCCATGGCGTGAACGCCGCGACCGGGCCGACCGGCTCCTTCACGACCGTCTGCTGTGCACCGAGGTTGCGCGGCGGCACGATCCGGCCGTACACGCGGCGGCCTTCGTCCGCGAACCATTCGATGATGTCGGCCGCCGACAGCACTTCGACGCGCGCTTCGGTGAGCGGCTTGCCCTGCTCCTGCGTCATCAGCTGCGCGATCGTGTCCGCGCGTTCGCGCACCAGCGCGGCCGCCTTGCGCATCGTCGCCGCGCGCTCGTGCGCAGGCACCTTGCGCCATGCTTCGAAGCCGCGCTGCGCGGCGGCGAGCGCACGGTCGAGATCGGCGATGCCCGCGTGGGCCACCTTGCCGATCGGCTTGCCGGTCGCCGGGTTCACGACGTCGATCGTCTTGCCGCTCGCGGCGTCGACCCATTCGCCGTCGATCAGCAGTTGCGTATCCGTATAAGTCACGTTAGCCATCCAGACACCCCTACATTGCGTCGATAAAACGCGCGCTGCCACGAACGGCCGCGCGCCGGTTGACAGAAAAAGCCAGGCCGCCGGGGCAGGCACGCACCCGGCGGTATCGACGGCAGGCACGCCGGCCCGCCATCGTTCCGCCGCGCACCGCGCTCAGTGCGCGGCCGCCGTCGCCTTGCGGAGTTTCGCGACGTCCGCCGCCTGCACGGCCGGCGCGCCGTTGTTCCAGCCGGCGCGCATGAACGTCAGCACGTCGGCGATCTGCCGGTCGTTCAACTGGTTCGAGAACGCCGGCATCGGATACGCGGACGGCACGCCGCCGATCACGAGCGTGTCGCTGCCGTTCAGCGTCACGTTGATCAGCGACGACGCATCGGCCTCGAGCACGTTCGGATTGCCGGCGAGCGGCGCAAGCAGCGGCGCATAGCCGCGCCCGTCCACACCGTGGCAATGCAGGCAGTAAGCGTTATACACCTTCGCGCCCGGATCGGTTGCCGGCCGGCCCAGCGTGACCTGCGTCGCCTTCGGATCATAGCGGTACGGCGGCGCGCCCGTGCCGCCTGCCGCCGGCAGCGATTTCAGGTAGCGCGAGATCGCGGCCAGATCGTCGTCGGTCAGTTCCTGCGTGCTGTGGTTGATCACGCTCACCATCGAGCCGAACGCGGTCGCGTGCTGATTCGCGCCGGTCTTCAGGAACTGCGCGACGTCGGCCTCGTTCCAGCGGCCGAGCCCGGTGTTGTGCTCGCCGGTCAGGTTCGACGCGAACCAGTTGTCGATCGCAGCGCCCGACAGGAACGCCGCGCCGCTTTCGTCGAGCGCCTTCTCCTGGAAGCCGACGCCGCGCGGCGTGTGGCACGACCCGCAGTGGCCGAGCCCCTGCACGAGATACGCGCCGCGGTTCCACATCGCATCCTTCGCCGGCTTGTCCGCGTAGGGCGTCGTGTCGAGGAACACCTTATTCCACAACGCGAGCGGCCAGCGCATGTTGAGCGGCCACGGGATGTCGGACGGACGGTTCGCCTGCTTCACGGGTTCGACGCCGTGCATGAAGTACGCATACAGCGCCTTCACGTCGTCGTCCTTCAGCTTCGCGTACGACGGATACGGCATCGCCGGATACAGGTTGTGACCGTCCTTCGCGACGCCCTTGCGCAACGCGCCGGCGAAATCGGCTTCGGTATAGCCGCCGATGCCCGTGTCCGGGTCAGGCGTGATGTTGGTCGTGTAGATCGCGCCCATCGGCGTGACCATCTTCAGGCCGCCCGCGAACGGCGTGCCGCGCGGCGCGGTGTGGCACGCGACGCAGTCGCCGGCTTTCGCGAGATACGCGCCGCGCGCGACGAGCGCGCTGTCGGCGGGCGCCGTCTGCGCGGCGTGCGCGGCCGAGCCGGCCACCAGCGCGAGCAGCGACGCGCGGAGCGCATTCAGGTTCAGGTTCAGGGTGAGATGTCGCATGGTCGTCCCCTCCCCTCAGGCCGTTTTCAGCTGGTTGCCGACCGGCAGCTTGCGCAGCCGCGTGCCGGTGGCCGCGAAGATCGCGTTCGACAGCGCCGCCGCGGTCGCAGCCGTGCCCGGCTCGCCGATCCCGCCCGGCGCCTCGCCGCTCTTCACCAGATGGACTTCGATCGGCGGCGTCTCGTTGATTCGCATCATCCGGTAGTCGTTGAAGTTGGTCTGCACCACGCGGCCGTCCTCGATCGTGATCTCGCCGTACAGCGCGCCCGTGATCCCGAAGATGATGCCGCCCTGCACTTGCGCCTCGATCGTGTTCGGATTGACGACCATCCCGCAATCGACCGCGCACACGACGCGCTTGACCTGCACCTCGCCGCCGTCCACCGCGACGTCGATGACGATCGAGAAGAAGCTGCCGAACGCATGCATGACCGACACGCCGCGCCCTTGCCCCTTCGGCAGCGACGCGCCGCCCCAGCCGGCCGCCTTCGTCGCGACGTCGAGCACGTTGCGGGCGCGCGGCGTCTTGTCGAGCAGTGCGCGGCGGTACTGCACCGGGTCGGTCTTGGTCTGCGCGGCCAGTTCGTCGATGAAGCTCTCGACGACGAACGTGCTGCGCGTCGGCCCGACACCGCGCCAGAACGCGGTCGGCACGTGGCGCGGCTCCTGGCGCACATAGTCGACGAGCTGGTTCGGCAGGTCGTACGGCAGCTCGGCCGCGACCTCGACCGCGTCGGGATCGACGCCGTCCTTGACCGCGGGCGGCGCGAAGCGCGCGAGAATCGACGAGCCGACGATCCGGTGCTGCCACGCGACCGGCTTGCCGTTCGCATCGAGGCCGGCCGAGATCGTGTCGTAGTAGCACGGCCGGTACATGTCGTGCTGGACGTCTTCCTCGCGCGTCCAGATCACCTTCACCGGCGCATTGACCTGTTTGGCGACCTTCACGGCCTGGCCGACCATGTCGGTCTCGAGCCGCCGGCCGAACCCGCCGCCGAGCAGATGGTTGTGCACGACGATCTTGTCCGGCGACAGCCCGGTCAACTGCTGCGCCGTGTCGCGTGCGCGGGTCGGCACCTGCGTGCCGACCCAAATCTCGCAACCGTCGCCGCGCACGTGCACCGTGCAGTTCACGGGCTCCATCGTCGCGTGGGCGAGCAACGGCTGTTCGTAGACGGCGTCGACGCGCGTCTTCGCGTTCGCGAACGCCTTGCCGACGTCGCCTTCCTTGCGCGCGACCGCGCCCTTGCCGTTCGCCGCCGCATGCGCGAGATCCGCGAACAGATCCTTCGTCGACACCTTCGCGTCCGCGCCTTCGTTCCACTTCACGACGAGCGCCGATGCGCCGCGCTTCGCGGCCCACGTGTGATCGCCGACCACCGCGACCGCATTGTCGACGCGCACGACCTGGCGCACGCCGGGGATCTTCTTCGCGGCCGTGTCGTCGACGCTCGCGACCGTGCCGCCGAACACCGGGCTGTTCACGATCACCGCGTACAGCATGCCGGGCAGGCGCACGTCGAGCCCGAACTGCGCGGTGCCGTCGACCTTCTCCGGCGAATCGAGGCGCTTCGCGGGCGTGCCGATCAGCTTGAAATCCGCCGGCTTCTTCAGCACGACGTCCTTCGGCACCGGCAGCTTCGCCGCGGCGTCGGCCAACTGGCCGTACGATGCGCGCCGGCCGCTCGGCGGATGCTGCACTTCGCCGTTCGCCGCGCGGCAGCTGGCCGGATCGACGTTCCATTGCTTCGCGGCCGCCGCGACCAGCAGCGTGCGCGCCGTGGCGCCCGCCCGGCGCATCGGTTCCCACGCGTAGCGCACCGACGTCGAGCCGCCGGTGAGCTGGCCGCCGAGCAGCGGGTCGAGGAACAGCTTCTCGTTCGGCGGCGCATGGTCGAGCGTCACGCTCGACAGCGGCACTTCGAGTTCTTCCGCGATCAGCATCGGCAGCGCCGTATAGACACCCTGCCCCATCTCGACCTTCGGCATCACCAGCGTGACCTTGCCGGCGCGGTCGATCTGCACGAATGCGTTCGGTGCGAACACGCCGGGCGGCGCGGGTTCGGCTGCGTCGCCGCCGATCACCGAGCGGCGCGTATCGTCGCCCGCTGCCGGCACGCTGAAGCCGAGCAGCAAGCCGCCGCCGGCCGCCGCGCCGAGCGACATCCCGAGTTTGAGAAACCCGCGGCGCGACACGCCCGCGCCGGCCCGGCCTGCTTCGATCAGTCCTCTCGACATGTCAGGCCTCCTTCGCGGCTTGTTTGACGGCCGCGCGAATCCGGTGGTACGTGCCGCAGCGGCAGATGTTGCCGGCCATGGCCGCGTCGATGTCGGCATCGCTCGGGTTCGGGTTCGACGCGATCAGCGCGGTGGCGGCCATCACCTGCCCCGACTGGCAGTAGCCGCACTGGACGACGTCGAGCTCGCGCCAGGCCTGCTGGACCTTGTGGCCGGCCGGTGTCGCGCCGACGGCTTCGATCGTCGTGATCTTGCGGCCCGCGACGGCCGCGACCGGCAGCACGCACGAACGCGCGGCCACGCCGTCGAGATGCACGGTGCACGCGCCGCATTGCGCGATCCCGCAGCCGAACTTGGTGCCGGTCAGGCCGACGACGTCGCGCAGCACCCAGAGCAAGGGCATGTCGTCGGGGGCGTCGACCGAGCGGGTTTCGCCGTTGATGTTGAGGGTGATCATTCAGCCTCCGGGGCCGTTGTATTGGGGAAGCGGCGCGAACGGGGCGCGCTGCGCCGTATGGTCGTCGTCGCCGTTGCGTCGTGCGCAACGGGTGCCGCGCGGCCCGGGTGCGGGCGAGCCGCGGCGGTGGTGCTGCCTGCCTGCGTCGTTACTCGGCCACGTCGATGCCCGACAGCACCTTGATGACCGGCGGTGCGGTGAACCAGTCGGCCGATTTCGTGCGGAATTCGCCGAAATACGGGCTCGCGAGGTGCGCGTCGAAGGCCGCCTGGTCGTCGTAGATCTCGTACAGATGCAGGTTCGGCGAACCGTTCTGCTCGCGGAACAGGTCATAGCGCCGGTTGCCCGGTTCGGTGCGCGTCTTGGCGACCATGCTGCGCAGTTCGGCCTCGGCAGCCTGCGCGTGTTCGGGTTTCAGGAACAGCGAAGCAATCACGTGAAGCGCCATTTTTTCGACTCCTTTGAAAACGGAAACGAGCATGCCACAAGCCGGCGTCTCGCGACGCCAGCGTGCAGCGGTTGTATGTCGCCGAGCGGAGAGGTCAGGCCAGCTCGTCCGGGCCGACCCGCACGACGACCTTGCCGAAATTCTTGCCGGCGAGCAAGCCGATCAGCGCTTGCGGCGCGTCGGCGAGATCGGGAACGACGTCCTCGAGCGTCTTCACCTTGCCCTGCGCGACCCACTCGCTCATGTCCTTCAGGAACGGCGCATAGCCGGTTGCATAGTGATCGAGAATGATGAAGCCCTGCACGCGGATGCGCTTGCGCAGGATCGCGCCCATCAGCGCCGGCACGCGGTCACGGCCGGTCGACAAAGCCTTGTCGTCGTATGCCGCGTCGTTGTAATGCGCAATGATTCCGCAGACGGGCACGCGCGCATGGTCGTTCAGCAACGGCCACACCGCGTCGAACACGGCGCCGCCGACGTTCTCGAAATAGACGTCGATGCCGTTCGGGCACGCGTCCTTCAGCTTCGCGGCAAACGCCGGATCGCGATGGTCGACGCACGCGTCGAAGCCGAGCGTGCCGGTCACGTACGCGCACTTGTCGGCGCCGCCCGCGACGCCGACCACGCGGCAACCTTTCAGCTTCGCGATCTGGCCGACCACCGCGCCGACCGCGCCGCTCGCGGCCGCGACGACCACGGTTTCGCCGGCCTTCGGCTCGCCGATCTTCAACAGCCCCGTGTACGCGGTGAAGCCCGGCATGCCGAGCACGCCGAGCGCGTACGACGGGTGCGCGAAGTCGCGGCCGAGCGGGATCAGGTCGCGCCCGTCGGACAGCGCATAGTCCTGCCAGCCGGCCCCGGCGACGACGAGATCGCCTTCGCGAAACGCCGGCAGGTTCGACGACACCACGCGGCTGACCGTGCCGCCGACCATCGGCTGGCCCAGTTCGGCCGGCGGCGCATAGGACGGCGCGTCGCTCATCCGGCCGCGCATGTACGGGTCGAGCGACAACCAGACGGTGCGCAGCAGCACCTGGCCGGCGCCGGGCACCGGCACGTCAGCGGTTTCCGCGCGGAAGTTGTCCGGCGTCGGTGCGCCGACGGGGCGCGAATTCAGGACGATCTGGCGGTTTGCGGTCTTGCTTTGCGGCATGTGAGCCTCCGTCAACAGGAATGAACGTGCTTCGTGGGCACGAGCGGATCAGGGATGGACCAGCAGGAAGTGCGCGCCCGCGGCGGCATCGGCGGTCGGGCCGTGCGGTCGCAGGCAGGCGGTTGGAACGATCGGGACAGCGTAACGCGGCGTGAAGCGTTCGTCATGAATGATTGAGTAGACCAGTCGTCTAGGATCACGGCAAAAACAAGGCGCGCCATGCGCGCCCGGATTACGACTGCGCGCCGTCGGGCGCGGCCGGCGGCAGGTTCAGCATGCGCCGCGTTTCGGCCATCGCCCTTTCGAGCGGTTTGCGGTTGCGGTGAATCTTTTCCAGCAGCGTCGCGCCCAGCCACAGCTCGTACAGGATCGCGGCCGTGTACGACGGATCGTCGACGCCGCTCAGCGAACCGTCGGCGAGCCCGGCCTCGATGCCGCCCGCGAGCCGCTCGATGATCTGGCTGGTGCCTTGCCGAAGTACCGCGCGCATCGCTTCGGACAGATCCGACACTTCCGCGCCGAGCTTCACCGCGAGGCACTTGCCTTCCGGATCGTCCGCGCATTGCGTGTACAGCCAGTTGCCCCAGTACGTCATCAGGCGCTCGGCGCCCGTGCCGGCCTGCTGCTTGAGCAGGTTGTCGAGATGCGCGAGATAGCCTTCGAAATACGATTCGAGCAGCGCTTCGCCGAATGCCTCTTTCGAGCCGAAGTAATGGTAGAACGAGCCCTTCGGGATGCCCGCCGCGGCGAGAATCTCGTTCAGACCGACCGCCGAAAACCCCTTGTGGAGCATGATCGGCTTCGCGATGTTCAGGATGTGCTGGCGGACTTCGGCGCCTGAAGATGCATTCATGATGGCGTATGGTAGCAACGATTAGACCGGTCGTCTAGTAACGTCGAACCGGCATGTTGAGCGGCACTTTACCCGATCCCCGTCGCGGGCCCAATGCCTGGCCGGCGCTCCCCTCGCCTGTCCGTGGCGTCGGCGCGCGATGCGTCACATCAGCGACTCGGTTTCGTCGCGGGCATTTCATCGATCTCCCGC
The DNA here is from genome assembly GCF_902832865.1 of Burkholderia sp. BCC0397. Lineage (NCBI taxonomy): Bacteria > Pseudomonadati > Pseudomonadota > Betaproteobacteria > Burkholderiales > Burkholderiaceae > Burkholderia > Burkholderia sp. BCC0397. Next base: position 1,141,020 of record NZ_CADFDL010000001.1, on the reverse strand, counting down.
ATAAATATGCGCGGCGCATGTGCCGGCGATCGCGAGGATGCGGCCGGCATTGCACACGTGTGCAATGCGCCGGACCGTTACCGCCTCCCGAACCCGTGACCAGGAACGCCCCATGACCGCTTCGAAACCTGCCCGCCCGGCCGCGCCGAACCGCCGGCGCTTCATCCAGCGCGGCGCCGCGCTGACCCTGTCGCCGCTCGTCGGCTCGCTGGCTGCCTGCGGCGGCGACGGCAGCCCGGCCGCCGCGTCGTCGTTCGCTGCCGCCGGCGCCGCCGATACGTCCGCACGCAGCTACGGCATTGCCGACCGCTCGATCACGATCAACGTCGTCAACGCGATTCCGTCGACGACGCTCGCGTTCGGCAATGCGGCGAGCCAGAGCGGCTCGACGCCGCAGGCGTCGCAAGCGCGGGTCGCGACCGGACAATCGACGGCCGTCAGCGCGTCGAACAGCTGGGGCGACTGCACGGGATCGTTCAGCCTCGCTGGTGGCGACGCATCGTTTGCGATCGCGTACACGCATCCGTTCGGCTCGCAGCCGACCACCGTCAGCGTCACGTCGTCGGCCGGCTACGTGTCGGGTGCCGACGCCGCGACGTTTCCCGGTCACGACTCGATCGCGAATCTCAACCTGTATCGCGGGGTCGCGACCGCGAACGGTGCGTGGGTCGTCCCGCTCGCGCAGCTCGCGACGCCGCCGGCCAACAACTGCCAGGATTTCGCGAACAGCATGTTCGGCAACAACGTGCGCACGGCCGCGGCGATCCAGTCCGCCTATCAGGGCACGGGCTCGCTCGGCTACGTGCCGCCGGCCGATTTCACCGGCGGCCAGCTCGCGGGCTTCGTCGCGCAATGGGTGCGGCGCTGGCAGAACGGCGCGTCGTACACCGTGCTGCCCGGCGCCGATGCGCAACTGATCGATGCGCTGAAGCAGTACGTGTCGAGCGCCTCGAACGCCGGCCCGCTGACGATGTGGGTGCCGCAGATCGCGTGGCAGGCCGGCTCCGATCCGGCGGTTTTCTCGCTGACCGGCTATCGTGCGTTTCCGTTCGTCGATGCGCAGGGCAACTGGGTTGCGGCGACGCTGTCCGCGTTCCTGACGCTGCTGGCGGCCGGTTCGCACCTCGTCGCGATCAGCGCGACCAGCGACCTGCCGGCGGGCGTCACGATGCAGGCCTTCGACAGTTTCATGGGTGCGAGCGGGCTGTCGACGTCAATGGATATCGGCAATTCGCACTACGCATCGGTCGTGAACACGACGGGCCGCTATTACCTGAGCGTCGGCAACGATTTCGCGCCGGCGAACTGCGGGCTGATTCTGTCGTTCCTGTACGGGCGCACGGTGAACGACCTGCTTGCGGGCGCCGGCACGTACAACACGTTCATCCAGCTCGAAGGCTGGCAGGCCGGCGGCTCGCGTCACAACGCCGACTACGCGACGTATCAGCAGACGCTGTGGAACATCTCGACGTATGGCGCATCCGCGTACAGCGAGAAGCGCGCGACGTCGATCTTCCTCGCGCCGCCCGACTGGACGCCGCAGGTCTATCAGACGACGCGGATGATGCCGTACGTCGGCGCGTATGCGCAGTCGAACGGCACGCCGCAAGGCTGGCTGAATACGTCGCTCGTGACGATTCCGGCGGACGCGCCGCCGCTGCCGTCGCGGTATGTGTTGAGTTGAGTTGAGTGGGGACGCCGGCGCGCGGGTGACAGGCTTTCCGCCCTGCGTTGCTTCACGCGCGGGACGCTGGCGGGCCTTGCGGCTAGCGCGGCGCTTCGTCGGCGCGCTTTCTCGTGCGCGCCCGCCGCTCGCTCCGCTCGGCGGCCGGGACGGTCTTGACGCCGCGCAACGGCGGCCGGCGTACCAGCGCCGCCATCTCGCGCCTCAGCGCCTCGAGTTCGTTGCCGCGCGCCGCCTCGGTCGCCAGTGCGCCGTCGAGCTGCCCCTGAAGCACGCCGCAGCGATGCAGCGCGTCGCCGAGCTGTGCCTGTAGCGCGGTCATGTCCTTCCGCTGCTGCGTATCGCGTTGTTCCGCGCGCGATGTCGCTGCATCGAGTTCCTTTTGCAATCGCGCGGCGGCGAGCCGCTCGCGATCGATTTCCTGAAGCGCCCGCTTCTCCGATGCACGCAGCCGCTCCTCGGCGCGGCCGGCATCGTCGCGCAACCGGTCGAGCTGGGTGGTGAAATCCGCGCGGGCCTCGGCGAGTGCACGGTCGCCCTCCGCGTTGTCGGCCTTCAGGCGTTCGATATCCGCTTGCAGCGCTTGCCGCGATGCATCGTCCGCCGCCCTCGCCTGCTCCAGTTCCTGAATGCGGACCTGCGCGGCCAGCAGCGCGGCCGTGCGTTGCTCCAGCGCGGTTTCGGTGCGGGCCAGTTCGGCTTGCAACGTCGCGACTTCCGCTTGCGCCGCGGCCCGCTGGGCTTCGACTTCCGCGCGCAGCGCGTCGAGGGCGGCGGCCGCGTCGGTGCTCGACCGATTCCATAGCGCCGCGACCAGTTCGCCAGCCGCTGCCTGCAGATCGGCCGGCAGGTCCGGATGCTCGATGCGCACACGGCTCTTTTCCCGCAGCTCGGCCCAGAACTCGCCGAGAACAGCCGTCGGCGTGCTCATGCTGCCCTTGCGAACGAGCTGGTACAGGCGGTTCGCCGTCGGCGTGATGCCGAAGCGGAAGAACAGCAGCGCGCAGGCTTCGCGGTACAGCTCGCGCGTTTTCGGGAAGTCGGCCTTGAGGCGCTCGATTTCGGCGGTCAGGCGGGGTTCGTCGGCAGCGAGATCGGACATGGCAGGTTCCGTCGGGAATTTAGTAAATAATATAACGTAAACCGTTTGATATTCAATTATTCGGTGTGATGAGTTTGACATTATTTCTATAATGTCGAGAGTTGTTCGGTGGGAGACGTGCAATTCCGGCCTCGCTTGAGCGGCCTGCGTCGATGGCGTGGCAGCCTCATGCGAGGCCGCCGAATTCGCTACCCATGAACACGCGCTGTAATTTTTCAGCACGATCGAAAGCGGTGAGCGCTACGGGTTATCGGTAAGGGGATCGCCTCACCCAGCGCCTCCGTTTCGCCTGTCATTCGCGTGCCACCGTCGGCCGGTAACGTTCGAAGCCGTCCCCGATTCCGACAAGCGATCCGCCATGCAGCGCCCGTCGCGCGCCACGCCCCACGTTTACGCAGCCACGTCCCGCGCCCTCGCCGTCAGCCTCGCGATCAACCTGCTGCTGCTCGCCGTCGAAACGGCGGCGGCACGGTCCGCGCATTCGTCGGGTCTGCTCGCGGACGTCGCGCACGCCGCGATCGATCTTGCGGCCGATGCGCTGATCCTCGTCGCCTGCCGGTTCGACGCGCGCCTGCCGCCGGAGCGTCGCCCGACCTACGAGCCGCTCGCGCTCGCGGGCCTCGGCGCGTTGCTGGCCGCGACCGGCGCGCAGATGATCTGGCATGCGCTGACCCGGTTCGATACGCCGCCCGTCGTACAGCCGGGCGCGACCGCGCTCGCGCTGGCTGCCGTCACGCTCGCCGGCAAGGCCGTGCTGTCGCACTGGATGCTGTGCAAGGCGCGCGAAACCGGCTCCGCGCTGCTCGAGGCGAGCGGTTGGCACGTGCGGACCGATGCGCTGTCGTCGTTGCTCGCGGCGCTCGCGATGAGTGCGGCGCTGCTCGGCTTCGGCCGTCTCGACGATGTGGCCGCGCTCGCGATCGGCGCGCTCGTGATCCGCACGGGCGCGGGGTTCATCCGGCGCGGTTGTGCGCAGTGGCCGGCATTGGCCAATTGGGCGAATCGCTCGACGCGCGGGTCGTGAATGCGGGTAGCAGGCGGGATGGCCGATTGGGCTCCGCGTAACAGGCTATCGCTTGTTTTTTGTTAATACAGGCTATGATTTGTATTTTTACAATACATACCATAGACTGTATTTTCCGATTACAAATGACCGCCTGTCATCTCGCGGAGCGCCCGATGGCCTTTCCTGTCCAGACCCTGACCCAGTTGCGCCCGATACTCGTCGGCTTCCGGAAATCCGCGGGGCTCACGCAGGCGCAACTGGCCGCCCGCCTCGGCATCACCCAGCAATCCTATGCCCAGCTCGAAGCCAACCCGTCGGTGGCCAGCATCGAACGGCTTTTCAAGGTGCTGAACGCGCTCGGCGTTCGCATGATGCTCGGCCTGGAAGAACGGGGTGCGCCGGCGGAAGCGGCCGATTCGGCTTCCGGTGTCGAGCCGGCGGCGCGAAAGCCGGTCGCGAGCAAGCGCGGCACCACGGCCGCCAAAGCCCCGACCGGCGCCGCGGTCGACGCCGCGCGGAAGCGCCCGGCAGCGACTGCTCGGGCCAGGCCACGCATCTCGAAGCGGGAGGACTGGTGACGATGGCCGTACGCACTCGCCACGATCGGACCGAAGCCGCTACGCCGACGCAGATACGGACATCGAACGCCCCCGCCCCGAACCGCGTGCCGGCCGCCTGCGCCTGCCCATTCAGCCGGCATCGCGCGCGCGGGCGAGTGCCGCGAGGTTGCCCTCGCCGAACCCGTGGTGCCCCTTGCGCTGCACGATCTCGAAGAAGATCTCGCCGGGGCGGCGTTTGATGAAGGTCTGGAAGAACAGCCTCGGCACGCCGTCGCTGCCGATCTCGCCGTCGACCAGCACCGCGCGGCGGCGCAGCGCGTCGAGATCGACACCATGCGCGGGCAGCCGCGCGTCGACGTCGTCGTAATAGCGTGCGGGCGGCTCGATGAACTCCACGCCGTTCGCACGCAGCGCATCGACGCACGACAGGATGTCGTCGGTGGCCAGTGCGACGTGCTGTACGCCCTCGCCCGGATGGTCGGGCAGGTACGCATGCATCAGCTCGGTGCGCCGCGTGCCTTCCTCGTAGACCGGAATCCGCACCGCGCCGCACGGCGACACCATCACGCGCGATTCCTCCGACACATGCCAGTGCGCGTCGATCTGGTGGATCTCGCGAAAATGCAGCAGGTCGTGGTAGAAATCCAGCCACTCCTGCATGCGGCCCGCGCCGACCGTTTGCGTGAAGTGGTCGACCTGCTGCAGGCCGACGCCCGCGCAATCGAGATCGGTATGTGCGGTCGCGATGTCGATCGGCCGGAAATCGATGTCGAAGATCGAGATGTCGCCGACGCCGCCGCGCTGGCCGTCCCGCCCGCGCCAGCGGTCGACGAAATACAGGTGCGAATCGCCGATGCCCTGGATCGCCGGAATCTTCAGCTCGCCGACGCCGACCTTTTCGCCTTCGAACGCCCACGCCCCGAGCTGGATCGCGCGCTCGAACGCGCGCCGGGCATTCGCCACGCGCAACCCGATCGCGCAGACGCCCATTCCGTACTCCTCCGCATAGCGCGCCGCGAACGAATCGGGCTCGGCGTTGATCAGGAAATGCATCTGCCCTTGCCGGTACAGCGTGACGTTCTTGCTGACGTGCCGCGCGATCGCCTTGAACCCGAACTGCTCGAAGCGCTGCGCGAGCGCTTCCGGCACGGGCGCCGCGAATTCGACGAATTCGAGGCCGGCCATCCCGAGCGGATTGGCGGCCGGATCGGCAACGGGCGGCGTATCGCTGGACAAGGGGTGGGAATTGCCGGGCATTCCAGTCTCCGGGGGCATGCGGTCGATGGGGGATGGTGCCTGTCGCGTGCGGCATGCGCGGCCGATGCGGCGGCCTCGCCTCCGCCCCGAACGGGCGAGTTGTCGATGCTGCAGATTTTAACCAGATCGTTCACGGCGGCACACCCCGGCCGAACGGGATATCGTCGCGCCGCCTAGTGCAAACCCGAAAAGCGTTCGATAATCGCACGGAATTGAACGATAATCGCGCACATTGTCCGATTGGCCAATTGCCGCCGTGCGGCCCGCGCCCTATTCTCCGTTCACCCATCGACTTCAATGCAGCATCGGACGCGGCGCCGCCACGATTCCACGATGCGCCGTGCCAGGAGACATCGCCATGACCCCCACCTTCGACACCCTCGACGCCGCCGCCGGCGCCCGTGCACGCAGCCAGGCCCGCAAGGCCGCGATCGGCAGCTTCGTCGGCGCCGTCGTCGACTGGTACGACTTCCTGCTGTACGGGATCGTCGCCGCGCTGGTGTTCAATTCCGAGTTTTTCCCGAAAGTCAGCCCGACGATGGGCACGCTCGCGGCGTTCGCCACCTTCGGCGTCGGCTTCCTGTTCCGGCCGCTCGGCGGCATCGTGTTCGGCCACTACGGCGACCGGCTCGGCCGCAAGCGGATGCTCGTGCTGACCGTGATGCTGATGGGGCTGTCGACGGTCGCGATCGGCCTGCTGCCGGGGTTCTCGACGATCGGCTGGTGGGCGCCCGTGCTGCTGGTGCTGATGCGCGCGATCCAGGGTTTCGCGGTCGGCGGCGAATGGGGCGGCGCGGCGCTGATGGCCGTCGAGAGCGCGCCGAAGCAGAAGAAGGCGTTCTACAGCAGCGGCGTGCAGGTCGGCTACGGCGTCGGGCTCGTGCTGGCCACCGGCATCGTGTCGATCCTGAGCCATACGCTCGGCGAGGCCGCGTTCAAGTCGTGGGGCTGGCGCCTGCCGTTCGTGTTCAGCATCGTGCTGGTGCTGATCGGGCTGTGGGTGCGCAAGAACATGGACGAATCGCAGGAGTTCGTCGAGAAGGTCGAGCACGGCAACCGCAAGCTGCGCCTGCCGGTGCTGGAAGCGCTGACGCGCCATCCGAAGGCGTTCCTGCTGATCGTCGCGCTGCGGCTCGCCGAACTGTTCACGATGTATATCGTCACCGCGTTCGCGCTCAGCTATTCGACGACGAACCTCGGCATGTCGCGCGACCTGTTCCTGAACATCGGCCTGCTGGTGGGCGCGGTGAGCTGCGTGACGATCCCCTGCTTCGCGTGGCTGGCCGACCGCTACGGGCTGCGCCGCATCTACCTGATCGGCGCGCTGATCGGCCTCGCATCCGCGGTGCCGTTCTTCGTCGCGCTGGAGTCGCGCTCGATCGCGTGGATCGTGATCTTCTCGATCCTGCTGGCGAACGCTGCGCACGACATGGTCGTGAGCGTCCAGCAGCCGCTGTTCACCGAGCTGTTCGGCGCCGAATACCGCTACAGCGGCGCGGGCGTCGGCTACCAGTTCGCGAGCGTCGTCGGCGGCGGGTTCACGCCGTTCATCGCGGTCGGCCTCGTCAGCGTGGCCGGCGGTTCGTGGCACCTCGTCGCCGGCTATCTGGCGGTCGGCTGCCTGATCTCGCTGGTGGTCGCCGCGCGGATGCGGGCGGCGCAATGACCGCCTGACCGGATGGCCGGCCCGATTCACGGCCGGCCACGCGCCGGTCATTCAGCCATGCCGGCCGGCATTCGGCCTGCTGCATCTCGGGCGCGACGTCAAACACTGTCATTTAGGCGCGCCGATTCCCCTTTTCCCCCTCTGAACATTCCACGCCGCGTGCCGACCAATGGCATCATATGGGCCTACGTCAGTCACCGATACGCCCCCATATCATGTCGAATCTCATCGTCCACGGCGGCACTCCGCTGCGCGGGGACATCAAGCCGTCCGCGAACAAGAACGCCGTCCTGCCGATTCTGTGCGCCACCCTGTTGACCGATCAGCCGCTGCGCCTCGTCGGCGTGCCGGACATCACCGACGTGCGCAAGATCCTCGACATCTTCCGCACGCTCGGCAGCGACGTGTCGGTCGATTTCACGACGGGTCTGCTCGAGCTTCACCATCGCAACACGAAGTTCGATCCGGCCGTCCATCGGCTGCCCGAGGCGATGCGTTCGTCGATCATGCTGATTCCGCCGCTGCTCGCGCGCTTCGGCGTCGCGCGCCTCGAGAACGACGTGAAAGGCTGCACGCTCGGCGTGCGCGAGATCGATCCGCACGTCGAGGTGTTCGAACGTTTCGGCGCACACATCGAGCGCACGCCCGATTCGCTGATCGTCCGTACCGACGGGCCGCTGACGGCCAACGATCACTGGTTCGACTACGCATCGGTGACGACCACCGAGAACTTCGCGCTGTGCGCGACGGCCGCGGGCGGCACGTCCACGCTGATGAACGCGGCATCCGAGCCGCACGTGCAGGAGTTCTGCCAGTTCCTCGCAATGATCGGCGTCGCGATCGAGGGCATCGGCACGTCGCGGCTTTGCGTGACGGGCGGCGGCAAGCTCGGCGGCGGCGAGTTCCGCTTCGCCGAGGATTTCCATGAAATCGCGACGTTCCTTGCGCTCGGCGCGATCACGGGCGGCGACATCACGGTGCGCAATTCGTCACCCGAGCATTTCCCGCTGATCGACCGCACGTTCGCGAAATTCGGCGTCACCGTCACGCACCGCGACGGCTGGTCACGCGCGGAACGCGACGGCCCGCTGCGCGTGCGCCGGCCGTTCACGCAGAACATCCTGACCAAGGTCGAAGCCGCGCCGTGGCCGTACCTGCCGGTCGACCTGCTGCCGATCTTCATCGCGCTCGGCGTGCGCGCGGAAGGCAGCGCGATGTTCTGGAACAAGGTCTACGACGGCGCGCTCGGCTGGTCCGGCGAACTGTCGAAGTTCGGCGCGCACGTGCTGCTGTCCGACCCGCACCGGTTGATCACGTTCGGCGGGCTGCAATTGACGCCGGCGCGCGTCGAGAGCCCGTACATCATTCGCGTCGCGATCGCGCTGCTGATGGTGGCCGCGAGCATCGAAGGCCGCTCGGAAATCATGAACGCGCTGCCGATCCGCCGCGCGCATCCCCATTTCGTCGAGAACCTGCGTTCGGTCGGCGCGAACGTCGAGTGGACGAGCAGCGAGTAAGGTCATGACGGATGCGGCGCGCGTAACGGTCGCGTCGCATCCGGTTTCTTCGCTTTTCCGGGTCGCCCGTCCTCAAGCGAACGGATTGCGCAATACCGGACCGCCGTCCACTTGCAAGCCGTCGTGCATGTCTTCGGTGTACAGGTATTCACACCCCTCGATCGAAGCAGTTGCCACAATGCATGCGTCGTAGAAGGACAAGCGATGCCACTCCGCCAGCCGCCGCGCGAGGTCGTGCGCATCGACGGTGAGCGGCACGACATGGCACAAACTCCTGATCGGCTCCAGAAACTTCCCTACCTCGCGCCACGGCATCCGCAGTTTGCGGTTGCAGACACTGGCGACCTCATTCAACACCTGGACGCTGATGGTTGGCCGCCGAAGGAACAGCGCCTCCGCACGATTTGCCTTGGTTTCGTCCTCGGACAGCAGATAAAGCACAACATTGCTGTCGACGAACGATTTCTCCGTCTCAATCCTGCTCATTCGCATCGTCCCGGCTGAACTTGAAATCGGCGGGCAACTTGCCCCGGAAACGCCGCAACCGCTCCACAAGCTCGTCGGGCCTCGGCTTGCGGCTTACCGCGAAAACCCGGGGACTGTCGACCACGATCTCGATATCGTCGCCTTCGCGGAGTTCCAGTGCGTCAACCACACTGGCCGGAAGGCGAACCGCCAGGCTATTGCCCCACTTTGCGACCTGCATATGAGCCTCCATAGATATACGCGAAAGATTGTATATCTTTGGTGCAGATCCGCAAGTCGGCTGAATGGACAATTCGGTGCCAGTACCCACGACTCGCGCGATAATCGCCCACTCCTGCGCGAACACCGCGCGCCACTGCCCACCCGTGATGACGAAAAAGCCCGAACTCGACCGACGCGACTGGATTGCCGGCCTCGAAAAAGGCCTGATGATCCTGGAGGCATTCGACAGCCAGCACGCGCGCATGACGCCCACGCAGGCCGCCGCGCGCACCGGCCTCACGCGCACGGCCGCGCGGCGCTACCTGCTGACGCTCGAGTCGCTCGGCTACGTGTACACCGACGGCAAGCTGTACGGTCTCACGCCGCGCGTGCTGCGGGTCGGCTGGTCATACTTCGATTCGGCGCGGCTGCCGCGCACGGTCCAGCCTTACCTGCAGCAACTGAGCGCGTCGCTGAACGAATCGGCGTACGTCAGCGTGCTCGACGGCTGGGAGCTCGTGTTCATCGCCCGCAACGGCGTGTCGCGCGTGATGACGACGGGCTTCGTGCTCGGCGCGCGCGTGCCGGCGCCGCTGACGTCGCCGGGTGTCGTGCTGCTCGCCCATCATCCGGATCGCGAAGCCGTGCGTGCGTGGCTCGACGAGACCGAGCTGCCGCCGTTCACGCCGCACACGATCACCAACAAGGCGCGGCTGCTCGAACAGGTCGACCAGGCGCGCGACGCCGGCTACGCGGCGATCGAGCAGCAATTGCAGGTCGGCGTACGCGGGATCGCGGTGCCGCTGAAGAACCGTCACGGCGAAGTCGTCGCCGCGCTGAGCACGAACATGCCGATCGGCGCGGAGACGGCCGACGCGGCCGTGCGGCGCGTGCTGCCGCATCTCCAGGAAGCCGCGCTCGCGATGCTCAACGTGCTGTAGCGACCGGCGCCGCCGCCGTCACCCGATCCGCCACCACCGCGGCAGCAGATTGCGCACTTCGCGCCGTCGGTAACGGTCGTCGATCAGATGCACGACGCCCTCGTCGTGCTCGGTCCGGATCACGCGCCCGGCTGCCTGCACGACCTTCTGCAGCCCGGGATACAGGTACATGTAGTCGTAACCGTTGCCGAAGCGCGCGTCCATCGCGCGCCGCATCTGCTCGTTGACGTCGTTGACCTGCGGCAGCCCGAGCGTCGCGATGAACGCGCCGATCAGCCGCTCGCCGACCAGGTCGACGCCTTCCGAGAACGCCCCGCCCAGCACCGCGAAACCGACACCGCGTCCGCTTGCGTCGAAGCGCGCGAGAAACGCGTCGCGCTCGCTTTCGGCCATGCCGGGCGCCTGCGCCCACACGGGGACGTCCGGATGGCGGGTCTGCATCAGCGCGACCACGCGCCCGAGGTAGTCGAAGCTGCTCAGGAAGCCGAGATAGTTGCCGGGGCGCGCCGCGTATTGCGCGGCGATCAGGTCGGCGATCGGCTCGAGCGAGCGATCGCGGTCGCGCCAGCGCGTCGACACGTGGCTCGCCACGCGCACCGTCAGCTGCTCGGCGCGGAACGGCCCGTCGACGTCGAGCCAGCCCGTATCGCCGGGCAGCCCCAGCGTGTCGCGATAGAAATGAAACGGGCTCAGCGTGCCCGAGAACAGCACGGTCGTGCGCGCGGCTTCGTAGCGCGGCGCCAGGAAACCGGCCGGGATCACGTTGCGCACGCACAGCGTCGACTGGACGCGGCGTCGGCGGCCGGCCGTCGCGACGCCGTCGAGCGCCGGCTGCCGCGGCATCGGTTCGCCATGCAGCGTCGCGTCGAAGATCGATGCGCTGTCGAACGCTTCGGCCAGCACGCCGAACTGGATCGCCTCGAAATGAAAGCGCAGCAGCGCGTCGCCGTTCGAGCGCGGCGCGTCGGTCAGGTGTTCGCCGATCGCCGCGACGAGGTTTTGCACGGCCGACACGATCGGGCCCGGCACCTCGGGATAGGCCGCATAGCGCTCGGCCTGCGCGCGATTGAGCGTGCCCCACGCGCGGGCGAGCCGGTCGAAGGCCTTGCGCAGCGCCGCGGGCGCGGCTTCGCGCGCGGCCGCGAACGCGAACGGATCGAGCGACGCGCTGTACATCTTGCGGGCGCGGTCGAGCAGGTTGTGCGCTTCGTCGACGAGCACGCCGACGCGCCACTGGTTCTGCTGCGCGAGCGTGTGCAGCATCGCGCTGCCGTCGTAGTAGTAGTTGTAGTCGCCGATCATCATGTCCGACCAGCGCGCGAGCTCCTGCGCCAGGTAGTACGGACAGACGTCGTGCGCGAGCGCCGCGGTGCGCACGGTGTCGCGATCGAGCAGCCCGGCCTCGATCGCCGCATCGCGCGCGGCCGGCAGCCGGTCGTAGAAACCTTTCGCGAGCGGGCACGATTCGCCGTGGCACGCGAGGTCCGGATGCTCGCACGCCTTGTCGCGCGCGACGAGTTCCAGCACCCGCAGCGGCAGCGCGGGCGTGCCGGCGCCGAGCGTCGTCGCCGCTTCGAGCGCGAGCGCGCGGCCGGGCGTTTTCGCGGTCAGGAAGAACACATGGTCGAGCTCGCCCTCGCCGCATGCCTTCAGCAGCGGGAACACGGTGCCGATCGTCTTGCCGATGCCGGTCGGCGCCTGCGCCATCAGGCAGTGCTCGTCGCGTGCCGCGCGATAGACGGCCACCGCCAGTTCGCGCTGGCCGCTGCGGAACTGCCCGTGCGGAAACGCGAGCGCGCGCAGCGCCGCGTCGCGCGCGGCGCGATGGGCCGTCTCGCGTTCGGCCCAGCCGACGAAGCACGCGCACTGCTCGGCGAAGAACGTCGCGAGCGTGCCGGCATCCAGCGTTTCCGTCAGCACGGTCTCGCGCTCGGACACGATGTCGAAATACACGAGCGCGACATCGATTTCCTTGAGATCGCGCGCGTCGCACATCAGGTGCGCATAGACCTTCGCCTGCGCCCAGTGCAGCGCGCGATGGTTGGCCGGCATCGCGTCGAGGCTGCCGCGAAAGGTCTTGATTTCCTCGAGCCGGTTCGCCACGGGATCGTAGCCGTCCGCGCGTCCGCGCACGGTGAGCGTGCCCCACGTGCCGGTCAGCGCGATCTCGGTTTCGTAGCGCGCGCCGCGCTTCGACGTGACCGCGCCGTGGCCGGCGATGCCTTCGAGCGCGGTCGGTGCGGGCGTGAAGCGCAGGTCGAGATCGCCGCGTCGCGCGGTGAACTCGCACATCGCCCGCACCGCGACGACGTAGCTCATGCGGACAACCCCGCCGCCTCGGCGTGCGCGACGGCCTCGCCGGCCCACTCGACATCGACGACGCGCACCGGCATGCGGTGCGCGAGGCAGTAGGCGAGCCAGCGCGTCTGGTTGTCCTGCAGCCGGTCGCCGGGGCCCTTTACCTCGATCAGCTCGTAGCGGCGCTCGTCGGGCCAGAAGCGGACGAGGTCGGGCAGGCCGGACCGGTTGCTGCGGATATCCGCGAGCAGGCGCGTGAACCACAACCGCAGGTGCTCGGGCGGCAGGCAGGCGAGCGCTTCGTCGAGCAGCGCGTCGGTCAGCACGCCCCAGAACACGAACGGCGACTGCAGCCCGGCCTTCGTCACGAAATGCCGGCGGATCGTATCGCGGTATGCGCCCGAATCGAGCTGTGCGAAGCAGGCGTCGAAGGCCGCCGCGCGGCGCACGGCGAAATCGGGTGCGTGCAGGTCGGCCGGGCCGCGCTGGAACGGGTGAAAGAACGCGCCGGGCACGGCCGCGAACACGGGCTCCCAGCACAGCAGCCCGAACAGCGAATTGATCAGCGTGTTTTCGACGTAGTGGACCGGCGAAGCCGGCTGCGCGAGATGGTCGCGCACCGCGAATTCGACGCTGACGGACGCGTCGGGACGCGCGAGCACGAGCGTCTCGCGCGGTACGTCCGCGGCGGCGGCCGCGCGTTCGACCCGCTGGCCGGCGCGGCGCAGCAGGCGCGGCAGCATGCGCTCGACACGCTGACGCTCCTCGTCGCTCTCGAAGCCGCCGCGTGCGTCGAGCGCCAGTGCGAGCGCGTCGTCGTCGCGCCCGCAGCGTTCCAGTACGCGGATGCGCCGGTGGCGGCTGCCGGGCCACGCGCTGCGCGCGTAAGCGTCGAGTGCGGCGCACCAGTCGGCGCGGCGTTCGCACGCCTGGCCGAGCGCGAACAGCAGCTTCGCGCGGCGCGTCGCGAGCCACGGCTGCGCACAGCCGACTGCGTCCAGCGCGCGGATCAGGTCGTCGAACGGCAGATCGTCGGGCCATGCATCGAGCGCGTCGCGGTACATCTGCAGCGCGAGATACGCGTCGACGTCGCCGCGCTGCTGGAACGCGCGCGACGACGGCGCGATCGGCACGCTTTCGTACTGGAACACGCCGAGATCGGCGAGCACGAATTCGCTCCAGTCCTGATGCAGATTGCCGAAGAACATCAGCCGCAGCCGGTCGCACAGCGCGCCGACCGTCACGCGCAGCACCCGGTCGCCGGACTGTGCGCACCAGGCGTCGAGCGGTTGCGCGACGTCGTGCGCGGGCCGCAGCCGGTCGAGCCAGTCGGCCTTGCGCTCGCCCGCATGCGCGGCGAGCGACGGGAAGATGCGCAGCAGATCGGCCTTGGTCGACAGCGCGAACAGGTCGTCGAGCGTGAGCGCCGGCGCCGGATCGACCCAGCCGAGCGCGACGAGCGGCGCGGCGGCGTCGAGCGTGCAGCCGATCTCGTCGTACACGAGCTTGCTCGCGCGGAAATCGGACCCGTTGCGCATCAGCATCCGCACGAGCAGCGCGCGCGACGCCTGCGGCAGCGTCGCGAACTGCCGGACGAACGCGTGCTCGTGCGCGTCGAACAGGTCGTCGTAACGCTCGCCGAGCCAGGCCAGCGCGCGTTCGAAATTGGTCAGGTAGTAAAACGCCGGAGGCGTCGGCGAGGCAGGCGTCACGGGGATCGATCACTGTACGTTTGTACAGGTCGCAATCATATCAAATGTGAAGGGCGATGCCGCATGCGGCATCGCCCTTCCGCTGCCCGGCCCGGTCAGAACTGGTAATTCACCGACATGTCGAACACGCCGTTGGTCGACTGCTGCGTGATCGGGCTGCGCCGCGCGCGGCCGACGAGCTGCTCGATCGCGCCGTCCATCGTGACGAACCAGTGCTTGTTCACGAACCACACCATCGTCACGCCGAGGCCGGCCGACTTGATCCCGGCCCCCGACGAATAGGCCGGCAGCCCCGAGCGGGCGGCGGCGCCCTGGTTCACGCCGAACCAGCTGTTCATGTAGCGGGAGTCGGCGAACGACACGGTCGGCCCCGCGAACCAGAAGAAGTGCTCGTTGCTGCCGGGCATCGGCATGTACGCGGAGAAATCGCCGGTCCAGCCGTTCGACCCGCCGATGCTGCGCCGGACGTCCGCGCGCAGCACGAGCGGGAAATCCTTCGAGACCACGTAGTCGGCCGCGAGCTTCATCACGGGCGCCGCGTTGATGTTGTCGAGGCCGTTCAGGTGGCCGAGATCGTCGGCCGAACGGCGCCCGAGGTCATAGCCGACCGACAAACTCACGCGCCAGTTCGGCCCGCGCAGCACGTTCGCGCCGAGCCCCTCGCCGGTCGACAGGAAGAACAGGTCGCGATAGCGGATGTCGAAATTCGGGCCGCCCATCACGCGATAGCGGTCGGAGCCCGCGTAGCGCGGCTGCAGCGTCATCGCGGCGCCGACACTGACCTGCCAGGTGGGGATAGTCGGATCGAAGAGTTTCTGGAGCGGTACGCCCGCCGTGTATTGCCATTCGCCGAGCGGCGAAGGCGTCTGGGCCGACGCGTCGCGGGCGCCGGCAGCGGCGAGCGCCGCGAATGCCGACAGGCCGGATACGAGCCGGCGTGCGCCGGGGGACAGCAACAAGCGAGCAACAGTGGCCAAGGTGGTCTCCGTCGGTTGCGCGAAACGAACCTGAAGGAAAGCGCGTCGCGCTTCATCGGCTGCAACAGCCCGCAGCCTGCTGCGCGAACGTAGCGTGCGCTGAATTAACGGACATCCTACGCGACACGCGCGCAGACGCAAAGCGCCCGTTCTACACGGGCACTTTGCCGGAATCCGGCATGCGCCGGCGGATGATTGCGGAATCAGAAACGCTCGACGTGATAGTCGCCGGCGAGCGCGGCGGGACTGCGCGTCGACATCATTCGCGAGAAGCCGTCGGCGAGCCGGCCGAGCGCGAGCTGCTTCTGGCTCGCGTCCCAGTGCGTGTAGGTGTCGTACGCGGCATCGTCGAACGAAACGGTGACGGCGACCGGGCGGCCACTGGCGCGAAAGCCGATCTGCAGCACGCCGCCCGGCAATTCCTCGATGTGATAGTGCAGCGAACGCGATTCGAAATAGCGGCCCAGTACCTGAGCGATCGCGCGCTTGTCGGGTGATTGCACGTGAATGTCCATGACGGTCCTCCTTTTCTAGGTTCGCGCGGCCGGTGGTGGCGCACTGCCCCCGCCCGGCATCCGTATCGGCGGCGGGTTCGACGGCGGATCGCCCTGCGGCAGCCCGTCGGGCACGGGCGGATCGACCGGGTCGTCATGTCCGGGCGGCGGCGGGTCCGGGTCGACGTCGGGTGTCGTCGGTTCGGGACGGTGCAGCGTGAATGGCGTCTTCATGTCACTCCTGCGCGACGGCGCGCGCATCTCGATGGCGAGGCGAGCCCTCGCAAGCGCCGTGCCCGCTATCACGCCGTGACTGTTGGCCGTTGGGTTCAGTCGCCGTAAGCCGCCATGACGAGCCACATCGTGCGCCCCTCGGCGGTCAGTTGCACGGCGAGCGCGAACGGGTCGGACGGTTCGCATTGCGCGACGAGCGCCTGCTGCGCGCGCTCCGGCCCGTCGTAGACGGTGTCGTTCAGTTCACGTACCTCGTCCTTGCCGTCGAACATGCGCCGCTCCGGCCGATAGACCCGCGATTCGCGCTTCCACGTATCGAAACGCTCTCGCACGTGGCCGAAATCGCCGCCGCATACGTTCGCGTCGTAACGTATCCTTTTCTTGATTGCATTCATCACGATGTCCTCTCGTCCATACCGGACGCGTGCGCGTCGTACCCGCATGCCCGGCCGGTTCTCGCCGGCTTGCAAGCGCCGTGCCGCGGCTGGCGCGGGTACGGCGCTTGCGCCTTCTCATCGACAAGGAGGTTCGACCATGACCGTTCACGCCCCCGGCCGCCGCGACGCCGTGTCACCGGCTGCCGGACTGCTCCGGCTCGCCACGTCGCGTCCGCCGCCCGAAGACAAGACGGAGGAGCGCATCGACGAAGGGCTCGAGGAGACGTTCCCGGCCAGCGACCCGCCCGCCGTCGGCGGTGCGACGCGTATCGAGCCCGCCAAGCCGTCCGGCAAGCACGAACGTCGCGCGCCGCACGTCCCCCCTTCTCCGCCCCGCGATCACGGCTGACGGCGGCACCCGGCGCGCGGTGCATGACAGCGCACCCGCGCGCCGGCCCAATCAGGAGCAATCTGATGAAAGTCCTTGAACGCAGATGGCATGAAATAAGCGGCGCGGCCGGCGTCGCGGCGCTGGCCGCGATCGAAAGCGCGGTGGTACTAGTGATCGTCTCGATGACGGGCATCGGCCACTGACATCCCGCGTCCACGGCCGCGGCTGCCGCCGTGGAAGATGTACAAGCAGGCTGGCAAATTTCTCCGTCGCTGGCTGTCCGGCGCAAGCCCGTTACTAGCGTGAACAGGCCCTGGGGCCCGGCGTGCGCGCATCGCGCGCGGCACGCGCGGTGCTCCCGTATCGTCCCGCTCACGAAGGAGGCGTTCATGTATCGCGTCAACGAAATCATGTCGCGCGACGTCGTATGCGTCGCGCCGACCGACACGATTCGCCATGCAGCCGAATTGATGCAGCGCTTCGATATCGGCGTGCTGCCGGTTTGCGACGGCACCGAACTCGTCGCGATCGTGACCGATCGCGACCTTGCGGTGCGGGCGCTGTCGCACGGTCATTCGCCCGATACGCCCGTGCAGGCGGTCGCATCCAGACCCGTGCAATGGTGCGTCGAGGACGACGGCGTCGGCGATGTCCAGCAGCGGATGGCCGACGTCCAGTTGCACCGTTTGCCGGTGCTCGACCGCAATCTGAAGCTGGTCGGCATGGTGTCGCTCGGCGACATCGCGACGCGCGCGGGCGGCCCGGCGCGCGACGAGCTGGCCAATACGCTCGAAGACGTATCGTTGCCGCGCCGCCGCTGACCAGCGTCCCCATCATCCCGCGCGGCCTGCTGCCCCGGCGCAATACCCGCGCAATGAATTTGCGCGCGGGCCGGGTTGCCGCTTCGACCAGGAGGTTTTCGATGACAACGGACAAACCGTCGCGCAACGCCGCGCACATCGGCGGCGCGAATCCGCGCCCGGCCGCCGGCGGGCCGGGGCCCGACGTGATGGCCGCGCGCACGCTCGAAGGCGATCGCGTGTTGACGATGGACGGCGACGACATCGGCAAGGTCGCTCACATCATGCTCGACGTGCGCGCTGGACGGATCGCTTACGCGGTCGTGTCGTCGGGCGGCCTGCTCGGGATCGGCGACAAGCTGCTCGCGGTGCCATGGAGCGCGCTCGTCCTCGATGCCGAGCGCCAATGCTTCGTGCTGCCGGTCGACACCGCGCGTGTGCGCGAGGCGCCCGGCTTCGACAAGAGCCGGTGGCCGACGATGGCCGACCCCGAATGGGCCGAAGCGCTGCATGCGTACTACGGCCGTTCGCCGTACTGGCTGATCGAGGAAGGCGAAACGGCCCTCGATTCGCCGCCGTACGAGGCATCGCCGGGCGGCCCCGAAGACGGCACGCGGCAGCACTGAAGCCTGGCGGCCGGAAAGCGGGTCACTGCGTGGGTCACTGGGCGGCGGCCACCGTTTTCGCGAGTTGCCGCGCGGCGCTCAGGTGCGCATTCAGCATCGGCAGCGTGCGGGCCGCGAAGGCGCGAAGCTGCGGGTCGCGGCCCTCTTTCGCCTCGGTTTCGTAAAGCCGGACCGCCGCTTCGTGCGCGCGCGGCCCCGCCAGCGCCACATACGCCGTATCGAACGCACGCCCGTCCTTCGCTCGTAATGCCGTCACCGCCGGATCGACCAGCATCCGCGTCTGGACCGGCACGCCCTTTTGCGCGCCGATGTGCCGCAATTCGTTCACGATACGGGCGTGATCGTCGACCATCCGGCGGGCGAAGGCCTTTACGTCCGCGTTCGACGAGCGATCCAGCGCGAGCTGGCCAGCCTGCCGTTCCACCTTCCCGATCATGCCTGCCTTGTCGACGAACTCGGCGTCGATACCGGTCGGCCGCTGCGTCATGCCAGCCTCGTCGGCGGTCGGGCCGGGACGAATGACGCCCGGCGCGACCTGCGCGGACGAAGCGGGCGGCGCCTGCGCGTGCGAGAGCGCGAACGTCAGCGCGCCGGCGGTGGCAGTCAGTACGATGGCCGCCGGCCGACGCCTGCGTTGCTTCATCCGGTTCGTTTTCGTCATTCGGGCCTCCGTATCGGGCAACGGAGCGGGCCGGCCGCGCGGCGGGCCGTCACGCGGGACGATGGGCCGACGTGAAGAAATCGGTCCACTCGCCGTTGTGCCATGCACCCTCGGGGCGCTCCCATGTCGAACCTCCTGCCCGGTGACGCGCAGGCCGCGGGCGCGCGACACCCGATCGGCCCGGCGCCGGCCCGCGCATCACGTTACTTCCGGCGGATCTGCAGCTTGTCGTGCACGCCGCTCACACCGCTGACGTCGTGCGCGACGCGGATCGCGGTCGCGCGTTGCCGCTCGTTGGGCACGTTGCCCGTCAGTTCGACCACGCGGCCGCGAACCTGCACGTCGATGTCGCCGGAGGCCAGGCCGCGTTCGGCGACGAGCGCGGCCCTGACTCGGGACGCGAGTGTCGCATCGCGGATCTGGCCCCCGACGGCCGACGCCTGGCTCGCAAGCTTCGCACGAGTGCCCTCCTCGGCCGATGCGTAGCGGGGTGTCGCGATCCATGCACACGACAGCATCAGTATGCTGGCGATCGGCACGACCGGCGTCCTGCGTCGGGTGCGTGCCGGCTTGCCGCCCGTACCGTCGCGCCGCATGCTTTCCGTTGCGTCCATCGTGTCTCCTTTCTCGTATGCGGCGGGGCGGCCAGGCGGCCGGACTGCCGCGCCGTGTGTACGCCGCTACCGCTTGCGCGGCTTCCCGTCGCCCCCGTCGTCCGGTACGACGTCGACGATCACGCTCGCGAGCGTCGGCATGTCGACCGGCTTGCACAGATACGCATCGAACCCGGCGGCCATCACGCGGCGCCGGTCGGCCGTGCCGGCGTGCGCGGTCACCGCGACGACCGGCAGATAGCCGCCGCTCGACCGGCGCCGGATCCGGTCCAGCAGCCAGTAACCGTCTCCGTCCGGCATCGCGAGATCCGACAGCACGACGCTCGGCTGCTGCCGCTCCACCGCGTCGAGCGCATCGTGCCCCGAGCGCGCGGTCGATACCTGCGCGCCCATCGTTTCGAGCGCCGCCGCGAGGCTGGTCCGCGACGTCGCGTCGTCGTCGACCACCAGCACGCGCTGGCCGTCGAGCGCGACCGTATCGGACCTGCCCTTCGCGCGCGACGGCTGCTCCACCGGGTCGTCGGCGTCCCAGCCGGCCGGCAGCGTCACCGTGACGGTCATGCCGCGCCCGGCACCCGCGCTCGTCGCGACGACCTCGCCGCCGTGCAGCTGCGCGATGTTGCGCACGATCGACAGGCCGAGCCCGAGGCCGCGCTTCGGCGACGTGAACGCGCCTTCCGGCCGGCTGAACGTGTCGAACAAGTGCGGCAGGTATTCCGGCGCAATGCCTTGCCCGGTGTCGGAGACCGACAGCCGCACGCGCTCGCCCGCGCGGGTCAGCGATACGTTGATGCGCCCGCCCGGCGGCGTGAACTTGATTGCGTTCGACAGCAGGTTCGACAGGACCTGACGCAGGCGCTCGCCGTCCGCCTGGATCACGCAGGCCGGCATCGCATACGCGGTCGACAGCACGAGCCCGTTCGCCTGCGCCGTCGCGTCGAGTTCGCGCGTGGCGTCGCGCACGATCTGAACGAGATCGACCGGCACGCGTTCGAGGCGCAGCCGGCCGGTCGCGAGGGACGATGCGTCGAGCAAGTCGGCGACCATGTGCGACAGGGACCGCGCGCTGCGATCGATCGCGTCGACCGCCTGCTGCGCGAAGCCCTGCCCGTCGGCGTTGCGCAGTACCTCGACCCAGCCGTAGATCACGTTCAGCGGCGTGCGCAGTTCGTGCGACACCGTCGCCAGCAGCTGGTCCTTCAGCCGGTTCGACGCGTCGGCCTGCAGGCGCGCGTCGCGCGCGCCGCGCAGCGAGCGAAGGTTGTAGCGTTCGTTGCGGCGGCGTTCGCCCGCTTCGCGCAGCGTCAGCGACAGGCCCGCGCAGTTGCCCTGCGCGTCGACGATCGGCGACGCGGAGAAGGTGGCACGAAAACGGCCGCCGTCGCGGCGCACGCACAGTACGTCGAGCGGCCCGACCGGCGCACGCAGGTCCGCGAACGACGCGGGCACCGCATGCCGGCGCAGCCAGCGCGGCGCGATCATCGTGACGACGTCGCGTCCGGTCGCCTGTGCCGTATCGATGCCGAAGATGCTTGCCGCGGCCGGATTCCAGCTGGTGATCCGGCGCTCGGCGTCGGTCCCGACGATCGCATCGGGCGACGCATCGACCACGCGGTGCAGCAGCCCGTCGTCGGACCCGCCCGCGACGGACGACGGCTCGCGGTGCGGCGGGTACGGATCGCCGTCGTCGTCATCGATCTCGCGCAGACGATCGTTCGCGAGCAGCGGCTTCACGGCCGTCACCAGCACGCATTCGACGAAACTGATCGCGACGAACGCGCCGGCTTGCGCCAGCAGCGTCGCCAGCGGCGCGTCGCGCCACCACACTGCGCCGATCACGCCGACGCTCGCGGCGGTCGCGACGAGGCCGCCGCCGAACGACGTCAGCCACGCGGCGGCCGCCACGGCCGCATAAAAAGGCAGCGGCGCAAAGGGCGCGTGCTCCCCGACAGCCCGAATCGCCCACGCCTGCAGCGCGGACGCCAGCCCGACGGCCAGCACGACCCATACACCCTGCCGAAACACCTCACGGGTCAGAGTCCTCATTGCGTCCTTGCATCGCGCCGGCTCCCGTCGTGCGGGGGATGCCGCGTGTCGGCCATCCAGCATCCCGTCGAGCGCGCCGGGCGAGCGTGAAAAGGTCCGCAAACAACGTACCCGGCGGCGGCCGGGGCCGCGTTCGAGGCAACGGATGGCCGGCGCCTGCGCCCGCACCGGCTGCGGCCGGGCGGGTGGCTGCCGGCATCGCCGCGCACACCGCCGCAATGTGTCGCCGGCCGCTTTTTTTCATCGGGTTTCTGTAAAAAAGCGCCGGTCCTCATGCGAACGTCGCGTCGCGTCAGGACGCGCGAAAAGCCCGATGGCCTGTCTCTTTCGCTCATGCCCCGTACATTGGAATTTTCTATTCAGCGGCACCTTCGCGGTCGTTTCGCTGTCGATGATAAATATTGCAATCAACGGAACGCGTGATGCCGTTTTTCAAAACGGCCCCGCGAACGTCTATGGGTGAATCCGCAAACCGGACGAAGCAGCGCGCAGACGGTCGCCGGCTGTCCGGCCGGTCCGCCGCGATGCGCACGCTGCTCGGTCGTATCGAGAAAATCGCGCCGACCCGCGCGAGCGTGATGATTGCCGGCGAAAGCGGGGTCGGCAAGGATATCGTCGCGCGGCGGCTGCACGATCTGAGCGGGCGGCATGACGGCCCGTTCGTGCCCGTGAACTGCGGCGCGATTCCGCCCGAGCTTGCCGAGGCGCAACTGTTCGGGCACGAGAAAGGCAGCTTTACCGGCGCGACCACGCAGCGCGAAGGTTTTTTCGAAGCCGCGCGCGGCGGCACGCTGCTGCTCGACGAGATCGCGGAAATGCCCGGGGCGCTGCAGGTGAAGCTGCTGCGGGCGATCGAGTCGAACACGATCGTGCGCGTGGGCGGCACCGAACCGATTCCGCTCGACGTGCGGTTCGTATCGGCCACCCGCCACAATCCGGCCGACGCCGTGCGCGACGGCCGGCTGCGCGAGGACCTGTTCTACCGGCTCGCCGCGTTCGCGATCTACGTGCCGCCGCTGCGTCAGCGCGACGGCGACGTCGAGACGATCGCGCAGGAATTCGTCGACACGTTGAACGTGCGGCATCGCTCGCACAAGCGGCTGACCGACGCGGCGATCGCCGCGTTGCGCGCGTATTCGTGGCCCGGCAACGTGCGCGAACTGCACAACACGATCGAGCGCGCGTACATCCTGTCGGACGAAGGCATCGACGTCGCGCTGCCGAAGCAGCCGACGCCGGCGGCCGACAGCACGTCGGAAGGCGCGATGGCGCTGCCGCTCGGCGCGACGCTGCATCATGCGCAGCAGCGCTTCATCGCGGCGACGCTGCGTCACTTCGACGGCAACAAGCCGCAGGCGGCCAAAGCCCTCGGCATCAGCCTGAAGACGCTCTACAACCGGCTCGCGCTGATGCGCGACCAGGGCGGCTCGTGAGCATCGCGGCCCGCATGCCGCGGGCCGCCAGCCAACGGCTGCGTCAGGCGACCTTGAACTGCCCGACCGTCGTCGCCAGCGCGTTCGCCTGCGACTGCAGCGCAGTGGCCGCCGCGGTCGACTGTTCGACGAGCGCCGCGTTCTGCTGCACCATTTCGTCGAGCTGGCTGACCGCGCGGTTCACTTCCTGGATGCCGCGCGTCTGCTCGTTCGCCGCGTGCGTGATCTCGGAGATGATGGTCGTCACGTTCGACACGTTGGACACGATCTCGCGCATCGTGTCGCCGGCCTGGCGCACCTGCCCGGACCCGGCCGACACGCTCGCGACCGTCGATTCGACCAGCACCTTCACTTCGCGCGCGGCCTGCGCGCTGCGTTGCGCGAGGCTGCGCACTTCCTGCGCGACGACCGCGAAGCCGCGGCCCTGTTCGCCCGCGCGCGCCGCTTCGACGGCCGCGTTCAGCGCGAGGATGTTGGTCTGGAACGCGATCCCGTCGATCACGCCGATGATGTCGCCGATCCGGCCCGACGCTTCCTCGATCTTCCCCATCGTCGCGACGACGTCCGACACGACCACGCCGCCGTGCGACGCGATCCGCGACGCGGCCGCCGCGCGCTCGTCGGCCTGGCCGGCGGCTGCCGCCGACTGACCGACGGTCGCGGTGATCTCTTCCATCGACGCCGCGGTTTCCTCGAGGCTCGCCGCCGCCGATTCGGTACGCGACGACAGGTCCTGGTTGCCCGCCGCGATCTCGTTCGCGGCCGTGCGCACCGATTCGCTCGCGTCGCGGATCTGCCGCATCACGTCGTTCAGCTTGTCGACGAAACTGTTGAACGAGCGCGCGATGTCGGCGACTTCGTCGCGGCCGTCGGCCGGCAGCCGCCGTGTCAGGTCGCCGGCGCCCGAGCCGATCGCGGCCATCGCCTGGCGCACCTGCGACAGGCGGCGGAACGCGGTCGCGGTGATCGCGCCGATGATCAGCGACGCCACGCCGACGATCACGATCAGCGTGATCAGCGACGCGGTCAGCAGCGAACGCATGCCGGCCGTCGCTTCGGTCTTGTCGAGCAGCACCAGCGCGTACCAGTCGGTGCCCGGCACGGGCTTCGCGCGCACCAGCTTCGCGTCGCCGCCGACGCCGACCTCGACCGGCGCGTTCGCCGCCGCGATCGATGCCACGCCCAGCGAGCCGAGTTCGGGCGATACGTCGGCCACCGGCTTCAGCGTGAGCTTCGCGTCCGGGTGCGCGACGACGTGGCCGCTGCTGTCGACCAGCATCCCGAAGCTGGCCGGCGTCGGGCGGATCGACTTGACGTTGGCGATCACGCTGTCCATCGACACGTCCGCGGCGACGACGCCCTTCAGCGCGCCGTCGCGCAGGATCGGCACCGCGAACGTGACGACGAGGTTGCCCGTGCCGGCATCGACGTACGGCGGCGTGACGACCGGCTTGCCGGCCTGGGCGGCCTGCTTGTACCACGGGCGGCCGGTCGGGTCGTAGTCGGGCGGGATGCCGGTCGGGTCGGAGAAGTGGAACGCCTTGTCGGCGTAGCCGGCATAGACGTTGGTGAAGCCGCCGGCCGCGGCCATCTGCTTGAACACCGGCAGCGGATCGGGCGTCAGCGCGGCATCCTGCAGCGACGCGATCATCCGGCTGCGGGTGGCCACCCAGTCGGCGATCCCGACCACGTGGCCGCTGGCGACGGAGGTCAGGTTGCGGTCGATCGCGTCGTCGTTGTACGAGCGTGCGATGAAATAGTTGATCAGCGTCGTGGCGACGAGCGCGAATACGACGATGGCGACGCACGCGACGAGGATGCGGGCGCGGATGGACGAGAGCATGGCAACGACTCGGTAAGGGAGCGGGAACGCCCGGTGGACGCATGCACCGGGTAAACGGCAAATCCCGCCGCTTACTTGAGGTCGTCGTGACAATTCAATGAAACGTATGACGAAACGCGTCGGCGACTGTCAGCGGATCGTCAGGATGGCCGGGGTCGACGGGTGTGCTGCGCGCCGGTCGCGGCGCCCGGCCACCGCCCGCTACAACCGATGGCTCGGACGCGGATCGGCATCCGCGGGCGCCGCATCGGCCCGGGTGTCGCGGTCGAAATCGTCCTTCTGGCGCATCCGCTCGCGCAGGTGCCGGATCGCGAATACGTGGATGTAGTCGTGCACGCGCGCGCCGGACGACAGCGCGCGCACTTCGTCGTCGAGCATCGCACGCAACTGATCCGCGCCGATCGCGCGCTGTTCGGCGGCTTCCTTGAGTGAATCGAGCAAATTGTCCTTGGACATCGACGGACTCCTGACGGTCGAGGAACGAAAAAGATGACGGTACTGGAAGCTTAAAGACTAGGACAGACGTGCGGCGTACGATGCGCCGGCGCGTGTTTGCGCGCGATCAACGGCACGTTGCGTGCCGCCGCCGATCCGTTGCCGAACCGGCCGCGCAGGGTTCGCGGTGCACATGGCCCGCGAACGAGACTGGAAACCCTGCCACGCCACCCCGGGCGTGGCACTGGCGACGGGCGGCGGGTGGAACGCCGCGCGACGCCGATGCAGTGGGGAAAGTTAGACCGTCCGAAATCACGCGTCAAGCGGCACCCGCGTGCCATTCATTCATCGGACGAACGCGCCGGGCCGTCCGGTCGGCCGCTGCGCGTGTCAGCGGATTCCGATACGCGTCGCGCAATTTCCTGACAGCGACTTCAGCGCGCGCCGCTTGGCAGCGCGCCGTCGCCACACGATACTGATCACATGAACGAGGCGTTCATACCGAACATCGCTCAGTCGGCCATCGAGCCGGCACGCGGGGTTCGGCGCAGGAGACCAACCATGACACATCGCAACTTACCGGGCCGGGACGGCCAGCGGCGCGCGTCGGGCAGCGCGCGCGCCCTGCCCGCCCGGGCCGCGTCGGCCGGCAACCGTCCGTCCGACGACCTCGACACCTTGCTCGCGCTCGCACGCGAGGCCGGCTTGCTCGTCACGCTCGACGGGCAGATCGGCCGCGAAAAGTATCAGAGCGTCGTGGGGTCCGTCCTCGCGTTGCAGCGGTTCGCCGCGGCACTCGGCGCGCGAAACGCAGCCGACGCACCGGCCGGGTCGGAGCCACGTCGCAAGGCGCGCCCTGGCTGGCCGCATACGAATCGTTTGCGCAGCCGCACGTGCAGCGCATGTGCGCCGCTGCATGTCGTGCGTCCGCATGCGCGGGTACGACACGGCGTGGGCCGCCGGCACGACCTGCGATCGATTCTTCGTACCTTGTGATCTGCGCATGTCAGCCAACGCACGGTATGGGGCCGTGCAGTGGTTGCGCGCGCGATGACGCGCCGCTCGACGCGGCCGCATCGACGCATCGACATCATTCCTGCGGGGAAGTGAATTCGACGGGGCCAGGCGGAAAGCGGACGGGGTGACTTGCACCCCGCCCGTCCTCCAAGGCAACCGTCGGTTGCCTACCCTCGTGCCGGAGAGTTCCTGGTCGGATGACGCGCCGGACAAACACGTGGCGCGGCGCCTGAACATGATGTGACGGCGGCGAGTGCGGCAGTGATCGCCTCTTGCATGCAGGCGCGGCTGGGGTCGCGCATGCACGACAGGCCAGCCGCGTCGCCGGATGTTCCGTCACTGTCTCACGCGATGTGCGCGGCGTTTCTGATGCAGGTCAATCCAAACCCGCTTCGCTCGCGATAACGCGCGATTCATTCCGCACCCCGCACCAGCAGCACGGGTACCTGCGCGAGATGCGCAACCCGCCGCGCGACGCTGCCGATCAGCCAGGCGGCGATGCCGCGACGGCCATGCGTGCCGACCACCAGCAGCTCCGCCCGCCAGTGCACGGCATCGCGCATCAGTGCGTGAGCCACGTCGTCGCTGGTCGGACGCGTTTCGACGATGCCGCGCTTGGTCGGATTGCCCGTCGCATGGAACAGCGGGCCGATCTTCGCGAGCGCATCCTCGCCCTCCGCGCGGTACGCATCCTCGAGCGCACGCACCGGCACGACATCGGTCAGGCGAACCGCGCGATCGATCACGTACGCCGCATACAGCAACGTCGTCGGCATCGCGAAGCCGAGCCCGACGCGCACCGCGTGCAGCGACGGCTCGCTGCCGTCGACCGCGAACATCAGCCGCTGCAGCGTGCCGTCCGACGGCCGTGCATAGGTGCCGGGCACGATCAGCAGCGCGCATTGCGCGCGTTTCGTCAGCGTGTCCGACATCGCGCCTTCGACGAGCCGCAACAACCCGTGATGCGGATTCGCGCCGATCACCAGCACGTCCGCGTGCCACGTCGACGTATCGTTCACCAGTGCGTCCGCCACCGAGCCGCCCGTGACCGACGTATCGAGGACCGCCTGTTCGACGTCGATGCCGCTGTCGTCGAACAGCGCCGCGATCCGCTCGCAGACGGTTTGCGCTTCGCGCATCATGTCCTCGCGCGCGGACGTCAGCAGCGCGTCGATGCGCGGAATGTCGGGCAGCACGAGGCGCGGATTGTCGATCGCGCAAATGATGCGCAATCGCATGCCGGGACGCAGCAGCGTGCGCACGTAGCGCGCGGCCGTCAGCGATTCGGGCGTCGAGTCGACGGCCAGCGCGATTCGCGCAAGCGTCGGAATGGGCTGGGCAGGCTGCATGGCGAAGATCTCCGTGCGTGCGCGTCGTCGCGGAACGACGACGGGGGCTTCGCGCGGCAGTGGCGCTGCGGCGGCCGGACAGCCGCCGCGGCCGCAGGGATCGGTGGTGCGCCACGCGAAGCGCGGACAAGCGATGCGTTCGTTCAGCATAGGCCGTCCGGCCCGCGCGTGCATGATCGCGATCAACGATCGCGCGGCACCCTGCCCGTGCGGCTTACGACTTCGTCGGCATCGACGCGGCCGGACGGTTCGCGTAGAACAGCGCGTACGCGATGCCGAGCAGCACGATCCACACCGGCCCGATCACGAGTGCGACGCGCGTATCGGGCGTGAACGCCATCAGCACGACGACCAGCACGAGAAAGCCGAGCGCAACGAACGAACCGAGCGGATAGAACGGCACGCGGATCGGCAGGCGTGCGATCGTGTCGGCCGACAGCGTGCGGCGAAAGCGCATCTGCGCGATCAGGATCACGCACCACGTCCAGATCGCGCCGAACGTCGATACCGACGTGAGCCACGTGAACACGTGCTGCGGCGCGAGATAGTTGAGCAACACGCCGATCAGCAGCAGCGCGACCGACACGGCCACGCCGTACACGGGCACGCCGCTGCCGTTCACGCGACCGAGCCAGGCGGGCGCCTGGTCCTGCTGCGCGAGGTTGTAGAGCATCCGCGCGGTGCTGAACAGGCCGCTGTTGCACGACGACAGCGCGGCGGTCAGCACGACGAAGTTGATGATGCCGGCGGCGGCCGGAATGCCGAGCCGCGAGAACGTCATCACGAACGGGCTGCCCTGCGTGCCGATCTGGTCCCACGGATAGAGCGACATGATCACGAACAGCGCGCCGATGTAGAAAATCAGCACGCGCCAGAACACCGAATTCACGGCCTTCGTCAGCGACTTCTCCGGGTTGCGTGCCTCTCCGGCCGTCAGGCCGAGCATCTCGACGCCGAGATACGCGAACATCACGATCGGCAGCGCGGCGATCACGCCATTGATCCCGTTCGGCATGAAGCCGCCGTGCGACCACAGGTTCGAGATGCCGGTCGCGATACCGCCGTTGCCGATGCCGAACGCGATCATCAGCCCGCCGCCGATGATCATCAGCACGATCGTGACGATCTTGATCAGCGCGAACCAGAACTCGAATTCGCCATACAGCTTGACCGCGATGAAGTTCACCGAGCCCATCGCCAGGAGCGCCGCGAGCGCCCAGATCCAGTTCGGCACGCCGGGGAACCACATGTGCATGTAGACGCCGACCGCCGTGATTTCCGCCATGCAGGTGACGATCCACACGAACCAGTAGGTCCAGCCGGTCAGGTAACCGGCGAGCGGGCCGAGGTAGTCGCGCGCATAGCGGCTGAAGGCGCCGGCGACCGGGTTGGTGATCGCCATCTCGCCGAGCGCGCGCATGATCAGGAAAATCGCGAGGCCGCCCAGCAGGTAGGTCAGCAGGATGGCCGGGCCGGCCGTGCGGATCGCGGTGGCCGAGCCGAGGAACAGGCCGACGCCGATCGTCGCGCCGAGCGCCATCAGGTTGATGTGCCGTTCTTCCAGCCCGCGGTGCAGCTGGTCTTCTGGTGGTTTCAAATCCGTCTCCTGGCAGCCGCGAGCGGGCCGCCGTCATTGTGTCGATGACAATGCGCGACCGTTCATGCCGATTTCGGCAGCCGAAAACGAAATAATCCCCGCTGTCGATTTCCGAATAAGAAACGACACGGACACTGCGTCAATCCGGTTGGAATTGCCGCGGATTATCCGTATTTCCCGGAACAATCCGGAAAAACGAATCGGGCCTTTCACGGAATACACCCGAGCGGCCCGCGCGACGCGGCTGTGCGCGTGACGAGCGGCAACGGGATGCATCGCTTTCGGCGCGAACGAACGCGCGTCGAATGTGCGCAATCATGCGCACGCTATATGCAGGCGGGATTATAGGGAGGATCGGCGGTTTCACGCCAGGCGATTTTGGGGAAAATCGCGGTGCTTGAAAGCGGTGGTCGGATTCGAATGCGCGCGGTGGCGCGCACGCATTTATTTCGACAACGTCGCCCGCACCGTATATTCGCCTTCGAGCGCACCCTGCTCACGTCGCACGAAATACCGCGACGAATCCAGATCGGCCGGCAGCGGCTCGACCGGATAACCGTGCTTTTCCCACGCATCGAGGCCGCCCTTCAGCGCGCGGATGTTGTGGATCATCTTCTTGCGCTGCATCTTCGCGATCAGGCGCTTCGCCGTCGCCTCGTTCGGGCACACGCAATAGACGACGATCGGCCGCTTCAGCACTTCCGGGTCGAGCAGGTCCGGCGAATCGAGATCGACCGGCACCGCGCCGGCAATCCGGTACGGCTCGCGTTCGCGAATCGCTTTCGGCCGCGCGTCGAAGATCAGCGGCGGTTCGTCGGACGTCATCATCTCGACGAGCTGCGGCGGCGAGATGCGCACCTGCGCGAGATAGCGGCGGAACTGCACGCGGCGCACCCAGCGGTACAGCAGGAACGTGATGAAGATCGCGAGGAACGCGTCGAGGATCGTGCCGCCGCTCGCGCGCACCCACAGCACGAACTGGACGATCTGGTCGTGAATGGCCGCGCCGCCGATCAGCCAGAACGCCGCCCACAGCGACGCGCCGGCCAGATCCCAGAACAGGAACACGCCGACGCCGATCGCGGTCGTGCCGAGCAGCGGCGCCGACACGAGGCCGAGGCCCGGCAGGAATTTCGACAGCACGAGCAGCGGCGCGCCGTACCTTTCGAATACGTTACGCGCGAAGCGCAGCGTCGTGTCGAGCGACAGCGAGAAACGCACGAGGCCGTTCAGCAGGCGCCGGCCGCGCGTGCGGCCCATGAAGAACCACAGCGAATCGGCCAGCATCGTCGCGCCGATCGCCGCCGCGAACATGCTGACCCAGGACGCCTGCCCCATCGCCGCCATCGTGCCGCCGAGAATCAGCATCGGCACGGCCGGCACCGGCACGCCGAGCTGCGTGATCAACACGCTCGCGAACACGGCCCACGGGCCGAGCGACGATGGAATAGCAATGGGAAAGTGCCACACGGCGGCGCTCCTGGAAGACATGCGGGCCGCGCGACAGGGCCGTCGGTACGGCAGCGCAACGGCCGCCGCGGCATGTCCGCGACCGACCGGTGCATCCTGCGCATTCTAAACGGGTTTGGCCTCGATCGCGCGGAACACGGGCCGTCGGCAAGGGCTTTGCGCGCGGCGTGACGCGACCGTGACAGTCACGCGTCGGAGCGCTGCGCGAGTCGCGCGACATGTTCCGCGTAGTCGGGAAACTCGGCCGCCAGCGCGGCCGCATCCGCCAGCTCGAATTCCGCGAACTCGAACCCCGGCGCCACCGTGCAGCCGACGAGCGCGACGTGCTCCGGCGACGCGCAGCGCGCGCCGAACCAGCTTCCGGCCGGCACGACCGCCTGAAACACGGTGCCCGGATGCGTGAGCGGGTTGCCGAGCCGGTGGATCGTCAGCCCGTCGCGCGCGTCGAGCACCCACACTTCGATCGGATCGCCCGCATAGAAATGCCAGACCTCGTCGGAGCGGATGCGGTGCCACGACGAATACGCGCCGTCGCACAACAGGTAGTAGATCGCGGTCGACGCGGCACGTGGCGCGCCGTCGGCCGGACGCACGACCGAATCGATCGCGCGGTAGGTTTCACGGAAATAGCCGCCTTCGGGATGCGGCTGCAGGTCGAACTGGCGAATCAGGTCGGTCGCGGAAATCGGCATGGCAGATGACGTCGGTAAGGTAGAAAACCGGCATCCGGCTGACTGCCCGATCTCGATTCATGCGACCGGGTGCCGCCGGATGTCCGTGCGTCGATCGCCGCGGCCATGCGCGCGGCGAACAAGCGGATACCCACCGATGCTGCCAGAACTGCGTGCCGGGATGCAACCGTCGACGCGCAATCGCGCACCGGCGAGCGCCCCGGCGGCGCGGCGCGGCACACCCGATCCCGCCCACAATCCGGCCACACGCGCGGCACCCTGCCGCCCGCAGATGCGCGCACAGCGTCGGCGCCGTATCGCGTCGATTACGCGGCCGCCGACGCACCCGGCTCGTCGTGCCGTACCAGCAGCACGGGCCGGTCGGCCGCGCGCAGCAGCGATTCCGCCACGCTGCCGAGCAACAGCCTGCGCAGGCCGTGCCGCCCGCTCGTGCCCATCACGATCAGGTCGGCGTCGGCTTCGGCCGCCGTGCGCATCAGCACCGTCGCGATGTCCTCGCCGTATGCGTCGAGCGCGCGCACCGTGCCCCGCACATGCTGCTGGGCGAGCGCCGCTTTCGCGTCGTCGAGCACCGGCGTCGCGGCATCGGTCGCGGCGACATCGCCGTCGTGCTCGGCGGCGAAGCCGGCGTCGACGTCGACGAGCTGCGGCCGATGCTCGACGACGTACGCACAGGTCACTTCGCCGCCGGACGCCGTCGCGATCCGGATCGCCTCGTTCAGCGCGAGACGCGCGCTCGGGCCACCGTCGAGCCCGACGAAAATCCGCTTGTACATGGTCCGTCCCTCCGATCGGGCGTGCGTCGCGCGTTGCGTAACGACGGCCCGTTATCGCCAGCCGGCCCGGCGCCGGCTTGCCTGCCGAACAGTCTGCCCCACGTGCCGACACGCGCGTTGACGCGCGTCAAGCGCGGCCGGCGCGCCCGCTGCTTCACGCCGTTTGCCGCAATTTCAACTGACCCCATTACAAAAAACGTGTAAAACGCGCACAATTTCATTCTCAAAATAGTCGTTGCACGCAGCCGGTGCGAGTTTTCCCCGGTTTTGCCGCGTTGCCCGAGTGCCGCGGGCAGCCCCAACAACAGAATGGCCATCGAATGACCGCCAGTGGAACCCCGACGCGGGACGCCCGAGGGCCCACGCGCCTCCAGACCATGTTACGCCAGCCGTTCGCGGCCGGCGTCGTTACGCTGTGCGCGGGCGCCGTGCTGTCGCTCGGCGTCGCGCTGCTCGTGCGCGAGCAGTGGCAAGCCACCGTTCATACGCGTTTCGAGCGCCGCACGACGCACGTGACCGCGATGCTGCGGCATGAACTGCAGGCCGGTGTCGCCGTGCTCGAAGGCGCGCGTGGCGCATTCGGCCTCGTCCGCGACATGACGCCCGGCCAATGGCGCCGGTATGCGGAGACGCTCGATCTCGACAGCGGCCGCTCGCCGGTCCGGCAGATCGGCTATGCGCCGCTGACGCCCGCGGCGCGCGGCGCGCTGGCCGGCGCGAAGCCGCTGCCGGCCGATCCGCTCGCGGCAGCGACGCTCAGCGCCCCTGCCTCGAACTCGCCGGTCGTGCGCTTCGGCGCGTTCGACGCGGCACCGCTCACGCGCGCGCTGCGGACCGGCGATATCGCGCTGGGCGTCCACCCTGCCGACGACGATGCCTCCCGCGACGCCCGCACCCTGACGCTGTTCCTGCCCGTGACGGCCTCGCC
This sequence comes from Burkholderia sp. BCC0397, assembly GCF_902832865.1. Lineage (NCBI taxonomy): Bacteria > Pseudomonadati > Pseudomonadota > Betaproteobacteria > Burkholderiales > Burkholderiaceae > Burkholderia > Burkholderia sp. BCC0397. Next base: position 1,107,830 of record NZ_CADFDL010000001.1, on the reverse strand, counting down.
GCTGGCCGCCGCCACGCCGTCCGGCACGCGCGAAGCCGGCGCCGACGGGATGCTGTTCGCGGCGCTGAGCCCGCGGCGCCTGGTCGAGCGCGCGCTCGACGCGGAACGCGGGATCGACCTGTGGATGACCGCCGGCGGCGATTCGCGCGCGATCGTCAGCGTCGAGACGACGACCGACGAAGCGTCGGCGTCGCCCGACCTGATGCGGCGCACCGATGCGCTGAATTTCGGCGGCACGGCGCTGACGCTCGCCTATTCCGCGGACGGCCGGCCGAGCGCGACCGGCGCGCAGCGTGCGGCCGGCACGGTGCTCGCCGCCGGGCTGATCGCGTCGTTCGGATTCGCGGCGCTCGTCCATGCGCTGCTGCGCGGCCGTGCCGATGCCGGCGCGAGCAGCCGCGGCAGCCTCAACGAGGCACGGATGATGGGCATCATCCGTTCGTCGATGGAAGCGATCATCACGATCGACGAGAAGCAGACGGTCGTGATCTTCAATCCGATGGCCGAGCAGGTGTTCGGCGTGTCCGCGATGGAGGCGATCGGCGCGCCGCTGTCGCGCTTCATTCCCGAGCGGTTCCGCGCGGCGCACGCGAAGCACGTCGACCAGTTCGGCGTGACGGGCGTGTCCGAGCGGCAGATGGGCCGCCAGCGCGTGCTGTTCGGGCTGCGGGCCAACGGCGAGGAATTCCCGATCGAAGCGTCGATCTCGCAGATCCGCGACGCGTCGGGCAAGCTTTATACGGTGATGCTGCGCGATATCACCGAGCGGCTGCGGGCCGAGAACGCGCTGAAGCAATCGCGCGAGGAATTGCGCGAACTGTCGGCGAACCTGCAGAACGTGCGCGAAGAGGAAAAAACCCGCATCGCGCGCGAGCTGCACGACGACCTCGGGCAGCAGCTCACCGCGCTGAAGATGGACCTGTCGGTCATCGAGCAGCAACTGCGCATGCCCGGCCGCGCGCAGCCCGACGAAGGCGTGCAGATGCATCTGCAAGGCATGCGGCGGCTGATCGACGCGACGGTCGCATCGGTGCGGCGGATCGCGGCCGACCTGCGGCCGGTGATGCTCGACGATCTCGGCCTCGTGCCCGCGATCGAATGGCTCGCGAACGATTTCACGAACCGCTACGGGATCGACGTCGAGCGCCACATCGAAACGGGCGGCCTCACGTTCACCAGTACGGGCGCGACCACGCTGTTCCGCATCGTCCAGGAAGCGCTGACGAACGTCGCGCGCCATGCGGATGCGACGCGCGTGGCGTTGCGGCTCGACATCGAGGAAGGCTTTTGCGTGCTGCGCGTCGCGGACAACGGCCGCGGCGCGGCGCCCGGCGGTCCGGCCCACGAGGACAAGTCGTTCGGCCTGATCGGCATTCGCGAACGCGCGCACATGCTGGGCGGCACCGTGACGATCGACACCGCGCTCGCGCGCGGTTTCTCGATTACCGTCTCATTTCCGCTCGCCACCGTTCAACAGGACACGCTCATCACATGATCAAGGTGCTCATCGCCGACGACCATACGCTCGTACGCGACGGTCTGCGGCACATCCTCCAGAACGCCACCGGATTCGAGGTGGCCGGCGAAGCCTGCGACGGCCCGTCGACGATCGCGCTGGTGCGTGCAACGCCCGCGCAGGTACTCGTGCTCGACCTGTCGATGCCGGGCCGCAACGGCGTCGAGCTGATCAAGCAGATCAAGGACGAGAAGCCCGCGCTGCGCGTGCTCGTGCTGACGATGCACGCGGAGCAGCAATACGCGGTGCGTGCGTTCCGCGCGGGCGCGTCCGGCTATCTGACGAAGGAAAGCGCGAGTGCGGAGCTGGTCGGCGCGGTCACGAAGGTGGCGTCGGGCGGCGTCTACGTGAGCCTCGCGATGGCCGAGCAGTTCGCGCAGAGCCTGAACGAGCCGGCCGAGACGCTGCCGCACCAGCGGCTGTCCGACCGCGAATTCGACGTGTTCCGACGGATCGCCGCCGGCCAGACGCTGACCGAGATCGCGAATGCGCTGTGCGTGAGCGCGAAGACGGTCAGCACCTACAAGACCCGGATCCTCGAAAAGATGCAGATGCCGCACGAAGCGGCGCTCGTGCGTTACGCGATGCGGCACAAGCTGCTCGACGAAACGGACGACGTGTAACAGACGACGTGTAACGGACGACGTGTAGCCGGCGTCGTGCGGGCCTCAGCGGGCCCGCGCACGACGTTACTTCGCGGGCACCGGGCACGCGAGGTCGCCTTCCTCGCAGGACAGATAGCCCTTCAGCGTCTCGGTGCGCGCTTTCGTCAGATCGTCGAGACAGGTCGATACGACCATCGGGTACGCGCTGCCACCCTCGGCATTCGCGCTCGAGAAATGGCATTCGGCATCGCGGTACGCGATCCACGCGCGCTGCGCGTTCACGAGTTTGTCGGCGAGCGGCCGCGCATCGCGCAAGCGCGCGGTAACGGCCTGGTAGGTCCGGTTCAACTCCCCGTCGGATTTCTTGTACGCACGATCGGCACACGCCGTCATCGTCGCCTGATCCGTCGCGTCCGCGCAATTCGCCTGCGCATGGGCGACGCTCGCCACCAGCGCCAGTGAGCCCAGCAGACCGGTCAAGACACGCATGGATGCTCCTTGTTGTTCGTTGAAGTGTGGAACCCGGTGCCCTGCTGCGCCCCGTGTGCATGGGCCGCGCCACCGCGGCGACATCGACCGCGATGCTAGCGCACGTGCGGCGGATTGTCAGCGGGTGTCGGGCTGATACCCGACGCTCGCTATTTCGCCTGTTGTCGTGTTTCCTGATGGCGAAAGCATCACATCGTTGCGCATCATTGAAAAAGCCCGCACTCGAAACTAAACGAGTGCGGGCTTTTTCGACAAGCCTTCAGCCGCGGCCGCCAACGGCCGCGAGACAACGGCCGGCTTAGTGGCCGAAGTACACCGACGAGCGGTCGCTGACGGCCGGTACGACCGCGCGCTGGCCCGACTGCGACGTCGCGACCGGGTTCGAACCGTAGCCGGTTGCGTCGGCTTGCGCGCCGGTGTTCTGCGCGGCGGCGATCTTGGCCTGGGCGGCCTGGATGTTTTCCGGATAGTTGATCCAGTCGTTCGGGTTGTAGCCGGCCTTTTCGAGCTGGACCAGCTCGGCGCGCACTTGCGCGCGCGTCAGCGGCTGCTGGTTCGATTGGGCGAACGAGACGACCGGTGCGGCCACCAGGGCGGCCAGTGCAACTGCCTTGATCAGCGATTTCATGATGCGTTACCTCCAGGATTGTTTTGTCAGGCGCTTCGGACTCGGGGTCGTTGCGCATGAGTAGAAGTCTAGGAGGCTCGACTATCAGGGTAAATACTTAAATCGCAAATTCACTGTTGACCGAAACCGTACAATCCATCGGGAATAAGTCGATTCGTCAGATGATTATCGACGTTCGTGCACCGAATGCCGCGATACGGTAGCCGGCACGCCTCCGGCCGCGCATTCAGCGCAGGCGATCGGTATCCGCCGACGCCATCTGCCTGTCGAACAGCAGCGCCTTGAGGCGAATCAGGTCGTCGGCATCGATGTCGCCGAACGCCGCATGATGCAGCGTCAGCGCCGGCGCCGCCGGGTCGGCATGCACGCCCCGCACCATGCCATCGAGCGCCAGCCGCTCGACGCGGCCGCCGGTTTCGTACGGAAGCAGCACGCGCAACGGCTCGCCGGGCGCCGCGATCGCCCGGTCGATGGCGATCGACAGCCCGCTCAGGCTGATGTCGTGCACCACCCCGATGCCTTCCGCCCCCTCCGCTCCGCCAGTGCAGCAGGCCGCGATGCGCACCGGCACGCGCGGCTCCCCGCGCGTGCGCAGCCGGTCGACGAACCCGGGCGGCGACAGGATCATGAACGGCCCGGCGCCCGACGCCTGCACCGATTCGACCGTCGCGCCGAAACGGAACACCGCGGCGCGGCCGATCGCCACCGCTTCGACGTCGTCGCCGCGTGCGAACTCGAGCACGGTGGCCGGCTGCGGCTCGACGAACAGCGCCCCCGATGCGCCGACGCCGATCAACCGGCAGCGCTGCAGCACGCGCGTCGTGCCGACCCGGCGGCGGATGCCGATCGCGGCGCCCGCCGACAAGCCCATGCGCGTGGCGGGCGCGGCTGCCGCCTCGGACACGCGCGAATCGGTGTCGGCGTCCTCGCGTCGGCGGATGGGGCGGAAATGGTCGAACAGGAAAACATGCTGCGCGGCATCGCGCAGCGTCGTGCCGGCCGGCAGCAGCGCGGCGCCGTCGGCGTCGTAGAGGTCGAAGCCGAGCGGAACGCCGGCGCAAAGGTCGTCGCGCACGAGCGCGACGTAATCGGTGGAAAGCCGCATCGGAGCAGCGCGGGGCGACCGCGCGAACTGTCGTGACAACTTGATTACGGCAGCATCGCGCGGAATCTGAACGGCTGCGTTACTGCGACGCGCCGGTCGCATCGGGCGCGGCCGGCACCGGCACCGGCGGTGGGGCCGGCACGGCCGACGGGGCGACGCCGACACCGGCGCTGCTTCCGCTCGTCGTACTGGCGCCCGCCGGCGGCTGCGCAGGCTGCGGCTGCGGTTGCGATGCGCCCGCCGACAGCGCCGCGGCCGACGCGGCCACTTCGGACGCCGGCACCCATTCCTCGACGATGCCGCTGGATGCGGCATCCGGTGCCGATGCGGTGGAAGCCGCCGACGCCGCGCCTTCGTCGGCCTCGGCCGGGCGCTCGATACGCTGCGTCCTGACCGGCGCGGGCGCCTTCTTCGGCTCGGGCGGGAACCACGTGTCGAACAGGTCGGTCACGCGCTCGCGCAGCGACCCGAACCAGCCCGGCGACGGCTCGGTATCGAATTTCGCCTTCGTATCGACGATCCGGGCGCGCTGCGCGCGCTGGAAGAAATCGCCGACGATCGGCAGCGCGCTGTGCGCGCCCTGCCCCCAGTAATCGCTGCGCAGCGTCACGCGGCCGTCGTCGAAGCCGACCCACGCGCCGGCGACGAGGCCCGGCTGCATCAGGATGAACCAGCCGTCCGCGTTGTCCTGCGTCGTGCCGGTCTTGCCGGCCACGTCGCCGCGGATGCCGAAGCGCGTGCGAATGCTGCCGCCCGTGCCGCGCGTCACGACGTCGCGCATCACGTCGAGCAGCGTCTTGTCGGTTTCGGCACCGAGCGCGCGCTCGGGCGGCGCCGGTGCGTACTCGGCGAGCACCTCGCCCTGGCGATTCTCGATGCGCGTCACCATCTGCGGCTCGACGTACAGGCCGCCGTTCGCGATCGTCGCGTACGACGCGACCATTTCCTTCAGCGTGACCGGGCTCGTGCCGAGCGCGAGCGACGGCACGCGTTCGAGCGGGCTTTCGCGCACGCCCATGTCGCGCGCCAGCCGTGCGACGGCGCCCGGCCCGACCTTCTCCATCACCTGCGCGGTGATCCGGTTGCGCGACAGCGCGACGGCGTCGCGCAGCGTCATCGGCTTGCCGGTCGGCGGCACGTCGTCGTTCGGCCGCCAGATCTCGCCGCCCTTCAGCGGGATCTCGACCGGCTGGTCGATGAACGTATCGTCCGGCTTCATCCCGCTCGCGAACGCGGCGCCATAGACGAACGGCTTGAACGTCGAGCCCGGCTGGCGCCGCGCCTGCGCGACGTGGTCGAACGGCTCGCGCGTGAAGTCGCGGCTGCCGACCCACGCGCGGATCTGCCCGTCACGCGGATCGATCGCGAGGAAGCCGGCCTGCACGTCGGTCTTCGCCTTGCACAGCGCGTGCAGGAAGCCGCGGTCGGCCGCGAGCATCTTCATCGCCGCCGCGTCGTCCTTGCCGGCGTCCTGCGCGGCCTTGTACTCGGGCGATTCGCGCATGAAGGTGCGGAACACCTCGTTGTCGGTGCCGCAGCCGTCGCGGCCGCTCCATGCGTTGTTCGCGATGCCCTGCAACTGATTGCCCTGCAGCGTGAGCGCCTGCGTCGCCATCTGCTGGAGGCGCGAGTCGATCGTCGTGCGCACGATCAGCCCGTCCGAGTAGATGTTGTAGTCGTTGCGGTCGGCCCACGCGATCAGCCATTTGCGCAACTGCTGCGCGAAATGCGGCGCCGGCCCGGGCGGCTCCTTCTGGCGCTCGAAGTCGATCCGCAGCGGTCGGCGCTGCCACTGCGCGAACTGCGCCGGCGACAGCTTGCCGTACTTCACCATCTGGCCGAGCACCGTGTTGCGCCGCTGCAGCGCGCGCTCGGGGTTCAGCACCGGGTTGTAGTAGCTGTTGCCCTTCAGCATCCCGACGAGCGTCGCGCTGTCGAGCACGTCGAGTTCGTCGGCCGACTTGTCGAAATAGGTGCGCGCGGCCATCTCGACGCCGTACGCGTTGTACAGGAACGGCACCGTGTTCAGGTAAGTCTCGAGGATCTGGTCCTTGCTGTAGACGGCCTCGATCTTCAGCGCGGTGATCGCCTCCTTCACCTTGCGCGTGAGCGTCGGCGCGCGGCCGATCTCGTCCGGATACAGGTTGCGCGCGAGCTGCTGCGTGATCGTCGAGCCGCCCTGGCGGCTACCCGAGAACGTATGCAGCGCGGCCGACGCCGTGCGCTTCCAGTCGAGGCCGTGGTGTTCGTAGAAGCGGTGATCCTCGGTCGCGATCAGCGCGTCGACCATGTGCGGCGAGATCTGCTTGAGCGACACCCATTCGCGGTTCGACGGCTTGAATTCGGCCAGCAGCTTGCCGTCGGCGGACAGCACTTGCGCGGGCTGGTCGACGCGCGCCTTGCGGATGTCGCCGATGCCCGGCGTGAACGGGATCAGCACGACCACGTACACCGCGAACAGCGCCGGCACGGCGGCGGCCGTGAGCAGCACGCCCCGGCGCGTCGGGTGGCGGACATGGTGCCACGCGGTGGCGGCGAGAGGCTTGACGCGCGCGGCGGCGGCCGCCGCGACAGGTTGGGCGCGCGCGACCCATCTGGCACACAAGGCACGCACTGACGACACGTTTCGGCGATTCACGCGGGTGGAGCTCGGCTGAAAAGGCTGCATCGTACCAAACTCGCGCGGCCGTCCGACCCGCGGCGGCGTTGGGCCGGCATACGTGGTGCGGTTTCGCGACGGCGCTGACGCAAAAAAGGCGCGTGCCCGGCATCCGGAACGACGCGCCAAACCTGGTACGACAACCTGAACGCCGCGCGACGGCGGCGCGACGGCGGCGCGACCTGCGCTGCGGCTCAGCGCACGAGGAATCCGTACGTGAGCGGATCGCGCTCGTCGACGATCCAGTTCGCGAACCCGCAGATATGCGCGCTGCCTTCCACTTCCGGGATCACGGCCGGGATGTCGCCGACCGTCGTTTCGCGCAGCACGCGCCCCTTGAAGACCGTGCCGACGATCGATTCGTTGACGAACGTGTCGCCCGCCGCGAGCAGCCCGCGCTGGTAGAGCTGCGCGACGCGCCCGCCAGTGCCGGAGCCGGTCGGCGAGCGGTCGACCTCGCGATCCGCGAACACGCAGCAGTTCGCCTGCGTCGAACCCGCGTGACGCGGCGCGTTCGCGATGATCGTGCCGTAGATATGGTTGATTTCCGGGATCTCCGGATGCACGACCGGATACGTCGCGTTCGCGGCCGCCTTCACTTCCGCGCCGAAACGGATCAGTTGCTCGACCGCCGATTCGCGCACCGGCAGGTCGAACGGCGCGCCGTCGACATAGAAATAAAACGCGCCGCCATACGCGATGTCGCCGGTCACGGTACCGAACGACGGCGTCTCGACCGACACGTCGCGCCGCCAGATGAACGACGGCACGTTGACGAAGCGCACGGGCCCCGCATGCTCGCCGTCCCACCGGACGAACGCTTCGATGAAGCCGCACGGCGCGTCGATGCCGACCCGCGTCTCGGGCACCGTGCGCTGCACCCAGCCGAGCTCGACGGCCGCCGTCGACAGCGCGATCACGCCGTGTCCGCAATGGTCGCTGTAGCCTTCGTTGTGCACGAAGATCACACCGAAATCGGCGTTCGGCGACACGGGCTCGGTCAGGTAGCCGCCGTACATGTCGGCGTGACCGCGCGGTTCGAACATCAGCGCGCGGCGGATCTCGTCGGCGTGCTCCTTGAGCCATGCGCGGCGCTGGACGATCGTGTCGCCGGGCAGCCGCGGCAGCCCGCTCGTGACGATGCGGAACGCCTCGCCGCCGGTGTGCACTTCGACGGTGGACAGGGATCGGGAAATTTTCATGACGAATCGGATGCGTTGAAACGAAGGACGGCGGCCGGGCCGCCGTCCGGTGACGGGCGGTGCGGCTATTACTTCGCGTACGGTTCCGGCAGCCCGTTGCGGATCACGTAGACCGTGGTCGGCGCGCCTTTCAGGTCGCCGTTCGCGTCGAACGAATAGGTGCCCGCGACGCCCGCGTAGTTCGACTTCGCGAGCTGCGCGATCAGCTTCGCCTTGTCGGTGGTCGTGCCGGCCTTGACCATCGCGTCGGCGAGCAGCTTCACGCCGTCGTAGTAATTGACGCCGTAGACCTGCGTATCGGTGTGATAGGCGTCGTGGTACTTCTTCAGGAATTCGCGGCCGGCCGGCGTCTTCTCGAGCGCGACCCCGCCCTGCGCGCAATAGACGATCGACGCCGCCTCGCCCGCGACCTTGCCCATGTCGGCCGAGCAGATGCCGTCGCCGCCGAGCAGCTTCGCGCGCAAGCCCCGCTGCTTCATCTGCTTGGCCATCGGCGCGCCCTGCGCCGCATAGCCGCCGAGAAAGATCACGTCGGGGTTGCCGGCCTTGATCTTGGTGAGAATGCCGAGGAAATCGGTGGCCGACGAATTCGTGTATTCCTGGTCGACGATCCTGATGCCGTTCGCCTTCGCGACCTTCATGAACTGCTCGGCGACGCCCTGGCCGTACGCGGTGCGATCGTCGATCACGGCCGCGGTTTTCGCGTTCAGCGTCTTCGCGGCGAACGTGGCCATCGTGCCGCCGAGCTGCTCGTCGCTCGCGCCGATCCGGAAGATGTTCTTGAAGCCCTGCCGCGTGAGCGCCGGGTTCGACGCGACCGGCAGGATCGGCACGCCGGCGTTCGCATACACACGCGAGGCCGGAATCGCGACGCCCGAGTTGTACGGCCCGAGCACCGCGACGACGCCCTTGTCGACGAGGTTCTGCGCGACCTGCACGCCGGCCTTCGGGTCGGCCTGGTCGTCTTCGGAAACCAGTTTGAAGGTCACGGTCTTCCCGCCGACCTTCACGCCGGCCTTGTTGAGCTCGTCCACCGCGAGCCGCGCGCCGTTTTCGTTGTCCTTGCCGTTGGCGGCCTGCGGGCCCGTCAGCGGCGCCGAATGGCCGATCGTCACGACTTCCTGCGCGTGCGCGGAAGTCAGTGCGCCGGCGGCCACAGCCACCGAGAGCGCGGTTACGAGGTGTCGCATAATGTCTCCTGATTGGTTTTGTGTGAAACCAATGTAGGACACGCGTGGTCACATCGCAAGCAATTTCAAAATAATTATGGAGATTTTGGTCATATTGAAGACCAGACCGAACACGCGCGCGCAGGCGTGCTACTTCGGCGCGATGTCGCGCCGCACGCGGCGGATGTGCTGTTCGACATAGAACGCAGCCGCATCGGCATCCCCGGACACGATCGCCTCGTAGATCAGCCGGTGCTCGGACACGTAGAGCCGGATCCGGCCCGCGTCGTAGATGCCGTCGTCCTTCAGCCGCTTCCACAGCGGTTGGTCCATCGTCTTCGCGACTTCGTCCGCGATCTTCACGATCAGCGCGTCGCCGGTCATCAGTGCGAGCTGCCGGTGGAACAGCCGGTCGCTCTCGTTCCACAGCGCGCGCTGGTGCGGGTCGTCGACGTCGGTGATGGTTTCCATCTGCGCGAGATAGCGCTCGGCACCGGGGTCGGCGCGGCCATGGGCGGCCGCGAGGCGCGCGATCGCGGGCTCCAGGATCAGCCGCACGTCGAGCGTCGACGTCGGGCTGAAGTCGGCCTCGGACGCGGTGTGCGCGTCGCCGCGCTTCGCGAGCACGTCGAGCGGCGCCGCGACGACGTAGGTGCCCGAATTGCGCTTCGTGAACACGAGCCCTTCGTTCTGCAGCGCGCCGAGCGCTTCGCGCACGGCCGGCCGGCCGACCTGGAACAGCGCCGCGAGCTCGCGCTCGGACGGCAGCCGCGACTCGGCCGCGTAACGCCCCGCGCGAATCTCGTCGCGGATTTTTTCGGCTACCTGCTCGTAGATCTGCAGCGGCCTGAAACCGCCTTCGAGTGAGTCGGGACGCGCGGACATCATCGTAGGGCTCCTGCCCGTTCGTGGGCGTGGATCTGGAATGGGTTCGCACTATACCGGAGCGGCGCGGGTAGCGCGGCAGTGGCGAGCCTTTTGGCCAGATATTAGAACCAAAATCCACGAAGCGCTTTATTTTCTGGGTTGCGGACGCGCCAGCAAGTGGTATAGATTCGATCCACACTCACTGCCCGGTGTCACGGTATCCGGCAGACTTGTGGCGGGCGCGGCATGCGTCCGCCGTTCACGCTCACCGACGCCTGCGACGTACACGATGACCGCCTTTTCCCCGATTCCCGTTTTCGACGCGGCCGACACGGCCGCGCTGCTCGACTACCCGGCGCTGCTCGCCACGCTCAGGCAAGCGGTCGTCGAGTATGCGGCGGGCGACATCGTCAGCCCCGAACGCCTGGTCGTGCCGCTGCAAGGCGGCGGCGTGATGCTGTCGATGCCGTCGAGCGCCCACGACCTGGCGAGCCACAAGCTCGTCAACGTGTGCCCGGGCAACGGCGCACGCGGGTTGCCGACGATCCTCGGCCAGGTCACCGCGTACGACGCCACCACCGGAGCAATGCGCTTCGCGCTCGATGGCCCGACCGTCACCGGCCGCCGCACGGCGGCGATCACCGCGCTCGGCATCCAGGCGCTGCACGGCGCCGCGCCGCGCGACATCCTGCTGATCGGCACCGGCAAGCAGGCGGCCAATCACGCGGAAGCGCTCGCGGCGATCTTTCCGGACGCGCGCCTTCACGTGCGCGGCACGAGCGCGGACAGCGCGGCCGCCTTCTGCGCCGCCCACCGCGCGCATGCGCCGCGACTCGCGCCGCTCGACGGCGACGCGATTCCCGACGCGATCGACGTGGTCGTCACGCTGACGACGAGCCGCACGCCCGTCTATCGCGAAACCGCACGCGAAGGCCGGCTCGTGGTCGGCGTCGGCGCGTTCACCGCGGATGCCGCCGAGATCGACGCGAACACGGTGCATGGCAGCCGGCTCGTCGTCGACGATCCGGCCGGCGCGCGCCACGAAGCCGGCGACCTGATCGTCGCGCAGGTCGACTGGCAGCACGTCGCGTCGCTCGCCGACGTGCTGAACGGCACCTTCGCCCGCAGCGGCCCGCTGCTGTTCAAGAGCGTCGGCTGCGCCGCATGGGACCTGGCTGCGTGCCGCGCCGCGCGCGACGCGCTGGCCGCGCGCGGCGCCGGCTGACCCGGCCGCGCAACCGTTCGCGCCGCTCGCGCGGCATCGCATCGTCGGATTCACACCGGCGGTTTCCCGTACGCGGTGTAGGAAACGCCCTACACCGCGTCGAAGCGGCCTACACGAAGTTCCAATTCGGCCGATTTCAATTTCGGCGGCGCACCACGATACTGCCGGCATGAATGCCAGCCTGTCACCCGCCGCGCTCAGGGTGTTCCTCGTCGATCACGCAGTCGCCGTCCGCCAGCGGATCGCGCTGCTCGTCGGCGCGATCCACGGCGTTGCCGTCGTGGGCGAAGCGGAAGACGGCCAGGACGCGTGGACGCATATCCGCAGCAGTCGCGCGGACGTGGTGATCGTCGACGTGCGGCTCGCGGACGGCAGCGGTCTCGACCTGATCGGGATACTGTCGAAGGCCACGCCGCGCATCGTCACGATCGTGCTGACGAACCACTCGGCGCCGGCATTCAGAGAGGCATGCGCGACGGCGGGAGCCGACTACTTCTTCGACAAGACCGTCGAATTCGACGCTGCATGCCGTGTCATCGAATCCCTGACGCACGCTCGCGTGCGCCTCCCCTGACGAGCCGAGCGATTCATGTCCACCGCCACCGCCTTCGCCGACGTGTCCGTCGTACCCCGCCCAACGATTCCGCTGCGCCCGGCCGCGCGCGCCGACGCCGCCAAACATCCGGCCGCCCGCTGCTCGGCCTGCGCGATGCGCTCGATGTGCCTGCCGCCGCACCTGACGGCCGCCGAATACGGCCGCCTCGACACGATCATCTGCACGACGCGACAGGTTCGCCAGGGCGACGCGCTGTTCCGCACCGACGATCCGTTCCAGAGCATCTATGCAGTGCGCGCGGGTTCGTTCAAGACGGTGATGATGCATCGCGACGGCCGCGAGCACGTGACGGGCTTCCAGATCGCCGGCGAAACGCTCGGGATGGACGGCATCGGCGGCGGCCAGCACTGCTGCGACGCGATCGCGCTGGAAGACAGTGTGGTCTGCATCATCCCGTTCGGCGCGCTCGAAGCCGCGTGCCGCGAGATGAAGCCGATGCAGCACTTCCTCTACCAGATGCTGAGCAGCGAGATCGTCCGCGAATCGAGCCAGATGCTGCTGCTCGGCACGATGTCGGCCGAGCAGCGCGTCGCGCATTTCCTGCTGAACCTGTCGTCGCGGTTCGAGGCGCGCGGCTATTCGGCGACCGAATTCAACCTGCGGATGACGCGCGAGGAAATCGGCTGCTATCTCGGGATGAAGCTCGAAACCGTCAGCCGGATGTTCTCGCGGTTCCATCGCGAAGCGCTCGTCGACACGCGCGGCAAGCGCGTGCGCATCATCGACGCGCAAGCGCTCGCGCGGGTCTGACACGCGGCGCCGGATGGCCGGCGCGGCATCACTGCCTGGCGTTGCCCGTCGCCGCGTCGCGCAGCGCCGCCGTTGCGGCGCCCGCCTGCCACGCGATCAACGCCTGTTCGGCCTGCGCGAACGCGCGGCGCAGCGCATCGTCCACGTCGGCGCCGACGCACGGCGGCAGCGACCGGAGCGCCGCGTCGTGCATCACCAGGTCGAGCCGCACGTCGTACAGGCGCGCACCATCGGCCACCGTACGCGACTCGATCGCGAGATGGCAGCCGTCGATCAACGCGCGAAACCGTTCGAGCCGCACCAGTTGCGCGCCGGCTTCGGCCTCGACCGCTGCCGAACCCGTGAATCCGAGGCAGGCGATCTGCATGCCCACGCCCATGTCGTCTCTCCTGACGGGGCCGCCCGCTCGTCGACCGCCTTGCATGTGCCGGCCGCCTCATGATGCGGCGGCACGTGTTTCCCGTGGCGCGGCGCGCATTTTTCGATCGCGGCCGGCCGATAGTCTGCCCGCGCCTGGCCGGCGCGGGACCGTTCATACGTTGAAGGTCTGCGACGCCTTCATCTCGATCCACGTCATGCCGGCCCGCAGCCCTTCGATCATCGCCTCGCGCTCCGTCGGATACGCGTGGCTGTGCTCGAACGTATGATGAAACCGCGCGGCGCCGGCGCCGTGCTCGACCGACACGCGGCAGCGGAACTCGCCCGATTCGCACGGGCGCGTCTCCACTTCGACCGACCAGTCGCGTTCGTGAATGTTGCCCTGCAGTGTCATGCGCCCTCCTGCGGTATCAGTCTTCGAGCCGGAAGTGCCCGCTGTGCAGCAGCACCGGCCGGCCGCCGATTTCCTCGAGCATTCGTCGTGCCTTCGCCTCGATGGCCGACCGGTGCGCGTCGAATGCGCCCAGCAGATCGCGTTCGAGCAGCGACCGCGCGCCGAAATGGTCTTCCAGCGCCTCGGCCGTGACCGCGCACTGGACGCAACGCCCGTCGACCAGCGCCGAAAACGCGACGACCAGGTCGCGCGCGCAGTATTCGGGTGGCTCGGGCGGGAAAACGATGTGCATCTGTTCGCCTGTCATTGTCGTGATGGCTCCATGACAAGAGCATAGTGGCGCGCGCGGCCGCGCGCTTGACCCACGTCAACCGGTTCGCTGCACCGCACGATCACGGTGCGGCCGCGCGACGCCGCTTCAGCCCGCTTCAGCCCGCTTCAGCCCGCGTCGGGCTCGATCGCCGCGCCGCGCTCCGCGAGCAGCTCGCGCAGCACGCTGCGGTGGCAATGGCGTTCGTCGTCGCAGTAGCAGCCGATCGAGAACGCGGTGGTCGCCGACAGCGCGGCCAGCAGGTCCAGCACCTTCGCCGCGTCGCCGTGCGCCATCTCCGCGCGGAAGTGGCGCTTGAACGCCTTCCATTCTGCGTCGGTTTCGGCGGCCTGCGCCTGCGCGACGAGTTCCGGGCTCGGCGACAACGTCGGCAACCATACATCATAGTAGTTGCGCGACGCGAATTCCGCCTTCGGTACGCCGCGCGGCGGCCGCCGCACCGTGCCGATCCGCAGGCCTTCGCCGGCCGCGCGCGGCGTGCCGAGCTGGATGATCCGGATGCCCATGTCGCTCCTCTGCTCCCCTGTCTTGCGTACGATGCCGTGATCGTACCGCCGCGCCGGCCCGTGTGTCAGCCGGGCGCCGCAGATGACGGCCGCCCAACAAAAAACCGGCTGCTCCCGCGACGGGACACAGCCGGTTCTGCATCGTGGCGCGCCGCCGCGCCGCGCTCAGACGCCGCTCTTCAGCACCTTGCCGATCGCGTCCGCGACGATGCCGACGTTCGAGTCGTTCAGGCCCGCCACGCACATCCGGCCCGAGCGCAGGATGTACACGCCGTGCACCTCGCGCAGCGCGTCGACCTGCGATTCGGTCAGGCCCGTGTACGTGAACATCCCGCGCTGCTTCACGTAGCGCGTGAGCGCTTCGCCGCTCACGTGGTCGCGCAGGCCGTCGTGGATCGACTGGCGCATCCGCGCGATGCGGCGGCACATCGCCGACAGTTCCTCTTCCCACTGCTTGCGCAGCGCCGGCGTGCCGAGCACGGCCGCGACGACCTTCGCGCCGTAGGTCTGCGGGTTGCTGTAGTTCGAGCGCACGGCGCCGGCCAGCTGGCCGAGCACGCGGTCGGCCGCGGCCGCGTCTTCGCAGACGACGCTCAGGCCGCCCACGCGCTCGCCGTACAGCGAGAAGTTCTTCGAGAACGAGTTCGCGACGAGCGTCGGCACGCCGCGACGGGCCAGTTCGCGCACCGCGAACGCATCCGCGTCGAGGCCCGCGCCGAAGCCCTGGTACGCCATGTCGACGAACGGCAGCAGCCCGCGCGCCTCGATCACGTCGATCAGCTTCTCCCACTGGCCTTCGTCGAGGTCGACGCCGGTCGGGTTATGGCAGCACGCGTGCAGCAGCACGATGCTGCGCGCCGGCAGCGCGTCGATCGCCGCCAGCATCGCGTCGAACTTCAGGCCGCCCGTCGCCTCGTCGTAGTACGGATACGTGTTCACCGTGAAGCCGGCGCGCTCGAAGATGAAGCGGTGGTTTTCCCAGCTCGGATCGCTGAGCCACACCTGCGAATCCGGGAAATAGCGCTTCAGGAAATCGGCGCCGACCTTCAGCGCGCCCGAGCCGCCGAGCGTCTGCAGCGTCGCGATGCGGCCGGCCGCGCGGGCCGGATGATCGGCGCCGAACACCAGCGATTGCACGGCGTCGCGGTACGCGGCGAGGCCGACCATCGGCAGGTACGGCTTCGGGCCGCTGTCGCGCTGCAGCGCGGTTTCGGCTTCACGCACGGCGCCCAGCACCGGAATCCGGCCTTCGGCGTCGAAATAGATCCCGATGCTCAGGTTGACCTTCTGGTCGCGCGGATCTTTCTGGAAGTTCTCGTTGAGCGTCAGGATCGGGTCGCCCGGATACGCGTCGATGTGTTCGAACATGGCTTGAGTCGGTCTCGTTTGGAAGAAGGGTCGATCGTGGCCTGCGTCAGCGTGCGGAGGCGCCGTCGTGCACCGCAAAGCCCGCATTCTTCTGACGGAAGCGATACCCGATCGCGAGCACCGCGAGCCATACCGGGATCAGGTACACCGACAGGCGGAGATCCGGCGTCAGGTACATCACGACGAGAATGCCGGCCATGAATGCCAGGCACAGGTAATTCGTGAAAGGATAGCCCAGACTGCGGAAGGAAGTCTCCTCCCCGGCAGCACGCTTGGCCTGGCGGAACTTCAGGTGGATCAGGCTGATCATCGCCCAGTTGATGATCAGCGCCGACACGACGAGGCCCATCAGCACCTCGAACGCCTTGCCCGGCATGAAGTAGTTGACCAGCACGCACACGCCGGTCGCGAGCGCCGACGCGCCGAGCGCGGCGAGCGGAATGCCGCGCTTGTTCACCGAGCACAGCACCTTCGGCGCGTTGCCCTGCTTCGCGAGGCCGAACAGCATCCGGCTGTTGCTGTATACACCGCTGTTGTAGACCGACAGCGCGGCCGTCAGCACGACGACGTTCAGCACGTTCGCGACCACGTTGCTGCTCAGCGCGTGGAAGATCAGCACGAACGGGCTGCCGCCGGTGACGACCTTCTCCCACGGGTACAGCGACAGCAGCACGGCCAGCGCGCCGATGTAGAAAATCAGGATGCGGTAGATGACCTGGTTGGTCGCGCGCGGAATGCTGTGCTTCGGATCGTCGGCTTCGGCCGCGGTGATACCGATCAGCTCCAGCCCGCCGAACGAGAACATGATCGCGGCCATCGACATCACGAGCCCCGACACGCCGTTCGGGAAGAAGCCGCCGTGCTGCCACAGGTTCCGGACGGTCGCTTCCGGCCCTGCATGGCCGCTCGCGAGCAGCCAGCCGCCGAAGCCGATCATCCCGACGATCGCGGCGACCTTGATGATCGAGAACCAGAATTCCGTCTCGCCGTACGACTTCACGCTCGCCAGGTTCAGCAGGTTGATCGCGACGAAGAACACCAGCGCCGACACCCAGGTCGGCACGCCGGGCCACCAGTACTGCACGTAGATGCCGACGGCCGACAGCTCGGCCATGCTGACGAGGATGTACAGCACCCAGTAGTTCCAGCCGGACAGGAAGCCGGTGAAGTGGCCGACGTATTTGTTCGCGAAGTAGCTGAACGACCCCGCGACGGGCTCGTCGACGACCATCTCGCCGAGCTGGCGCATGATGAAGAACGCAACGATGCCGGCCACCGCATAGCCGAGCAGCACGGACGGGCCGGCCATCTTGATCGTCTGCGCGATGCCGAGGAACAGCCCCGTGCCGAGCGCGCCGCCGAGCGCAATCAGCTGGATGTGCCGGTTCTTCAGCCCGCGCTTCAGGCCGTCCTTCTCGTTTCCAGAAACCATGTCTTCTCCATTCTGCCCGCCTCCGCCGGAAGCGGTGCGGCGCGCCTCGGTGTGCCGGGCGCTGTTTTGCTGTGCCGGCGGCCGTTCGTGGAGCCGCCGGGTTGGGGACTGCAATCTTCGCGTGGCGGCGGCCGATTCGCGTCGGCGTGCTGGCCGGAGCGGCCGCCGACTCGTCGCCCACGCCGCATGGCTGCGGCCGCACACGAAAATCCGGCGTCAGTTTAGCGTCGCGACGGCGAAATCGGGTTGCGTAACCCGCTCATGCAAACCCTACATTATGAGATAAGATTGCATCCAGGAGACAAATGAGGAAACAAAAATGCCTGAACCGGTTCTCGATCGCATCGATCGCCACTTGCTGTCGGTGTTGCAGGAGAACGGCCGCGCGTCGAACCTCGATCTGGCGAAGGCGGTCGGCCTGTCGCCCGCGCAGACCTTGCGACGCCACCGCCGGCTGGAGGAAATCGGCGCGATCCGCCGCTATGAAACGCGGCTCTGCCCCGATACGCTCGGCTTCGGCGTCACCGCGTTCGTGCACGTGACGATGGAGCGCGGGCATATCCGCGATTTGTCGAAGTTCCAGAAACTCGTGTCGGATCTCGCGCAGATCCAGGAATGTTTCTCGGTGACGGGCGATATCGACTATGTGCTGAAGGTCGTCGCGCACGATCTGAAAGGGTTGTCGCGATTCCTGCTCGAGACGCTGATGCGCATTCCCGGCGTGAGCGGCGTGCATTCGAGCGTGTGCCTCGACGAGATCAAGTGTACGAGTGCGATGCCGGTGGAAAGCTGACAGGCCCGGCGCGCTGGGCTAATGCGTTTAGCTCACCGCCTCGAACGCACTGATCAACAACGCCCCCGCCGCGATCACCGCGCAACCGGCCGCCCGCCGCGGCGTCAGCCGCTCGCCGAGATACACGCGCGCAATCAGCGCCGCGAACACCACGCTCGTTTCCCGCAGCGCCGACACCGGCCCCATCGGCGCGCGATCCATTGCCCAGATCACGATGCCGTACGCGAGCGCCGCGAACACGCCGCCGCATGCGGCCTTCGCCGTCTCGCCGACATCCTGCGTCAGCCGCAGCGGCCCCGCCCGCAGCCGGTAGTACGCGGCCATCATCGCGCCCGTCAGCACGAACATCCACGCGGTATAGCCGACCGTGCTGCTGCTCTCGCGCACACCGATCCCGTCGACCACGCTGTATGCCGCGATCGACACGCCGGTCGCGAACGCCGTTGGCAGCACCTGCATCATCCGGTGTTTCGCGCCGCGCCCGCGCTCCAGCCCGATCGCCATGATGCCCGCGCAGATCAGCACGAGCCCGCATTGCGCGCCGATATTCAGGCGTTCGCCCGCGAACGCCGCCGCGCCGAGCGTGACGAGCAGCGGCGCCGTGCCGCGCGCGACCGGGTAGGCGACGCTCAGGTCGCCGTGTTCGTACGCGCGGACGAGCAGCAGCGTATAGACGACGTGGATCACGGCCGACGCGACGACGCAGAGCCAGCTCGACGGCGTGATCGGCGCGGCAGCCGGCAGGAACAGCAGCGCGAACAGCCCGATCGCGATCTGCAGCACCGTGGCCGAGCGCAGCCGGTCGCCGCTGCTGCGCACCAGCGCATTCCATGACGCGTGCAGGAACGCCGCGCACAGAACGGCAAACAGAACGGGAATCGGCACGCTGAAACCTCCCTGACGGTCGAAAGTCGCGCGTTGCGCGGCAGGCGTTCATCGTATGAATGCGTCATCGGATTGTCAAAAAAGCGACGCACGGCGCGCCGTAAAAGATCCGGCCGGCTGCTCCCCGTCGCCCGCCAGGCACCGCGTGCGCCGCAATCAGCCCGCACGCCGCGGCATGTGACGCGGAGGTGGCACGCGGTCCGCCCCTTTCCGTTCTCTTTCGTATCGGGCTGCGCCGTAATGAAACCGATACCGCAGCGCAACCGTCGCGAAAACACTCCGTCCCCATATCTTCATACGCGGCTGTTCCAATGCGCGTGCTCCCTCACGAGCTCTGCGCCGAACCGACACGGCGACGGAGCCGTTCTCCACCATCGAAGACCTTACCCTGGAGTTTCCCGATGTTCCGTCAAGCCTTGCTCGTCACTGCCTGCGCAGCCGCAGCGCTGGCGCTGTTCGCCTGCGGCGGCAGCGACGATTCCACGCCGACGCCCGCCGTGTCGTCGCAGGATGCGCTGCAGACCGCCACGCCGATCAAGCACGTCGTCGTGATCTACGGCGAAAACATCTCGTTCGACCACTACTTCGGCACCTACCCGAACGCGACGAACCCGTCGGGCGAACCGGCGTTCGCCGCGAAATCCGGCACGCCGACGCCGAACGGCCTGACGGGCACGCTGCTCACCGCGAACCCGAACTTCACGAACACGGCCAACGGCGCCGACGCGGCGAACCCGTTCCGCCTCGACCGCACGCAGGCCGCGACCGCCGACCAGAACCACGCATACACGGCCGAACAGCAGGCCGAGGACAACGGCCTGGCGGACCTGTTCCCGAAGTACACGGGCAAGGGCTCGTCCGGCGGCGCCGGCGCGTTCGGCACGAAGGGCCAGGTGATGGGCTACTTCGACGGCAACACGGTGACCGCGCTGTGGAACTACGCGCAGCGCTTCGCGATGAGCGACAACACGTTCACGACGGTCTACGGCCCGTCGACGCCGGGCGCGCTGAACGTCGTGGCGGGGCAGACCAACGGGATGCAGATCGTCAAGACGTCGAAGCAGCCGTCGACGCTCGCCGCCAGCTCGTACTACATCAATGACGGCCAGGGCGGCTTCACGATGATCAACGACGTCGACCCGGGCTTCGACGTGTGTTCGAGCACGACCGATCAGGCGATGATGAGCGGCAAGAACATCGGCGACCTGCTGAACGGCGCGAAGATTACGTGGGGCGGCTTCATGGGCGGCTTCAACCTGTCGACGACGAACGGCAACGGCACGACGGGCTGCGCGCGCAGCACGGTCGCGACCGCCGTGAACGCCGCGACGGCCGACTACATCCCGCACCACAACTGGTTCCAGTACTACGCGTCGACCGCGAACCCGCAACACACGCGCCCGAGCTCGATCGCGGCGATCGGTTCGAGCGTCGAGACCGACGGCAAGACGGCCGAACCGGCGAACCACCAGTACGACACGGACGACTTCTTCGCCGCCGTGAAGGCCGGCAACTTCCCGTCGGTCAGCTACCTGAAGGCGCCGGCCGCGCAGGACGGGCACGCGGGCTATTCGGATCCGCTCGACGAGCAGGCATTCGTGACGAAGGTCGTCAACTTCCTGCAGCAGCAGCCGGACTGGCAGAACACGGCCGTGATCGTCACCTATGACGACTCGGACGGCTGGTACGACCACGTGTACACGGCGCCGACGCACGCGTCGTCGGACCCGGTCGACCAGGTCAACGGCGCCGGCAAGTGCGGCACGGGCGGCACCGCCGGCGTGAACGGCGCGACCGTGAACGGCCGCTGCGGCCCGGGCGTGCGCATTCCGCTGGTCGTGATCTCGCCGTATGCGAAGCAGAACTACGTCGATCACACGATGCTCGACCAGTCGTCCGTCGTGCGCTTCATCGAGGACAACTGGCTCGGCGGCCAGCGTATCGGCGGCGGTTCGTTCGATGCGACGGCGGGCGACCTGCGCAACCTGTTCGACTTCACGTCGAAGCCGAACACGACGCCGCTGTATCTCGACCCGACGCTCGGCACCGCATTGAGCGCTGCACCGGCGATCTGACCGTCACCGCCTGACCGCATGGCCGGCGCATCACGCGCCGGCCGTTTCCATTTAACGCGCCGCTTTGTGCGGCGCCCGTTTTTCGACCGACAGCATGACAGCTCGCCCTGCGTTTCCGTCTCCCGATGCCGCCGGCACGCCCGCGCCGCGTGCCCCTTCCCGCCTGCTGCGCCGTGCGGCGCTCGTGCTCGGCGCGGCCGTGATCGGCTATGGCGCGTTCGCGATCGCGTTTCCCGCGCAGGTGCCGGCGGCGATCGGCACCGTGGTCGCCGACTGGACCGGCGCGAACCCGCATCCGGTCGTGCTGCAGCGGCCTGCCGCGCAGCCGCTGTCGGCGGTCGCGCAGCTCGGGCGCGCGCTGTTCCACGATCCGTCGCTGTCGGCGTCGGGCAAGCAGTCGTGCGCGTCGTGTCACAGCCCCGACCATGCGTACGGCCCGCCGAACGCGCTCGACGTGCAGCCGGGCGGCCTCGCGATGACGCAGCAGGGCTATCGTCCGCCGCCGTCGCTGATGTATCTGTACCGCCAGCCGAATTTCAGCATCGGCCCCGATGCCGGCGAAAACGACGCCGCGCCGAGCGTCGCGCAGCAGGCCACGGCGGCGGCCGGCGTCGTCAAGGCGCAGAAGGTGGCCGGCACGTCGGCCGCACCGCAGCTCGTGCCGCAGGGCGGGATGTTCTGGGACGGCCGCGCCGATACGCTGCAGCAACAGGCGTTCGGCCCGCTGCTGAATCCGGTCGAGATGGCGAACGCGAGCGTCGGCGACGTCGCGCGCAAGCTCGCGCAATCGTCGCACCGCGCGCAACTGGAGCAATTGTTCGGCGCGCGCGTGTTTTCCACTCCGCAGCTCGCGGTGTCGGAGGCGATGTTCGCAATCGCGCGGTATCAGGTCGAGGATCCGTCGTTCCATCCGTACGACAGCAAGTACGACCGCTGGCTCGAAGGCCGCGCGCGCCTCACGCAGGCCGAACTGCGCGGGCTGCGCCTGTTCAACGATCCGGACAAGGCGAATTGCGCGGGCTGCCACCTGTCGAAACCCGGCAAGGACGGGCTGCCGCCGATGTTTACCGATTACCAGTACGAGGCGCTCGGCGCGCCGCGAAACCGCGCGCTCGCGCAGAACCGCAATCCGGCGTTCTACGATCTCGGCGTGTGCGGGCCGTTCCGCGACGACCTGAAGGACCAGACGCAGTATTGCGGGATGTTCCTGACGCCGACGCTGCGCAACGCGGCGACGCGCCAGGTGTTCTTCCACAACGGCGTGTTCCACACGCTCGACCAGGTGATGGCGTTCTACAACGAACGCAGCATCTCGCCGCAGAAGTTCTATTCGCGCGGCGCGGACGGCAAGGTCGACGAATACGACGACATCCCGCCGAAATATCGCGCGAACGTCGACGTGACCGACGCGCCGTTCGATCGCAAGCCCGGCGACAAGCCCGCGATGACGGCGCAGGACATCAAGGATATCGAAGCGTTCCTGAATACGCTTACCGACCAGCCGGCACGGTAAACGACACGCGCCGAAGCGGAGCGCGTCACCCCCAGGACATCGACCCTCAGCCGGCGCGCTGCATGCCCTCACCCGGTTGCGCCCGACGCCGGCTTGCGCGTTTCACGCGAATCGCCTCGATGCAGGCATCGAGGCGCCGGTTGCTTTCCGCAATGCCGAAGCATGTAGCCCGCTCGAACGCGCGGGCGGCAAGGTCGGCACGCAGTCTGCCGTCGGTCAGCAATTGCGCCATCGCTGCGGCCAACGCGTCGACATCACCGACTTCCACCAGCAATCCCGCGCGGCCGTGATCGAGAATCTCGCGCGGCCCTGTCGGGCAATCGGTCGATACGATTGCCTTGCCCAGTGCGAGAGCCTCGATCAGCACCATCGGCATCCCTTCGTTCTTCGAACTCAGCACCATGATCGACGCGCCTGCCATCAGCGGATGCGGGTTGTCCATTTGCCCCATGAAATGCACTCGCGCACCGATGCCGAGCTCGTCCGCGAGACGCATGAGCTCGTCGCGATAAGCGCCGTCGCCGGCCAGCACGAGATGCTCCGCCACGCCGCGCCGCGCGACGAGTTGCGCATACGCGCGCAGCAACGTGCGGTGATCTTTCTGGAGTTCATCGAGCCGTGCGACGGAAACGATGTAAGGCGCGTCGGTTGGCAACTCGGGACGCGTTGCAGTCGCGCGCTCACGAATGGCATCGATGTCAATGGCGTTGGGCAGGACGGTTACTTGCTGAAGCCGGTCACCGAACATCAGGTCGGCTTCGTCGCCCATCTGCGGGTTCAATGCGGCAATACTGTCGTAGCGGCCGTACTGGTCGAGGAGGCGGCGCACGCGCCGGCCCTGGCCGCCGAGCCGTGCGACGAAGCTGAAGTGGTTGACGCCGATCCAAGCCACACCGAATCGGCCGGCAATGCGCCGCAGCGACAAGTCGTAATCAACGATCACGTCTACGTCGCGCGCCAGTTCGGCAACGCGCCGCCCGATGTACGGACGCACCGCGAGCGCCCCGTGAAGGTCACGAGCAATCCGGCCCGCTTTGTCGAGCTTGCGTGCGTGACGGCGGTCCTGGAAATAGCGAAGCCACCGCGGACGCACCAGAATTTCAATCGGGATGTCATTCGGAATCAATGCACGAAAGCGTTGCGTCAGCATCGGCGATGCGTACGTAACCGACAATGTGGCCCTGAAACGCTTGCGATCGAGGATTCGCAGCCACTGGATCAGAGACGATTCGATCCCGCCGTTCCCGAAATCGGTTACATGAAACAGCACGCGAACACGCGTGTCCTCACCTTTGGTATAACCCGCTTCGGCCATGATTTCTATCGATGCAGCGTATGTGGTCTATTGTTGGAATATGCGCCTGATTCGGGCGCGGCCTTTATAACATAGGGTATCCCAATAGCCAAGCAGGGCCGGAGCGCAGCTGATTTTTCCCGATTGCCGGTATGAGGTGCGGGCCGCAGTCGCCGACTGCGAAGGCGTCCGCTGGCATGTCGCGCAAACGTCGGAGCACCTGACGCGCGGTTCGACCACCCACCGGGCAACAAGCGCGATGGGCGACGCAGGGTATCAAGGCTATTGAAGCGCCGAACGACGAGCCGCGATATTTGCAGATTGGCGCCGCGCCGCGTCAGCAGCGCGCGCGGATGCACAGGAAGGCCGGCGCCAGCGACAGCTCCGCATGGAGCCGTTCCGACACGGCTTTCATCTCCGGCAGCGGCGTCGGTTCGACGAAGCGGTCGAGCCGCCAGCCGCCGTCGGCGACCGCGTTCAGGATGTCGGCAAGCGGCCGCCGCCACGCTTCGACGTACGGCCGTGGTTCGCCGAACCCCGACCAGTGGAAACCGAAGCGGGACGTGTCGTAGTACGCACCGTCGCCGCGCGTGCGTTCGTCCATCCAGTCGCGCATCGGATGCGCCATCGAGAACACGAGCGTTCCGCCCGGACGCGCGACGCGCCGGAATTCGCGCAGTGTCGGCGCGAGATCGCGCACGTAGTCGAGCGCGAGCGAGCACAGCACCTTGTCGACCGACGCATCGGGCAACCACGCGAGCGGCGCCTCCAGGTCGCCTTCCCTGACGTCGACCGCCAGCCCCGCGCAGCGCATTCGCGCAAGCGCAACCATCTCCGGCGTCACGTCGAACGCATGCACGGTTGCGCCGTGGCCGACGAGATGCGCGCTGCAGATGCCGGGCCCGCAGCCGGCGTCGAGCACCGTCAGGCCGTCGACCTCGCCGAGCAGCGCCAGGGTTGCCGGACGCTCGTAGAGCGCGTTGTGCGCCTTCGTCGGCGCGATGTCCGCATAGCGTTGCGCGAAGCTCGCGTAAGCGCGGCGGCCGGGTGGTTCATTCGATTCGTTCGGTTCGGTCATGCGGCATCCGTCGGTCAGAACTGGGCAGGCCGATTCTGCCCGATTGGATAACGGATGGCGACTGCCGTCACGCCTGCGTCAGGACAGGCTGTCGAGCAACCGATACCACGCGACGCCGGCCGCGATGTAGAAGCGCTGCAGCCCGTGCAACGGAATGGGCCGGATCGGCGTGACCCGGAACGGCAGCGGCAGTTGCGCATCGCCCGACAGATGCGCGGCCAGATGCTTGCCGAGCGTCGTCGCCATCGCGATGCCGCGCCCGTTGTAGCCGAGCGCGATCGTCACGCCCGGCGCGGGCTCGTGCACGTGCGGCAGGAAATCCGCGGTGATCGCGACGCGCCCCGCCCAGCGGTATTCGAACCGGACGCCCTTCAGTTGCGGATACAGCAGCGTCGTCGCGCGTTCGAGATGGCGCCAGTCGCTCGGCGCGCGCGGTTCGGCGAACGGGCCGCGGCCGCCCATCAGCAGGCGCCCGGCCGCGTCACGGCGGAAGTACAGCAGCAGGCGCCGCGCATCCGACGCGACCTCGCCGCCGGCGAGGATGTCGCGACCGAGCGCCGGCGCAAGCGGTTCCGTCGCGACGATGAAACTGTTCGCGGCGATCACCGATTGACGCAAGCCGGGCCACAGTCCGTCCGTGTAGCCGTTGGTCGCGATCACGACGCGCTCCGCCGACAGTGTCGCGCCGCCGGACGTCGCGATCCGCCAGCGGCCGTCGGCGCGCGTCAGCCCGACGGCGCGGGTCAACCCGTGCACGACCGCCTCGCTCGCCTGCGCGGCGCGCACGAGGCCGCGCGTATAGCTGAGCGGCTGCACGCTGCCCGCGCGGCGATCGATCCAGCCGCCCGCATACGCGTGCGTGCCGAGCCGCCGCGCGACGTCGTCGCGGTCGAGCACGTCGACCGGCGCGCCGCGCGCGGCCCATTGCTGCGCACGGCGGGCGACCGTGTCGAGCATCGCGGCGGTCGGCGCCGGCTGGATCCAGCCCTCGCGACGCGCATCGCAGTCGATCGCGTGCCGCGCGATCAGGTCGAATACCGTGTCGGCCGCGCCGCCGACGATGCCGGCAAGCTGCTCGCCGGTTTCGTCGCCGAACCGGCGGACCAGTTCGTCGGGGTCGTATTTCAGGCCGGGAATCACCTGCCCGCCGTTGCGGCCCGATGCGCCCCAGCCCGGCTGCGCGCCGTCGATCACGCGGACGTTCACGCCGCGTTCGGCCAGGTGCAGTGCGGTCGACAGGCCCGTGAAGCCGGCGCCGACGATCGCCACGTCGCACGACACGGACGCGTCGAGCGCGGGCGTATCGGGCGCCGGCACGGCGGTCGCCGCCCACAGTGAATCCGGCCACGGCGAGTCGGGCCATCCGGGTGCCGCGTTCGTTGCGCTCATGTTCGATCCGGGTGGTCGGCGCCGTCCGACGCCAGCAGGCGGCGCAGGAATTCCTGCGTGCGGGGATGGGTCGGTTGCGTGAGCACGTCGCGCGCCGGTCCGCTTTCGCAGATCGTGCCGTCGTGCAGGAAGCACACGCGATCGGCCACCTCGCGGGCGAATGCCATTTCGTGCGTGACGACCACCATGGTCATCCCGTCGCGCGCGAGCCCGCGCATCACGCCGAGCACTTCGCCGACGAGTTCAGGGTCGAGCGCCGACGTCGGCTCGTCGAACAGGATCGCCTGCGGCTCCATCGCGAGCGCGCGTGCGATCGCGACGCGCTGCTGCTGCCCGCCCGACAGCTCGGACGGATACGCATTCATCCGGTGCGAGAGCCCGACCTTGTCGAGCAGCGCGCGGGCCTGCTCGCGCGCCTGCGCGGCCGGCATGCGCCGCACGTGCACCGGCCCTTCCATCACGTTCTCGAGCGCCGTGCGGTGCGCGAACAGGTTGAAGCGCTGGAACACCATGCCGACCCGCATCCGCAACTCGTGGATCCGCTTCGAATGCGCGTCGACCTTCACGCCGTCGATCGTGATCGCCCCTTCGTCGTAGGTCTCGAAGCCGTTGATACAGCGCAGCACGGTCGACTTGCCGGAACCGGACGGCCCGATCAGGCATACGACTTCACCCTGCTGCACGTCGAGGCTCACGCCCTTCAGCACCGCGTGCTGCTGGAACCGCTTGTGTATCGAATCGATCCGGATCATGCGCCTCTCCTCAGGGCGAGCCGCTTGCCGAGCCGGTTCACGCCGAACATCAGCGGCAGGCCGAGCGCGAGATACAGCAGCGCGACAAGCGTGTAGACGCTCATGTTCTGGAACGTCGACGACGCGATCAGCTGGCCGGCGCGCGTGATTTCCGCGACCGTGATCGTCGACGCGACCGACGAATCCTTCAGCAGCATCACGAGCGTGTTGCCGTACGGCGGCAGCGCGATGCGGAACGCCTGCGGCAGCACCACGCGCCGCATGATCATCGGGCCGCGCATGCCGATCGCGTGCGCGGCTTCGATCTGGCCGCGGTCGATCGCCTCGATGCCCGCGCGGAAGTTCTCGGCCTGATACGCCGAATACGCGATGCCGAGGCCGAGCACGCCGGCCTGGAACGCCGACAGTTGCACGCCGAGATCGGGCAGCACGAAGTACATGTAGAACAGCTGCACGATGATCGGCAGCCCGCGGATCACGTTGACGATCGTGCTGCCGGCCGTCGATACCGCACGATTGCGCGACACCTTCAGCAACGCGAGGATCAGCCCGAGTACCGAGCTGAGCACGAACGCGCATGCGGTGATCTCGATCGTGACCACCGCGCCCTTCAGCAGGATCGGCAGGAAATCGATCGCGTTCTGGAAAAACATGAGGTCTCCTATGCGACGCGCGGACGGCGTGCCGCGGTGGATGCCCGCGACGCGCGGGCGATACCGGTCGGGAATCGCGCGCCGACGCTCAGCTCATGTGCCACTTCTGCAGGATCTGCTGCAGCGTGCCGTCGCCCTTCATCTTGCGGATCGCGCCGTTGAGCTGTTCGAGCGTCGCGGTGTCGCCCTTGCGCACGATGAAGCAGACCTGCCCCTTCACGACGCTCTGGTATTCGGGCACGAGCCGCACTTGGCGATTGACGCCGTGCTCGATCTGGTACGCGACGATCGGCTGATCGGCGAAGCCGGCCTTGATGCGCCCGAGCGAGACGTCGCGCATGATGTCGGCGATCGAATCGTAGGTCCGCACTTCCTTGAAGATGCCCTTCTTGTTGAGCGCGTCGACGAAGGCCGTGCCGACCTGCGCGCCGACCACCTGATCCTTGAAATCGTCCATCGACGTATAGCGGCCGGGGTCGTCGGCCTTCACGATCAGGCCTTCGCCGAACGTGTAGACGGTGTCGGAGAAATCGACGACCTGCTGGCGCGCGGGCGTCTTCAGCATCGCGGCCGAGATGATGTCGATCTTCTGCGTGGTGAGCGACGGGATCAGCGCCGAGAACACGGTCTGCTGCACGTCGACGCGAAACCCGGCGGACTTCCCGGCCGCCGTGATCGCATCGACCATCATCCCCTGGATCGAATTGCTCTTGACGTCGAGAAACGTGAACGGCACGCCGGTGGCTGTCGCACCGACCTTCAGCGTGGGCTCGGCCGCAACGGCGCCCGCCGATGCCGTGGAAAGCGCGATACAGGTGGCGAAACCGGCGGCCAGTGCGCCGAACCGCTTGATGAACGAAACCATGATGTCTCCTTCTCGAATAACCCGGTGCGCCGGCCGGCCGCTGATCGACACTGCGACGATGACCCGATCTTAAAACGAATCAAAAACATCGCAAATAGATTTTTGTGTATCGATATTCGATACGCTATGATGCGATATCGAATCGATCACGCCCTCGCCATGGAAACGTCGCCTGACCAAGCAAACGATCTGCTGTTCAACCAGTCGCTGGAAAAAGGGCTCAACGTGCTGCGCGCGTTCAGCGCGAAGCGGCGCACGATGACGCTGGCGGAAGTGGCCGACGCGGCGGGGATGACGAAAAGCTCCGCGCAGCGGATGGTCTATACGCTCGAGAAGCTCGGCTACATCCGCAAGCATCCGGTCACGCGGCGTTATCAGCTCACGCCGCACGTGATGCGGATCGGCTTCAACTATCTCGCGGCCGATACGTTGATCGACGTCGCGAATCCGTTCCTGTCCGAGCTCACGAACCTGACCGGCGAAACCACCAATCTGACCGAGCCGGACGAGGACGAAATGGTGTACGTCGCGCGTTTCGTGTCGACGAAGTTCGTGCCGATCCACATGCCGATCGGCAGCCGTATCCCGATGTACTGCACCGGCTCCGGCCGCGCGTTCCTGAGCGCGTTGCCGCCGAACGACGCGCGTGTGCGGCTCGACGACATGGTGCGCACGCCGCATACGCCGCGCACGGTCACGGCGCTCGACGATCTCGTCGCGCTGCTCGACAGTGCGCGACGCGAAGGCTACGCGACCAACCAGGAAGAACTGTTCATCGGCGACATGTCGATCGCGGCGCCCGTGCTCGGCAGCCAGGGGCAGCCGGTCGCGGCCGTGCACGTGGTCGCACCGACGAGCCGCTGGACGTTCGACGACGCGCGCCGCAAGCTCGCGCCGGCGGTGATCGACTGCGCGCGCGGCATCAGCAATTCGATCCGGACGCTGGAATAGCGTCGCGAAACGGCATACGGCGCGCCGTTGCATGGCGCAACGGCGTTTGATCGCTACTGCGGCTTCGGCGAATGCTCGGCGCGATAGTTACGGCTCGGGCGCAATACGAGTTGCTTCGCTGCAGCGTCCAGTTCCTTGCCGTGATACAGATCGATGCACTTCAGGAAGTCGAACTTCACATCCTTGACTTCAGATTCGACAACCGGATTTCGATAGTCGCGGGCCAGATACTTCGCGACCAGCGCGTGAATGACGTCCGGTGCACGCTCCATGTCGTAGTAGGTCCAGTCGCGCAACGCACTGGTACTGCTGCCGATATCCTTGCTTACGCCGGCCTCCTGCTTGTAAGCGGTAGCCAGGCAGTCGGCCAGCACCATGTCCTTGAAGTTCTGGATGTAAGGCCGTGAACCGGCCTCGGGCGAGGTTTGTGCGGTGTCCTTCGCCACAACCATCGCCGGCTGAAGCGCGATGCACGCCAACGCGGCAGCGATCCAGACTCCCCTCATGACAGGCTCCAAAAATTTGCGCGATCGGTACGATACCGCGCGCCCGGTTCGTTAAAGTAACAATGGTCGTAACACGTCCGCCCATTGAACAGCGTGGCGTGGCCCTGCGCATCGAGGGCGCATGCTCGCCTCCGTCGCCGTCCCCATCCGTGCCGCGAGAATCGAATCAAATCCCCGACCTGGAAAAGTATTGCCGACTGTCGCCGCCAGCCTCTTCGCCTACCCGCCCCCTCGTTTTCCCCGATCCCGTTCGACTTGACTCGGCTCCCCCGATCGTCAAAACTTCGCACATCGTCAGTGTGATCACAGATCGCAGATCAAACCCAGGAGAACCCCGCCTTGCCGCCTCGTATCGTCCCGCCCGCACTGAAAGCCATCGAACAGGAAACGATGGCCGACAAGGTCTACCAGCAACTGCGCGAAGCGCTGATGAGCGGCCGCTTCGCGCCTGGCCAGGCGCTGAGCCTGCGCAGCGTCGCCGAGGCGGTCGGCTCGTCGACGATGCCCGTGCGTGCCGCGCTCACGCGGCTGCGTGCCGAACGCGCGCTGGTCGACGGCCCGAATCGGGCGCTCGTCGTCCCGCCGATGACGCTCGACATGCTCGACGAACTGCGTGACGTGCGCATTGCCCTCGAAGGCTGCATCGCCGAGCGCGCGTGCGGCCGGATGACCGACGCGCAGATCGCGGCCGTGCGCAAGACCTGCGAGACGATGCAGGCGCATGTCGAGGCCGGCCGCTCGCGCGCCTACCTGCAAAGCAACTTTGCGTTCCACAGCGCGATCTACGCGCACGGCGCCAGCGAAAACACGCTCGCGATCGTCGAGAACCTGTGGATGCGCGTCGGCCCGTTCCTCAACATGGTCGCGCTCGACATCCCGCACATGCGGCGTTCGATGGATGCGCACCGCGCGATCGTCGATGCGCTCGAACGGCGCGACGGCGCGGGCGTGCGGGCCGGCATCGCGCTCGACATCGGCGGCGCCGCGCACGATCTCGCCGAGACGCTGCGGGCCGAACAGACACCGCGGACCGTGAACGCGAAGCCGTAGCGGCCGCTTGCCACGGCCGCCCGAAACGCGAGCGGCCGCCATCCCACTAGATCAACGATGGAGACAACCCGGCATGACAGCTTCCGACCTGCTGAAACCCTATGACGGCCTGCGCGTCCTCGTGACGGGCGGCGCGTCGGGCATCGGTCTCGAAATCGCCGACGCGTTCGCCGAATGCGGCGCGCGCGTGCACGTGTGCGACGCGTCGCAAGCCGCGATCGCGGCACTCGCCGACCGGCCGCCGCGCGCCGCGGCCGGCGCGATCAGTGCGACGCTGGCCGACGTATCCGACCCGGCCGCCGTCGAGCGCGTGTTCGCCGACATCTCGTCCACGCTCGGCGGCCTCGACGTGCTGGTCAACAACGCGGGCATCGCCGGCCCGACCGGCGGCATCGACGAAATCGATCCCGTGCAGTGGGAACAAACCGTCGCGATCAACCTGAACGCGCAATTCCAGTTCGCGCGCCGCGCGGTGCCGCTGCTGCGCGAGTCGACACACGGCGGCGCGATCATTGCGTTGTCGTCGGTCGCCGGCCGGCTCGGCTACGCGTTCCGCACGCCGTATGCGGCCACCAAATGGGCGGTGGTCGGCCTCGTGAAGAGCCTCGCGATCGAACTCGGGCCGCTCGGCATCCGCGTGAACGCGATCCAGCCCGGCATCGTGCGCGGCCCGCGGATGCGCCGGGTGATCGACGCGCGCGCGCAGCAGCTCGGCATCGGCTACGACGAAATGGAGCAGCGCTATCTCGAGAAGATCTCGCTGCGGCGCATGACCGATCCGGCCGAGATCGCCGCGACCGCGCTGTTCCTGTGCTCGCCGGGCGGGCACGGGATCACCGGGCAGGCGATCTCCGTCTGCGGCAACGTCGAAGTGCTCTGACGCCTCCTGCATCGCTCATCGAAAGGAATCCATCCGTGGCAAACGCTCGCAAAGTCATCATCACCTGTGCGCCGACCGGCGCGATCCATACGCCGTCGATGTCGCCGTACCTGCCTGTCACGCCGCACGAAATCGAAACGGCCGCGGTGGCGGCCGCGCAGGCCGGCGCGGCGATCCTCCACCTGCACGCACGCAACCCGTCCGACGGCAAACCGACGCAGGATCCGGCCGTGTTCGCCGAATTCCTGCCGCGCATCAAGGCGCAGACCGACGCTGTGATCAACCTCACGTCGGGCGGCAGCCCGCACATGACGGTCGACGAACGGCTGCAGCCCGCGCTGCATTTCCAGCCCGAGGTCGCTTCGTTGAACATGGGGTCGATGAACTTCGGGCTGTACCCGATGCTCGAGCGCTTCCGCGAGCTGAAGCATCCGTGGGAGCGCGAACATCTCGAGAAAAGCCGCGATCTCGTGTTCAAGAACACGTTCGCCGACATCGAGACGATCCTCACGCGTTGCGGCGCGAACGGCACGCGGTTCGAATTCGAGTGCTACGACATCTCGCACCTGTACAACCTCGCGCACTTCGTCGATCGCGGGCTCGCGAAGCCGCCGTTCTTCGTGCAAAGCGTGTTCGGCCTGCTCGGCGGGATCGGCGCGCATCCGGAGGACCTGATGCACATGCGCCGCACGGCCGACCGCCTGTTCGGCAGCGATTACGTGTGGTCGATCCTCGGCGCGGGGCGCAACCAGATTCCGCTCGCGACGATCGGCGCCGCGCAAGGTGCGCACGTGCGCGTCGGGCTCGAGGATTCGCTGTGGATCGCGCCCGGCCAGCTCGCGGAATCGAGTGCCGCGCAAGTCCTGAAAATGCGTCAGGTGCTCGAAGGCCTGTCGCTCGAGATCGCGACGCCGGCCGAGGTGCGCGCGATGCTCGCACTCAAGGGCGGCGACGCGGTGAACTTCTGAGCGCCGGGTCGCCACCCCCACACCCGCATCCGCAAGCGCAGTGACACGGCGCCGGCCCGAGCCGGCCGGCGCCAGGACGCCCTTCATCGCCCCGCTCCGTTCGAGCGCCGCCGGCGCGGCTCCGTCGACTGCCCATCCGCTGCGTGCACCGCAGCGGCATCTGCCGAACGCGGCGCGCCGTGCTTGCCGTGCGCGCCGGTTCGCCCTTACCGGAGTCGTCCGCATGTCCACTCATCACGCTCAGGCCCTGTCGTCCGCCGCCGGCGACGCGAACGCGTCGCTGAACCGGCTGCTGTTCCGCAAACTCATGCCGCTGCTGATCGCCGCGTATGTGATCAGCTTTCTCGACCGCACCAACATCGCGTTCGCCAAACATTCGATGGGCGTCGATCTCGGCATTTCATCGGCCGCGTACGGGCTCGGCGCGGGGCTGTTCTTTCTTACCTACGCGCTCTTCGAAATCCCGAGCAACCTGATCATGCATCGCGTCGGGGCGCGCTTCTGGATCACGCGGATCATGATCACGTGGGGCGCGCTGTCGGTCGCGATGGCGTTCGTCAGCGGCGAGACGTCGTTCTACGTGATGCGCCTGCTGCTCGGCGTGGCCGAAGCCGGCCTGTTTCCCGGCGTGATGTTGTATTTGACGTACTGGTTCAGCCGCGAGGAGCGTGCGCGCGCCACCGGCTATTTCCTGCTCGGCGTGTGCATCGCCAACATCGTCGGCGGGCCGCTGGCCGGCGCGCTGATCGAGCTCGACGGCACGCTCGGTTTCCATGGCTGGCAATGGCTGTTCGTCGTCGAAGGCATTCCGGCGATCCTGCTCGCGTTCGTCGTATGGACGCGATTGCCGGACCGGCCGAGCGCCGCGCCGTGGCTCGCCCCTGAAACCGGCCGCGCGCTCGAGCGCAAGCTGGCCGCCGAACAGGACGCGGGCGTCGCCGCGCACGGCGGCCATGCATTCGGCGTGGCACTACGCGATCCGCAGATCTGGCTCGCGATTTTCGTGTACTTCTGCCACCAGTTGACCATCTATACGGTGATCTTCTTCCTGCCCGGCATCATCGGCGCATCGGGGCGCCTGTCGCCGTTCGCGGTCGGGTTGCTGACGTCGCTGCCCTGGCTCGCCGCCGCGCTCGGGGCCGGGACGCTGCCGCGCTTCGCACGCGAGTCGCATCACTCGCGCCGGATGCTGTGTGCGGGGCTGGTGGTCATGGCGGCCGGGATGATCGGCGCCGCGCATGCGTCGCCGTTGGCGGGGCTGCTCTGCGTGTGCGTGGCCGCGTCGATGTTCTTCGTCGTGCAGTCGATCGTGTTCACGTTTCCGGCGTCGCGGCTCGCGGGTAGCGCACTGGCCGGCGGGCTCGGGCTCGTGAATACGTGCGGGTTGCTCGGCGGCTTCGTCGGGCCGACCGTCGTCGGCGCGATCGAACAGGCGACCGGCAATGCGAAGAACGGGCTGACGCTGCTGGCGGCCGCGCTCGTCGTCGCGGCGTTCGCGAGCCTCGCGTTGCGTCACGGGCATGAACGCGCCGACGTGCGGTCGCGCGGCTGAAGGCAGGCTGGAATCAAGCTGGCGAGATGCGGGCTCCACCGCGCCCGCATCTCGCCTCGCTTCGTCAGAACAGATACATCCCCGCGACGAACACGACGCCCGAGAACAGCAGCGTCGTCACGCAATACCCCATGATGTCGCGCACGCCGAGCCCCGCGATCGCCAGCGCGGGCAGCGCCCAGAACGGCTGCGCCATGTTGGTCCACGCCTCGCCGTACGCGATCGCCATCGCGGCCTTGCCGAGATCGGCGCCGAGCGCCTGCGCGGCCGGCATCACGAACGGGCCCTGCACGACCCAGTGGCCGCCGCCCGACGGCACCGCGAAATTGATCACGGCCGAACTGAGGAACGCGAGCAGCGGGAACGTGTGCACGTTCGCGATATCGACGAACCACTTCGTGATCACGCCCGCGAGCCCCGAGTGATCCATCAGCGCCTGGATGCCCGCGTAGAACGGGAACTGGATCATGATCCCCGACGCGCCGCGCGCCGCGCCGGCCACCGCGCGCGCATAGGCCATCGGCGTCCGGTGCAGCAGGATGCCGGCCGCGAGGAATGCGAGGTTCACCGTGTCGATGTCGAGCGCGAAGCCCTTCTGCGCGAAACGCAGCACGAGGAACGCCGCGCACAGCGCCGCGACGACGACCGACAGCGCACGGCTCTCTTCCAGCCGCTCCGCGAAGGTCGCATCGGGCCCGAGCTGGCGCTCGACGCTTGGCGGCTCCGCGAGCAGCGCCGGATCGACGCTGACGACGTCGCCCGGCTTCGGCATCATCATCCGCGCGAGAAACGGCAGCATCACGATCAGCCCGATCGTGATGAACGCGTTGTAGCCGGTGAAGATCGTGTCGGACACCGGAATCAGCCCGATGGTCTTTTCCATCGGATTGCCCTTCGTCGCCGCGACGAGCGGAACCGAACCCGACAGCCCGCCGTGCCAGCTCAGGAAGCCCATGTAGGCGGACGCGACGAGCAGCCGGTAGTCGCTGCCGGCCACGCGGCGCGCCACTTCGCGGGCCAGCATCGCGCCGAGCACGAGGCCGAAGCCCCAGTTGATCGCGCAGGCCAGCGCGCCGACGAATGCGACGAGCATCACGCCCTGCCCGGGCGTGCGCGCGGTGCTCGCGAGCGCGACGAGCAGGCGCCGGACGGGCGGCGAACTCGCGAGCGCATGGCCGGTGACGAGAATCATGACCATCTGCATCGAGAACGCGAGCAGGTTCCAGAAGCCGGAACCCCACATCGTCGTGAGCTGCACGGGCGTGGTCGGCGTGAGGCCGAATGCGAGCGCGAACGTGACGATCGTCAGCAGGA
Source organism: Burkholderia sp. BCC0397 (assembly GCF_902832865.1). Taxonomy (NCBI): domain Bacteria; kingdom Pseudomonadati; phylum Pseudomonadota; class Betaproteobacteria; order Burkholderiales; family Burkholderiaceae; genus Burkholderia; species Burkholderia sp. BCC0397. Next base: position 1,072,072 of record NZ_CADFDL010000001.1, on the reverse strand, counting down.
TCGCGAAAATCAACGGGTCGGGCAACACGCGGTGAACCACCTGCGTGAAAAAGCGGGAAATGCGCTGGATCAACTTGAGCTCCTCGTTTCCTGATAGGGACATCCGCGCGTATGGTTGTTGGTTGAGGCGCGGAAACGCGCGGATTCTTGCACAGAACCACATGATTTGCTTCGATGTGGCGCCTGCATTTGTCCGGATGGATCCGATCTCCACTCTGCGCGGGCTACTCCGTAGCCCGGTCAGTGAGAGCGTAGCCGCGACGACCCGCGAACAAATTCAAGGGGTCTACCCAGCATTGCGGGGGTACAAGGGCTATCCGGAGACCGCGCTTTGCTTGCGCCTGATCGTCCTAACGGCTTGTCGTCCCGGCGCGGCTGCGGATGCTGGGTGGGACGAACTCAACGATGAGGGCGCGGTATGACGCCCCGCTGCCAAGAGCCGGTCCCATCATGCATGTGCGATACCGTGAGCCGACGAACGCCCGTCTCGCCGATTCTCTTTCGGCAACCCCTGCCCCATAGGGCGTGAACACGCCCTAGCGCAGCAGCGCAACGTTCTCGTCGATTCGACGCTGAATGTCCGTCAGGGTGTCTTCTGTGATGATCCCCTCGTAGCGGCGCTTCGCAATGGCCGAGAACTGGCTGGCCACTCCGCACATTCCGTCGATCATGTCGCCGGCAGCGGCTGCGGAAAGCTCCGCTTCCTTTGCCAGTCCGAGCAATGCCGCCCGGTCGATCCGCAGCGCCTCGCCCATGACGTCCATTTGGTGGTAACCGCCCGGCCCCTCGCAGAATGTCACGTCGTAGGCCGGCGCGAGTTTCCACTGGCCGGATCGCGACATGACGTATGCGAAGTTTTTCGGATGATCGTCGCGATTGTTGAACGCGACATTGAAGACAGCCCGTTCAAACGCCCGCGCCTTCTCGCGTACGTCGTTGGTGCACATGTGAGTCGCGCGCAAGAAGTTCACGTAGTCCAGCGCACCCGGCGTTTTGTAATCGGCACCGGTAAACGCGGCAACGCTTTGCATGGGCACGCGCAGACCGTCCCGTCGATCGAAACGCCTGGACGCAAATGCCGCCATTCCGTCAGGCAAATTGAAATGCAGCGTGTCCGGGGTCTCGATGCCGCACATGCGCAAGCACTCGGCGTAGACCATTTCGATCGCGCACACCTCGGGATGCTCTTGCCGGGCCGGGAACTTGACCAACCATGCTTCAGAACCCGCCACCGCGGCCGTGGTAAAAACGCCGGACTGCGGATCACGATACACCAGGGCCTTCGGCCTGGCACCTTGCGGAGAGCCGCCCACCTGCAGCAGTTGATGAAGGAATTCGCCGCCCTCACCATTGAGGACTTCCTGTACCTCGGCCGCGAGCCGGTCGAGAGGAATATCCGGCTGCGGTGCCTGGATCTCGAGCGCGACCGGCTCGAACGACAAGGCGCCCATTGCGTGGTTGCCAATGTAAGCCAACCGCTCCAGCGGCCCGATGCGTGCCGCGTTGAGACCGCGGCGTTTGAACAAGCGGTCCATGAGCAACATGCCCCATCCGTCGGGCAGCGCGTCATAGACTGGGCCGGGCAATCCCAGTTGGTGGGACGGGAAGTCCTTGCGCAGCCTCGCCCCATGCAATGGGAGCGCATAAGACGACAGTTCCAGCCCCCTCTTGCGCGCGTCATCGCCATATTCGAATACGATCAACGGGCGCCCCGTGATCGCCGTCGTCGAAACCATCGATCCCCACAGCCAGTGCTCCCCCCAGCCGTCGTAGTAGACATCGATCCGCTCGATCATTTCTGGTTGCCCCTCTTGACGCGCTGACGTTTGGCACTTTTTTCATACCGGTGAACGTCTTCCAGGCTATCGAGCTTCGGCAGGAACAATCCTTCGAGTTCCTTGCTTCGTCCCAGGACCATGGCTACACGAACTACCGTCTCGAGGCTCACATTGCGTCCGGCTTCCAGATTGGACACGGTATTGGAACCGACGCCGGCACGCGCGGCTACGTCGCTCTGCGTCAGTTGCAACGCCAGCCGCTCCGTGCGAAGCCTCGCGCAAAGCAGGGTGACGATTTCATCGGGCTTGCGAAAACTTAATTCCAACATAGTGGGTCTTCCCGCGCTCTATCTCTCGTAACTCACAATATTATAGAGTTATAGAAGAGATGCACTCAGGAAATATAATTCCCGTATATTGGGCCTTATGACGCGATTTCCCCGGATAATCCACTCCGAGACGGAATTGATGCGTCAGCGATGCATGCTCTTCCCGTACCCACGAGACGCCCTCCAGATACGCCACATCGTGGATGGATCACAGCGCGCATCGATGCGTATACGGGCCCTGGCGTGAGCCCGCTAGCGAGCAACCGCCTCCGGCGTGCTGACGGCTGCGATCGCTGTCGCTCGCCGCTCCGCCAGCTTCTGCGCAAGCCGATACGCCACAAGCGACCCCGCCACGGCCAGCAGCATCGGCACGAGGCTGTCGTGATTCGCACGCGTGAATTCGAGCAGCAGCACGACGGCCGTGATCGGCATCTGCATCGACGCGGCGAGAAACGCGGTCGCGCCGATCAGCGCGCATCCGCCGAGCGATGCACCCGGCCACACGACGCTCCACAATCCGCCGAGCACGACCCCGAGCAGCGCGCCGTTCGCGAGACCCGGCGTCAGCAGCCCGCCTTCCGCGCCGGCCCGCAGGCTGCCGGCCTCGATCAGCACCTTCAGCACGAGCAGCGCCGCCGCGAGGCCGATCGTCAGCGTGCCGTCGAAACCCAGCGACGCCGGGCCCTTGCCGTTGCCGAGCAGTTGCGGAAACCACATCGCGAGCACGCCGATCACCGCGAAGTTGAGCAGCGCGAACACCGGCAATCGCCAGTCCTTCGGCGCGTTCGCCCGCGCGCGGGTCGTGAGCCGCACGAAACCGTACGCGGCGAAGCCGAACAGCGGCCCGCAGACGATCGACCATGCGACCAGCGGCGTGCTCAGCACGAACGCCGGCACCGTGTACTGGTGTTCGTTGCCGAGGCCGACCCACGCGACGATCGCCGCGATCGCGGACGTCACGACCGCCACGATCAGCGCACGCAATTCGAACGTGCCGAGCAGCACCTCGAGCACGAAGATCGCGCCGCCGAGCGGCACGTTGTAGACGGCCGCGAGCCCCGCGCCTGCGCCGCACGCGACCATCAGCCGGCAGTCGTCGGGCGTGAGTCGCGCCGCATGGGCAAGCCGCCCGGCGAGCAGCGAGCCGATCTCGCGCGGCGCGACTTCACGGCCGAGCGGCGAGCCGAGCGCGACGGTGACGATCTGCAGCAACGCATGAACCGTCGTGCTGACGAACGGCATCCGCGGATCCGCCGCGCGTACCGCGCGGCGGATGCTGACGAGCGGCTGGCCATACCGGTAAAGCGCCCACCAGCCGCCGCCGGCGACGATCCCGCAGACGGCCAGCACCGCCAACCGGCGCAGCGGCTCAGCCCCGGTCACGCCACTGAGGAAGCTCTCGGACCCGATCACGTGCGCGAAGCTGTAGCCGTACGCGATGTGCTGGATCGCATGCAGCAGCAACGCGAGCAGCATGCCGCCGAGCCCCGCGCCGATGCCGGTCAGGACCGTGACGACGGCCATGCGCGCGAACGGGCTGGCGGGCGGCGAGGAAGAAGCGGGAGCGGATGGAAGATCGAGGCGCATGGGGTCGGCGAACGAGGATCGAAAGGACGGCGCGCAAAGTGCACGCCGTCGTCAGGACCGCATCGTAGGCCCGCCCCGCTCATGAGACAAACGTATTTTTCGAATTGACTCATGCATTTTGAGAATACATGGAGGCCGGCGGCCCGGGATGACCCCGCCTTTCCCGTCAATCCGGATACGTGATGCGCTCCGGTTCGCGCCGCATGATGACTTTCCCGTGGCGCACCGACAGCGTGGCCTTCGCCTGCCGGCGCACGGCTTCGTAGTCGCTGTCCGCATCGAGCACGACGAGATTCGCCGGACGCCCGACCGCGATGCCGTAACCATCGCCGAGATGCATCGTCGTCGCGCTGTGGTCGGTCACGAAGTCGAGGCAGCGCTGCAGATCCTGGTAACCCATCATGTGGCAGATATGAAGGCCCGCGTCGAGCACGCGCAGGATGTTGCCGTTGCCGAGCGGATACCACGGGTCCTTGATCGAATCCTGCCCGAAGCACACGTTGAGTCCGGCGCGGTCGAGCTCCGCGACGCGCGTGACGCCGCGCCGCTTCGGAAACGTGTCGAAACGCCCCTGAAGATGGATGCTCTCGGTCGGGCACGAGATGAAATTCAGTCCCGCCCGCTTCAGCAGCCGGAACAGCTTCGAGCAGTACGCGTTGTCGTACGAACCCATCGCGGTGGTGTGGCTCGCGGTGACGCGCGCACCCATGCCGCGCACGCGCGCTTCTTCCGCGAGCACTTCGAGAAAGCGCGAATGCGGATCGTCGGTCTCGTCGCAGTGCACGTCGACGAGGCAGCCCGTGCGCTCCGCGAGATCCATCAGGAAGCGGATCGAGCTGACGCCCTGCTCGCGCGTGTTCTCGAAATGCGGAATCCCGCCGACGACGTCCGCGCCGAGCTCGATCGCCTGCTCCATCAGCGCGCGGCCGCCGTCGAACGACTCAATACCCTCCTGCGGGAACGCGACGATCTGCAAGTCGATCAGCCCGCGCGCCTCGTCCTTCACTTCGAGCATCGCCTTCAGCGCCGCGAGCGTCGGATCGGTCACGTCGACGTGCGTGCGCACGTGCTGGATCCCGTGGTCGCGCAGCATGCCGATCGCCGTATGCGCGCGTGCTTTCGTGTCCTCGTGCGTGATCGTCGCCTTGCGCTCGGCCCAGCGCTCGATGCCCTCGAACAGCGTGCCGCTCATGTTCCACGCGGGTTCGCCGGCCGTCAGCACGGCATCGAGGTGGATATGCGGTTCGACGAGCGGCGCAATCGCGAGACGGCCGCCGCCATCGATATGGTCGGGGTTCGTCGGCGCGATCGGTGCGGTTTGCGCATCGATCCGCGCGATCCTGCCGGCATCGATGCCGATCGTGAACAGGCCGTCGCGGCCGCGCAAGCGTACGTTGAACAGGTTCATGGGGAGGCCTCTTGTCGTATGCGTTGACACGGCCGCGCGATCTGCGTCGGCGGCCGTGCGGTCCGGGCGACCAGTATGGAGGAAAAGCAGCGCCGCGCGCACGTGCCGCGCATGTTGCATCGACACGACAGCCGGGCCGCGCCGGACGGAAGCCGCGCGCCGGCCGTCACGCAAGAACCGCCTGCCCGGCGCGCGCGCGACGCGTCGTGTCGGTTTTGTGAACGACTCTTGCCGGATCCGGAACAGTGCGCTCGCGGCCGCCAGGCCCTTGCGCGTGCCGCGCATTTCTATACTTGCGCCGAACTTTGGTTTCCCCTCCCACACGCAGGAGCTTCACGATGAAAAAAACCCTGATCGCCGGCGCGTGCGCCGGCACCCTGTTCGCGCCGCTCGCCCACGCGCAAAGCTCGGTCACGCTGTACGGCCTGATCGACGCCGGCATCGCCTATACCAACAACGTGAACGGCGCGTCGCAGTGGCGCATGGCGACCGGCACGATCAACGGCAGCCGCTTCGGCCTGCGCGGCACCGAGGATCTCGGCGGCGGCCTGAAGGCGCTGTTCGTGCTCGAAAACGGCTTCAACGCGAACAACGGCGGGCTCGGCCAGGACGGCAAGCTGTTCGGCCGGCACGCGTATGTCGGCCTGAGCCAGGCCGGCTACGGCACGCTGACGCTCGGCCGCCAGTACGACACGATGGTCGACTTCGTCGCGCCGTTGTCGGCGACGTCCGGCGATTTCGGCGATACGGGCTTCGCGCATCCGTTCGACAACGACAACCTGAACCACTCGCTGCGCATCAACAACGCGGTCAAGTACACGAGCGACACGATCGCGGGCTTCAAGGTCGGCGCGCTGTACGCGTTCTCCAACTCGGCGAACTTCAGCGCGAACCGCGCATACAGCGTGGCCGCGAGCTACACGAACGGCCCGCTGAAGCTGGCCGGCGCCTACCTGCAGATGAACGGCACGAAGGGCTCGACGAGCGCGAGCCCCGGCGCGACCGATTCGGCCGAAGCGAAGAGCTTGAACCAGGGTGGCTGGTCGATCGGCTCGGACCGCATGCGCACCTACGGCGGCGGCGTCAGCTACGTGTTCGGCCCGGCGACCGTCGGCTTCGTCTACACGCGCTCGCAGTACGACAACACGGGCTCGTTCGGCTCCAGCGGCCAGATCGCGTTCAACAACTACGACGTGAACGTGCGCTATGCGGTCACGCCGGCCGTCAGCCTCGGCGCGGCCTATGTCTATACGGACGCCAGCGTGTCGAATCCCGACAGCAAGCACGGCACCGACCCGAAATGGCATCAGGCCAACCTGCAGGCCGTGTACAAGCTGTCGCGCCGCACCGACCTGTACGCGGAAGCGATGTTCCAGCATGCGTCGGGCCGCGGCTACCAGGCGTTCATCAACACGTCGGGCGGCGCATCGAGCACGGCGAACCAGGTGGTCGGCACGATCGGCATGCGCACGCGGTTCTGAGCGGTAGCGCGCGACGTCGTCTGCCTACGCTGCGCCCGTATGCACGGCGCCCGTGTTCGCACACGGGTTCGGTGACTGCGGGCGACGCCGCCAATGTTGTTCCTTCTGGAACGCAGCCCTCCTGGAATCGGGGTGTTTGCGCGTGGAAGCGCTGCGTAGACTGACGTCGAAAGTCGCAGCCGCGCGTCGCGCGCCGCTCCGGCCGCCTACCCCGTACCAGGAGAATCTCGTGAAATCGCTCGTCGTTACCGCCGCTGCTGCCGTCCTGCTTGTCGCACCGGCCCTGTCGTTCGCCCAGCAGGCGAAGTCGCCCGTCACGCGCGCGCAGGTGCTGCAGGAGCTGATCGATCTCGAATCGGTCGGCTACAACCCGGCGCGCGGTGAAATCGGCAACTATCCGGACGACATCCTCGCAGCGCAGGAACGGCTGCAGGCGAAACGTCTCGCCCAGCGGAAAGCGGCGCAGGCCGCGTACGGCCCGGCCGGCGAGCCGGCAACCGAATCGGGCGCGGCGGCCAAGCCCGCGCTGTAACGACGCGCGTCGCTCGCATCAAGGATGCATCGCGAGCGACGCGTATTCGGCATTTGCATGAAGCAACCCGCCGCGCGCCGATGCGCGCGCGGCGTTCAGGCGGCCTGCGTTCAGGCTGCCTGCGGTTCGCGGTCGATCGCGTTCAGCATCTCGACGTCGCGCGCGATCATCGCCGGCACCTGGGCGCGCAGCATCTCGACCCAGGTCCGCACCTTCGCATCGACGAAGCGGCGCGACGGGTACAGCGCATACACGTTCATCTTCTGCAGGATATGCGCGGGCAGCACGCGAACGAGCGTGCCGTCGCGCAGTGCGTCGATCGCCGAATACAGCGGCAGCATGCCGATCCCGATGCCGTCGCGGATCGCGAGTGCGAGCGATTCGGCGGTATTGGTCTGCACCGGCCCGGCGACGTGGATCTGCTCGACGCCTTCGGGCCCTTCGAGCACCCATTCGTGCGTCGGGAACGCCGGCGTACACAGCGTCAGGCACGCATGCGCGGCGAGATCCTGCGGGCGGGCCGGCACGCCGTGCCGTTTCACGTAGTCGGGTGATGCACACAGAATGCTGAACGTCGAGCCGAGCAGATGCGACACGAGTTCCGAATCGGGCAGCGACGACGCGGTGACGACGGCCATGTCGCTCGTGCCGTCGAACAGGTCGGGCATGCGCTGCGACAGCGACAGCTCGATCGATACGTCCGGGAACTGCGCGTGGTAGCGCGTCAGCGCGGGCAATACGTAGTGGTGACCGACGCTCGCGAAGCTGTGCATGCGCAGCACGCCGGCCGGGCGCTCGTGCGCGCAGCTCGCCTCTTCTTCCGCGCGGTCGACGTCGGCGAGGATCTGGCGGCAGCGCCGCAAATAGCTTTCGCCGGCCGACGTGAGCGCGAGACGGCGCGTCGAGCGATTCATCAGACGCGTGCGCAGGCGCGCCTCGAGCTCCGACACCGCGCGCGACATCGCGCCCGTCGTCGAATTCAGCGATTGCGCGGCGGCGGTGAAGCTGCCCGTCTCGACGACTCGCGAAAACACCCGCATGTTTTGTAGGGTATCCATTCCTGTGAGCAACCTGTAGCGGAGCCGCCATTTTCCTCCACTGGATGCGACAGATTGTTACGCCGGCTGCAACTATCGTTTCCCCGCAACTGCGTTAATGCGCGGCCGTTGCACTCCTACAATCGGCGCCTCACCAGTCGAACGGACCGTTCGGACGCGCCGCGGCACCATGCCCGGTCCCTCCCGGGCCCCTCTTTTCATGAAGCCACAACCTGCGATCGAGCGACCTTCCATCGAACCGGCACGATGGAGGCGATGGCTCGATCCGCTCGGCAACGCGGCGCGCGACTGGGCCGCGACCGACGGGCTGATCTGGCTGCACCTCGCGAAAACCGTGCTCGCGGCGCTGCTGGCGATGGGCATCGCGATGCGTCTCGAGATGTCGCAGCCGCGCACCGCGATGACGACCGTGTTCGTGCTGATGCAGCCGCTGTCGGGCATGGTGTTCGCGAAGAGTTTCTACCGCGTGCTCGGCACGGCGGCCGGCCTTGTCGGCGCGCTCGCGCTCGGTGGGCTGTTCGCGCAGCAGCCCGAGCTGTACATGGCCGGCATCACGTTGTGGATCGGCGGCTGCATCGCACTCGCGGTGCGCAACCGCCATTTCCGCTGGTACGGCTTCGTGCTCGCCGGCTACACGGCCGCGCTGATCGGCCTGCCGGCCGTGATGACGCCACAGACGCTGTTCCAGTCCGCGCTCACGCGCGCCGCGGAAGTCGCACTCGGCATCGCGTGCTCGGGCGCGGTCAGCGCGCTGATCCTGCCGTTGAGCTCCGCGAAGGCGCTGATGCGTTCGTTGAGCGCGCGCCACGCGACGTTTGCTGCGTTCACCGCCGGCGCGCTGTCGGGCGACGTCGCGCGCGGCGATTTCGAACGGCGCTTCGCCGATTTCGTCGACGACATCGTCGGCTTCGAAGCCAACCGTGCGTTCGCGTCGTTCGAGGATCCGCACATTCGCGCACGCAGCCGCCGGCTTGCGCGGCTGAACAGCGAGTTCATGAATGCATGCACGCGGCTGCATGCGCTGCACCAGCTCGTCAAACGGCTGCGTGCGAATCACTCGGACGCGGTGCTCGACGCACTGGCACCGCACGTCGACGCGCTCGCACTGCGCTTCGCCGCGTTGCGCGACGAACGCCAGCGCGGCATCGCGCCGGCCACCGGCGCGCTGCTCGAACTGCGCCGCTTCCACAGTGCGTTGCCGAAGGCCGCGCGTGCGTCGCGGCGGGCAATCGAGGACCATGCGGCCGGCGGCCTGCTCGACTTCGATACCGCGATCGAGCTGCTGTACCGGTTCATCGGCGAATATCTCGGCTACGTCGACACCTACGCGTCGCTCGACCAGGACGACCACGCGTTCGAGCGCTCGGTCACGCATTACGCGGTGAAAACCAACGCGTTCTTCGTCGGTTTCGCGTTCCTGCGCACGGTGGTCGCCGTCGGCGCGATGAGCGCGTTCTGGATCGCGTCCGAATGGCCGAGCGGCCCGCTCGCGGTGATCGCCACCGCGATCGCGTGCGCGCTCAGCTCGACCTCGCCGCGCGCGCCGAAGTTCGTCGCGCAGATGGGCGTCGGCGCGGCATTCGCGACCGCGGTCGGCTACCTGTTCCTGTGTTACGTCTATCCGAACATCGACGGCTTTCCGCTGCTGTGCGCGGCGCTCGCCCTCGTGCTCGGCCTCGGCGCGTTTCTCGCGATGCGGCCGGGCCTGTCCGGCTACGGGATCGGCTTCGCGGTGTTCTTCTGCCTGCTCGCGGGCCCCGACAACGCGATCGCGTATACGCCTGAAGTGCTGATCAACAACGGGCTGGCGATCGTCGTCGCGATGCTTGCGTGCTCGCTCGTGTTTGCCGTCGTGTTCCCGACGCACATGCCCTGGCTCACCGGCCGGATCGCGCACGACTTGCGCCGCCAGGTGACGCTGGCATGCGAAGGCGCGCCGGACGGCCTCGCGCAGCGCTTCCAGTCGAGCACGCACGACCTGATGGCGCAACTGCGTACGCTGCTGGTGCGCCGCACGCGGCAGCATCGCGATGCACTGCGCTGGATGCTGTCGACGCTCGAAGTCGGCCACGCGGTCATCGACCTGCGCGACGAGCTGCATGCGTTCTGCGCGTCGAAACCGCCGCAGACGCTGCGCTGGACCGGTTCGATCGATGCGGTGCTGATCGAACTGCCGCGCTTCTTCGACGATCCGACGCCCGCCCGCCATGCGCGCACGCTGAAATCCGTGAATCTCGCGATCCGTGCGGCGCAGCACACGCTGCAGGCGTGGTACGCGGTGCCCGACGCGCGCCGCAGCATGCAGCGGATCGTCGGCTGCCTGCACTTCATGCGCAGCGCGCTGCTCGACAAGGACGCGCCGTTCAACCGGCATCGCCATTGAAGACGGGTGCGCGCGCAACGGGATCCTTGTTCCGGATGGAAATAAGCTCTACAGCCGCGGTGATTAATCTTTAAGCAGTGCGAGCCTATAGTTTCCTCACTGCCAGCGAGACTGGCACTCACCCAGGAGAAACAAAATGAAGCCGCTGCACCTCGCCCTCGTTGCCCTGTCGCTCGCCGCTACTGTCGCCCACGCGCAGCCGGCGCCGGCAGACGCCGCACCGCAACAGGCGAACCGCGCCGAGGCGGTCAAGGCCGCCGGCCGCGTCGATCGTGCGCAATCGAAGCAGGAAGACCCGAACGCCTGCGTCGGCCCGGTCAGCTTCTGCAACATCTACTTCGGCAGCTGAGCATGACGCCGCGTCGTCACGGCCAGGCCCGTATCGCCCGCACCGCATGCATCACATGCGCGGGCGGACGGCGGTCCGGCCGCTCGCCGCATCGCCGTCCTGCACCACGCCGCTTCGATTGAAGCGGCGCTTGCCGTTTCACGCGCCGCGCCCCGGCCGCCAGCCCACTTCGCGCAACGCATCCAGCAAGCGCGCCTGCCCGAGCCCCTCGACCCGCGCCCCGCGCGACTCGACGTCGCCACCCGCGACCAGCGCATTCACGATCGCCTCCTCCACCGCTTCCGCCGCCGCGACGAACAGCGCGGAAATATGGTCGTTGTTGACCATCCGCACGTCGGTCGTCGGCGTGCCCTTGTTGCCGTAGTTCGCGGTAGGCAAGCCGTCGTTGCCGGTGGCGAACGCGAGGAAGATGTCGCCGCTCGAATCCTCGGTGCCGCCGCCGACGCGGGCGAGCCCGACGCTCGCGCGCTGCGCGAGACGCGTGCATTGATGCGGCAGCAACGGTGCGTCGGTCGCGATCGTGACGACGATCGAGCCCATGCCGGCTTCGCCTTTCGCGTCTGCTTCGCGGAACGGCGAATGCACGTGCCGCAGCACGTCGCCGACCGGGTAGCCGGCCACGCGCAGCGTCTCGCGCACGCCGTAGTTCGCCTGCACGAGCGCGCCGACGGTCCAGCCGCCCGCATCGCTGGCCAGCACGCGCGACGCGGTGCCGATGCCGCCCTTGAACTCGTGGCAGATCATGCCCGTGCCGCCGCCCACGCCGCCTTCGGCGACCGGCCCCGACTGCGCGGCGGCCAGCGCGCGCTGGACGTGCGCGGCGTTCACGTGCTGCCCCCAGATGTCGTTCAGCAGTCCGTCGTAGGTTTCCATCACGACCGGCATGCACCAGTACACGCGGCCGGCCGCCGCTTCGCGTTCGTTCGCGACGAGCGCGTCGCGCACCGTGCCGACGCTGTGCGTGTTCGTATAGGCGATCGGCGTCGTCAGCAGGCCGGCTTCGCGGATCCATTCGAGCCCGGTCGCGTCGCCGTTGCCGTTCAGCACGTGCACGCCCGCGAAGCACGGCGAATCGTGCGCGGCGCCCGCGCGCGGCTCGATGATGGTGACGCCGGTGCGGATCGACGCGTCGCCGTTCTCGACGTTCAGCGTGCAATGTCCGACCCGCACGCCCGGTACGTCCGTGATCGCGTTGAAGCGGCCCGGCGTGCCGAGTCCGATGCGGATGCCGAGATCCCTCGTGCGCATGATGCGATTCCTCCCGTCTTTCAATGGTTCGGTGTGTCGGTGATGCAAGCTGTCGATCCGGGGCTCAGAGCGCGCGGAATGCTTCGCTGTGGCGCGCCCACACCACGTACATCACGAGGGCCGCGATCAGCAGCCCCGCGATGATGATCAGGTCGGTCGGCTTCGTCGCGGTTGCCAAAGTCGTGACCAGCGTATACGCGGCGCCCGCCACCGCGACGAGCGGCGTCACGGGCCACAGTGGCATCCGGTAATGATGCTCGACGTCGCGACGCACGAACCGGCTCGCGAGCGCGGCCAGCCCGACGACGAGATAGATCAGCAGCAGCAGGTCGACGGTGAACGCGGTCAGCTCGTCGAGGCTCGACACGAACACGAGCCCGGCCGACGGAATGGCCAGCGCGATCGTCGCCAGCCACGGCGATTCGAGGCGTGGATGGATCGTCGAAAACGCACGGTTGCAGGTGCGCGACCAGAGCGCATGCCGGCCGCTGCTGTACAGCAGGCGGCCCATCGCGATCACGATCGCGATGATCGCGTTGAACACCGACAGGAAGATCCCGCCGCTGACCACGCGCGACACGACCGGATTGCTCAGCGAGCGCACGACATAGCCGATCGGATCAGTGCTCTTCGTCAGTTCCGTCAGCGACGGCGCGCCCAGCACGATCGCGGTGAGCGGCACCAGTTCGACGACGAGGATCACCAGCAGCGAATAGATCACCGCCTTCGCGACGTTGCGGTTGCCGCCGCGCAGGTCTTCCGCGAGATAGGCTGCCGAACCGAAGCCGTTGTAGCAGAAGATCGCGGTGCCGATCGCGGGCACGATGGCCGCGAGCGTCGCTGGCACGAGCGCATTGCCGCTCGCGACGACCGGTGCGATCAGCACTTCGGCGCCGCGATGCGGCGACCCGAAGCCGAGCCCCGCGATCAGCATCAGCACGCCGATTTCGACGACCAGGAACGCGCCGGTGATCCACGCGTTCGTCTTGATGTTCAGCATCCCGAGCAGATAGCTGAGCAGCACGATCGTCAGCGCGACCGACTGGTTGCCGAAGTGCGTGCCGAGCGCATTGTTCAGGTACGGCGCGGCGCCGCTCGCGAGCACGGCCGGAATGAACACGCTGACGGACAGCACCGTGATGAAGGTCAGGTAGCCGGGCAGCGTGCCGAACACGCGCTTGGCCATCACGTATTCGCCGCCCGCGCTGCGGTGCGCGGCGCTGAGTTCCGCATAGCAGAGCGCGAACGCGAGCGCGAGCACGCCGCCGAGCACGAACGACAGCACCGCGCCGCTGCCGGCCTGCTGGATCGCGAACGGCGCGATCACGAAGATCGAGCTGGCCGGTGTCACGCCCGATACGGTGATCATCACTGCATCGCGCACGCTGAGCGTCTGCGACAGCGCGCGCGGCGCGTCTTCCGTTGCAGGCGCCGCTTGCAGGCTGCCCGTCGATTCCGACATCATCGCCATTTCGTTCTCCTGCTCCTATGCCACTTGTTTTTGAACGCCCATACTCGGGCCCGATTGATTGCGTGGCAGTCTAGGAAGCCAATTTCAGGACCGCTATTCCCCCTTCGTGTTACGCCCATCCGGTGGTGGTATGGATCGTCTCTTTTCCGAAATCGCGATGCACCAGGCGCTTGGCCGCGCAATCGATCATCTCGGCCAGCCGCGTTTCTGGCGGTTCCTGGTGCTGCTGCTCAATGAAATGACGCCGTTCGACAACGCGCTCGCGACCGCGATTGGCCGCGACGGCGTGCCGCTCGTGCTCGACGAATACGACACGGGCGGCGCCGACACCGCGTCGCCGGTGCCGCTTTACCTGAATGGGTTATATCTGCTCGATCCGTTCCTGCAGGCCGCGCACGACGGGCTCGCCGACGGCTGCTACCGGCTCGAGGAAGTCGCGCCGGACCTGTTCCGGCAGAGCGAGTATTTCCTGAGCTATTTCCGCGACGCGGTCGGCGACGACGAGATCCAGATTCTCGTGCGGCCGAATGCCGACACGCTGCTGTCGCTGTCGCTCGGTGCAGCGACGCGCTTCGACGTCGAGCCGCTCGGCAAGCTGACGGCCGCGATGCCGTGGGTGCTCGCGGCGATCCGGCAGCATTGGCGGCTGGTGGGGGACGCAGCGCGCGCAACGCCCGACGCGGACCTCGGCGCGCGCGTCGAGCAGGCGCTCGCGCGCTTCGGTGCAGGCGTGCTGACCGACCGCGAGATGTCGATCGCGCGCATGGTGCTGCGCGGCAATTCGTCGAAGGCGATCGCCGAACGGCTCGCGATTTCACCCGAAACGGTGAAGGTGCATCGGCGGCACCTTTACGCGAAGCTCGGGATTTCGTCGCAGCCGGAGCTGTTTTCGCGGTTCATCCAGGCGTTGGGGGAAGATGCGGCGGGATGAGTGCATCGACCGGGACGAGCGGCAACGACACGATGCTCCGGAAACCGGAATCCCGATCCATGTCGTGCCACGCCGGCGCTGAACGAAGGATTCGCCGGCCCGGCACGCCCGAACCGCGAGGTCGCGCGCAGCACCGGATGAACCGCCTGCTCCCGCCCTCCACTCAACCGCGCGGTTCGACGAAACCGCCGTCGGGCGCATCGTGCGGCACGTTCCAGCCGAAATACACCTCGGCCTCGACGATCAGCCCGTCTCGGACATGCAACCGCTCCGCATTCCGGAACCGTCTGCCGTCGGCCGTTTCCGCCTCGTACACGACGAATACCTGCTCGCCGTGAACGGCGACGTCGATGAAATCGAAGCGCGCCAGCGTCACGCTGTTCGGCCAGCAGCGCCGGAAATACGTGTCGCGATCGAGCCGGTTGTCGAGCGGGCTCGTGAAATGGAAATCCGGCGCGATCAGCGCTTCGATCGCGTCTCGGTTCTTGTCGGCATACGCGCGATAGCTGGCGCGCGCAACCTCGCCCGGATCCTGAAGCATCGTCGTCACCTCCCGGAAGCATCGGCGCGAGTCCGGCTCGCGCTGACGCAGATATTCAGGCGGAATGCGCGCGATGTCATCCGCGCAAACCCGTATCGGCGTCGTCGACGCCGCAGCGCACGCGCGGCGCGCACTCGGGGACGGATGCCGAATACCGGCGCATGACGGCGATCGTCGCGCCGTTGCGCGAGGGCTGCGTGCCGCCGATATGCCCCCCGATCTTCTCGCAGCGCCGCGAAAAACCGCCTATCGTGAATAAGGCGCCCCGTTTGCCGCCATTCGCCCCGGCGTTGCTCACGCGGGCCGGCGGCGACGGCGCCGTGCTCCGGCACCATTCATCGCGATTCCGGCGCACGCTCGCCCGTGCGCGATCGCGGCCGCCCACCGGACTATCAGGAGGCACTCATGAAAGCCGCGCTGCTCGTCAGCTCCGCCCTGCTCGCCATTGCGTCAGCTTCGGCCACGGCCCAGGGATCCATCACGAAGGAAGAAAACGGCGCGCTCGTCGCCGCGAACGGGATGACCGTCTACACGTTCGACAAGGACAAGGCCAACGCCGGCACCAGCGCGTGCACGGGCCAGTGCGAATCCTTCTGGCCGCCGTACAAGGCCAGCGCCACCGACGTGCCGGTCGGGCCCTACACGATCGTCAAGCGCGACGACGGCAGCCCGCAATGGGCGTACAAGGGCAAGCCGCTGTATTTCTTCTCGAAGGACATGAAACAGGGCGATCGCAACGGCGACAACTTCAAGAACATGTGGCACGTGGTCGCGCCGTAATCCTGCTTTCGCCGCGTTCCGCGTATTTCGCACGGCCGTAAAAAAGCCCGCCCCGATCGTCGATCGGGAGCGGGCCTTGGCAGCTTCGCACGCCGCACCGGCCGCATGCCGCCGGTGCGCGCGTCGGGTCAGCGGTTCGACGGGAAGCTGAACACCGTCCCTTCGCGCACGCCGGCCGACGGCCAGCGCTGCGTGATCGTCTTGCGCTTCGTGTAGAACCGCACGGCATCCGGGCCGTATGCATGCAGATCGCCGAACAGCGAACGCTTCCAGCCGCCGAACGAGTGGTACGCGACCGGCACCGGCAGCGGCACGTTGATGCCGACCATGCCGATCTGGATGTTGTCGCTGAAGTAGCGCGCGGCCTCGCCGTCACGCGTGAACAGGCACGTGCCGTTGCCGTATTCGTGCGCGTCGATCAGCGCCATCGCGTCGTCGAGCGACTTCAGGCGGATCACGCCGAGCACCGGCCCGAAGATCTCGTGCTGGTAGATCGGCATGCCGGGCTTCACGTTGTCGAACAGGCACGGGCCGAGGTAGTAGCCGCCGTCATGGCCGTCGACCTTCACGCCGCGACCGTCGACGACGAGCGTCGCGCCCGCTGCCACACCCGCTTCGACGAAGCCCGTCACCTTCTCGAAATGCTGCTTCGTGACGAGCGGGCCCATGTCGACGCCCGCGCCGTTGCCCGGGCCGACCTTCATCTTCTCGATCTCGGCCTTCAGCCCCGCGACCACCTGGTCGCCCGTTTCGTCGCCGATCGCGACGACGAGCGGAATCGCCATGCAGCGCTCGCCGCACGAGCCGTACGCGGCGCCCATCAGCGCGTTCACCGCATTGCCGATGTCGGCATCCGGCATCACGACCGCGAAGTTCTTCGCGCCGCCGAGCGCCTGCACGCGCTTGCCGTGCGCGCAGCCGGTCGAGTAGATATATTCCGCGATCGGCGTCGAGCCGACGAAGCTCACCGCCTTCACGCGCGGATCGGTCAGGATCGTGTCGACCGCTTCCTTGTCGCCGTTCACGACGTTCAGCACGCCCGGCGGCAGGCCGGCCTCGAGCGCGAGCTCGGCCATGCGCAGCGTCGACGACGGCGTACGCTCGGACGGCTTCAGCACGAACGTGTTGCCGCACGCAACGGCCATCGGCCACATCCACAGCGGCACCATCACCGGGAAGTTGAACGGCGTGATGCCGGCCGCGACGCCGAGTGCCTGGAACTCGCTCCACGAATCGATCGCGGGGCCGACGTTCTTGCTGTGCTCGCCCTTCAACAGTTCGGGCACGTAGCTCGCGTATTCGAC
Organism: Burkholderia sp. BCC0397; assembly: GCF_902832865.1. Classification (NCBI taxonomy): domain Bacteria; kingdom Pseudomonadati; phylum Pseudomonadota; class Betaproteobacteria; order Burkholderiales; family Burkholderiaceae; genus Burkholderia; species Burkholderia sp. BCC0397. The sequence continues at coordinate 1,054,892 of NZ_CADFDL010000001.1, read as the reverse complement.
GTTCTCGATCCCGCGCTGCAGTTCGCCCATCGCATCGGCGAGCACCTTGCCGTGCTCGGCCGTGATCAGCGCGCAGAGTTCTTCCGCGTGCTCCTCGAGCAGCGTCTTGAAGCGGCTCATCACGCGGGCACGCTTCAGCGGCGGCGTGTTGCGCCACGCCGGGAACGCGGCCTGCGCGGACGCGATCGCGGCTTCGACGGTCAGCTTGTCGGCGAGCGCGACGCTCTTGTGCGATTCGCCGGTGGCCGGGTCGAACACCGGCTGGACTCGGCTGCCGCCGTCGACGCGCTTGCCGTCGATCAGGTGGCCGACGGTGGAGGTCACATTGCTGTCGTGTTTCATGTGTCTGGCTCTTTCGTGAATTCGGTTGTCGCTGCGGGCAAGCCGTGGCTCAGTCCACTTCGTTCAGTGCGTCGGACAGCGCGTTGACCAGGTTGTCGATCTCGCGCTTCTCGGCGATGAACGGCGGCGCGAGCTGGATCGTGTCGCCGCCGTAGCGCACGTAGAAGCCCTTCGCCCAGCAGCGCATCGCGATCTCGTACGGGCGCCGTGCCGGCTCGCCCGGCAGCGCGGCGATCGTCAGGCCGGCCGCCAGCCCGTAGTTGCGGATATCCGTGATGTGACGCTGGCCCTTCAGCCCGTGCACGGCCGCCTCGAAATGCGGCGCGAGATCGCGCACGCGGGCCACCGCGTCTTCCTTCACCAGCAGGTCGAGCGCCGCGACGCCGGCCGCGCAGGCGACCGGATGCGCCGAATACGTGTAGCCGTGCGGGAACTCGAGCATGTACTCGGGGCCGCCCGCGGCCATGAACGTGTCGTAGATCTCCTTCGTCGCGATCACGCCGCCGAGCGGCTGCACGCCGTTCGTCACCTGCTTCGCGAAGTTCATGATGTCCGGCACCACGCCGAATGCGTCGGCGCCCGTCATTGCGCCGGCGCGGCCGAAGCCCGTGATGACCTCGTCGAAGATCAGCAGGATGTCGTGCGCGGTACAGATGTCGCGCAGGCGCTTCAGATAGCCCTTCGGCGGTACGACAACGCCCGCCGAACCGGAGAACGGCTCGACGATCACGGCCGCGATGTTCGATGCGTCGTGCAGCGCGATCAGTTCGAGCAGGCGGTCGGCCAGCTCGGCGCCGTGCTCCGGCATGCCGCGCGAGAACTTGTTCTCGGCCAGTTGCGTATGCGGCAGGAAGTCGGCGTCGATCCCCTGGCCGAACAGCTTGCGGTTCGCGCCGATCCCGCCCACCGAGATGCCGCCGAAGTTCACGCCGTGGTAGCCCTTCTCGCGGCCGATCAGGCGCGTCTTCGTGCCCTTGCCCTTCGCGCGCCAGTACGCGCGGGCCAGCTTCAGCGACGTGTCGGCCGCTTCCGAGCCCGAGCCCGTGAAGAACACGTAGTCGAGGCCGGCCGGCGTCAGCTCCTTGATCTTGTTGGCGAGTTCGAACGATTTCGGATGGCCGAACTGGAAGGCCGGCGCGTAATCGAGCTGCGCGACCTGGCGGCTCACGGCTTCGACGATTTCCGTGCGACCGTGACCGAGGCCCGTGCACCAGAGGCCCGACAGGCCATCGAAGATCTTGCGGCCTTCGCCATCGGTGTAATACGCGCCCTGGCCGGACACGATCATGCGCGGATCGGCCTTGAACTGGCGGTTGGCCGTGAACGGCATCCAGTGCGCATCGAGCCACGCGGCGTCGGTGCGGAGGTTCGTGTCGTCGTGCTGGGCGGTAGTGATGTCGGTCATGTCGGTCGGCGCGTCGCGCCCCTCCTCCTGATGATGATGTTGCACATTGTCGGGACGCCAATTAGTCTTTTGAATATCGCAATATCAATGTTCACTTGCTCAACTATGCAAGCAAAGAAACCGAAGAGCCGCGCGCTGCTCGGGCAGCTCAGCGACATGGATCTCCGCCTGCTGCGGGTCTTCAAGGGCGTCGTGCAGTGCGGCGGGATGGCGGCCGCCGAACTGGAACTGAATATCGGCATCTCGACGATCAGCCGGCACGTGAAGGATCTAGAGACGCGGCTCGGCCTCGTACTGTGCCGGCGCGGCCGCGCGGGCTTCACGCTGACGCCCGAGGGGCAGACGGTGTACGAGGAAACGCTGCGACTGCTCGCGTCGATGGAAGCATTTCGCAGCAGGATCGACGGCATTCACGACAAGATGGGCGGAGAACTGCACATCGCAGTGTTCGACAAGACGGCCACCAACCCGCATGCGCGCCTGGGCGACGCGATCCGCCAGTTCGCGGACGAAGCGCCCGACGTCGCGCTGAACCTGCACGTCGCGTCGATCAACGAGGTCGAGCGCGGGGTCATCGATGGCAGCTATCAGGTCGGGATCATCCCCGTGCACCGCAACTCGGGCAGCCTCGTGTATTCGGCGCTGTTCGACGAACGGATGCTGCTCTACTGCGGCCGCCAGCATCCGCTCTTCGATGCGCCGCACGGCAAGCTCACGTGGACGACGATCCGCCACCACGCGTTCGCCGGGCTCGGTTTCCATTCGCCGAACATGGAATTGAGCCATCGCGCGAAGCTCACGCGCAGCGCGACCGCGTCGGACCAGGAATCGATCGCGACGCTGATTCTGTCGGGCCGCTATCTCGGCTTCCTGCCCGATCACTACGCGGAGAGTTTCGAAAACAAGGAGCTGATGCAACCGATCGCGCCGCACCGGTTCAATTACCGGTGCCGGTTCGTGAGCCTGCTGCGGCGCTCGCCGCAGCCACCGCGGGCCGCGCTGCTGTTCCAGTCGTGCCTCGACGCCGCGCATGCGGCGGCGCGGCCGGCGGCATAGCGGCGGCTTTCGGTTCGGTCAGGCCCCGTCGCCGCCCGTGCGCGGCTGCGCGCGCTTGCGCGTGACGAAATGGGTCGCGACGAGCGCCGCCGCAAAGCCGGACGCCGCGCCGACGCCGAGCGCCCAGCGCGGGCCGAGATGGTTCGCGACCCAGCCGGCCACCGGCGCGCCGATCGGCGTGCCGCCCAATGCGACCGCGAGGCGCAGCGCCATCACGCGGCCGCGCATCGCCGGCTCGGTGGACAGTTGCATCAGGCTGTTGGTCGAATTCATGAAGGTGATCGCGGCGATCCCGGTCAGCACCAGTGCGGCGGCGAACGACCAGTAGCCGGGCGCCAACGCGGCGAACGTGCAGCCGAGCCCGAACAGCGTCGCGCCGATCCACAGATGACGGAACCGCGGCTGCTCGCGGCGCGCGGCAAGCAGCGCGCCCGAGATCGTGCCGACCGCCATCATCGATGACAGGAAACCGAACCCGCGCGCATCGACGTGAAACACGCTGGCGGCCATCGTCGAAATGTACAACTGGAAATTGAGCCCGAACGTGCCGATCAGGAACAGCATCACGAGAATCGCCGTCAAGTCCGGGCGGTGCCACACGTAACGGAACCCGTCGAGCAGGCTGCCGCGCGAGCGGCCTGTCCGCACGTTCGCGCGCAGTTCGTCTTCCCGAAGCTGCGACAGCGACGCCAGCACCGCGAAGAAGCTGAGCCCGTTCGCGAGAAACGCCCAGCCAGTGCCGACCGATGCGATCAGGAAGCCCGCCGCCGCCGGGCCGACCATCCGCGCGGCGTTGAACGACGTCGAATTGAGCGCGACCGCGTTCGCGAGCTCGCGATCGCCGACCAGTTCCGCGACGAAGGTCTGCCGCACCGGCGCGTCGAACGCCGACGCGCAGCCGAACAGGAACGCGAACACATACACGTGCTCGAGCCGCACCGCGCCGGTGACCGTCAGCCCGCCGAGCACGAGCGCCAGCGCACCCATCAGCGCCTGCGTCGCCATCAGCAGCTTGCGCTGGTCGAAGCGGTCGGCCGCGTAGCCGGTCCACGGCAACAGCAGCAGTTGCGGCCCGAACTGCAGCGCCATCACCGTGCCGACCGCCGATGCGTCGTGATGCGTGAGCTGCGTGAGGACGAGCCAGTCCTGCGCGGTGCGCTGGATCCACGTGCCGATGTTCGACACCAGCGAGCCGATCGCCCACACGCGGTAGTTGAAGCTGCGAAGCGAGCGAAATACGCCCGCTGCCGGCACGCTCATGGCCGCTCCCGGTCCGGCTCGTTGCCGCCGTGCAGTTCGCCGAAATGCCGCGCGAGGAACAGGCCGAGCACCTGGATGCCGAGGCCGAGCGCCGCCGCGTCGGCCGTGATCTTCAGGTCGAAATCGCCGACCCGGCACACGAGCGCGTAAGCGATGCCGAGGTTCACGACGCCCCACACCACGTTCACGGTGGACGACGACAGCCCGCGCCCAGGCGGATTCGCGAACGGCGTCTGGAACGGCTCGCCGCGCAGCCCGCTGACGAGATGCGGCACGACGTTCGCGAGAAACGCGCCGCCGAAGAAGTACGACACGAGATGCAGGAGATTCATGGGCGGGTTGTCCTTTCGGCGAGCGGGTCGGGGCGGTTCACGGACGCGCCGGGTCCTGGAATTCGGCAAGCCGCTGCAGCAGCTTCACGGCCGCCGCGAGCTCGGCCTGTTCCGCCGCCGACAGTTGCGCATGCAGCGCGCGGAACAGCCAGTCGTCCTTGGCCGCGCGGTTCGCTTGCAGCACCTTGCGGAAACCGGGCGTGAGCGCGATCAGCGTCTGCCGGCCGTCGGTGGGATCGGGCGCGCCGGCGACCGCGCCGAGCGTCTCCAGCGTCGCGACCGTCACGCGCATCGACTGCGGGCGGACGCTTTCGGCACGCGCGAGCGCCGACACGGTCGCCGGACCGTCGCGATCGAGCCGCAGCAGCACCGATTTCTGCGACGACGTGAGGTCGTTCGGATGGGTCTGCTCCCGCATCCGCCGCATCAGCTTGCCGACCGAGATGCGGAGTTCGCCGGCGAGACCGGCCAGCGGGAGTATGTCGGGGGGAGAGGATGGCGCGTTCATGCATTCAAGATAGCATATATACAGTCAAACTGTACAGTTTGACTGTATATTTCATCGAGTAAGGATCGGACCGCCGCGCACGTTTTCGGCGCGACGCCGCACCCGTTCGGCCGCGCGATCCGGCTCTGCGATAATGCGGGCTTCCCGTTTCCGCTCCGCCTTCCGCCATGACGCAGCCGTCCGCCCCGCTCTCCACCGACCTGCCGCCGATCTCGTGCCTGCCCGGCGACGCGCTGCCGTGGCTGCCGATGAGCGCCGACCTGCCGGGGCTCGCGATCAAGTACCTCCATATCAATGCGGCCGAGGACACGCTCACCGCGCTGCTGAAGATGCCGGCCGGCGGCACGCTGCCGCGCCACCGTCACGACGGCGAGGTGTTCGTCCATACGCTGCAGGGGGCGTGGCGCTACCGCGAATACGACTGGGTCGCGCACGCGGGTTCGACAGTGCTCGAACCGGCCGGCTCTGTGCACACGCCGGAAACGCTCGGCGCGCCGGGCGAGGATGTGATCACGCTGAACGTGATGCGCGGCGACCTCGTACTGCTCGACGACGACGGCCGCGAAACGGCGCGCGAGAACTGCCGCGTCGCGCTGCTGCGCCAGCGCAAGCATGCGCGTACGGCGCCGGATGCGGCCACGGCGTTCGTTACGCGGTAATGACGCGGCAAGGCGGGCGACGCGATCCGCATCGAGCCGCTCCCGTCCCGCGTGTGCGACCTCCGGGTATCGGTTTCCGCCCTCCGCCGGCTTGCCCGCCCGTTACCGGAAGCGCCTGAAAAACCGCCGAATATCGTCGGCCAGCAAGTCCGGCTCCTCCATCGCCGCGAAATGGCCGCCGCTCGGCATGTCGGTCCACTGCACCACGTCGAATACCCGTTCGAGCCAACTGCGCGGCGGACGGCTGATCTCCTTCGGAAAGCGCGCGAACGCCACGGGTACCGCCACGCGCTGCCCGGCCGCAAACCGCATCGACTGCAGCCGGTTCTCCCAATACATTTGCATCGACGAGCCGATGCAGCCGGTAAACCAGTAGAGCGATATGCCCGTCAGCAGCGTGTCGTGCGAAAAACGGCGCGCGACGTCGCCATCGCAATCGCTCCACGCACGGAATTTCTCGGCGATCCACGCGGCCAGCCCGAGCGGCGAATCGTTGAGCGCGACGGCCAGCGTCTGCGGCTTCGTCATGTGGACGTGCGCGTACCCGCCTTCGAGCGCCGCCCAGTCGCCGCGCTGCTTCAGGAACGCCTGCTCGTCGTCGGTCAGCGGCCGCGCCGCGTCGATCGCCGGTTCGTAGCTGCCGGGCAGGTAGTTCAGGTGGATGCCGTCGACCACGCCCTCATGCCGCGCGCCGAGCGCGACCGACACGCCCGCGCCCAGATCGCCGCCCTGCGCGCCGAACCGTTGGTATCCGAGGCCGGCCATCAATTCCGCCCAGCAGTCGGCGACCTGAAGCGCCGACGTGCCGGGTGCCGCCGGTGCGGGAGAGAACAGGAAGCCGGGCAGCGACGGCGCGACGATGTCGAACGCGTCGTCCGGATCGCCGCCGAACGCGGCCGGATCGCACAAGCGATCGATCAACGCGTGGAATTCGAATGCGGAACCGGGCCAGCCGTGCGTGACGACGAGCGGATAGGGTTTCGGCCCCGTACCGCGCCGATGCACGAAATGCACACGCCGCCCGCCGACGTCCGCGACGAACTGCGGCAGCCGGTTCAGCTCGCGTTCCACCGCGCGCCAATCGAAGCCGTCGGCCCAGTGCGCCGCCAATTCGCGCAGCCATGTGCCGTCGACGCCCTGCTGCCACGGCTCGGCGGGCGTCAGGTTCGGTGGGCGGTAGTCGCGCAGGCGCCGGCGCAAATCGTCAAGCGCGTGCTCGGGAATCGCAATGTCGAACGGGTCAGTGTGCACGGTGTCTCCTCGCGACGAATGTCGACAGGATTCTGCGCGATTTTGCCGGCACGCGCTGAACCACGCCCGCCCGTCAGCCCATCAGCCCGTTTCCCGCTCGTCCGCCCGCGCATCGCGCCGCAGCGCCTGCGGCGGCACGCCGAACCCGCGCACGAACGCCTCGCGCATGTGTCGGCGGTCGCGAAAGCCGTTCTCCTTCGCGATCACGTCGAGCGGATGACGGCTCTGTTCGATCATCAGCCGCGCCGACTCGAGCCGCAGCCGCTCGATCGCCTTCGCGGGCGACTGCCCGGTTTCGAGCGTAAACACGCGGCTGAACTGGCGCGGGCTCAAATGAACGGCCTCGGCCAGATCCTCGACGGTCAGCGCGCGGCCGAGATTCCGCCGCGCGTAGTCGAGCGCGTTCTGGATCCGGTCGGATTTCGGCGCAAGCTCGAGCATTTCCGAATGCTGCGACTGACCGCCGGCCCGGCGCTGATGCATCACCAGCTTGTGCGCGACCGACCGCGCGGCATCGGCGCCGAGGTCCTTCTCCACCATCGCGAGCGCGAGATCGAGGCCGGCCGTCATCCCGGCCGACGTCCAGATCGGGCCGTCGACGATGAAGATCCGGTCGTCCTCGACGCGAATCTCCGGGTAGTGCCGCTGCATGTCGCGGCCGAACGCCCAGTGCGTGGTCGCGCGACGCTGCGCGAGCAGCCCGGCCTCGGCCAGCACGAACGCGCCCGTGCAGATGCCGGCGATCCGCCGCGCACGCGCGTTCGCGCGGCGCAGGTAGGCGACGACGCCGGCCGGCGCCGGCGCGGCGAGCGGATCGTTGACGCCCGCGACGATCCACGTATCGACGCCGAGCCGCCCGCGCAGCGCGCGCGTGGCGACCGGCAGCCCGAGCGACGAACGCACGTCGCCGCCGTCGACCGAGTAGTTGTCCATCGCATAGAACGGCGCGTCCATGCCCATGTTCGCGTACTCGAACACCGACTGCGCGGCGAGCGCCATGATCTGGAAGCCGTCGCTGATCAAGAAGCCGATTCGGTGCATGTACGTTCTCCGGTCCCGTGCCGATTGGCCGATGTCATGAATCATACCCATCTACGTCATTTGTGTCGCAACGCTTCGAGGCCAGAATGCCTTCACGCCATCCGGCCATCCTCATCGAAACGGAGCACATCATGACGCAAGCACATCGCGGTACCGCCCTCATTACCGGCGCGTCGTCGGGCATCGGCGCCGTCTACGCGGACCGCCTCGCGCGCCGCGGCTACGACCTGATCCTGGTCGCGCGCAGCCGCGACCGGCTGAACGCCCTCGCCGACCGCATCACGAACGACACACAGCGCAGCGTCGAGATCGTCGACGCGGATCTCAACGACCGCACGGCGCTCGCCGCCGTCGAAGCCAAGCTGAAACAGGACGCGAGCATCACGCTGCTCGTGAACAACGCCGGCATCGGCACGCATGCGCCGCTGCTCGACAGCGACGTCGACGCGATGACGCGGATGATCGACCTGAACGTGACCGCGCTCACGCGCCTGACCTATGCGGCCGTGCCGGGTTTCGTCGCACGCGGCCACGGCGCGGTGATCAACATTTCGTCGATCGTCGCGATCTCGCCGGAAACGCTGAACGGCGTGTACGGCGGCAGCAAGGCGTTCGTGCTCGCGTTCAGCCAGTCGCTGCATCACGAGCTCGCCGACCAGGGCGTGCAGGTGCAGGCCGTGCTGCCCGGCGCGACGGCCACCGATTTCTGGCAGACGGGCGGCCTGCCGCTCGAGCACCTGCCGAAGGAAATCGTGATGACGGCGCCGGACCTGGTCGATGCAGCGCTGGTCGGGTTCGATCGCGGCGAACTGGTGACGATTCCGTCGCTGCATGCGGGCGACGAATGGGACGCGTACGAGGCCGCGCGCCGCACGATGGCGCCGCATTTGTCGGCCGATACGCCGGCCCCGCGCTACGCGGCCGTGCGCTAGTCGGACAGTATCGGCATCGCGCCCGGGCCAGGCCGGCATCTCGCGTGGCCGTTGCTCACCGAGCGCGGGCCGGACGGCATCGTCCGGCCCGCCGCGTCGATGCATCCGGCGCAGGTCGATCAACGCGGCCCGTGCGCCGGCTCCTGCGGCGTCGCCCGCACGCCCAGCAGCATCGCGACCGCGCACGCGGCCAGCAGCGCCGCGATCATCAGCATCGCCGGGTCCATGCTGCCGGTTCGCGTGCGGATCAGCCCGACGATCCACGGCGTGATCATCCCGCTCGACACGCCGATGCTGCTGATCAGCGCGATCCCGCCTGCCGCGCCTGCGCCCGAGAAATACGCGGACGGCACGGCCCAGAACACCGGATGCGCGGCGAAGATCAGCATCGCTGCGACCGACAGCAGCGCCATCATCGCGACGATGCTCGGCGGGTGCAGCGTCAGCAGCGCGAGCGCCACCGCGCCGCCAAACGCACACGCGGCGAAATGCCGGCGGCGTTCGCGCTTGCGGTCCGAGCGCCGCGCGATCGCGATCAGGCCCGCCGCGCCGATCGCGTTCGGCACGATCGACAGCAGGCTGATGTGCACGACGTCGTGAATGCCGAATTCGCGAATCATCAGCGGCATCCAGAACAGCAGCATCAGCAGCGCGGTCGTCAGCGAGAAATAGATGAACGCGAACAGATAGGTGCGCGGCTCGGCCAGCACCTGCCGCAGCGAAGCAGCCGCGTGCGCTGGGGCATCCGCGCGATCCGCGGCGAGGTCGGCCGCGAGCCGCTGCCGGTCGTCGTCGGACAGCCAACTCGCGTGTTCGGGGCAGTCGCACAGCCAGAACCACGCGATCACGCCGAGCAGGATCGCGGGCGCGCCCTCGATCGCGAACATCCATCGCCAGCCGTGCAGCCCGAGCACGCCGGACATCCCGCGCATCAGCCAGCCCGACAGCAGCCCACCGACCATCCCGGCCACCGCGACGCCCGCGTAGAAAATCGACAGCACCGACGCGCGTCGCCGCGCCGGATACCAGTACGTCAGGTAGAACACCACGCCCGGAAAGAACCCGGCCTCGAACAGCCCGAGCAGGAAGCGCAGCACGTAGAACTGCTTCGCGCTGTCGACGGTGATCATCGCGACCGACACCGCGCCCCACAGGAACATGATCCGCGCGAACGTGCGGCGCGCGCCGAAGCGGCGCAGCAGCGCGTTGCTCGGCACCTCGAACAGCACGTAGCCGACGAAGAACAGCACCGCGCCGAGACTGTACATCGCGTCGGTCAGGCCGAGATCCTGCCGCATCTGCAACTGCGCAAAGCCGATGTTGCTGCGGTCGAGGATCGATACGATGTAACAGATGAACAGGAACGGCACGATGCGCATGCCGATGCGGCGGTACAGCACGTCGTTGCCGGCCGAGTCCATCGAACCGGCGCCGGACGCGACGGCCGGTGCGGCGTGCGCTTGAAGAGGGGCTGACATCGATCGTCTCCTCGATGGATTCGGGTGCGGACGGAGAGAAATCGCCGGTCGCCGCCGCCCACGGGCAGCGACCGGTCGTCACGTGCTCAGCCGCGCCGCGCGCCTTCGCCCTTCACGCCGACCATCAGCGCCACGCCGCTCGCGACCAGCAGCGCAGCGAGCAGATACACGGCCAGATCCATGCTGCCCGTGCGCGTGCGGATCATCCCGATCACCCACGGGCTGACGATGCCGCTCGTGATCCCGATGCTGCTGATCAGCGCGATCCCGGCCGCGGCCGCGTTGCCGGACAGGTAGCGGGTCGGCACGGCCCAGAAGATCGGCAGCGCGGCGAAGATCAGCGTCGCCGCGATCGACAGGCACGCGAGCATCGCCGCGAAGCTGTGCAGGTGCAGCGTCAGCGCCGCGAGCGCGAGGCCGCCGCCGATCGTGCAGCACGCGAAGTGCTTGCGGCGCTCGCCGGTGCGGTCCGAGCGGCGCGCGATCAGGACCAGCCCCACCGCGCCCACCGCATTCGGCACGACCGTGTAGAGGCTCACGGCGACGACGTCGGTCACGCCGAAGTCGCGGATCATCAGCGGCATCCAGAAGTTGAGCGTCAGCGACGCGCAGGTCAGCGAGAAATAGATGAACGCGAACAGGTACACGCGCGGGTTCGCGAGCGCGGCCATCACGCTGCGTCCGTCGTGCGCACCGCCGGGTGCGCGGCCTTCGGCGCACAGCGCGGCGACGCGCGCCTTTTCGTCGGACGTGAGCCATGTGGCGTCCTGCGGCCGGTCGACGAGGAACGTGAACGCGGCGAACGCGAGCAGGATCGCCGGCGCGCCTTCGATCGCGAACATCCACTGCCAGCCGTGCAGACCGAGCACGCCGCTCATGTCGCGCATGATCCAGCCGGACATCAGCCCGCCGAGCACGCCGGCCACCGCGACGCCCGCGAAGAACACCGAGATCGCCGCCGCGCGCCGGTTCGCGGGGAACCAGTAGGTCAGGTACAGCACGATGCCGGGGAAGAAGCCGGCCTCGAACACGCCGAGCAGGAAGCGCAGCACGTAGAAATGCGACGGCTGCGACACGAACATCATCCCGGTCGACGCGATGCCCCACAGCAGCATGATCCGCGTGAACGTGCGGCGCGCGCCGAACCGCGCGAGCAGCATGTTGCTCGGCACTTCGCAGAACACGTAGCCAACGTAGAACACCGCGGCGCCGAGGCCGTACATCGCATCGCTAAAGCCGAGATCGTGCTTCATCTGCAACTGCGCGAAGCCGATGTTGATGCGGTCGAGAAACGACACGACGTAGCAGAGGAACAGGAACGGGACGATCCGCCACGCGATCTTGCGGAACAGCAGCGCGTCGCTGGATGCGGATGCGGATGCGGAAATCGGCGCCGAAGCGCTCGCGTGCGCGAGCGTCGCTTCGGCGGGAAGCGATTGGGGCATGTCTCTCTCCAAACGGGCCGCGCGATGTCGAGCGCGCAGCAGTCTCCGAGGGCGTGCATGCGCCCTGCTTTCTTGTGAGACCGGATACGGCTGCCGGCACCGCGGCGCGATGCCGCCGCGAATGCCGCAACCTTCAGGAAAACGGCAAGGCGATCAGGTGAACGCCGCCCCGCCGCCGTGCACCGCTCAGTCCTGCAGCGCGGCCCACATGTCCTTGTCGCGCTGCGCGGTCCAGATGCGCGGATGCGCGATGCCGCTCGCCTCGTCGAACGCGCGCGACACGTCGAACGGCAAACAGTGCTCGTAGATGAACACGTGGCCGAACTTCGGGTCCATCGCTTCGCGCGTGAGCGCCATCGCCGCCTTCAGGTCGAGATTGCGCTCGACCGCCTTGCGGCCCTGCGCGAGCAGCGTCGTGACGAAATCCTTCGTGTAGTCGAGGCCCTTGTCGACCTCGGCCGGATTCAGCAGCGCGGGGCCGCGGCCCGGCACGAGCTTTTCCGCGCCGAGCGCGCGCAGCGCCTCGAGCGTGGCCGGCCACTGTTCGAGCTGCGCGTCGCCGCAATAGCACGCGGCGTCGTATTCGACGAGGTCGCCCGAGAACAGCACCTTCTGCGACGGCAGCCACACGATCGTGTCGCCCTTCGTGTGGCCCGAGCCGACGTGCATGATCTTCACTTCGAGCTTGCCGAGGAACAGCGTGATCTCGCGCTCGAACACGAGCGTCGGCCAGGTCAGGCCCGGCACCGTCTCGACACCGGCAAACAGGCGCGGGAAGCGCTCGATCTCCGACTTCATGTCGGCCTCGCCGCGCTCGACGATCATCTCGTACGTGCCGCGGCTCGCGATCACCTGCTGCGCGCCTTCGTCGAAGTACGCGGACGCGCCGAGCACGCGCACCGCGTGGTAGTGCGACAGCACCACGTGCTTGATCGGCTTGTCGGTCACGCTGCGGATCTTCGCGATCAGGTCCTGCGCCATCGCGGGCGTCGCGGTCGTATCGACGATCAGTACGCTGTCGTCGCCAATGATCACGCCCGAGTTCGGGTCGCCTTCGGCTGTGTACGCGTACGCGTTCTCGGACAGCTTCGTCCAGGTGACTTTCTTCTCTTCCAGATCGGCTTGGGAGGCGAATGCTTTGGCCATTGTGCGTTCCGTGGCTGCGAGCCATGTGTTGAGGGGAATGAGCGGATCATCTGCTTGCCTCGAATATTTGTCAATGGCAAACGCGCTTGTTATTGTCTAATACGGGTAAACCTGCGGGCTGGCGCGAGAAATGGCGTCGGATACCATGCGGGGTTTCGTCAACGGAAGAATCATCGCGTGCAGAACCACGAAGTCAGCGCGGACGATGCGCCGCCCAAGGCGCAGCGCGGCATCCAGAGTGTCGAGGTCGGCGGCCGGCTGCTCGACGCGTTCGCGCGCCGGCGCAAGCCGCTCGGGCTGTCGGAGCTGGCCGCGGCGGCCGATCTCTCCACCGCGCAGGCGCACACCTATCTCGTGAGCCTGACGCGGCTCGCGCTCGTGAAACGCGATGCGATCACCGGCAACTACGAGCCGGGCCCGCTGTCGCTGCGGCTCGGGCTGATGTCGATCGAGCGCCAGCCGGCCTACCGCGCGACGCTGCCGCACGCGGCGCGACTCGCGGAAACGGTCGGCCTGAGCGTCGCGCTGTCGGTGCCGGGCGTGCTCGGCCCGACGATCGTGCGCATCGAGCACGGCGGCTATCCGTTGCACATGAACCTGCACGTCGGTTCGGTGATGTCGCTCGACACGACGGCGACCGGCCGGGTGTTCCGCGCGTTCGGCGACCCCACGCAACTCGACGCGATGGCGGCCAGCCAGGCCGGTGCGGGCGATACGCTCGCCGGCGCCGAAGGCGGGTCGGTCGCGCCGGACGCCGAGGCGCAACACGTCGAACTCGACGCGATCCGCGCGCGCGGCATCGAACGCAGCATCGACCGGCCGAGCCCGGGCGTCAGCGGCATGTGCGTGCCCGTCTTCGATGCGCACGGGCATCTGCAGCTCGCGTTGACGGTGATCGGTTCGACGGGATCGATCGATGTCGACTGGGACGGCCCGATCGCGGCGGCCTTGCGCGACGCGGCGCGGCAAGCCACCGCGTCGCTCGGCGCGGCGCGTGCGGAACCGGCGCCCGCGCCGGCGCCGGGCGCCGCGCGCGTACCGCCCGCGCTGGCCGACGACGCCAAAGCGCAGCGCGGGATCAATGCGCTCGACAGCACCGGCGAGCTGCTGCTCGCGCTGGTGTCGGCGGGCCGCGCGCTGCCGCTGCGCGATCTCGCGACGGCGGCCGGCATGCCGGCCGCGAAGGCGTTTCCGCATCTCGTCAGCCTGCAGAAGATCGGCCTGCTGAGCCGCGACGACGCCGGCTGCTTCGACGGCGGCCCGCTCGCGCAGGCGCTCGGCCTGATCGCGATGCAGCGCGTGTCGCCGACGCGCGACGCGGAAGCCGAGATCGTCGCGCTCGCCGGCGCGACCGACATGAGCGTGGCCGCCGCGACGCTCGGGCCGCTCGGGCCGACCGTGATCCGGCTCGAGGAATCGGCGCGGCCGCAGCACGTGAGCCTGCAGGTCGGCACCGTGATGTCGCTCGTCAATACGGCGATCGGCCGGATTTTCGCGTCCGGCATGTCCGACGACGTGCTGGCCGATCTGCTCGCCAACGAACCGGTGCGCCTCGCCGGCGCGCCCGCCGCCCCGGACGACGCGGCCTTCCGCGCGCGGCTCGCGGCGATCCGCGCGGACGAACTCGATTTCGCGTTCGACGCGCCGGTGCCCGGCATCGGGACGATTGCCGCCCCCGTGTTCGATCACACCGGCAGCATCCGGCTCGTGATCGCGATCATCGGCTCGTCGCGCGGCTTCCCGCGCGGGCCGGACAGCGAACTGGCGCAGACGCTGCGGGCCGCGACTCGGCGGCTGTCCTGGCGCTTCGGGTGGATCGGCGGGTAATCGTCGGCCCATCGCCGCGCCGTCTCGCCGCCACTCGGCCTTCCTCTCTTGCCTGGTCAACGCGAGGCGGTGCTCGCCACGGCCTCGTCACGCCTGGTCGCCACGCGAAGGCGAGCACGGACGCGGGCGCGCCAAAAATTCATGTTGCGCCGCAGCAACATGAATTGTCAGTAATTCTCATATAACGAAATCGCATTTCACAAGGCGGCGAAGTTTCTCTATGATTAGGGTTATCCCTAACTCACCACCTATATGGGGTTTCGTCATGCAAACGTCTAATGTCTCGAACCGTTCCACCGAATCCGCTGGCTGGCTCGCACGTGTTGGCGAACTGCTCGCAGAAGCTTGGGCACTGCACCTCGAGAACTGCGCAATCATCGCTGAAGCGCACGCACGCCTGCCGCGCTGAGCGCAGCGACTGGCCGCCGGCCGGCGGCACGATAACCGGCCTGACCCTGACCCGCTTGCCGGGACGCGCGCCTGACGGCCGCCGCGTCCGGCATCGGAGCGGTCGCAGCGGAAGATTCATCCGTTTTCCTGCCCCGCTGGTATTTCCCGCCTGCATTCGCTGTCGGGCCGCGCGCACTCGCCGCGACAGCCCGATTCCCGCCCTTCTTCAGCACGGCCGCCAACCTCGTCGTCACGACGATGCGCCGCCCTGCGCCGCCCTCCTCACACCTGAATCGACGGCACGTCTTTCATGCACCGCAGCGCGAACATCGAGCGACTGTGGCGGATGCTCGAAATCCGGTACAGCTTCTCGCGCAGGAAGCGTTCGTAGCCGGCCGTGCCGTCCACCGCGACCTTGATCCAGTAGTCGTATTCGCCCGACACGAGATACGCCTCGAGCACCTCGGGCAGCGCCGCGAGTTCGGCGCCGAACCGCGCGAGCGCGTCGTCTTCGTGGCGGTCGAGCGTGACTTCGAGGATCACGATGTCCGCATAGCCGAGCATGCGCTGGTTCACCAGCGCGACGTAGCCGTCGATGTAACCGTCGAGTTCGAGCTGCCGCGTGCGGTTCCAGCATGCGGTGGTCGACATGCCGATCTGTTCGGCCAGTTCGGCGTTCGACAGACGCGCATTTTTTTGCAAGGCACCGAGGATCTTGCGGTCCTGGTTGTCGAGGGTTTTCGGCGAGCGTTCGCGGGTAGCCATGGCGGAAAGAATCTTCTACTGAAAATTCGAATTCTAGCCGAACAGGATTCCGGTTTCGGGTGTGTTTTGCTGGAAAACAGGAAGCCTTTTAACCGGGCCACTTGATACATTTTCTCCATGCCTGTTGTCCGGCACGCTCCGCGCGACAACCCCTTCGCATCGGGACGCCTGGCCGCAATCACGAGTTGCGGCGCCGGACATGCAGGCATGCGATCCCCGCCTCCCGCGCGCCTATCCGGCTGCCCGGGCCGGCGCCCGACTCCCCCGTTTCCGCACTTCCCGTCATGTCGTTCAGGCTTTATCTGTCGTTCGTCGCTGCGTCCGCCGTCCTCATCTACGCCCCCGGCCCTGTCAACCTCCTCACGATGAATCAGGCATTGCGCGCCGGCTGGCGCCGCGCGCTGCCGTGCGTCTGGGGCGGCACGCTCGCCGTGCTGCTGCAACTCGCGCTGACCGCGCTGTGCCTGAACTCGCTGGTCCACCTCGATGAACACGCGCTGAGCGTGCTGCGCTGGGCCGGCGCCGCGTATCTCGTGTGGCTCGGCGGCAAGCAATGGCTGAGCCGCGCGCCGGCCGGCGCAGCGGCACCGGCCGACGCCAGCGCCGGAACGGCAAGCGCCGCGCCGGACACCGACACCGGGCGCGCGCTGTTCTGGCGCGGCGTCGCGACTTCCGGGCTGAATCCGAAGACGCTGCTGTTCTTTCCGTCGTTCTTTCCGCAGTTCCTCAGCCCGAATGCCGACTGGAGCCTGAACCTTCAATACCTGCTGCTCGCCGCGACGTTCGCGCTGCTGTTCGCCGGCGGCGTCGCGTCGATGGCGCTGTTCTCGCACCGGCTGAGCCGCGCGTTGCAGCGGCCGGCGCGGATGCGTGCGATGAACCGCGTGACGGGCGGGCTGCTCGTCGGGATGGGCGCGATCATGGTCGGCTGGAACTGAACGGCCGCGCGTGCGGGCTTCGTCGACGCCGCCGCCAGGCCCCTCGAAAAAGCAGCCGGGCGCCGAATGCTTTAGGGTAGCGGCTCTTTCGTTGGACATGCCCGGGCTGCCGGGCGACTGAATGAAGCACGTCACATCCCGCCTGCGGCGCCTGTTCGCGCCGATCGGCCTGCACTGGTATCTCGCCCTCCTGCTCGCACTCGATGCGCTCATGGTGCTGCGCCCCGTCGTCGAACACGCGCGGCTCGGGCTGCATCACGCGTGGCTCGCCGATGCGCTGAACCTCGTCGACAACATGGGGCTCGTCGTCCTGCCGCAGGTCGTCGTCGCAGCCGGCCTCGCGACGATGGCCATCGGCATCGTGCTGCGCGCCCGCGTCGCATGGGTGCTGTCGATCCTGCTGCTGGTCGCGGCCGCCGCGATCAGCGTGCTCGGCGGCTATCGCAGCCATGCGGTGTTCGTCTATACGGCCGTGCTGGTCGTCGCGCTGCTGTACTACTGGCGGCACTTCGACCGCGCGAGCGTGGCCGCCAGCAGCCTGTTCGCGTTGCTGAGCATCGTGTCGCTGCTGATCTACGCGACCTTCGGCGTGCTCTATCTCGGCGACGAATTCACGCCGCCCGTCCACGATCTCGCCACTGCCGTCTATTTCTCGATCGTGTCGATGTCGACCGTCGGCTACGGCGACATCGTGCCGCACGCACCGACCGCGCGCCTGTTCACCGCATCGGTGATCGTGCTCGGCATCACGGTATTCGCGACGTCGATCAGCGCGGTCGTCGGCCCGGTGATCGGCGGCAATCTGAAACGGATCGTCAAGGGAGGCATTTCGAACGTGATCCGCAAGCATCATTTCCTGATCGTCGGCGCGACACCCGTCGCGCATGCGGTGCACGACGGGCTGCGCAAGCGCGGCTACGCGGTGACCGTCGTCGTGCCGGCCGGCGTCGAGCACAACTATCCGGCCGCAACCGACCTGATCGTCGGCGATGCGACCGACCATGCGGTGCTGGAAAGCGCCGGTGCGGCGACCGCGCGCGCGGTGCTCGCGCTGCGTTCGGACGACGCCGAAAACGCGTTCATCATCCTCGCGATCCGCGAGATCGCGCCGTCGGTGCGCACGGTCGCGCTCGTGAACCACCAGCGCAACCTCGAACGGCTGCGGTTGTTGAAACCCGACATGGTGTTCTCGCCGCAGCAGCTCGCGGGCGAACTGCTCGCCAGCACGCTCAACGACGAACCGGTCGACAAGTCGATGATCTCGCACCTGCTGTTCGGCACGACCGATGCCGCGTGATGCCGTGAGCCGGTGAGCCCGTGACCGCGTGACCCGGGCCCGCCGCCGCCTGGCCGGTACAATCGCGCGATGTCCGAATTGCTCACCTACGGCGGCCTGTTCGCCGTGTCGATGGTCGCCGCGACCCTGTTCCCGCTGCAATCCGAAGCCGTGCTCGCCGGCCTGCTGCTCGCCGGGCGCGAGCCTGTGTGGGCGCTGGTGCTCGTCGCGAGCGTCGGCAACGTCGCCGGCTCGGCGATCAACTGGGCGCTCGGGCGCGGCATCGAGCACTTCCGCGAGCGCCGCTGGTTTCCGGTCAAGCCGTCGGCGCTCGCGCGCGCCGAGCGCTGGTATGCGCGCTACGGCCGCTGGTCGCTGCTGCTGAGCTGGGCGCCGGTGATCGGCGATCCGCTCACGATGATCGCCGGCGTGCTGCGCGAGCCGCTGCCGACCTTTCTCGCGATCGTGACGATCGCGAAAGTCGGCCGCTACCTGGCCGTCGCATGGCTCGTGGTGCACTGACGCCGTCCGTCATCCGGTTTCGCCTGTCGCGCCGGCGCACCCCGCCGCCGTGTGCGCGCCGCTAAAGAATTCGCCGAAACTGCCGATTACCTGACGACAAGCGGTGACGCGTGCGTTCCGCCCCTCTCTCCCCACTCAGGATCCCGTATGAGATTGACCCAATTGGGCCGGGTGAGCGTCGGTACGCGTCTTGCCGCGCTGGCGTGCGCGCTCGTTGCACTGCTGTTCACCGTTTTCGCATGGGCGCTCGCCCATTTTGCCGGCCAGCAACTCGCCGACGAGGCGCACGCGCGGATTGCCGACAAGGAGCAGTCGATCGGCGCGATGGTCGAGCTGTTCGACAAGGCCCTGACCGCCGAAGCCAACCGTTCGATGTCGCTGTTCGCGAGCTTCCTGCCGGCCGACTTCGCGCTCGACCCGGCTCGCACCGTCGACATCGGCGGCGTCGCCGCGCCGACGCTGTCCGCCGGCGGCCAGCCGCTCGACCTCGACTATTCGATTCCCGATCAGTTCCTGAAGAAAAGCGGCGCGATCGCGACGATCTTCGCGCGCGACGGCGACGACTTCGTGCGCATCACGACGTCGCTGAAGAAGCAGGACGGCGCACGCGCGGTCGGCACGAAGCTCGACCGCGCCGGCCCCGCGTACGCGCCGCTGGTCGCGGGGCGCAGCTACACCGGCCTCGCGAAGCTGTTCGGCCGGCCGTACATCACGCAGTACAAGCCGGTGACCGACGCGACCGGCCGCGTGATCGGCGCGCTGTTCGTCGGCCTCGACATCGGCGCCCAGCTCAAGCTCGTCGAAGACGGCATCCGCTCGCTGAAAATCGGCGACAACGGCTACTACTTCGTGCTCGATGCATCGCAGGGCCCGTCGCGCGGCGCCTTCGTCGTGCATCCCGATGCGGCGGGCCAGCCGGCCGACGACACGCGCGCCCCCTACGCGCAGATGCTCGCGGCCGGCCAGGGCCGGCTCGCGTACACGTCGACCGACCCGGCCGCGCACGACCGCGGGCCGACCGCGAAAGTCGTGTCCTTCACGACGATCCCGCAGTGGCAATGGCTCGTCGGCGGCATCGCGCTCGACGACGAACTGCTCGCCACGATGCGCGCCACCCGCAACCGCTTCCTGATGATCGGCGCCGTGCTCGTCGCGGCGTTCGCGACGCTGTTCGTCATCGTCGTGCGACGCGTCGTGAGCCGGCCGCTGGAAGCCGCCGCACGCGCGTCCGAGCGCTTTGCGGCGGGCGATCTCAGCGTGCGGATCCGCGACGGCGCGCACGCGCACGACGGCGCGGGCAACGACGAGATCGGCCGGCTCGTGCAGGCGGTCGACGGGATCGGCGACGGCCTCGCGCAGATCGTCGCGCAGGTGCGCAGCGGCTCGGCCGACATCGCGCGCGGCACGGTCGGTATCGCGGCCGGCAGCGGCGACATCGCCGCGCGGATCGCGACGCAGGCGAGCAGCGTCGAGCAAACGGCCGCGAGCATGGAGCAGATCACCGCCGCCGTGCAGCAGAGCGCCGAGCATGCGGCGCAAGCCAACGCGCTGGTCGCGGACGCATCGGCCGCCGCGACGAACGGCGACGCCGCGGTGCAGCGCGTGGTCGCGACGATGGACGACATCGGCCGCGCGACGCGCCGGATCGCCGAGATCACCGGCGTGATCGAAGGCATCGCGTTCCAGACCAACATTCTCGCGCTGAACGCAGCCGTCGAGGCCGCACGCGCAGGCGAACACGGCAAGGGCTTCGCGGTGGTCGCGGCCGAGGTGCGCGCGCTCGCGCAGCGCAGTGCGGCCGCGGTCAAGGAGATCGACGCGCTGAGCGCCGAATCGTCGACGACCGTCGAACAGGGTTACCGGATCGCGGACGCCGCGCGCGGCACGATGCGCGACATCGTCGCGCGGGTCGACCAGGTCCGCACGCTGATCGGCGAGATCAGCGCCGCGTCGCGCGAGCAGTCGACCGGCATCGAGCAGGTGAACCTGGCCGTCACGCAGATCGGCGAGGCGACGCAGCAGAACGCGACGCTGATCTCGGATGCCGAACGTGCGGCCGTCGCGTTGCGCGACCAGGCCGCGCAGCTGTCGGACGCGGTGAGCGTGTTCCGGCTGGAGCGCGACGCGTGATCGCGTGATCGCGTGATCGTCGACGCGCGGCGGCGGAAAGCCGGCCGCCTACTTCTTGTCGCCCGCGAGGTCGATCGCCTTGTCCGAGCCGACCGCATGGCGCAGCTGGAACTTCTGGATCTTGCCGGTCGACGTCTTCGGCAGCTCGCCGAAGCGCACGGCCTTCGGCACCTTGAAGCCCGCGAGCAGTTGCCGGCAGTGCGCGACGATCTCCTCCTCGGTCGCGCTCGCGCCTTCGCGCAGCTCGACGAACGCGCACGGCACCTCGCCCCATTTCGGGTCGGGCATCGCGACGACGGCCGCCACGGCCACCGCCGGATGGCGGTACAGCGCGTCCTCGACCTCGATGCTCGAGATGTTCTCGCCGCCCGAGATGATGATGTCCTTCTTGCGATCCTTGATCCGGATATAGCCGTCCGGCATCAGCACCGCGAGATCGCCGGTATGGAACCAGCCGCCGTGGAACGCCTCGTCGGTCGCCTTCGGGTTCTTCAGGTAGCCCTTCATGCAGATGTTGCCGCGGAACATGATCTCGCCGAGCGTCTCGCCGTCGGCCGGCACCGGCGTCATCGTGTCGGGATCGAGCACCGTCGCGCCCGCTTCGAGGTGATAGCGCACGCCCTGGCGTGCATTCAACCGCGCGCGTTCGTCGTCGGACAACGCCTCCCAGTGCGCCTGCTTCGCGCAGACGGTCGCCGGGCCGTAGACCTCGGTCAGCCCATACACGTGCAGCAGGTCGAAGCCGATCTCCTTCATCTTCGCGATCACGGCCGGCGCGGGCGCGGCTCCCGCGACCATCGCGTGCACCGTGTGGTCGATTCCCTCGCGCAGCTCGGCCGGCGCGTTCGCGATCGCGCTCTGCACGATCGGCGCGCCGCAGTAGTGCGTGATGCGCTCGCGGCGGATCAGGTCGAACACGGTCTTCGCGTCGAACTTGCGCAGGCATACGTTCACGCCCGCGCGCGCCGCGACGGCCCACGGGAAGCACCAGCCGTTGCAATGGAACATCGGCAGCGTCCACAGATACACGGCGTGCTTCGGCATGTCCCATTCGAGGATATTGCTGATCGCGGCGAGATACGCGCCGCGATGGTGGTAGACGACGCCCTTCGGGTCGCCGGTCGTGCCCGACGTGTAGTTCAGCGCGATCGCCTCCCATTCGTCGGCGGGCGGCGTCCAGGCGTAGCCGGGGTCGCCGCCGGCCACGAACGTCTCGTAGTCGGTTGCGCCCGCGAAACGGTCGGGGTCGGCCGGCATCGCGTCGGCCACGCTGACGATCTTCAGGCCCGGCACCTCGAGCGCCGCGCGATGCGCGACCTCCGCGTATTCGGTGTCGACGATCAGCACCTTCGCGTCGCCGTGACGCAGCATGAACAGCACCGACGACACGTCGAGCCGCGTGTTGATCGTGTTCAGCACGGCGCCGGCCATCGGTACGCCGAAGTGCGCCTCGACCATCGCCGGGATGTTCGGCAGCAGCGCCGCGACCGTGTCGCCGCGTGCGACGCCGGCCTGCGCGAGCGCGCTCGCCAGTTGCTTTGCGCGTGTATGGGTTTCGCCCCACGTGCGCCGCACGTCGCCGTGCACGATCGCCGTGCGCTCGCCGTAGACTTCGGCCGCGCGGACCAGGAAATCGATCGGCGTGAGCGGTACGTAGTTGGCATCGCGGCGGCCGAGCCCGGCCTCGAACATCTGCGTCATGATCCTGTCTCCCGTGTTCTGTCGACCGGGGCGCATGCACCCCGGATCGTTTTGATGTGGTTCAATTGCCGACAGCCTAACGGGCGTTATTGTGAGCCGTCTGTCATCGAAACGACAGAGTGCCGCTCGAGCGCTGCGCGTTATCCCTATCCTCGCAAACCCGCACCCATGCACGACCACCCCGACGCGGCCGCCCACCCGGCCGACACGCTTCCCGAACCGGGCCCGCTGCCGCCGCTGGCGACGCTGTTCGGCCAGTGCGCGTGGTTCCGCACGCTGGCGCCCGAACACCAGGCGCTCGTGCTTGCCCAGTCGCACGTCGAGCAGTGCGACGCCGGCGACGTGATCGCGCAGCGGCTCGCGCCGTCCGAATACTGGATCGGCGTCCATCGAGGGCTGCTGAAGCTCGCGATCTTCAACGTGTCGGGGCGCGGCTGCACGTTTTCCGGCGTGCCGTCGGGCGGCTGGTTCGGCGAAGGCAGCGTGATCAAGCGCGAACTGCGCAAGTACGAGGTCGTCGCGATCCAGCGCTCGACCGTGCTGTTCGTGCCGGTCGACACGTTCCATGCGCTGCTCGACACGAGCCTGCCGTTCACGCGCTTCGTGATTCATCAGTTGAACAACCGGATGGGCGAATTCATCGCGTCGATCCAGAACAGCCGGCTGCTCGACGTCGATGCGCGGGTCGCGCAGGCGCTCGCGCAGCTCTTCAACCCCGCGCTGTACCCGGATACCGGCCCGTCGCTGTCGATCTCGCAGGAGGAACTGGGGATGCTCGTCGGCGTGTCGCGCCAGCGGATCAACCAGGCGCTGCAGCAGCTCGAGAAGCTCGGCGCGTTGCGGCTCGCGTACAACCAGATCGAGGTCGTCGATCTCGACGCGCTCGCCCGCTTCGGCATGGAGCAGCTGTAAGCGCCGCCCGATGCGCGAAACCGCCGCCATCGCGGCGGCGCATTCCGTCTGCGGAATCGGCCGACGGCCAGCACACCTCAACCTGACGATTCAGCCAGTTTCGCGACAGTAACCCGTGCCGGGCCGACGCCTATCATTCGGGTTCCCTTTACCGACGCCCGATCACCTCCTGCCCCGCCGCCTCCATGTGGATCGTCAATCTCGCGCTCAGGCGCCCCTACACGTTCATCGTGATGGCCATCATGATCGTGCTGGCCACCCCGCTTGCGCTGATGCGCACACCGGTCGACGTGCTGCCCGCGATCAACATCCCGGTGATCAGCGTGATCTGGAATTACAGCGGCTTCTCCGCGACGGAGATGACGAACCGCATCACGTCCGTCCATGAACGGATCCTGACGACGACCGTCAACAACATCCAGCACGTCGAATCGACGTCGCTGCCCGGCATCGCGGTCGTGAAGGTGTTCCTGCAACCGGGCGCGAACGTGCAGACGGCGATCGCGCAGACGGTCTCGTCCGCGCAGGCGATCGTGCGGCAGATGCCGCAGGGCGCGACGCCGCCGCTCGTGATCACCTATTCGGCGTCGAGCATTCCGGTGATCCAGCTCGGGCTGTCGAGCAAGACGCTCAGCGAGCAGTCGCTCGCCGACATCGCGCTCAACTTCCTGCGCCCGCAGCTGATCACGGTGCCGGGCGTGCAGATTCCGTTCCCGTACGGCGGCCGCACGCGCGTGGTCGCGATCGACCTCGACCCGCAGGCGCTGCTCGCGAAGGGCCTCACGCCGGCCGACATCGTCAACGCGGTCAACGCGCAGAACCTCGTGCTGCCGACCGGCACCGCGAAGATGGGCCAGACCGAGTACCGGATCGACACGAACGCGTCGGCCGATACCGTCGCCGACATCAACGACCTGCCGGTCCAGACCGTCAACGGCGCGACAACCTACTTGCGCGAGGTGGCGTCGGTACGCGACGGCTTCGCGCCGCAGACCAACGTCGTGCGCCAGAACGGCCAGCGCGGCGTGCTCATCTCGATCCTGAAAAGCGGCGACGCGTCGACGCTCAAGGTCGTGTCGGACCTGAAGGCGCTGCTGCCGAAGGTGATCCCGACGCTGCCCGAGGGGCTCACGATCACGCCGCTGTTCGACCAGTCGGTGTTCGTCAACGCAGCCGTCCAGGGCGTGATCCACGAGGCGCTGATCGCCGCCGTGCTGACCGCGATGATGATCCTGCTGTTCCTCGGCAACTGGCGCAGCACGCTGATCATCGCGATCTCGATCCCGCTGTCGATCTTCACGTCGCTGATCGCGCTGTCCGCGCTCGGCGAGACCATCAACATCATGACGCTCGGCGGCCTCGCGCTCGCGGTCGGCATTCTCGTCGACGATGCGACCGTCACGATCGAGAACATCGAGCGGCACCTGCATCTCGGTACGCGCCGGGCCGCCCCAAGCGTGCCGAGCAGCCCCCTCGGGGGGCAGCGACCGGAGGGAGCGTGGGGGTCGTCGTTCAGTACGAACCTGCACGAAGCGATCCTCGAAGGCGCCGGCGAGATCGCGGTGCCCGCGCTCGTGTCGACGCTGTGCATCTGCATCGTGTTCGTGCCGATGTTCTTCCTGACCGGCGTCGCGCGCTTCCTGTTCGTGCCGCTCGCGGAAGCCGTGGTGTTCGCGATGCTCGCGTCGTACGTGCTGTCGCGCACGCTGGTGCCGACGCTCGCGATGCTGCTGTTCCGCCCGCAGCAGGCGAGCACCGGCCCCGACCACGCGACGTCGCGCTTCGCACGCATCCATCACGCGTTCAACCATGCGTTCGAGCGGCTGCGCGCGTGGTACGTCGTGCTGCTCAGCAGCCTGCTCGTGCGCCGCCGCTTCTACGCGCTGTGCTTCCTCGGCTTCTGCGTGCTGTCGACGGGCCTCGTGTTCGTGCTCGGCCGCGACTTCTTCCCGAACGCCGATTCCGGCAACATCCGGCTGCACGTGCGCGCGCCGACCGGCTACCGGATCGAGGAAACCGCCCGCCTCGCCGATCAGGTCGAGCGCGTGATCCGCGAAACCGTGCCGCCCGACGAGCTCGGCGCGATCGTCGACAACCTCGGGCTGCCGGTGAGCGGCATCAACCTGTCGTACAGCAACGCCGGCACGATCGGCACGCTCGACGGCGAGCTGCTGATCGCGCTGAAGCCCGGCCACCGCGCGACCGGGCACTACGTGCAGACGCTGCGCACGCTGCTGCCGCAACGCTTCCCGGGCGTCGAGTTCTTCTTCCAGCCGTCGGACATCATCACGCAGATCCTCAACTTCGGGCAGCCGGCCGCGATCGACGTGCAGGTGCTCGGCAACGATCTCGCGAGTAACATGACCATTGCGAGCAGCCTGATGAAAAAGATCAGGCAAATCCCCGGCGCCGTCGACGTGCACGTGCTGCAACGCAACGACGAGCCGACCCTGCTGGCCGACATGGACCGTACGCGCATGCAGCAGCTCAATCTCTCCGCGCAGAACGTCGCGCAGAACATGCTGATCTCGCTGTCCGGGAGCTCGCAGACGACGCCGTCGTTCTGGATCAACCCGCGCACCGGCGTCCAGTACCCGCTGCAGATCCAGACCCCGCAATACAACCTCTCGTCGGTCGACGCCCTGCTCGGCACGCCGATCTCGGCCAGCGGCCGCACGGGCATGCCGCTGCAGCTGCTCGGCAACCTGGTGCAGGTGCGCAGTACCGCGAACCCGGCCGTGATCACGCACTACAACATCCGCCCGGCGATCGACGTGTACGTGAGCGTCGAGGGCCGCGATCTCGGCGCGGTCGCGGGCGAGATCGACCGCATCGTGGCCGACGCGCGCGCGACGCTGCCGCGCGGCACCAGCCTTGCGATGCGTGGCCAGATCGAGACGATGCGCACGTCGTATCTCGGCCTCGGCGCGGGCGTCGCGATGGCGATCGTGCTCGTCTACCTGCTGATCGTCGTCAATTTCCAGTCGTGGCTCGACCCGCTGATCATCATCAGCGCGATGCCGGCCGCGCTCGCCGGCATCGCGTGGATGCTGTTCATCACCGGCACGCACCTGAGCGTGCCCGCGCTGACCGGCGCGATCATGACGGTCGGCGTCGCGACCGCGAACAGCATTCTGGTCGTGTCGTTCGCGCGGCAACGCCTCGCGGCCGGCGCGCCGCCGCTCACGGCCGCGCTGGAGGCCGGCGCGACACGGATCCGGCCGGTGCTGATGACGGCGCTCGCGATGATCATCGGGATGGTGCCGATGGCGCTCGGTCTCGGCGAAGGCGCCGAGCAGAACGCGCCGCTCGGCCGCGCGGTGATCGGCGGGCTGCTGTTCGCGACCGTTTCGACCTTGCTGTTCGTGCCGCTCGTGTTCGGCGGCGTGCATTCCCGGCTGGCCCGGCGGCGCGCGCGCCAGGCCGGACACTGACTTTCGCCCCCCTACCCGGTTGAACTGGTTGAATTCATGGAAGAGAAACATCACAGCGCCGTCGGCATCCAGGTGGACGAACACGGCATGCACCTGCCGGCGCGCGCGTCGGTGTCGCGACGCGGGCGCATCGTCGTGATCGTGATCGGCGTGCTGCTGGCCGCCGGCGCCGCGCGCACGCTCATCGTCAACGGGCTGAACCGCAACCGGCTCGACGCGGTCGCCGAGCAGAACACGCGCCAGTACGTGAGCGTCGTGCATCCGGTCGACGCGGCCACCGGCGGCAAGCTGACGCTGCCCGGCACGCTGCGCGGCTTCGTCGAGGCGCCGATCTATGCGCGCGCCAGCGGCTACGTGCTGCGCTGGCAGGCCGACATCGGCGCGCACGTGAGGCAGGGGCAAACGCTCGCCGAACTCGACACGCCGGAGCTGAACCAGGAACTGGCGCAGGCCACCGCGCAGCGCCAGCAGGCGCAAGCCGCGCTCGCGCTCGCGAAGACGTCGTTCGACCGCGCGCAGCAGTTGCGCCAGCGCGATGCCGTGTCGCAGCAGGAACTCGACGACCGGCAAGGCGCGTTCAGCCAGGGCACCGCGAACCTCGCGGCGGCCGATGCGAACATGCGCCGCCTCACCGAGCTGAAGGGCTTCCAGCGGATCGTCGCGCCGATCGACGGGATCGTCACGCAGCGCAACGTCGACGTCGGCGATCTCGTCAGTTCCGGCAACGCGGGCCGCGCGCTGTTCACGGTCGTGCAGGCCGACCGGCTGCGCCTGTACGTGCAGGTGCCGCAGGCGTATGCGCAGCAGGTGAAGGTCGGCCAGCACGTGAGCGTCGCGCAGGCCGAGCTGCCGGGTCGGACGTTCGACGGCACGATCACGCGCACGTCCGAGGCGATCGACGTCGCGACGCGTTCGCTGCAGATCGAGATCACGCTGCCGAACCCGGACGGGCGGCTGCTGCCCGGCGCGTACGTGCAGGCGACGCTGCCGATGACGCCGGTCGGCCGCCTGCAGGTGCCGGCCAATACGCTGCTGTTCCGCGCCGAAGGCCCGACGGTCGCGACCGTCGATGCGAACGGCGTGGTCCACCTGAAACAGGTGACGGTCGTGCGCACGATCGGCCAGACGCTCGAAGTCGACGGGCCGGTCACGCCGAACGACCGCCTCGTCGCGAATCCGAGCGACGCGCTCGCGACCGGCGACCGGGTCGTCGTGCAGGCGCCGGCGGCGCAGCCGGCCTCGGCCGTCGCGGGAGCGAAGTCGTGATCGCGATGCGCACCCGCGTGCGGCCGGTGGCGCTCGCCGCCGTCGTCGCGGCCGCCGCTCTCGCCGGCTGCACGGTCGGCCCGGACTACCGGCGCCCGGCCGTCGACACGCCGGCCGCGTGGCGGCTCGACCCGGCCGACGGGTACTGGCATCCGGCCGCACCAGCCCGCGCGCCGCTCGATCCGGCCTGGTGGACCGCGTTCGGCGACGCGCAGCTCGACGCGCTGGAAGCCGACGCGCTGCGCAACAACCAGAACCTGAAGGCGGTGGCCGCGCGCTACGACCAGGCGAAGGCGACGCTCGCGTCGGTCGCGTCCGCGCAGTATCCGGCCGTCGGCCTGAACGCGAGCGGACAGCGCTTCAAGATTTCCGCCGACCGGCCGCAGACCAACTACGCGACGCGGAGCATGTCGACCGTGCAGAACGAGATCCAGGTCGGCGCGGCGGTCAGCTACGAACTCGACCTGTTCGGCCGCGTGCGGCGCAGCGTCGAATCCGCGCAGGCCAGCTCCGAGCAGGCGCGCGACGATTTCGCGAACGCGCGCCTCGTGCTGAGCGCCGATCTCGCGTCGAGCTATTTCACGCTGCGCGAACTCGACACCGAGATCGACGTCGTCAAGCGCTCGATCGACCTGCAGCAGAAGGCGCTCGATTACGTGAGCGCGCGCCACGATCTCGGTGCGGTGTCGGGCCTCGACCTGTTGCAGCAGCGCGCGCAGCTCGACGCGACGCGCACGCAGGCACAGCTGCTGATCCAGCAGCGCGCGCAGGTCGAAACCGCGATCGCGACGCTGGTCGGCACGCCCGCCCCCGCATTCTCGCTGGCGCCGCGCGTGGTGCCGATCAACGCGCCCGCGTTGCCGACCGGCATGCCGAGCGACCTGCTGCAACGGCGCCCCGACGTCGCGTCGGCCGAGCGCGCGATGGCCGCCGCGAACGCGCAGATCGGCGTCGCGCGCGCCGCGTATTTCCCGCGCATCACGCTGTCGCCGGACATCGGCTGGGACGCGACGCGCTTCGCGGGCCTGTTCACCGTGCCGGCGCTGCTGTGGTCGGTCGGCGGGTCGCTCAGCCAGCCGCTGTTCGAAGGCGGCAAGCTGAAGGCCGGCGTCGATTTCGCGCAGGCCGGCTACGTCGCCGCGCAGGCCAGCTACCGGCAGACCGTGCTCACCGCGTTCCAGGAGGTGCAGAATGCGGTGACCGGCCTGTCGGTGCTCGCGCAGGCGGCGCAGCAGGCGTCGGCGGCCGTCGACGACGCGCGCAAGCTCGTGTCGCTTGCGCAGGACCGTTACGCGGGCGGCCTGACGCCGTTCATCGACGTGCTGACGGCCCAGCAGCAATTGCTGACGAGCGAGCGCCAGGCCGTGCAGATCCAGGGCCAGCGCGCGGCGCTCGTCGTGTTTCTCGCGAAGGCGCTCGGCGGCGGCTGGGACGGCACCGCTCCAACCGACGTCGCGGCGGCAAGCCCGCAACCCGCCGCAAGCATCGGCCCCTAACCCGGTTATGCGAACACGCCTATGAAAGTCCTGATCGTCGAAGACGAACCGAAAGTCGTCGAATACCTGAAGAGCGGCCTGACCGAGGAAGGCTGGGTCGTCGACACCGCGCTCGACGGCGAGGACGGCGCGTGGAAAGCCGTCGAATTCGACTACGACGTGGTCGTGCTCGACGTGATGCTGCCGAAGCTCGACGGCTTCGGCGTGCTGCGGGCGTTGCGCGCGCAGAAGCAGACGCCCGTGATCATGCTGACCGCGCGCGATCGCGTCGACGACCGCGTGCGGGGCTTGCGCGGCGGCGCCGACGACTACCTGACCAAGCCGTTCTCGTTCCTCGAACTGATCGAACGGCTGCGTGCGCTGACGCGCCGCGCGCGCGTGCAGGAATCGACGCTGATCTCGATCGGCGACCTGCGCGTCGACCTGATCGGCCGCCGCGCGACCCGCGACGGCGCGCGGCTCGACCTGACCGCGCAGGAATTCCAGTTGCTCGGCGTGCTCGCGCGGCGCAGCGGCGAGGTGCTGTCGAAGACGACCATCGCCGAACTCGTGTGGGACGTGAACTTCGACAGCAACGCGAACGTCGTCGAGACGGCGATCAAGCGCCTGCGCGCGAAACTCGACGGCCCGTTCGCGGACAAGCTGCTGCACACGATCCGCGGGATGGGCTACGTGCTCGAGGCGCGCGAGGACGGCGACACGGAGCGGCGCGCATGAAGCGCTCGATCATCCTGCGGCTCTCGGCGATGTTCGGCATCGTGTCGCTGCTCGTGTTCACGCTGGTCGGCTGCGGGCTGTTCGTGATGATGGAGCGCCAGCTGTTCGCCGAGTTGCGCGCGACGATCGACACGCGCGCCAAGGTCGCCCAGATGATCGTGTCGCACGCGACCACGGCCGCGCGCGGCCGCATGATGCAGGAAAAACTCGCGGATCTCGAACCGCCCGACGGCTCGACGCACTATCAGGTGATCAGCGACAACCCCGCGTTCCGCTTCGGCAGCCCCGTCAACGGCGTGCCGCTCGATCCGCCGTTCGGCGCGTTCCAGCGCTACCAGCTCAACGACAGCAGCTACGCGGTGATGACGAAAACCATCACGCTGGCCGGCGCCGACGAGCGGCCGACGTTGCAACTGGTCGTCGCGACGTCGTGCGAGCGTACGCAGCGGATGCTGCGCCGCTTCGGCTGGACGCTGGCCGCGCTGATCGCGACGGCCACCGTCATCACGCTGCTGCTGAGCCGCGCGGTCGCGCGCTTCGGGCTCGCGCCGCTCGACCGGCTGTCGCAGGACGCAGCGAGCGTGAGCGCGACGAATCGCCGCCAGCGGCTGCACACCGACGCGCTGCCGACCGAGCTGCGCGATCTCGCGACGTCGTTCAACGGCGCGCTCGAACGCATCCAGCAAACCTACGCGCGGCTCGAAGCGTTCAACGCGGACGTCGCGCACGAGCTGCGCACGCCGATCAGCATCCTGATCGGCCAGACCCAGGTCGCGCTGACGAGCCGCGACCGCTCGGTCGACCGGATGCGGCAGACGCTGCAGTCGAACCTCGAGGAATTCGAGCGGCTGCGCGTGATCATCAACGACATGCTGTTCCTGTCGCGCAGCGATCGCGGCGAACGCGCGACCGACCTGAAGGACGTGTCGCTCGCCGACGAGGTGCGGCGCATGCTCGACTTCCTCGAAATCCCGCTCGACGAGGCGCAGTTGCGCGCCGAACTGCACGGCGATGCGCGCGCGGCCGTCGATCCGTCGCTGTTCCGCCGCGCGATGACGAACCTGCTGATCAACGCGATCCAGCATTCGGCGCCCGGCGCGACGCTGAACGTGACGATCACGCCGCGCGATACGCTCGTCGAGATGGCCGTGTCGAACCCCGGCGAGCCGATCGACCCGGTGCAGCGCTCGCACGTGTTCGAGCGCTTCTACCGGCTCGAGGAAGCGCGCGCGAACAGCAAGGAAAACCACGGGCTCGGGCTGTCGATCGTCAAGGCCGTGGCCGAGATGCACGGCGGCGGCGTGTTCGTCGCGTGCGCGGGCGGCGTCAACACGTTCGGCTTCTCGGTGTCGACGCAACGCTGTTCGGGCGGGCCGCTGCGTCCGGCCGATGCCGTCGGCCCGGCCGATTCCACCGATTCCGCCAATCCGGCCGATCCGCACGACGCGCGGCCGGCGCACGCGCCGCGCGCGTTGCACTAACGTCGGCCGTGCCTGTCGACGTCCGGTTGCTTCCGATCGGCGCTCGCCTGCCGCGAACTCGGCCCGGGACGCGTTACGCGCGTGGCTTGCCACCCTGCTCGCGCCACGCCCGCGGCGACATCGCAAACCGCTCGCGAAACACGCGACTGAAATGCGACATGTCGTTGAATCCCCAGCGCAACGCGATGTCGGATACGCGCAGCACCGCGCATTGCGGATTCGCCAGATCCTGCGCGCACCGTTCGAGCCGCAAGTGCCATACGTAACGCATCAGCGACGTATTTTCGGCCTCGAACAGCTTGTTGATGTACCGCGACGAAATCCCGATCGACCGCTCGATCATCATCGGGCTCAGCTCCGGATCGTGCAGGTGCTCGAGCAGATGCCGCTTCACACGCGTCAGCGTCAACGCCTTCATCCTCGATTGCGCGAGGTCGTTGCGCTGCATGCCGCCGAGCGTCATCGCGATCAGCGAGATCGCGGTATCCGACAGCTGCCGCATCTCGTCCTCGGTCACGCTACGGATCTGCGACGACATCTGCTCGAGAAACGCACGCATGACGCTGCCGACGCCCTCCCCGGTTTGCGTCGGGCAGGCCGTGCGGTGTTCCATCCCGATGACGAGCTGGTTCAGGGTCGCACGGGGAATGCTGACGACGATCTCGCGCCACGACTGGCCGAACTGCAGGTGGTGAGGCCGTGTCGCGTCGTAGATCGCAAAATCCCCGGGGTGCAGCGTGACGATCTTGCCGTCCTGCTCGACCGATTGGCTGCCCTCGAGCATCAATACGCCGAAATACTTGTCCTCATACTCGCTCCGCGCCTGGCGATAGCGCCGACTCACGGTCTGCTCGCTTGCGTGGATTTCCGAGATGCGCATCTTTTCGCATTTGCGCTGCCGCACCTGGCCGAAGAAATCGGCTTTCTGCACGGCTGCGATCTGCACATCCGCGAACAAACGCAGAATCGTCTCGCGCCAGAACTCGATACGCTGGCTGACCGAGCCGTCGGTCGCCACCTCGATGGCCGAATTCGTCCGTTCGTCCGGCGGGCTGTCGGACGCCAGGCCCGGCGCATCGCCGCTTGGGGCGCGCGGGAAAGGACGCATCGTCATGGTCGTGCCCCACATGGGTTAGCAAACACGCAGCCGGTAGCGTGCCCGTTCAAAAGCGCATTGTCCAATCGATAACCGTATCCGCCGCGTTGCCGGTCGGAGCGACACACGGCGCGCGGCGCGGCGGCAATGCGCTGCCGCGCCGGGCATGTCATCCGAATGTCGTCTGACGCCAGTCGGCAGACTGTTCATACGCATAGGCGCAGCGATAGAGCGTCGCCTCGTCGAAGCGGCGCCCGACCAGTTGCAGCCCGATCGGCAGATCGTCGGCTACCCCGCACGGCAGCGACATGGCCGGATGCCCGGACACGTCGAACGGCGCGGTATTCGCGAGCATCTCGAACGCCCGCGTCAGCGACTCGGACATCGCACAGCCCGGCTTCGGCAGTTCCGACGCGCGGATCGGTACGGTCGGCATCACCAATACGTCGTACGATTGCAGCGCCGCGTCGTAAGCCGATCGCAAGCGTCGCGCGAGATTCTGGCACTTCGCGTAGTAGCGCCCGCGATACCGGCTCGTGAAATATTCGCCGAGCAGCATCGTCACCTTCACGGTATCCGGCAACTCATCGGCGCGCTCGCGCCAGCCCGCGTGATGATCGATCATGCCGGTCACGTACAGGCCGCCCCAGTTGAAACCGTGGCTGTTGCCCTTCATCATCTGCTGCGTCGCACCCTCGGCCGCGATCGGCAGCCATATCGCGGTGCCGGCCGCATGCAGCGGCACCGACACTTCGTCGACGCTCGCGCCCAGCTTGCGCAACCGGAGCGCGGCGACCCGCACGGCCTCGTCGAC
Source organism: Burkholderia sp. BCC0397 (assembly GCF_902832865.1). NCBI lineage: Bacteria > Pseudomonadati > Pseudomonadota > Betaproteobacteria > Burkholderiales > Burkholderiaceae > Burkholderia > Burkholderia sp. BCC0397. Next base: position 1,021,272 of record NZ_CADFDL010000001.1, on the reverse strand, counting down.
CACTTTCTCCGAATTCGCGAGCCCGAACGCCTCGCGCAGAATGCCGATCCGCAGGCCTGCGATGCCGTCGCGGATCGCGCCGAGATAATCGGCGCGCGGCGGCAACATCCGTTGGCGCGGATCGAGCCCGTCGTCGCCCGCGATGACATCGAGCAGCAGCGCATTGTCGAGCACGGTGCTCGTCATCGGCCCGAGATGATCGACAGTCGCCTCGATCGGCATCGCGCCGGTGTACGGCACGAGCCCGTGCGTCGGCTTCATCCCGTAGACACCGCAATAGGCGGACGGGATTCTCACCGAGCCGCCCTGGTCGCCGCCGAGCGCCATGTCGACCTCGCCGCTCGCGACCAGCGCACCGCTGCCGGACGACGAGCCGCCGGACGAGTGTCCGGCCTTGCGCGGATTGTGCACCGGCCCCGACGCGCTCGTGTGCGAGCCGCCGGAAAAGCAGTAGTACTCGCAGGTCGACTTGCCGGCGATCGTCGCGCCGGCGTCGAGCACCCGCGTGACGACGGTCGCATCGATATCGGGCACGTAGCCCTCGAACGTGCTCGCGCCATTGCGCATCGGCACACCGGCGACGCAGATGTTGTCTTTCACGGCCACCGTCCTGCCGCGCAGCTTGCCGTCGGCGGCGCCGTGGATCGTGCTCTTGCGCGCCCACGCGCCGTAACGGTTCTCGTCGCCTTCCGGGCGGTAGCCGGGCGTGCGCGGATACGCGACGCCGGGCAGATGGTCGGGCAGCGCGTCGATGACGTCGTACGCGTCGAAGTTCGCCTGCAAGGCATCGTCGTATTCGGCGAGTTGGCGGGAATCGACATGAAAGCCGAAGCCGGCTGCAATGTCGGACAGTTGTTCGCGGGTCGGGCGTTTGATGGCCATCGACGTTCTCCAGTTCGGTAAGCGGCACCGCCAGCCTTGGCGGTGCCGGCGGGATTCAGCGGGCGATGGCGACGGCGTCGCGCATCAGCCCGGTGCGCGGATGGCAGTTCACGTATTCGTAGACCTGATGCTTTGCGTCGAAGACGGAAACCTCGTGATACAGCCGCAGTTTCGACAGCCCGGTGACGACGCGGAAGAACGTGACGAAGATCCGCAGGTGCGTCGGATGGGATTCGGCCCACCGCTCGAGGCGGTCGAGCGAGCGCCAGTGGCCGATGTTGTAACTTTCGTCGAGTGCGTTGCCGTCGAGATCGATCGAGCGCACGTAGCGATTGCTGTAGCAGCCGACGTCCTTGCCGTTGTCGCGCAGGAACTCCATGCCGCTGCGCAGCGTCGGCTCGATCTCCTCGAGATACAGCCGGCGCTCGTCAGTCTCCGCCGCGCGCCAGTCCTGACCGGACCGAATCAGCGCGATGTTGTCGTGTGCAAGTACGACCACACGGCCGCCGCGAGCCGGATCGCCCTCGACGATGCGCAACTCGCCGTCCGCGTTCATCCAGTCCGTCTGCGAGATCGGGAACCGGTCGCGCATCGATCCCCAGTAGCCGTGCTCCTCGATCTCGCCGCTGACGCCGTCCATGATCGCGCCGACGCCGGGGAAATCGCTCGTAAATGCGTAAAGCGTCTCGAACTGCTCGGCGCGCGGCGCGACGATTTCCCGGAAGTAGCCGATCCCGTCCGCGAGGCGTGCGTCGGAGGCCCACCATTCGACGAGCGCCGGCCACGCAATCCAGCGCGCATACGCGGCCGGATCGCGCCAGTAGCCGACGGCAATCAGGTTCTCGTAGCCCTGGTCGTCGGTGTGTTGCGTCAGGTCGAAGTTGTTCGGGCCGTCCTGCACGCCGAAATCGGCGACGATCCGGCGCAACGCGGCCAGCGCCGCCGAGCGCTTGTCGGCGCCGCAATACTGGACGCCGAAATAGCCCATCACGACCTGGCTCAGGTCTTCGGCGGCCCGGGCGACGTACATCGGGAACGGCGGCTGGTAATCATCGGCGACGCGGCGCGACAGCGTCCGCGGGCAGATCAGGTGTTTGTCGATGGCGGATTCCATGCATGACCTCTCTGGAAAGGGAATCGGGTGTCGAGGGTTCGACGTGGGGACACGGAACGACATGCACCGGCCATATCCCGGCGCATGCGGGTGGTCAGAAGATGTGCGCGTAACGCAGGCCGGCGAGCACGCTGTTCTTCGGACCGTTGTGCACGCTCAGGTCGGTGCCGAGCTGGATTTGCACCTGGTCGGCCTTCGTCACGAACTTCGCCGCGGTGATCCGCAGGCGCGTCGTGCGCAGCGCGTCGTGGTTGTCCGCGCCGTCGACGCTCGTTTCACCGCCCCAGAGCTGGGTGATGCCGATCCCGAGCGACGTGCCCGGATCGGGCATGTAACGCACCATCGCCTGGGCGCTGTAGCTCATCCGCTGATGCAGCGTCGTACCGTTCGCGCCGTACGACGTGTTGTTGCCGTACCAGATCGCGTCGCCGACGAGATCAAGGGCCCACTGCGGCGAAAAGTGCTTGACGTAGGCTGCCTGGAAATCGAGCGACCAGCGGTGGGCGCCGAGATTGAGACCGCGGTTCTGGTCGTAACTCCCGGTCGGCGCGTAAACGTAGACCGTCGCGGCGACGACATCCTTCGCTTCGTTCAGGCGGAATTTCAACGGCGCGGTCAGGATCACGTCGCCGACACCGTTCGTACTGCCAAGCGCGCCTGCGTTGCCGAAGCTGCTGATGTGACCGAACGGCAGCAGCACCTGCGGATCGATCGTGAGCCTGTCGGTGAGCTGGAACACATGCAGCAGGCGGGCGATGCCGGTATTGGACTGCAGGTCGAAATCCGACGTCCGCTGGCCATTCGCGTAGTACGCGTTCGTCGCTGAATAGTTGTAGTACAGCACGCCGATCGTCGCGCCGGTCGGATACTGCTCGTAGTCGCCGGGATCGACCTCGACCGCCCCCGCGTAATGCGATGCGACGACCATCAGCGACAAGCCGATCCAGCGCGCGATTCGCTTCAGTTTCATTCTGTTGACGTGGTCCATCATGCTCCTCACCTGGGTGCGCAGACACCGCCGCGCTCGACGTACGACGAACGGAAGCCGTTGCCGAATGGTGGAATCGCGGAGTGCTGGCTGACTGTTATTCCGCCGGTACTCGGTGGAGTACCGACGATTCGCGACATCGAACGGCCGTCGCTTGAGGGTGAGAATAGAAAGGCAAAATCCGCATTTCTGTTTTCCGGCGGAACAAGAAATTGGCTGTGGCGGACCTCCTCGGCCCGTGCCCTGCAGCGATCGCAAAACGTGCGCCGGCTGCCGCCGTTTCGTGCCGGGCGCCCTGTCCGATGCCGCGAATCACCGTGCATCCGTTGCGCGTCGGCGCCTGCCGCGCACGGGGCCGTCTCGGCATAGTTTCCGATCCGTGTCGGCAAAGAACCGCGTTTTTTCTCTTCTTACCCTGCTCGTCGAGCGTGACCGACACGACGCACCCGCACCTCGCCACGACAGTCCCGACGTCGTGGCAGCGGTCGCCCCGAACCACCACAAGGAGCCCCACGATGAGCACGATGCCTTCTGCGGAAACAGCCTCGACGCCAGGCGAACGCGCCTGGGCGCTGTTTCGCGTGATGAAAGAGAAGAACCTGATTCCCGACGGCTATATCGAAGGTCTGACCGAGCTGATGTCCACGACCTGGGATCCGGCCAACGGCGCGCGCATCGTCGCGCGTGCGTGGGTCGACCCGGCGTTTCGCGAACTTCTGCTGAAGGACGGCACGGCCGCGTGTGCGCAGTTCGGCTACACCGGCCCGCAGGGCGAATACATCGTCGCGCTCGAAGACACACCGACGCTGAAGAACGTGATCGTCTGCAGCCTGTGCTCATGCACGAACTGGCCGGTGCTCGGGCTGCCGCCCGAGTGGTACAAGGGCTTCGAATATCGTGCTCGGCTCGTCCGCGAAGGGCGCACGGTGCTGCGGGAGCTCGGCACCGACCTGCCCGACGACGTCGTCGTGAAGGTCTGGGATACGAGCGCCGAAAGCCGCTATCTCGTGCTGCCCGTGCGGCCGGCCGGCAGCGAGCACATGACCGAGGAACAACTGCGCACGCTCGTCACGAAGGACGTGCTGATCGGCGTTGCGCTGCCGCGCGCGCACTGACTCGCACCCCGTTTCGCTCTCGACCTTATCTCGGAGATCACATATGGACGGCTTTCACGACCTCGGCGGCTTCCAGGGTTTCGGCCCGGTGCCGCACACGATCAACAGTCTCGGCTACAAGCCAGTCTTCAAGGAAGACTGGGAGCATCTCGCGTACAGCCTGATGTTCGTCGGCGTGGACCAACTGAAAAAATTCAGCGTCGACGAGGTACGTCACGCAGTCGAACGCATCGACGTGCGCCAGCACGTCGGCACGCGCTACTACGAGCGCTACGTGATCGCGACCGCAACATTGCTCGTCGAAACCGGCGTGCTCACGCAGGATGAACTCGACCGCGCGCTCGGTTCGCCTTTCCGGCTCGCGAACCCGCCGCGATCCGGCGGCCGGGCGGCACCGCCCGACTCGACGCGGTTCGAGGTCGGCGATCGCGTCGTCGTTCGCGACGAATACGTCAGCGGACACATCCGCGCGCCGGGCTACGTTCGCGGCAAGGAAGGCGTCGTGCTGCACCGGACGACCGAATCGTGGCCATTCCCGGACGCGATCGGCCACGGCGACACCGGCGCCGCGCATCAGCCGACCTATCATGTCGAGTTCCGCGTGAAGGATCTGTGGGGCGACGCCGCCGACGACGGCTATGTCGTGGTCGACCTGTTCGAAGGCTACCTGGATCGCGCGTCCGGGCAGCGCGCATGACGACGCCGGGGAATCGACAAGCGCCGGCCGCCCTTCCGCCGAGGATTCCGGTCACCGTGCTGTCCGGCTTCCTCGGTGCCGGGAAGACGACGTTGCTGAACCACATCCTGCGCAATCGCGCCGGCCTGAAGGTCGCCGTGATCGTCAACGACATGAGCGAAGTGAACGTCGACGCCGACGATGTGCGCCGCAACGTCGAGCTGCATCGAGGCGAGGACGAACTGGTCGAAATGAGCAACGGTTGCATCTGCTGCACGCTGCGCGCCGATCTGCTCGAGCAGATCAGCACGCTTGCGCGGCAGCGTCGCTTCGATTATCTGCTGATCGAGTCGACCGGCATCTCGGAGCCGATGCCGGTTGCGGAGACGTTTGCGTTTCTCGACCGGGACGGTTTCAGCCTCAGCGAACTCGCGCGGCTGGACACGCTCGTCACGGTGGTCAACGGCGAGACGTTCGAGGACATGATCGCGTCGGCTGAACCGGTCACGCGCGACGCCACGCTCGCGAACGGCAGCGATTCCGGTCCGCCGCGCAAGCTGTCGGACCTGCTGATCGAACAGGTGGAATATGCGAACGTGATCCTCGTGAGCCGACTCGACCGGATCGGCGACGCAGGTTTCGACAGGCTACGCGCGGTCCTTGCGTCGCTGAATCCGTCCGCGCGAATCCTGCCGATGCAGCACGGCGAGATCGATCCGTCAGACGTCCTGGATACGCGGCGCTTCGATCTCCCGGCGCTCGTCGAATCGCCGGGATGGATGCAACGCATGCAGGTCGACGAACGCCCGTCGGAATCGGATGCGTACGGGATCGCGTCGTGGACCTATCGCGAACGTGCGCCGTTTCATCCGGCGCGCCTGCTCGCGTGGCTGCGTCGCCCCTGGACCAACGGCCGACTGCTTCGCTGCAAGGGATATGTCTGGACTGCGCACCGATATGCTGAAATCGCCATGCTCGTGCAGACGGGCGGAGAGTTCCAGTGGGGTTACGTCGGGCGATGGTGGCGATTTGTTTCTCGGTCGGACTGGCCGCACGACGACTATCGTCGCGATGGTGTGCTGCAAAAATGGGAAGAGCCAACAGGTGATTGTCGACAGGAAATCGTGTTCATCGGGCAGGCGATCGATCAGGTCCGGTTGCGTCGCGAACTCGATGCGTGTCTGCTGACGGTCGAAGAAATCGACGCAGGCCCGGAGTCGTGGCTGCAGCTTCCGGAAGCTGACGCGTTCGACGCGCTCGCGACGACCGCCCGTCCGTGAAGTGAGACTCGATGGCTTCGGTTGCAACGCTTGCGTCCGATGACTTTCGGTCGGCCAGTGAGCGCTGCGCCCGGCTCGGCGTGACGGGAATCCCGACAGCGCCGCCGAGGGCAGTTTTCTTCAATACGGGCCCGCGCCGCTTCTTTAGTCTCGATGCGACTTTGACATTCGCATGGAGACACCTGATGAGCATGCTGGTTTCGATGGCTGCGTTCGCGCTCGCCTCGTCGATCACCCCCGGTCCCGTCAACATCGTCGCGCTCAGCGCGGGCGCGCGCCACGGCCTCGGCGCGAGCCTGCGCTACGCGGCCGGCGCGACGCTCGGCTTCGTCGCGCTGTTCCTGCTGATCGGCCTCGGCCTGCACGCGGCGCTCGCGCGCTGGCCCGTGCTGACGACGGCCACGCAGTGGTCGGGAATCGCGTTCCTGCTGGTCATGGCGCTGCGGCTCGCGCTCGACGACGGCCGGCTGTCGGCCGATCCGGACGTGGTCGGCCCGTCGGCGGCGGCCGGCGCGGCGATGCAGTGGCTCAATCCGAAGGCGTGGCTCGCGTGCGTGGCCGCGATGGGCGCATATGCAGCCGACGGCGACCGCGCACAAGTCTGGCAGTTCGCCGCGCTGTATCTGGTGATCTGCTTCGCGTCGATCGCATGCTGGGGTTATGCGGGCGCGTCGCTGCGGCACCGGCTCGCGAACGCGCGGCGCATGCGCGTGTTCAATCGGCTGATGGCGCTGCTGCTCGCGGGCAGCGCGCTGTTTCTGCTCGACGTGTAGCCGCGGTGGCGTTCAGCGCATCGCGCTGCGGTACTGCCCGGGCGTCGCGGCCGCGATCCGCCTGAATGCGCGCTGGAAATGCGCCTGGTCCGCAAAGCCGGCGTCGAGCGCGACTTCGGCGATCGGCCGGCCGCGGCGCAACTCGGTACGGCCGTACTGCACGCGCCGATCGATCAGGAATGCATGCGGCGTCATCCCGTAACGCGCATTGAACGCGCGGATCAGGTACGACGGCGACAGGTCGGCCGCCGCGCAGATCGCATCGAGCGTGACGGCCTCGCGGCAATGGGCGGCGATGTAGTCCGCCGCGCGCGCGAGCTTCGCGTTGTCGTCGCCCGGCCGCGGGTCGGGCAGTTCGCGATCGAGCGCGCCGTGCAGCGCCGTGAAGAATTCGACCGCTGCGCTCTCCTTGCCGAGCGCGTCGATGCCGGGCGACACGAGCGTGCGGTAGAAGCCGCCAAATTGCGCGAACAGATCGCCGCGTTCGGTCAACTTCGGCGAAAACCCGTGAAAATCGCGATTCGGGTCACGGCCCAGCGCGTGTTGCAGCCGCGCGAGCCACGGCACGTCGACATAGACCATCCGGTACGCCCACGCATCGGGGCCGTACGGGTTGCATGCGTGTACCTGCTCCGGATCGATGATCACGAGCACGCCGCGCCCGACGTGTGCGTTCGTCGCACCGTTCACGTACGTGCTCGTGCCGCCGACGATCGCGCCCACCGAAAACGTGTCGTGCGTGTGCTTCGCGTAGCAGATCGCGCGCCCGTCGTCGACGGTGCGCGCCTCGATGAACGGCAGCGCGGTATCGCGCCAGAACGGCGACGGTACGGCGGATCGGTTGGCAATACGGCTCACGCGGCGGGCTCCCGGGTCGGACGGCGAACACCCACCGTACAAGACTGTGCGGCGCCGCGCAACCGGCTCGCCCGACTTCGAGGTTCAGCGCAATTGCGCCCTGCCGATTCTTCGACACAAGATCCGGAGCATGCCGCACTTACGCTGGAACCTTACCCACCCTGCACCCGCTTACAGGCGTTTCCGCCCGCACACACGCTGAAAATCGAGCGGATCAGTTTTTGCATCGACGCCGCCAGCACGCTCGCGACATGGCCTATTGACCGGAATTTGCCTAAGCTTTGAATTCCGTCCGCCGCGGCACGCGCGGTGGTTCCCGTTCACTCTTCCCCCGCCACCTCATGCAGATCGATCTGAAAGGCAAGACCGCGGTCGTCACCGCTTCCACCGCCGGCATCGGGCTCGCGATCGCCGAAGGGCTCGCGCGCGCCGGCGCGCACGTCGTCGTCAACGGCCGCAGCGACCCGTCGGTGCAGTCCGCGCTCGAGAAATTGCGCGACGCCGTGCCCGACGCACGCTTCGACGGCATCGCCGCCGACCTGTCCGACGCGGCCGGCGTCGCGCGCGTCACGCAGCACACGCCGAACGCCGACATTCTCGTCAACAATGCGGGCATCTACGGCCTGAAGGCGTTCTTCGACATCGACGACGCCGAATGGGAACATTATTTCCAGATCAACGTGATGTCCGGCGTGCGGCTCGCGCGGCATTACCTGAAAGGGATGATCGAACGCAATGCCGGGCGCATCGTGTTCATTTCGTCGGAATCGGGCCTGAATATCCCTGTCGACATGATTCATTACGGGTTCACGAAAACCGCGCAGCTGTCGATCGCACGCGGCCTCGCGAAGCTCGCGGCCGGCACCCACGTGACCGTCAATTCGGTGCTGCCGGGGCCGACGATGTCGGAAGGCGTGCGCGCGCTGCTGAAGGAGACGGCCGACGAAACGGGCCGCAGCATCGACGACGTAGCAGTGGAGTTCGTGCGCAGCGAGCGTGCGACGTCGATCATCCAGCGGCCGGCGACGACGGAGGAAGTCGCGAACCTGGTCGTGTACGTATGCTCGCCGCAAGCCTCGGCGACGACCGGCGCGGCGTTGCGCGTCGATGGCGGCGTGGTCGACACGATAGCGTGACGACTGCGTGACACGCTCGCGCGGCGCGTGGCCGCCGCGCTAGCGCGAGGCGGCTTTGTCCGACCGGAGCGCGCCCTTGCGATCGGCGTCCATGCAGGTATCGAAGCCGGACTGCGTGACGACGCCGGCCTTGTCGAACACGACGAAGTACGATCGGTGATCGTTGCCGTGCTCGATGAAGTAGTTGTAGCAGACGCCGCTGCCGTTGCGGACCATCCAGACGCTGCGCGGGTTGCCGGCGGCGCGGACGACGTCGGCGCGCGTCGCGCCGTGCCGCGACGCGGCCCGTGCAAGCGGCGTGCGCGAATACGAGAACGGCAGCCACGAGTCGAACCACGCACAGCCATGCAACATCAGGCAGCCGGCGGCCAGGGACAGCGTCGCTGCGGGACGGGACATCGAAATCAATCGCATGCTCGGGAAATCTGCTGCGCCATACCGGCGTGATCGAAAGCCCCATGCTACTCGACCTTTGGGTCCGGATCGAAAAGAAATGTAGAGATCTTTATCCGAATCCCTGCGTTTGCGGGCATCCGCGCCAGCCGAATCGTCAGCGATCGTTGCAGCCGGTGCACACATGCACGCATCCGCACGCCGCACCGGTGCGTCGAACCGGTGCAACGGCATGCGCGATCAAGCAATCCATTCGGCCCACAGCATCGTGAGCACCGTCATCAGCGCAGGCCCGACGAACAGCCCGATCAGGCCGAACGTCTCGGCGCCGCCGAGGATGCCGAACAGCACGAGCAGGAACGGCAGCCGCGTCGAACCGCCGATCAGCACCGGCCGCACGAAATGCTCGGCGATGAACACGACGATGAACCCGAGCGCCGCGACCACGACGGCCCACATGGTCGCCCCCTGCACGAACAGCCAGAGCGCCGCGCCGCAGAACACGACCGGCGCGCAGAAAGGCAGCATCGCGGCGACCGCCGTGACGAGCCCGAGCAGCGCCGCGTGCGGCACGCCCGCGAGCGCATAGGCGACACCGAGCAACGCGCCCTCGCCGAGCCCGACGACCACGAGCCCGGTCACCGTGCCGTACACGGCCGCGACCATGCGCTCGATCAGTTCCGCGCCGTTGCGTCCGAACGCGCGCCGCGCGCCCTGCAGCAACGCGCCCGACAGCTTGTGGCCGGCGCGCAGGATCACGAACAGCGTCACGAGCATGAAACCGAATTCGAGCAGCACATGCGCGAGCTTCGTGCCGAATTGCCGGCCGAACGCGATGAATTTCTCGCCGTTGACGCCGTGCATCGCGGTGGCCGCATGCAGCGGATGGCCGAGATTCGCCTGCCACCATTCGGTGATCTGCGCGGCGCCGTACGGCAACCGGCTGACCACCTCCGGCAGCGGAATGCCGTTGTCCTGGATCGTGTGCAGCCACTCGCGCAGGTCGTGCGCCTGCGCGAACGCCTGGGTCGTCGCGACCGCCACCGGCAGCACGACCAGCAGCGAAATCGCCGCCGTGATGACGGTCGCGATCAGCGTCGGCCGGCTGCGGAACAGCCGGTGCGATTCGAAGCGTTTCAGCAGCGGCCACATCGCGATGGCGATCACGCAGGCCCATGCGATGGCGGGAATGAAGTCGCGGATCACCCACAGCGCGAGCACCAGCAGCGCCGCATACAGCGCGACGCGGGCGAACTGCTGGGCGCGCGGTCGCGCGGCGGAATCGTGAGACGACGGGACATGTGCGCCCATGGCACCTCTGTCGAAATGAAAAAATGGCGGTTCGCCCAGGCCACCGGCCTGGACGAACCGCCATTCTATCCATCGGCGCCGGATCGGCGGCACGCGCGATGCGCGAGCCACCCCGGCGCTGCGTCGACGCGCCCCGCTCAGGCCGCCTTGTCGGCGATCCGATAGCGCTCGAGCCAGTGCGCGTACGGCGCGGGCAGCGTCCACGACGGACGCTCGACGCCGAGCTGCTTGGCCGCGTAGTACGGCCAGTGCGGGTCGGCCAGGTGCGCGCGGCCGACCATCACGAGATCGAGTTGCGCTTCCTCAACCACACGGTTCGCCAGTTGCGGCGTGTCGATTCCCCACGCGGACGACACCGGCAGCCCGGCCTCGCGGCGCACGCGCTCGGCGATCGGCGCGAGGAACGCCGGGCCCCACGGAATCTGGGCGGTGGGCGTCGAGAAGCCGACCGACACGCTCAGCATGTCGAGCCCTTCCCGCTTCATCCGCTGCGTGAGCGCGATCGACTCGGCGAGCGTCTCTTCGTCGCGACCGTCGTATTCGATCACCCCGAGGCGCGCGGTCAGCGGCAGATGCTCGGGCCAGACCTTGCGAACGGCCGCGAGCGTGTCGACGACGAAGCGGCCGCGGTTTTCGGCGGAACCGCCGTACTCGTCGGTGCGCTGGTTCGAATGCACCGAGAAGAAGCTCTGGCCGAGATAGCCGTGCGCGAAGTGCAGTTCCAGCCATTCGAAACCGAGGTCGCGCGCGCGCTGCGCCGCGGCGACGAAGTCGGCCTGCACGCGGGCGATATCGTCGTGCGTCATTTCACGCGGCACCTTCGGCAGATGCGCACCGAACGGCACGGCCGACGGCGCGATGGTCTGCCAGCCGCGCGGATCGCCGTCGGCGATATGGTCGTCGCCTTCCCACGGGCGGTTCGCGCTCGCCTTGCGGCCCGCGTGCGCGATCTGGATGCCGGGCACCGCGCCGGCCGCCTTGATCGCCGCGACCGACGGCGCGAACGCGCCGGCCTGCGCGTCGTTCCACAACCCCGCGCAGCCCGGCGTGATGCGTCCTTCCGGCGACACGGCCGTCGCCTCCGCGATCACGAGGCCCGCGCCGCCGCGCGCGATGCCGGCCAGATGCACGTGATGCCAGTCGTTGACGACGCCGTCTTCGGCGACGTACTGGCACATCGGCGGCACCGCGATGCGGTTGCGCAGCGTGACATCCTTGAGTTTGAACGGTTCGAACAGGGCAGACATCCACGACTCCTTTGTTGGGTTCTGCAAAACGGCTGGGAATGCGTCGTGCGGTGCGCACGGCGCAACGATACGGGCCGTCGGCGGGCCGGCTACGCCCGGCGACGGCAAGGAAGCGGCGCCGGCCCGGCCGGCGCCACGCGTTCAGCGATGGCCGAGCTTCGCGAGCAGCGCCTCGGCCGCGGGCGCCGACGACGCGGGGTTCTGCCCGGTGATCAGCAGCCCGTCGGTGACGACATGCGGCGCCCAGTCGGCGCTGCGCTCGAATTCCGCGCCGTTGGTCTTCAGCATGTCCTCGACGAGGAACGGCACGACTTCGGTCAGCTCGACGGCCGCTTCCTCGCTGTTGGTGAAACCCGTCGCGCGCTTGCCGCGCACGACCGACTCGCCGGTCTGCGGGTTCTTCACGTGGCGCAGCACGCCCGGCGCGTGGCAAACCGCCGCGACCGGCTTGCCGGCCCCGAGCGTGCGCTCGATCAGGCCGATCGAATGCAGATCCTCGGCGAGATCCCACAGCGGGCCGTGGCCGCCGGGGTAGAACACCGCGTCGTAATCGTCCGCCGACACATCGGCCAGCTTGTGCGTCGACGCGAGTTCGGCTTGGGCCGCCGCATCCGCGTCGAAACGGCGCGTCGCGTCGGTCTGGGCGGTCGGGTCGCTGCTCTTCGGGTCGAGCGGCGGCTGGCCGCCCTTCGGCGACGCGAGCGTCAGCTCGACGCCCGCATCCTTGAACGTGTAGTACGGCGCGGCCAGTTCCTCGAGCCAGAAGCCGGTTTTCTTGCCGGTGTCGCCGAGCGTGTCGTGCGAGGTCAGGACAACCAGAATCTTCATGATCGGACACTCCTTCGAAAATGAACGGGAGAACGGCGCCGCACGTCGGCGCGGCGCGCCTGTCGGTTAGTCAGCCAGCGCGCGGCAACGTGCGATTCATTCATCCGCATGCGATATACGCCTATTAGACCAGTCGTCTAGAATCGGCCGAAATAAAACGACGGCGTCCCGCAGCATGAACCTGCCGGAGACGTCGCCGCATTTACAAGGACGGATGATAGCCCCGGATTAGACCGGTCGTCTAGAAGAACGCGTATTCGCCCCTGCCGTCGTCATGGCCTTTGCGACGGGCGCAGTTCGGCATCGCCATCGCCGCCCGCCGTCGCCCCGTCGCCGCGCCGGCTACCGCCGGCTACCCGCGCAACGGACCGTCCGTATCGCCCGCTTCGATTACCGGTGCTTCGAGCCGGTGGTCGCGCACGCCATCGTCCAGCAGCCGCAGCATCAGTTCCGCGAGCGAGCGCCCGGATGCATGCCCGGTCGGCTGCACGACCGCCGTGACGCGATACGGATGCGCGATATCCGGCGGCACGCCGTCATAGACGATCAGCGACAGGTCCGCGCCCAGGCGCAGCCCGCTGTCGACCAGCGCGCGAAACGCGCCGCCGCCCGCGATGTTGTTGTCGACCAGCAGCGCGGTCGGCGGCTCGGCGTGCGCGAGCAACGCCCGCGCCGCCTGCTGCCCGCCGTCGTACGTAAACGCGCATTCGACGAGCAGCGCCGGATCCGCGTCGATACCGGCTTCGCGCAATGCCGACAGATAGCCGGCGCGCCGCTGCGCGGCGAAATTCAGCGCCAGCGGTGCGCTGATCATCGCGATGCGCCGATGCCCGAAGCCGATCAGCCGGCGCACCGCGTCGCGCGCGCCCGCCTCGTTGTCGAAGTCGAACCACGCATACGGGCTGGCCGCCTGCGTGCGGCCGTACGCGACATACGGAAACCCGCTCGCCTGCAGATACGCGATACGCGGATCGTCCACCAGCGTGCGCGCGACGATCAGCCCGTCGACGAGCTTGCCGTCGACGATCCGCCGATAGGTGTCCCGTTCCGCGTTCGGTCGCGCGGCCGCGATGATGAAATCGAGATTGCGCTCCGCGAGCCGCCCGGTGATGCCCGCGACGACTTCGCCGAACCGCGGATCGCCGAGATCGCCGGCGCCGAACGGATAGACGATCCCGATCATGTCGGCCCGCCCGGTGGCCAGCCGGCGCGCGGTCGGATCGGCCACATAGCCCATTTCCTGCGCGGCCTTCGCCACGCGCTCGCGCGTCGCTTCGCTCACGTCGTCGTAACCGTTCAACGCGCGGCTGACCGTCGTCCGCGACAGACCGAGCGCATCCGACAGCGCCTTCAGATTCACCTTCACCGTCACTCCTCGCATTCGCCGATCCGCCCGGCCGCCCGACAACCGGGACGCGCCGACCGGGTAATTATTTCCATTTGGTAATGATTACCGTCAAATAAATATCTTTTGCGTTCCAAACCGGTTTGAAATAGCATCCAAACCGGTTTGGACATCGATGCCCACTCAGCCGTTCACTTTCACCATCCCAAGGAAACGACGACGAGATGACATACTTTCCCCTTTTCCGCCCGACCGCGGCCAAACGTTTGCTGCTCGCTGGCGGCGCACTCGCCGCCTTCGCGTCCGTCGCGCACGCGCAGTCCGGCGGCACGGGCGCGCCCGTGCCCACGCCCCATACGCAGCAAGCCTACGATCCCGAAGGCAACTTCACGATGCGCTGGACGCGGGCGGACATCCGCCAGATCGTCGCGCAATCGCACACCGCCGGCGCCGACAAGAATTCGCTGCCGCAAGCGCTGACGATGCCGGACATCCCGCAGGATTTCCCGCTGATCAACTCGAACGTGTGGGTGTGGGACACGTGGCCGCTGGCCGACCTGCGCGCGAACCAGCTCAGCTACAAGGGCTGGGAGGTGATCTTCTCGCTCACCGCCGATCCGCACGCGGGCTACACGTTCGACGACCGTCACGTCCACGCCCGCATCGGCTTCTTCTATCGCCGCGCCGGCATCCCCGCGTCGCAACGCCCCGCGAACGGCGGCTGGACCTGGGGCGGCCACCTGTTCCCGGACGGCGCGAGCGCCCGGGTGTTCGGCACCGCGCCGATGACCAACAACGCCGAATGGTCGGGCTCCGCGCGCCTCACGAACGGCAGCAACGTCAGCCTCTACTACACCGCGACGTCGTTCAACCGCTCGGCGCCCGGCGGCGCCGACATCACGCCGCCGCAGGCGATCATCACGCGCACCGACGGCAACATCCACGCCGACGACAAGCACGTGTGGTTCACCGGCTTCGGCGATCACAAGGCGCTGCTGCAGCCGGACGGCAACTACTACCAGACCGGCCAGCAGAACACCTACTTCTCGTTCCGCGATCCGTTCGTGTTCACCGACCCCGCGCATCCGGGCAAGACCTACATGGTGTTCGAAGGCAATACCGGCGGCCAGCGCGGCGCACGCACCTGCAACGAGGCCGATCTCGGCTATGCACCGAACGATCCGAACCGGGAAGATCTCAACGCGGTGATGAATTCGGGCGCAGTGTATCAAAAGGCCAACGTCGGCCTCGCGGTCGCAACGAACCCGCAACTGACCGAGTGGAAGTTCCTGCCGCCGATCCTGTCGGCGAACTGCGTCGACGACCAGACCGAGCGCCCGCAGATCTACCTGAAGGACGGCAAGTACTACCTGTTCACGATCAGCCACCGCACGACGATGGCGGCCGGCGTCGACGGCCCGGACGGCGTGTACGGCTTCGTCGGCAACGGCATCCGCAGCGACTTCCTGCCGCTGAACGGCGGCAGCGGCCTCGTGCTCGGCAACCCGACCGACTTCTCCGCACCGGCCGGCGCACCGTATTCGCAGGACCCGAACCAGAACCCGCGCGAATTCCAGTCGTATTCGCACTACGTGATGCCGGGCGGGCTCGTCGAGTCGTTCATCGATGCGATCGGCCCGCGCCGCGGCGGCACGCTCGCGCCGACGGTGAAGGTGAACATCAACGGCACGTCGACGACGGTCGACCGCACGTATGGACGCGGCGGCCTCGGCGGCTACGGCGACATCCCGTCGAACCTGCCGGCGACGGGGGCCGGCCACAACGACGGCAACGGTCAGGGGCAGTAACCAACAGTAACGATCGTCGGTAAAGGCACGAGGTTCAGGAGGCGCGTATCGCGCGTGTCGCGTGTGCGCCTCCTCTTTTTCTTCCGACTTTTTTGACCATTGCGCAGGTCGTCGTTGCACGCGGCCTGCGCCATCCTTTCCCGCTTCGCCCGACGAAGCACCTCTGGCACCGCATGAAATCGACGTCTTTCCGCTTTTCCGTCCGCATCATCCGGCTGCTGCTCGTTTGCATGGCCTGCACGCAGGCCGTCGCCGCTCCCTGCCATATGCAGGCCGATAACGGCGATAACGGCACGCCGCAATGGCGGCCCGCCCTCCACTACACGCCGCAGCGCAACTGGATGAACGACCCGAACGGGCTCGTCTACGCGAACGGCCGCTATCACCTGTTCTATCAGTACAACCCGCTCGGCAACGACTGGGGCAACATGTCGTGGGGCCACGCGACCAGCACCGATCTCGTCCACTGGCGCGAGCAGCCGGTCGCGATGCGCGCGAACGCCACCGAAGAAATCTTCTCCGGCTCGATCGTCGCCGATACCCTGAACACGTCCGGTCTCGGCACACCGGGCCACACGCCGCTCGTCGCGCTCTATACGAGCGTCTACAAGGCCGGCTCGGGTCACGCACCCGGCATACAGGCCCAGTCGCTCGCGTACAGCCTCGATCAGGGCACGACCTGGCAGCCGTATGCGCACAACCCGGTGCTGACGCTCGATCCGGAATCGAAGGAATTTCGTGATCCGAAAGTGTCGTGGTATGCGCCGGGCGGCTACTGGTTGATGACGACGGTCGTCGCCGATGCGCATGTCGTGAAGCTCTATCGCTCCGACGACCTGGTCCACTGGTCGTTCCTCAGCGACTTCACGCTGCCGGACGTGCCGCATGCGGGCGCGCTGTGGGAAATGCCCGATCTCGTCCCGCTGCCGCTCGACGGCGATCCCCGCCGCATCAAGTGGGTGATGATCGTCAACGTGAATCCGTGGTCGATCGCCGGCGGTTCCGGTGCGATGTACTTCGTCGGCAACTTCGACGGCCGCACGTTCGTGCCCGACCGCGTCGCGCCGGCCGGCTCGGATCCCGCGCAATTCCGCTGGGTCGATCACGGCGCCGATTTTTATGCGGCCGGCACGTTCTCCGGCGCACCCGGCGCGCGGCCGGTCGCGATCGCCTGGATGAGCAACTGGGATTACGCGGCAAAAGCGCCGACCACCCCATGGCGCGGCGCGACCACGCTGCCGCGCGAACTGTCGCTGAAGACGATCGACGGCGAGCCGAGCCTCGTCGTCGCGCCGGCCGCCGCCTTCGACGCATGGGCCGACGGCCGGCCCGCCGTGCATGAAGGCGACGTCACGGTCGACTCCGCTACCCGGGTGCTGTCGGCCGCCACGCGCGGCGTCGTCCAGCGCATCACGGTGACGCTCTCGCCGCAGCGTGCCGCGCGCGCGGGGCTGATCGTCCGGCGTTCGGCCGACGGCTCGATCGGCACCCGGATCGTGTACGACACGGCGAAGCGCACGCTGACGCTCGACCGCTCGCAATCCGGCGAAGCGAATTTCGCCGGCACGTTCAGCCGCGAGCACATCGTCGATCTGCCGCTCGAACACGGGCAACTGCGGCTGGAAATCGTCGTCGATCGCGGGTCGGTCGAGGTATTCGCGAACGGCGGCCGCGTGACGCTGACGGACCTGATCTTTCCGCCGCTCGAGGCGGATCGCGTGGCCGTGTTCGCCGAGCGGGGCCGCGCGACGTTCGCGGGGTTGACGGTGACGCAACTGGAAACCGGCGATGCCACGCGTGGCGCCTGTGCGTCCCGATAGGCGCATGTGACGGGGGCCGCTCGCCCGGCATCGTATTGGCCGGTTGCGGTCCCCGCCCGCCTCGCCCTTCAGAGCAACCCCATCCCGCCCGACGCGATGATTTCCGCGCCGACGATGAACGCGGATTCCGGCGCGCTCAGGTGCAGCACCGTCGACGCGATTTCATCCGGCGTGCCGAACCGGCCGACCGGAACGAGGCCCTTGATCTTCTCGGCGGTCTCGTCGAGCGTCGCCGCATCGAGCCCGAGCTTGCCGTACAGCGGCGTCTGCACGGGCCCGGGACTGACCACGTTCACGCGCACGCCGTGCGGCAGCAGTTCCGCCGACAGCGTCTTCGCGAACGAATTGACGGCCGCCTTGCTCGCCGCGTACACCGACGAGCCCGGCATCCCGATATGCGCGTTGATCGAGCCGTTGATCACGATCGATGCGCCGCGGTTCAGCAGCGGCACGAGCGACTGGATCTGGAAATACGCGCCCTTCACATTGGTGTTGAACACGAGATCCCACATCGCTTCGTCGCTGTCGGCGAACGGCGCGAGTTTCGCGACGCCCGCGTTGACGAATACGGCGTCGAGCCGCACGCCGGCGGTGGCGATCGCGTCGGCCAGCGCGCGGGCCGACGCGACGCTGCCGGCTTCGTTGCGAATCGCCAGCGCCCCTTCGCCGAGTGTTTGCCGGGCGGCTTCCAGCGTCTCGGCGTCGCGCCCGGTGATGATGACCCGCGCGCCTTCGGCCGCGAATGCCCTGGCGGCCGCCAGGCCGATGCCGCTGTTGCCGCCCGTGACGAGGACCGTCTTTCCTTCGAAGCGTTGCATGATGTTCTCCTGTGAACCGGTGAGTTGACCGTGAACACAGGATGCGCGCGCCGCGCGGCCTTGCCGTACGACCGGCGCGACGAACATGTTCGAAAACGTCGAACATGTTCGCGCGCACGCGTTCAGACGACCACGTCGATCCCGTCGAGCAGCCGCTGTGCGAGTCTCGGCTCGCGCAGTTGCTCCAGCCACCATTGCAGCGCGCGACCGTCGCGGTCGCCGTGCCACGCGACGTACAGCAGATTCGGCTCGCGCGGATCGGCCGTCTGCTTCTCGACCAGTTCGCCGCGTGCGAGCAACGACGCGACGCGCCGGCGCGGCACCCAACCGACGCCGAGCGCATCGCGCTGCGCGAGGATCTTCGCGCGCATCGACGGCACCGCGAGCACCGCCTGCCCGCCGAGCAGGCCATAGGCTCGGCCGGCCGCGCGCCGCGACGAATCGGCGACGACGACCGCGCGGTGCGCACCGATCGCGTCGCGCGTCAGCACCCCGCTCGCGGACGCCAGCGGGTGGCGCGGCGACACCGCGAACACCCACGCCATCGCACCGAGTTCGAACCACTTGAGGCCCGGAATCGCCGGCGGCTCGTTGGTCGCACCGACGACCAGATCCGCGCGGCCGTCGCGCAACGCTTCCCAGGTCCCGCCGAGCACCTCGTGCGTGAAGCGCAGCGACACGCCGGAATCGAGCGCATCGAATGCGCGGACGACCGGCAGGAGCGTATCGAACTCCAGCACTTCGTCGGTGACGATCCACAGCCGGTCCTCCCAGCCGCTCGCGACCTGCCGCACGCGCTGCGTCAGCCGGGCGACGTCGAGCGCCAGCCGCGCCGCCTCGTCGGCCAGCAATTGCCCGGCCGGCGTGAGCTGCAGCCGGTAGCCGCGCCGGTCGAACAGCAGCGCGTCGAACCGCGTTTCGAGCTGGCGCGCCGCGTGCGACACCGTCGACGGCGCCTTGCCGAGCCGCGCGGCGGCACGCGACAGGCTGCCGGTGGCGCGGATCGCGTCGAGCAGCGCCAGTTCGTCTTCGGACAGCATGAGGTCGCTCCGGAATGAGGTTGTCGTGGATCGTACGGCAGCGGCAGGCGGCGGTCCAATCGGACGACGAGCCGGCGGCCGGGACGGCCGGTTCCCGTCACGGGAATGCGCCGCCCGGCCGCCCTCGCGCGAAGCCGCTCGCCCCCTTCGAACCCCGGCTGACGCGGGCAACTTCCGGTATGCTCATTCACGCGAAATGACTCGAAACGAGGTAACCACTGCGATGGACATCGCGATCCGCATCGAAGGCCGTCACGACCTGACGGGGCAAATCTTCAGGCAACTGCGCACCGCGATCGTCGACGGGCGTCTCGAAGGCGGCGCGCGGCTGCCGTCGACGCGCGACCTCGCGAAACAGCTCGGCGTGTCGCGCAAGACGACGCTCGACGCGTTCGAGCGCCTGGTGGCCGAGGGCTACCTGAATACACGCGCCGGCGACGGCACGTTCGTCGCCGACGGCCTGGCGCGCGTGCCGCACGCGGCGACGATGTCGGCGCCGTCGATCGTCGACGAGATGCCGCGCATCGACGCGGTCGATGCGCGTGCGCTGTGGAACGACCTGCCCGATGCGCTCGCGATGCCCGCGCCGCAGGACTCGCCCGGCTTCGACTTTCGCGGCGGCGTGACCGACAAGACGCTGTTCCCGTTCGACGCGTGGCGGCGCTGCCTGCATCACGCGCTGCGCCAGCAGGCACGCGGCCCCGGCCAGTACCACGACCCGGCCGGCGATCCGCAGTTGCGCGGCGCGATCGCGCGCTACGTCGGATTCAGCCGTGCGGTCGCATGCAGCTGGGACGACGTGCTCGTCACGCAAGGCGCGCAACAGGCGCTCGACCTGCTCGCGCGCGTCGTCGTGCGGCCGGGCGACGTCGTCGCGGTCGAGGATCCCGGCTATCCGCCCGCACGCGCCGCGTTCGCATCGCTCGGCGCGACGGTGATCGGCGTGCCGGTCGACGCGCACGGCCTCGTCACGGAGCGGCTGCCGGACGACGCGCGGCTCGTCTACGTGACGCCGTCGCACCAGTTCCCGCTCGGCATGCCGATGACGCTCGATCGCCGCGTCGCGCTGCTCGAATGGGCGCAGCGGCGCCGCGCGGTGATCATCGAGGACGACTACGACGGCGAATTCCGCTTCGAAGGGCGGCCGGTCGAATCGCTGAAGAGCCTCGACCGTACGGGCCTCGTCGCATACGTCGGCACGTTCTCGAAAACGATCTTTCCCGAGCTGCGGATCGGCTATGCGATTCCGCCGCGCGCGCTGCGCGGCGCGCTGGTCAAGGCGAAGCAGATCGTCGACTGGCACACGTGCACGCTGACGCAGGCGGCGCTCGCGCGCTTCATGGTCGAAGGCGATTTCGCGCGGCACCTGAAGCGCGTGCAGAAGCACTACGACGCGCGTCGCAAGATGCTGATCGCGCACCTGCGCGGCGCACTCGCACCGTGGTTCGATGCGATCGTGCCGACCGCCGGCATCCATCTCGCCGCACACCTGAAGCCGGGGCTCGACGAATCGGCGCTGGTCCGCGCGGCCCGCGCGCAGGACATCGGCCTGTACGGGATCTCGGCGTTCCACGTGGGCGTGCCGGTGCGCCCGGGGCTGCTGTTCGGCTATGGCGGGATCGACGCGCTGCGCATCGACACGGCGCTCGCGAAGCTGGCCGGCTTGCTGGATGCCGGCCTCGCGGGCGAGTCGCCACTGGTTACCTGAATTTCCACAGAATTGGTTATTCAAGCAGGCCAGTACGCGTCTTAAAGTGGGTCCTGTCGCGCCACCCCGGCGCTACCCAACCGAAAAGGACCTGCCATGCAACCGCGCCTGAACTTCTACGCCGCCAGCCCGAATGCCATCAAGGTGATGCGCAACGCCGAGGAATTCCTCGCGAAAAGCTCGATCGAGAAGCCGCTCGCCGAACTCGTCCGCCTGCGCGCGTCGCAGATCAACGGCTGTGCGTTCTGCGTCGACATGCATACGACCGACGCGCGCAAGGGCGGCGAAACCGATCGCCGTCTCGCGACCGTCGTCACGTGGCGAGAAACGCCGTTCTTCACCGAGCGCGAACGCGCGGCGCTGGAATGGACCGAGGCGCTGACGCTGGTGGCCGGCAACCATGTGCCCGACGCCGTCTGGGAAGCCGTGAAGCCGCACTTCACCGACGAAGAGCTGTTCGACCTGTCGATGCTGATCGCGACGATCAACTCGTGGAACCGCTTCGCGATCGCGTTCCGCAAGATGCCCGAGTAAGGCGGCGACGATGATCCGTTCCCCGTTCCATCGCGTCGCGCTGTCCGCCGGGCTCGTGCTCGCCGCGGCACTGCCGGCCGCCGCCAGCGCGCACGAAGCCGGCGACAGCGTGCACGCGATCATGCAGCAGGCCGTGCCCGAAGCGCCCGGCAAGCGCGTCGTCGTCGCGACGGTCGACTATGCGCCCGGCCAGGCATCCGAAGCGCACCGGCATCTCGGCTCGGTGTTCGCCGTCGTGTCGAAAGGCGAAGTGCTGTCGCAGGTGAACGGCGGCCCGCTGCGCCGCTATCGCGCCGGCGAAGGCTGGTACGAGCCGCCGGGCTCGCGTCATCAGGTGTCGCGCAACGCGAGCGCGACCGAGCCCGCGCAACTCGTCGTGTTCGGGTTGACCGGCGAGCATCAGCCGCTGAAGTCGCCGATCGATCAGTGACGTCGTGCCGGGGCGCGTGCCGCGTGCGGCCCGCGCCCGCGTTTCCCGACCGGTTTTCCCGCCGGTTCCGGGCGGTTTCCCCGCCGCGCTTTGCCGTAGCCCGTCCGCCGTTTCCCATTTAGCTGCTCCCTACACGCCGCCGCCGGCGCATTGCCCGCCGCCACGTCACGTCCGCGCCCGTCCGCGCCGCCATTCGACGCGCGTCCGGGCGCGATCGACGCCGGCGAAAACCCTTCCTTGAAATTAACTAACGCATCAATTAGCGTCGTCTGCATGAACGCGAAATCCACCGTCGCCAGGCCGCGCGGGCGCCGCCCGTCGGTGGACGATTTCGACCTGCGCGACCACATGCTCGACGTCGCGATGCAGTTGTTCGCCGAGCGCGGCATCGCCGCGACAACGGTCGCGCAGATCGCCACCGCCGCCGGCGTCACGTCCGCGATGGTCCACTACTACTTCACGAACCGCGAGCAACTGCTCGACGCGATCGTCGAGGAACGGCTCGCGCAGGTCATCGCGTTCGTGTGGCGTCCGAGCGAGCCGCAGATCGAAAACGATCCGTTCGCGCTCGTCGCCGAACTCGTCGACCGCTTCTTCGACGTCACGCACCGCATGCCGTGGCTGCCGTCGATCTGGCTGCGCGAGATCATCCACGAAGGCGGGCTGCTGCGCGAGCGGATGCTCCGCCGCATTCCGCTCGAGCCTATCGGGCGTTTCGCCGAACGCATCCGCGGCGCGCAGCAGGCCGGCACGCTGAACCCCGCGCTCGAACCCGCGTTCCTGTTTCATTCGATCATCGCGCTCGTGATGCTGCCGCTCGCGACCGCGAAACTGTGGCAAAGCGCGCGCGGCCTGCCGCCGATCGATCGCGACGTGCTGCACCGGCACGTCCGTGCGCTGCTCGGTTCCGGCATGCAGCCGCCGGCCGCCGCGCCGCGTGCGCGGACGTGTTCGCCGCGGAGGCCGTCGTGAACGCGGCCCGCGCGCTGCCGCTCGCGCTGGCCGCGCTCGCGCTGCTCGCCGGTTGCGGACGGTCGACGGACAACGGCCCGACCTACCAGGGCTATGTCGAGGGCGAATTCGTGTACCTGTCGTCATCGCAATCGGGCACGCTGACGCAGTTGTCGGTCGCACGCGGCCAGGCCGTCGCGGCCGGCGCGCCGGCGTTCTCGCTCGAAGCCGCGAACGAAACGGCCGCGCTGTCGCAGGCGCAACATCAACTCGCCGCGGCGCGTGCGCAGCTTGCCGACCTGCAGACCGGCAAGCGCCCGCCGGAAGTCGCCGTCACGCAGGCGCAGCTCGTCCAGGCCACCGCGCAGGCCGCGCGGGCCGCCGCGCAACTCGCGCGCGACGAGCGCCAGTACGCGGCCGGCGGCCTGTCGCAGCAGCAGCTCGACGATGCGCGCACGTCGGCTCGGACCACCGCCGCGCAGATGCGCGAACTGCACCATCAGGTCGACGTCGCCCGGCTGCCGGGCCGCGCCCAACAGGTCGCCGCGCAGGCCGCACAGGTCGACGCCGCGCAGGCGGCCGTGGCCGAAGCGCAATGGAAACTCGACCAGAAACGCATCGCCGCGCCGGCCGCCGGACGCGTGTACGACACGCTGTACCGCGTCGGCGAATGGGTGCAGGCCGGCAACCCGGTCGTGCAGATGCTGCCGCCGCAAAACCTGAAGGTCCGCTTCTTCGTGCCGGAAGCCGCCATCGCATCGCTCGCGCCGGGCCGCGCGGTCGCGATCCATTGCGACGGCTGCGCGGCCGACGTGCCCGCGCACATCACCTATGTCTCGAGCGAAGCCGAATACACGCCGCCCGTGATCTACAGCAACGAGAGCCGGGCCAAGCTCGTGTTCATGATCGAGGCGCGCCCCGCTGCCGCCGACGCGCCGAAGCTGCATCCGGGCCAGCCCGTCGCCGTGAGGGCGCCATGAACACGCCGGCCGCGCCTTACGCGATCGACGTCGATCGCCTGAACAAGCGGTTCGGCGACAAGCACGTCGTGAAGGACGTGTCGCTGCGCGTCGCGCGCGGCGAGATCTTCGGCTTTCTCGGCCCGAACGGCAGCGGCAAGACGACGTCGATCCGGATGATGTGCGGGCTGCTCACGCCCGACTCGGGCAGCGGCACCTGTCTCGGCTACGACATCGTGCGCGACAGCGCGCAGATCAAGCGGCGCGTCGGCTACATGACGCAGCGCTTCTCGTACTGGGAAGACCTGTCGATCCGCGAGAACCTCGATTTCGTCGCCCGCGTGTACGGGATGCGCGACCGCCAGGCGGCCGTCGCGCGGGCGCTCGACGGGCTCGGCCTCGCGAGCCGCGCGGACCAGCTCACGGGCGCGCTGTCGGGCGGCTGGAAGCAGCGCCTCGCGCTGGCCGCGTGCATGCTGCACGAGCCCGAGCTGCTGCTGCTCGACGAGCCGACCGCCGGCGTCGATCCGGCCGCGCGCCGCGATTTCTGGGAAGAGTTGCACAGGCTGGCCGCGCAAGGGATCTCGGTGCTCGTCAGCACGCACTATATGGACGAAGCCGAGCGCTGCCACAAGCTCGCTTACATCGCGTACGGCGAACTGCTTGCGCAGGGCACGTCGGCGGAGATCGTCGCGTCGCAGCACCTGTCGACGCGTACGATCACCGGCGAGCGCCTGACCGAACTGTCCGAACGGTTGCGCACGATGCCGGGCGTCGACCAGACGGTCGTGTTCGGCTCGGCGCTGCACGTGAGCGGCCGCGACCGCGCGCTGCTCGACGCGACACTTGAACAGGTTGCCCGCGACACGTCGCTGCGGGTCGCACCGATCGACACCGGGCTCGAGGATGTCTTCATCTACATGATGGGCCGCGCGTCCAGGCCGCCCGGCGGAGCGTCGTCATGAACGCGCGAGCGGGCCTGCGCGATGCGTTCTCGGTCGCGCGCTGGTGGAGCATCGTACTGAAGGAATTCCTGCAATTGCGCCGCGACCGCGTGACGTTCGCGATGATCGTCGGCGTGCCGATCATCCAGCTCGCGCTGTTCGGCTTCGCGATCAACACTGATCCGAAACACCTGCCGACCGCGGTGATCGTTGCCGATACGAGTCCGTTCGCGCGCAGCTTCATCGCCGCGATGCGCAATTCCGCGTACTTCGACATCGTCGCGGCGCTGCCCGACGAAGCGGCCGGCCGTCATGCGCTCGCCCGCGGCGACGTGCAGTTCGTGCTGAGCGTGCCGGCCGATTTCTCGCGGCGGCTGCTGCGCGGCGAGCGGCCGTCGCTGCTCGTCGAGGCCGATGCGACCGATCCCGTCGCGACCGCCTCGGCGATCGGCGCGCTGCCGGGCCTCGTGCAGCCCGTCGCGAACAAGGACCTGACCGGCCCGCTCGCGCACCTGAACGGCCGCCCGGCCGCGTTCGACGTCGTGCTGCACCGGCTGTACAACCCGGAAGGGATCACGCAGTACAACGTCGTGCCGGGCCTGATGGGCGTGATCCTGACGATGACGATGGTGATGATGACGGGCCTCGCGATCACGCGCGAACGCGAGCGCGGCACGATGGAGAACCTGCTCGCGACGCCCGTGCGGCCGCTCGAGGTGATGACGGGCAAGATCGTCCCGTACGTGCTGATCGGGCTGATCCAGGTGTCGATCATCGTCGCCGCGGCGCGATTCGTGTTCGACGTGCCGTTCGTCGGCGGCGTGTTCGCGATCTATCTGTCCGCGCTGCTGTTCATCGCCGCGAACCTGACGGTCGGCATCACGCTGTCGTCGCTCGCGCAGAACCAGCTGCAGGCGATGCAGCTCGCGGTGTTCTACTTCCTGCCGAACATCCTGCTGTCGGGCTTCATGTTCCCGTTCGCCGGGATGCCGAAGTGGGCGCAGTTCGTCGGCAACCTGCTGCCGCTCACCTACTTCAACCGCCTCGTGCGCGGCATTCTGCTGAAAGGCAACGGCTGGGCCGACCTGTGGCCGTCCGTGTGGCCGGTCGCGCTGTTCACCGTCGTCGTGATGGGCATCGCGCTGCGCTTCTACCGGCGCACGCTCGATTAGGGAACCTCACGATGAAGCCGGTTTCGCGTCGCGCGCCCCTCGCCCAGCACGGTGGCGCATTGGCCGCCGCTGCGCTGCTCGTCGCCGGATGCGCGGTCGGGCCGGATTTCCGCGCGCCGGACCCGCCGGCCACGCCACGCTACACGCGCGACGAGCCGCCCGCGACGACCGCCGCCGCCAACGGCCCGACCGGCGACGCACAAACCTTCGCAAGCGCCGCGCACACGCTGCCACACTGGTGGACGCAGTTCGATTCCGAACCGCTGAACCGGCTCGTCGACACCGCATGGCAAAACAGCCCGACGCTCGCCGAAGCCCGCGCGCGGCTCGACGAAGCGCGGCAGAACCATGCGGCCGAAGCCGGCGCGACGCTGCTACCGCGTGTCGACGCGAACCTGTCCGCCACGCGCGAGAAGGTCGATGTCGCCGCATTCGGGCTACCGGCCAACGTGCCGAATCCGGGGCCGTTCACGCTGTATGACGCGTCGGTGAGCGTGTCGTACGTGCTCGACGTGTTCGGCGGCAACCGGCGCGCGCTCGAAGCACTGCGCGCGCAGGTCGACTTCCAGGCATACACGCTCGACGCCGCGCGGCTGACGCTGGCGGGCAACGTCGTCGCCACCGCGATCCTGCGCGCGTCGCTCGCGCAGCAGGTCGCCCTCACGCGACTACTCGTCGACGCACAGACGCGGCAGTTGCGCATCGTCGAAGCACGCCTGGCGGCGGGCGGCGTGTCGCAGGCCGACGTGCACGCGCAACGCGCGCTGCTCGCGCAGACGCAGGCATCGCTGCCGCCGCTCGCGGCCCGCCTCGCGCAGGCCGGCCACCGGCTCGCGATCCTGCTCGGCGCGCCGCCGTCCGACGCCGTGCTGCCCGACCTCACGCTCGATGCGCTCGCGTTGCCGCGCACCCTGCCGGTCGCGCTGCCGTCGACGCTGGCACGCGAGCGGCCCGACATCCGCGCGGCGGAAGCGGTGTTGCACCAGGCGAGCGCGAACGTCGGCGTGGCCACCGCGAACCTGTATCCGCGCTTTTCGATTTCGGCGGGAATCGGCTCGGAGCGCACGCGCATCGCGGATATCGTCAGCGGGCTCAATATATGGAATGTCGGCCTTGGCCTCACGCAGCCGCTCTTTCACGGCGGCGAGCTTCGTGCGAAGAAACGGGCGGCCGAAGCGGCGTACGATGCCGCCTTCGCGAGCTATCGGGAAACCGTGCTGCAGGCGCTTCAGCAAGTGGCCGACGCGATGCGCGCGGTCGAACACGACGCGGCCGAATTGCAGGCGCGAGACACCGCCGCGCGGGAAGCGGCGGCCAGCAACGCGATTGCCGGCGACCGTTACGCGGCAGGCGGGATCAGCACGTTCGACCTGCTCGACGCGCAGCGGCAGGCGCTGCAGACGGCGCTCGACCGGACGCGCGCGCAGGCCGACCGGCTTGCCGACACGGCGGCGCTGTTTCAGGCGCTGGCGGGGAACTGGACGGCCGATGCGGCGCAATGACCTGCTCGAGCGCGTCGCCGCCGCTGCACGACGAGTGCGACGCGACACTCCTCTGCGACGGCCGTTCCATTGACGCACCCCTCGACGCGTTCCCGTATCGACCGGCGTGCGTCACCTGCTGCCGTCGGAAGCAGCATGCCGGGTGGTCGTGGACGATGCCGGCTGCCTGCATCCACGCAGGGACGAGGGTCGGCCCGACAAACTTGAATCCTTTTTGCTTCGGCGCACCTTCAACTGATGCGGGTCATGCACCTGTCGATGCTAGACCGTCGGAACGGTCCCGCCATCGATCACATATTCGGTGCCGCTGATCGATGCTGCGCGCGGCGATACGAGAAAGGTGATCAGGTCGGCCACTTCCTGAGGCTTGGCCGGGCGACCGAGCGGAATCCCGCCAAGCGCATCCATGATGATTTTCTTGCCGCCCTCGTAATCGGTCCCCGCTTGATCCGCCAGCCGCTCGGCTAGCCGAACGGCTGCCTCGGTCTCGACCCAGCCCGGCGAAACGCGCACGACGCGGACGCCTTTCGGCGTGACCTCCTTCGACAGGCTCTTGCTGTAAGTCGACAGCGCCGCCTTCGCCGCCGCGTAGGCGGTGGTTGCCTCGGGCAGCGGCAGTTCGTCCTGTATCGACGTGACGTGGATGATGACGCCGGCCCCCTGTGCGATCATCGACGGGAGCAACGCCCGGTCGATGCGCACGGCCGCCATCAGGTTCAGATTGAGCGCGGCGTCCCATTCCTCATCGCTCAGGACTGCGAATCCGCCGCCCGGCGCGCTTGATCCCCCCAGAACATTGACGATCACGTCGACGCCGCCGAGGCGATCGAGCACTGCCTTCGACAGAACCTGGCATCCGGCCGCCGTCGTCAGATCGGCGGCGATCCAGGTGACGCCTTCAGCGGCCGTGTCGGGAACCGAACGCGCCGCGGCGACGACCGTTACGCCGGCATTTCGCAAGGATTCGACGACAGCCGCGCCAACCCCTTTGGTGCCGCCGGTGACAAGGGCTCTGCGCCCGGCAAGTTCAAGATTGAAGGTCATGGCGTGATTTCCGGAGAGAGGAACTTGATGCACCCGACTTGACGGTGCTTGACGAGGCACCGGATCGCCCGGTGCAATCGGACTCGATAAGCCAGAATGATGAAGCCAAGCGCCCGAAACAGGAAGAACGCACGAAAAAGTAAGGTACGTACTTAACGGTAAGGATGAAAATTGGAAAAGAAATGGACCCCGACCTCGGCGGCCGAGGGTGTCGACCAGGCGCTCAAGATGCTCGATGGAAAATGGAAGCTGGTGATCCTGTTCCATCTGTTCGGCGGCAACCTGCTGCGATTCTCCGAACTCGAACGAGCGATCCCCGCCATCACGCAGAAGATGCTGGCTCAGCAGCTTCGCCAGATGGAAGCAGACGGGGTGGTTCGCCGGATCGTTCACCCTCAGGTACCGCCGAAGGTCGAATACGGCCTGACCGATTGGGGGCAGGCGCTCTGCCCGGCGCTCGATGCGCTGCTGAAATGGGCCGCGCTACGCCCGCAACCCGGCGATAACGATGCCTGATTCAAACGTCACGGGCGCAACCCGAATCGCAAGATGCGTGCGGGAGTGCGCCCATGCGCGGCGCATAAAAAAACCGGCCCGAAGGCCGGTTTTTCATACCGCATGCCGTGAGCGGCGCTCGCGCGCCGCGCGACATCAGAAGCGGTGGATCATGCCGACGCCGGCGCCGATCTGGTTCTGCTTCGAACCTGCGCCCACGCCGTCGCCGATCGACGTCGTCGCATTAACGATGCCGCCGGTAAGGCCGCTGATCGTGTTGCCGCTAGCGTGCTGGTACGCTTCAACCGCGTACAGACCCGTGCGCTTCGACAGGCTGTAGTACTGCGACAGCGTGACCTGGTGGTACTTGGCCGAGCTCGAAACACCGTTCGACTGCGTTGCCGCCGTGTACGAGTAGCCTGCCGCGAAGTCCCACTGCGGCGATGCCTTCCAGTGCAGCACGGCGCCTGCCGTGTTGAAGATCGCCGTGTTGCGGAATGCCGAGCCCACGCCCGGGATGTACTGGACGTTCGAGTACGACACCGAGATGTCCCACGCCGGCGTGAACTGGTAACCGGCCGTCACGGCGAGACGCTGTTGCGACTGTGCCGTCTTGTAACCGCCGTTGATCGACGAGACTGCCGGCTGGTTGCCGTCGCCCGTTGCCGTCAGGCCATTTTCGACCGTCGAGTTCGCGCCCCACACGCCGCCGCCGAGCGTCGCATTGTTGACCTTCTGGTAGCCGACCGCGATGCCTGCCGGGCCGTTCAGGTACTGGATCGCCGCGCTCCACGTCGAGCCGCGGTTCGTCGCGCCTGCGACGCCGCCGAACGAGTACGAACCGCCGACCGTGAAGCCGTAGAACTTCGGCGACATGTAGACGAGCGAGTTGTTCGCGCGGTAGCTGGTATCCAGCGAATCGATATCGCCCGGGTGCGCGCCGTAGTAACCGGTCAGCCAGGTCGTCGGGCTGTACGGCGACAGCAGCGTGTAGTACGCGGTGTACTGGCGGCCGGCCGTCAGCGTACCGTACGCGGTGTTGGTCAGGCCAACCCATGCCTGACGCGTGAAGATGCCGTTGGTCCACTGCGACGAGCCGTTAGCCGTGTTGACGCCGGCTTCCAACTGGAAAATCGCCTTCGTGCCGCCGCCGAGATCTTCGCTGCCCTTCAGGCCGAAGCGGCTGCCTGCCCACACGCCGGTGGACATCTGCACCTTCGAGTGACCACCCGAGATCGCGCTGGTGCCCGACGAGTTGTTCTGCCAAGCGATACCGTTGTCGACGATACCGTACAGGGTCACGCTGCTCTGGGCGTGGGCGGCGGTAGCGGCTGCGAGACCCACTGCCGTCATGGCGAAAGCGACGCGCTTTTTCATTGATTCTCCGTCCTCAAAGAATGTTTCTTTTCTGGTGTGGTTTTATGACCGACACATGTGCGAGTACATGCCGACGCGATTCTGACGGATTACCCATTGTTTCCCAACATGTGCAGTCGGTCATCGTATGATCGACGCAACGCGGCGGTTCACCAAACGGTTACATGACAGCCCGAAACGCTTGTGCGGCGGGCGTTTCCGGCATTTGCCGGTGAAAACCCTAGCTTTACATTTTTACGGGTGCAACGCGACCGACCGATGTCGTCAGACGCCTTCGGCGACAAAACATCTTACAAATGCGCGATCGAAGCTGACGCCGCGATTCACGCCGCCGCGCAGGATCGCCGACGTTCGTGACACCCACATTTCGAGACACGAAATCATGAAAACGTTTTAGTCGGCGTGCCGGAGACCGGACGGGTACGGCCCGACGAACGCGGGCCGGGAGGCGATACCGGCGCCTGTCGCGCCGGCGATCTTCAGTGCTGCGTTGCGGGGCGCGCGAGCCGCGCGCTCACGGCATCGGCGAGCGCGGTCAGGCGCGCGCGGATCGCCGTGTTCGAACCGACCAGTACAAGCGACGCCGCCATGATCCGGTAGATGCGCTTTCTCGGCACCTTGGCCGGCTTCGCCGGGTCGAGCCACGCAGCGTGGCCGGCCAGCAGCTCGAGCGTTTCGAGGCCGATCATGATCGGCCACAGGCAGGCGAGCCGCAGCCGCACGAAACGGCGCGGGATCGCGAGCGTATACAGGCAGGCGTCGCGATACTGGTCGAGCGCGACGCGCAGCAGGTCGACCAGCACGCCGCGCGCGCGCGCCGACGCCTCGGGCAGCATCAGGTCGGCCACGACGAGCCCGTGCGCGCCCAGCACGTCGTCGGGCAGGTAGCAGCGGCCGATGCGCAGGTCCTTCGCGCAGTCGCGCAGGATGTTGGTCATCTGCAGCGCCTTGCCGAAACGGATGCCCTTCTCCCGCATGTCCGGCAGATCCCAGCCGCGCGCGGCGCGCGTGTGCGCCCCCGTCATGTCGGTCCAGAACTCGCCGACGCAGCCCGCGACGAGGTACGTGTAGCGGTCGAGCACGTCGCGGGTCGGCAGCGATGCGACTTGCCCCGACTGCTCGTCCGGAAACGTGCGCAGGTCGAATTCCATCCCCGCGGTGAGCGTCGCGACGACCTTGCGGATCGACGCGCGATCGGCCTCCGGCTGCGCGCGCAGCAGCGCGAGCATCGGCTCCATCGAGCCGAGCAGCAGGTGTTCGTGCGAATCGGTCTGCATCCGCGTCACGTCCTCGAGCGAACGCGACAGCGCCGCGCCGTCGCCGAGCCGCTCGATGTCGTCGCGCAGGGCGGTCAGCAGCGCCGCCCGCCGGTCGGGCGCGACGAGCGCCGTGTCGGCGATCGTGTCGGCCGCGCGTGCAAGCAAGTACGCGAGGCCGACCGGGTCGCGCATGCCGTCGGGCAGCACGCGCAGCGTCAGGTAGAAGGAGCGGGAAACGTTCTTCAGCAGCTCGCCGAGCAGATAGGCGGGATCGGTATGAGTCGTCATGGGTCGGGAAAAATCGGCCGGCGCGGGCCCCGGACGCACACGGGCGCCGGACGCCCGCGCCGGCCCGCGAGTCGCCGCATCGTCGCGCCGGGTGGGTGTCGGCCCCGGTGCGGCGATGCAAAATTCCCGCAAGTTTAGTGCATCCGGCGCGCGGGTTCGCTGCGACGGCCGGAATGCTTGCGCGAACAAGCCTGTCATCAACTGCCCTGGCGCATGCCTCGCCCCCCAAAAAACCAACAGAAAGGTCGAAGTAATACATATGTAATTATTCGATGCGACGATCGCGCACCGTTCGATTCCGCGTAACCCGGCGCCCTGCCGGGCCACCGGCGCGAGCGCCCTTTTCCGACTCCGTTTCGAAGGTTCATCGACATGCTCCTCAAGCGCCCGACCTCCCTGCGCTACGTCCCGTTCGCCTGCGCCGCCGCGTTCCTGCTCGCCGCGTGCGGCGGCGACGACGATCTGACACGCGATCCCACCCAGCCGATTTCCGCGAAGGTCCAGGTGGTCGGCCATCGCGGCGCGAGCGCGCTGCGCCCCGAACACACGCTCGCGTCGTACCGCAAGGCGATCGAGGACGGCGCGGACGTGATCGAGCCCGACCTCGTGTCGACCCGCGACGGCGTGCTCGTCGCCCGCCACGAGAACGAGATCTCGGGCACGACGAACGTGTCGGCGCTGCCGCAGTTCGCGAGCCGCAAGGCGACCAAGACGATCGACGGCGCGCAGTTGACCGGCTGGTTCACCGAGGATTTCACGCTCGCCGAGCTGAAGACGCTGCGGGCGCGCGAGCGCATTCCGCAGGTGCGCCCGGCCAACACCGCGTACAACGACCAGTTCGAGATTCCGACGTTCGACGAGATCGTCGCGCTCGCGAAGCAGATGTCCGCGCAAACCGGCCGCACGATCCACCTGTATCCGGAAACCAAGCATCCGACCTACTTCCAGTCGATCAACCTGCCGCTCGAGGACCGTCTCGTCGACGCGCTGCTGAAGGATTCGTACACGTCGCGCACGGCGACCGTCTACATCCAGTCGTTCGAAGTCGCGAACCTGAAGACGATCCGCAACCGGATCAAGTCGAGCCAGCCGAACTGGAAGCTCGTGCAGTTGATGGACGAAGCCGGTCAGCGCCCGTACGACTTCGTGAAGGCGAACGACACGCGCACCTACGGCGACCTGTCGACGCGCGACGGCATGCGCGAGATCGCGACCTATGCGAACGGCGTCGGGCCGTACAAGACGTCGATCATCGCGGTCGCCGCGGACGGCACGCTGCAGCAGCCGACGCCGTACGTGCGCTATGCGCACGAGGCCGGCCTCGTCGTGCATCCGTACACGTTCCGCCCGGAGAACAACTTCCTGCCCGCGTCGCTGAAGGACGGCGGCACGCCGGCCACGCGCAATACGGCCGGCTCGGTGCGCGAGATCCAGGCATACCTGCGCGCGGGCATCGACGGCTTCTTCACCGACGATCCGGCCGTCGGCCGCACGGCCGTCGATACGTTCAAGCGCTGATACGAAGTGCCGACCCGCATCGCGACCGGGCGCCGCGCCCGGTTGCTCCGCGTCGCTCAGATCACGTTGAAGTGGTGCGTGCCGTCCCGCTTCAACTGGTCGACCAGCCCGTATTCCCAGTCGAGATACGCCTGCATCGCCGCCGCCGCGTTGTCGGTGCCTTCGTACGGGCGCCGGTAGCGGTCGACGCGCGGCGACGCCAGGTGCGTCTCGCCGCTTTCGAGCGGCAGCCCGGCGTCGATCCACGCGGCCGTGCCGCCGGTCAGCACCCGGATGTCGGCCGACGCCGGCAGCAGCGCGCGGGCGTCGTCCGCCGCGAACCGCGCCAGCAGGCTCGATCCGCACGTGAACACGTAGCGCTTCGCGGGCGGAATCGCCGCCAGCGCGTCGCGCAACTGCGCGCGCACGGCAAACCACGCGCCCGGGATATGACGCTTCACGTAGTTCGCGCTGGCCGTCACGTCGACGATCGCGAGCTCGCCGGGCACGGCCTCCTTCAGCCAGCCGGCGAGCGTCGCGGGCGACACGTCGGTCGCGGGTGGCGTCGCCGGCACGTCGCGCGGCGGCTGGCCGCGCTCGGTGAACGCCGCCGTGCCGGCCGGCTCGACCACGCGCACGTCCCAGCCCATCTGCGCGAGCCAGGAAGCAGTCATGTCCGCGCGCACGCCGTCGTCGTCGGCCAGCACGATCCGCGCGCCGCGCACGGCCGCGTGATGATCGGTCTCCTGCACGAGCTGGCCGCCCGGCGTACTCAGGAAGCCCGGCAGGTGGCCGGCTTCGTATTCCTCCGGCGTACGCACGTCGAAGCGGTACAGCGTGCGGCCCGGTTCGTCGAGCGCCGCGACATCGGCCAGTGCGATGCGCGGCACGCCGGCGCGCTCGGCCACCGCGCGGGCGGCCCGACGCGCTTCGGCGCGCTGCGTCGCGTCGATCTCGTCCGGAAAACGGCGCGCGGCGCCGCGCTCGAGCGTCTGGCCGGCCAGCGTCCAGCCGATCGTGCCGTTGCGCAGCGCGGCGACCGGATTCGGCAGCCCCGCGTTGACGAGCGACTGCGTGCCGATGATGCTGCGCGTGCGGCCCGCGCAGTTGACGATCACCTGCGTCCGCGGATCCGGCGCGAGCGCGCGCACGCGCAGCACGAGTTCCGCGCCCGGCACGCTGGTCGACGTCGGGATGTTCATCGTCTGGTACTCGTCGAAGCGGCGCGCGTCGACGATCACGACATCGGCTTTCGCATCGATCAGCGCCTGCACCTCCTGCGCGGACAGCGACGGCGTATGGCGCGCGGCCTCGACCCATTCGCCGAACGACTTGCTCGGCACGTTCACGTCGATGAACAGTTCGCCGCCCGCCGCGACCCAGCCCGCGAGGCCGCCGTCGAGCAGCCGCACGTCGGTGTAGCCGAGCCGCGCGAGCGTCGCGGCCGCGCGCGGCGCGAGATCCTCGCCGCCCGCTTCGCCGAACACGACGATCGGCGTGTCGCGGCGCGGAATCCGCGTCCATGCGTCGAGTTCGAGCTTCGACAACGGAAAGTTGGCGGCCCACAGCGGATGGCCCTGTGCGTACGGATCTTCCTCGCGTACGTCGATCAGCGCGATCTCGTCGCGGGCCAGCAGGCGCGCGCGTACGTCCTGGTACGACGCGACGGGAAAGCGGGAAGTGGAATCGGCGGATTGCGTCACGATGTCTCGATGTTGAATACGTTGAAGTCGGTGAAGAAAGCGGAACGGATCAAGCGTGGCCCCTGCCAGCCCGCACCCGCAACGGGCCGCGCGAGCGGGCTGTGCGTCAGGCATTCGAATAGCCTGACACGAACGGTTTCACGGTACCGTCGTCCAGGTACACCGCGCGCTCGACCTTGCCGATGTTCGCGCCATACACGTGGATGCTGATCGATACCTGATCGGCGAACGCGTTGGTCACGCGATGCACGTCGCCGATGCGCGGCGACACGGCCTCGACCTCGCCCGGCTGCAGCCGCACGGCGTCGCCCGCGGGCACCGGCTTGCCGGCCGCGTCGAACCGGTACGGCTGCGAGAATTCGCCGCCGCGCAGCATCCCGATCAGCCCCCACACCGTGTGATCGTGGATCGGCGTCGTCTGGCCGGGCCCCCACACGAAGCTGACGATCGAGAAGCGCTCGTCCGGATCGAGATGCAGCAGGTACTGCCGGTAGCGCTCGGGATCGGGCTGCGCGAATGCGTCGGGCAACCAGTCGTCGTGTTCGACGAGCGCGGCGAGCAGCGCGCCGCCCTCGTCGAGAATGCGCGCCTCGTTCGCGCCGGACGCGAGCAGCGCATCCAGCCCCTCGACGAACGGACGCAGCGGCGTCTGTTGCAACGAAAGCGTACTCATCGGCCGTCTCCTCGAATATGATGGATCGTCATGATGCACCCGAAAGACCATGCAGAACAAACATGAAAATTAGCGATATCGACGCTTTTGCAGCGGTCGTCCGCTGCCAGACCCTGAGCCAGGCCGCGGCCGAGCTCGGGATGACGCAGCCCGCAATCACGCGGCGCGTCCAGAATCTCGAGGAAGCGCTCGGCGTGACGCTGCTCGACCGCAACACGAAGCCGCCGCGCCCGACCGACATCGGCCGGCAGGTGTTCGAGCAATGTCGCGCGATCCTGCGCGAGGTCGACGCGCTGCGCGAACTGACGGCCGGCCAGCAGCCGCCCGCCGGCGAATTCCGGATCGGGCTCACGCAAGGGCTCGGCGAGCTGATGCTGCCGGCGCTCATCGCGGACCTCGCCGCGCAGTGGCCCGCGCTCGCGACGCACGTCACGACCGCCTGGGGCGGCCTGCTCGTCGAACGCATCGCCCGCCGCGAACTCGATGCGGCGCTGGTCTTCCTCGCCCGCGAAATGGTGCTGCCGGCGCAGGTGGAGGGCGAACGGTTGCTGGCCACGCGGCTCGTCGCGGTCGGCCGCAAGGGCGACTGGCCGCGCCGCAGCTACCGGCTCGCCGATTGCCACGCGCGCGGCTGGGTGCTCAATCCGGACGGTTGCGGCTTTCGTGCGGGCCTGCGGCGTGCGCTCGATGCGCAGGGCCTGCCGATGCCGGTCACGCTCGATGCGTATGGCCGCGACCTGCAACTGCAGAGCGTGGCAAACGGCTTCGGCCTCGGATTGATGCCACTGCCGCTCGTCGAAGGCAGCCCGCTGCGCGATGCGCTCGACATCGTGCCGCTCGCCGATTTCAAGCCGCAGATCGACCTGTGGCTGCTGCGCCGGCACGATGCGGCCCGCTTCGACGCGCCGCTCGCGGCCGTCGCCGCGCATGCGCGTACGGCGTTCGCCCTGCCCGAGCAATCGCACGACAAGGCCGCATAACGTGGCCGCAGTGGCCGCGGTGGCCGCGCAGCGCCTGCGTCGCGCCGCGCCGTTGCCGTGCGCGGCAACCCGGCCCGGCTTACGCATCATGTCGACCGCGTTCGCCCCCGTTGCGTGACGTTCCGTCCGCCTCCGCGTTCGTCTCCCCGCGCGTCGCCGCATCGAGCACCGCCCGCCCCGCCGCCACCGCGATCGCGTCGTCCTGCGGCGTATGCACGCGGCTGCACAGCACGTCGCGATAGTGGCGTTCGAGCGGATTGCCGCGGCTCAGCCCGTGATTGCCCGACAGCTTCAGCGCCTGCTCGACCGTCCGGATTGCCTGCTCGGTCACGGTGCGCTTGACGAGGCCGCTGGTCGTCAGCGACGGCGCATTGCCCGCATCGGTGCGCGCGATGAGATCGTCGAGCAGCACGCGATTCGTGTGCAGCCAGCCTTCGATATCGCCGACCGCCTCCTGCACGCGCGGCAACGTCGCGAGCGGCGCGCCGAGCCCGCTCGGGGCTCGCGTCGTCGCGAATTCGACCAGCCAGTCGCGCGACGCGCGCGCCACCGCGTCGTACAGGCTGCCGAGCAGCGCGACCATCCACGCCTGCTGATCGGCCTGCGCGTCGGCATCCGCGTGCGTGGCAGCCGACACGGCCCATGCGTCCGGCGCGCGCACGTCGACCGCGTGATCGGCTGGCAGCGGCACGTTGTCGAACACGACTTCATGGCTTCCGGACGCGCGCAGGCCGAGGTGATTCCAGCTTTCGATCACGCGGATGCGATCGCCGTCGGTATCGCGGTCGCGCGGCACGAGAAACACGCCGACCCGCGGCGCCGGCTCGTCGGTACGCGCCCACACGGCCAGCCAGCGCAGCGCCGGAATCCCGGTGCTGTAGAGCTTGTGGCCCGACAGCCGCCAGCCGTCGCCATCGCGGCGCGCGATGGTCGCCGGCAGCCCGCCGCGCGACGGCGAACCGAGCGCGGGCTCGACGCGCAGCGCATTGATCAGCGCGCCGTGCGCGACCGCGCTGTCGAACACCGCCCGCCGCACCTGGGCCGGCCAGCGGTTGTCGGCGCGGCCGAGCGCACGATGCTGCAGATACGTCATCGTCAGCACCAGCGCGGTCGCCGGATCGGCCCGCGCGACGGCGGCGACGATCCGGCTCGCCTGCGCAAGCGTCGCGCCGGCGCCGCCATGCTCGCGCGGCACGACCTGCGCGATCAGCCCGGCACGATGCAGCCGTGCGAAGTTCTCGTGCGGAAAGCGGCCGTCGACGTCGTTGCGGGCCGCATCGGCGGCGAGTTCGGGGGCGAGGCGCTCGAGCAGCGCGGCGAGGCGTGCGTCGTTCGTCTCGTTGGCGGATTCAGCGACGCCGGCAGGCAGGAGGCGCAGCGCAGGCTGCTGTGACGGCGAGGAAGCGGCAAGGCTGGCGGACATCGAAACGGATTCCCTGGGTAGTTCAGACACGGCGGCAAACACGGCGCCGACGCGCGCCCGATCATTCACGAGCCCACAGCGTATGCGCAACGCATGCGGCCCCAAACCATGCAAATCTGATATTCAAATCGGGATTGATTATTTACATTCCGCATGATCGCGGCGTTAACCTGCGCTCCATTCCTGCCCGGCCGTGCGCCGGGACATCCCTGCACCGGAGACCCAGATGAGCGTCGAATTCATCGGCATGATCCAGAGCCAGAAGCAGTCGGAAATCCACCCGGCGTCCGGCCCCGTGGTCGATCCCGACTATGTGCGCGACTTTGCCCGCGCCCACGAAACGGCCGGCTTCGACCGGATCCTCGTGCCGCACCACTCGACCGGCCCGTCGGCGACGCTGACGATCGCGTTCGCGGCGGCCGCCACCGAGCGCATCCATTTCATGCTCGCGCATCGCCCGGGCTTCACCGCGCCGACGCTCGCCGCACGGCAGATCGCGACGCTCGACCAGTTCAGCCGCGGCCGGCTCGCCGTGCACTTCATCTCCGGCGGCTCGGACAGCGAACAGCAGCGCGACGGCGATTTCCTCGATCACGACGCGCGCTATGCGCGCACCGACGAATACCTCGGCATCCTGCGGCGGATCTGGACGGAAACCCAGCCGTTCGATCACGACGGCGCGCATTACCGCTTCAAGCAGGGTTTTTCGGAGGTGAAGCCGTTCCAGCAGCCGCATGTGCCGATCTACTTCGGCGGCGCGTCGGAAGCGGCGCTCGCGGTGGCCGGCAAGCACGCGGACGTCTACGCGCTGTGGGGCGAATCGCTCGACCAGGTACGCGACCTGACGACGCGCGTGCGCGCCGAAGCTGCCAAGCACGGCCGCCAGGTGCGCTTCTCCGTGTCGTTCCGCCCGATCCTCGCGGCGACCGAGGACGAAGCGTGGGCGCGTGCGCACCGCATCCTCGACGAAACGCGCCGGCTGCGCGAAGCGGCCGGACTCGGCGCCGGCGGCCCGCAGCAAAGCGAAGGCGCACGCCGCCTGCTCGCCGCGGCCGATCGCGGCTCACGCGTCGACAAGCGGCTGTGGACCGAGATCGCGAAGCTCACCGGCGCGCGCTCGAATTCGACGGCGCTCGTCGGCACGCCCGAACAGGTCGCCGACGCGCTGCTCGACTACTACGACCTCGGCGTGACGACGTTCCTGATCCGCGGTTTCGACCCGCTGGAAGACGCGCTCGACTACGGCCGCGAACTGATTCCGCGCGTGCGCAGCGCCGTCGCCGCACGCGACGCGGCGCGGCGCGCCGCCTGAGCCCAACGGAGCGATCATGTCCGCCGTCCTTTCTTCACCCAACCGTACCGCATCGGGCCTCGTGCTCGCCGACACCCCGCGCCAGCACTTCTGGTTCGCCCCGCCCGCGCCGCGCATCGACGTCGCCGCCGAGCGCCGCCACCGGCAGGAGCGGCTCGCGGCCGCGTTCCGCCTGTTCGCGCGCTTCGGCTTCGCGTCGGGCCTCGCCGGCCACATCACCGCACGCGATCCGGAGCTGCCCGATCATTTCTGGGTTAACCCGCTCGGCGTGCATTTCTCGCAGATCAAGGTGTCCGACCTGCTGCTCGTCAACGCGCGCGGCGAAACGGCGATCGGCACGCGGCCGCTGAACAAGGCCGCGTTCGCGATCCATGCGGCGATCCACGAAGCCCATCCGCACGTCGTCGCCGCCGCGCACACGCATTCGACCTACGGCAAGGCATGGTCGACGCTCGGCCGCCCGCTCGATCCGCTCACGCAGGACGCCTGCGTGTTCTACGAGGATCACGCGCTGTTCGACGACTTCACGGGGATGGTCGTCGATACCAGCGAAGGCGCGCGGATCGCCGATGCGCTCGCGAAGCCGGACGGCACCACGCACAAGGGCGTGATCCTGAAGAACCACGGCATCCTGACTGCCGGCCCGACGGTCGAGGCCGCCGCATGGTGGTACATCGCGCTCGACAACGTCGCACACACGCAGTTGCTGGCCGAAGCGGCCGGCACGCCGCAGCCGATCGATCGCGCGACCGCGCGCCATACGCACGGCCAGATCGGCGGCCCCGACGGCGCGCTGCATGCGTTCGACAGCCTGTTCGCGCGCGTCGTCGCCGACGAACCCGACCTGCTCGACTGAGCCGCCCTTGCGCCACCACACCGGAGACCAGACCATGACCCCAACCACCGCACCCACGCCCGCCGACGCGCCCGACGACCAACGCCGCCGGCTGCTGCGCGCGGCCGGCGCCGCCGCGCTCGCCGTGCCGGCGATCACGCTCGGCCGCAAGGCCTGGTCCGCGCCGCCGCTGAAGAAGCTCACGTTCGCGTGGAACCAGAACGCGTTCTGCCTGACGCCGATCGTCGTCGCGCAGGAGCGCGGCTTCTTCGAGAAAAACGGGCTGAAAGTCGAGCTGATCAACTACAGCGGCTCGACCGATCAACTGCTCGAATCGATCGCGACCGGCAAGGCCGATGCGGCGGTCGGGATGATCCACCGCTGGCTGAAGCCGCTCGAAGCCGGCTTCGACGTGAAGATCATCGGCAGCTCGCACGGCGGCTGCGTGCGGCTGCTCGGCGCGAAGGCGGCCGGCGTCACGACGCTGCAGGCGCTGAAGGGCAAGACGGTCGGCGTCAGCGATCTGGCCGCGCCCGGCAAGCACTTCTTCTCGATCCTGCTCGCGAAGAACGGCATCGATCCCGAGCGCGACATCACGTGGCGGCAGTATCCTGCCGACCTGCTCGGCGTCGCGGTCGACAAGGGCGAGATCCACGCGATCGCCGACGGCGACCCGAATCTCTACCTGCTCGAAAAGCGCAGCAACGGTGCCTACACCGAACTCGCGACCAACCTGTCCGGCGAATACGCGCGCAAGGTGTGCTGCGTGATCGGCGCGCGCGGCGACCTCGTGCGCAACGACCGGCCGTCGGCCGCCGCGCTCGCGCGCTCGATCGTGCAGGCCACCGAGTACACGCACGACAACCCGAACGAAGCCGCGAAGGTGTTCGCGAAGTATTCGCCGAAGATCAGCCCCGATGATCTGCGCAAGCTGTACGCGACGCTCACCTACACGCACCACCCGACCAACGTCGACCTGCAGCAGGAAATCGCGTTCTATGCGGACGATTTCCGCCGCATCAGCGTGCTGAAGAAGAGCACGGACCCGCAGCGCTTCGCGCAGCAGGTCTATGCCAACGTACTGGGGTAACGCGATGTCGACGATCGAACACGCTTCCGCCGCACGCACCGCATCGGCCCCGGCCGGCGGCGCCGCCAACGCTAACGCTTCCGCGCGTGCAGCCTGCACGGCCTGCGACGCCACGCTGGCCGCCGACGCCCGGCGCGAGCGCACCTGGCCGACCGGGATCGCCGCCGCGCTCGCGTGGGCCGCGCTCGGCGCGCTCACGCAACTGTGGCCGAACCGGATCGTCGGCTTCAGCGACTGGGCGTACACCGACACGTTCGGCACGGCCGCGTGGACGATCGCCGCGCTGCTGCTCGCCGCCGCGACGCTCGGCCATCTCGTTGCCGCGACCCGCACGCGGCTCGCGCGGGTGCGGCCGGCCGGCCCGTGGCTCGTCGCGCTGCCGCTCGTGCTCGCCGCGTGGGAAATCGTCACCGCGAAAACCGGCTGGCTGCCGACGCCGTTCTTCGCGCCGCCGCAGGCGCTGATCGAGGTCTACGTCGACGACTGGCCGCGCCTCGCCGGCAGCGCCGGCAACACGCTGAAGCTGCTCGCGCTCGGGTTCGCGTACGGCGTCACGGTGGGCTTCGCGGTGGGCGTGTCGATCGGCTGGTCGCGCCGGATCGGCTACTGGGTGCATCCGGTGCTGCGCGTGCTCGGCCCCGTGCCGGCCACCGCGCTGCTGCCGCTCACGTTCTACTTCTTCCCGTCGAGCTATTCGGCCGCCGCGTTCCTGATCGCGCTGTCGACCGGCTTCCCGGTCGCCGTGCTGACGTGGTCGGGCGTCGCGAGCGTCAACCGGCAGTACTACGACGTCGCGCGCACGCTCGGCGCGAACGCGCGCTTCCTCGTGCTGCGCGTCGCGATTCCGGCCGCGCTGCCGCACGTGTTCGTCGGCATTTTCATGGGGCTGAGCGCGTCGTTCACGGTGCTGGTCGTCGCCGAGATGATGGGCGTCAAGTCGGGGCTCGGCTGGTATCTGAGCTGGGCGCAGGGCTGGGCATCGTACGTGAACATGTATGCAGCGCTGATCGTGATGGCGCTGCTGTTTTCCGGGTTGATCGCGCTGCTGTTCGCGGTGCGCGACCGTGTGCTCGCCTGGCAGAAAGGAACCGTCAAATGGTAAGCGCCGCCGTACTCGAATCGTCCGCGGCCGCTGCGCCCGCCGTCACCGCGCCGCGCGGCGCACGCATCGACATCCGCCGCGTGAGCCATGCGTTCGACGGCCCCGGCGGCGCGCTGCCGGTGCTCGACGACGTCTCGCTGTCGGTCGCGGCCGGCGAATTCGTCGCGCTGCTCGGCCCGAGCGGCTGCGGGAAATCGACGCTGCTGCGCCTCGTCGCGGGGCTCGACGCCGCCGGCCAAGGCGGAATCGCGCAGGACGGCGTGCCGATCGAGCGCCCCGACCCGTCGCGCATCGTCGTGTTCCAGGACCCGACGCTGTACCCGTGGCGGCGCGTGCGCGCAAACGTCGCGCTCGGCCTCGAAGCGCGCGGCGTGGCGCGCACCGCGCAGCATCGCGTCGACGATGCGCTCGCGCGCGTCGGGCTGCAGGACTTCGCGAACGTGTTTCCGCATCAGTTGTCGGGCGGGATGGCGCAGCGCGTCGCGCTCGCCCGCGCGCTCGTCAACGATCCGCGCCTGCTGATCCTCGACGAACCGCTCGGCAAGCTCGATTCGCTGACGCGGCTCACGATGCAGGCCGAGCTGACCGCGCTGTGGCAACGCGACGGTTTCTCCGCGCTGCTCGTCACGCACGACGTGGAAGAAGCGCTGTTCCTCGCGCAGCGCGTGATCGTGTTCGGGCCGCGCCCCGCACGGATCGTCGCCGAACTGCACGTCGACCTGCCCTACCCGCGCCATCGCGGCGACCCGCGCCTCGCCGAATTGCGCCACGACGCGCTGCGGCATCTTGGGCTCGATGCGAGCTGGTAGATGCCGGGTGCCGTTCGACGTTTGACTGCGGTGCGCCGGAGACGTGCGCGATGAACGCGCCGCCGTTCGCCGACTGGGCCATCGCCTTCCTGCAACTGCTGTATCGCGCGCAAATCGCGTTGGCGCGGGTGCTGCATGCGATCGGCCTGACCGGCGACGCTGACGGCCAGGCGGCGTGGCCGTGGGCACAGCGCATCGCGCTCGAAACGCTGCGCATCGACGCGGGGCTCACGCGGCAACTCGCGTTCGCCTGCGGCGTGACGGCGCTGGCCGTCGTGCTCGCCTGCATCGCGCTGGCTTCGCGCAAGTGGCGTATCGCGTCGGCCATCGCCGCGCTGGCCGTCGCGTGGTTCGCGCCGTGGCCGCCATCGTCGCTGTGGCTCGCGCCCGCCGTGCCGACGAGCTTCCAGCGCGATCCCGCGCCGTTTTCCGTGTCGAACGTGATGCGCGGCGCACATCTGTATACGCAACATTGCGCGGCCTGCCACGGCGCGGACGGACGCGGCGAAGGGCCGCTCGCGGCCACGCTCGCGCACTGGCCGCCGACCTTCGCCGGCGCACTGCTCGCGCGTCGGCTCGACGGCGAACTGTTCTGGCGCGTGCGTCATGGCACGCACGAC
This sequence comes from Burkholderia sp. BCC0397, assembly GCF_902832865.1. Lineage (NCBI taxonomy): Bacteria > Pseudomonadati > Pseudomonadota > Betaproteobacteria > Burkholderiales > Burkholderiaceae > Burkholderia > Burkholderia sp. BCC0397. The sequence goes on along the minus strand of NZ_CADFDL010000001.1, from coordinate 977,133 downwards.
GAGCACGGTACGTCGACGATGCCCGGCTTCGCGGCAACGCTCGGCCCGCAGGACACCTGGGCCGTGCTCGACTACCTGAAAGCGCTGGCCGCCGGTAGCGGCGCGCAGGCGGAAGGCGCGTGGCCGGTGCCCGTCCCGCTGCCGGCGCTCGACGTGCGGTGCGGCGACGCCGCGCCTCAGGCGCTCGAGCGCTGGCGCGAAGGCCAGCGCGTGCGCGTCGTCGCGCTCGCGCCCGGTGCGACGCCACCGCCGGAAGACGCACGCTGGCAGACGTTGCTCGTCACCGAACGCGGCGTGCCCGTGCCGCCGTCAACCGGCGCGCGTGCGAACTGCGTCGCGACGACCGCCGATGCGTGGCTCGCGTTCGCGACGATTGCCGGCGTCGCGCCCGATGCGCTCGGCGGCACGCAACTGCTTGCCGATCGACGCGGCTGGCTACGGGCGCGTGCGTTGCCAGGCAGCGCCGGCTGGTCGGATGCCGACCTGCTGTGCCGCTCGGATGCGGTGGCCCGGCCGGCCGCGCGCGCCACGAACAGTGACGCACTGACCGCACTGCTGCTGCGCGTCGACACGGAACCCGTGCGCGACGTACAGGCCGGGCTCCCGCATTGAATCCCTGAACCCTTCCTTCAACCGAACTTCACGATGAATCCGACCCGACGCCACTTCCTCGCCCAGGCGAGCGCCCTTGCCACGATCGCCGCCGCGCCGGCCGCCGTGCGCGCGCAATCGGGTGCCCGCCCGCTGCTGCGTGCCGGCGACCAGAAAGGCGGGCTGCGCGCGCTGCTCGAAGCGGCCGGCGAACTGAACGGCCTCGCGTACGACATCGCGTGGACCGAATTCCCGGCGGCCGCGCCGCTCGCCGAAGCACTGAACGCGGCCGCCGTCGATTGCGGGCCGATCGGCGACGCGCCGGTGATCTTCGCGCTGGCATCGGGCGCCCGCATCAAGGTGATCGGCGCGAACCGTTCCGATCCGTACGGCACGGCCGTGCTCGTGCAACCCGGCGCCGCGCTGAAAGGCGCAGCCGACCTGAAGGGCAAGCGCATCGGCACCACGCGCGGCTCGATCGGCCATTTCGTCACGCTGAAGGCGCTCGATGCGGCCGGCCTGCCGCCCGATGCCGTGTCGTTCCGCTTCCTGCCGCCGGCCGACACGATGCTTGCGCTCGCCACCGGTTCGATCGATGCGTGGGCGACCTGGGAGCCCTATACCGCGCTCGCCGAAACGAGCGGCCGCGCGCGCGTGCTGGTCAACGGCCGCGGGCTGTGGTCGGGCCTCAGCTATCTCGCGGCGACCGACGCGGCGATCGCCTCGAAGCGCGACGTGCTGCACGATTTCCTGCGGCGCGTCGTGCGCGCGCAGGCCTGGTCGTACCGGCACGTCGACGCGTATTCGGCGGCGCTCGCGCGCATCATCGGCATTCCGCCGGCCGCCGCGAAGCTGCAGTTCGAGCGTCGCGGCACACGCTGGCTGCCGATCGACGCAGCGGTGATCGCCGAACAGCAGCGCACGGCCGACTTCTACCTGAAGGCCGGGCTGCTGCGCCAGCCGCTCGACGTGCGCACGACCTTCGACGCAGGCTTCCCGCTCGCGTGACGGGCGCGTGGCGGCGCGCAGCCGCCCAAACGGCTTCGGCACGATCTGGCACAATCGCGATTCGACCATCCCGCCTGTAGCCAGCGTCATGCCAGCCATCACCGAACTCTTCGTCTACCCGATCAAATCCTGCGCCGGCATCGCGCTGACGCGCGCGCAACTGCTCGAAACGGGCCTCGCGTACGACCGCCACTGGCTGATCACCGATCCGCACGGGCAGATGCTCACGCAGCGCACGCACCCGCGCCTCGCGCTGATCCGCCCGACGCTCGACAGCGATGCGCTCGTGCTGAACGCGCCGGGCATGCCGGAGATTCGCACGCCGCTCGATGGCGACGCGACGCCCGCCACGCCGAAGATGGCCGCGACCGTGTGGCGCGACACCGTCGACGCGATCGACACGGGCGCCGACACGGCCGCGTGGCTCACCGAATTCCTCGGCGTGCCGACGAAGCTCGCGCGCTTCGGCCCCGACGCGCGACGCAACTGCAACCGCCAATGGACCGGCGACATCGATACGCATACGCAATTCTCGGACGCCTATCCGCTGCTGGTGATCGGCCAGTCGTCGCTCGACGACCTGAATGCGCGGCTCGCCGCGAAAGGCGCGCCGGCGATTCCGATGAACCGCTTCCGGCCGAACATCGTCGTGTCGGATCTCGATGCGTACGAGGAGGATTTCGTCGAGCACCTCGACACCGACGGCGACACGCCGGTGCGGCTGCGGCTCGTGAAGCTGTGCACGCGCTGCCCGATGCCGACGATCGACCAGGCCACCGGCGCGCCCGATCCGGCCTGGCCGCACGAGCCGACCGACACGATGCAGACCTATCGTGCGAACCCGAACTACGACGGCGCGCTGACGTTCGGCATCAATGCGATCGTCGTCGAAGGCGCGGGCGCGTGGCTCGAAATCGGGCAGCCGGTCGAAGCGGAGATCGGGTTCGGCGACTGATTGACCTGCCGTGCAGACCGCCGGACCTGCGTGCACGCGCGCCGGCAGATCGAGCCTGCCGCTCACCATCGACACGGTGTCTGACCAAGGGCGACGGCGGGCACGTCGTCGACACGGCTCGGGTCGGAAGACCTTTCAGGGAACGCTCGACGGGCTGCGCCGGTCGGGAATCTTCTGCCGCTACGTTCCGGTGCCCGGCTGGCCGGGGCCGATTGCAGTATGGCCGGGCCAGCCATTGCTTTGAAATGTGACGCACGTGGTAATTTGCCGCGATGCGTCACCGGGACAAAATGATTTAACCCTGAATTCCGCTGGCGCTTTATTTATAAACCATATCGACCATTTATTTCTGAATCGACAATTCGGTAAGCACTGCATCGCTTACCGTGATCGTTTCATCGGGAATTTTCGGATCGAGATAGATCGTATAGTTCGCCGTTCCGGTTTTTGAATTCCGCGGCGTAACCGAGGTCAAATCCAGCAACGGGAATGGCGCCGGCGGAATGCCATGCCAGTTGGCGACGGAAACCAATCCGATGTAACCGTGCAGGTGCATCCAGAAGGTGCGCACCAAATTGCTGTGCCCCCCGCCTTCCTTTGCCGGAAAATTCCAGTAATTCCCTCGAATCGCGATTTTTGTCGGTGCGGGCCGCTGGCTCCAGACGACCGCACCCGGACCGTGCACCGAGCCGGTACCCTCCGGCAGTGACGCCTGCACGCCTTCCGTGTTGAAAGCAGCGGCGAAGGTGATGAGCGGTGCCTTTCCGCTCCCGGACGTGACCTGCCCTCCGCTTACCTTGAATTTCACGACAACGATTTCCGGCAGAACATCTTCGTCGAGTACTGTAGCCATGATGTGGTTCCTTTTCAATAATCTGAAATTTTGATTCACCCCTAAATCATCAAGACAAGGCCGCGCATCAGGCGGCCAATTTATCGTAGGTATAAAGATTCCGCTTTTGTAGCTGTCAAAAATAACAGCGCATTACGAAGATATTAAATTAATCACTGAATTGTCGATTTAATTGTTTTTATATCTGCAGTCCTGCATCGATCGCCACCGGCAGCCACACCGTCACGACCAGCCCGCCGCCGCCCGCATCGGCCAGCGTCACGCTGCCCTGATGCACGCGCGCGATCTCCCGCACGATCGACAGCCCGAGGCCCGTGCCTTCGACCGTCTGCGTCTTGCTGCCGCGATGGAAGCGCTCGAACACCGCGTCGCGTTCGTCGGCCGGAATGCCCGGCCCGCTGTCGATCACATCGAGCCGCGCGTCGTCGCCGTCGCGCGAGACGCGCACCGTGATCACCGCATGGTCGCCCGCATAACGGATCGCGTTGTCGATCAGGTTGCCGATCATCTCGCCGAGCAAGTCGGACTGCCCGAGCACGTCGACATCGGCCTCGTGCTCGAAGCCGAGATCGATGTCGCGCGCGCGTGCGACGGGCGACCAGTCGAGCGTCACGCTGCGTGCGAGCCGGTGCAGCGCGACCGGCTTGTGCGCGACCGCATGACCGCTGTCCGAATCGAGCCGCGACAGCGACAGCAACTGCTGGACGATTTTCGCGGCCTGCCGCACCGCGCCGTTCGCGCGGCGCAGGTGCACGTTCGCGCGTGGCTGCTCGTCAGGGCGCAACGCGAGCTCGACGCCCGCCTGCACGGCCGCGAGCGGCGTCTTCAACTGATGGGCCGCATCGGCGAAGAAGCGGCGCCGCGCCACCTGCATCCGCTGCGTGCGGCCGATGTACTGGTTGATCGAATCGACGAGCGGCGCGAGTTCGCTCGGCATCGCGCCCGTGTCGAGCGGCGTCGTGTCGTCCTCGCTGCGCGCGGCGACGGTGGCCGACAGCCGGTTCAGCGGCCGCAGCCCGCGCCCGACGCCGAGCCACACGATCCCGAGCGCCAGCACGACGAGCAGCCCTTCCTGCAGCAGCGACCCGATCAGGATTTCGCGCGCGAGCGCCTGACGCGCCTCGATCGTCTCGCCGACCATCACCCACACGATGCGCGACTGCGCGGTCGGCACGTCGTGCACGGGGATACGCAGCGCGGCCATCCGCAATTGTTCGCCGCGATACACGACGTCGTAGTAGCGCGTGACGAACAGCGCGCCGTCGCCCGCGTCACGCCCCTGCGGCAGCGGCAGGTCCGGATAGCCGGTGATCGTGTGGCCGTTGTCCTCGCGGATCAGGTAGTAGATCTTGCCGCCGTCGCTCGATTCGAGCATTTCGAGCGCGAGATACGGCAGGTCGACCTCGATCTCGCCGTCGTTGAGCCGCACGCCTTCGCGGATCGACTTCAGCGACGACGACAGCGTCCGGTCGAACGCGACGTGCGCGGCGCTCATCGCGCGCTGGTACGTGAGCCACGAGTCGAGCGCGAGCAGGCCGAGCAGCGGCAGCAGCAGCCACAGCGCGACCTGCGCGCGCAGGTTCGGGCGGGTCATCATGCCTGCCGCCGGGCCGCCCCAAGGAAGGCATGCGCCCCCTCGGGGGGCAGCGAACAACAGTGAGCGTGGGGGCAGTTCACTCGGCCGTCTCCGCCTTCGCTTCGAGCAGATAGCCCAAGCCGCGCAGCGTGACGATCGCGACGCCCGTGTTCTCCAGCTTCTTGCGCAGCCGGTACACGTAGATCTCGATCGCGTCCGCGTTGACCGATTCGTCGAGCCCGAAGATCTTCTCCGACAACGTGTCCTTGTTGATCGCGCGGCCGTTGCGCAGGATCAGCACCTCGAGCACCGAGCGCTCGCGCGGCGTGAGCGACAGCGGCTCGCCCGCGAGATGAAAGCTGCGGTCGATACTGTCATACGAAAGCGGCCCGCATTCGACACGCGAATGCTCGTGACCGAGGCTGCGCCGGATCAGCGCCCGGGCGCGCGCCTCCAGTTCGGTCAACTCGAACGGCTTCGCGAGATAGTCGTCGGCGCCGAGATCGAGCCCCTTCACGCGATCCTCGACCGACCCGTGCGCGGTGAGGATCAGCACCGGCACCGGATTGCGGCGTGCGCGCAGCCGCCGCAGCACCTCCAGCCCGTCGAGCTTCGGCAGCCCGAGATCGAGAATCACCAGCGCGTAATCCTGCGTGCGCAGCACGTGGTCCGCCGCCTCGCCGTCGGCCATGTGATCGACCGCGAAGCGCGCGGCGCTCAGCGCGTCGTTCAGCGACTGGGCCAGGTTCGGGTTGTCTTCGACGAGCAGCACACGCATGGGGATTCCGGAAAGGTCAGCGACAGCCCGCTACATTACATGATCCTTTCCATCTCCTCGCCTCGCGCAAACACGGGTTGCGCGGATGTCGCGAACCCGCCGCGCGCGGCGCCGGCGGCCCCGCTCAGCGCTCGGCAGCCGGACGGTTGCGCGCCACGATGCGCGCATCGCCGGTCACGCTCCGCTCGCGAAAACCGGCCACCACCGCGACGAACGCGACGCTCGCGCCGACCGTGACGACGATCATCGGGTGCGCGGTGCCGTCCGACAGCCACGCCAGCACGCCGCCGCACGCGGCCGTGATCGCCATCTGGATAAAGAAGAACAGCCCCGACGCCGTGCCGGCGATCTTCGTGTACGGCTGCATCACCGCGAACTGGCAGGCCGGAATCGCGATCCCGACCGCGATCATCACGACGAACATCGGCGCGACGAGGGCCGTCACCGAAGTCGGGGCGATCGCGCCGCCGATCCACAGCACGGCGGCGCCGGCCAGATTGACGGCCGCGGCCGCCGCGATGACCGAATCGGCTGTCCAGCGCGCGCTGGTCCGCGCGAACGCACTCGACCCGATCAGGTAGCCGAGCACGGTCACGCCGAAGATCGCCGCATAGACCGGCCCGGACACGCCGATTTGCCGCTGGAACAGCGTCGACGATTCCGCGATGAACGGATAGTAGGTGCAGTAAGCAAAGCTGATCGCGAGCGAATAGCGCAGGAACCGCCGCTCGCGCAGCAGGCCGGCGTAGGTCCGCAGCAGCCCCGCACCGGCTGGCGTCCGCGCATCGCGCTCGCGGGTCTCGGGCAGGTAGCGCAGCACCATCGCGGTCGCCACCACCCCGCCCGCCGCCAGCCAGCCGAACACGCCGCGCCAGCCGAGCCACTCGGCAATCGCGCTGCCGGCCAGCGGCGCGACCACCGGCGACAGCGCCATGCCGGCCGAAATATGGCCGAGCATCGTGGCCTGCGTCGCGGCCGGAAAGCGCTCGCGCACGATCACGCGGCCGATCACGGTGCCGCTGCAGCCGCCCAGCGCCTGAAACACGCGCGCGGCGATCAGCGCCGGGATGCTGGTCGACCCTGCGCAGGCGACACTCGCGACGACGTACAGGCACAGGCCGCCGAGCAGCACCGGACGTCGGCCGTAGCGGTCGGACAGCGGCCCCGACACCAGCATCGACAGCGCATAGCCGACCATGTACAGGGTCAGCGTGAGCTGCAACTGCGCGTCGGTGCCGTGCAGCGCGTCCGCCATCGCGGGCAGCGACGGCAGGTACGCATCGATCGTGACGCGCGGCAGGCACACCACGAGCATCAACAGGAACAGCCAGCCCCATCGGGGCAATGAACGCGTCTTCATGCAGTCAGTCCGTTTTGGTCGGATGGGTGGGGTCGACAGCAATCTAAGGCGAAAGTGATATAAGCTGAAGGACCATTAAATCGACCATTGACTGGACCACTATGCCGCGAGGCAAAGCCGCGATTCCGCTGGATCTGCCGTGCCCGGCCGGGCTGTCGGGCGGCAGCCCGCAGTCGAAGCAGGAATGCATCGCCGACACGATTCGCGACGCGATCCTGAAGCGCCTGCTACCCGGCGACAGTCCGCTGCCGTCGAGCCGGACGCTGGCCGCGCGCTGGGACGTCGCGCGCGGCACCGTCGAAGCGGCGTACGACATCCTGTGCGCCGAGGGCTACATCGCCCGCACGCAAGGATCCGGGACGCGCGTGTGCGCGGTCGTGCCGGACAGCTATCTGCGCGCGGCCGCGCGGTCGCGTGACGACAGCCCGCTCCACGCCACCACCGCGTCCCCGGCGCCGGCCGCCCCGGCCGAGCCCGAGCATGGCGTGCGTCCCGGCGTCCCGTTCGTCGCACGGCTCGCCGATCCCGGCCTGCTGCCGATGCAGCAATGGAAGAAGGCGCTCGGCGCCAGCCTGCTTGCCGCTACCGCGGACGATCTCGGCGCGACGCCGGCACAAGGCGTCGAAAGCCTGCGCGTCGAAATCGCCGCGTACCTGCGGGAATATCGCGGGATCCCGTGCGAAGCCGGCGACATCGTCATCACGACCGGCATCCGCAACGCGATCGACCTCGTCGCACGCACGCTGCTCGCGCCCGGCGCGACGGTGCTGATGGAAGACCCCGGCTATGCGTCGGCGTGGCAGATCTTCACGATCGCGGGCGCGACCGTGATCGACGTGCCGGTCGATCGGGAAGGCATCGACACCGCATCGCTGGATCGCTACCCCGATGCGCGCGCCGCGTATGTGACACCGGCCCATCAGGCGCCGCTCGGCGTCACGATGTCGGTGTCGCGCCGGCTCGAACTGCTCGACTGGGCGCAGCGCAACCGCACGTGGATCATCGAGGACGACTACGACGGCGAATTCAGCTACCAGACCGCTCCGCTCCCCGCGCTGAAAGCGCTCGATGCATGCGACCGCGTGATCTACTGCGGGTCGTTCAACAAGACGCTGTTTTCCGGGTTGCGTATCGGCTTCATGGTCGTGCCGGCGGAACTGCGGCCGGCGCTGTCCGCCGTGTGGCACGCGACCGCGCGCTCGGTCGGCGTCGCGCCGCAACTCGCGCTGGCCCGTTTCATCGGCCACGGCGATTTCGCGAAGCACCTGCGCGCCGCTCGCCACGCGTACCGCCAGCGGCGCGACATCGTGCTCGACCAGTTGGCGAAGCATGCGGGCGGCCGGTACACGGTGTCCGGCGAGCACGCGGGCTTTCATTTCGTGCTGTGGCTGCCGCCCGGCCTGGACGATGCAGCCTGTGTCGCGCAAGCCCGCGCGGCCGGCGTCGAGTTGCAGCCGATCCGCGGCTTCTGTCGAAGCGCCCGCTGCGAAGCGGGCGTCGTCGTCGGGTATGCCGCGCTGACGGCCGCGCACGCGCGGCATGGCGGCCGCCTCCTCGGACAACTGCTGGCCACCTCCGCGTAGCCCGCGCGCGCTCCCTTTCACGCCCTGCCGCGCGCCGCGAAACCCGCGGCCGCCGCCGCTTCGACCTCGGGAAATCCATGACATGAACGGCGCGATTGCGAACCGGAATGAAAGCAGGCTGAAAGTGCCTCGCAATTAACATCCGCGTCACTCGAACAACACTATGCGTAACTGGAGGAAGACATGCCGTTTGCACCGAAGCACCTCGCCGCCGCGCTGGCGGTCGTTCTGGGCACTGCCGCCGGCAGCGCCGTCGCGCAGGTTCCGGCCGGCTACCCGGGGAACTACCAGGGCGTGATCGACGCCGCGAAGAAGGAAGGCAAGCTGATCGTCTACTCGACGACCGACACGGGCCTCGTGCGTCCGCTGATCAAGGACTTCGAAAGCCTGTACGGCGTGAAGGTCGAGTACAACGACATGAACAGCACCGAGCTGTACAACCGCTACATCAGCGAGAACGCGGCGAGCAGCACCAGCGCCGACGTGCTGTGGAGCTCGGCGATGGACCTGCAGGTCAAGCTCGTCAACGACGGCCTGATGGCGTCCTACGATTCGCCCGAAAGCCCGAACGTGCCGCAATGGGCGCAGTACCAGAAGCAGGCGTACGGCACGACGTTCGAGCCGCTCGCGATCGTCTACAACAAGCGCCTGATCCCCGAGAACGAAGTGCCGACGACGCGCGCCGACCTGATCAAGCTCCTCACCACGCAAGCCGACAAGTTCAAGGGCAAGGTCACGACCTACGACATCGAGAAATCGGGCGTCGGCTTCAACTACCTGACCCAGGACGCCCACGTGAACGAGAAGGTCACGTGGGAACTCGTGAAGGCGATCGGCGCGACCGGCCCGAAGCTGCAGTCGAGCACAGGCGCGATGATGGAGCGCATCTCGTCGGGCGAGAACCTGATCGGCTACAACATCATCGGTTCGTATGCCTATGCAAAGGCGAAGAAGGACAAGTCGATCGGCTATGTGTTTCCGAAGGACTACACGCAGGTCGTGAGCCGCCTGGCGACGATCTCGAAGAAGGCGAAGAACCCGAACGCCGCGAAGCTGTGGGTCGACTACCTGCTGTCCAAGCGCGGCCAGACGCTGATCGCGAACCAGGCGAACCTGTACGCGATCCGCGCGGACGTGACCGGCGAAACGTCGGCCGCGAGCCTCACGAAGGAACTCGGCGATTCGCTGAAGCCGATCCAGATCGGCACCGGCCTGCTGGTCTATCTCGATCAGTCGAAGCGCCTCGCGTTCCTGAAGCAATGGCAGCAGTCGATCAAGCGCTGATGCGCTGAGCCGCTGACCCCGGGCCGCCCGCCGCACGTCGCGCGGGCGGCCCCTTCCCCTTACCGACTTCCTTGAGGCGGCCATCCGGATGGCCGCAGGGGCGAACTCATGCTTTCAACCAGCACTCGCGGCACGGCACCGGCCGTTCCGCCCGCCACCGGCCCGCGCGATGCGATTCCCGCGCTGCCGGTCAGCAGCCTGCAGCCGCTCGCCGGCATGCTGCGCTGGATCGTCGTCGCGGTACTGACCATCGCGGTCGCGCTGCCGCTCGGCTTCATCCTGTTCCAGAGCCTGCTGTCCGCGCCGTTCTTCGACGCGAACAAGACGCTCGGCATCGAAGGCTTCCGCTTCATCTTCGCCGATCCCGACTTCTGGTCGGCCGTGAAGAACTCGTTCGTCATCGCCGGCGGGATGCTGTTCATCTCGATCCCGCTCGGCGGCATCCTCGCGTTCCTGATGGTGCGCACCGACCTGCCCGGCCGCCGCTGGCTCGAGCCATTGCTGCTCACGCCGGTGTTCGTGTCGCCGATGGTGCTCGCGTTCGGCTACGTGGTCGCGGCCGGCCCGGTCGGCTTCTATTCGGTGTGGTTCAAGGAACTGTTCGGGGTGCAGAACGTGCCCTGGAACGTGTATTCGATCTTCGCGATCACGGTGATCGTCGGCCTCACGCACGTGCCGCACGTGTACCTGTATTCGTCGGCCGCGCTGCGCAACCTCGGCTCGGACGTCGAGGAAGCGGCCCGCGTGACGGGCGCCCGCCCGTTCCGCGTCGCGCTCGACGTGAGCCTGCCGATGACGATGCCCGCGCTGCTGTTCGCCGGCGTGCTGGTGTTCTTCCTCGGCTTCGAGGTGTTCGGGCTACCGCTCGTGCTCGGCGACCCGGAAGGCCATCTCGTGCTGGCGACCTACCTGTACAAGCTGACCAACAAGCTCGGCGTGCCGTCGTATCACCTGATGGCCGCGGTCGCGGTGTGCATCGTCGCGATCACGTTCCCGCTCGTGCTGCTGCAGCGCCGCCTGCTGAAGACCGCGAGCCGCTTCGTCACCGTGAAGGGCAAGGCAGGCCGCTCGACGGTGCTGCCGCTCGGCGTGTGGCGCTGGATCGCGCTCGCGATCGTCGCGCTGTGGCTGATGCTGACCGTGATCGTGCCGATCTCGGGCATCGTGCTGCGCGCGTTCGTGACCAACTGGGGCGAAGGCGTCGCGCTCGCCGAAGTGCTGACGCTGTCGAACTTCATCGAGCTGTTCGAGCAGGACAACCTGGTGCGCGCGATCGTCAACACGCTCGGCATCGGCGTGATCGGCGGCGCGCTCGCGATCGGCTTCTACTCGCTCGTCGCGTTCGCCGGCCACCGCCGCAACGACTGGGCGACCCGGCTGCTCGACTATCTCGTGCTGCTGCCGCGCGCGGTGCCCGGCCTGCTCGCCGGCCTCGCGTTCCTGTGGATCTTCCTGTTCGTGCCCGGCCTGCGCGAACTGAAGAACTCGATGTGGAGCATCTGGATCGCGTACACGGTCGTGTGGCTCGCGTACGGGATGCGGCTGATCCAGAGCGCGCTGCTGCAGGTCGGCCCCGAACTCGAGGAAGCCGGCCGCAGCGTCGGCGCGACGCGCAGCCGCGTGTCGCTCGACGTGACGCTGCCGCTCGTGCGCTTCGGCCTGCTCGCGGCGTGGCTGCTGATCTTCATGATCTTCGAGCGCGAATACTCGACCGCCGTCTACCTGCTGTCGCCCGGCACCGAAGTGATCGGCGCGCTGCTCGTGTCGCTGTGGGCGACCGGCGCCGTCGACCAGGTCGCCGCGCTCTCTGTCATCAACATCGCGATGGTCGGCGCCGGTCTCGGCGTGGCCCTGCGCTTCGGAGTGAAACTTCATGGATAAGCTCATCGTCGACGATCTGCATCTCAGCTACGGCGCCAACCCGATCCTCAAGGGCGTGTCGTTCGAACTGAAGGCCGGCGAAGTCGTGTGCCTGCTCGGCGCGTCGGGCAGCGGCAAGACCACGCTGCTGCGCGCGGTGGCGGGCCTCGAACAGCCGTCCGACGGCCGCATCCAGCTCGACGACCGCGTGTTCTTCGACGGCGCGCAACGCGTCGACCTGCCGGTCGAACAGCGCTCGCTCGGCCTCGTGTTCCAGTCGTACGCGCTGTGGCCGCACCGCACCGTCGCCGACAACGTCGGCTACGGCCTCAAGCTGCGCCGGGTAGCGCCTGCCGAACAGAAGCGCCGCGTGCAAAGCGCGCTCGACCAGCTCGGCCTGGGCCATCTCGCCGAACGCTTTCCGCATCAACTGTCGGGCGGCCAGCAGCAGCGTGTCGCGATCGCGCGTGCGCTCGTCTACAACCCGCCGGTGATCCTGCTCGACGAGCCGCTGTCGAACCTCGACGCGAAGCTGCGCGAGGAAGCGCGCGCATGGCTGCGCGAGCTGATCGTGTCGCTCGGGCTGTCGGCCCTGTGCGTGACGCACGACCAGACCGAAGCGATGGCGATGTCCGACCGCATCCTGCTGCTGCGCAACGGCCGCATCGAGCAGGAAGGCACGCCGGCCGAGCTGTACGGCGCGCCGCGCTCGCTGTACACGGCCGAATTCATGGGCAGCAACAACCGGATCGACGCGCGCGTCGCCGCGATCGACGGCGAATGCGTGACGCTCGCCGGCGACGGCTGGGAGCTGCGCGCCGTCGCCCGCGACACGCTCGCGCCGGGCCAGGACGCACAGGCCGTGATCCGTCTCGAACGCCTGCAGGTCACCGACGGCCCGGGCGCGAACCGGCTGCAGGCCGACCTCGTCACGTCGATGTATCTCGGCGACCGCTGGGAATACCTGTTCCATTGCGGCGAGATGCGCCTGCGTGCGTTCGGCCATGTACCGCGCGCGGCCGGCAAGCACTGGATCGAATTCCCGACCAACGACTGCTGGGCGTTCGCAAAAGCGGGCTGACCCGATCGCGGCAGCTCGCGTGCCGCCACGCATGCAGTCGAGCGCATATCCCTTTTCGACCTTTGCAGCTCGCATCGGCGGATGCTTGATGGCGTCCGCCGATGGCGCGCCGCGTACGCGTTTTCTGTTTCAACCCGCCTAAAACAACCAAGGAGACACCGTCAAATTGACGTCCTCCGCTCCCTAAAGGGAGAGGATTCCCACACCTGGCGATGCACGTCCGCATCGGAGAATGTTCAACGCAGCGTTGGTATCTCGATCATGCTCGACACCACATCTACTGCAGGCCCACTCTCTTATTCGCAGTCCCGCGATACCTTTCGGCCGCGTCGTGCTGTCTTTCGATCCGCACGACGAACAGGACTGGGTCGAACCGCTTTCGTCGACTTCCTCGAACGTGGCCCCGTGCGCGATCGCTTTGTAGCGGAGCTTGTTTCGGAAGGACGACCAGGATGCGTCGTAGACGCTTTTCGCCATCCTGGTTCTGGCAAGTTTGACGGCGGATACGTTGCCAACCGCGATGTAATCGAAACGCCGCACCAGATCGAGCGCGAGCTTGTGCTGGAAATCGGCACGGGCATTCGCCACCTTGGCGTGCAGCTTCGCGATATGCCGCTTGTGCTTTCGCGCTCGCTGCGCTTTCGCCAGCTTGTCTGCCGCGTGTCGGCCGAATCGGTCGTTCGGCAGTTTCTCGCCCGTCGAAAGTGTGGCGAAGTCTTTCAGGCCGAGATCGATGCCGACACAGGAACGGATCGGTCGGGCCTGAACATCGGGTATCTCGATCACGATGTTGAGAAACCAGTTGCCGCGTGCATCTTGCGCAAAGTTGGTCCCGTCCTTGATCTTGCCTTCGGGAAGCGGTCGGCTGCTGAACACGCGAAACGTGTTGCCGGCAAAGCGAAACGCATCGCCTTCGCGCTTCAAGTCTCGGCCCTTCAGCGGCACCCAGCCCAGCGATTTCTTGCCGCGATAGCGCAGGTAGGGGCGACGGTGCTGACTGCGCGACTTCGCGTATTGCTCGCACGTCGCGTTGATCGTGCCGGAGTGAATACCGAGTTCCTTGCTGCTGCCGGTCGTGAGCACATTCAAGTCGAAACCGGTCGGCCACTTCTTGTCCCACTTGAGCGCGTGCTTCTGCGTGTCGTTGCAGAAGTTCCAGACGTAGTTCACCGCGCGGCGCTGCTTGTTAAGCAGTCCGTTGAGCGATTTCACCCGGTAGCGATAGACAAGGATCATGCCGGCCATTTTAACGGTGGAATGCCGTTGTCAAACAGCGGCGCTCCTTTCCTCCCCGTCTGAAGGACGGGGTTTCTCGGAGCAAATGATGAAGTCACGCACAGAACGTTCGATTCGAACAGTAGTCCTCACCGGCTCGGCAGCGGCAGCCTGTATCGCCGCGCCGGTCGTGCACGCGCAGTCGTCGGTCACGATATACGGGATCATGGACGCCGGCATCGAATACGCGAACCATGCGGCACCGGATGGCGGCAATTCGTTCAAGCTGAAGTCGGGCAACAAGAACACGTCGCGCTGGGGCTTGCGCGGCGTCGAGGATCTCGGCGGCGGGTTGAAGGCGGTGTTCCGGCTCGAAAGCGGGATCGATCTCGCGAACGGCGCGTCCGACGACGGCCCCGACTCGATCTTCGCGCGCCGCGCAACGGTCGGCCTGAAAGGCAAATGGGGCGAACTGTCGCTCGGCCGCAACTTCACCGTCACTTACGACTACATGCTGCCGTTCGACCCGATGGGTTACGCGCAGAACTACTCGTGGGCGACCTCGTCGATGGCGACTGGCGGCCGCAAGGACGGCCTGTTCACGCGTTCGTCGAACGCGGTGCGCTACGACGGCGAATTCAGCGGCTTCAAGTTCGGCGCGCTGTACGGTTTCGGCAACGTGCCGGGCAGCATGAAGACCAGCTCCAAGTACGATTTCGCGGTCGGTTACGAGACCGGCCCGTTCGCGGCGGTCGTCACGTTCGACCGGCAGAACGGCGCGGCCGACAGCGTCACGCCGGCCGATACCGTCAACTACATTCAAGGCATCCACGCGGGCCTGAGCTACGACTTCGGCAGCCTGAAAACGATGGCCGGCTATCGCAACTATCGGCGCACGTATCACACCACGGCCGCGAACCAGTTGAGCGACATGGTTTGGCTCGGCGGGTCGTACCAGTTCACGCCGACGTTCTCGCTGATCGCGGCCGTCTATCACCAGAACATCAAGGGCGGCACGGATGCCGATCCGACGCTGGTGTCGGTGCGTGCGCAGTACGCGCTGTCGAAGCGCACGGTGCTGTACGCGGCCGGTGCGTTCGCGATCGCGAAGCACGACCAGAAAGTCGGCGTGTCGCGCGATTTCAACGGGTACGGCACCACGCAGGTCGGGGTCACGGCGGGGATTCAGCAGCGGTTCTGAACCTGACATGGCGGGCGACGGCGGGCGATCGGCTGCCCGCCGGCTCTCACGCCACGCGCGGCGGCATGACGGCAAACGACCGACCGCCGCTGCGCTACTCGCTCCTCACACCGCATCCGGTTCGCCGCGTGGCGATGCCCCGTTCAGTCAGCACGCATCGTGAACACCGGACGCACGAGGCTGCTCGTATCGCCCCAGTGCTCACCGACGTCCGACAGCGGCACCGTGCGCGTCTCGATCGTGAGGCCCGCCGGCCCGGCCGCTTCGAATACGCCGCGCACCGACGCCAGCAAGCGCGGCAGCGACACGCTGCCCAAGCCGCTGCCCATCAGTTCGATCGCGGTCGCGCGCAGCACGGCGCCCGGCAGCAGCACGTCCGCGCCGCCGATCGAACCGATCTGCACGAAACGCAGCCGTCGGCCGTCGGGTGTCGCCTTCGCGCCGGCAACCAGCAGCGTCTGCGCGCTGGCCCCCCACAGATAATCGAGCACGACATCCACGCCCGCGCGGAAATGCGGTTCGAGCGCCCGCGCCAGATGCGCGTCGTCCTGCTGCAGCGACACGACGGCGTCCGCGCCGGCACTCAGCAACGCCTGCAACGCGGCCGCGTTGCGGCCGGTCGCGATCACCTTCGCCGCACCGAGATGCTTCGCGATCCGCACCGCCAGCCGCCCCGACGTGCCCGTTGCGCCGTTGACGAGCACCGTCTCGCCCGCGACGAGCCGCGCGCGTTCGGTCAGCGCCGCCCACGACGACATCCCCGGAATCGCGATCGCCGCGGCCGTGACATCGTCGAGCGCGTCCGGCAGCGGCACGCACTGCGTATCGGGCACGATCGTGCGTTCGGCCATCGCGCCGAACGGCACCGGGGCACCGAAGAAGTAGACGCGCCGACCGTCGTCGAGACGCCCCACGCCGTCGACACCGACGACGAACGGATAGCGTCGGTCCGACGAGTAATGCGTGCCGGCCGCGCGCCCCTGCGCGAGGCGGCTCAGCGCGGACGCCGTCACGTCGATCAGGCGGTGGCCCGGCATCGCGTGCGGCGCGTCGAATTCCATATGAACCGGACGCTCGCCGGCGCCCGTCACGACTGCTGCTTTCATGGTGGTTCCTTCAATCCTGGAAGGTGGGTCTTTACCGGGCATCGAGCCACGCACGCAGCGCGGGATCGCGTACTTCCAGCACGTCGAACAGGCCGAGCGCACGCAGTGCAGGCAACGCATCGATCGCATCGGCCTCCGCGCGCGCCCGCTCCGCCGGCGCGGCGTTCGGATCGGTCAACACACGTGCATTGACCAGAAACGCGCCAACGGTCCCCTTGCGAATCGTCGTTCCGCCGGCATCGACCCGGTCGGCATGGTCGGGAAGCATCTGTTCAGCTCGCATCGCGTCTTGCTCCAGTTGTCATCGATGGAACGCAGTGTAGGCGTGCGAAGCCGGCCGATCTCCGGTATAACGGCCATTCGATACCGATATCCGGCCATGTCCGATCCGCTCCTGCCCGCCCGCTTCGTCACGTCCGACGACGGCCCGTTCGTGGTCGCCGCCGTCCTGTCGCAACGCGACCCGCGCATCACCGCGCCGCATTCGCATGCGCGCGGCCAGCTCGTCGGCGCGCTGAGCGGGCTCGTGACGATCGGCCTCGACGACCAGGAGTGGGTCGTGCCGGCGATCCATGCGATCTGGATTCCGCCGCATTGCCGGCATTCGCTGCGCTCGTTCGGGCCGATTGCCGGCTGGTCGGCGTTCGTCGCCGAAGCCCGCTGCGCGGCGCTGCCGGCGACGCCGCGCGCGATCCGCACGACGCCGCTGCTCCGCGAAGCCGTGCAGCGCGCGGCAAGCTGGGGCGATGCCGAGCTGGATGCCGCACAGATCCGGATCGCCGACGTGATCCTCGATGAAATCGCGGCATCGGAAGCCGAGGCGCTGGGGCTGGTCCGGCCGCGGGACCCGCGGCTCGTGAAGATCACCGATGCGCTGGCCGCGGATCTCGCGAACGACCGGCGGCTGGAGGAATGGGCCGAATGGGCCGGCATCGGCGCACGGACGATGAGCCGCCGCTTCGTCGCCGAGACGGGGCTGACGTTCGCGCAGTGGCGTCAGCAGGCCCGGCTGCTGCGGGCGCTGGAGCGCATTGCCGACGGCGTGCCGGTGACGACGATCGCGCTCGATCTCGGGTACGACAACGTGAGCGCGTTCATCGACATGTTCCGGCGCGCGCTGGGGACGACGCCGGGACGGTATATGGAAGCGGGAAACCAAGCACAGGGATAGGTGCGGCCATGCGCGTGCATGAAGCCGCACGGCGAACGGTCGGCGGTCGGCGGTCGGGTCGGCACACGAAAACCGCCCGCCGCTGCGTCAATACGTGCCGTCGCCCTTCTTCGCGGCGTCGCCGCCGTTCCCCTTGAACTGCGCGGCGAGCCGCTCCGCGCTCCGTGCCAGCAGCGTCGTATCGACGCCGACCGCGACGAACAGCGCCCCCGCTTCCAGATAGCGCCGCGCGGCCGCTTCATCCGCACTGAGGATGCCCGGCGCCTTGCCGGCCGCCTTGATCGCGTGGATCGCCCCGTCGATCGCGGCCTGAACGTCCGGGTGCCCGGGATGGCCGAGATGCCCAAGATCGGCCGCGAGATCGGCCGGCCCGATGAATACCCCGTCCACGCCGTCGACCCGCGCGATCGCATCGATCGCGTCGAGCCCCGCGCGCGTCTCGACCTGCACGAGCACGGCCATCTCGTCGTTCGCGCGATGCAGGTAATCGCCGACGCGATTCCACCGCGACGCGCGCGCGAGCGCACTGCCGACGCCGCGAATCCCGTGCGGCGGGTAACGCGTCGCGGCCACCGCCGCACGCGCTTCGTCGGCGCTCTGCACCATCGGCACGAGCAGCGTCTGCGCGCCGAGATCGAGCACCTGCTTGACGATCACCGGATCGTTCCACGGCACGCGCACGACCGGATGCGACGGATACGGCGCGATCGCCTGCAGTTGCGCGAGTATCGTCGGCACCGTGTTCGGCGCATGCTCGCCGTCGATCAGCAGCCAGTCGAAACCGGCGCCCGCGACCACTTCGGCGCTGTACGGATTCGCGAGGCCGAGCCACAGGCCGACCTGCGCGTCGCCGCGTGCGAGCGCGGCCTTGAAGACATTCGACGGCATCTGCATCGTTCGCTCACCTCACTCGAAGTAGCACTGGATCGTCCCGAGCGGGCCGTAGTCGACGCTGAACGTATCGCCAGAACGCGCCGCGCAGGGCCGCGTAAACGACCCGCCGAGCACGATCTGTCCCGGCTCCAGCGCGACGTCGAAGCGCGCCAGCCGATTGGCGAGCCACGCGACGCCGTTCGCCGGATGGTTCAGCACGCCGGCCGCGACGCCGGTTTCCTCGACCACACCGTTGCGCGACATGATCGCCGCGACCCAGCGCAAATCGACGTCCTGCGGGCGCACCGGCCGGCCGCCGATCACGACGCCCGCGTTCGCCGCGTTGTCGGCGATCGTGTCGAACACCTTGCGCGGCCGTTTCGTATCGGGGTCGATCGACTGGCTGCGCGCGTCGATGATCTCGAGCGCCGGCACGACGTAATCGACCGCGTCGTACACGTCGAAGATCGTGCAGTTCGGGCCGGTGAGCCGCTTGCCGAGCACGAACGCGAGCTCGACCTCGACGCGCGGCACGATGAAGCGGCCGGTCGGGATCGTGCCGCCGTCTTCGAAGAACATGTCGTCGAGCAGCGCGCCGTAGTCGGGCTCGTCGATCTGCGACGTGTTCTGCATCGCCTTCGACGTGAGGCCGATCTTGTGTCCCTTCAGCGTGCGGCCTTCCGCGAGCTTGAGGGTCACCCACGCGCGCTGGATCGCATACGCGTCGTCGATCGTGATGTCGGGATGGTCGAGCGAGATCTGGCGGATCTGCGTGCGCGCGCGTTCGGCGTCGTGCAGACGGTGCGCGAGCTGGTCGATGATGGCAGGTTCGAGCATGGTCGGATCGGGAATGGGTTCAGCCGGCCCGCTTGTAGCGGGCGTGAATGTTGTTGTGCTTGTACGAGCCGCTTTCGCTGAACTCGGTCAGTTCCATCGACAGCGCAAGGTAGCGTTTCGCGTACAGCTCGGCGAAATGCGCCTTGATCGCGTCGAACAGCGCGTCGCACGCGGCTTTCTTGGTCGCGTCGCTGCGCCCCGCGCCGATCTTCAGCGTCACGTGGACGAACGCGTCGTCCTCCGTGCCGTCGGCGACGCAATAGTCGTGCAACTCGATCGCGCGCGAACGGATGCCGCCGGTCGGGAACACGCCGC
This sequence comes from Burkholderia sp. BCC0397, assembly GCF_902832865.1. Lineage (NCBI taxonomy): Bacteria > Pseudomonadati > Pseudomonadota > Betaproteobacteria > Burkholderiales > Burkholderiaceae > Burkholderia > Burkholderia sp. BCC0397. Next base: position 957,486 of record NZ_CADFDL010000001.1, on the reverse strand, counting down.
CCTGTGCGATCAGCGTCGCGTTGATCGTGCGCAGCAGCGCGGGAATGCGTGCGTCGTCGCGGAGGTTCGCGGTGTATTCGACGACGATGTGTGGCATGGCAAGTCTCCGGTCGGATTCGAAGGCGTGGTGGCAGCACCGCTCAGGGCAGCGGGAAGATCGCGTTGATCTGCCCGGTGCCCGAGCTCGCGAAATAGTCGGTGACGATCTCGACGGGCTGGTCGTAACGATCCCAGCCGAGCAGCCCGAGCAGCATCGCCGTGTCGTGCATGCCGCCTTCGCCGTGGCAATGCACGTTGTACTCGGGCAGCATCGCGCAGAAGGTCTTGAAATCGCCCTGCTTCCACAGCTCGACCACGCGCAGGTCGACCTGCCGGAAGAATTCGCGGCTGATCTGGTGGATCGATTCCTCGGGGCTGCCGTTGTCGTTGAAGCGGTGCGACAGCGAGCCGCTCGCGAGAAACGCGACGTTCGAATCGCTCTTTTCGATCGCTTCGAGCAGCGCCTCGCCGAAGCGCCGGCTTTCGTCGAGCTGATGCCACATGCACCAGCCGGCGATCGACACGACCTTGAAGTGCTGGTCGCCGTTCATGTAGCGCATCGGCACGAGCGTGCCGTATTCGAGCTCGAGGCTGTCGATCTCGTGCGCACGCGTCGCGACGCCGCGCTCGGTGGCCGTTTCCGCGATCAGCCGGCCGAGCGCCGGGTTGCCCGGATACGCGTACTGCATGTCGCGGATGAAATGCGGCAGCTCGTTGCTCGTATAGGTGCCGGCGAACCGCGCATTGCAGTTCACGTGATAGCCCGCGTTGACGAGCCAGTGCACGTCCGACACGACGATCGTGTCGACGCCGAGCGCGCGGCAGCGTTCGCCGATCAGCTGGTGGCCGCGGATCGCCGCCTCACGACAGCCGTGATGCTTGCCGGGTAGTTCCGACAGGTACATCGACGGCACGTGCGTGATCTTCGCGGCGAGGGACAGTTTGCCCATCGTTAAGTCTCCCTGTCGGCCGGAGTTAGCGCTTTAGCGGTTACTCCGGTCCCATGCTTGGCGGTCGGCCGGAGTTAGCGCTTTAGCGCTTACTCCGGCCCCATGCTTGGCCGGCGTGCCGGCCAAGGAATCGTTCGTTCTTGCGGCGACACGACCCGCGCCCGTCACACACCCCAGCGCGGAACGTGATGCGAACCCATCGAGATGCACACGTTCTTGATCTCGGCGAACACCTCGAAACTGTACTCGCCACCCTCGCGCCCGGTGCCCGATTCCTTCACGCCGCCGAACGGCTGGCGCAGGTCGCGCACGTTCTGGCTGTTCACGAACACCATCCCGGCCTCGATGCCGCGCGCGAGCCGATGCACCTTGCCGACGTCCTGCGTCCAGATGTACGACGCGAGGCCGTACGCCGTGTCGTTCGCGAGCCGCAGCCCTTCGTCTTCGTCGTCGAACGGGATGATGCACGCCACCGGCCCGAAGATCTCTTCCTGCGCGATGCGCATCCGGTTGTCGACGTCGGCGAACACGGTCGGCCGCACGAAGTTGCCGTTGCGCAGATGGTCGGGCAACCCTGCCGGCTTGTCCGCGCCGCCCGCGACCACGCGCGCGCCTTCCTGCTCGCCGATGCGGATGTAGCCCGTGACCTTCTCCCAGTGCTGGCGCGTGATCATCGCGCCGAGGTTGGTGCCCGGATCGGCCGGATCGCCGACCACCAGGTTGTTCGCGCGGCGGCCGAATTCCTGCACGAAGCGGTCGTAGATCGTGCGCTGCACGAAGATCCGCGAGCCCGCGGTGCAGCGTTCGCCGTTGATCGAGAAGATCGTGAACAGCGACGCGTCGAGCGCACGGTCGAAATCGGCGTCGTCGAAGATCAGCACCGGCGACTTGCCGCCGAGCTCCATCGAATACTTCTTCAGGCCCGCGCGCTCCATGATCCGCTTGCCGGTGACGGTGCCGCCGGTAAACGACACCGCGCGCACGTCCGGATGCCGCACGAGCGCGTCGCCGGCCGTCGCGCCGTAACCCTGCACGACATTCAGCACGCCCGGCGGGATCCCGGCTTCGAGCGCGAGCCGGCCGAGCTGGTCGGCCGTCAGCGGCGACAGCTCCGACATCTTCAGCACGGCCGTGTTGCCGAGCGCGAGGCACGGCGCCGTCTTCCACGTGGCCGTCATGAACGGTACGTTCCACGGCGACACCAGCGCGCACACGCCGACCGGCTGGTACAACGTGTAGTTCAGCATCTGATCGTCGACCGGATAGGTGCGGCCGTTCATCTGCACGCACACTTCCGCGAAGAAGTTGAAGTTCTCGGACGCGCGCGGAATCAGCTGCTTGCTCGTCTGCGCGATCGGCAGGCCGGTATCCTGCGTCTCCAGCGCCGCGAGCATCGGCACGTTCCGCTCGATCAGCTCGCCGAGCTTGCGCATCAGCTTCGCGCGCTCCTTCGCCGGCGTGTTCGCCCATTTCGGGAACGCTTCCTTCGCCGCGCGCACGGCCGCGTCGACCTCGGCCTCGCCGCCCGACGCGACGTCGGTGATGACTTCCCCCGTCGCCGGGTTCAGCGTCGTGAAGGTTTCGCGGCTCTCCACTTCGCGGCCGTCGATCCAGTGCTTGATGGTCATGTGTTCTCCTTCCTCGGGCGACGGCCTCAGCCGGCGCGATAGTAGTCTGCTTCGCCGACGATCGTGTTCACGAGCCGGCCGATCCCTTCGATTTCGGTCACGACCTCGTCGCCCGGCTTCGTGTCCGCCAGCCCCTCGGGCGTGCCGGTCAGGATCAGGTCGCCCGGCGAGAGCGTCATGAAGCTGCTGATGTGCTCGATCAGCGCCGGCACGTCGAAGACCATGTCGCGCGTGCTGCCGCGCTGCGTCTCCCGGCCGTTCACCGTCGTGCGCAGCGTCAGGTCGCCCGCGTCGCCGATCTCGTCGCGGCTGACGAACCACGGCCCGAGCGGCGTGCAGGTGTCGCGGTTCTTCACGCGCAGGTTCGGGCGGTAGTAGTTCTCGAGATAGTCGCGGATCGCATAGTCGTTCGCCACCGTATAGCCGGCCACGTAGTCGATGGCCTGCGCGCGGCTCACGCGGCGCGCGGGCCGGCCGATCACGACGGCCAGCTCGCACTCGTAGTGCATGTGCGTGGCGTCCGCCGGGCGCACCGTGTGCGCCCGGTGGCCGACGAACGTGTTCGGCCCCTTCAGGAAAATCAGCGGCTCGCTCGGCGCATTGAATGCGAGCTCCTTCGCATGGTCGGCGTAGTTCAGGCCGAGCGCGAACGTCGTGCGCGGCGCGACGGGCGGCAGCCACACCACGGCGTCCTCGGCCACCACGCGCCCCGTATCGAGGCGGATCGCGCCGTCGCCGGCCGGTTCGGCCGCATGCAGTGCGCCGTTGTAGATCACGCGCGCCGTCTTCATCGTGCCTCCTCTGCCATCAGCGTATGCCGCAACGTGCCGATACCGGCCGCGGCGATCTCGATCCTGCTGCCCGCGCGGGCACGCGGTGCGCCGCCCGCGACGCCGAGCAGCAGCACATCGCCCGCGTCGAACGACATGAAGGCCGTCACGTCGGCGATCAGCTCGCGCACCGGGCGAATCAGCGTCGCGGTCGATGCGGACGCGGCCACCTTGCCGTCGATCCGCACCGTCAGCCCGATCGCGTCGACCTCGCCGAGCGCGGCGGCCGGCACGATCGCCGGGCCGAGCGGGCAGAAGCCGTCACGGCACTTGAAGCGCACGGCCGGACGGTAGTAATCGGGATGCGGCACCGACACGTCGCTCGCGAGCGTGAAGCCGTGCACGTAGTCGAGCGCCTGCGCGGCCGTCACGCGCGTCGCGCGCCGGGCGAACACGACGGCCACCGACGCGCCGATCTCCAGCGCGTCGACGCCGGCCGGCACGACGACGGCGGCACCGTCGGCCGCATGCGTGTTGGCGGATTTGATGTACAGGATCGGCGCCTGCGGCGGGCGGCCGTACGGCGGTGCGTTCACGGCGTCGCCGAGCGCGGCGAGCGCCGCGCGCTCGTTGAGCAGCGCGCCGTAGACGGTACCGATGGCCACCGGCAACGGCGGCGCCGCGGCGGCGGTCGTGCAAGACAGCTCCATGCGTCATTCCCCTGCCGCGCGTCGCGGCGCATCGTCAATACTTAACATCTTAAGTAAACAATCGGGCGCTGGCAACCTCGATTACCCTGATACACGAAATTCATCAGCTTCGGCTGTTAAGATTGATGCGTCCCCGTCCTCTGCCCACCCCGATGAACCGTACGCTCGACCATCGCAACCTGGCCATGCTGCTGCTCGAGGCCCGCGAAACGCTGATGGGCCTGTTTCGCCCCATTCTCAAGGAATTCTCGCTGACCGAACAGCAATGGCGGATCATCCGCGTGCTCGACGGCGAACCGGCGCAGGCACTCGAAGCCGGGCAGATCGCGAAACGCTGCTGCATCCTGAGCCCGAGCCTGACCGGCGTGCTGGAGCGGATGGAGCGCGACGGCCTGATCACGCGCACGCGCGCGCAGGAGGATCAGCGCCGGCTGCTGGTCAGCCTGACGCCGCAAAGCAGGAAACTGGTGACGGAAATCGGTCCGCGCATCGACGAGCAATATCGTCAGCTCGAATCGCGATTCGGCCAGGACGGCCTCGAGGACATCTACCGCGCGCTCGACCGGCTCATCGAGCTCGGCAGCCACGCGTAAAGACGGCGCCCGCGCCCGCCACGCGCGGGAACGGGCGCCGGTGCGATGTGGACGGTCAGTGGATCGCGCCGCGCATCAGCTCGGTCACGGCCACGCCGCGCGACGTGCGCATGCACTCCTCGACGTAATCGATGAACGGCAACGGTTCGAAATCGATTTCGTCGCGCACGCGGCGATTGTCGAACACGCGATCGACCGTCGCGAATTCCCCGCAGCGCTGCAACGCCCGGCCAATCACGCGCTCGAGTGCCGGATCGGGGCGCCCGAGCACGTCGCGCACGACGAGCGGCAGTTCGGCCGGCGCGCATGCCGCGTAGCGCGGCGCCCCGGTCATCCCCGCCGCCTCGTCCATCGCGCGCACGATCTGCGCGACCTGCGGCGCCTCGTCGCCGGCCGACACGTGATAGACGTCGTGCGCGAGCGCCGGCTTGACGGCCAGCAGCATCGTCGCGCGCGCCACGTCGTCCACCGACACGATGTCGATGCGCGTCATCGGCCGCGCGGTGAAGCGGCGCGCCGCATGCGCGAGCCGGAACATCCAGAACGAATTCGGCCCGGGCCGCGTACCGAGCACCGTGTGGCCGACCACATGCGACGGCCGCACGACGACGAGCGGCAGCCCGAGCGCGCGCAGGCGCTGTTCCGTCTCCGCCTTCGCGTGCAGGTAGTCGGCCGCGAGCACCGCGCCCGGCAGGCCTTCGTCGCCCGGCGCGGCATCGTTCGCCGCGTCGCATGCCGCCGCTTCCTGCACGATCCCGCCACGGCCGGCATGCGCGTAGGCCGTGCCGACGTAGACGAAGCGTTGCAGGCGCGGCGCGCGCGCAAAGCGTTCGGCGAAGCGCACCGCATCGGCGATGTCGGCCTGCAGGTGCGCGCCGTCGGCCGGCGACGCATGGCCCGCGCAGTGAATCACGTGCGTCGCGCCGGCCAGGCGCGGCGCATCGGCGCCGTGCCACACGTCGCCGAGCGCGCCGACGATCACGTTCGCATCGGTCAGGCGCGACGCCCAGTACGGCGCGAGCCCCGCGCGCAGCGCGGCTTCACGCAGCCGCGCGACCGCGTGGCCGCGATCCTGCGCGCGCACGACGCAGACGATGCGTTCGAGCAGCCCGGCATTGACGAGCGCCGTCAGCACGGTACTGCCGATGAAGCCGGTCGCGCCGGTCAGCACCAGCCGTCCGACGTTCGCCGCCGCGACCGGTGCGCTGGCCGGCGACACGAGGCTCGTCCGCCAGTTCAGCGACAACGCGGTTTTCCAGATCAGCACGATAGTCTCCTTCGAAGAGTCGGCCGGGCGGCGCGGTGCCCGCGGTTGCGGGCGGCGCACGGCTCACCGGCCGGGCCGGGGCTGACGCGCGCCCCGGCGGCTCCCGATCGGGCGTGCGGCCTGCGATCGCGTCGATCGCGCTCTGGCACGAGGGGGCGGCAGCCGGCGCGGACGGGCGTCCGCGGCACAGGATCGGGAAGTTCCCAGTGTGGGGCCCGACCGCATGCAAGTCTGTCCCGAAAGTTTCGTGAAAGTGTGCCGATTTGTACGCGATTGTCGGAGTGTGTCGCGCCGGCCGGCGCGTCAAAACGCTGAAAGGTTCCGCCCGGCTGCATTCGACCGGTGCCGAATCACGTCGCCCGCCCCGGTTTCGACGGTAGCCAGCGCGCGACAGATCGACGCGGACGGCGGCCCTGTCATCCCATCTCTGGATCGCCGCGCGTGTCCCGCATCCACCGCTGTCGCCGGTATCGCCCGCGTGTGCTGACGCCTCGGGAACGACCATGAATCGTCGGACGTCGTTTCATCTGAAACCGAAATGGACCCAATACGATTTATTGCGGATTATCACTTGCGTTTCACACCAGTCTATCTAGACTGTTCAAGTCAAAACGGTCGAATGTTTCTTTTTCAGGAGACGATGCAATGCGCCTCACCATTCGGATTAATGGCAACGAATCGGCAACCCGGCATTCCTTCGCGGTATTGTGGGTCGATACCGACGAGGGACTGTGGTCGCGCGAGGCACATCAGGGCATCGACCTTCCGACCTGGGGCAAGGTCCGCGACGTGGAGGGCGCGATGGCGCTCTGCGCGGCCGACAGCGGCAAAGCCGTCTGTCAGTTGAAGGGGCTGTCGTCCGATGCGACGCGGCGCGAACAGGGCCCCGCCGTGCTCGCCGGCGAGCATCCCGACGGCGCGTGGCGGCTGCAGGCGGTCGATACCTGCACGACCCAGCCGGAATACCGGGAATTTATTTCCGTTGACCGATAGATATTATTGGCGTGAATCGTCTGCGGTTTTCGGGTTTATTCCGGTATCGCTAATATTAATTTCGATATTCAGCATGAATGGCGCCTCGGCTCGAGGCGCTTTTCATTTTCGGGATTAAAGAAATAACCGAGGCACGGGCAATTGATCGCGCGCCGGGACGATCGCGATCGCGCCATGCCGGAAACCGTGTGCCGGATCGGCATGCGATGGATCGTCCGTGTTCATCATCCGCACCCGCCGCGGAATCCTGCGTCGCCCTCCTTTCCTGCCCTTTCTCACCCTTTCCCAGATGGCCTACCATGCGCCTTTTTGCGGGGCCGGAACATACTTTCCCCACACGGTGTTTACTCATTTATTACAATCGCATTATTCAGACTGACCCGCCGCCGTCCGGCGGCCCGACCCGGCCATTGCATGAGCGTGAAAAAGAAGACCCACCCTGCCGATCCGTACGCAGCGGCGACCAAGAATCCGATGCTTGCGTCGCGGCTGCCGATGTGGCGCTCGCGGCTGATCGTGGTCGTCGTGTTCCTCGCGTTCGCGGCGCTGATCGCGCGCGCTTTCTGGGTGCAGGTCGCGAACCAGGACTTCTACGTCGGCCAGGGCCAGAAGCGCTATCAGCGCACGATCGAGCTCGACGCGATGCGCGGGCGCATCGTCGACCGCAACGGCGCGATGCTCGCGGTCAGCCTGTCGACCTATGAAATCTGGGCAAACCCGAAACAGGTCGCCGACACCGATTACCCGCAGATCGCGAAGCTGCTCGACCTGCCGCTCGTCGAGGTGAAGCGGCGGCTCGGCAACGACAAGACGTTCGTGCTGCTCAAGCGGCAGGTCGACGCGGACACCGCCAGCCGGCTCGACAAGCTCGCGATCGACGGCATCACGCAGATCGCCGATTCGAAGCGCTTCTACCCGGAAGGCGAATCGGCCGCGCACGTGGTCGGCTTCACGAACGTCGAGGACAGGGGCCAGGAAGGTGTCGAGCTCGCGGCGAATGCGCGCCTGCTGGGCACGTCCGGCCAGCGCGAGGTGATCCGCGACCGGCTCGGCCGCATCGTGTCGGACACGCGCCCGCTCGTCCCCGCGCAGCACGGCGCGACGATCGAGCTGACGATCGACCGCCGCATCCAGCAGCTCGCATTCAGCCAGCTCAAGGCGGCCGTGATCGAGAACAACGCGCTGGCCGGCAGCGTCGTCGTGCTCGACGCGCAGAACGGCGAGATCCTCGCGCTCGCGAACTATCCGACCTTCGACCCGAACGACCGCGCCCGCCTCACCGGCCAGCAATTGCGCAACCGCGCGGTGATCGACACGTTCGAACCGGGCTCGACGATCAAGCCGCTCGTCGTCGCGCTGTCGATCGACGAACGCAAGGTCACGCCGAACACGATCATCAACACGTCGCCGGGCACCTACAAGATCGGCCCGGCGGTGATCCACGACACGTCGAACCACGGGTCGCTGACGGTATCGCAGGCGCTGCAGAAGTCGAGCAACGTCGCGCTCGCGAAACTCGCGCTGAACCTCCCCGCCGAAACGATCTGGAACAAATACCAGGAGTACGGGATCGGCCGCGCGCCGGAACTGACGTTCCCGGGCGTCGCGTCGGGCCGGCTGCGCGGCTACAAGCGCTGGCGGCCGATCGAGCAGGCGACGATGGCGTACGGCTACGGGCTGTCGATGTCGCTGCTGCAGATCGCGCAGACCTATACCGCCTATGCGGGCGACGGCACGCTGCACCCGGTGTCGCTGCTGAAGAACGGCACCGACCAGCAGACGATCGACGCGCACCGCGGCCACCGCGTGACGTCGCCGCAAACGGCCGCCGCGATCCGCTCGATGCTCGAGATGGCGGTAGGCGAAGGCGGCACGGGGCGCCGCGCGCGCGTCGACGGCTACCGGATCGGCGGCAAGACCGGTACCGCGCGCAAGCAGGTCGGCGCGAGCTATGCGAAGGGCAAGTACCGCGCGCTGTTCGCCGGGATGGCGCCGATGAGCGACCCGCGCCTGATCGTCGCGGTGATGATCGACGAGCCGCGCGGCAAGGGTTACTACGGCGGCACGGTGGCCGGCCCGGTGTTCGCGTCGGTCACCAGCGGCTCGCTGCAGTTGCTCGGCGTGCCGCCCGATGCACCGGTCGAACCGGAGAAGAATGCGCCGGCGAAGGCCGCCGCGCCGCAGAAGACGGTCGCGGCGCCGAAAGCGGCGGCGACAACGACGACCGTCACGCAGAAACCGTCGGCCTCGCTCAGGACGGCCGCGCAATCCGGCACGCCCGCGCCCGCGAAGGTGGCTACAGCAGGCTGACGATGCCGGGTCGATGCCGTATCCGCATCGACCCGCCGCATCCCACTCGCCAGGAACGCACCGCGTTATTTGAGCGTTCCCGCCGCGCCCCCCTACGATTTTTTCGCGCCGCGGGCGGCCTTGCTTGCTCGGCCGACTACAACCACTTGCCGGCAAGCGCGCGACGGCGCAGGAACTGACGCCCGAGACGTTCTACTGATCGGATCGTGAAAAAGCACAGGGCCGGCCGCCGCGCCCATGCCCGGTACGCGGCGCGACGCCCCGCGCCGTCAATGCGCGGCCGCGACCGGCTTCACCATCCGCCCGAGCACGTGCTCGGTCATCCCGCGCGCGAGTTCGGTTTCGCCCATGAACACGGTGCCGATGCCCTCGCTCGACAGCAGCGCGGCCTCGTCGCCGCTGTTCGTGCACAGCACGACCTCGAGCGTCGGGTTGAGCGTGCGCGAGATCTCGACGATCTGCCGCACGTCGAACACGTCGGGCAGCGTCACGACCAGCATCCCGGCGCGGGCGATATGCGCCTGCACGAGCACGATCGGCTCGATCGCGTCGCCCGACACGGCCGCGATGCCGTCCGCGCGCAGCTTCTCGACGAGCTCGCGATTCTGCTCGACCACGACATACGCGATCCCGCGCTCGTCCAGCGCATGCGCGATCCGCGTGCCGACCTTGCCGTAGCCGACGATCACGACCTGCCCGGTCAGATGCGTCTGCGGCGTCGACATCGGCAGCGCGGCGAGCGGATCGTCGCGCGCCTCGAGCTTGCGCGCGAACGCCGAATGCTTGCGGATCCATGCGAGCGCAGGATCGATCATCGCGAACAGCAGCGTGTTCATCGCGATCGAGATCAGCGCGACCGCGAGAATCAGGCTCTGCCCCTCGGCCGACAGCAGCCCGAGCGCACGGCCGAGCCCCGCGAGGATGAACGAGAATTCGCCGATCTGCGCGAGGCCGGCGCCGACCGTCAGCGCGGTGTTCAGCGGATAGCGGAATGCGATCACGAGCGCGACGGCCGCGAGCGTCTTGCCGATCAGCACGATGGCCGCGACCTCGATCACGTGCAGCGGCTCGTCGATCAATACCTTCGGGTCGAACAGCATGCCGACCGAGATGAAGAACAGCACCGAGAACGCGTCGCGCAGCGGCAGCGTCTCGTCGGCCGCGCGCCGGCTGAATTCCGACTCGCGCATCATCATCCCGGCGAAGAACGCGCCGAGCGCGAACGACACGTCGAACAGCTTCGCCGCGCCGAACGCGATGCCGACCGCCGCGGCAATCATGCAAAGCGTGAACAATTCGCGCGAACCGGTGCGCGCGACGAGCCACAGAATGCGCGGAAACACGCGCTTGCCGACCACCAGCATCAGCGCGATGAACGCGGCGACCTTCAGCATCGTGACGCCGAGCGTGCCCCACACGCTGCCGCCGGCCGCATGCACGTCGCCGGGCGGCGTGCCGCCGAGCAGCCCCGCCACCGGCGGCAGCAGCACCAGCACGAGCACCATCACGAGATCCTCGACGACCAGCCAACCCACCGCGATGCGCCCGTTGACCGTCTCGACGAGCCCGCGCCCTTCGAGCGCGCGCAGCAGCACGACGGTACTCGCGACCGACAGCGCGAGCCCGAACACGAGCGCCGCGCCGAGACTCCAGCCCCACGTGAGCGCGAGCCCGCCGCCGAGCAGCGTCGCGACGGTAATCTGCACGACCGCGCCCGGCAGCGCGATCTTGCGCACCGCGAGGAGATCGCCGAGCGAAAAATGCAGGCCGACGCCGAACATCAGCAGCATCACGCCGACTTCGGCGAGCTGCTGCGCGAGCGACAGGTCGCCGACGAAACCGGGCGTGCCGGGGCCGATCACGATCCCGGCGAGCAGATAGCCGACGAGCGGCGGCATTTTCAGCAGCGACGCGAGGTAACCGAAGATCATCGCAAGACCGAAACCGGCCGCGAGCAACGCAATCAGGCTGACGTCATGAGGCATCCCCCCTCCCAAGCTCTTGTAACTATTTAGTAAGGTTCAAGAGTGGAAGGATACGGGATGAGGCGAAAAAATGGCGCGCCGCCGCGAAAATTTCACGCGGTGGCGGCGCATTGGCGGGGTGCAACCCCGGCGAAGGGAAAGGCGTCGCACGCCCGGCCGCACGTCGGCGCGAACCGGGCGGCAGGCGGGGCTGGCGCCCCGCCGCTCACGTCAGCGCGACGCTTGCGGGAACCGCGCGCCCGGCGGCGGCTCGGGCCGCGTCGACGGCACGCTCTTGCGCACCTTCGCGACCTGCGCGGCCGTCACCGGCGCGCCCGTGTTGCCCCAGCTCGTGCGCACGAAGTTCGACACGTCCGCGACTTCCTGGTCCGACAGGCGCCAGCCGAACGGCGGCATCGTGAAGGTCGACGGCGCGGTGCGCGTCCCTTGCAGCGCACTGCCTTCCAGCACGACGTGGATCAGCGAGGTCGGATCGTCGCCCTGCACGACCGGGTTGCCGGCGAGCGCCGGGAACACGCGCGTGTAGCCGTGGCCGTCGCTGCGATGGCAGGCCATGCAGTTGTCGCGATAGACGGCCGCGCCCGGCTTGCTCGCGTCGCCGGTCTGCAGCGCCTTCGCCGCGGCCGCGTCGTACACGTGCGGCTGCTCGCCCTGCACGCGCGGCGGCAACGTCTTCAGGTAGCGCGCAATCGCGTTCAGGTCGCCGTCGGTCATGTGCTGCATGCTGTGGCCGACCACGTCCGTCATCCCGCCGAACGCGGCCGTGCGCAACGTGCGGCCGGTCTTCAGGAACTGCACGATCTCGGTTTCGTTCCACGTGCCGAGGCCCGTGCGCGGCTCGCCGCGCAGGCTCGTCGGCACCCAGCCGTCGATCGCCGCGCCGCCGGCCAGGAAGTCGAGGCCGTCTGCGTCGGTCAGCCCGCGCTCCTGCATCGTCGGTGCACGCGGCGTGTGGCACGCGCCGCAGTGGCCGAGCCCCTGCACCAGATACGCGCCGCGCGCGACCACCGGATCGGGGTACGACGCCGCGTCGAACGGCTTCGCCGACGGCGCGAACATCTTGCGCCAGATACCGAGCGGCCAGCGCATCGACAGCGGCCACACGATGTCGACCGCGCGGTTCTCGTGCTCGACCGGCGCGACGCCGTGCATGAAGTACGCGTACAGCGCCTTCATGTCGTCGTCGGTCAGGCGCGCGTACGACGGGAACGGCATCGCCGGATACATCGTGTCGCCGTTCTTGCGCACGCCTTCTCGCACCGCCCGCGTGAAGTCCTCGTAGGTCCAGCCGCCGAGGCCCGTCTTCGGGTCCGGCGTGATGTTCGTCGAGTAGATGCCGCCGATCGGCGTGTCGAACTTCAGCCCGCCCGCGAACGGCTTGCCGCCGCTCGCGGTGTGGCAGGCGATGCAGTCGCCTGCGCGCGCAAGATATTCGCCGCGCTTGATGAGCGCCGCGTCGGCGGACTGGGGTGCCGGCGCGGCCGCCGGGCCCGAAGCCGCGGCCGGTGCGGACGCCGGCTGCGCGAACGCAGCGCCGCCCGCGAGACCGAATGCCGCCCATGCCGTGCCGATCGCCAGCGCGCGCCGCAGCGGAGAAATGCGGCGCGCGGCGTTGTGGTGGTTCATCGTCCTCTTCATACGGTCACCAGCGGGGCGGGATTTTTCAGGTATTGCTCGCGGATCGCGCGTGCCGACCAGTAGGCCAGCGCCGCGATGATCCCGGTCGGGTTGTAGCCGATGCCCTGCGGCAGCGCGGACGCGCCCATCACGAACACGTTGTGCACGTCCCAGCACTGCAGGTAGCGGTTCAGCACGCTCGTCTTCGGGTCGGTGCCCATGATCGCGCCGCCGACGAGGTGGGTCGTCTGGTACTGGCGCGAGTCGAAGTGCTTGCCGAACTCGCGCGTCGACACGCCGATCGCCTTCGGCCCCATCGCTTCCGCGATCTTCTTCATCTGGCCGGTCACGTACTGCGCCATCTTGATGTCGTTGTCCTTCCAGTCGAACGTCATCCGCAACAGCGGCTGGCCGTACGAATCGCGATAGGTCGGATCGAGGTCGAGATACACGTCGCGGTACGACATGTTGGTGCCGTGCGCGTCCATCGAGATCGTGTGCGCGTAGTTGTCCTTGACGGCCTTCTTCCACGCCGAGCCCCACTGCGGCGTGCCGGGCGGCGTCGCGATGCCGCTGATCGGCTTCACGCCGGCCTGGTTCACCCACAGCGGCGAGCCGCCGACGAAACCGAGCGGGCCGTGGTCGAAGTTGTCCGCGTTGAAGTCGTCCACCGCGACGCCGTTGCCGCCCGCGCCGATGAACGGATTCGTGTAGGTGTCCTTGTCGAAGAACGCCTTGATCGTCGACAGGTTCTGGTACGCGAAATTGCGGCCGACGACGCCCTCGCCCGACACCGGGTCGTACGGCTTGCCGATGCCCGACAGCAGCAGCAGGTGCACGTTGTGATACTGGAACGCGGCCACGATCACGAGATCGGCCGGCTGGTGCACTTCACGCCCGGCCGGATCGACGTAGGTCACGCCGGTCGCGCGCTTCTTCGTGTCGTCGAGGTCGACGCGCAGCACGTGGCACTTCGAGCGCAGCTCGAAGTTCGGCGCCTGCTTCAGCGCCGGCAGGATGTTCAGGTTCGGCGACGCCTTCGAATACATATAGCACGCGTAGCCGCTGCAGTAGCCGCAGAAGTTGCACGGGCCCATCTGCACGCCGTACGGGTTCGTGTACGGGCCCGACGTGTTCGCCGACGGCAGCCGGTACGGATGCAGGCCGAGCGAGTGCGCCGCATCGAAGAAGCGCTGCGCGGAATACGTATTGAGCTGCGCGGGCAGCGGGAAGTTGTCGCTGCGGTTCGCCTCGAACACGTTGCCGTCGCCGACCACCTTGCCGCCGACCTTGTACGCCTGCCCCGACGTGCCGAACACCTTCTCGGCGAAATCGAAATGCGGCTCGAGCTCGTCGTACGTGACGCCCGTATCCTGGATCGTCATCCCTTCGGGGATGAACTTCTTGCCGTAGCGCTCTTCATAGTGGCTGCGCAGGCGCAGCTCTTCCGGCGTGATCCGGAAATGCACGCCCGACCAGTGCAGCCCCGCGCCGCCGACGCCTTCGCCCGGCAGGAACGCGGCAAGCTGCCGGTACGGCAGCGCGGTGTCCTGCAGGCCGTGGCGGATCGACACGGTCGTCTTCGACAGGTCGAGGAACAGCTTCTTGCGAATGTTGTAGGTCAGCTCGTCGATCGTGTTCGGGTACGCGCCGTCCGGATAGGTGTCGCGATATTCGCCACGCTCGAGCGCGACGACGTTCAGGCCCGCTTCGGTCAGTTCCTTCGCGAGAATCGCACCGGTCCAGCCGAAGCCGACGATCACCGCATCGACATGCGGCTTCTTATCTGCGGCCATCAGCTGCGCTCCCCGTTGATCGAGACGGGGCCGTACGGATAAGGCTTGCCGCTCTGGTTGACGAAATCCATGAAGTCCGCGCGCGCGCCCGGGAAACCGATCATCTTCCACGCGGCCATGTCGCGATTGCCGCCATGCACCGGATCGCAGAAATAGCCTTCGCGCGTGTTCTGCAGCAACTGGCCGAGGAACACGCCGGGCGGGACGTCGTCGATCTGCGCGCCGCCCTTCTCCAGCGCGCCGAGCACGGTGTCGCGCGTCGGCGCGTCGAGATCCGCGAACGCCTTGCCGTGGGTCTTCTCGCAATAGCGGTTGACGGCCGCGATGCCGAGCCGGTAGATGTCGCGCGGCACCAGCTTCAACTGGTAGCCGAGCTCGGGCACGCCCTGCTGGAACGGCCCCTGCATGTACCACGTCGCGCCGTGCGCATACGGCGTCTCCATCTGGCGATCGATGAACTCGGGCACGCCGGCCTCGAGCGCGCCGGGGCCTTCGGCGTCGGCCGGAATCAGCCGGTCGACGGCGGCCTGGACGAACGCCCATTCCTTCGCATCGAAAAAGGTCGGCTTGTACGGCGCGCGTTCGGCGCCGGCCGACGCAGTGGACGCGTTGCCGGCCGTCGTCGCGGACGGCGACGACGAGCGCAGGTCGCAGCCGGCGGCCGACGCGATCGGCACGAGCGCGACCGATGTGCGCAGGAAACGGCGACGCGAATTGGGTTTGTCAGGTGGCGTGGACATGGTCGGATGTTGATCGTTGGGGATCGGGGGTTCGGACGCGCGCATTCCGCATGTCGCGTGCCCGGCAGGCAGCCGTGCCGCAGGCGGCCGGTCGCCCTGTTCTTTCGTGTGTTGCACACAACCTCGATGCCGGCGTCCGGCCGCGCGATTCGCGGTGGCGCCGTCATTGCAGCCGCACGTCGCCCCGGTGCCGGCGGCGCTGCGCAGATTGACCTCTTCGTGGGTCTTTCATCGGACAAATACCGGCATCGGCCTGCATCTGCCCGCCATCGCCCATGACCCTTGTTCAACTTAGACGTCGCGTCTACCGACGGCAAGCGCAACGTGCACGACCCTCTTTTCGGGTCCGGCGACGAGTGCGGCGAATTATATATGGAACCGGTTCCAGCGCTAGAGGGTTCAATGCAATTCAGTGCATCAAAATTAGCAACAATGGGAAATTCGGACGCTGGAATGTGCAAGGATGGCGAGATGGCGGACGCCTTCGCCGGTCGGGCAGACGATCGGGCCGCGGTGGGCGCATGTCGCTTTCCGGCGACACCCGATCAGATGGCGATATCGAGTTGCGTCGCGCTCTGGTAGCCTCCGCATCTCATGAATACCCAGAAAAACAAACGGCCGGCGCCCGATGCGACCGGCATCAGCAAATATCTCAGCTATCTGCTGCGCCACGAGCCGCAGGCCATCGGCCTGCATCTGGACGCCGAAGGCTGGGCCGATATCGATGAGCTGATCGCCGGCGCCGCCCGTCACGGACGCCGGCTCGATCGCGCGACGATCGAAAGCGTCTGTGCAACCAACGACAAGCAGCGCTTCGCGCTGTCGGATGACGGTCAACGCATCCGCGCGGTACAGGGCCATTCGACGCCCGTCGTGCAGCGCCGGTATCCGGCCGCGCAACCGCCCGAGCGCCTCTATCACGGCACGGCGACGCGCTTCCTCGATTCGATTCGTGCGCAAGGGCTGAAACCCGGCGCCCGTCATCACGTGCACCTGTCGGCGGACCTCCGGACGGCGCTGGCCGTCGGCGCGCGCTACGGCGTGCCCGCGATTCTCGAAGTCGATGCGCAGCGCATGCAGCGGCAGGGCCACACGTTCTTCGTCGCCGAGAACGGTGTCTGGCTGACCGATGCCGTGCCGGCCGACTGCCTGACGCTGATCGATACGCACGCGAGCTGAATCGCGCGCGGCTCCTCCCTCACCACGGCCAGAACATCGACGCAATCGACAGCGCCAGCGCCGCGCACAGCGGCGAGTAATACAGCGTGTCCATCCGCGCGAAACGCGACCCGCGAATCCGCTTGAAGAAGCCGACGTAGCGGAAATCGCCGACGGCCCGCACCGCGAAGATCAATGCGAGCGCAACGACCGCGAATGCGATCGTGCCGGGATACGCGTTGCGCCCCAGCCAGCCGGCACGCGCGGCGACCACGCCTGCGCCGCCCAGCAGTGCCGCCGCGATGGCAAGCGTGCCGATGGCAGTCGGCCGCAACAGCGGTACGCCGTCGTGCTCCGGAATGGCCGCGCGCTTGCCCAGCCGCCCGCCGAACGCCCAGTAGACGTGCACGAGCGCGATGGCGCAAAGCGTCGGCACGCTGAAATACGCACCGGTCATGTCGATCAATGTCCTCGTCTCGTTGTTTTGCCGAAAGGATTCCGGCACGCGGCCCCGCGTCCGCGCCACGCATGACGATACCGAAACCCGGCCACGCGCGCATTGCGACGTCCGGTCGCAACCGGTGGCCGTGCATGCTGCGTTGCAGTGCGCTTGCGTCGTCGCGCAGGCCGGCCGCTTGACTTCCCTCCGTGCACTACTACCCTGTTATTCCAGTACTGCGGTCGGCACGCCGCTGCGCAAGCGGCTGCCCGCACGACGACGATAACGAAGGCCATGGAGGCGACTCATGCTGATCGGTGTGCCGAAAGAGATCAAGAACCACGAATACCGCGTCGGCCTCACGCCGGCCGGCACGCGCGAACTCACGCGCCACGGCCATCGCGTGCTCGTGCAGCGCGGCGCGGGCACGGCGATCGGCCTGCTCGACGACGACTACACGGCCGCGGGCGCGTCGCTCAGCGACGGCGCCGACGAAATCTTCGCGCGCGCCGACATGATCATCAAGGTCAAGGAGCCGCAGCCGGCCGAATGCGCGATGCTGCGGCGCGGCCAGATCCTCTACACGTACCTGCATCTCGCGCCCGATCCCGATCAGGCCGCCGCGCTCGTGAAGTCCGGCGCGGTCTGCATCGCGTACGAAACCGTGACGGGGCCCGGCGGCGGCCTGCCGCTGCTTGCACCGATGAGCGAAGTCGCCGGCCGCATGTCGATCCAGGTCGCGGCGACCCACCTCGAAAGCCCGCGCGGCGGCCGCGGCCTGCTGATGGCCGGCGTGCCCGGCGTGCCGGCCGCGCACGTGGTCGTGCTCGGCGCGGGCGTCGTGGGCACCGGCGCGCTGCAGATGGCGGTGGGTCTCGGCGCGCGCGTCACCGTGCTCGACACCAACGTGAACCGGTTGCGCCAGCTCGATCTCGTGTTCGCCAACCGGATCGCGACCGTCTGCTCGAATGCGCATACGGTCGACGAAGCCGTGCGCGATGCCGACGTCGTGATCGGCGCCGTGCTCGTGCCGGGCGCATCGGCGCCGCGGCTCGTCACGCGCGACATGATCGCGACGATGCGCAAGGGCGCGGTCGTCGTCGACGTCGCGATCGATCAGGGTGGCTGCTTCGAGACCTCGCATGCGACCACGCACGCGGCGCCGACCTTCGTCGTCGACGGGGTGGTCCACTACTGCGTCGCGAACATGCCCGGCGCGGTCGCGCGCACGTCGACCTTTGCGCTGAACAATGCGACGCTCGGCCATGCACTCGCGCTCGCCGACAAGGGTTGGAAACAGGCGATGCTCGACGATCCGCATCTGCGCGCGGGCTTGAACGTGTGCGACGGCCGCATCACGTACGAAGCGGTCGCGCTGGCGCTCGGCCTGCCCTACGTCCCGGCCACCGGCGTGCTTGCGTGACGGTGCGGGCATGAGTTGAACGCGTCGCGGCCGGCCGCGTTGCGTTCACCCGCCCTTCGACCGGCTCCGCTTCGCGCCACCACCCGCGCTGCCCGCACCGCCCATCGTGCGCGCCAGCAGCGGCCGCAGTTGCGCGAGCGTGCGCGTGTTCAGCACGTCCTGCCGCGTCAGCCAGCCGCGCCGAGCCTGATCGACGCCGAACGCGAGGTTGTCGAGTTCGTCCGCGCGGCATGCATCCGAACCGATCGCGACCGGCACGCCGGCCTTCGCGGCCTCGCGGCACCAGACGTCCGGCAGGTCGAATCGCCGCGGCTGCGCATCGAGTTCGACGAAGCAGCCGCGCGCGGCGGCTCCCGCGAGCACGCGCGGCACATCGAGTTCGCAGGCGTCGCGCTCGCCGAGCACCCGGCCGGTCGGATGCGCGAGAATCGTGAAATGCGGATGGTCCATCGCGCGCAGCATGCGATCGGTCTGCGCGCCGCGCGACAGGTCGAAGCCGTCGCGTACCGCGCCGACCACGAGATCGAGCCGGCCGAGCATCGCGTCGGGTACATCGAGGCTGCCGTCCTCGCGAATGCCGGCTTCCACGCCCTTGAGCAACACGAAATCGTCGAAGGTCGCGTTGACGCGATCGATTTCGTCGAGCTGGCGCGCGAGCCAGTCGAAGCCGTCGCGATCGCCATCAGGCGGGGCACGGTCGGTGACGGCCAGGTAGGCGAGCCCGCGTGCACGCGCGGCGTCGGCCATCGCGCGCAGGCCGTCGCGGCCGGCCGATGCATCGGTATGCGCGTGCAGGTCGCCATGGAGATGCTTGCGCTCGACCAGCGCCGGCAGCGTGCCGGCGCGCGACGCATCGATCTCGCCGCGATCCTCGCGCAACTCGGGCGGCACCTCGTGCAGTCCGATGGCCGCGTAGACCGAGGCCTCCGTCGCGCCGGCAATCCGCTCGTCGCCGCGAAACACGCCGTATTCGTTGATCTTCAGGCCGCCGGCCTGCGCGATCCTGCGCAGCGCGATGTTGTGCGCCTTCGATCCCGTGAAGTAGACGAGCGCCGCGCCGAACGCATCGGCATCGACGACGCGCAGGTCGACCTGCAACCCGCTGGCAAGCGTCACGCTCGACCGGGTCTTGCCGTGCGCGAGCACGCGCGCCACGTCGCTGTAGCCGACGAACGCTTCGGCGACCGCAACCGGATCGCGGGCGGTGACGAGGATGTCGAGATCGCCGACCGTCTCGCGGCGGCGGCGGAAGCTGCCGGCCGGCACGGCCTTGCCGACGCCGGCCACCGCACGCAGGCGTTCGAGCAACGGCATCAGCGCATGCGCGGCGTCGGGCAGCAGAAAGCGTTGCGGCTCGCGCTGCAGGCGATCGTCGATCGCTTCGAGCAGATGCGCTTCGGTTCTCGCGCCGAAGCCCGGCAGCTCGCGCACATGCCCGCTCTTCGCTTCGGCACGCAACTGTTCGAGCGAATCGACGTGCAGCGCGTCATGCAGCGCCTTCACGCGTTTCGCGCCGAGCCCGGGCACATCGAGCAGCTCGACGATCGCGCCCGGCAGTGCATGACGCAAGGTTTGCTGCAGTTCGCAGGTGCCGGTCGCGGCGATCTCGCGCAGCTTCGCCGCGAGATCGGCCCCGATCGACGGAATCTTCCCGAGATCGTCGCCGTTCGCGATCATCGTCGGGATATCGCGGCCGTAGTCGGCGACCGTACGCGCGGCGTTGCGGTACGCGCGCACGCGAAACGGGTTGGCGCCCTGGATCTCGAGCATGTCGGCGATCTCGGCGAACACGGCTGCGCACTCGGCATTGTGGATCGGCATGATCGGCGTGGCTCCCTTCCACGTGGATGGCGCCGCGCGCCTGCGCGACGGCGTCTGCCCGCCCGGCGCCGCATGTCGACGCCGCCGGGCGCACGTTGGTCATCCTACGCCGGCCGCACCGCGCGTGCAGCGCGGTTGAAGCCGCGACGTCAGAGCGACGCGCGTGGCGTCGTCGCGTAGCGTCGCTCGTAGAGCGACTGGCAATGCGTGCAGCGTTCGGCGGTCGGGCGCGCCAGCAGGCGCTCGTAGCCGACCGAGCCGTCGCAGTCGATGCATTCGCCGTAACTGCCGTCGCGCATCCGCTGATGGGCGCGGCCGATCGCGCGCAGCTCGGTCAGCTTCATGCCGATCAATGCATGATCGACGTCGACGAACAGGTCGGCGTTCGCCTCGTCCCCCTCGTCCGGCGCCGCGCCGGCAAGGTCCGCATAGGATTCCGACGCGCGGTGGTCTTCGCTCGTGCGGATCTCCGCACGCAGCGCCTGCTCGCTCTCGTTCAGCCGCAGCTTCAGCGTCTGTCGTTGTTGTGGGTCGAGCGACATGGCCGTCTCTCCTGTTCCGGGTTCCGCGCGAAAAAAGAGCGGCGCGCGGTATCGCGCCAGTGCGCGGCATGCAGGCATGACCTGCGCCGTCGCATCCGGATGGGCGGCCGGACGTGCGAAACGCCGGACGCATTCGACGCAGGATAAACCCATTGAACACGCGTGTGTTGACCGGAATCAGCGGCCGGCCACCCGGCCGAAAATCGGGGACCGACGCGAAAACACGGCGTCGCCGGATTGGTCTGACGCAGACGCTTCCGGCATCGATCGCGCCGTGGCGCTGAACGGCGTCACCAACCGTCAGGCATCGGAACGGACGATGTCGAGCAACGCGCGCGCCGAGCGTTGCCAGCTGTACTGTTGCGCATGCTCGCGGCCCGTCGTGCGCAGCCGCGCACGCAGTTCGGGATCGTCCATCACGCGAGCGATGGCTGCGGCGATATCCGGCGGCGAATAGGCATCGCAGAACAGCGCCGCCCCGCTACAGACTTCCGGCAGCGAACCTTCATGCGACACGATGACGGGGCAACCGCACCGCATCGCCTCGAGCGGAGGCAGGCCAAATCCTTCGTACAACGATGGAAAAACGAAGCAGCCCGCATGCTCGTACAGTGCCTTCAGTTCGCCGTCGGTCACGTAACCGGCCCATGTCACGTACGGATCGCCTTCGCGCAGGCCGGCCTCGCGGACACCGAATATCTTCGCATTGGCGCCGCCCGCGATCACGAAGCGCAACGTCGGGTGCGACGCCCGCATCAACGCGATCGCGGCCAGCGCCCGCACGAGGTTCTTGCCGGGCGCGAGCGACCCGACGAACAGCACGTAGCCGTCCGTCTCGAGATTCAGGCGCGCCAGCACGCCGGGGTCGGCATCGATCCGGTCGATGTGGTCGACAGCGCCCGGCACGACGGACAGCCGTGCAGGCGGCACTCCCAGCCGCGCGGCCAGCCGCGCCCGCGAGAAATGCGACACCGTGACGATATGGCGCGCGCGCCGCTTCAGGATCGCGAACGCGAATCGGTACCACAGGCGAAAGGCGAACGAATAGCCGGCCGGCAGATCGAAAATCGCCGCATCGTGAATCATCAGCAACTGATCGCGCTTCGCCAGCGGGCCGATGTTGCACAGGCTCAGCAGGGTCCGGCCACGCGTCGTGCGCGGCAACGTCCACTGTTCCCACAGCGTGCCGTGCCAGCGTCCGGCGGCCTGCGACCGCGCGCCGCCCGGCATGGCTGCCGGATCGTGATCGGGCGGCACGACGAGCGACGGCGCGTCGTCGGCGCTCGCGATGCGCGCGAGTTCGGCCGTCAGTTCGTAGGCCACGCGCTGCACGCCCGTCATGCGCTGCGCCGTGAATTTTCCGTTGATCGCGAGGCGGCGCAAGCGCGCGGTGTACGCGGCGGTGCCGACACTCCGCTCCGCACGTGCTTCCTGCAGTACCGATGCGCTTCGCTCCCGAATCGACGTTGACATGATCGTGACTGCTCCGATGGCTGCGGCGTGATGAAGCGCCGCCGGACACCCCGCTGCGCGAGATGCTGCTGTGCCGTCAGTGTGTCCGCCGCCGTCGCTCCGGTCGGTACGTTCGACCGCACAACCTACGGCTTCCGCTGCGCTTACGTATCGTCAGAACGCATTGCGCCCGATGAAGCCGCGCACCACCGTCATCAGGATGATCTTGATGTCGAACCAGAAGCTCCAGTTCTGCATGTAGAACAGATCGAACTTCACGCGCGCCTCCATCGCCTCGACCTTGCGCGTCTCGCCGCGATAGCCGTTCACCTGGGCCCATCCGGTGATGCCGGGCCGCACGCGGTAGCGGTACATGTAGCAGTCGATCAGTTGCCGATACAAATCGTCGTGTTCGATCGCGTGCGGACGCGGGCCGACCACCGACATCTGCCCGAACAGCACGTTGAAGAACTGCGGCAGCTCGTCGAGCGACGTGCGCCGCAGGAACGCGCCGACGCGCGTGATGCGCGAATCGTTGCGGGACGCCTGCCGCAGGACACCCGGCTGCGCGCGATGCACGCGCATCGTCCGAAACTTCAGGATATGGAACTCGCGGCCGTCGACGCCCTTGCGGCGCTGCCTGAACAGCACGGGCCCCGGCGACGACAGCTTGACCGCGATCGCCAACATCGTCAGCAGCGGCAGCAACGGAATCAGCACGCCGAACGCGAACAGCCGGTCGAACGCGAACTTGGCCCACAGCTCCGGCGCGGAGCGCGGCGTGGTCGCGAGATTGATCGCCGGCATGCCGAGCACGTCGGTCGCGGAGCGATCGACGACCGCCATCTGCCGCACGTCGGGTAACAGCCGCAACTCGACGAACTCGTCGCGCAACTCGCGCACGATGCGCTGGATCCGCCATTCGTGCGACATCGGCAGCGTCAGCCAGACTTCGTCGATGTCGCCGCCGCGAATCAGGTCGCGCAACGCGTTCCAGTCGTCGATTACCGGCACGCCGCCGATGCCGCCCGCGGCGGCCTGTGCATCGTCGTCGAATACGCACGCGGCCACGAAGGGGCCGTTCGGCGCGAGCTGCATCCGCTCGATCGCCACGCGCCCGTAAGCCGTTGCGCCGACGACGGCGACGCGGCGCTGCCGCGCACGCGGGTCGCCGCGCGTCAGCGCGAGCGCCAGCAGCGCCGCGCGGCCGAGCAGCAGCGCCGCGTCGCCGGCCAGCACCGTGCGCACGATCCAGCGGGTCGTCACCGTGCCGCCGCGATTCATGATCCACATCGTGCCGGCCACCGTCAGCACGCTCGCGCACACCACCGCCACCAGCGTGTGCGTCAGCACCTGCGCGCCGCCCTGCACCGCCACGCCGCCGCGCACGGTGCGCAGGTAGCGCGGCAGCAACGCCACCGTCAGCACGCACAGCAGCGCGATCGCGCCGCGCTGCGCATCGGACAGGTCATGCCATCCGAGACCCGACGCCGCCTGCGCGACGAGCGCCCCGGCCAGCACGAGCACGACGTCGGCCGCCGCGATCGCGGCGCGCCGCATCGCATTCGTTCCACTCGACATCGACTGCATCGTCACGCACCGTGTGCGGGGAATCCGCGGTGCCCGTCCGGCATGCGCGGGCGAACCGTCGCCGGCATCGCATTGCCGCGGGTGCCGAGCAACCGGCGATAGTCGGCGCAAATCAGCTCGTAGCATTCGCACGCCTGATGTTCGAGGCCGTGCCGGTCGAGCACCGTGATGCGGCCGCGGCGTTGCCGGATCAGCCCGGCTTCCTGCAGGTTCCCGGCCGCTTCCGTCACGCCCTCGCGCCGCACGCCGAGCATGTTCGCGATCGTCTGCTGCGTCACGGTCAGCTCGTCGCCGTCGATCCGGTCGTGCGCGAGCAGCAGCCAGCGGCTGAGCTGCTCGCTGACCGAGTGATGCCGGTTGCACAGCGCGCTGCGCGAGATCTGCGCCATCGTCGCCTGGCAGGTGTTGAGCAGCAGCCGGTAGGTCTGCGCCGACCGCTCGAATTCGGCGCGCATCACGCAACTCGGCACGCGATAAGCCATTCCGCCGATGCGCACCTCGACCCGGCTCGACGCAGCGAGGCCGCCGACCAGCGTCCCCAGCCCGACCACCCCTTCACGGCCGACCACCGCCACCTCGACCATCGCACCGTCCTCCATCAGGTGCTGGACCGACATCATCGCCGTCGTCGGAAAATGCAGATGGCGCATCGGCTCGCCGACCCGGTCGAGCATCCCGGCCTTGATCCTGACCAGTTCGAGATGCGGTGCGATGGCGCGGATGCTGTCCTCCGGGAGGGCAGCAAGGATGGCGTTCGCCGAATAGCTCGAGTAAAGATGAAGCATGTCTGTATCCCTTTTATCGTCCGCGCCGCCTGCAGCAGCAGGCACGGAACTCGTTATCGCGATGCGCGTCCGGACATTGACAGCGGTTGCGGCCCACAACCCTGAATCCGACTAACCATCGGCTTGTCAACGCCGAATTGAGTCGACTGCCCCGTTTCGACACGCCAACCCGAATAAGCGATTTACGTGCCAATAGCCGCCTGTCCTTAATATATGAATCACGGTCGATTTAAATCACCCCGATAACCGACCCCAAATCCAAAAAAATGTCTCATTTCCGGACACTCTTCCACGCGACGGACACAGCGCGCCATTCGACTGATCAAATGCCACGCACCGGACCCGGGTAGCTGGCTGGCGGCTGCGATGCTTATCGTTCAAATACTTACAGCCGATTTTCAATTGTTTCCTTGATGTGCAGCGCAGCATTTCCCGGCGTCACCGCACCTCACACGCTCGTTTCAAACTGTCTCAAATTTGAATCTGCACACTAATTCGAGACTCTGTTCGCTATCGCACATATCACCTACAAACCTTTGATTCAAATGACAAATAATGCGAGCCCCATTTATTTGTCAAATAATGTTCAATACCTTCCAGCCACTTGCGCCGTACGATTCACCAAGTTGTCCGATTGATTCCCGGTCGACATAGAATGACAAGCAAGCTCACGATTCCATTTCCGGATGATTAATTCCGGAAAAAGGAATCCTTAAATCGAAATAACGTTTGCGCCCAATCGCAATCGTCAAACTTTGTGAAATGGCAAAATGCGGAATTGTTCGAATTCAATTGCGTGCTAGCCTTTTTTGCGAGTATCGTCATTCCGTTTTTGATCAACGAAAAGTCCGCACGATCGTGCTAAATCCCGTTCCGGGATTTGCCGAGACGACGCGCGACCGCCAACCTGCGAGGATGTGCCGTGACTCACCAGACCGCCGACACCGTCGCGTATGCGAACGGCATGATCGAGCTTTCCCACAGCTTCGACGCCAACCGGTTTCTCGCGGCCATCGACCGCGAAGAACTCGCCACGCTGACACCCCACCTGCAACTCGTTCACCTGAAATCCGGGCAGGTGCTCTGCGAACCCGGCGAAATGCTCGCCGCGGTCTACCTGCCGGTCACGACCGCGATTTCGCTGCAGTACGTGTCGTCCGGCGGCATGACGCTGGAAGTCGCGGAGATCGGCAGCGAAAGCGTGGTCTGCGACGACGTGATCGGCGGCAGCGGCCGGATGCCCTGCCGCGCGGTCGCGTGTCGCGACGGTTTCGTCTACCGGCTCGACCGGCGCGTCTTCGCGGCCGCGTTCGATGCGTCGCCGGTGATCCGCCATCTCGTGTTCGTCTGCGTGCGGCTGCTGATGGCGCAGGTCGCGCAGATCACGTTCTGCAGCCGTCATCACGTGCTCAAACATCAGTTATGCAGATGGTTCCTGCTCGCGTTCGACCGCACGCGCAGCATCGAGATCCAGGTGACGCACAGCATGCTCGCGCAAATGCTCGGCGTGCGGCGCGAAACGGTCACGGACGCCGCCGGCGAAATCCAGAAGCTCGGCCTGATCCGGCAATACCGCAGCTCGATCGAGCTCGCGGATCTCGACGGCCTCGAAAAAATGTCGTGCGGCTGCCGCACGATCGTGCGCGACGAGATGAAGCGCATCCTGTCGGCCGACTCGGGCGTGCCGGCCGCGTCGCGCGCGTGACCGGCCCGCCGGACCGGCGCGGCGCTTCGGCGCCGCCCGCGTGCCGGGTCAGCTGTTTGTAGGGTGGCGAACAGAACGCCGTGCCTGCCGATGGTCTACTGATGCCGGACTGCCGGGGGGATGTCAGCGCTTATCGCGCGTCTGCCCGAGCGGACGACACCACGCACGCCGGAGCAGCACGTGAAAAACGAAATCAGAACCATCCTGAAGCACGTCGCCCACCTTGAAGCCGCGATCGATTCGATCGGTGACGGGGACGACCTCTACGAAGCGGGCCTCTCCTCGCTCGATACGATCCAGCTGATGCTCGCGATCGAAAAGCAGTTCAACATCGAGATTCCCGACGAGATGCTGAACCGCAACCTGTTCCGCAGCATCGACGCACTCGCGGACACGATCGCCACGCTGCAACGCACCGAGCACTCCGCATGAGCGCGCTGCTTCCCGAACTCGCGTCCGACAGCGATTCGCATCGCCTCGACGAGGCCGCGCATGCCGTCGCGCAGATCGCCGCCCAGCATGCCGATGCGGTCGATCGCGACGCGCGCTGCCCCGTCGAGGCGATCGAGGCGATGCGCTCGCGCCGGCTGCTCGGCGCCCTGGTGCCGACCCATCTCGGCGGCGCTGGCGCGTCGCTGGAAGACATCGCGTCGGCCTGCTCGATCCTCGGCCAGGCGTGCGCATCGTCGGCGATGGTGTTCGCGATGCACCAGATCCAGGTGGCCTGCATCGTCGACCACGCCGCCGACCAGGGCTGGCACAAGCTGTTCCTGCAGCAGCTCGTGCGTCACCAGTGGCTGCTCGCATCGGCCACGTCGGAAGACGGCGTCGGCGGCAACCTGCGCGCGAGCCAGTGCGCGCTCGAAATCGACGGCGGCGGGTTCCGGCTGCACAAATCCGCGCCGACGATCTCGTACGGCGACTACGCGGACGGCATTCTCGCCACCGCGCGACGCGATGCGGATGCGCCGGCTTCCGAGCAGGTGCTCGTCACGCTGCTGCGCGACGGCTATACGCTCACGCGCCGCGGCGAATGGGACACGCTCGGCATGCGCGGCACGTGCAGCAACGGCTTCGTGCTCGACGCGCAGGGCGCCGCCGTGCAATGCCTGCCGGTGCCGTTCGCGAAGATCGCCGAGGAAACGATGGTGCCGGTCTCGCACATCCTGTGGGCCGCGGTGTGGATCGGCGTGGCCGGCGACGCGTTCCATCGCGCGCATCAGTTCTTCCGCGCGCAGGCGCGCCAGACCGACGGCGCACCGTCGCCCGCCGCGCGACGCATCGCCGAATCGCTCGCGCTGATGCAGGCGATGCAGGCCCGCGTCGACAACGTGCTGCGCCTCCACGCGAGCGCGTCGGCCCGCTCGTGGTCGGCCGGCATGGCCTGGGCCGCCGAGATCAATACGCTGAAGACCTATGTATCGGCGACCGCGCTCGAAGTCGCGCAGCAGGCGATGATGATCTGCGGGATGGCCGGCTACAAGCAAGGCACGCCGTTCAGCATCGGCCGCCACATTCGCGACCTGCACGCGGCGCCGCTGATGATCAGCAACGACCGCATTGCCGCCAACACTGCGAGCCTGTTGCTCGCGCTGCGTCCCGCGACGCTGGAGAAACATACGTGAACGATCGCCTCGTCGTGCCCTCCGCCGCCCCTGTTCCCGCCGACGCACCGCTCGACCGCGCGGGCGTCAATCCGCTGCGCGACGCGCTGATCGACGCGGGCCTGCTGGTTTCGACCGGCATCCAGGGCCTGTTCGGCCGCAGCGAACGATTCGAGCGCGTGGTCGAAGCGCTCGACGCGTTCGTCACGCGCATCGGCGCCGACCAGCAGGCCGAAGTGCTGCGCTTCCCGCCGGCGATGAGCCGCACCGAGTTCGAGCGCAGCGAATACATGAAGAGCTTTCCGCAACTGGCGGGCAGCGTGCACGCATTCTGCGGCGACGAACGCCAGCACCAGCGCGTGCTGCAATGCCTCGATCGCGGCGACGACTGGACCGAAAACCAGAAACCGACCTACGTCGTGATGACGCCGGCCGCGTGCTACCCCGTGTATCCCGTCGTCGCGCGCGCGGGCGCACTGCCCACAGACGGCCGGACCGTCGACGTGTTCTCGTACTGCTTCCGTCACGAACCGTCGCTCGACCCGACCCGCATGCAGTTGTTCCGGATGCGCGAGTACGTGCGGATCGGCACGCCCGAGCAGATCGTCTCGTTCCGCGAGACGTGGATCGAGCGCGGCACGCAAATGATCGAAGCGCTGCGCCTGCCGAATGCGATCGATCTCGCGAACGACCCGTTCTTCGGACGCGGCGGCAAGATCGTCGCGAACAGCCAGCGCGAGCAGAACCTGAAGTTCGAGCTGCTGATTCCGATCGAGCACGACGACCGACAGACCGCGTGCCTGAGCTTCAACTACCACATGGACCATTTCGGGCTGCTGTGGGACATCCGCACCGCGACGGGCGACGTCGCGCACACGGGCTGCGTCGGCTTCGGCCTCGAGCGGCTCACGCTCGCGCTGTTCCGCCACCACGGCTTCGACATCGACGCATGGCCGCAAGCGGTCCGCGACGTGCTGTGGGGCGCGCGATGAGGTTCGTTTCCCGCGACGGGGAAGACGCGTCGTTCGAGAGCGTGCGCCACCGCGCGCGCCATTACCGGCCGCACCCGCTGCACAGTCAGGAGATGGTCTGGAAGCAGACCAACTGCTATGTCGACATGTGGCTCGAGGTGCTCCGGTGGTGGGGCCTCAATCCGTATGCGGCGCTGCCGTTTACGATCGCGCTCGATTTCGAGGGCGACCAGTTCACGTTCTTCAAGTTTCCGCATGACGAGCTGGAGCGGCTCTACGGGATCGTCGTGCAGGAACATTCGATCTACGAACCGCTCGACCAGCACATCGAGACGCAGGTCGCGCGCGGCCACCTGATGATCGTCGAGGTCGACGCGTGGTTCCTGCCCGATACGCGCGGCAGCAGCTACCGCACGCAGCACACGAAGACGACGATCGGCATCGACGCGATCGACCGCGCGAAGCACCAGATCGGCTACTTCCACAACAGCGGCTATTACGTCGCCGAGGATTTCGACTACAACGGGCTCGTCGGCGCCAGTTCGCCGATGACGCTGCCGCCGTACGTCGAATGCGCGAAGCGGCGCTTTGCGCCGCTCGACGAGCGCGCGCTGTGCGAAGCCTCGCTCGCCGCGTTGCAGCGCCACCTGCGGCGCCTGCCGGTCGTCGATCCGATCGCGGCGTTCCGCCGGCAGTTGCAGACCGACGCGCAGATCCTCGCGGAAGCGCCGCTCGAACACTTCCATGCGTACTCGTTCAATTCGGTGCGGCAGCTCGGCGCGAATTTCGAACTGTTCGGCCACTATGCACGCTGGCTGCAGGCGAGCGGCTGCATCGGGCCGTTCGCCGAGATCCGCGCCGCGTGCGATCGCATCGCGTCCGAAGCGATGGTGCTCGAATTCCGGCTCGCGCGCGCGTGCGCACGCGGCAAGGAAGAACGCGGCGATTCGACGCTCGAAGCGATCGGGGCCGCGTACACCGACCTCGTCGCGTGCGCGCGGCAGATCGGCGCGCCGCTGCGGCACGTGACGCCCGTGCGCGTCGACACGGCGCCCGTGTCGGCCATGCGGTGACGCGCGCGCGCGCCCTGCCCGCGTGGTCGATGCTGGCGACGGCCGCGGGCGCCGTGCGCGAACCGCGCGACCTCCCGGCCGACCACGGCGGCTGGATCGCGGCGCCGGTGCCCGGCACGGTCGCGCAAGCGCTCGCGCTGGCCGGCCGGCTCGACGAAGCCGCGTCGCTCGACGAGCGCGACCACTGGTACCGCCTCGAGTTGCGTGGGCGCGGGCCGCGCATCCTGCGCTTTCACGGCCTCGCGACGCTCGCCCACGCATGGCTCGACGACACGCCGATCCACCGCTCGGACAGCATGTTCGTCGCCCACGACGTGCCCGTGTCGCTCGACGGCACGCACCGGCTGACCGTCTGTTTCCGCGCGCTCGCGCCGCACCTGCGCGACGCGCGCGCACCGCGCCGTGCGCGCTGGCGCACGCGGCTCGCCGAACCGGCCGCGCTGCGCACGATCCGCACGTCGCTGTTCGGGCACATGCCGGGCTGGTTTCCGCCGTATGTGCCCACCGGCCCGTGGCGGCCCGTCGACGTGCTCGATCCGGCCGACGGGCCCGTTCTGGCCGATTGCAAACTGCATGCGCGCGTCGAAGGCGACACGGGCTGGCTCGACGCGGAGCTGACGTTCGCCGCGCCGCTGCCCGACGCGCTCGCGGCGCGGCTGTCGTGCGGCGACCATCTGGCGACGCTCGAACGGGCCGGCGCCGACCAACTGCGCGCAAGCATGGCGATACCGAACGTGCGCCGCTGGTGGCCGCATACGCACGGCGAACCGGCGCTCTACGAGATCGCGCTGCATATCGGCGCTACGCGCCGGCCGCTCGGCTCGACGGGTTTCCGCACGATCGACATCGATGCCGGCGCCGACGGCAAGGGGTTCGGGCTGCGCATCAACGGCGTGCCGGTGTTCGCGCGCGGCGCATGCTGGAGCAGCGCCGCGCCGCTCGCGCTGCACGCGGACGATGCGACCTACGGCCGCCTGCTCGGGCTCGCACGCGACGCCGGCTTCAACATGATCCGCGTCGGCGGCACGATGACCTACGAGGCCGACGCGTTCCACGCCTGGTGCGACCGGCTCGGGCTGCTGGTCTGGCAGGACTTCGGTTTCGCGAACTTCGACTATGCGCTCGACGATCCCGCGTTCGCGGCCAACGTCGATCGCGAAGCGAGCCAGTTCCTCTCGCGTCACGGCGCTTCGCCTTCGCTTGCGGTGCTGTGCGGCGGCAGCGAGATCGCGCAGCAGGCCGCGATGTCGGGGCTCGGGCCGAAGCAGCGCTTCCTCGAGCTGACGGCCGACCGGCTGGCCGGCCACGCGGCCGCGCACCGCCCCGATGTCCCGTACGTGCCCGATTCGCCCGACGGCGGCGTGCTGCCGTTCACGCCGCGCGAACGCGTGTCGCACTACTACGGCGTCGGCGCGTACCTGCGTCCGCTCGACGACGCGCGCCGCGCAGACGTGCGCTTTGCGAGCGAATGCCTCGCGTTCGCGAACGTGCCGTGCGATGCGACGCTCGCGGAACTCGGCTGGCCCGGCGTGCACGAGCCGCGCTGGAAGGCGGCCGTGCCGCGCGACCCCGGCACGTCGTGGGATTTCGACGATATCCGCGACCACTATCTGCAGACGCTGTACGACGTCGCGCCCGACCGGCTGCGGCGCGAGGATCCGGCGCGCTATTTCGAGCTGTCGCGTGCGGTGATCGCGGACGTGATGCGTGAGACGTTTTCCGAATGGCGGCGCACCGGTTCGCGTTGCGCCGGCGCGCTCGTGTGGCAGTTCCAGGACGTGATGCCGGGCGCCGGTTGGGGCGTGATCGACGCCGCGCAGCGGCCGAAATCGGCGTGGTATGCGCTGCGCCAGGTGCTGCAGCCGATCCAGGTGCTGCTCGTCGACGAAGGCCTGAACGGGCTCGACGTGCATGTCGTCAACGAGCGCCCCGCGCCGCTGTCGGCCGCGATCGAGCTGGTCGCGCTGCGCGACGGCCGCACGCCGGTCGCACGGGCCGGCTGCCCGGTGCGGATCGCCGCGCACGACACGGTGCGGCTCGGCTCGGCCGAGTTGCTCGGCCGCTTCTTCGACTGGACCTACGCGTACCGTTTCGGCCCGTGCGAACACGATACGGTCGTCGCGACGCTGCGCGCCGACGACGGCACGCTGCTGTCGCAGGCGTTCCATTTTCCGTCCCGCACGCATCCGGCCGTGCTGGCGCGTCGCGAACCCGGGATCGAGGCATGTGTATCGCGCACCGGCGACACGTGGCACGTCGACATCGACACGCGGCACGTCGCCCGCCACGTGCAGATCGACACGCCGGGTTTCATGCCGAGCGACGACTGGTTCCATCTCGCGCCCGGCACGCCGGCGCGCATCGCGCTCATTCCATGGCGAATCGACGGGAAGCCCGCGGCGGCTGACGACCATGCGCCGCCCGCGGTGGAAATCCGGGCCGTGAATGCCGCGCGCGCGGTGCGGGCCACCCCGGCCGGCTGACACGACGCTCGCGGGCCGCCGCGAGCGTCAGGCTGCCGCGTATCAGTCGGACGAGCCCGTACCGCGCGGTCGCTCGATGCCGTACGCCTCCATCCAGCGATACAGCGTCGCGCGCGACACGCCGAGTTCGCGCGCGGAAGCGGCGACGCGCCCGCGCGTGCGCAGCAACGCGGTTTCGATCGCCTCGCGCTCGATCGACTTGCGGATGTCGGCCACCGACGGCGACGCCGCGTCGAGACAGTATTCGAGCTCGAGATCCTGTGCGGTGATCAGGCGCCCTTCCGTCATCACGACCGCACGGCGCACGCGGTTGATCAATTCGCGGACATTGCCCGGCCAGTCGTGCTTGTAGAGCGCCGTGATCGCATCCGTCGAGAACCCGCGCACGCGATGGCGCGCATCGCCGCGGAAGCGTTCGAGCATGTGGTGCGCGAGCAGTTCGATGTCCTTGCCGCGCGCGCGCAGCGGCGGCTGGTCGATGCGCATCACGCACAGCCGGTGGAACAGGTCGGCGCGAAAACGCCCTTCCTCCATCGCATCGCGCAGATCGACGTGCGTCGCCGACACGATCCGGACATCGACCGGCACCGGATCGCTGCCGCCAAGACGATGAATCGAACGTTCCTGCAGAAACCGCAGCAGGCTCGCCTGGCTTTCGTGCGGCAGGTCGCCGATTTCGTCGAGCAGCAGCGTGCCGCCGTTCGCGGCCTCGACGTAGCCGATCTTGCGCGCGTTCGCGCCGGTAAACGCGCCGCGCTCGTAGCCGAACAGTTCCGATTGCAGCAGATGCGGCGGAATCGCGCCGCAGTTGACCGCGACGAACGGGCCGTTGCGCCGCTCCGAATGACGGTGGATCGCGACGGCCGTGAGTTCCTTGCCGGTTCCCGTTTCGCCGAACACGAACACCGGTGCGTCGGTGCGCGCGAAACGCCGCACCGTATCGAACAGCCGCAGCATCGCGCTGCAGGTGCCGACGATGCCCTTTTCCTCCGATTCGAGCTGTTCGCGATCGCGCGCGAACAGGCATTCCATGCCGTAGGCATGACCGACCGTATCGGCGATCCGCTGGTGCGACGCCGGCAGCGTGACGTAGTCGAAGCAGTAGTCGCGCAACAGCGCGCGCACGTTCGGCGAGGCGGTCTGGCCGACGTCCACGAGCGCCACCCAGACGACGTCGCGCATCGACGCGCAGGTCGACGCGATGCTGCCGATCGCATCGGCGTGGCCGCCGCTCAAGTCGAGAATGCCGCAGGTAATTTCGCCGGACGTGTCGCGCAGCTCGTTCGCATGCGCGACGACCGACACTTTCCAGTCGCGGCGCGACAATTCCTTTCGCAGCATCACGGACGGCGACTGCGTCCAGTAAATCAGCGGACGCTGCCCGTTACCGTTCCCCGCGCCGGCGCTCTTATCGCGCGTTATTGGCATATTCATAACGAACCATCATTTTCTGCACTCCGCGAACCGTTCGCGTGCGCTGCGGCCGGCGGCGCATGGCCACCTTTGCGCGCTGCGTTTCCGCAGCCTTGGCGAAGATCGAAACTGCACACGGCGAGAACCCCCGGAGGTCGAGCCGGATGTCATCCGGCCTCATTGTCATCGAACTCGAACGGAATGCGCGACTGCAGGAGCCATGACATTCCGGCTTTGAAGCGACCCGCCGTCAGGCGGGGCACGTCGGCAAACGGAAACGCCGGCCGCATGTGCGTCGCGTCGTACACGACGGTCGCGCCCGATGCTGAACCGGAGGACTGCCAAACCGCGCCCGGATTGACCGCCCCATTTCATCCGTACCTGAATCTACACCCCGTTTCGAGTTGGCCTTGTTACTAAAAGATAAACGTGAATCAGTCGGTTACGCTGCCCGTGGCTCCCGCGCTGCACGCTTTTGACCACTGAGATTTGATTATCTCTGACCATTCGCGTCAATCAGTGGCAAATACTACTTTTCTGCAAGATAGGCACCGTCGATTCCGCGTGATTTTCATCGAAATCCGTCAAAAACCGCCACCACCGCGTCCAGCGCGCGCATAATCTCGTGCGCCGCCGGTCGGCCATACCGCCTCGACATGGTGCAGGGGCCGCCGGACCGTTACATGCCGTAATCAACCGGCACGAGCGCCGCTCAGGTTCGCAGCGCCGTCTCGCCATGCCCGACCGATGGATCGCACGTGTCGCCCGCAGCCGACACGGGGCCGCCCGCCGTGACACCGGCGGGACCGGCCATCTCCTCCTGCAGCGCAGCATAGCCGTCCATCACGAAGCGGGTGAATTCGTCCCGAAAGCGCGCCGAACCGAAGTATTCGGCATTCGCGCGGCACGCGTGCGGATCGATGGCCCCCCGCGGCAGCGCTTCGAAACGGGCAAGCGCGTCGAGCAGCGCATCCACCGTCTGCGCGTGGTAGAACAGGCCCGTTGCGCCGGTGCCGGGCCACGCGCGCACCGATTCCCGCACGCCGCCCTTGCCGTACGCGAGCACCGGCGTGCCGCATGCCTGCGCCTCGACCGGCGAAATGCCGAAGTCCTCTTCCGCCGCAAACACGAAGGCGCGCGCACGCTGCAGGTGGTCGTGCAGCACGTCGAACGGCTGGTAGCCGAGCAGCGTGACGTTCGGCGCTGCGAGCGCGCGGATCTTCGCCATCTCCGGCCCGTCGCCGATCACGACGAGGCGGCGTTCCGGCGTACGCGAGAATGCGTCGACGATCAGGTCGATCCGCTTGTACGGCACGAGCCGCGATGCGGTCAGGTAGAACGCGTCCTTGTCGGCGCGCGGCGACAGATGATCGACGTCGACCGGCGGATAGATCACCGTCGCATCGCGCCGGTAGGTCTTGCGGATGCGGCGTGCGACGAAATGCGAATTCGCGGCCACGCGATCGACGCCGTTCGCCGAGCGCGCATCCCAGTTGCGGATGTAATGCAGCAGCGCCCGCGCGATCGCCGATTTCGGCCCGCGTGCGAGGCCGGCCTCGTTCAGGTATTGGTGCTGCAGGTCCCATGCATAGCGCACCGGCGAATGCACGTAGCTGGCATGGAACTGGTCCGGGCCGCTCAGTACGCCCTTCGCGACCGCATACGAGCTCGATAGCACGACGTCGTATGCCGACAGGTCGAACTGCTCGATGGCCAGCGGAAACAACGGCAGGTAACTGCGGTAGCGCGTGCGCGCGAACGGGAGCTTCTGGATGAACGACGTGCGCACCGCGCGGCCGCGCAGGCAGTCACGATCCTCGAGGAAATCGACGAGGCTATGGACATCGGCCTGCGGAAAGCAGTCGATCATGTGCGCCAGCACGCGCTCGGCGCCGCCCGGCACGACCAGCCAGTCGTGAACGATTGCAATCTTCAAGTCCCGCTCCCGATTCTTCATTGACGTTCGATATGGACGAGCCGCGCAACGCGGCCGCCATGCCGTGCCAATTATCGGAAAGCACCGCCACGATCGATGTGTGCTACCGCACAGTGCGCTGTTGTCGGTGCGCCGGGACCGGCGTACCGCACACAAGCCGACAAACCGGCACGTGAGTGCGCTTTCGAACAGACCGGCACGCACGGCATCCGCATCATGATCATCGTCGCACCGCACCGGACGAACGCGTCCCTGCGGCACGGTGTGCTGAAGGTTTCACACGAGGACAGCATCATGGAATGGCATTGTTGTGAATTCGAACATCTGAGCGCCGTCGATCTCTATGCAATCCTGCGCGCACGCAACGCCGTGCTCGTCGTCGAGGATGCGCATACCCATCTCGACATCGACGGCAAGGACGCGGGCGCTTTGCACGTCTATGCAACCGCGTGCAACGGCGACGCGGCGGAAGTCGCGGCCTATGCGCGCATCCTGCCGGGCGACGACATCGACCCGGACGTCGTGATCGACAAGGTACTGACGAGCGAAGCGTGCCGCGACGGCGACACGCTCGAGCACCTGCTCGAACGTGCTCTGACCGCCGCGCTGGCCGCGTGGCCGGACGCCGCGCTGCGCATGCACGTCCCTGCGTCGCGTCAGGCGTTCTACAAACGCTTTGGATTCCGAAAGGCATACGGACCGTATCTCGAACAGGGCGCGCCGTTCGTCGGCATGATCCGGCCGGCCGGCCGTGCCGCCGGCGCGCTGCGCCAGCTGCTGTCCCGAGCCGTTTCGACGCCCCGGCCCCGAACCGAAGACACACGCGCCGACGGGCGCGTACACAACCGGCTGTCCGCCAATACCGGAGCCAACCGATGACCCGCACCCTACGCCCGGTTCCCGAACCCGATTTGCCACGCATCCTGCCCGTCATCCTCGCCGGCGGTTCCGGCACGCGCCTCTGGCCGCTGTCGCGCGAACAATATCCGAAGCAGCTGATCGAATTGACGTCGAACGAATCGCCGCTGTCGGCCACCGCGCGCCGCCTGAACGGCATCGAGAACGCCGCGCTGGGCGACACGCTGTTGCTGGTGTGCGGCGAACAGCATCGCTTCATGAGCGCCGCGCAAGTGGTCGATCGCGCGGCGCCCGCGCGCATCCTGCTCGAGCCGGCTGCCCGCAACACGGCACCGGCTCTCACGCTCGCCGCGCTCGACGCCAGCGTGCTCGAGGACGACCCCGTGCTGGCGGTGATGCCGGCCGATCACGTGATCGCCGATGTCGGCGCGTTCCAGGACGCGATCGCTCGCGCGGCCCGTTACGCACAGGAAGGCGCGATCGTCACGCTCGGCGTGCTCCCACGCCGCGCGGAAACGGGCTACGGCTATATCCGGGTCGGCGAGCCGCGTACGAGCCGCCATGGCGGACAAGGCGGTTATTCGATCGGACGCTTCGTCGAGAAACCCGACGCGGCGCTCGCCGAGCGCTACCTGCAGTCGGGCGACTACTGGTGGAACAGCGGGATTTTCGTCACGCGCGCATCGGTCTGGCTCAAGGCGATATGCGCACTGGCGCCCGAGATCCATGCGGCCTGCGAGTCGGCATGGCGCGCGGGCGTCTCCGACGATCCGTTCTTCCGGATCGACGCGGCGGCGTTCGACGCCTGCCCGTCCGACTCGATCGACTACGCGGTCATGGAGCGCCTCGCCGACAGCAGCGAACTCGGCATCGAAGGCATCGTGGTACCGCTGTCGGCCGGCTGGTCGGACGTCGGCACGTGGGATGCGATCTGGGAAATCATGCCGAAGGACGATCACGGCAACGTCGCGCGCGGGCCGATCGTGTTCGAGGACACGCAGGACAGCCTCGTGCGATCGGAGGGCCGTCTGATCGCGTGCGTCGGGATGAAGGATGTCGTCGTGATCGAAACGCCCGACGCGGTGCTCGTCGCGAACAAACACGACGTACAGCGCGTGAAGAACATCGTCGCCCGCCTGAAGAGCGATCGATGCCCGCAGGCGAGCGAACACCGAAAGGTGCAGCGTCCGTGGGGGCATTACGATTCGATCGATCTCGGCGAGCGTTTCCAGGTGAAGCGGATCGTCGTCGAACCGGGCAAGCGGCTGTCGCTGCAGATGCATTATCACCGCGCCGAACACTGGATCGTCGTGCGCGGCACCGCAAGGGTGACGCGCGGCAACGAGACCTTCCTGCTCAGCGAGAACGAGTCGACGTATATCGCTGTCGGCGAAGTCCATCGTCTCGAGAATCCCGGCCGGATTCCGCTCGAGATCATCGAGGTGCAATCGGGCAACTATCTCGGTGAAGACGATATTGTGCGCTTCGACGACCAGTATGGACGTCCGGTCGAGGCACTGCCCTTGCAGCCGGCATAGCGGGACGGCGACATCGACCGACAGGCGCGTCGCGCCTTCAGTCGATGTCGCTCCGCGACCGGCGGGATCCTCCGCCGAATTCGCGGACATGCGGCAACAACGAGACACGCGCGCCAACCACGTCCGGCGCGACCGTCCGGGAATGAAGCACTGACGCGCACGGCGCCGCTTTCGCATCGGCGACAGCGCAATCCTGCCCGGGACCGACCCGCACCGGCATGCCGCGAACGTCCGACAATCGATTGTCCGCGAGCTGGACGCCCGATACGTTTCCCCACAAGCGAATGCCGTCGAACCGCGCCTGCGACACGCGATTGCCGATCACGGCCACGCGCGTCACCGAGCCTGACCATGTGCTGACATCGATCGCGGCCTGCTGCGTCAGCGGACGTGGATCAGTGCGCTTGGCCGCGACCTGGATAGCCGAAATCTCGTTGTTCTCGACCCGGATGTCGGACGCGCCGTAGGTCCGGTAACTGTCTTCCTGCGCAACGAGGATCCCCGCACTGACCTGCACGTCGCGCACGATGTTGTTCGAGATCGTCACCTCCGCGCCGCCGACCACCGTGATCCCGCGCCCCCACGTATTGCCTTCGACCGCGTTGCCGGTAATGAGCACGTTGCGGGTCAATGCCCCGTCGGCCAGATAGCTCACCACGGCAATCATGTCGTCACCCGTACCGCGCACGACATTGCCCTGAACCAGCACATTGCGCGCGCCGTGCGTCATGTGAATGCCGTCGGCGAATGTCGACAGGACCCGGTTGCCGACGATCGCGACGTCCGCTCCGCCAAACACGAATATGCCCGCGCTGGCGCCGCCTTCGATGATGTTGTCGAGCACCTGCACGTCACGCCCCGTCACCTCGATCTTGGTCGATTCGGGCGTGTCCAGACGTGTCGCGCCGGTTCCCTTGAGATGAAAACCGGCGAGCGTCGCCCCGTCGCCCCGCATCTCGATCGTCTGATTGCCGGGGACGGTCGCGATCAGCGTTGCGCCGAAACCCGCCAGCACGACCTGCCGCTGCCGCACCACCAGCGAACGGCCGACCACATACCGCCCGGGCGCGAACACCATTCGCTGGCCCGGCTGCAGCACGTCAAGCGCGTGTTGCAGCTCGTCAGCCTGATCGGCTGCGCCCGGGGCGGGATGAACGTACACGGCCGGCAGGTCCGCATGAACCGCACGCGGTGCGGGTGCGCCGGATACCGCCGCGGCGAACCGCGGACACGCCAGCCCGCCGAGCAGCACGATGCCGGCGATACCGGTGCATACTCGAAACAGGCATGGCGATCTGCGCATATCGAATCGTTTCCATGAAATACCCTGGCGCACGTGGCGGGCCCCTGCCCGAACCGCCGCCAGTCAGCCGGCAAACGCATCAGCCGGTTGCATTACCGGACGCGAGCACCTCACCTCGCCGACGCGACGTAAGCGTACGCGCGAGCTTGACGAACGGCGCTTCGCACAATCGGTAGCCGGCCCACGACAATGGAATCAGAGGCACGAGCGGGACGATCATGTAAAGACCGAGCGGCCATCCGACGATGTGGAAACGCTGGCACATCCAGTACGCGAAAAAAAGCGGAAGGCTGTGCAACAGGTAGACCGAATAACTGACCTTGCCGAGCCATGAAAGCGGACGAATGCGAAGCTTCAGCACGGTTGCGAGTATCGCGAATGTCGCGATACCGATCATGTAAGCGAGCGAAATCGGAAGGTGAAACGTGTTGTGATGTCGCCAATCATCGATGGCGCCCGCGAGCCCGATACCGAAGACCGGTATCGTCACCAAGGCGACCGCCGATCGGTAAGTCAGGGAGAGTCGAGACAGTGCACCGCTTCTGGCCAGTCTGACATGCAGCAGTTGCGAAGGGTTGTCGTACGCCTGGCGAAAGCAGGCCCCCCAGAACATGATGCCGAGGTGATACGGCATGGTCTTGTACTGGCTGAGAAGATCGGCAGGGAACACGTGCAATACGAGCGTCGACACGAACAGCCCACATAACGCGACAGTGACGACACACAGCTGGAGCATCCGGTGAAGCGCCTCGCACCAGAACAAAATCAGGCACACCCCGTAAAAATACAACTCCGTTTCCAGCGTCCAGCCGTGCGGCAGGATCAGGCTTTCCCCGAACGCAGCCGGAATCATGGTCACATTTGCCAGAATGCCAGGAAGGTCCATTCTTTTATCGAACAAATACCAATGGACGAAATACCCGGCAGGCAGCGCCAGCCAATAGGCAGGATAGAGCCGAAGGAATCGCCGCACGAGGAAGCGCTTCGTGCCGGCGCCGATCTCGCCGTGCAGGCTGGTCGGAATCAGCATGCCGCTGATCGCGAAGAAAATGACTACCCCGATTCTCCCGAAATTCACCGAGCGTTGCAGGGTGTCCAGTACATGCTGG
Organism: Burkholderia sp. BCC0397; assembly: GCF_902832865.1. Lineage (NCBI taxonomy): Bacteria > Pseudomonadati > Pseudomonadota > Betaproteobacteria > Burkholderiales > Burkholderiaceae > Burkholderia > Burkholderia sp. BCC0397. The sequence goes on along the minus strand of NZ_CADFDL010000001.1, from coordinate 916,885 downwards.
GAACCGGCAATGGGGACGAACCGTTCGGCATAGTGCGTCCATATGACGAGTATCACCGCAACGGCACGCATCGCGTCGATATGGTGAAACCGCTCCGAACTCATTGCTTTTGACATGGCTGGAATGGTGAAGATCGAGGCACGAGGCGGCTCGTCGACAACATCGGACAATCCGCTTCCGGCATTGACGAAACAGACCGAAACGCCCCATACATGTTCATGAACAAGCGAGTGTCCGCGGCAGCCGAGCATGCTTCGACGACCTGATCGCGGCGCACATCGCTCGACGACGGAAACATCGGATCGACGACAGCGCTCCGGATTGCCGGTCCGGGTTCATTTGGGATCCGAATGCTTCGCATCGACCCAATACCACCAGGCGAGTGCGAGAACCGCATAAAAAGCCGTGCGCGAGCCGAACATCATCCAGTATTCGCCTTGCTGAACGGCGAAGGTGGCATATGAAAATACCTTCGCCATCAGCCAAAGCATCACGACTCCACCGCGCATCGCCACCAGAATCTGGAGCGCACCGAGCGCGCCGTACACGAGGCCGGTCATCGCGACAAAGAGCGCGCCTCCGGCATAGCCGAACCAATACACCGGCACGGCCATGTTCCCCATCGTGAAGGTCACGTCGTCGAACATGTAGGCCCTCAGCACGCTCGGCTCGGTGTACGACTTCATCAAGTCGCGCAAGCCGCTCGGTTCGGAATTGGCGAAAAAGGTGGGCATCGTCCAGGAGCTGAGAGAGCTCACGAAACGCCAGAATGCCTCCGTGCCACCAAGCCTCGGTGCCGTGAACATATGCGCATCGTTGTCGACCACGTACCAAGGCTGGGCCTGCAGCAGAAAGCGCGAAGAGAGCATGTCGGCGACCTCGAGCCCCTGGCCCCTGTACGAATAAACAATGGAAACGGCACCGAGCAGGAGCGCCAATCCGGCACCGATACCGAGATAGCGGACAACCGGCTTGCCGTTCATCGCATGAATCGAAATGAACGGCGCCAGCGAACACAGCCCGATATGAAGCACCGCCATGAATTGTTCGCCGTGCATCACGTTCAGCACCAGGTCGACAGCCATCGTCAGAATCGCCGCCGCGCGGATGCGCTTGTCGGAACTGGTGGCGATGGTGCCCAGCAAAAAGCCCATGAAGGACTGATTGTTCAGGAACAGGTTGAACATCATCCCGTTCGACGAATCGTTGCGCAGCGCATATCGATTGATGCCTGAAAATAGCGAGAACCCTGACGTCAGGCCCGCGATCACGCCGATCGCGATAATCGTCGCCGCGAGCCCGAACCCGATCGCGATGCTGACCGGTTGCAACGTGATCCGCGCCCGGATCAATTCACGCTTCGGGCGTTCGTCCAGGAATCGATCAAACGCAGCAAGCGCGCAGACGACGAAAACCAGATAGAACGACAGGAGACGGCTGAACGCCCCGGTCGCGTCACCGATGACGTCGGTTTCGGTCAGATAGCCGCCGCCCTCCAATCCCACGCCCGCCAGGAATGCGGTCATCGCGATCGCCAGCACGTAAAGCATCGACACGGCGAACACCGGACGCGACCTGACCAGGGCGACGAGCCCCAGTGTTGCCAGCACCAACGTGCAGAGCGCACTCGATTCCTTCATTCCGAGCGCCGGCATCGCCGCGTTGAACAACAATGCAAGCGTGAACAGCGTCAATGCCATCACGCCGGTCGCGGATACGAAGCCGCCGTTGCCGTCCCATGTTCCCGTCGGTTTATCCATCGTGCCGCAACCCGAAATTCGCTCCATTCTTCATGCACCGGCACCATGCAGCCGTGAGCCGATCGCCGACGACGCGTTCTTCCCGCCACGGCCCGATGACGCATTTACCGCGCTGCGTGCCCGTTCCGCTCACGCAGCGCTTTTGAGCAGTTCCTTTCTTACTCGTGCCCATGCCCTGAACAACAACGTATCGGATGCCACGTGGCGAGCCTCGGCCTGCGTCCGGCTTTCCTTCGCCTGTCGGCGCGCATTCGTGTAATAACGATGGCGAAACGGCGAAGGCTCGAAGCCGTTGAACACCAGGCCATCGACATCCGCGCCGAGCCTGTTCAGGCTCTCGACCGCTTCCGCCACACCCGCGTAGCCGGCCGAACCCTGGCGTACCACCATCAACGTAATATCGGCCACCCTCGACAACATGGCGACGTTTGCTGCCGGACGGGCCAACGGCGCATCCACGACGATCATGTCATATTCGTCTCGTAGCGACGCGAGCAGCGCCGCCAGTTTCTCGGCGCCGTGCAGGTTCCGCCCGGGCTTGACGTCCTTTCCGGCAGGCAACACGTCAAGATTGTCATGCACGCGAGCGATCGCCTTCCCGAGATCGAGCGAGCCTTTCAGCACGTCCGACAAACCCTTCTCGACTTTCATCGGCAAGCATCGCTCACGACTCGCCGGGCCCGCATCGGCACGCACAAGCAAAGTCTTGAGATTGCTTTCCGAGAACATGCAGGCAAGATTGGCGGTGATCATCGACCTGCCCTGCCCCGGCTCGGAAGACGTGAGCAGAACGACCTGTGACTTGCCTCGCGCCTCGGTCGTCTTGCAACGCAACAGCAAGGCCAGATTCGCCATCGCTTCGGCGAGCGGCATATCGGGTTGCTCCGTCACGGCCATGAACGCCGACCTGTCGTTCGAGTCGGCCTCGATCTGTTGCGGCGATGCCGGGAGTACGCCAAGCATCGGTACGCCGGCCATCGTTTCCAGCTGCCTCGGATCGCGAACGCGCCCGAAGAACAATGCATAGCCTTGAGCCACGGCAACGCCCAGGATCAGTCCGACCGCCGCACCCAGCACGATCACGAGCATGCGCTTCGGCCGAATCGGCTTGTCGCTCACTTCGGCCTTGTCGATGATGGACGCATTGCCGACCGTGCCGGCTTTCGCGATCTGCAACTGCTGCGTGTTGTTCAGCAGCCCGACATAGAGCTGGTTGTTGACTTCGACATCGCGCGCCAACCGCAAATAGGTCTGCTGTTGCGACGGCAAGTGCGCCACCTTGCTTTTCAATTCGGCCGACTGCTGATCGAGCGTCTTCAGCTTATTGACGACGGCCGCGATCTGGGGCTGTCCGGCAACGTACTTCGACGACAAGTCCTGATACTCGAGCTTGGCCTCGAGCCGCGCCTTGTCCACCAGCGCCAATTGGTCGATGAGCAACCTGACATCGCCCTGCGAATCGATCGAGCCTTGCGCGTTGCGAAACGTATTCAGCGCCTGCTCTGCCTGCTCCAGCCGCGCCTTCACCGCCGGCAGCTGTGTCTGAAGGAACGCGAGGCTGCGCTCGGCGTCCTCTGAACGCCGTCTCGAGTTGACATCCAGATAAGCTGCCGCAATGGCGTTGAGCAGTCGCGCAGCAAACACCGGATCGGGATCCTCGAAATTCAGCTGCATGATGCCCGACTGGCGTTTCGTTTCCGCGCCGCTCAGCTTGGTCAGGACCGCGTCGAGTCGCACGGGCGTAGCAACCCGCCGGACACGAAACGTCGTGCCCGCGCGCGCCACGATCCGCGACACGTCCACGCGATAACCGTTACCTTCGCTCGGCTGGCCGATCACGCCCTTCAACACCTCTTGACCATCGCTGTTCTTCAACAGGAAGCGGTTGCCTTCGAGATAATCAAACTCGAGCTTTTTGCCGAGCTGTGCATCCGGGACGTCGAATTTACGGAATTCGACTTGTTCACCGCCCCACGCCCAGAACGGGGTATTGAACAACGGGATGACGAGACCATTCGCATCTTTCGACAGGATCGAGTCGAGAAAACCACCCACGAGCGGAATCCGGTTACTGACCGAAACTTCAGCCTGCGCGACGATTTCGTCGATCGCCTGGGTGACGACCGTGCGCGAGCGAGCGATGTCGATTTCACCGATTACGGCAGAGTTCTGAATATCGAGCGCACTCGAAATCTCCGAAAGCGAACCCAGCGCGCTATGCTTGTTTTCCTCGACTTGTATCAACGTGTCGGCAGAGTAAATCGGCGTAGCCGAAATGGCATACACCAATGCCAGCAGAAGACACCCGATGAAAACAACAAGAAACGTCTTTCGATATTCAAATACATTTTCCAGCAATTCGGTTAGCGTAAAGCGAGACGCGTCGCGAGAAATATTTCCCGCTCCGTCCCGGTACTCATTAGATGAAGGTCTATCCAATGCCATGCATCACTCCCAAATTGCCACCTTGCCGGGCTTCACGTGGCGCGCGTGCGTTGATCACGCCTCTCGCGATGCGCACCAGGTGGCGCCATCCCGCGCGCCTGCGTTGCATCCGACCACGGGGCGGTAAAAAGTGCGCCGCACGAGCCCTGCGCCCGGAATACCCATTTTTCTGTTTCACCGGACCACTATGCGATAAATGCCCGGCGCGCTAAGTGCGATGGCTTACATTAATAGCCACCGAGCGCGCCAATCACTGGGTTGCCAACCTGTCTCGTGCTATGTTAAGTGGCCGTCGTTTCCCGTTCCCGCAAACCATGCCAATGCCGTGGCTTGGCGGATCAATCAGACACACGGCCATCGAAATCAGTGTGTCGAGACGAGAAACCTCGGAAAGCCGAAGGCACGGCCAGCATTAAATTGATTTAAATTCTTTTAAATACGGGTCATATCCGGCCGGCAGATTGACCCGTTTACCATGCTGAATGACGACATGAACAAGCACCAGCTATTCGATACGCCCGCGCTGAAAAAGAACGACCATGCAGTGCGTCGAATGCGCGCCGCGCTGTCCGTGGCGATTTCCACCCTGCTCTCCGCCTGTGCGTTTGCGCCCGGCCAGCACATGGCAGGGCCGGCTGCATTGCCGGTCACGACCGCCGACAATGGCGACGTGACCAGCGACATGAAGGTCCCGGTCAAGCAGATCGACCTGACGCTGATCAATCAGATTCATACGGAGCAGAAGCACCGCCCGGCGTGGCCGATCCCGAGCAACCTGCTCGGCAAGCCGAGTGGCTACAAGCTCGGTCCGGGTGACGTGTTGCAAATCACGGTGTGGGATCACCCCGAATTCGCTGCCGCTGTCGGCCAGCCCGCGCAGAACACGAAATCCTCCGACGCAGCGCCCGGTTTCGTGATCGATAACGACGGCAACGTGCAGTTTCCGTACGTGGCGCGACCGATCCGCGCGGCCGGAAAGACCGCGGCGCAGGTCCAGCGGGAACTCGATGCCGAACTCAGGAAAGTGTTCATCAAACCACAAGTGACCGTTCGCGTGGCATCGTTCCGTGCCGAGCAGGTGTATGTGGACGGCGAAGTGCGCGCCCCCGGTTCGCAGACGATCAACGACATTCCGATGACACTGGTCGAAGCGGTCAATCGCGCCGGCGGCTTTGCGCCGACCGCGGATCAGAGTCGCGTGACGCTCACTCGAAACGGCGCGATCTATCCGGTGAATGTCGCGCAGATGATGAAGACAGGCAAGAATCCCGCCATGATCATGCTGCAGCCGGGCGACCTGTTGCATGTGGGTGCGCGCGACGACAATCCCGTCTATGTGATGGGTGAAGTGAACAAACCGGCGGCCGTGCCCCCGCTGCGCGACGGCTCGCTCACATTGAGTGCGGCGCTTTCGGAGGCCGGTCAGCTCAACCAGCAGACATCGAACGCCCAACAGGTCTTCGTGCTGCGCAAGGCCGCCGACAGCGAGCCGGTCATCTATCACCTCGACATGAAGTCGCCTGTCTCGATGCTGCTCGCGAATCAGTTCCCGCTCGCGTCGAAAGATATCGTGTATGTCGACAACACCGGGCTGGTCCGCGCGAGCCGCGTGCTGAACCTGCTGCTGCCGGCGATCAGCGCGGGATTGACCGGGGCGCTTGTCACCAAGTAATCGGCCTATCGGCCGGACGACAAAGGCAGCGCGGGTCGACTCGTATCGCACACCGGCAGCGGCGCGGAGGGATCGCGAATTCCACGCACCGCGCCGCCACGGCCACCGAGCCGACGGCGTGCGAATCGCATCAGCGCGAATCAGCCCGACCGCGCCGACAGATTGATCAGGCCAACGCGTTCACGACAGACGACATACGCGAGCGCGACGGCGACGGCAGTTTCGGCGATCAACACCGCGATAGCCGCCCCGCGCTCCGCGAACAGCATGGCAAGCGGCGGCAGCAGTGTCACGTTCAACACACCGGACGAAATCAGGATGATGCTGAAGGCGCGCTTCATGCCCATCGGCAACATGGTCTGAACGCCGAACAGATCCGTCATGCACGCCATGAACGGCACCAGCGCCAGGCAATGCAGCACGCCGACCGTCGGCGCGAACGAGCTGCCGTACAGGATCCGGACGACGAGCGGCGCGCACGCGTAGATCGTGACCGACATCGCCAGCACCAACGCGCCCTGCAGCACGATCAGCTTTCGCAAGAACGCAAACGCATCGTCGCGTGCGTGATGCATCAGATACGTGATGTGCGGATAGGTTGCTGCTCTCAGCGGTTGCAGCAGACCGACCGCGGCCCGGATCAACTTGTCGCCGGCGGCGAAATAGCCGGCGGCGACACTACCGGAGACGATACTCAACAGGATGGTGTTGGTCGACGCGTAGAACGAGATCGAGGTGGACGCCAGAAATACCTGCGAACCGCCTTTCAGCGCGGCAGCGATGTCGGCGAACCGCAGCCGGACCGGTTCGATCTCGCGACGGAAAGACAGATACGCAAGCAACGTCACCCCGCACAGCATCGGTACTGCCGCGTTGATGGCAACCGCGTGCAGCAGATCGTCGGGCGTGCGCACCCACATGAAGAAGGCAACGACGCTGCATGCACGGTACACGACCACCGTGACACTGTAGACGCTCAACTTCTGGATTCCCTGAAAGTACCAGCCGGGCGTGAGCGCGGCACCGACTGCCATCCCGAATCCGATCAGCAGCGCCGTACGTTCCGCCGCGAAATGCGGGATGAGCAGGGTCAGCGCGACGAGTACGGCGAAGCCGGCAGCCGTGATCGCCCATTGGGCGCACACCGTTGCCCAGAAAATCCGCGATCGTTCCGCCCGGCCGTCCGCCAGCGCGACACGCGGCGTCGCGGTCAGGTCGAAGCTGTAATTGGCCAGATTGATGAAATACGTCGTCACCGCCAGCACGAACGACAACCGCCCGTATTGCAGGGGGCCGAGCACACGCGTCAGGAGGGGCAACGTGACGAGCGGCACGACGTACGTGGAGATTTGCAAGGCGAACAACAACGCGAAATTTTTTCGGACAGCGGTCATCGTGCTTTCTGGGCTGAGAGTAAACAGTGTGCCGACTGTCAATGCGCCCACGTTCGCGGTACATCCGTGCCGATGCCGAGCACGGCACAGAGCGACGACGCGTAGCATTCGACCGAGTAACGCGACCAGTCGTAGTGACGATTTTCGTCATCGAGGTGCGCACGCAGTTCGGCAAGTGCGCGCGCGAAGCCTTCGGACGTGTTCCGGTAGAGAATCTTGTTGCCGATTTCGTCACCAAAGGTCGACAGGCTTCCGATGTCGTGCACGAGCGCCGGCAGGCCGAGCATCGCCGCCTCGACGATCACGAGCGGCGCGTTTTCCACCCAGATCGACGGCAACACGAGGGCATCGTGCGTCGGCAGCGCCGCGAACAACGTTGCATGATCGAGGCGCCCGGCGAAACGCAACCGCCCCGACTCGACGAGTGTCGCGTGATGGTGCTCCAGGTCGGGCCGTTCCGCTCCGTCGCCATAGACGGTCAGCGACGCAATCGCATCGCCGGCCGATTCGCTCATGAGCGCGAGAAACCGGCCGAGACCCTTGTCCGCGTCCACACGTCCGACGAACGCCAGCTCGAGGCGATCACCCCGAGCGGGTTTGGGCGGACGGGGAACCAGCGTCGAGTCGATCGGGTTCGGTACCAGCGTGGCAGGTGTTCGACCGCTCTGCGCGATGAGGTCGCGCATGAACGGACTCGGACAGAGAATCTCGTCGAACAGGCCCAGCGGATCGAAAAGCGTATTGACCGCATGCCAATGCAACTTCTTTGCGACGTCGTGAAGCACACCGCGCGGGCTCGCCTTGAGCGCGATGCGCCGGCTGCGATGCAACTGGTCGATCGGCAACGGCTGCGCGCGTCCGCGGGGATAGACGAGCAGGGTCGGGTTGTAGAACAACAGATGGTAATCGTGCGCGGTCATGAACAGACCGCATCCCGAGCGCCGCTTGTAGCGAGCGAGCACGGGCAAAATCGCACTCGACAGCAGGTTGTGGTAGTTGTGCACGAGGATGCGTTGCGGGCGAAACCGATCGAGCAGCGTGACGAGCGCACGCGCAGCAGCCGGTGACCACGCGCGCGCGCGCCCGCCGCCGACATCGGGCAGCGCATCCTCATCGAAGGTTTCGACCACCACGCCGTCGCGGGCGCGCAGCACGTCGACGGACAGCCGGTACACTTCCTCGGCACCACCCTTGCGAACGAAGTCGTTGATCACCAGCACGCGCATCACGGTCGACCTCGGTGGACGCGCTGTCGCGAGCGCGATGCCACGTCATCGCCTGCTTGACCGGGCCCGCTCGTTGCGCTTTCGTTTCGCAAACCGGCGTCGTCTCGCGTCGCATGCGCAAGATCACGCGCAGCTCCGTCGTGGCGACGCCTGTTCCATTCCCGATGTTCCCGGCACGCTTGCTTCATTGCCATTCCTGAACGGAGCCGCCATGACGCTTGCGAACAGGCAGCCCGATGAAAATTCGACACTGTCAGGATAAGGCGACCGAAGCGGCGGATCTGTTCGTCCGGTTACGTTAGGGAGACGCCGGAAAAAAACCCGCCGGCCGGCTCACCGGTACCGCGCGTCGACGACGCTCGCACGCGGGGGATGCCGCGATCGCCGGTCGAGCCAGCGTGCGACACCTGCATGAACGTTACGAATGCGCGTGCTCCGGTTGCGCAGGCGCCGCGAATTCGACGGGCGCGTACCAGCAGGCAAGCAGCTCGGTGCAACGCGCGACAACGTACTGCGCGGCGGCGCTGCCGTGCAACGAGTGATCGAGCGTGTCCTGCATGTCGACGGATACGTTCGGCCAATGCGTGAACGCACGGGATACGGGGCCGAAATGCCGGACGAGCGCGTCGACGCCCGTATCGAATGTGCCGTAGACGAGATGGGTCCGGACGCCGCGCGCCGACATGTCTTGCAGCAATCCTCGAGGCGTTTCGTTACCCGGACGCCAGCCGAAATGCTCGCCAGCCCGCTTGACGGGCACGGTCATGACGCCCGCGACGAGCCGGAACAGGGCACGCAGGACCGGCCGCGGATCACGCCCTTCGAGTATCAGCCGACGCAGCTTGTGGCGGCTGCGCAGCGACGCCCAATAACCGCGCATCGAGTTCGTCTGGTTATTGACGGCGCTCGCGAGCGTTTCTCCGCGTGGCCATATGAAAACCGGGAGATTGACCGCGATCACGCCGGCGAAATGCTCGCGCGCGGCGGCATGGAGCGACGCGTACGCGCCGGAGCAAATCCCGAATGCCACGATCTCGCGATGCCCCTGCTCCTTCAGCCAGTCGGCTGCGGATGCGATATCGTCAATCACCTGGTCCGAATACGGAATGTCCGACTGATCGTCTCTCGCACGCAAGCCGCTGTCGCCGATGCCGCTCGAATCGATGCGCAGGCTGCTGATACCCGATGCCGCGAGCGACCGGGCAAGTCGAACCGCAAACCGGCCGTCGGCAACATGCGGATTGGCCGCCGTATTGGCGATCAACAGGGTCGGTGCGGCAGCGCGCCGCGTACCGCCGGCCGGTTCGCACAGCACGCCGGCCAATCGCCCTGGCTCCACGGAGATCATGCGCTCGACACAGCCCTGCCCGACCAGCGTCACGGCTGACTCGGCACGCCGCACGGAAACGCGAACGTCCGCGTCGGAACCGTCGTCGATCCAGTTCGCGATCGTGTCGAGCAATCCGTCGGGTAACCGCGACCAGACCGGCTCCCGCATGAGGCCGCCCCAGTCGGGGCAGGTCCGCATGTCGACCGACACACCGCGTGCCTGGAGCACGTCCGACAGCGCGGGACCGTCGCCGTACGGCGTATCGACGAGCAACGCGCGCGCCGGCAACGCCGCGAGCCGGCCGACGGACTCGCACAGGTTGATGCCCCGCAGTGCCGAGACGAGATCATCGGGATACGCGTGCCCGAGCACATGGATCGGCCGCTCCTCCCGAACCGCGTCCCGCACGGCCGGCGGCACGTTGTCGAGCCAACGTTGCGCGACGAGAGAAAGCTCGCGCAGGTAGCCGCGGCCCCGCACAACGGGAGCAAGTGCAATGAAACGCTTTATTCCGGATATGCCGTCCGAAGCAAGGAGCGCCAGCGGCGCGCCGGCCCGTACGCCGATGAGCGTCAGGCTCTCCAGCACGGCGTTGTCGCGCAACGTCCGGGCGGCATGCCGAACGCTTGCCAGCATCTTCTCGAAGCGTTCGGGGTCCAGTTCGTCTCCGAGCGAATCGCCGCTCGCCGGATAGTGAAACCGCAGAACCGGGAACCCCCGGTCGGCGAGATGCTCCGCAATTGAACGAACAAGCTTGTGTAGCCAGAGCGCCTCATGGCCAAGCGGTTCGCAAATGACGACGCCGTGTAGTCGATTGCCCTCGTGAAGCCAGCCGACGCATCCATCGAACTGGATGGGTGTCATGGTTTGGTCCTTGTTTTAAGTGTCTGACAGGCCGGGTTTCAATGCATGCTTGCCGCAGGCCATGGTGTAAGCGCTCGATCTTCTTGCCCGGATGCACGAAGAGAACTACGCCAGCAACGCGCGCGCACTCGCTGCGGACCACCCCGATCCGCAGGCGCTTCAATGTCGAGGCGAGTTTGGAGAATGCCCTTGATGTGCATTCCGCAATATCGCCATGCTTCGCACCGGACGACGTCGATGCACGGCGCAGGCGACCGCACTCGAATGTCCAGAGCGATTGGACCATTTCATCCTGACGTATTCCGTGCGTCACATTACACTTTCAATACGAAACCTGCGCATGTGTCAGGCACTGACATGAACTGTTGCGACTGCGGCCGTCGAGACGCGGGGCACGGCGTCACGGCCCGCGCGATGAGCGCGCCCTACGCCGCAGACGGAATCGGCAGATTCACGACGCGGCTCCAACGCACCGGCACACGGGCGGTCCGGACGGACGCGGCCGCGCCGGTCGCGCTCCGGCGCAGCCGCTCACGCGGCGATACCGGATTGGACACCGTCCCGCCCGGCGTGTATGTGAGCAATCCCACCGAAAACCCATCTTCATACAGGAAGGGAGCCACTGCCTGAAAACTGGTCACCGCGGCAGAGGGCTAACCACCACACCACTTGTTCAGCGTCGCGTCGAACGTAAAGGTCAGAACCTGCCCGCTCGCCATGACGACATTTCCCCCGGTCGTCGTCTGGATGTTCGCGTTGTTCGCGATCGTGCAGTTGCCGTTGGTCGCAACGATCTTGACCGTCTGGCCGTCGATCCCGCCGACCAGGTTGGTCAGCGTCGTGGGTGACGCATAGTTCGCCGTCAGTTTGCTGATACTAGTTACACTCGGCGTCGAACTTGTGCCGACGAAGCCATTCGACCAAAGCGCCATCGCATTGCCGGCGCTGTCGGCGGTCGGCACGCCGTAGCTGTAACGAACCAGCCCCGTCGCATTCTCGATGTGAAATTGCCACGGCCACATTTGCAGCAGGCGCCCGCTGGCCCATGCGCCGTTGACGGCGCGTCCGTAGCGATCCTCAGGAATATATTTGTAGCGCCCGGCAACGCCATTGCCTTGCGACGCATCGACACAGATCTTCGAAAAGTATTCGCCGGCAGGAATGTACGCCGTACTGGATGAAGACGGCGTAAATGTATAGGTATCGGTTCCCGCCGTGACGCTTCCCGAACGCGTGATCGTGCCCGTGATGCCGAAAATGGTCGCCAACGTCGTGTCTCCGGTCCCGTTGACTGCATTCACCGGCATGAAGATCGACAAGTTCGGCGTCGTACCGAACGACCAGCCCGGGATCGCGACAGCGCCCGTCCCCGCCAGCACCAGGGACGAGGTGATCTGCTGAAACACGCTGTCGGTCTCGCAATCGATTCTCAGGTTGTACGGGCTCTCGGTGGAAATGAATACCGCCTCGGCACATCCGAAATAATTCCTGAACCTGATCGTGTTGTAGCCGATGTTCCCGATCGTCACCCCCTTCACCGTCTTCGGCAATGCGAAGGTAAATTCATTGTCCGTGGGATAAACATTGAAATTCGGGTTCGGCAGAATCTCCGCCGCGTAGTCATTACGTGCGCTCAACGGGAAGTTGATGTCGAAAAGGCAGTTGGTGACCTGTCCGATGACACTGAACATCCGCCCGCCGCTCAGTCCCATCGTCGTCATCCGGTCGTGCAGCACGATGTTGCGCGCCTGGATTCCGTACAACGGAAAGCCGGCATTCGACGTGCGCCGATCTTGCACCGCGAGCGCCGTGCCATAACTGAAGATGATGTCGATATTGTTCAGGTTGAACAGGTTCGACGAGTCGGAAGCAGGGGCAGCCGGGCTGTCGTCAAGGTAGATCCCGAAACTGGGCGTGTTCGTCGACAGGTCGCCACAGTGCCTGATCTTCATCGTGTTCAGATTGACTTCGCGCACGTTGGCGCGTGCTTGCGTCGATCCGCTTCCGGTGTCCATCCACAGTACGCCGCCGCCGCGGAAATACAGGCAGTTCACGTGAGCGACATCCAGCCAGTCCACGTTGCCTTGCAACACCAGGCCATGTTGCAGCGATGCACATGCGCGATTGCCCTGAAGGGTAAAGTCGCGCAGGACGCACCCGGCGAGAACGGCCATGTTCGACGTCCATGACACGTTGCCGGTCTGCGGCAGATCCGTCGCTTCGTTGTTGAAGCCCGCGTTCAATACCGTCAGGCATTGCCCGCTGACCCCGGCGCCGAACTGAATGATGGACGTGCGCGCCGAATGCCCGAACACGGCTATCGGCTTCGTGATCGGCGGAAGCGCGAGGCTTGAATAGTAGACGCCGGCAGGCAGGTCGCCTTTGACCGGCCAGATGGTCATCAGGTAGTTCAACCAGGCTGTCAGGGCCGGGCCGTCGTCACTGCCGTAGACCACGTTCGCCCCCGTCGCCGAAGCATTGGCCGCTTTCGCGAGCGTGACTTGCGTTGCGCTGACGAACGCCGCAATCGTGGTGGAAACGACCAGCGTCGCCACGCCACTGGCGTTCGTCGTCGCGATGTCGATACGCTTGCCGACGTCCGCTGCGGTGAATGTCGCCGACGCCGACGAAAAGGAGGTTGAGCCCGATGTCGTGACGCCGTCGTTGACGATCCTGGTGTTTCCCTTCGCGCCAAAATATTTGGCGCTGACCGGCAAATTGGCGGGAAGCGCTGCCGGCAAATCCATCCATACCTGTGTGGTGCCTGCAGCAAGATTGACGACTGCGCCGCCATTGCTCGAGGCCAGCACGGTGTTGCGCGACAGCGTGTTCCCGCTGGCGTTGTATGTGCCGATTCCGATCTCCCAGCTCCCGCTTGGAGCACCGGTACCCGTGACGGCTTGCAGCCCGTAATAGAAAGTATCGGCATTGGCGCACACGGATGAAAATGCGCGGAACCCCGTCATTGCACCGGCAAGGGACAGTGCGCCCGTACCGGTAGAAGTGGTCGTTTCCTGAACCCGATCCTGAAGCTGGAATGCCATGTCGATCCTGGAGATGTGATTGACTGACCTCGCGAAAATCAACTCCTTTTCGCACCGTCAGATTCGATGCCCGGTCTATTGATTATCGAAAAGAGATGAGCGAGCTCGATCGAGCGTACGCATCCGCGCAGGATTAGAAGCAGACTCCCCGGCAAACAGTACGTGAAATGACCAAAGCGATTGATCGCTACCGGCCATCGCCATATGAAAAGGACGTTTCTAACATCCGGCCCGCGCCGTATTCGATGACATGTCAAAGCCCGGCAGTCAGCCCGAATCGATGTGCACGCAACGAAGCGGACTGCCTGTCTCGGCGCATTGCCCGCGCAAAAGCAGTAGCACTCAGGTACTTCTTACCCAACTACACACCCACGACCGGGAACGATGACCGCCTTTCCACCCCGCCGCGCGCCCCTACGAAATAAAGATCACACGTATCGGTAGAAACACCGATGCTGTAGTCGAACTACATTCATACCATTAGTCGCTGCTGAGAGTCGCTACATCCGATTCGCCAGCGTCGGACGGCCCGTGCGTCGCCGCCCGCGTTGACCGGTCGAGCCCAACCGGCAGTAACGATTCCCCGCCTGGCCCGGCATGCCGACGCGCAACCACCCCGCATGCCAGCCGAATGCGTCCGGTGCGAATCCACCGGGCGTGCGCAGCTCCAGACATCATCCGAACAACGAGCAATACGATCATGGAGAGCAACATGCGGGACACCCTCTGGCCGGCCGTCGTGCTGGCAGCGACCCTCTGCACCACCGCCTACGCCGGCGACGCCGATTTCAATGCGCAGGGCGACGCGACCGACGCGTTCGCATCGACCGCCGCGCAACGGCGCGCCGACCTGCTCGTGCGCAAGATGACGCTCGACGAGAAACTTCAATTCATTCATTCGCAATACGAAATGTCCAAGGTGCCGGGCGGCGGTGCCGGCTACATCCAGGGCGTGCCGCGGCTCGGCATTCCCGATCTGAACATGGTCGATTCGGCGACCGGCTCCGGCAGCACGTCGCAGGCCAGCACGACGTTTCCGGCCACGATCGCGGTCGCCGCGAGCTGGGATCGGCGGCTGTCGTACGACTTCGGCAAGCAGGTCGCGATCCAGTTGCGCGCGCAAGGATTCGGCATGGGCCTCGCCGGCGGCACCAACCTCGCGCGCGAGCCGCGCGGCGGCCGCCTGTTCGAGTATCTCGGCGAGGATCCGCTGCTGGCCGGCGACCTGCTCGCCGAACGCACGCTCGCCACGCAGCGGCAGAAGGTCATCGCCACGATCAAGCACTACGCGGGCAACGAGCAGGAGCACGGCCGGATGGGCGGCAATACGCAGATCGACGAACGCACGCTGCGCGAGCTGTACCTGCTGCCGTTCGAGATCGCCGCGAAGCGCGGCCGGCCCGGCAGCGTGATGTGCAGCTACAACCGCCTGAACGGCACCTATGCGTGCGAGAACCCTCACCTGCTGAACGACGTGCTGAAGAACGAATGGGGCTTCCAGGGCCAGGTGCAGTCCGACTGGGGCGCCACGCACAGCACCGCCGCCGCGATCAACGCCGGGCTCGACGAGGAAGAGGACGTCGGGCCGAGCGTGTACCTGACGCCGGCGGCCGTCAAGCAGGCGATCGCGAACGGCTCGGTGTCGACCGCGCGCCTCGACGACATGGTGCGCCGCAAGCTCGCCGTGATGATCCGCGTCGGCGTGATGGACGATCCGGCCAAGGGCGGCGGCACGATCGATTTCGCGGCCGGGAACCGGTTCGCGCAGGCGGCCTCCGAGCAGTCGATCGTTCTGCTGAAGAACGACGGCAACCAGTTGCCGCTGGTCGCGTCGGCGCTGTCGCGTATCGCCGTGATCGGCGGGCATGCGGATGCCGCCGTGCTGTCCGGCGGCGGCTCGGGCAACACGCGCGATCCGGTAACGGGTTCGTTCGCAGGCTGCGGCGGCCTGACGTTCGGGTCGTCGACCGGGTGCAGCTGGTGGCGCAATCCGTGGCTCAAGGTCGACGTGCCGATCGTCGCGGCGATCCGCGCGCTGGCGCCGGCCGCGCAGGTCACGTATGCAGGCAACAGCGACCAGCAGTCGCCGTTCCGCGCGTACACGCAGCAGGAAATCGACCAGGCCGCGGCGCTCGCGGGCCGCTCGGATGTCGCGATCGTCGTGGTCGCGCAGCCGGCCGGCGAGGATTTCGGCGACCTGCAGAGCCTGAGCCTCGCGAACCCGTCGAACCAGGATGCGCTCGTCGAAGCCGTCGCACGCGCGAATCCGCATACGATCGTCGTCGTCCAGAGCGGCAATCCGGTGCTGATGCCGTGGAAGGACAACGTGTCGGCCATCGTCGAGGCGTGGTATCCGGGCGAAGCCGGCGGCAAGGCGATCGCGAACGTGCTGTTCGGTGCGGTCAATCCGTCCGGCAAGCTGCCCGTGACTTTCCCGGCGCGCGATCAGGACTCGCCGACGTGGGGGCAAAACGGCACGTTCGACACCGACCCGGTGTACGCGGAAAAGCTGAGCATGGGCTACCGCTGGTATGACGCGCGCAACATCAAGCCGATGTTCGAGTTCGGCCACGGCCTGTCGTATACGCACTTCGCGTATTCGGGTCTGTCGGTGTCGAAGCAATGGGACGGCTCGCTGAGCGTCGCGTTCACCGTGCGCAACGACGGGCGCGTTGCCGGCGCGGAAACACCGCAGGTCTATCTCGGCGTGCCGTACAAGGACGAGCCGCCGAAGCGGCTGGTCGGCTGGGACAAGATCCGGCTGAATCCGGGCGAGGCGCGGCGAGTGCGCGTGACCGTGTCGCCGCGGATGCAGAGCGTCTGGGATACGTCGCGCAACGGCTGGCGGGTCGTCTCGGGCGGGACCGTGTATGTCGGCGCGTCGTCGCGCGATATCCGCTTGCAGGGCCACTGAGCGAGCGACGATGAAGCGACCGGGGGCGCCGTGCATCGCGTGTGCGGCGCCCCCGCTTGGGCGACGTGAAGCGCGTTACCTGAACAGCAGCGCCAGCACCGTCGCAAGCGCCGCAATCGCGGCGATACCCGCCGCCACACCCGCCAGATGCGCGGCAATCACCACGCCGGCCGGCAATCGCGACGCGATGCCGGCCATCACGCGCCGCCCGCTTCCAGCGTGTCGAGCAACGGCCTCGCCAGATGCAGGACCTGGTACACCGTGCCCGCGCCGCCGTCGTCCGGTTCATGTTCCGTCACGAGCGCACGCGTCAGCCGCCAGCGCAGCGGATCGAGACTGACGGCCGCCGCGACCACGCCCTGCCGAGCCGCCGCGTCGCGATTGCGTGCGATCTCCCGCGCCAGTGCCGCATCGAGATCGGCGTCCGGCGGAATCTCGATCGTTTCCAGACGCGCGAAACGTCCCGTCGACGCACTGCCCTTGCGCGCGTCGAGCGCAACCTGCGTGTCGATCGGCGCGCGGCCGAAGCTGTCCGTCACGACCCGATAGCGGCCGTCCGTCACGAACCGCGCGAACGCCTGTTCGTTGCGCCACAGGTAAAACGACGCATAGCCGTTTTCCGTCGCGCCGTGGCGGCCGGCCTCGCGCAGCAGGAATCCCTTGAACAGCAGGTCCGGCGTGTCGTCCCAGAGCCGGCCGCGCTCACGCACGCGATTGCGGATGATGTCGAGGTCGTAGTCCGCCGGCAGGCGGTGCACGTAGTACGCGGTCAGCATGATCGACTCCTGGCGAAAGAAACGGGCGGCATTCCGGACGGCATGAAGGCAGCGTAGAAGACCTTGAATTATTTGAAAAGACGATGGCAGAATATTTCAATGATTCGATTCTGAAATGAATGAGGGTGCGATGAAAACGCTCGACATCGAAGCCGTGCAGGCATTCGTGCTGACCGCCGATCTCAAGAGCTTCACGCGTGCCGCGGAAGCGCTGGACACGACCCAGTCCGCGGTGAGCCTGAAGATCAAGCGGCTGGAAGACGGGCTCGGCCGCCGCCTGCTGGAACGCACGCCGCGGCAGGTTCGCCTGTCGGCCGACGGCACCGCGTTCCTGGAGCCGGCGCGCGAACTGGTGGCCGCCCACCATGGCGCAATCAGTGCGTTCGGCACGAGCCAGCGACGGCTGGTGATCGGCGTCAGCCACCATGTCGTCGGCGCCGATCTCCCGATGCTGCTGCGGCGGATGAGCGAAGCGGAGCCGGCGCTCGTGCTGGAGATCCGCGTCGCCGCGTCGCGCGACGTGCTCGATGCGTTCGATCGCGGCCAGCTCGATGCGGCCGTCGCGCTGCAGCACGACAGCCGGCGGCTCGACGGCGAAACCATCCTGTCGGAGTCGTTCGGGTGGATGGCGGCGGCCGATTTCGAGCACCATCCGCCGCAACCGCTGCGGCTCGCCACGCAGGCCGAACCATGCAGCGTGCGCCGCATGGCGGTCGACGCGCTGGACGAAGCCGGCGTCGCGTGGACGGAAGTGTTTGTCGGCGGCGGCGTGGCGACGATCGGCGCGGCGGTGTCCGCGGGGCTGGCCGTCGCGGCGCTCGGGCATCGCGTCGCGCCGGCCGGCACGGTCGACGTGGGGATGCGGTACGGGCTGCCGCCGCTGCCGACGCGCGACGTGGTGCTCTACTCGAGCCTGACCGATGCGCGCGCCCGGCAGGCGCTGCGCACGCTGGGCGCGGCGCTACGGTCGTCGGTCGGCGTGCGTTGACGCCGCGCGCGGCATCGACGAATTGATTTGAATCACTCGAAGGGAAGCAACATGCGTGCGCCGGACGAACTGATAAACGAACATGACGCCGCGCTTCCGTCCTTGATCGACTGGGCGCCGGCAGCGAGTCATCGTGGCGAGATATTGCCGCCGTCGGACACGTCGGTTTATGCGACTCGGAGAGCCGACCCTCCGACTGGGATTAGTCGCTCAGCAACTGCCCCTCGCGTCGATTCTCGAGCGGCGTCTTTCCGGCAATCTTTCCGATGATCTTCCCGGGCCACGCATAGGTCTGATTGTGACGCGCGAACAGCAGCCCGTCGGTCATCGCCTCGATATCCACGCTCTCGCCGACCGGGTCCACGATGGTCGCGACGACGTCGCCGGCCTTGACCGTATCACCCAGCCGCAAACGATAGACAACCAGACCCGAAACGGGCGATTTGACCTGCTCCATCGCGGTCAAGCTGGTTGCGTCGCATCGAAGGCGTGGCAGCTCACCGTCCGTCGGACCGTCGACGACACCGCGCCGTTCGAGAACACGGTAAAGCGCTGCCGCATCGTTCCGCGCATTGTGCGGATCGACGTCGTCGTTACTTCCCAGCTCCAACGTCGCGGCTACGCATGCAGGGGGAACAGGCAGGTCGGGATAGCGCCGGGCCAACGCCCACCACGGGCCGCTGCACGCTTCGTCGAACGGACTGCCGCCCGATACATCGGCAAGCAGGACGGCACGCGCGTCGATCTCGGCTGCCAGGTCGAGCACATCCGGCCAGAGCGTCTTGCCCACGTAGAGGTGCTTCAGCGCTTCGTTGTCCGCATGAAGATCGAGCACCAGATCCGCGTCGAAGGCCTGCAGCATCAACGTCCGGCGCAGCGCGTCGACCGTGCCGGACGGTGACCATTCAAACAGCGCCTCCTCCATCGCTGCACGTATGGTCGCCACGTTGGCCGACGAATCGGCACCCAGCCTGCCTTCGAGCCGGGCACCGATCTCACGGGCAAGATCCGGATACTCCCGGTTGAAATTGCTGCCGGTTTGAGCGTCGTAGCGGCCCAGCAGGAAACCGTCTCCATACTGTTCGAGGCCGATCGGGTTGGCCTGCGGCACGACGACGATTTCGCCCCTGATCCGGCCACGTGCTGCTGCGTCGTCGAGCAATTCGCGCAAACACCGCAGTACTAACATGCCCGGAAACTCGTCGGCGTGAAGACCCGCCTGTATATAGACCTTCGGCCGTGCGCCGACGGCGCCATAACGGAATGTCGACACCGCGTATGCTTTGGCGGAATCCGTCGCCGGCAGCGAGACGTCGACGCGATATGCCGGATTGGGTGCGCCCTCGGGGCGGTCTTCTTGCATGATGATCTCTCCGTCTGGTTGTACTGGACCAACCTCACAGGTTGGCACGACGCATTGAATCAATGGGGCCGGCCGACGTCGTCGCGAATGCTCTCGATATCGAGAATCCCGGCCCCGCCTTCCATGGCCAGGTAGCGAAGCGAAATCGGGCTATCCGTTCCCGGGTCGTGGCTCGCCTCCGGATCGAACGATGTGCATTCGTCCAATATCCCGTTCACCAGCCGTTTCAGCGCTGCGTCGGCGGTTTCCGAAGGTTCGTTGCGCGAGATCTGCCCGCTGTTGAGATCGATGAGATCCCCCGGCAATGCGAACGACAGCATCGTGCCCGGCGCGATGAAATCGTCGCCCTGAGATTCGACGTGCACCTGGTCGATCTCGACCAGCACGACACCATTCGCGCCGACGACGGTCAGCATCGAATTGTCGTGGTTGGCAATGACTCCGCTGTCCTCGCAGAGTCCGATACCGTATCGGACGCCCTCTTCCGCGCATGCGACGATGAGACGGCCGAGGCGTCGCGCGGAGGACAAATTCTGGTCGACGATCGCACCGCCGAAAATTCCCAGTCCCTCCTGGATCACGAGGCCACGGCGGCCCAGATCGGACGCGACCCCGAAGCGAAGCGCTTCATAGGTAGTTCCGCCGGCGATCATGAAGCCGGATAGCGCGGATGCCGAGCCGCTGACCGCAACGATCGTCGCCCCGGCCGCATACGCCCGCACGATCGCAAGCAGCACCGGTGTCACCTCGCCGCGGTGCAACAGCGCCTCCACCAGGCGAATCTGATTGCCCCCGGACATCACGATCGTCTTCAGCGATGCGATCTTCTCGACGATCTCGGAATCGGCACCGATTCGATCGATATTGTCGATCGTCACGTCGAAATCGATCGCTTCGATCCCGTGGCGTGCAAACGCCTGCCGATACGCACGCCCTTCGTCACGCGGCTCAGCCGATGCCGAAGCGATGATCCCGACCGGCTTCTTGCAGTCGAGCACAATATCGTCGAACAGCGGCGAATCGGCCCGAAGCGGCGATGACCCCAACAACATCAGCCGCGCGCCGGGCCCCGGCTTGATGCCGTAATCGCGCGCGAGCGCCGACTTTCGACTGGCCGCCAGTTGGGCCGCGTTGAGCGTACGACTCGACAACGCCGCACGAAAATTGATCGCAGTCATCCGCTGCATCCTGTCACGCTCGGCAATCAACGCACGGGAAATTCGCTTGACGCGCTGGAATTCGACGGTGGTCGCCGTTCCGGCTCTCGGGTCGACCGCGCGTGCGCGGTCGGCCACATAGCTTTCGGGGTCGCCCAGCACCAGACGCGCCATCAGGTCATACAACGTATAGGCTCCAAATACGTTGCGCAGCGAACGAGCCGGTACCCGATAGCCTATGTCGCGGGACGTTACCGGCCGCTTGTCGGCATGGGGAATGGCTTCCGCGCGACTCAGGTCGAATGCGTCGCCATCGTCCAGATACGTGACGGTGATGTTTTCGACGGCACGGCGCTCCCGATCGATCCGGACGTCGGCAAAGTCCAGCACGAACGCCCCATATTCGCCGACGACGTAAGCAAGGGTGCCATCCACGAACAGCGCGGTGTTTTCGTCCACGCCGAAGCCGAGCGGTGTTCCGCTTTCGGCCATCGCGACGACCAGGCGGCCGAACCGCCCGCGCTTGATGAAATGCTGATCGACGATCCCCCAGCGGAAGAAGCCGAGGCCGCGGCCGAGCAGCATCCCGCGCTGCTCGGGATCCGCGACGACACCGAAGGTCGCGGCCTCCAGCGACGTACCGCCCTCGATCATCGTCTCCGACATCATCGCCGCGCCGGCACTCGATCCGGCGACGAGGCCACCGTTGGCGTGAACCTCGCGGATCGTGCGCAAAAGCGGTGTCTCGTCCCCGTCCGGCGCCAATACCTGCGTGATAAACGCCTGATTGCCGCCGGTAAAGTAGACGCTACCGTATTCGCGGACCATCTCGAGCACGACCTCGTCGTGCGCAGCCACGGCAGCCTGCTCGCCATACACGCCGGCCAGTGTCGCATCGAAGCCGTGCGCCCGGAACACCTCGACCGTCTCCGGCCCGACTGTCTCCGGCTCCGACGAGGCGGTCGGGAAAACGACGATGCGTCCGCCCGACAGACGATGCATCTCGTCGTAGATCGCCGCGTTGTCGTCCTCCAGACGGCCGCCGATGACGGCGAGCCTCGGTGCGCCAGGTTCCCGGCCGCCGGTCGGGCTGCTGTTCACAATTGTCATAACCTTCGATCCATTCAGGCCGCAGGAGAAATCAATACGCCGCGCTCGTCCGCGATCAGCCTGTACCCGTCGGGAATATCGAAGCCGGCCTCCTGATCGGTGACCGAAGGCGCAGTGTCGTCCGCCTCTTCGAATTGCGGCTCGAACTGGACGATCTGCTTCCACGACCGGGTGATGTTTTCGCAGAAGAACAGCAACAGATCGTCGCGGCGAGCCCGGGAAAGCGCCTGATCCAGCGCATCCTCCTCCCGCTCGATGATCTCGATCGCATCCTCCGACACCCCCTGAGCGATGAGCGCCGATCGCATCAACCGCGGCATTTCGTCGGGAGCGCGTCCGCGCAGCGTGTCGTCGCGGTGACAGATATAGGTATCGAAATGGCCGGCCACCTTCTCTGCAATCGCGACGACGTCTTCGTCACGTCGATCGCCCGGACACGTTACGCAAACGATACGGCGACCGCGCGGATTGATTCGGTCGACCAGTTCCGACATCGCGGCGACGGCGGCCTCGTTATGGCCGTAATCGAGGATCACCCGGAATCCGTGCTCGTCATAGAAATTCATGCGGCCGGGCGACTGGAAGAACGTCGTGCCGAACGTGCGCAAGCCGTTCCGGATCTGGTCGAGCGACTTGCCCAGCGAATACGCGATACCCGCCGCGAACATCGCGTTCTCGACGTTGTGAAGCGCCTTTCCTTCGAGTGTTGCCGGAATCAGGTGCGTCCACATCAGCGGAATCTGCATGCCGTTGTCGTAGATGACGATCTGGTCGCCGTTCATGCCCTGCTCGAGCACGACCGCCCGCTTGCCGAGCCGGATGTGTTCGCGCACGAGCGTATGATCCGGATTGCGCGTGACGTACATGATCCGCTTGGCCGGGGAATACGCCGCCATCTTCAGCGTATGCTCGTTGTCCGCATTCAGCACGACCGTGTCACTGCTCACCTCGGCGATCACGCGCTTCACCTCCGCCAGTTCGTCCAGCGTATCGACGCCGCCCAGTCCGAGATGGTCCGACGTAACATTGAGCACCGCGCCGACGTCGCAGAACATGTAGCCAAGCCCGGAGCGAACGATGCCCCCGCGCGCCGTCTCGAGTACCGCGATATCCACCGACGGATCGCGCAATACCATCTTCGCCGAAACCGGTCCGGTCATGTCTCCCTTCACCGTGACATTGCCGTCGATGTACACCGCGTCGGTCGACGTTTGCCCGACGACGTGACCGGCCATCTTCAGAATGTGCGTCAGCATGCGCGAGCAGGTCGTCTTGCCGTTGGTGCCCGTGATCGCCGCAATCGGAACGCGGCTCTGGCTGCCCTGTGGAAACAGCATGTCGATGATCTCGCCGCCGACATCCCGCGATTTTCCTTCCGACGGTGCAATGTGCATGCGCAGGCCCGGACCTGCGTTGATTTCGCAAATCGCCCCGCCTGTTTCGCGGTAACTCCGAGTGATGTCCGATGTAAGAAAATCCACGGCCCCGATGTCGAGGCCGATTGCACGAATTGCGCGCTCCGCCATCAGCCTGTTATCCGGATGAATGACGTCCGTGACATCCACCGCAGTGCCGCCCGTCGAGATATTTGCCGTCTTGCGCAGATAGACCGTTTCACCTGCAGACGGAACGCTTTGGGCCGTGTAGCCGCATGCCTCGAGCAAACGCGTTGCCTGTTCGTCGAGTTCAAGCTTGGTCAGCACGTTTTCGTGCCCGACGCCGCGACGAGGATCCTGATTGACGATGTCGACCAACGCCTCGACCGAATGCACGCCGTCGCCAACGACGTGCCCCGGCACGCGCCGCGCGGCCGCCGCAAGCTTGCCGTTCACGACGAGCAGGCGATGGTCGTCGCCCGTGATCATGCTTTCGACGACGACGGCGCTCCCCTCCTTGTCCGCATGTTCGAAGGCCATCTCGGCGCCGGCGTCGTCCGTGACGTTTACCGTCACGCCGCGACCATGATTGCCGTCGAGCGGCTTGATCACGACCGGATAACCGATGCGCTGGGCGGCAGACACAGCCTCGTCGACGTTGTAGACCAGCCGCTGCTTGGGCACCGGCAACCCGAGATCGGCAAGCAGTCGGTTGCACATGTTCTTGTCGGACGCGATCTCCACTGCAATATGCGACGTCATGCTGGTCAACGCGGCCTCGATACGCTTCTGGTATTTCCCCTGCCCCACCTGGATCAGGCTTGCATCGTTGAGCCGGTACCACGGAATGCCTCGCGCCTCGGCGGAGCGAACCAGTTCGAGCGCAGACGGACCGAGCGAACGCTTGCCCGCGAAGCGGATGAAACGCAAGATGTCGCGCTGGAGGTCGGGATGCTCGCCGCTGTCCGCGCGCGCGATGGCAACCAGCATGTCGCATGCGATTTCGGCCGCTTCGAGCCCGATCTCTTCGGAGCCGTAGCTGTACAGCACCTCGACCTCGCTCGAACGAGCCGACGGCCACGACATCGCAAGTTCCCCGCCTTCGCCGACCAGCCGTTGCAGATACAACGCGACACGCGCAAGGAGCACGCCAACCTCGACTTCCGGGACGCCGCGTGTCGGCACGGCCAGCATGCGTATCACGGGTTCGGCACGACCAGGCGCATAACTGTCGGCCAACCCGGGCAGGCTGGCCGACAGGGCATCGACAACAGCCGGTCCGAGGCGATGCAGTCTGGCCACGTCGTCCGAATGCATCTCCACCGTCGAGCGGATGAGAGGTTCTTTGGCATAAATGTTCGGTCCGACATAGACGGACGTGGAAACGATATTCATAAACACCTCTCTTCTTGAAAAACGCGATCACCGTGTCGTTATCGCTGCACCGACACTCGCGTGGACAGCGGGGAGCAAGCACCTCGATCGGTACGTCGACCCGGTTCGCCCGCCCCCCGGATTCGGCACCGGGCAAGCTTCGCCTGTCCGCTATTCGTCCATCCGCGGCAAAACGAGTCGCGGAACCGGGGCATGGCGGATGATCTTTCCGGAGTTCGAACCGATGAACACTCGCATCAGCGGTCCCAGATGGCTGGAGCCAACGATGATCAGTTCCTCTTCACACCAATCGAGCGATTCGAGCGCCGTTCTCCAGGTCGGACCATCGCCGAGTGCGCTCGTCAATTCGACATTGCCTTTCCACGTCGAGCGAATCGAGTCGTGGAGGGCCTGTGCCTGACTGCGAAATTCGTTCGCCACCATGTTTTCTGCGTCGTAACCCACACCAGTCGGATACATCTGGTTGTCGCGCACAATGAACGTCGCGATCCGCAATCCGACACCGCCGACATCGGCTACCGCGCCGGCCCGCTCCGCCAGCGACGCGGAATATCGGGTTCCCGACAGCGCACACGTCACACGCTTGACGACACGATCCGGCGCAGCGGAATAACCGCGCGGCGCGAGAGCGACTGGCACGCCAGCGTTATGCAGGACATTGCTTGTCACGCGTCCCTCGATGAACGTGCCGGCCGTTGCCGATCTGGCCGACCCGAGCACGATGCAGTCGGCGCAGACGTCATTGGCTGTATTCATCAATCCCTCGGCGGCTGACGCCGCCGACCGCGCGACGAAATCCGCTTCGATATCGCCCGGCGCGATAGCCCGCGCTGTGGCGAGTGCCTTCTCCGCATGCTGAGCGAGAAAATTCGCGTATTCGATGTCCACGCGCGCAACAGACGGGTAATCCCACGCCGCCGGCACGACCGTGCATACGACGAGACTACCGCCTGTCGAGCGTGCGAGAACCGCGGCAAGGTTGAGCGCTTCGTGTCCGCCTTGATCCGGCGAAAAACCGACCAGATATTTCATCGCGTGGTGTCCCTGGCTGAGATCAGTTCGTCCATATCCTCGAGCGCCGAATTCCGGGACGAGTACGTGAGGTAAAACACCGCGGCCAGTACGACCCACACAGCCGTCAACTTGAACACGATCGCCGACAGGCTGAAGATGAGGTACACGCAGGCGACGATACTCAGCAAGGGCAGGACCGGAAACAACGGCACCTTGAACCCGCGCGGCGCATTCGGCTTCGTATAGCGCAGCACGATCACGCCAGCGGAAACGACCGTGAAGGCGAGCAGCGTGCCCATGCTGGTCAGATCCCACAGAATGTCCGCTGGCAGAAAGCCCGCGATGACCGCCACGATGCAAGACACGATGACCGTGTTGGCCGTTGGCGTGGCTGTGCGCGAGTTGACGCGATGAAGAACCGGCGGCAGCATGCCGTCTCGCGACATCGCGAACAGGATGCGTGTTTGTCCGTACAGCACGATAAGCGTGACGGAGAAAACCGAGACTACCGCTCCGGCCGACAGGACAACTGCTGGCCAACGCGACCCCGTTACCTTCTGCAGAATCATCGCGAGACCGGCCTCCTGTCCGTTGAATGCCGCCTGCGATTGCGCGCCGAGCGCGGCAAGGGTAACGAAGATGTACACGGCGGTGACGATGCACAACGCGCTGATGATTGCGATCGGCAAATTCCGTTTCGGATTCTCGACCTCTTCGCCAGCGGTAGATACTGCATCCAGTCCAACGAAGGTGAAGAAGATCGAACCCGCCGCTGCACTGATGCCCGCGATACCATGCGGTGCGAAGGGCACCAGATTGCCCGCATCGAATGACGTCGCCGCTAGCGCGACAAACAAGGCGAGTACCCCGAGTTTGATCACGACCATGATCGCATTGGTACGGGCTGACTCCTTCGATCCGCGCATCAGCAACAAACAGCACAGGAAGACGAGACACGCAGCAGGAAGATTGACGAGCCCCTTTCCACCGAGGTGGAGTGAATACCCTTGAGCGACGAGTGGCGCCGACAGCATCCATCCAGGCAGTTCAAAGCCCGTGACGTTCAGGATAAGGTTGTGCAGGTATTCGCTCCAGCCGACCGCAACAGCCCCGGCCGATATACCGTATTCCAGCACCAAGCACGCGCCGACCAAAAACGCCACGCCTTCGCCCAGCGTTGCATATGCGTAGGAGTAAGACGACCCCGACACCGGAATCATCGAACTCATTTCCGCATAGCAGAGGGCGGTCAGACCGGCCGCGAATCCCGCCACCAGAAACGCGATCAGAACTGCAGGGCCCGCGACCGGCACCTGCTCGCTCAGCACGAAGAAAATGCCTGTACCGATCGTGGCGCCGACCCCGAACATGGTCAATTGAAACAAGGTGATCGATCGTCCCAATCCGTTCTGGTGACTCACGGCACTCGTATCGACGATGAGCGCGTCGATAGGCTTCTTGCGCATTAATCGGTGCGCGAGAGACGGCAAAGTCTTCATGAGAATTTCTCGATAATTGGATATTGATCGAACCTTCTTTTGAATAAATATACACATCATTTCGATAGAAAATCCCATCGAAATAAATATCAAAACCCACCATTTCTGCATTGAACGGTCCATCGAAGTGCAGAATCTTCTGCGACCGATGCGCGCGTTCAGACGACATATATTCCCGTCACCCAAGTGAAACCGGTCAGCGGGGTGCAGTGTCCGATCGGCTGGAGAAGCACTGGGCGGATCGCGACTGAATCCGTGAAGATTTGTATGAAGACTGAAATCACGACGGCGGATCGATTCGCCTATTTCGATCCGCATCCTGGCTTGGCAGGATCTTTCATATTGGGTAACGTGGCGGCTCTATTTCTAATTAATTTCGTGCTACCTTTATCGCTGCACGGATTTTTAATTGGAAGTCGTCCGACCTGACGTGCGTTGCTATTGAATGAAGTCTCGTCTATCCAGCAGCCCTTGCCTCGATCGCTTTCTGTGCACGCCGCCACGCCATTCCTCTAACTTGATATTTGATATCTCATCGTGAACACGCCACTCTTCTCCGCTGTCCAGCTTGCTCCCCGCGACCCGATCCTGGGCCTGAACGAAGCCTTCAACGCCGATGCGCGTCCGACCAAGGTCAACCTCGGCGTCGGCGTGTACACGAACGAAGACGGCAAGATTCCGCTGCTGCGCGCGGTTCGCGACGCGGAGAAGGCGCGTGTCGAGGCCGGCCTGCCGCGCGGTTACCTGCCGATCGACGGGATCGCCGCCTACGATGCGGCCGTGCAGAAGCTGCTGCTCGGCAACGACTCGCCGCTGATCGCGGCGGGCCGCGTGGTCACGGCCCAGGCACTGGGCGGCACGGGCGCGTTGAAGATCGGCGCCGATTTCCTGCGCACCCTGAATCCGAACGTGAAGGTCGCGATCAGCGATCCGAGCTGGGAAAACCACCGCGCGCTGTTCGAAGCGGCCGGCTTCGAGGTCGTCGCGTACCCGTATTACGACGCCGCCTCCAACGGCGTGAACTTCGAAGGCATGCTGTCGGCGCTGAACAGCTACGCGGCCGGCACGGTCGTCGTGCTGCACGCGTGCTGCCACAACCCGACCGGCGTGGACCTGACCGAAGCGCAGTGGCAACAGGTCGTCGACGTCGTGAAGGCGCGCAACCTCGTACCGTTCCTCGACATGGCCTACCAGGGCTTCGGCGAGAACATCGAAGCCGATGCCGCTGCCGTGCGCCTGTTTGCCGCGGCCGACCTGAACGCGTTCGTGTCGTCGTCGTTCTCGAAGTCGTTCTCGCTGTATGGCGAGCGCGTCGGCGCGCTGTCGATCATCACGTCGAGCAAGGAAGAAGCCACGCGCGTGCTGTCGCAACTGAAGCGCGTGATCCGCACGAACTACTCGAACCCGCCGACCCACGGCGGCGCGGTGGTCGCCGCGGTGCTCGCGTCGCCGGAACTGCACGCTTCGTGGGTGCAGGAACTCGGCGAAATGCGCGACCGCATCCGCGCGATGCGCAACGGTCTCGTCGAGCGCCTGAAGGCAAGCGGCGTCGATCGCGATTTCAGCTTCATCAACGCGCAGCGCGGGATGTTCTCGTATTCGGGCCTGACCTCGGCACAAGTCGATCGCCTGCGCGACGAGTTCGGCATCTATGCGGTCGGCACGGGCCGGATCTGCGTCGCCGCGCTGAACACGCGCAACCTCGACGCGGTCGCCCAGGCGGTCGCAGCCGTGCTGAAGTAACCCCGTGCCGTCGGGCTGGCGGTAGCTTCCGGCCTCGGGTGCCATGCGCTCGAGGCGCCTCGCCTGCTCCCGCGGCCTCGATTACCGGACAAGCACCTACGATTCGATGAAAACGTTGCCATCCCGACACGGCACTTCGCTGTCGCGTCTGCGGTCTTCGTCGGTCACACACGATCTTGCGCACGACAATAATTTGATCATTTACGCTTCGACAAAACCGCTCCGTCATTCGCATCGGAGCGACGCGGCGTCGAAAAGATATCGGCTTTGCATCAGCATCATCTGGAGTGTGGCAATGAAAGACGGCGACGGCGCAACGACCCTGGATCAGCTGGATCTTCGAATCCTCAGCCGGCTACAGGCGGACGGTCGGGCCACCAACCAGGAACTGGCGGATTCGATTGGGCTTTCTCCCAGTGCGTGCCTGAATCGCATCAGAAGACTCGAGCGTGCCGACATCATCTCCTTCTATCAGGCACGAATTCAGTTAACCAAAATTTGTCGTCACGTCGACGTCATCGCCGCAGTCACACTGAAGAATCACACGCTCGAGGATTTTCATACCTTCGAGGATATGGTGTTGTCCATGCGATTCGTGGTCGAATGCACCAAGGTCAGTGGGCAGACCGACTATCTTGTCCATTTCGTCTGCCCCGATATCTTCGCTTATCAGATGCTCTCCGACGAACTGCTGAAGATCGGCCCGCAGGTCAGCAATCTCTCCAGCTACATCGTATTGAAATCGATCAAGCCATTTCGAGGTGTCGCTCTCGAGGACCTGGTCGATTCGAAGGTCGAGCGCTGATCGGATTGCTCGCCGGCAGGAATTTCGACAAGGTCGTCGTGCGCGTCGACCCGGACGAACGGACCTGAGCCAATCACGCTTCGCGCGTCGGTGCCGTCTGGCGCGGACGCGTTCACAACTCGATTCGATAAGAAATGGCTTCAAAAAAGCCATCGTGGTCAACTTTATTGCTGGGGAACCGTCAATAGGGGCAGGTGTCTTTATAACCCGAAATGACCGTGGAATTTGATACGTCAGTTTGATGTGGCGAACCGCACAGATATGGGTTGTAGCGGCTATCGTTGTCGATAAAGCGCTTCATCCACGCAACGCCATATTTTCCAATAATCGGTTTGTTTTGGTCGCTACCCTGCGTGCTGGCACATAGATGCTGGCCATTTGATATTTCAAGATATGCCTTGTGATTCTGTTCGGGTATCGCGCTGTAATACGGAATCGCATAGGATTTGGGTGGGGCGACCTGGTCTTCCTGGCATCCGATGATCAATGTCGGAATGGTTATTTTGGAGAGGTCCGGGTTGCCTGACGCAATTTTCGGCACGAAAGGAATGGCGGCTTTGAGTTGCGGATGGGTCGTTTCAGCGATGAGCGTGCCACCGCCGCCAAACGACCCGCCCATGATGCCGATACGATTCGTGTCGACCTTCCCGTAGATCTCGTTGCCAGTCGTTGTGCTGAATGTTTTCAACTGCGCTACGGCAGCCATGATTTCCTTCGCGCGTTGAGCCGGTAAGTCGTAAATGTTGGTCGTATCGATCGTGTAAACCACGAAGCCGTTCGAGGCCAGCCTGGGTCCCCACCAACTGATATTGGATTGGGTCGCACCATAACCTGGAACGACAACGATACCCCCCGTTGCAATATTTACATTGGCCGGGTAATAGACTGTCCCGCCGCCATATCCTGTCGCTTCTGACGATGGAATAGTCGTCGACGTATAGCCGAATGGCCCGCTGCTCGCCTCAAGGCTGCTGGCAGTGGGATCGGGGCCGATCGCATATGGATTTCCACCGGCCGACTGAGCACGTCCGGCCAAAGGCAATGAAAAAATGAGGACGAGTAATACGATATCCTTAAGGAAAACATTCCCCCTCATATTTCCCGAAGAGTGAGCAACCATACGTTGAAGTTTATTCCACGTGATCATGTTCCTCGCCTTATAGATCTATTTCAAATAAAAATCGCCTGACTCGAATTACCTCGTTGATGGGTGTCGATTATGTTCTGATTACGCTTCAACATGGCTTCCTGTCACTCTGCCTCTCATTGGAGAGCGCTCCCTTCGATGAGTTGAAACGGCCTTCGTCTATTATTTTGTCGGGCAGTACTTTCGCAGTACCAGATCGGCACCTTTCTCGCCGATCATGATCGCTGCCGCGTTGGTATTCGCAGATGTGATGGTGGGCATCACCGAAGCATCGATGACGCGCAGGCCCGCTATGCCCCGCACACGAAGCGCGGCGTCGACGACCGAGCGCGAATCGCTGCCCATGCGGCACGTACCGACCGGATGAAACACCGTACCGCCCTTCTCCCGCGCGAAGCGCGCAAGATCCGCATCACTTCGCAGGTCATTGCCCGGCAGATATTCCTCGCCAGTCACCAGGTCGCGAAAGGCCGGTTGACGGTAGATATCGCGCAACATCTTCAGGCCCTCGACCAACACCCGAATGTCATGAGGCTCGGTAAGGTAATTGGACACGATACGGGGCGGCGCCGACGGATCGGCCGAGCGCAATCCTACGCTTCCGCGCGACTCGGGCCGGCACTGTGTCGCCGATGCGGAAAAGCCGGAGAAGCGGTGTAACGCATCGCCCGGCTTGTCCACCGACAGTGGCATCACGTTGAACAGCACGTCGGGACGTGCGTCTTTGGCTACCGGCGTACGCACCATACCGCCGACCTGGCCGGCACCAACGGTCAGCGGGCCGCGCCGGCCAAACAGCCACTGCGCGCCCATGCTGGCCAACGCAAATGGGTTGCGGACCTGGTCGTTGAGCGACATCCTTTCGCGCAACTTGACGATCACGCGCGCCTGGTAATGGTCCTGCAGATTGGCGCCGACTTCGGGTGCATCGACGTGTATCGGAATGCCGTGGGCACGTAGCATCCCGGCCGGACCGATACCCGAGAGCTGCAGCAACTGCGGGCTTTGCAGGGCTCCGGCCGACAGAATCACCTCGGCCTCGGCGCGCGCTGCGTGTATCTCGCCGTCTTGCAGCCATTCGACACCGACTGCCCGTCCCCGCTCAATCGCGATGCGGGTCACGTGTGCACCGGTACGCACGTCCAGATTCGCGCGTAACCGCGCCGGCTGCAGGAATGCAGTGGCGGCGTCGCAGCGCCAACGGCCGCGCAGCGTGAGTTGGTACGCTCCCAGGCCTTCGTCGTGTGCGCCATTGAAGTCGTCGCAAGCAGGCAGGCCCGCCTGCGCACCGGCTGCTAGCCAGGATGCGCAGTAGGGGTGATCGTTGCGCAGGTCGGAGACGCAGAGTTCGCCGTCGTAACCGTGATACTGATTTCCACCGCCCGCGTAGCACTCCGACTTCCGGAAGAAAGGCAATACGTCGCGATAGCTCCAGCCGTCAGCGCCGGCGCATGCCCAATCGTCAAAATCGGCCTTCTGGCCGCGGATGTAGAGCAGGCCGTTGATGGCGCTGGAGCCACCCAGCACGCGCCCGCGTGGCCAGACTATGCGTCGGTGCGCGGTCTCCTCCTGCGGCTCCACCTCGAACTGCCATGAGAACCGTGGATCGTAGATCGAGCGGAAGTAGCCTACCGGCAGGCGCAGCCAGAAATGGCGGCTCGCGCCCCCCGCCTCCAGCAGCAGCACGCGTTTATCTGGATCGGCGCTCAGGCGGTTGGCCAACACGCAGCCGGCCGATCCTGCGCCGATGACGATGTAGTCCCAGCCATCCCTTGTGCGCATCTTCGTCAGGCCCTCACGACTTCGCGGTAGATCGACGGATCGAAGTACTGGCCGGCCTTCAGTGAATCGGGAATGCCGCTGTTCTTTACAAAGAAGTCGGTCACCTGCTGCAGCCATCGGGTGGCCGTACCGTCGACATACTTCACGTGCCAGTCGGCCGAGGAATAGTACCTGGAGGCTTTGAACTGCTCCTTGAAGTCGGCCAGCGGAATGTCCTTGTACTGCGCCTTCTGGAGTGTTTCCGCCGCTGCGTCCGGATGATTGACGATGTAGTCGTTGACCGGAACCCATGCGGCCACCAGCCTGCGCAACGTGTCTCGATTCCGCTCGTAAAAATCGTTGCGGGCGGCCCAGCCGTCGACAATGGCCGCCTGTGGGAAGAAGGCCGACGCGTCGATCAGCTTGCGCGCCCCCGGCGCCTTTTGGCGGACCGTGGCGTCGAAAGGTGTCCACTGGGCAATCGCCGGCACAGCACCCGCAATAAACGAAGTGACGGCATCAGTCATGCGCTGGTTGACGACACGCACGTCGTTCGCCGGATCCAGACGGGCAGAGCGTAGTGCCCGGTCGAGGAACACGTGTGCTGTGGTGCCGGTGCTGGTAGCAATCTGCCTGCCCCTTAGATCCGCCAGCGAACGGATGCCCGCGTCGCCACGCACCCAGAGCTGCGCGGTAGCATATTCGATGTCGTTGAGCAGAAACACCTTGCCCTGCCCGCGCGCCGGGAAATTCGACAGTACCGCGCCGGCGGACACCACGTCGAGGCTGCCGCCAATCATTGCCTGAAAAAGTTCCAGTCCGGTGGCGAACTGCACCAGTTCGAGTTCCAGTCCCTGCCGGGCGAAGCTGCCGGTCTGCTGGCCAAGCCAGATGTGGCCGTCGACCGCAGGGGTGTGCAAATAGCCGACCCTGACACGGGTGCGCGACTGCGCAAACAGCGGCGCGCCGGTGATGGCGGCCGCAGCCCCGACGGCTGTACGGACAAAGCGTCTTCGCTCGATGAGCATGGTTTCTCCCCGAAAAATGGCTGGTGCTACAGGCTCTGGCCGCCGTCAGTCCATCGACTGTCCGGTTTGCTGCGTCTGTACGGCATACTCCTCCATGACGAGCGCACGGATGTGGGCACGTAGCTCACCAAAGCGCCGGTCTTCGTACACGCTCTCGGTGCGCGGGTAGCCGAAGGGTACGTCGATCACGGCGCGGACACGTGCCGGCCGCGCTGTGACAACGATGATGCGCGAGGATAGATAGATCGCCTCGTCCACCGAGTGCGTGATCAGCAGTACCGTTTTTCCCTCGGTCTGAAGTACTTCCAGCAGCAGGTTCTGCATCGCGCTGCGTGTCTGGTCGTCGAGTGCGCCAAACGGCTCGTCCATCAGCAGGAACTGAGGTTGCACCGCATAGGCGCGCGCGATCGCCAGCCGCTGACGCATGCCGCCAGACAACTGTTTGGGGAAATGGTCGGCGAAATCCTTCAGCCCCATGAGTGCCATGTAGCGCTGGACGATTTCGTGGTGCCCAGCCCTGGGTATCTTGCTACCCGATAGCTTCAAACCGAAGGCGATGTTCTGCCGCACTGTCAGCCATGGGAAGACGCCGTATTCCTGGAAGATCACGCCACGGTCCGGGCCCGGGCCTGCCACCGGCCGGCCATCGAGCAGCACCTGCCCGCTGGTCGGTTGCGCGAAGCCACCCAGGAGATTCATCAATGTGGTCTTCCCGCAGCCCGAAGGGCCGACGATCGAGATGAACTCTCCCTGGCGGATGTTCAGCGATACGTCGTCAAGCACACGAATCCGGCCTTGCGGGGTGTAAAACTCCATCGACACGTTACGAAACGAGACGCGCACTGGGGCGTCGGTAGGGAACGTTGCGCTCATGCGATGCGGTCCTGCCACGCGACCAGTCTGTGGCTGAGGGTGCGCAACACCAAATCCATCGCCAGCGCGATGAAGCCGATGCAGGCTATCCCGACATAGATGATGTCGAGCTGGAAAAATGCCGATGCATTCTGGATCAGCGCACCCAGTCCCTGCTGTGCGGCAATCAGTTCGGAGGCTACCAGCGTGGCCCACGCTACCCCCAATGCCACACGCACGGCCGTCAGCATATGCGGCACCGTCAGCGGCACCACCACCTTCCCGAAGACCTCCAAGTCATTCGCGCCCAGTGCGCGAGCCACGCGGATGTAGACCGGGCTGATCTGTGCAATACCTTCATACATCACGATGACCGCGGCGAAGAAGGAGGCATAGAACAGGATCACGGTCTTCGCCACCTCGCCGATACCAAAGTAGACGATGGTCAACGGAATCAAAGCGATGGGTGGAAGGGCGCGAAAAAAATTGATGACCGGGTTGATGAAGCTGCGCAGGCCTTTGTACCAACCCAGGCAGAAGCCCACCGGCACCGCTAGCAACGAGCCAAATGTAACGCCGATAAGCACGCGCTGCGTGGACATCCAGACGTCGCCGAGAAGGCGGCCACGCGCCAAATTCAGGAACCTCGCTGCCACCTCGAGTGGCGCCGGCACCAGGGCCGGGTTCACCAGGCCGCTGGAACGTACCGCATACCACAATAGCAACAGCAATCCCCAAGGAGCGAGAATCAGCGGAATGCGAGGCAAAACCGACCGGATAGACATGAATGCGTTCTCTAACAAAAAAACGAAAAATAGTGTTTGCGACTACGTGCGCTCGCTTCCATCCTGTTGTATTATTGACCGAACGTCCTAGTTGTTAGAACCATTTTTTTTGAATATGCAAATACCATTGATGCGATCGACGGATCATCTTCGCTTCGCCAGGAGTCCCGCTCCCCTGTATCTGCAGATAGCGGACGTAATGCGTCAGCGAATTTCCCGCGGCGCCTGGCCCGTGGGTCACCGGCTACCTTCGCTGGAAAAGCTGATGGCGGAGTTCGGCGTGGCCCGCATTACCGTCCGCCAGGCGGTAGAACTGCTGGCGCGTGACGGCCTCCTTTCTTCACAGCAAGGACGTGGCACCTTTGTCACTGCGCAGCCCGCCAACGATCGCTGGCTGAATGTAGTGACTTCGCTGGATGCGTTGTCGCGGGTTTATCAGGGCACCAAAACACAGATCATCGCGATTGACGAATCAGCCGCTGCGCCTGTGCTGGGTGACGGTGAAGGCGTCCCGGTTGAACGCTACGTCTATATGCGCCGTGTGCATTCGCGCGACGGGCGTGCCTATTGCGTGATCGACATCCATCTTGATGAAAAAATTTTCCGCCGTTATCCGAAGCGATTCCGCGAAGAAACAGTGATCCCGTTGCTGACTTCGATGAAGAATGTAACGATCGCCAAGGCGCACCAGGTCCTGACCGTGGGGACTGCCGGCGTCGAGGTGGCACACCTGCTCGATGTACCGTTAAACGCTCCGGTGGCCGAGGTGCGCCGAGTTTTCCGCGACGAGAATGAGCGGGTGATCTATCTCGGCGAAATCGTCTACCGGGGCGATGCGATCCATGTGGAAATGAACCTGAAGCCATGAGCGAGCCGGCCGTTGAACTGCCGCGCATGCCGCTGGCCGTCGCACGGATTGAGGCGATGGTGTTTCGCCACCCGCTCAAGACGCCTGTGCGTACATCTTTCGGCGCCATGCACGATCGGCCCGCCCTTTTCGTGCGGGTCGAGGATAGCGATGGCGTCGTGGGCTGGGGAGAGGTCTGGTGCAACTTCCCTGGATGCGGTGCTGAACATCGCGCACGTCTGGTGGAGACAATCATGACTCCGCTGTTGGTCGGCAGGCGCTTCGACGGCCCGCAGGCTGCCTTCGCTTATCTAAGCGAATCGACTGCCGTGCTCGCCATCCAGTCGGGCGAGTATGGGCCGATCGCACAGACCATCGCAGGCATCGATCTGGCACTCTGGGATCTGGCTGCTCGCAGGCAAGCCCAGCCTTTGTGGCGCTATCTTGGTGGCAACCGTAGCCGCGTCCCCGTGTATGCCAGCGGTCTGAACCCCGAGCGACCGGAGGAGATCGCCCTTCGGCGGCGCGACGAGGGCTATCGCGCCTTCAAGCTCAAGGTCGGCTTCGGGGAACGCGTGGATCTGGCGAACCTCGACTCGATACGAGACGCGCTGGGCAGCGGCGCAATGTTGATGGTCGATGCCAATCAGGCCTGGACGTTGCCACAGGCGCAGTACATGATCGCGCGACTGTCACCTTACCGGTTGGCCTGGCTGGAAGAGCCGCTACGCGCCGATCGACCGTGGTCCGAATGGCAGGAACTGAAACGAAGCACAAGTCCGGCATTAGCTGCAGGTGAGAACCTTGTCGGCAACGCTGCTTTTGATGCGGCACTGCAGTCTCGGGCGCTTGGAGTGCTGCAGCCGGATGCTGCCAAATGGGGCGGCATATCCGGCTGCTGGCCAGTGATTCGCCGTGCGCAAGCGGTGGGGGTGCGCTACTGTCCGCACTATCTGGGAAGCGGTATCGGCCTTCTGGCGTCTGCACATCTACTGGCCGCCGCTGGCGGCGATGGGTTGCTGGAGGTCGACGCGAATCCCAATCCGCTGCGCACGGAACTCTGCCCGGCGTTGCATCGGATTGAGGAGGGATATCTCTCGCTTGGCGAGGTACCGGGTATCGGGGTCGAGCCGGTCCCGGAGCAGATCGGGCAGATCGTTGCAGCCGCCGGCGATTACGACGGCTACAAGGTCTGATCCGCTTTCGAGGATCAGGGTCATAGCACGCGCGCCATTCGTCGATTTTGCTGTGAGCATCCGCCAGTGGCAAGAACCCATGCGTGTTCAGGCATGCCGGCCGGAAGCTCCCGTATCAACTTCCTCACCACGAACGGAGAAAACATGGCGACATACCAAGAACTTCTCGCAAAGCGCACCGCACTCGAAGCGGAAATCAACGCGGCCAAAAGGCCTGCGCGGGAATCGGCATTGAAGGAGGTGCGCCGGCTCGTCGGCGAATTCGATATCAGCGTCCGGGAGATCTACGGCGCGCGCCAAACCCGCAAGCGGAGCCACCCCGACGTAAAGTATCGCGATCCCAAAACCGGCGCGACCTGGAGCGGCCGGGGCCGGCCGCCTGCATGGATCGAGGGTAAAGACCGGGCGCTCTTCGAAGTCCCGCAAAGCGCCACCCGGTCTTGAACTCCCGCGAAACACCGGATACACACACCGTGTGCCGGCTGCGGCCGCTGCCAGTGACTACCGAGTAGCCGACCGCAGCATGCTTTCCCTGTATCTTGAAATGTTATCCTTCCCGCCATAAAGAAGAAGCCGAGCAAGAAAAAGGCCACCTCGCCCAAGACACACGCGGCACCCGAACCGCCCCTCCCCACATCCGTTCCCGTTGCCCGGCAAGCCGGGTATTCGCACGTCAGCCAGCCGATTCATCACCGATTACGCCGGCCGCACGTTGCACCGTTACTTTCCTGCGGAGACGCGATGACACCTCGAATCGACCGACGAACCTTCCTGATGTACAGCGCATGCAGCGCAGTGCTGCCGCTTCTCGCCGCGTGCGGCGACGACAACGGCACGCCACCGGCCCGATCACGCGCCATCGCATCGGGTCTTGGGGGAAATGCCGGCCTGCCCGTCCATGCCTTCGACGAAAACGACTTGCTGGTTCCCGGTTTCAAAATGAAGCTCGGCGAAATCAAGACGCAAATCGAGCAATACCAGCCGGCGGCCATCGCGATTGCGGATGTCGTCAATGCAGCGTTGTCGGCCGATACGCTGCCGGGACTCATCGCATTCGGCGAAGTCACGATCAAGGCACTCGCCTCGTTCATTCCGGCCGCCGGGCCGCTGGTCGGCGCAGTATTGAACCTGTTGTTCGACCACCTGAATACGCTGTTCGAGCGCGGGCCGGATGAAGAAACGATGATCCGTCGCATTGCGACGGACGAGATTTCGAAAAACAACGTCGAGATCATGCGGCAGACGCTGGCGGGCATCAACGACGACTTGCACTTCCTCGTCGAATTCGTGCGAAGGAACGCGCCGCCCTACTCGGCGTCGATGTCGGACGCCATCGTCGCGAAGTTCGCGGCGTTCTGGAGCGGCTGCACGATGCTCACGCCGATGTTCCTGATCAAGGGTTCCGAATATCAGGGGCTGACAATGCACGCGCTCGCCTGCGGCGCTCAGGTGTCGATGTATGGCGTGTACCTGTCGATGCGCGACGAACTCGCTCTTGCGCCCGACACGGTCGCCGCGACACTGGGCGAGATGCGCGAGAAGATCTACCGGTACCAGAACGCCATGCAGAAAGTGCTCGCCGAGCGCTTGAACTCGCTTTCCGATCCGTCCAAAAGGAACGAGTACGTCCGCAACTTCTATACGCTTGGTTATGCGAAGTTTCTCGAATCGGCGAAGAGCTACTTCACGGCTTTGCACCAGACGAAGATCGACTTCCGCAACTCGATGGAGATCTACACCCACGACGTCGTACGCAGCACGGCCGACGCCACGCTCCCGTCTCGCACGTCGTACGTGACGGACCTGCTCGCAATCTGCCATTGCGGTTACGGCGGCGATCCGCGCGTCGTCCGCATGAATCAGACCTTCGTCGACGGCGCCGGCCGATCGACACACATCGACGCGCAAGGTTGCACCGGCGACTTCGACGGCGTGTCGGGCAGCCTGCTCGCGATTCAGCACTCGTTCGCCGCGAATCAGTCGGCAGGCGAGTTGACGGATGGCCTCGGCTGCATCTGGAAGGCGGCCGTCCGGGGAGCGATCGTCAGCCGTAACGCAAACCAGATTCTCTATGCGCTGCAGATGCAGGACGGCACCGGAACACGCTATTCGGCGGCAACCGACGGATACGGCAACGTCCTCGATCTGGTCGACAATCCGGATTACATACAGTCGTATACGCCCGGCAACGCGGCGAAGCTCGAGCCGGGGTATTTCGTCTCGGCATTCCTGACCGAACCGGGCACCTATTCCGACAAGACGTGCCGCGAGGATTCGAGCCGCAGCGTTCCGTACGCCGGCATGGCACTGCGACACTACTCGTCTGCATC
Organism: Burkholderia sp. BCC0397; assembly: GCF_902832865.1. Taxonomy (NCBI): domain Bacteria; kingdom Pseudomonadati; phylum Pseudomonadota; class Betaproteobacteria; order Burkholderiales; family Burkholderiaceae; genus Burkholderia; species Burkholderia sp. BCC0397. The sequence continues at coordinate 877,064 of NZ_CADFDL010000001.1, read as the reverse complement.
GCAACTCGCGGAATTGCACGGCGCCGACGTCGGCCTCGAACTCGACCTGACCTGCGGTTTCAGCCTTGCGGATTCGTCGACGCTCGGCGCACCGACCGCCTATCCGGACGTGATGATCGGCAAGTCGATCCTGGTCGGCAAGCACCTGACCTTCGTCGTGACGAACCGAACCGCGGCACCTGTCGCCTGCCGCCTTATCCCGCTTCTGGCAGACGTCCGGACGACCGCAGACACGTTCGTCAATCTGACGCTCGTGACGCCTGACGCGCAGCGCACGCTCGCGTCGGCCACGCTTGCCGCGCACGGAAGCGGACCCGCGCTGCTTGGCGAGGACGGTCGGGAATTCTTCCATTACGAAGCGAACGACGTCTTTCCGTTCGCACCCGGCGTGAACCATGTGCAAATCGCACGCGGCGCGGATCTCGGCGAAAACGCATTTCGCTTCGCGAGCTTGCTCGTCGTGCCGACGCGAACATGAGCCGGCAATGCGCATGATCGGGACCCCGGCGCGGCAGCCTGCACACGTTGCGTCGTCCGTCTCGAACTGCGCAGAGTGGCCAGCGAACAGCGCGGTGAAGCTGTTCGCGTCGTGTGCGCGTGCCGATCGCCGATCCCGTGCTGTTGCGCGAACGCGAGAAACCACGCGCGCTTTTATCCCAAGCCTCACCCATCGCGACAACTTGCTGCCGCTTCTCGCGCTCCTGTGCCTCGCAGGCAACTCGCTGCTCCGCCCTCGATACGCGCGGATCCTTGCCTTCATCGACAAGCGTCTTCATCCTCGCCGCTTCCGAACGCACGGCCGCGAGATCCCATGTTCTCGGATCGCCAATCGTCAAACGATCCGTTTTCCCCAAAAGCCGGGATTCGAACACATATGCCCACGCACCAGCTGACGTCACGCTCAAACCCAACCCAGGCGCTTTCGCGTCCCAGCAGATCGTCTGCTTCTTGTTCTGGTCTCAACGAAATGCATCGACGCGCGCCACGGTAAAATTCTCTCGCTTCATTTCGCCCCATCCATGTAGGCACCATGTAGATACCATCGGCAAATTATGCCAATCCAGGTCAACATCGATCAGCATGGATTCAAGCGGACGACTACAAAAACTATTGATTTACTTATATTTTTCCTCACCCGGACCATGATCTACACGCTCGCCACCACACACATCCGGGAACTCGAAATCCGCAAGAGCCGTTTCATCGCGTACGCGGTTCCCGTCGACGACCGCGATGCCGCGATGCAGGTGCTGCAGCGCCTGCGCAACGAGCATCCGGCGGCCACCCACGTGTGCTGGGCGCTGCTGGCGGGCGGCCAGTCGGGCATGTCGGACGACGGCGAGCCGTCGGGCACGGCGGGCCGGCCGATCCTCGAAGTGCTGCGCCATCACGACCTCGACGGCGTGCTCGGCGCGGTCGTGCGTTACTACGGCGGCGTGAAGCTCGGCGCGGGCGGCCTGGTGCGTGCGTACACGGACGCGATCGCGTCGGCGCTGCTCGATGCCGAACGCATCGAACGCATTCGGCACACGCGGCTCGCGATCGAGATCGGCTATCCGGAAGAGGCCCGCGTGCGCCGCTGGATCGAGCAGGCCGGCTACGAGCTGGTGGACAGCGCGTACGGAATGACGGTGAAGCTCGTGATCAAGCTGCCCGAAACGGCCGAAGCCGCCGCAAGAGCCGAACTGTTCGATCTGACGCAAGGACGCTCGGGCTTCCCCGCACTATAAGACGGGCAGATTCCCGTGAAAAATCGGATGCGTCCGATAGAAAACCCGCGCGCTGAAACTTAATCTCCCCGTGTTGCTCGCGACGCGTTCTGCAAACGTCTGGCCGGGCGTGCAGACATGCGGCCCATCGCGCGCCTGCCAACAATCAGAATTCAGCTACGGGGATATCGGACGCATGCAACTGCAAAAACTGCAAGCCCAGCTCGCGGAACTCGATAGACGCATCCGGGCGGCGCGCCGCCGCGAACGCCAAGCAGCACTGAGGCAGGTACGCCAGATTGTGACTGACCATGCGCTGACCGCGCGGGAAGTCTTCGGGCAGAGTTACAGCGATCGCGCGAAGCTGTTCACCATCGGCGCGAAATATCGCGATCCGGCGACGGGCGCCACCTGGAGCGGACGCGGTCGCCCGCCCGCCTGGATCGCCGGCCGCGACCGCGCCGCGTTCCTGATCCGGGAGTAACGCGCGCCGCGTTGCACGGCGCGCCTCCGTGGCCGATCCAGCCACCCCGAACCGCTCAATAAACGTCCGGCACGATCATCGTGTCCGGCACCGGCCGGCGAATGTAATCCTCGTGATGCTCGCGCTGCGGCAGATCGATCGTCGGGCGCGGCACCTCGTGGTACGGCACCTGGCCGAGCAGATGGTGAATGCAGTTCAGCCGCGCGCGCTTCTTGTCGACCGCCTGCACGACCCACCACGGCGCCTCGGGAATATGCGTGCGCTGCAGCATCTCTTCCTTCGCGGCCGTATAAGCCTCCCAGCGGCGGCGGCTTTCGAGGTCCATCGGGCTCAGCTTCCACTGCTTCAGCGGATCCGCGATACGGCTCTGGAAGCGCGCCTCCTGCTCGTGATCGGTGATCGAGAACCAGTACTTGACGATCTGGATTCCGCTGCGCACGAGCATCTTCTCGAACTCGGGCACCGACCGGAAAAATTCCTCGTACTCGTCGTCGGTACAGAAATTCATCACGCGCTCGACGCCCGCGCGGTTGTACCAGCTGCGATCGAACAGCACGATCTCGCCGCCTGCCGGCAGATGCGCGACATAGCGCTGGAAGTACCATTGCGTGCGCTCGCGGTTGTTCGGCGCGGGCAGCGCGGCGACGCGGCACACGCGCGGGTTCAGGCGCTGCGTGATGCGCTTGATCGCCCCGCCCTTGCCGGCCGCATCGCGCCCCTCGAAAATGACGACGAGCCGGTGCCCGGTGTTCACGACCCAGTCCTGCAGCTTCACGAGCTCGCCCTGCAAGCGGAACAGCTCGCGGAAATATTCCTTGCGCGCCTCGCGACGCTCGGGCGAGAACAGGAGGTCCTCGCCGTCGTCGAAGCGGCGGTCGTCGAGCTCCATCTCGAGCTCTTCGTCGTATGCGTCGACGAGATCCTCCTCGAAACGGCGCTGGCGCGCTTCCATCGAGCTCGTATCGGTAAGGTTGTCGGTCTCGGTGCGGGTATCGTTGTCGCCCATGGGGCCTCCTTCCATTATTGACGCAGCCAAACTCCGCCATTATCCCAGCGTCGCGCGTCAAATTCATGAAAACGGGCGCCACGCCCGTCAGAAGTGGCATGCGGGCAGCACGCCGGCCCGCCCGCGCGATCCCCGCCGGTTCGCCGCGCGTCAGTCGGGCGGCGGCAGTACGACCGTGTCTTCCGGCCCGAGCACGCGGCCGTCCTGCGAACGCAGCTCCAGCTTCCTGACCGGCAGGCCGGTTTTCCGGTCGACGAGCAACACGTGTGCCTCATCCGGTTCGAAGAAGAAATCCTCGCCCCACTGCCGCAGCGCGACGAGCAACGGAAACAGCCCACGCCCCTTCTCGGTCAGCACGTATTCGTGATGCGCGCCGCCGTCCGCGGCCGGCACGACGTCCATGATCCCGTGCGCGACCAGGTTGCGCAGGCGCGCGGCCAGGATGTTCTTCGCGAGGCCGAGATTCTTCTGGAATTCGCCGAAGCGGCGCAGCCCGTCGAACGCATCGCGGACGATCAGCAGCGACCACCAGTCGCCGATCGCGTCCAGCGGGCGGGCGACGCCGCAAAGGGAATCTTCGTGCGTGGTGCGTCTGTTCATCGGTGCATGCGGTGATGCCGTGGCAGGGATATGGGCCGAACGACGGGCGTTTTCGTTGAAGCGAATGGTTGCAATATAAAACTAGACCAGGAAAAGATCAATTCAGTGGCTCCGACTGTTCGGGATCGACGAACGGAACGACCCGCTCCACCCCGGATTGATACATGGATTCATACCGTTCCGCCGATAAAGTCACGCGTGGCAGTTTTCCATCGCGTCACTCCACTCGATCGGCGCCGCACCCGACAACTGCCCTCGTGATTTATTCGGTTGCAACTTGAAACCACATCACCTACGCTTCGATTCAGTTTCAACTTGAAACCAACTTGTCCGACTACCCGAAGGAGCGTTCGATGATCCGGTCCGATGCCACGTTCGACGGCACCTTTCCCTTCGCCCCGCTTTTCGACGACGCGTCCGGCTTCCGGATGCACTACGTGGACGAAGGCCCGCGCGACGGCGAAATCGTCCTGTGCCTGCATGGCGAGCCCACATGGGGTTATCTGTTCCGCCAGCTGGTGACGGCGTTGAGTCCGGCGTATCGCGTCGTCGTGCCCGATCACATGGGCTTCGGCAAAAGCGCGACGCCGCAGGACCGCAGCTACTGGCTGCAGGATCACATCGACAATCTCGAGCGTTTCGTGCTCGCGCGCGACCTCGATCGCATCACGCTGGTGATGCACGACTTCGGCGGCCCGGTCGGCATGGGGCTCGCCGCGCGGCATCCGGACCGGATCCGGCGCATCGTGCCGGCCAACGGACCGACGCCGTTCGGTCAACCCGATCTCGTCGAGCGCCTGAATGCGAACGGCCGCGATGCGCCGTGGTTCCAGTGGATCATGCGCGCGGCGGCCGACGATACGCTCGAAACGGCGCTCGGGCAGCTCGGCTTCAACATCCTGAGCACGCTGAAACTGAACGGCTTCGAGAGCCACGCGATCATCACCGATACGTGGATCGCCGCATACGGCGCGCCGTTCGCGCAACCGGCCGACTGTCTCGGCGCGATCGGGTGGGCACGAGGGTTCGCGGCCGGCGCACACCGGTTCGAGGAACCCGACGCGGCGGCGCTGCGCGCGATACGCGACAAACCCGCGCTCGCGATCTGGGGAGACGCCGACCGAACGCTCGGCGCCGAACACTTCCTGCCGCTCTTTACCGCGCTGTTCCCGTCCGCGCCCATCGAGCGGCTGGCGGGCGTCGGGCACTACTGCTTCGAGGATGCGCCCGATGCCATTGCCGCGCGGATCGCGGACTTTATCCGGACGACCGGCTAAAAAAATTCGGCAGCCGGATCGAAACACCGGCTGCCGAACGGCGCGCGCGGCCGCTTTCGCCGACGCGCACGCATCGCTTCACGTCAACGAATAACCCGCGTCACGCCCCGCCCGCGCGGATCGGCCATCGCTTCCGGCGTCTTGCCGTCGATCTTGATGACCTGGATGTCGCCGCTGAAATCCTGCCCCTTCAGCGTATAGCCGCGCGCCTCGATCTGCTTCGCGAGTTCGCCTTCGATCGGGTGGTACGGCTCCCAGAAGATCGTGTTCGGCGGCAGCAGCTGGTGATGGAAACGCATCGCGCCGACCGCTTCCTTCAACGGCATCTTGAAGTCGTAGATGTTGTTGATCACCTGAAAGATCGACGTGAAGATCCGCGAGCCGCCCGGCGTGCCGATCACCAGCGACACCTTGCCGTCCTTCGTCATGATCGTCGGCGACATCGACGACAGCGGGCGCTTCTTCGGTTCGATCGCGTTCGCGTCGCTGCCGACCACGCCGAACATGTTCGCAACGCCCGGTTTCGCGGAGAAGTCGTCCATCTCGTCGTTCAGCACGATGCCCGTGCCGTCGGCGATCACGCCCGAGCCGAAATAGCCGTTGACCGTGTACGTGTTCGACACCGCGTTGCCCCACTTGTCGACCACCGAGAAGTGCGTCGTTTCGGCCTTCTCCGGCATCGTCGTGCCGAGGCCCGGCTGCACGCTCTTCGTGTCCGACGGCTCCTTCGGGTTGACCTCGGCCGCGCGCTTCGCGATGTACGCGTCGTCGGTCAGCTGCGCGATCGGCACCTTGTAGAAGTCGGGGTCGCCGAGATACTGCGCCCGATCGGCGAACACGCGCTTCTCGATTTCCGCGACGAGGTGGATGTACTGCGGCGAGTTGAGCTTCACGCCCTCGAAGTCCTGCTTCAGGTCGGCCTTCATCTTCAGCAGCTGCACGAGGCCGATGCCGCCGGAGCTCGGGGGCGGCGCGGTGATCACGTCATAGCCGTTCCACTTCGCCTGCACCGGCTGGCGCCACACCGCGCGGTACTGCGCGAGATCCTCGGTCGTGATCAGCCCGTTGCCGTCGCCGGTCTTCATCGAAGCAGCGATCAGTTCGGCCGTCTTGCCCTTGTAGAAGCCTTCCGCGCCGCCGTTCGCGATGCGCGTCAGCACGTCGGCGAGATCGGCCTGCTTGAAGTTCACGCCGGCCTTCAGCCCGGAGAAGTACTTGTCGAAGTTGGTCTTGCCGCCGAACTCCTTCGAGGCGTCGACGCCGCGCTGCGCCAGTTGCTCGTCGACGACGAAGCCGTCGCGCGCGTAGTGGATCGCCGGCGCGAGCACCTGCTTCCACTTCAGCTTGCCGAAGCGCTTCTGCGCTTCCCACATGCCCGCCACCGTGCCCGGCACGCCGACCGCGCGCGGGCCGTACAGGCTCATGCCCTTGACGACGTTGCCGTCCTTGTCGAGGTACATGTCCTTCGTCGCGGCGAGCGGCGCGCGTTCGCGGTAATCGATGAAGTACGGCTTGCCGTCCTTGTAGATCGTCATGAAGCCGCCGCCGCCGATGTTGCCGGCTTCCGGGTACGTGACGGCGAGCGTGAATGCGATCGCGACGGCCGCGTCGATCGCGTTGCCGCCTTCCTTGAAGATCCGCTCCGCGGCATCCGCGCTGTACTTGTCGGCCACGGCCACCGCGGAGCTCGTCAGGATCGCGGGCTGCGGCCCTTTCGCGTAGGCGGGCGCGTTCGGCAGGAAGCCGATGCCGGCCACCGTCGCCAGCACGGCGGCGGATGATTTGAAGCGATTCAGCGTAGTCATTGCATGTCCCCCATGTGGATCTCTGTCAGGCACGACGAGCACCTGATCCGTGGATGGCCGCTGGCGCGCCGACGGCCATATGCCGGCTTCGTAGTATAGAGGGACAAAAAGGGTCGAACACGCGGCGGCGGCGAACGCGTGCCGGTTGTGTGCGCGCGGTCACGTTGCAGCGCCGCGACGCACACGGGGATCGTTCGACATCGCCTGCAACGCGCGCCATCGCGCAACGCACAAAACCGAAAGTTGCGAACCACGCGGCAGCCCCCGCAGCGCGTGAAAAAAAATCTGCGAAGGACCCGCCCGCGGCACAGGCCGATCTGCGAAGATAGCGCCCCGCTTCCGCGCCGCACCATCGGTTCGTGCGCGCGCCGCTTCACGTTGCTTCGTCTCGCTCCCTATGGCATCACACAATGCGCATCACGCGTCCGGCTTCGCAGCCGGCGTCGCCGCCGCCGTCCTCGTCGCGCAAACCGGCGCAACCGGCCCGTGGCACTCGGGCATGCTCGCCGCGTTCGCGGCGGGCGTCGCGGGCGGCACCGCGCCCGACTGGCTCGAAGTCGCGTGGTGGAGCCGCAAGCGCCGCCTGTGGATCACGCATCGCACCATCACGCACTGGGGTATCGGCTGGGTCGCGCTGCTCGCGCTCGGCTGGCACGGGCTCATCCATCATCCGCATCCGCTGTGGGCCGCGCCGCTGTTCGGCTTCGCCTGCGGCGGCGTGATGCACCTGCTTGCCGACTGGCCCAATCCGCTCGGCGTACCGTGGATCTGGCGGCGCCATTCGCTCAACCTGTGGAACAGCGGGCATTGCGACCTGATCGTGGTGGCCGCCGCCTGGGGCGGCACGCTGTGGCTCGCGCAGTCGCTGTGGTCGCGTGCGCCGCTGATCGAACACTGGCTCGGCTGGCTGCATCGCGTCTAGTTGCAATTCGACACAATTCGGCACGCGATCGGCGTGCCGACGCGCACGCAACTTTCCGTCCATTGAAAGTGCGGTGCAGGCCCTCATCTGAGGGTGAATCGTCGGCACGCAGGCCCGGCACGCACCCGCGGCGTCTGGCACACTGACGATTCGATTCGCATGCGACGCATCCGCACGCTCGCACCCTATTTCAACGCTCCGATGGACGTCACAGCTACCCGCCCTGCCGCCCGTGCGCTCGACGTGTTCCACCCGGCCGTCGCCGCGTGGTTCCGCCGCACGTTCGCCGCGCCGACCGGCGCGCAGGCGCTCGCGTGGCCGCACATCAAGGCCGGCCGCTCGACGCTCGTCGCCGCGCCGACCGGTTCCGGCAAGACGCTCACCGCATTCCTGTGCGCGCTCGACGATCTGGTGCGCGATGCGCTCGCGCACGACGGCACGCTGCCCGACGCGACGCTGGTCGTCTACGTATCGCCGCTGAAGGCGCTGTCGAACGACATTCACGTGAACCTCGATGCCCCGCTCGCCGGCATCGCCGAATCGCTCGCGCAACTCGGCCTGCCGGTGCCGGCGATCCGCACCGCGGTGCGCACCGGCGACACGACGCAGGCCGAGCGCGCCGCGCTGCGCAAGCGCGCTCCGCACATCCTCGTCACGACACCCGAATCGCTGTACGTGCTGCTGTCGTCCACGTCGGGGCGGCAGATGCTGTCGAACGTGCGCTCGGTCATCGTCGACGAAATCCATGCGCTTGCATCGTCCAAGCGCGGCAGCCATCTCGCGCTGTCGCTCGAACGCCTCGACGCGCTGACCGGGTGCGCGCTGCCGCGCATCGGGCTGTCGGCCACGCAAAAGCCGATCGACGCGGTCGCGCGCTTCCTCGTCGGCGGCCCGGCCGACGCGCCGCGCGACTGCACGATCGTCGACACCGGCCACACGCGCGAGCGCGATCTCGCGCTCGAACTGCCGAACGTGCCGCTCGAGCCGGTGATGGCCACCGACGTGTGGGAACAGGTGTACGACCGCATCGCCGGGCTCGCGGCTGCGCATCGCACGACGCTCGTGTTCGTCAACACGCGGCGCACCGCCGAGCGCATGGCGCGCCATCTCGCCGACCGGCTCGGCAAGGACGCGATCGCCGCGCATCACGGCAGTCTCGCGAAGGAGCACCGCTTCGACGCCGAGCAGCGCCTGAAGCGCGGCGAACTGAAACTGCTCGTCGCGACCGCGTCGCTCGAACTCGGCATCGACATCGGCGACGTCGATCTCGTCTGCCAGGTCGGCTCGCCGCGCGGCATCGCGCCGTTCCTGCAACGCGTCGGCCGCTCGGGCCACCATGTCGGCGGCGTGCCGAAGGGACGGCTGTTTCCGCTGTCGCGCGACGAGCTGGTCGAATGCGCGGCGCTGCTCGATTGCGTGCAACGCGGCGAACTCGATGCGCTGCGGATTCCCGAAGCGCCGCTCGACGTGCTCGCGCAGCAGATCGTCGCCGAAGTCGCGTGCACGGAATGGCAGGAAGACGCGCTGTACGCGAGCTTCACGCGCGCCGCGCCGTACGCCCGGCTGACGCGCGAGCGCTTCGACGAAGTGATGAAGATGCTCGCCGAGGGGTTCACGAGCCGTCGCGGCGTGCGCGGCGCGTACCTGCATCGCGACGTGGTCGGCGGCACCGTGCGCGGGCGCCGCAACGCGATGATGACCGCAACCACCTCAGGCGGCACGATCCCCGACATGGCCGACTACGCGGTGCTGCTCGAACCGCAGGGCATCCAGGTCGGCACCGTCAACGAGGATTTCGCGATCGAGAGCCTGGCCGGCGACGTGTTCCAGCTCGGCAACCAGTCGTACAGGATCATTCGCGTGGAAACGGGCCGCGTGCGCGTCGAGGATGCGCAAGGTCAATCGCCGAGCATTCCGTTCTGGCTCGGCGAGGGGCTCGGGCGCAGCGACGAACTGTCGGCGGCGGTCGGCCGGCTGCGCGCGCGGCTCGACGGGCTGTTCGCCGAAGGTGATCGTCATACGGATGCCGCTGGACGCAAGCCCGCGAGCGGCGACGCGGCCGGCAAGACGGGCACGCGCGACAATGCAAGGAAACGCGCGGAAGCGGAAGCCGGTGCCGTGACCGATGCGCGAAGCAATGCTGGCGGCACAGCGAGCGGCACAGCGGAAAGCCGTCTCGCGCCCGCGTTGCGCTGGCTCGTCGACGATCTCCGCCTGTCGCCCGATGCCGCGCGCCAGATCGCCGACTACCTCGCGCGCACCCGCGCCGCACTCGGCGCCTTGCCGACACAGGACACGCTCGTGATGGAGCGTTTCTTCGACGAATCGGGCGGCACGCAGCTCGTGATCCATTCGCCGTTCGGCAGCCGGATCAACCGCGCATGGGGGCTCGCGCTGCGCAAGCGCTTCTGTCGCAACTTCAACTTCGAACTGCAGGCCGCCGCGACCGACGACGCGATCATCCTGTCGCTGTCACTCGCGCACAGCTTCGCGCTCGACGAAGTGTGGCGCTACCTGCGTTCGGCCAGCGCCGAGCATGTGCTGACCCAGGCGCTGCTCGACGCGCCGATGTTCGGCGTGCGCTGGCGCTGGAACGCGACCACCGCGCTCGCGCTGCCGCGCTTCACCGGCGGCCGGCGCACCGCGCCGCAACTGCAGCGGATGAAGAGCGACGATCTGCTCGCGACGGTGTTCCCCGATCAGGTCGCGTGCCTCGAGAACATCGTCGGCGAACGCGAGATTCCGCATCATCCGCTCGTCGACCAGACGCTTGACGATTGCCTGCACGACGCGATGGATACCGACGGCTGGCTCGCGCTGCTGCGCCGGATCGAAAGCGGCGCGATCGAGCTCATCGCGCGCGATTTGCCCGCGCCGTCGCCGCTCGCGGCCGAGATCCTGAACGCAAAGCCCTATGCGTTCCTCGACGATGCGCCGCTCGAAGAGCGCCGCACGCAGGCCGTGCAGTCGCGCCGCTGGAGCGATCCCGAATCGGCCGACGATCTCGGCGCGCTCGACGCCGACGCGATCGACGCGGTGCGCGACGAAGCGTGGCCGCTGGTGCGCGACGCCGACGAAATGCACGATGCGCTGCTCACGCTCGCCTGCGTCGCCGACAGCGAGGCGCACGCCCACGCAGGCTGGCCCGAGCGACTCGCGGAACTCGCGGAACGCCGCCGCGCGACGAAACTCGCGACGCCGGGCGGCGCCGCGCTGTGGGTGCCGGTCGAGCGGCTCGTCTGCGTGCGCGCGCTGCATCCCGACGCCCGCGCGATACCGGCGCTCAAGGTGCCGGCCGCGTGCGCGCAGCCGTGGGAAGCCGATGCGGCGCTCGTCGACGTGATCCGCGCGCGGCTCACCGGCTTCGGGCCGCTCGCGCTCGACGCGATCGCCGCGCCGCTCGGCCTGCCGTCCGCGTCGATCGCGACGGCGCTCGCGGCGCTGGAGCGCGAAGGCTACGTGATGCGCGGCCGCTTCACGCCGGGCGCGACGACCGACGAATGGTGCGAACGTCACCTGCTCGCGCGCATTCATCGCTATACGGTGAAGCGGCTGCGTCGCGAGATCGAGCCGGTCGAACGCGCCGATTTCATGCGCTTCCTGTTCCACTGGCAGCACCTGACGCCCGACACGCGCGGCACCGGCCGCGACGCGCTGGCCGCCGTGGTCGAACAGCTCGAAGGCTACGAGGCCGCGGCGAGCGCGTGGGAAGACGCGCTGCTGCCCGCGCGGCTCACGGACTACACGGCAGGCGGCCTCGACGAACTGTGCCGCTCGGGCAAGCTGGTGTGGACTCGCATCGGCGTGCCGGCGCGCGCGACCGGCACGCCCGTGAAGACGACGCCGATCGTGCTGCTGCCGCGCCGCCATCTTTCCGCGTGGCAGGCGCTGCGCGATCCCGATGCGCAACCGGCGCTATCCGCACGCGCCACGCAGGTGCGCGACGCGCTCGCCGCGCACGGCGCGATGTTCTTCGACGCATTGCTCGACGACCTGCACATGCTGCCCGTCGAACTCGAACAGGCGCTCGGCGAACTCGTGTCGGCCGGCCTCGTGAATGCGGACAGTTACGCGGGCCTGCGCGCACTGCTGAAGCCGGCCGTCAAGCGCAGCGCGACCTATGCGCCACGTACGCGACGCGGCGGCGCGCTGATCGGCGGGATGGACGACGCCGGCCGCTGGGCGCTCGTGCAGCGTCAGGCACCACCGGACGACGACGCGCCCACGCCGAAACGCGGCCCCGCCACGACCGATCCCGACGCGCTCGAACATATCGTGTGGACGCTGCTGCGCCGCTACGGCGTCGTGTTCTGGCGCCTGCTCGAACGCGAAGCCGACTGGCTGCCGAGCTGGCGCGAACTCGTGCGCGTGCTGCAGCGCCTCGAAGCACGCGGCGAGATTCGCGGCGGCCGCTTCGTCGCCGGGCTCGCGGGCGAGCAGTTCGCGCTGCCCGAGGCCATCCCGATCCTGCGCGAACTGCGACGGCAACCGGGCGATGGGCAGTACATATGCGTGACGGGCGCCGACCCATTGAACCTCGCCGGCACGCTGCTGCCCGGCGACAAGGTGCCGGCGCTGGCCGGCAACCGCGTGCTGTTCCGCGACGGCGTGCCCGTCGCATCGCTGGTCTCGGGTACGTTCCACTACGCGCCCGAGCTGTCGCCCGCCGCGCGCGAGGACGCGCGCCTGCGGCTCGCGCGTTCCTGCTGACATCGGCTGACACGCAAGCGGCACGAGACTACTGATCGCCGGGCCGCGCGGCCGCCGTCGTTCGGGTAGCATCGAACGATCGACCGCGCGGGCTGCCGCACCTCGCCTACACAAAACAAGACTTCCGGAGACTGCCGCTCATGCCGTCGCATGCCGATTCGCCCGCTGCCCATCACGCGGGTTCGCTGACCATTTTCCAGGGCGCCGCGCTCTATATCGGCGCGGTGCTCGGCACCGGCGTGATCGCGCTGCCCGCGCTCGCCGCCGAAGTCGCGGGGCCGGCCTCGCTGCTCGCATGGGCTGCGCTCGTCGTGCTGTCCGGGCCACTCGCGGCCACCTTCGCCGCACTCGGCGCCCGCTATCCCGATGCGGGCGGCGTGTCGACCTACGCGCGGCGCGCATTCGGCCCGAAGGCCGCGGCCATCGTCGGCTGGTGCTTCTATTTCGCGGTGCCGGCCGGCGCGCCGGCCGCCGCGATGTTCGGCGGCGCATACGTCGCGGCCGTCACGGGCGGTGGACACACGACGATCATCGTCACGGCCGCCGCGCTGATCGCGACCGTGTCGGCCGCGAACGCGTTCGGCGTCACCGTATCGGGCCGCATGCAACTGGTGTTGTCGGCGCTGCTCGTCGCGCTGCTGCTTGCCGCGGTGCTTGCGTCCGCACCGCATGCCCGCACCGCGAACCTGCATCCGTTCGCCCCGCACGGCTGGCTCGCGGTCGGCGAGGCCGCCGCGCTGCTCGTGTGGAGCTTCGCCGGCTGGGAAGCGATCACGCATCTCGCGGCCGAATTCCGCCGGCCCGCGCACGACATGCCGCGCTCGGCCGGCATCGCGGTCGTGGTCGTCGGGCTCCTGTATCTGTCGGTCGCCGCCGCGAGCGTGACGGTGCTCGGGCCTTCCGCGGGCGCATCGGGCGCGCCGCTCGCCGAACTGATCGCGGGCGGCATCGGCGGCCATGCGCAGGTGCTGGCGGCGGCCGCTGCGCTGCTGCTCACGCTCGGCACGATGAACGCGTATTTCGCGGGCGCGGCAAAACTCGGGGCCGCGCTCGGACGCGACGGCGCCCTACCCGCATGGCTCGCGCAGGGCAGCCAGGTCGGCGGCGTGCCGCGCCGCAGCCTCGGTGTGATCGCCGTGCTCGCGGCCATCGCGCTGGCCGCCACGACGCTGTCGGACGTCGGACCGAAGCCGCTCGTGCTCGTGACGTCCGGATGTTTCGTGATGGTGTACGGGCTCGGCGCGGCGGCCGCGCTGAAACTGCTGCCGCGTGGCGGCATCGCGTACCGCTGCGCGTGGATTTCGCTGATTGCGGTCGCCGGGCTGTTCACGACGACCGGATGGTATTTCCTGTGCCCGCTGCTGCTCGCGGGCGGCGCACTGCTTTATCTGCAGGTCACCGGCCCGCGTCAATGACCCGGCATGCGCCCGCGGGCCGACGCCCGCCTGCTCGCCGCACCCGTCGCGCGAACCATCGCGTCGGTCCGGCCGCGCGTCGTTGGTTCGCGCCGGTCAGGCCGGCACCAGCTCGAAGCTGAGCCGTTTGCCGAGCGCGGCGGCCGCGCTCGCGAGCGTCGCCAGTGTGAGGCTCGTATCGGTTTCGTCGAGCAGACGGTTGAGTGCGGCGCGGCTGGTTTTCATCCGCGCGGCCATCGCCGTTTTCGTGATGTGCTGCGCCTTCATTTCCTGCCCGATCTGCCACGCGATCACGCGCTTGATCGCGGTGGCGGTGGCCGCTTCGAGATTGCCGTCCGCTTCGAGGAAGGCGTCGAAATCGCTGCCGATATGCGGATTGTTCGTGGTCGTCATGTCGTGCTCCAGGTGCATGGCGTTGCCGGCTGCCCGACCGTCGGAGACGGTGCGTTCCGGCGCAACCGGGGAATTCAGATGGCGTGCGTCAGCGCTTTCAGGCGCGCGACAGTGACGTCGAGATCGTCCGACGGCGTGGCCCGCGACTGCTTGAAGAAGCCGTGCAGCAGCACCATCGTGTCGCCGACGACCGTGAACAGCACGCGCGCGCTTCGCCCCGGCACCGTCACGCGGATCTCCCACAGATCCCTCGCCATCTTCCGGACCAGCGGCATGCCGAGCGGCCAGCCGAGTTGAACGGTCTTGATCTCTTCGCCGATCGCCCTTCGCTCCACTTGCCCGAGCGCATTGAGCCATTCGCGCACCGGCTCGTGGCCGCGGGCCGTCCGGAAGAACCGCACGCCGAGCGTGACCTGAATCTGCTGTCTCGCCATCGTCTTGTCGTCCATCGTATCAAAAACGGTACGATATGCCAAGCACCCCGACGACGGCTACTGACCGGATGGCCAATCCTTCGGCAAGAAAGGAGATCGGGCCCGGCATGTCGCCAGGCCCGGTGGATCAGCGCTTGCCGCGAGCGGGCTTGCGCGCCGCGCGTGGCGCCCGGTGCGGGCGCGCATCGCCGAACCGCGACCGCGCGATGTCGCGCACCGCGTCGATCAGCGTCCGCGCGACCGGCGACGGCTGCGCATCGGTACGCAGCACGAGCCCGACCGGCTCGTCGGTGCCCGCCGACGGCAGCGGCAGGCGCGCCAGCGCGCCGGCCGACAGATCGTGCTCGGCCGCATAGAGCGGCACGAACCAGACCGCGTCGTTCTCGAGCGCCAGCGCGCGCGCGACCGATACCGACAGCACCTCGATGAACGAATCCAGCGGCGGCGCGCCGCATGCGCCGAGCAGTTGCTCGGCGGACTGGCGGATCAACGTGCCGAACGGCGGCAGCACGACCGGATAGCGCGCCAGCTCGGCGGCCGGCGCCGCGCTCGCGAGCAGCGGATGCCCGGCGCGCACGACCGCGACGAGCGGCTCGTTGTACAACTGCTCGAACGCGAGCCCGATCATCCGCTCGGGCTCCGACAGCCGGCCGATCGCGCATTCGATCGCCCCGGATTTCAGACGCTCGAGCAACTCGGCGTTCGCGGCCGTCGCGATCCGCACGACGATGCGCGGCCAGCGCGCGGTCAGCGCCTTCATCAAGGCCGGCGCGAGCGAGGCCGCGACGGTCGGCAGCATGCCTATTTCCAGCGTCGCGGCGGCGGCCCCGCCCTCGCGCGCCAGCAGCCCGACGCCCTGCCGCAGCGCCAGCACGCACGCATTCGCGTGCGGCATGAACAGTTGCGCTTCGCGGGTGGGCTGCGCGCCGTGTCGGCCGCGCTCGAACAGCTTCACGCCGAGGATCGCCTCCAGCTCGGCGATCGTCTTCGACACGGCCGGTTGCGTGATCGACAGGCTTTCCGCCGCCTTCTGCACGCCGCCCAGCTGCGCGACCGCGAGAAAACACTGCAGGTGCCGGAATTTGACGCGGCCGTCGGCGATACGGTTATTCATAACGGGTGGTTATGCGAATGACGATGAATCGCCATTTTGCATAACTTTCCGGAAAGGCCCAAGCGTTCGGGACGACGTCATGCATGACGCCGCAGCGCGTGGAATCCCGTCGGCTCCCAGATCCGTTTCGCGATCAGCAGAGCCGTGCCGTGCTTTTGCCCGAGCGGCGCGGACGACGACTCCGCATGCAGCGCCGCCGCCTTGCTGCTCAGCCGCCGCAGTTCCTGTTCGAGCTCCGCGGCGGCCGCGTCCGTCAGCATCCCTTGTAGGAACGTCATCGTCTCGCCCGGGCCGTCGAAGCGGCTGCCGAGAAAATCGTCGAGCACGTGCGCATGGAAGTAGCGACGAATCGGCCCGCCCGGCAGCCAGTCGAAATCGCGCGCGACGCGCACGCGAATCCGGTCGCCGGGCAGCAGCGCGATCACGTTCATCCGGTCGAGCATCAGCAGATATTTCACGCACTCGGCCTGCGTGACGCGATAGGCCGACACGATGTCCTGCACGGTCCAGTAGTTGATTGCGCAGACGGCGACCAGCAGCAACTTCTCGTCCGACACGAGCAACGCCTCCTGCTGCTCGGTCAGCACGCGCAGGCGCGGCGCGGACGCCGATGCTTCCTGCACGAGCTCGGCGAGCGTATAGCCGAGCAGCTGCGCGATCTCCGCGACGCGCTCCAGCGTGAAGCGGCCGCTCGCGAACAGCCGCTTCACGCTCGTCTCGGAAACATCGAGCGCACGCGCGACGTCCCGGTAAGTCATTCCCTGCGCCTTCAACTGGCGCTTCAGCGTTTCGATGAGTTGGGCGGTCTCGGTCATATTGGTATCAAAAAATGATGCTCGAGGTCGGATATTAGGCTACTCGCGCATCCGCATCAGCACTTTTGGTTACTTGTCTGCATAATCCGCTCCGTCCTGTCACACAACGACGGAGCCGAAATGACCGCCCGAATCGACACAGCCACCTGCGAACCGCACCACGCCGCCCCGCGCGATGCACGCGACACCGATCGCATGATGCCGCTCGCCACCGTGCGCACGCTGGCCGCCGGCGCGCATGTCGGCGATCTCGTGTTCATCCGCGAGCCGGCCGGTGCGCCGGATGCCGCGACCGGCTCGGCGGGCGCCTGGGCCAACCGCTTCGGCATCGTCGTCGATACGTCGGGCGACGAACCCGTGATCGCCGAGTCCACCGCGTTCGCGTGGACGAAGCTCACGCCGCTGTCGCGCTTCGTCGCCCGTACCGACGGCGGACGCATCGCACTGGCGCGCCGCGTCGCGGCAGCGTCGGCCGACGCGCAGCGCCACGTCCATGCGCTGGCCGAACAGCGAATCGATGCGCTGCTCGGCAGTCGCTTCAACCTGCGGGCGCGGCGCGGCTTCTGCGCGCAGTACGTGGCCGACGTGCTCGGTGCCGGCCACGCGTCGACACCGTCGGCCCTGCTGCGCAGCGGCACGCTGGCGCTCGAATTCGACGGGATCGTGTTCGATCCACGCCATCCATGACGACGGGCACGCTCGGGGAGACCGGATAACAACGAGAACAAATGACAAAAAAAACAGCGACGGGCTGGCTGGAGGGCCGTGCACGGGGTCGTCACCGACGACGCGAAGCCCGATCGCTTTTTTCCGCCGGACAGGCTTCCTGTCCGGCGGAATTTTCATTTGGGGGACCAACATAACGAACGGTTATGCGATACGCGAAAAAAGGTCATTTTGCATAACTTTCCGGATTGGCTAAAGTCGTGCCGTTACTTCGCGAAAAACCTATCAGGAGACGCCCGATGGATTCCCCCACGATCCTCACGCCGCGCGACTGGCCGTCGCATCCGGCCTATGTTCACCCCGAGTACCGTTCGTCCGTGAAGCGCGGCCCGACCCGCCCGCTGATCCCGCTGAAGGAGAAGCTGCGCGACCAGTACGCGCCCGTCTACGGCGCGGAAGATCTCGGCGCGCTCGACCACGACCTGACGAAGAACGCCGTGAAGAACGGCGAGCCGCTCGGCGAGCGGATGGTCGTCACCGGCCGCGTGCTCGACGAAGGCGGCAAGCCCGTGCGCAACACACTCGTCGAGGTGTGGCAGGCCAACGCGGCCGGCCGCTACGTGCACAAGGTCGACCAGCACGACGCGCCGCTCGATCCGAACTTCCTCGGCGCGGGCCGCTGCCTGACCGACGACGAAGGCCGCTACCGCTTCCTGACGATCAAGCCCGGCGCGTATCCGTGGGGCAACCACCCGAACGCGTGGCGCCCGAATCACATCCACTTCTCGCTGTTCGGCGACTACTTCGGCTCGCGCCTCGTCACGCAGATGTACTTCCCCGGTGATCCGCTGCTCGCGTACGACCCGATCTTCCAGGGCACGCCCGAAGCCGCGCGCGAGCGGCTGATCTCGCGCTTCTCGATGGACATCACCGAAGAAGGCTATGCGCTCGGCTACGAATTCGACATCGTGCTGCGCGGCCGCGACGCCACCCCGATGGAGCGCTGAACCATGACGACGCTGAAGCAAACCCCTTCGCAGACGGTCGGCCCGTACTTCGCGTACGGCCTGTGCCCGCAGCAATACGACTACGACCTGAAAAGCCTGTTCACGCCGACGATCGCCGCCGCGCACGCCGAAGGCGAGCATGTGCTGCTGGTCGGGCAGGTGTTCGACGGCGACGGCAACGTGGTTGGCGACGCGGTGCTCGAATTCACGCAAGTGGACGGCGCGGGCCGCTATCCCGCGTCGCGCGACGACATCGCGAAATCCGGCTTCACGGGCTTCGCGCGGGTCGGCACGGGCACCGACCCGCAGCAGCGCTTCGTCGTCGAGACGGTGAAGCCGGGCCGCGTCGCCGCCGACGAGGCGCCGCACATCAACGTGACCGTGATGATGCGCGGCATCCTGACCCACGCGTTCACGCGCGTGTACTTCGACGACGAAGCCGCCGCGAACGCGGTCGACCCCGTGCTGAACGCGGTGCCGGCCGAGCGCCGCGCGACGCTCGTCGCGAAACGCGACGCGCAGCCGGGCCGCCCGGTCGTCTACCGCTTCGACATCCGCATGCAGGGGCCGGACGAAACCGTGTTCTTCGACGTTTGATGCATGCGCCGGCGCTCGCCGGCTTCGCCTGCAACCGCACCGCCGCGTGGCGCGATACCGACAGGCATCGCGCCACGCGGCGTTTTGGGCCCGCGTCACCCTCATTCGATGGTGCGCCGCATCATGATCCGTAGCGGCTGCGGACGCCTATCCTCATCGGCTTCCCGCCCCGATATTCAACGCGCCATTGAAGCGCATGCTGCGACAGCACATCAATCGTCGGGCCGACACGATATCGTTTGCGCGTTATGCGGCGTATTCTTTGTTATTCGCAACGAGCCGGAAGAATTGAATCGCGTGAAGCAACAATGACATGAATCATGTGCGACGCTGCCCGACAGGCGGCCCGCGCATTTTTTCAGACCGAGTGCCTTTAAACGCGTCTGGCCGAAGTTGGCGGACGCGTATTTTTTGGCGGCGCGGCCCGCGCAGAGCTAGCGACGCATCTCCAGATACCGGCTCGGCGTGTCGCCCAGAATGCGGCGAAATGCCGACGTGAATGCGCTCGCGCTCGCGTAGCCGAGATCGAGCGCGACGCGCGTCACCGGCTGCCCGTCGGTCAGGCGCGAAATCGCCGCGAGCATGCACACCTGCTGGCGCCAGGCGGCAAAACTCACGCCCGTCTGCGCGCGGAACTGTCGCGTGAACGTGCGCCGGCTCACGCCCGCGTCGGCCGCGACCCGATCGAGATCGGCGTCAATCGACGGCGCCGCGAACAGATGCCGGCACACCTTCGCCAGCCGTGCGTCGGCCGGCAACGGCGCATGCAGCGACAGGCGCGGCATCGTCGCGATTTCGGCGACCAGCAGATCCATCAGCTTGCCCGCGCGACCGTCGACGTCGTACATGGCCGGCAGGTCGACCGCCTCGTCGATCAGTTGCCGCAGCAGCGGCGACACGCCATACACGCCGCACTGGGTGGGCAGCCCGGCCGCCTGCGCGGCGTCGGCGGACACGAACGCGTTGAGCATCGTGACCGGCCCGGTCATCGTCATTTCGTGCCGCACGCCGGCCGGCACCCAGCACGCGCGCTGCGGCGGCACCAGCCAGCGCCCGTGCGGCGTGGACACGCTGATCGTGCCGCGCGACGCGAATGCGAATTGCCCGCGCACGTGCGCGTGATCCGGAAACGTCGTGCCCGCCGCAAATTCGTTGGCGAGCACGACCACGCTCCGGGGAATGTGTTCGTAGGGATCTAGCAGCGTATTTCTCACGGCCCGAATTCCATCATCAATGACCCGATATCGAAGGTGGCCCGCCCCGTCGCGCGATCGGCCGACCGGCCGCGCACCGGCGGCATCGTCGCGGCACGCATCACCGCAGCATGAACGACATCGCCGACAGGCTGTTCAGCGTGCGCACCGCGTGTTCGACCGACGGCCCGTCGAACCGCAGTGTCACCGCATCGACGCGCTCGAGCGACGGCAGCACGCAGAACAGGTCGGCGAGCGCGGCCGTCTGCACGCGCAGCGTGCAAGCGGTCGGCGCGGGCCGATGGGCGCCCGCGCGCCGGCCGGACGACAGCGCATGCGCGACCGTTTCCCGTGCGGCGGTCGCGATCCGCGCGCACGACGCGGACGGCGTGAGCGTCTCGCCGCTGGATGCGCCGCCGGCCGTCTTGACCGTCTCGAAACGCGCGTCCGGAAACAGCGGCTGCGTTTCCTCGGCGAATACGTCGTCGCCCGTCGCGAGCGCGACATGCGCGCCGTATTCGTGCGCCAGCGCCCCGTACAGTCCGGCTTCGCCGAGCTCGACGCCGTTCAGCCACACCTGCGTGAACGCAAAGCCGTTGATCGTGTGCGCGAGCACGCCGCGTGTCTGCGATTTCGCGTGATAGCCGATCATGAACACGAGATCGGGCTGCTGTTCGAGGCCCGCCATCATCCCGAGCGTGCGCGGCTTGCCGAGCACGACGCGCGCCCGCGCATCGAGCCCGTCGGGCAGCAGGTTGCGAAAGCCGCCATGCGAATCGTTGACCCAGACGGCCTGCGCACCGCCGGCGAACGCGCCTTCGATCGCCGCGTTCGCCTCGGCGGTCATCCAGCGGCGCGCCCGCTCGTATTCCGGATTGCCGGCACGCGTCTGCTCGGTCGCGAATACGCCGGCGACACCCTCGATGTCGGTCGAGATCAGGATCTTCATGACAGGGTCGAACGTCCTTCGTTGTCTTCGTTGAACAGCCGGTCGAGATCGGGCACCGCGTCGCGCAGCGATGGCCGCACGTGGCCGTCGCGCCCGGCGACCGTTACCGCTTGCAGCAAGGCGTCGGCGATCGCGTGCTCGACGCTTTCGGCAGCAGCCATGAACAGCGGATCGAGCGCCGCATCGGCCACGAGGGCCGGCAGCGCGATCGTCGATGCATCGTGCGCGATCGTGTAGGCGGTCGAGAAGGCGAGCGCAATGTCGCCGCTGCCATGCCCGTAGACGGAACCGGTGCGAGCCAGCCCGGCCGCCGCGCGGCGCGCGAGCCGCGACAGCTGCCGCGCGTCGAGCGGCGCATCGGTGGCCAGCAACAGGATGATCGAGCCCTGCTCGGGCGGCGCCGTGTGGGCAGCTTCGGCCGCGCGCCGTTGCGCGACGATGCGCCCGAGCGGCACGCCGCCGAGCGTCAGCATCGGCAGCCGGCCGAAATTCGCGAGCACGAGCGCGCCGACCGTATACGGCCGGCCGGCCGCGACGGCCACGCGCGATGCGGAACCGATCCCGCCTTTCAGGTCGAAGCACGACATCCCGCGCCCGGCGCCCACCGCGCCGCGTGCGACGTCGCGCGACGCCGTGCGGCATGCGTCGTCGTAATGCGCGGCGGTGACCGCGAATGCCTGGAGATCGTTCAGGTAACCGTCGTTGCACTCGAACACGAGCGGGTTGACGGTCGGCCAGTCGCGGCCGATCCGCGGATTCGCCGCGATCGCCGCGCGGATCTGCGCGTGCGCGACCGCGCCGACGCCGAACGTATTGGTCAGCGCGATCGGCGTATCGAGCGAGCCGAGTTCGTCGACCTGCACGAGCCCGACGCTCTTGCCGAAACCGTTGATCACGGCCGCGCCCGCCGGCACCTTGCTGCGGTACACGTCGCCCGGATGCGGCTTCACCACCGTCACGCCCGTCTGCACGTTGCCGGCATCGAGCGTGCAATGGCCGACCGTCACGCCCGGCACGTCGGCGATCGTGCCGCGCGGCCCGGACGGCAGCGTCTCGCTCCACATCGGGACTGCTCGCATCAACGGCGCTCCAGCTTCGGGTCGAGCGCGTCGCGCAGCCCGTCGCCGAGCAGGTTGAACGCGAGCACGGTCAGGAAGATCGCGAGGCTCGGGAACACCGCGATGTGCGGCGCCGTCACCATGTCCGCGCGCGCCTCGTTCAGCATCGCGCCCCACTCCGGCGTCGGCGGCTGCGCGCCGAGCCCGAGGAACGACAGGCTCGCGGCGGTGATGATCGACGTGCCGATCCGCATCGTGAAGTAGACGACGACCGACGACACGGTGCCCGGCAGGATGTGCCGCATGATGATCGTCCAGTCGGACGCGCCGATGCTGCGCGCGGCCTCGACGTAGGTCATGTGCTTGAGCATCAGCGTGTTGCCGCGCACGAGCCGCGCGAACGCCGGGATGCTGAAGATCGCGACCGCGCAGATCACGTTGACCATCCCGTTGCCGAGGATCGCGACCACGCCGATCGCGAGCAGGATGCCCGGAAACGCGAACAGCACGTCGGCGACGCGCATCGTGATGCGGTCCCACCAGCCTTCGTAATAGCCGGCGAGCAGCCCGAAGAACGTGCCGATCACCGCGCCGAGCGCAACCGAGAAGAAGCCGGCCGCGAGCGAGATGCGCGTGCCCGCGATGATCCGGCTGAAGATGTCGCGGCCGAGCGAGTCGACACCGAACCAGTGCACGGCCGACGGCCCCGCGTTCAGCGCGTCGTAGTCGAAATAGTTCTCCGGATCGAACGGCACGATGTGCGGGCCGACGAACGCCAGCACGACGAGCGCCAGCACGAAGCCGCCCGCGACCAGCGCGACGGTCTGCTTGCGGAACTTGCGCCAGAATTCGCGCCACGGCGTGCGGATCGCGGTCGATGCGGCCGGCGCCGCGGGCTGGACAGTCGCGTTCATGCTGGCCTCACTTGAACCGGATGGTCGGGTTGATGACCGCGTACAGCACGTCGACGGTCAGGTTGATCAGGATGAATTCCAGCGAGAACAACAGCACGATCGCCTGGATCACCGGGTAGTCGCGCATCGTCACCGCATCGACCAGCAGGCGCCCGAGCCCCGGCCAGTTGAACACGGCCTCGACGACGATCGAGCCGCCGAGCAGGAAGCCGAACTGCAGCCCCATCATCGTGACGACCGGGATCATCGCGTTGCGCAGGCAATGCTTGAGCACGACCATCGGTTCGTGCACGCCCTTCGCGCGCGCGGTGCGCACGAAATCCTCGTTCAGCACCTCGACGAACGACGCGCGCGTGAAGCGCGCCATCACCGCCGCGACCGCGGCGCCGAGCGTCAGCGACGGCAGCACGTAGCTCTTCCACGTGCCGTCCGGCACGACCGGCAGCCAGCCGAGCTTCACCGAGAAGATCTCCATCAGCAGCATGCCGAGCGCGAACGCGGGAAACGAGATGCCCGACACCGCGAGCGTCATCCCGAGACGGTCAGGCCAGCGATTGCGCCACACGGCCGACGCGATCCCGATCGCCATCCCGATCGCCGTCGCCCACACCATGCTGACGAGCGTGAGCAGCAGCGTCGGCATGAAACGTTCGCCGATCTCGGTCGACACCGGCCGCTTGCTGCGCGTCGACATGCCGAAATCGCCGTGCGCGATCTTCACGAAGAAGTTCGCGAACTGGGTCGGCATCGGTTTGTCGAGCCCGAGATCGGTGCGCACGAGCGCGACCGTCGCGTCGTCGGCTTCGGGGCCGGCCGCGAGCCGCGCCGGATCGCCGGGCAGCAGGTGCACGAACAGGAACACCAGCACCGCGACGATCGCGAGCGTGGGCAGCAGGCCGAACAGGCGTTTGACGAGAAAATTCAGCATGGGGCACCGGTCGGGTCAACGCGCCGGCGGCTTGCGCCGCCGGCACCGCATGGCGGGCGAACCGCCGTCATTTCAGCGAGATTTCGTCGAAGTTGAACGAGCCGTCCGGCATCACGTACATGCCCTGCAGGCGCTTGCTGCGTGCGTAGACGATCTTCTCCTGCACGAGGAAGATCCACGGCGCGTCGGTCCAGATCTGCTTCTGCGCATCGGCGTAGAGGGTGGCCTTCTTCGTGCGATCGGTCGTGGTGAGCGCCTGCGCGAGATCGTCGTCGACCAGACCGTTCTTGTAGTACGCCGTGTTGTACAGCTTCGGCGGCGCCGACTCCGAAGCAAGCAGCGGCGACAGTGCCCAGTTCGCCTCGCCGGTCGACGCCGACCAGCCGCTGTAGTACATCCGCACCGGCGCCTTCGCCGGATCCTGCGCACTCTCCACCCGAGCGACCCGCTCGCCGGCCTCGAGCGCCTGTACCTGCACCTTCACGCCGACCTGCGCAAGCTGCTGCTGGACGAACTGGATCAGCTTCTGCGCCGTCGTGTGATTGTAGGCGGACCAGAGCGTCGATTCGAAGCCGTTCGGATAGCCGGCCTCCTTCAGCAACGCGCGAGCCTTCGCCGGGTCATACGGCCAGGGCCCGAGTTTCGTTGCGTATTCGACGCCAATCGGCGCAACCCCGGTCTGCGGTGTCGCGTAACCGGCGAACACGACCTTCGCGAGCGCGTCCTTGTTGACCGCGTAGTTCAGCGCTTCGCGCACCTTCGGGTTATCGAACGGCTTTTGCCGCGTGTTCAGCGAAATGTAGCGCTGGATGATCGACGGCGCCTCGATCAGGTCCACCTTCGGATTGCTCTTCAGATCGTTCGCCTGCTCGAACGGAATCGTGAACGCGAAATCGGCCTCGCCGGTCTTGATCAGCGCGGCGCGCGTGTTGTTGTCGACCACCGGCTTCCAGTCGATCGCGTCGATCTTCGGATACCCCTTCTTCCAGTAACCGGCGAATTTCTTCACCTTCATGTCGTCGGTCTGCTTCCATTCGACGAACTCGAACGGCCCGGTGCCGACCGGATGCAGCGACACGTCGCGCCCCCACTTCTTCAGCGCGGCCGGCGAAATCATCACCGCGGACGGGTGCGCGAGCGTGTTGATGAACGCCGAGAACGGCTCGTGCAACGTGAACCGCACGGTGCTCGGATCGACCACTTCGGTCTTCTCGATCACCCGGAACAGGCCGTACCGCTTCAGCTTGTTCGCCGGATCGGTCACGCGGTCGAAATTCG
Organism: Burkholderia sp. BCC0397; assembly: GCF_902832865.1. NCBI lineage: Bacteria > Pseudomonadati > Pseudomonadota > Betaproteobacteria > Burkholderiales > Burkholderiaceae > Burkholderia > Burkholderia sp. BCC0397. Next base: position 851,790 of record NZ_CADFDL010000001.1, on the reverse strand, counting down.
CCTTCACCGCAGCGGCATTGAAGTCGGTGCCGTCGTGGAATTTCACGCCCTGGCGCAGCTTGACCGTGTATACCTTCGCGTCCGGCGACGCCGTATAGCTGGTCGCGAGCACGTTGACGAGCTTCATGTTCCGGTCGAAACCGAACAGGCCTTCGTAGAACGACTTGACGACAGCCTGCGACACCGTGTCGTTCGCGTCGTACGGGTCCATCGTCGTAAACGTCGAGTACACGGCGACCACGACGTTCTGCTGCGCGAACGCGGGCACCGCGACCGACAACGCGAGCGCGCCGGCCCCCGCGGCGAGCAGCGCGCGCGGACGGAACATCGGGAACGAATACGGATTGTTCATCTTGTTGGGCTCCTGTGGATGATTCGGTAACGCGTGATGGAAATCGCGGCGTGACTGCACCCTTTCGGGAAAAAGACGCCGTTGCCTTGCTCGTGCGCAGCTTCGGTCCATATGCAAGCTCCCGCGCGTTCAGTACGCGCCGCCGACGCGATGCGTCGCGACGTAATGATCGGGGCCGACCGCGACGAGCGGCGCAATCACCGGCTCGTCGCCGACCGCGCGGATCGGGCTCGGAATCTCGTCCGCCGCGAGCTGGCGCGGCGCATGCCGGCGCGCGGGGTCGGCCACCGGCACCGCGCTCATCAGCTTCTTCGTGTACGGATGCTGCGGCGCCTCGAACACCGCGCGGCGCGGGCCGATCTCGACGATCTGGCCGAGATACATCACCGCGACGCGATGGCTGACGCGCTCGACCACTGCCATGTCGTGCGAGATGAACAGATACGCGACGCCCAGCTCGCGCTGCAGGTCGAGCATCAGGTTGACGATCTGCGCCTGCACCGACACGTCGAGCGCCGACACCGACTCGTCGGCGATCACGACTTTCGGGTTCAACGCGAGCGCACGCGCGATCGCGATCCGCTGGCGCTGGCCGCCCGAGAATTCGTGCGGATAGCGGCGCGCGGCTTCCGGCGGCAGGCCGACCTTGTCGAGCAGCCAGTCGACGCGCGCCTGCGCTTCGCGGCCGCTCGCGACGCCGTGCACGAGCAGCGGCTCCATGATCGAGAAGCCGACGGTCAGGCGCGGGTTCAGCGACGCGAACGGGTCCTGGAAGATGAACTGGATGTTCCGACGCAGCGCCTGCAGGTCAGATCCCTTCATCGCGCTGATGTCGCGGCCGTCGAATTCGATCGAGCCGCTCTGCGATTCGACCAGGCGCAACAGCGAACGGCCGGTGGTCGACTTGCCGCAGCCCGACTCGCCGACGAGCGCGAGCGTCTCGCCCGCGCGCAGCTCGAAGCTCACGCGCTCGACCGCATGCACGTATTGCGACACGCGGCCGAACACGCCGCTCTTCACCGGAAAGCGCGTGACGAGATCGCGCACGCGCAGGATCGGCGGCGCGGCGTGATCGACGGGCGGCTGCGCGTCGTTCGCGGCGGACGCCGTGATCGGGGCGGCAGGGGCCGCGCTCGTGCCGTCCACCTTCAACAGCGGAAACTTCTCGGGGGCGTCGGTGCCCTGCATCGAGCCGAGCCGCGGCACGGCCGCGAGCAGCGCCCGCGTGTAGCGATGCGCGGGCGTCGCGAAGATGCGGTCCGACTCGCCCTCCTCGACCTTCTCGCCGCGGTACATCACGAGCACGCGGTCGGCGACCTCGGCCACCACGCCCATGTCGTGCGTGATGAAGATCACGCCCATGTTCATTTCATCCTGCAGCCCGCGGATCAGTTGCAGGATCTGCGCCTGGATCGTCACGTCGAGCGCGGTCGTCGGCTCGTCGGCGATCAGCAGCGCGGGCCGGCACGACAGCGCCATCGCGATCATCACGCGCTGCCGCATCCCGCCGGACAGCTGGTGCGGATAACGCACGAACACGCGGCGCGCTTCCGGGATGCGCACGAGATCGAGCAGCCGCAGCGCTTCCGCGCGTGCTTCGGCCGCGCCCTTCGACTGGTGCAGCGCGATCGCCTCGCTGATCTGGTCGCCGACCGTAAACACCGGGTTCAGCGACGTCATCGGCTCCTGGAAGATCATTGCGATGTCCGCGCCGCGGATGCCGCGCATCGTCGCGGCACTCGCCTGCGCGAGATCGACCAGCGCGCCGCCACGGCGCCGGAACGCGATCCGGCCGCTCGTGATCTCCCCGCCGCCATGCTCGACGAGCCGCATCAACGCGAGCGACGTGACCGACTTGCCCGAGCCCGATTCGCCGACGATCGCGAGCGTCTCGCCGCGATCGACGTGAAACGACACGTTGCGCACCGCGTCGAACGTCGCGTTTTCGCGGCGGAACGTGACCGACAGGTCGTCGACGGCCACCACGCGCTGCTCGGGCAGCGCCAGGACCGACGGGTTACGGCTCGAAGTCATGCATCTCTCCTCGTGCGATCCGGAATCAGGCCGCGTCGTCGCGGTAGATGCCGACGACCGGCGCTTCACCGACGCGCGCGTAGCCGCGGTACATCCCTTCGGTGTTGAACGGCATCGCGATGTTGCCCTGTGCGTCGACCGCGATGATCCCGCCGCGGCCCGCCAGGCGCGGCAGCTTGTTCATCACGACGTCGTGCGCGGCATCGGCGAGCGACGCGCCGCGATACGCGATCTGCGCGGCGACGTCGTAGGCGGTCGCGAGCCGCATGAACATCTCGCCGGTGCCCGTCGACGATACCGCGCAGGTCGCGTCGTCCGCGTAGCAGCCGGCGCCGATGATCGGCGAATCGCCGACGCGCCCCGGCTGCTTGTTCGTGATGCCGCCCGTCGACGTCGCCGCCGCGATGTGGCCGTTCAGGTCGCACGCGACCGCGCCGACCGTGCCGTGCTTGCGGTCCGGATCGAGCGGCTCGGCCGGCTGCGCCTGTTGCTGCGACTGGCCGAACGCGAACGTCGCCGCATCGTGATCGAGCATCATGCCGGCTGCCGCGCGCGCCTTGACCCACTGCGCATGCCGCGATTCGGTGTCGAAGTAGCCGGGCTCGGCGAGTTCGAGCCCCTGCGCGGCCGCGAACGCATCGGCTCCCGCGCCGGCGAACAGCACGTGCTCGCTCGCCTCCATCACGCGCCGCGCGGCGAGCACCGGATTGCGCACGCGGGTCGCGCAGCAGATCGCGCCGGCGCCGAGCGTCGCGCCGTCCATGACCGCCGCGTCGAGTTCGTGCTTGCCTTCCGCCGTATAGACGGCGCCGCGCCCGGCGTTGAACAGCGGACAATCCTCGAGCATCCGCACCGCGACGGTGACGGCGTCGAGCGCGCTGCCGCCATCGGCCAGCACCTGTTGCGCGGCCTGCAGGATCGCGGTGAGTTCGGCGCGGTACCGACGTTCGGTGTCGGTATCCATCGCTTCGCGCAGGATCGTGCCTGCGCCGCCGTGAATCGCGACGATCGCGGGTGAAGTCATGATTTTTTCGGACGGGGGAAAGAAGGGTTGGCGGCCGACAAGGCCGCTTGCGGCTGCACGAGCCACGGCAGCAGGAATTCGGTCATCTCGGCGGCGGATTTCGCGGACCGGTGCGTGCGCAGCGCGACCGCATCGATCAGCGCCTCGATCATCGTGAGCACGGCGGCTTCCGACGTGGCCGCGAAACGCCGCTCGGCCTTGACGTACAGGTTCAGCGACGCGATCGGTGCGAGCGGCGATTGCGGGCCGTCGGAGATGCCGAGCACGCCCGCGCCGCGCGCCGCCGCACGACGGGCCAGCTCGACCGTGTCCTTCACGTAGCGCGGAAACGCGAGCGCGATCACGAGATCGCGCGAATCGGCCGTGTACAGGCGTCGCGCCGCATGCGAAGGCCCGCCAAGCAGCGCGAGCGACTGCACGCTGTCATGGCAGACGGACAGTCCGTGCTCCATCAAGCCGGCCAGGAACGCGCTCGACCCGGCGCCGAGAATCAGCACGCGCCGTGCGCCGACGATCGCCTCGACCGCCGCCTCGACATCGGCCGCGTCCAGGTGCGCGCGCGTGTTCTCGATGTTGGCGGCAGCCTGGTCGAACACCGCGTCGATCCAGACCGCGCCGCGCACGCCGGACTCCTGCTCCTGCGCGGAACGCAGCCGTTCGACCGGCCCGAGCGTGGCCTCGAAGCCGCGCACGAGCGCCGCGCGCATCGCCGGATAGCCGTCGAAACCGAGCGCCTTCGCGAAGCGGTTCGCGGTTGCGATCGACGCATTCACGGCCTGCGCGAGCTCGTCGATCCGCATCGTCGCCGCGCGAAACGGGTTCGCGAGCACGAATTCGCCCATGCGCCGGTGAATCGGCGTCATCAACGGCATCGCCGACGCGATCCGCTCGGCGATCGCGGGTTCGTCGTGACTGACATCGGGCTGAACGAAAGGCGTCATGCGAAGGGTCGTTGCAAGGTTCAATGAAAATCAATTTACACAATCCGCTTCTCGAAAAGAAATAAATTTTCATCGGGGTTGTCACGCCCCGCCGGACATCCATCGACCGCCGAGAAGCTCGCTCGGCCCCGCCGCACGGGCCTTGGCTGGCGAGCGCCGCGGGTCGCCGCTCACCGGGTGCCGTCCACTCATCGGGAAAACCCCGAGTACGTTCATTCGAATGCAGATTCACGTTGACCGGATTCGTATTCGAACATAGGATGTTCGAAAATGATCAGTCGTCAGATAACATCGCAGCGCGATGACGACTGAATTTTCGCTCGAACACCCTGATTTCGATATAAACCGGCTAAAACCGGCGCACATCAAGATCGGACATCGTACGAACAAAAACGAAACAAGCCATCTCCGACGGATGGCCTTCATGGACCGGGCAGGCGCCGCGCGCCCGCCCTCCCTGACAGGAGACAGCAGTGAAGACAGTCAAGGCGTTGCGCTGGTGGATCATCGTGCTCGTGTGTCTCGGCACGATCCTCAACTACCTCGCACGGAATTCCCTCGCGGTGCTCGCGCCCGAGCTCAAGCAGGTGTTCGCGATCTCGACGCAGCAGTATTCGTACATCGTCGGCGCGTTCCAGATCGGCTACACGATCATGCAGCCGGTATGCGGGTTCATCGTCGACCTGATCGGGCTGCGGCTCGGGTTCGCGCTGTTCGCGATGCTATGGTCGGTGGTCGGCGTCGCGCACGGCTTCGCATCCGGCTGGCTGTCGCTCGGCATCCTGCGCGGCTTGCTGGGCCTGTTCGAGGCCGCCGCGATTCCGTCCGGGATGAAGGCCGTCGCCGAATGGTTTCCCGATCGCGAGAAATCCGTCGCGGTCGGCTACTTCAACGCGGGCACGTCGCTCGGCGCCGCGATCGCGCCGCCGCTCGTCGTGTTCCTGTCGATGCGGTTCGGCTGGCAAGCCGCGTTCATGGTCACCGGCGCGCTCGGCTTCGCGTGGGCCGCGCTCTGGTACACGCAGTACCGTTCCCCCGCCGACCATCCGCGTCTCACGCCGCAGGAGCGCACGCTGATCCGCGACGGCCAGGCCACGATGCCGCCCGTGTCGAAGCGCCGCATCCGCGACGTCGTCACCGCACGGCGCTTCTGGGCGATCGCGCTGCCGCGCTTCTTCGCGGAACCGGCGTGGCAGACCTTCAGCTTCTGGATTCCGCTGTATCTGGCCACCGAGCGCCACATGCCGCTCACGCAGATCGCGGTGTTCGCGTGGATGCCGTTTCTCGCGGCCGACCTTGGCGGCATCGCGGGCGGCTACCTGTCGCCCTACCTCGCGAATCGCTTCAAGCTGCCGCTCGTGTGGTCGCGCGTCGCCGGCGTCGCGCTCGGCGCGGTGCTGATGCTCGGGCCGGCGATGATCGGGCTCGTGTCGTCGCCGTACACGGCGATTGCGCTGTTCTGCGTCGGCGGCTTCGCGCACCAGATGATCTCCGCGCTCGTCAACACGCTGTCGGCCGACGTCTTCGATCCCGAGGAAGTCGGCACCGCGAGCGGCTTCGCCGGGATGGCCGCGTGGATCGGCGGCCTCGGCTTCTCGCTGCTGGTCGGCGCGCTCGCCGACAAGATCGGCTATGCGCCGCTGTTCGCGTGCCTCGGCCTGTTCGACCTCATCGGCGTCACGCTGCTCGCGGTGCTGATCCGCGGGCAGTCGAAGCAGGAACGCCTGCTCGCGCAGCACGCCTGACCTCCGTTTCCACCAGGAATCGCATTCATGACTTCGCTCCTTCATCCGCCCGTGTTCCGCGTCGCCGACCGTCAGGCGAACCGTGTGCTGCTCGCATCCGATACCGGTGCCACCCTCGAAATCTTCGTGCTCGAGGACGACATCGTGCGCGTGCGCGTGCTGCCCGACGCGACCGCGCGCAACCCGCGCACGTGGACGATCGCGCCCGGTCTCGACGACGTGCCGCTCGACGGGCGCGACCGCCTCGACCTCGGCGGCTTCGCGCTGCCCCACTACGACTTCGTCGAAGACGACGACGGCGTGCGCATCGAAACCGCGCAGATCCGGCTCGCGGTGCGCCGGCAAGGCGGCCATTGCACGTGGTCGATGCGCGGCGCGGACGGTGCATGGCGCGTCGCGCTCGCCGACCGCGCGACGCAGGCGTACAACTTCGGCTGGTGGGACGATCGCGCGTATCACTACGTCGCCCGCGAGCGCAGCGACAAGGCGTTCGGCCTCGGCGAACGCGCAGGCGAACTCGACCGCACGGGCGCGCGCTTCGAGATGCGCAACATCGACGCGATGGGCTACAGCGCGAAGTACACCGACCCGCTGTACAAGCACATCCCGTTCTACATCACGTGGTCGCCCGATGCGTGCCAGGGGTTCGGGCTGTTCTACGACACGCTGTCCGACTGCGCGTTCGACATGGGCCGCGAGCTCGACAACTATCACGGGCTCTATCGCTATTTCGTCGCCGAGCACGGCGATCTCGACTACTACTTCATCGCGTCGCCCGCTACGCCGCTCGCGGCCGCGCGGCGCTTCACGTGGCTCACTGGGCGCCCCGCGCGCACGCCGAAATGGGGGCTCGGCTATTCGGGCTCGACGATGAGCTACACCGATGCGCCGGACGCGCAGCAGCAGATGAACCAGTTCGTCGAGCAGTGCGACGCGCACGATATCCTGTGCGATTCGTTCCACCTGTCGTCGGGCTATACGTCGATCGGCGCGAAGCGCTACGTGTTCAACTGGAACCGCGACAAGTTCCCCGATGCGAAGGGCTTCGTGGGGCACTACCGCGACCACGGCATCCGCCTGTGCGCGAACATCAAGCCGTGCCTGCTGCGCGACCATCCCGCCTTCGACGAAGCCGCGCGGCGCGGGCTGCTGATCCGTTCGGCATCGGGCGAACCCGCATGGGTGCAGTTCTGGGACGAAGTCGGCGCGTACCTCGACTTCACGCAGCCGGACGCGTACCGCTGGTGGCGCGAGCAGGTCACGTCGGCGCTGCTGGAATACGGGATCGAGTCGACCTGGAACGACAACAACGAATACGAGATCTGGTCGCCCGACGCGATCGCGCACGGCTTCGGCGAGCCGTTTCCGGCGCGCGAAGCGAAGGTGCTGCAGACGATGCTGATGATGCGCGCGTCGCGCGACGCGCAGCGCGAACATGCGCCGGCGCGGCGGCCGTTCCTCGTGTCGCGCTCCGGCGGCGCCGGCATGCAGCGCTACGTGCAGACCTGGTCCGGCGACAACTACACGTCGTGGGAGACGCTGCGCTACAACCTGAAGATGGGCCTCGGGCTCGCGCTGTCGGGCGTGTCGAACATCGGCCACGACATCGGCGGCTTCTCCGGCCCCGCGCCGTCGCCCGAATTGCTGCTGCGCTGGGTGCAGTTCGGCATCTTCATGCCGCGCTTCAGCATCCATTCGTGGAACGACGACGGCACCGTCAACGAACCGTGGATGTACCCGGAGATCACCGCGCAGGTCGCGTCGCTGATCAAGCAGCGCTACCGGCTGCTGCCCTACCTCTATCACCTGCTGTGGCTGTCGACGGCGCGCTACGAACCCGTGCTGCGGCCGACCTTCGCCGATTTCCCCGGCGATGCGCGCTGCTACGACGCATGCGACGACATGATGCTCGGCGACGCGCTGCTGGTCGCGCCGGTCGTCGATCCCGGCCAGACGGAGCGCACGGTGTACCTGCCGTCGGGCGCACGCTGGACGTGCTGCGCGAGCGCGCAATCGTTCGACGGCGGCGCGAGCGTGACGCTGCCCGCGCCGCTCGACACGCCGGTGATGCTGCTGCGCGAAGGCCGCGTGCTGCCGCTGAACGTCGCCGAACAGCATTTCGGTGCGCGCGCCGACACGCGCGGCTTCCTCGTCGCACCGCGCATCGAGGACGGCGTCGCGTACGGCGAATGCGTCGAGGACGACGGCGAGACGGAAGCGTGGCGCGACGGCGAATACGGACTGTGGCGCATCGAGACCGGCCGCGAGGCGTCCGGCGTGCTCGGCGTATCGGTCCGCTGGGACGGCCGCCCCGCGCGCCCGGCCGACCGCGTCGAGATCCTGCTGCCCGCGTCGCTGCACGGCCCGGTTGCCGTGCGCGATGCGCGTGTCGAGCAGGATGCGCGGGACGGTGCGTGGCGCCGCCTCGTCGTCGCGTTCGACCACTGAGCAAACCCGATCAGGCGGGCCGTTCGCGCGGCTCGCCGCCCTGCCACAGAGGAGGCATTCGACCTCCCGCCCCCGTTGAAAAGATGAAGAGACTCCGGAGATCGACAATGAAAGCACCCGTCAACCGTTACGCAATCCTTATTTTATCGGCCGCGTCGCTCGGCACGACCGCCGCCCACGCGCAGAGCAGCGTCACGCTGTACGGCGTCGTCGACGATTCGCTCGCGTACGTGAACAACCAGCAGGGACACTCGAACGTGTACATGCGCGACGGCAACCTGTATGCGTCGAAGTTCGGTCTGCGCGGCGACGAGGATCTCGGCGGCGGCACGCATGCGATCTTCGACCTGCAGGCCGGCTTCAACCTGAATACGGGCGCGCAGGCCGCCGCCGGCACGATATTCAATCGCCAGGCCTTCGTCGGTCTGCGCAACGTTCGCTACGGCACGGTCACGGCCGGCCGCCAGTACACGCCCTACTTCCTGTTCGTCGGCCCGTACGCGTCGAGCAGCTGGCTGACGGGCGCCACCGGCGCGCATCCGGGCGACATCGACGGCCTCGACACGACGATCCGCGTGAACAACTCGGTCACCTATACGTCGCCGACCTTCGCCGGGCTGACCGCCAGCGCGATGTATGCATTCGGCGGCATTGCCGGCGCGACCGGCAAGGGCAACACGTTCAGCGCCGCGCTGCGCTACGCGAACGGGCCGATCGGGATCGCGGCCGGCTACCTGCGGATCAACAGTTCCGGTTCGTCCACCGGCTTCCTGAACCCGGCCACCGCGCCGTCGGGCAGCTTCGCGGTATCCGTGCTGAACCAGGGCTACCTGACCGCGAAGGCCGTCGAACAGGTCGCGGCGGCCGGCAACTACACGCTCGGCGACCTGACGATGGGGCTCAACTATTCGAACGTGAAGTACCTGCCCGGCAACGGCTCGGCGTTCACCGACACGGCCGTGTTCAACACCTACGGCGCGCTTGCCGCGTACCGCTTCACGCCGACGTTCTCGGTGGCCGGCGCATTCGCGTACACGCTCGCGTCGAAGGCGAACGGCGTCGCGAACGCGGCCCGCTATCAGCAGGTCTCGCTGAAGGAATCGTACAGCCTGTCGAAACGCACGACGCTCTATGCGCTGCAGGCGTACACGCATTCGAGCGGGCGGACGCTCGGCGCGCAAGGTGCCGGCCACATCGTCGACGCGGCGCCGATCGTCGGCGATTCGCAGCAGCTCACGCCGTCGACGACGCACGGCCAGTTCGTCGGCATGGCCGGGATCGCCGTCACGTTCTGAACCCGCCCGGCGGCGCCTTCCGTGCGCCGCCTGCGCCCCGGACGATGCGCATGCCGCGCGCGCCGTCCGGGCGCCCGATCCGCATTCGCCGCGGCGTTTTCCCCGCCTCGCCGGCCCGCCGCACGCACCGCGCGGGTTTTCGCGATCGCCCCGATACCTTACAATCCGTCAGGCTCATCCCTTCTGCATGCCCCTTCTTGCAGTCCTGACACCGAGGTACACTCGACGCACGCCGTATCAGGGTCCGACGCGCGACGTGCGCGCCGGGCGGCGTCGCGCTTCGTTGCGCCCACAACTGGATGCCCGCCATGCCGGATTCCCGTCCCTCGCCCCGCACGACATTCAAGCCGCAGGTCGTCCTGCCCGCGCTCGCCGTGATCGGCGCGCTACTCGTCGTGTGCGCACTGCGCCCGAGCGAAGCCGGCGCACTGTTCTCCGCCGGCCAGCAATGGGTCATCGCACGGTTCGACTGGTTCTACGTGCTCGCCGTCACCGGCTTCCTCGTGTTTCTCGTGCTGATCGCCGCCAGCGACTTCGGCAACATCCGGCTCGGCCCGGACGATGCCGAACCCGAATTCAGCTTCGTGTCGTGGACGGCGATGCTGTTCGCGGCCGGCATGGGCATCGGCCTGATGTACTTCGGCGTCGGCGAGCCGATGCAGCATTTCCTGAAGCCGCCGACCGTCGATCCCGGCACGCCCGCCGCCGCGCGCGAGGCGATGCTGATGACCTTCTTCCACTGGGGCTTCCATGCGTGGGCGATCTATGGGCTGATGGGGCTCGTGCTCGCGTACTTCGGCTTCCGCTACAACCTGCCGCTCACGCTGCGCTCGGGGCTGTATCCGGTGCTGCGCGAGCGCATCAACGGCTGGATCGGTCACACGGTCGATGCGTTCGCGCTCGTCGGCACGGTCGCCGGGATCGCGACGACGCTCGGCTACGGCGTGATGCAGCTGAGCGCGGGCCTGCATACGGTCGCCGGGTGGGACACGGGCAGCAACCTGTTCCGCATCGGGCTCGTCGCGGTGGTCGTGATCCTCGCGGGCGTGTCGGCCGCGACCGGCCTCGACAAGGGCGTGCGCCGGCTGTCCGAGCTGAACCTGCTGCTCGCGTTCCTGCTGCTCGCCTTCGTGGTGATCGCGGGCCCGACGGCATTCCTGCTGCGCGCGCTCGGCGACAACATCGGCCAGTACCTGTCGAGCCTCGTCGACCTGTCGTTCCGCACCTATGCATACGCGTCGCCGCGCGAGGAAGGCTGGTTCGGCGGCTGGACGATTCTCTACTGGGCGTGGTGGGTGTCGTGGTCGCCGTTCGTCGGCATGTTCATCGCGCGCATCTCGCGCGGCCGCACGATCCGCCAGTTCGTGATCGGCGTGCTGCTCGTGCCGACCGCGTTCAACCTCGTCTGGATGACCGTGTTCGGCAACAGCGCGATCTGGCTCGATACGCACGGCGCGGCCGGCGCGCTCGCGCAGACGGCAACCAACGTCGATGCGCTGCTGTTCCGCTTCTTCGATTTCCTGCCGTTGTCGCAACTGCTGTCGATCGTCGCGATCGTGCTGATCGCGGTGTTCTTCGTCACGTCCGCCGATTCGGGCGCGTTCGTGATCGACCAGATCGCGACGCGCGGCAACGCGCATTCGCCGGTCTGGCAGCGGCTGTTCTGGGCCGCGCTGCTCGGCGTAACGGCCGCGGTGCTGCTCGTCGCGGGCGGGCTCGGCGCGCTGCAGGCGATGACGCTGATCGCCGCGCTGCCGGTCGCCCTCATCATGCTCGCGCTCTGCTACGGGCTGTGGCGCGGGCTCGCGGCCGACCGCGCGCACTATTCGCAGGACGTTGCGCCTGCAACGAGCTTCTGGACCGGCCAGCACTGGCGCCATCGCCTGACGCACATCCTGCGGCAGACGACCGAGGCCGAGGCGCGCCAGTTCGTCGCGGAAACGGTCGAACCCGCGCTGCGCAAGGTCGCCGACGAGCTGCGCGCGAGCGGCGTCGATGCGCACGTGCAGCGCGACAGCGACGATGCGGTGCGGCTCACCGTGCCGACCGCCGAACATCGCGATTTCGTGTACGGCGTGCGCGTCACCGCGAAATCCGCGGCCGCGTTCCTGGTGCGCGAGGCGGCCGAGCCGGACGAGTCGCGTGCGCACGTCCATGGCATCGTCACGTTTTTCGAGGACGGCCGGCTCGGCTACGACGTCGAATACCTGCGCGGCGACGAAGTGATCGCCGACGTGCTGCGCCAGTACGAGCGCTACGTGTCGCTCGCCGCGGACAAACGCACGCACCTGCTGAGCCGTGCGCCGGGGCACGCGACGGAGGCCGAATGAGCGGACTGCTGCAAAGCCGCGCTGTCGACGTCATCGCGCTCGGCACGCTCGCCGTGCTGTACCTCGGCGGCGCCGGCGTCGCGCTGTGGCGAATCCGCGCCGCGGCGCCGCTCGGCAAGGTCTACTGGATCGTCTGCGCGGCGCTGCTCGCCGGCGGCGCCGTCGCGATGGGCGGCAACCTGTCGCCGGTGCCGAACAGCGGCGAGATGCCGCCCGGTTTCGCGCTCGGCGTCGAGGCCGTCCTGCTCGGCCTCGTGCTGGTGGCCGGCGGCTGCGCGTGGCTGATGCTGCGCGCGCGGAAGCGCTGACGCCCGCGCGTCGTCACGGCCGCTTCGTCACGCGGGCACGGTCACGTGCGGGGCGGACGGGCGGCCGATCCCTCCCTGATCCGCTGCTTTCACGCTACACATCTGCGGTCGGCGCGCGCGCCATCACGAGCCAGCACGCCGCATCGAAACGCACCTCGGCGCCCTGCACGTACGGCTCGAACGCTGCGCGCAGCGTGTCGATCACGCGCCGCCGCGTCGCTTCGTCCGTCTCCAGCAATGCAAGGCCTACCGGGCCCAGCCGGGCAATGTAGTCGTCCAGCGCGGACGCCGGCAGCACGCATGCCCGGTCGACCGGCTCGATCGCAACATCGACCCAGCCGCTGTCCGACAGCACCGACGCGATCCGCTGCCGGTCGCCGAACGCAAACTGCCCCGGTGCGCCGGGCTGCCGCGCGGGCAGGTTCGGCAGCAGCGGCGCGGCCGCCCGCTCGGCCGTCGTCATGAACGGGTTGTCGGCCGCGCCGCGCCACGCGACGAACCGCATCGGCGCGCCCGGACGCGCCGCCTGCCGCAGGTTCGCGAACGCCCGCACCGGATCGTCGAAGAACATCACGCCGAGGCGCGACACGATCAGGTCGACGCTCGCCGGCTCGAACGCATGCGTCTGCCCGTCCGCACACACGAACCGCGCGCGCAGGCCGTTGCGTTCGGCACGCGCCCGGGCGGCGTCGATCATCCGCGCCGAAATGTCGATGCCCGTGCACTGCGCGCTCGCGCCGAGCCGCCGCGCGATCGCGAGCGTGACCGCGCCCGTGCCGCAGCCGACATCGAGCACGCGGGTTGCAGACGACGCTGCCGCGGCATCCGCCAGCAGCGTTTCGAACGGCTCGAACATCCGGTCCATCGGCGCCTGCGCATCGACCCATGCGCGCCCCGATGGACCATTCCATAGCGCCGATTGCGCTTCGTTGGGCCGGTTGGCTTCCATCGTCGATTCCCTTTCGATTCATTGATGACGAACCGGACTGTGCTGCTTCAAGCCGGCTTGAAGTCAAGGCCAGTGTGCGCCCGCGTCGCGCCCCGTTTTTTTCATATTTCTTACATTTGCGCTGCGTATCGTTGACGACTTTCCTACGGTGCCTCTCCCTCCCATGCGACGATTCCTCACGCGCGCGCTGCTCGTGCGCTGCGCCCCGCTTGCTGTCCTCGCCGCGCTGTCCGCGTGCTCGAATCATATCGATACGCCGGACGATCCGGCCAGCGCGTCGGCCAACATCCAGGCCGCATGGGTCGAGATCGGCGATGCGAACCAGGCGATCGCGCGCGTGATCACGAACTACACGCCCGCGTCGGCCGGCGATCCACTGTGCCCACAACTGACCGTCGACGGCAAGCTGTCGCGCATGGCACTGCGCGCGGGCGCCGCGACCGTCGCCCAGCGGCCGACCGCCAGCGACCCGGCCGATTCGAAGCCGTCGAGCTTCCCGGTGTCCGTCTGCGAGGTGACGCTGCCGACCGGCGCGCAGGCGGCCAGCGTCGCGGGCCGCACGCTGCCGCTGCCGAAAGCGCAGCCGCAGCGCATCGCGATCATCGCCGACACGGGCTGCCGGATGAAGAAGGCCGACAACGCATGGCAGGCGTGCAACGATGCCGCGGTCTGGCCGCTCGACACGATCGCGGCCAGCGTCGCGAAGCTGTCGCCCGATCTCGTGCTGCACGTCGGCGACTACCACTATCGCGAGAACGCGTGCCCACCGGACATCGCCGGCTGCAAGGACAGCCCGTGGGGCTACGGCTGGGATACGTGGCAGGCCGACCTGTTCCGTCCGGCCGCGCCGCTGCTCGCGAAGGCGCCGTGGGTCGTCGTGCGCGGCAACCACGAGGAATGCGCGCGGGCGGGCCAGGGCTGGTTCCGCTTCCTCGACCCGCGCCCGTATTCGGCCGCACGGTCGTGCGACGATCCGGCCAACGACAACAACGCGAACTATTCGGAACCCTATGCGGTGTCGCTCGGCGGCGGCTCGCAGGTGATCGTGTTCGACACCGCGAAGGTCGGCCGCACGCCGCTCAAGACGACCGACGCGCAGTTCGGCATCTACCAGAAGCAGTTCCAGACGGTCGCATCGCTCGCGTCGAAAGCCGGCATGACGACGACGATCTTCACGAACCATCATCCGATCCTCGCGTTCGCGCCGATCGCCGGCAGCACGCCCGCGCCGGGCAACCTCGCGCTGCAGTCGGTGATGTCGAGCCTCAACGCGCAGGCGTACTACCCGCCGGGCGTGCACGTCGCGCTGCACGGTCACGTGCACGATTTCCAGGCGATCAACTTCTCGTCCGGGCACCCGGCGACGATCGTGTCCGGCAACGGCGGCGACAACCTCGACGTCGCACTGCCCGACCCGTTCCCGGCCGGCCTGACGCCCGCGCCGGGCGCCGTGATCGAGCGGCTGTCGCACAACAACAGCTTCGGCTTCCTGATCATGGAGCGCAACGCCGCACCGGCGACGGGCTGGGTGTTCCGCGCATATTCGGCGGCCGGCAAGCTACTGGCGTCGTGCAACCAGTCGGGCACGACGCTCGCCTGCGACAAGACGGGGTTCATCGCGCCGTGACGGAAGAAGTTCGATGTGACGGCCACGGGGTGCGTGGCCGGCAGATGCTGCGCACGCTTGCCGCAACCGTGCTCGCCGGCCTGACGCTCTCGGCCCACGCCGCACCGGCCGAAACGGTGCTGCTTCCCGGCGCGCCGCCGTCGCGTGTCGTCGACACGATCGGCACCGGCACGCCGCAGGTAACGGGCAAGATCGACGCGGCCACCGCGCGCTTCGCGCCCGACCCGACGCTCGTCGCGCTCGGCCGCCGGATCTTCTTCGACCCGCGGCTGTCCGAGCCGCGCGGCATGTCGTGCGCGGGCTGCCACGATCCGGGCCGCGCGTTCGCGCCGACGCTGTCGGCCGCGTCGCTCGCGGGGCCCGGCGTGCCGGAAGGCAGCCGGCCCGGGCGCTTCAGCCAGCGCAACGCACCGTCGTTGCTGTATGTGCGCTACGTGCCGCGCCGCCATTTCTACCAGGACGACGATGCGCCCGCGCCGTCGCCGTTCGGCGGCCTGTTCAGCGACGGTCGCGCGGATACGCTCGCCGAGCAGATCCGCGGGCCGCTGTTCGATCCGAACGAGATGAACAACCGGTCGCCGGCCGCGTTGCTGCGCAAGGTCGATGCGACCGAACTCGCGCCCGATCTCGCCGCGCGCTTCGGCGCGCCGGTGCGGCGCGATCCCGAGCAACTGGTGCGCGCGCTGGGCTCGGCCGTCGAAGCCTATCTGCAGAGCGACGAGATGGCGCCGTTCACGTCGCGCTTCGACACGTTCCTGCGCACGCGCACGCCGCTCGCGCCGGCCGAGATGCGCGGCCTCGCGCTGTTCCGGAATCCGGACAAGGGCAATTGCATGACCTGCCATACGCTGTCGGACACGTCGAGCCGCCCGGAGCGCTCGCTGTTCACCGATTTCGGCTACGACGCGATCGCGGTGCCGCGCAACCGTGCGCTGCCGGCGAACCGCGATCCGCGCCATTTCGACAACGGGCTGTGCGACACCGCACGACGACTGCGCTGGCCCGAACCGACGCAATGGTGCGGCTACCTGCGCACGCCGGGGCTGCGCAACGTCGCGGTCAAGCAGACGTTCATGCACAACGGCGTGTTCACGACGCTGCGCGACGCGGTCGCGTTCTACAACACGCGTTCGACCGATCCGGGCTTCTGGTATCACGGCGCCAACACGTTCGACGACGTGCCGGCCGCCTATCGCGGCAACATCAACGTCAACTCGACACCGATGAACCGCCGGCCCGGCACGCCGCCCGCGCTGACCGACGCGGAAATCGACGACATCGTCGCGTTCCTCGGCACGCTGACCGACGCGCGCTATACCGGCCGCGCCGCCCCGGCCGCTCCCGCGGCCCGGATCACGCGCGCCGCCGCGCCGGTGCGCTGACCCTGGCCGAACGGCCAGCCGACACGCCGCCGCTTGCGGTTAGCGCAAACACTGGTTATATTTACAGTACTGTATTTATGAACAGTGAGGTGCGCGATGGAACATCTGGTCCGTATCGTCAACGACACCGATCGCCAAGTACTGGCGTGGCTTCGTGCCCAGGTCGGCGATGCCCGCGTCGAGCGCGCGGCGCGTCAGCTTGGGCATACGCGCAAGCCCTTTCCGTCGGCCGTGTGCCGGTATCTGGGCATGAGCGTACCGGCCACGCTGCGGCCGGCCGCCGCCCGGCCGCGCGCGGCCCGCGATTTCTCGGTCGGCGATCGTTACCTGTCGCTGATTCGCCAGCACCTCGCCACGCACACGGTCGGCCGATGAAATGGCGGCGGCTTGCCGCTTCGGTACCGCGTCCGGCCGGCGCACTCGCGTATTCGGAAGTCCGGCCGGCCGCCGCCGTCGCGCTTACGCGGCCGCCGTGGCTTCCCGTACGAGGCGGCCGGGTGTGTCGAACGCCGCTTCGTGCGCCGCATCGAATACGCGCGTGCAGGCGAGCCGGATATAGCCGTCGAAACGATCCGAATTCGAGAAGATCGAGCCGGGCGCGATCTTGACTCCATGCGCCAGCGCGGCATCGAACAGCGCATCGGAGCGCACGCCTTCCGGCAACGCGATCCCCAGCAGCATCCCGCCCGGCGGCTGGTTCATCCGCGTGCCGGCCGGGAAATGCCGCGCAATCGCGTCGATCGTCACGTCGCGCTGCACGCGCCAACCGTTCGCGGAACCGGTGCAGGTGCCGATCGTACGTGCCCAGCGAGCGTGCCCCTGCCTCACCGCCCGTTACGCCGGCGCTCGATCCACTCGAACAGCGCCATCCCGGCCAGCATCGCGACGACGAACCCGAGCCCCTTGGCCGACCCGAAGCCGATCGACACGATCGCAGGCCCCGGGCAGAACCCGGCAAGCCCCCAACCGATGCCGAACACCGCACTTCCCGCGACCAGGCGCACGGTAATCGCCCGCAACGCCGGCAACTGTATCGGCAGGCCGAGCCACGACCGTGTCCGGCGCTTCGCCCACGCGAACGCGAACACCCCGACACCAATCGCGCCCGCCATCACGAACGCGAGCGACGGATCCCACCGGCCCGCCAGGTCGAGGAAACCGAGCACCTTTTGCGGATTGGCCATGCCCGACACGATGAGGCCGACGCCGAACAGCAGCCCCGCCAGAAACGCGAATCCTGCCTGCATGTCAGCCTCCCGGAACGTGCAACCGCACGAAGACGGTCGCGAAGCCGGCGACCATGAAGGTCGCCGTCGCGACCACCGAACGCAGCGCTCCGCGCGAGATCCCGCACACGCCGTGACCGCTCGTGCAGCCGCCCGCGTACCGTGTGCCGATCCCGACCAGCAGCCCGGCCGCCAGCAATTCAGGCCAGCTGGCGTCGATCTGCGGTATCAGGCTGCTCCCGACGAAGCGCATCGCAACGGGCGCGGCGATCATCCCGGCGATGAACGCCGCGCGCCAGCCGCGCTCTGCGCCGCCCGCCGTCAGCAAGCCGCCGACGATCCCGCTGATGCCGGCGATCCGGCCGTTGAACGCGACGAGCCACGCGGCCGCGAGCCCGATCAGCACGCCGCCGGCCAGCGACAGCCACGGCGTGAAATGAAACGCATCAACCTGCATCGCGCGCCTCCTTCGCGGCCGCTCCGCAAAACTGTTCGTACAGCACATCCATCACCGCGACCACGGCCGGACTGTCGAGCGAATAGCGGATGGTTTTGCCTTCGCGGCGCGTACGGACCAGCGCGTTGTCCCGCAGCACGCCGAGCTGCTGCGACAGCGTCGGTTGATGGATGTCCAGTCGCGCCTCGAGATCGCTCACGCAGCACTCGCCCTGCGACAGTTCGCACAGCAGCAGCAGCCGGTCGGGATTCGACATCACCTTGAGGAGCGCGCAGGCCGATTCGGCGGCGGCGCGCATCTGATCGGGCCCGGGCAGCCCGGCGGGAAGATCGTCGTTCATCGGAGCAGGAATACGGTTAAAGAACTAATATTATATATATTTATATAATATTGCATCCCGCCGCTTGCCGGATCGGCAACCAGACCGCCCCCGCCTTCGATCAGGCCCGCCTGCCCGCCATTCGGTCGGCGGCCGCCGCGCGGTCCGCACCGGCGCGCACCACGCCGAGCGCCAGCACCGCGACCGCCGCGATCACGCATGGCGCGGCAACGACGGCAAACGCGGTCGACAACGGCACGCCCATCGCCAGCATCGCGCCGCCCGCCATCGAACCGACCACCGAACCGCCCCGACCGATCCCGTTCGCCCAGCTCACGCCGGTCGTCCGGCACTCGGTCGGATAGAACGCGGCCGACAGCGCGTTCGCACCGACCTGCGAGCCCGATACGCAGAAGCCGGCGGCGAACACCGCGAGCGCAGCGCCCCACGGCGACGCGGCGAACACGCCGATCGCCGCGACGCAGGCGCCGGCCGCCGCATAGCTGCAGGCCAGCACGCGATGTGGATCGAAGCGGTCCATCAGCCCGCCGAGGACGATCGCGCCGAGCGTGCCGCCGACCTGGAACATCGCGGTCACGCGCGCGGCCGTCTGCAAGGTCGCGCCGGTCGTGCGCAGCAGCGTCGGCAGCCAGCTCGACAGCAGGTAGATGACGAGCAGGCTCATGAAGAACGTGAGCCACAGCAGCAGCGTGCCGCGCAGCAGGTCGGCGGCGAACAGCCGGCCGAGCGGCGACCCGGCCGGCTTGCCGGCGGGCGCGATGAACGATGCGTGCGCGAGGTGCGGATCCGGCGCGATACGGCCGAGCATCCCCGCGATCCGCGTGGACGGCGCGCCCTGGTTGACGAGATAGCGCACCGATTCCGGCAGTCGCCATGCGAGCAGCGGCAGGAGCAGCAGCGGCGCTACGCCGCCGACGACCAGCACCGCGCGCCAGCCGTGGTGCTCGATCAGCGACGCGGCCGCGAGCCCGCCGAGCGCGGAGCCGATCGTGAAACCGCAGAACATCGTCGTCACGAGCAGCGAGCGACGGCGCGCCGGACAGTATTCGGACGTCAGCGTGATCGCATTCGGCATCGCGCCGCCCAGCCCGAGCCCGGTCACGAAGCGCCATACGATCAGCTCGGTCAGGCCGCCCGCGCTCGCCGACGCGGCGCTCGCGATGCCGAAGCACGCCACGCACGCGAGCAGCAGACGCTTGCGGCCGAACCGGTCGCCGAACGGCCCGAACACGAGCGCGCCGGCCATCAGTCCGGCCAATCCCGCGCCGAACACCGGCGCGAGCTGCGCGGGCGACAAGCCCCATTCCGCGCGGATGACCGGCGCGATGAATCCGATCGACGCGGTATCGAACCCGTCGATCGCGACGATCAGAAAGCACAGGACGACGATCGCGGCCTGAAACGGCGCAATGCGATGTCGGTCGATCCATTCGCTGACGTCGATGGACAGCGTATCGGCCATGATGGTGTCTCCTCCAGTAAGACGGCGCACGTCGTATGTCGTTGAAATGCGCGCCGCCGGAATCGGGCTGAACGGGTGCGTTATGCGACCGTCTTCAGGCAATCTTCCGCACGCCAGCCGTGCAGCCAGTCGAGTGCGTCGTAGAACTGCGCGTCGGTGCGCCCGGCCCACAGCCCGTTGCGCACTTGCCGCTCGACGCCCTTCGCGTGATAGATCCGCCCCATCTCGCGCGCCGAATACAGCACGCGAGCGGTACGCGGAATCCGCACGCTTTGGTACAGCGCGAACGCGGCCTCGAAATCGCCGTCGGTCTGCGCAACGGCCGCGCCGAGCGTCACCGCATCCTCGAGCGCCTGGCACGCGCCCTGCGCGATGTATTGCGTCATCGGATGCGCGGCGTCGCCGAGCACCGTCGCGCGGCCCGCGCTCCAGCGCTCGACCGGATCGCGGTCGGCGGTCGCCCAGCGCTTCCACGACGTCGGCCGGTCGAGCATCTGTTTCGGCAGCGGATGGATACCGTCGAAGTACGACAGCACTTCTTCCTTGCTGCCCTCGCGCACGCCCCAGGTCTCCTGCTCGCGACTGTGGAACGTGACGACGAGGTTGTACTGACGCCCGCCGCGCAGCGGATAGTGAACCAGATGGCAATGCGGGCCGGCCCACACGACCGGCGCATTGATCCGAAGATCCTTCGGCATGTCGTCGACGTCCACCACCGCGCGATACACGACGTGGCCGGTCACGCGATGCGCATCGCCGATCAGCGCCTGACGGATCGTGGACTTCACGCCGTCGCAGCCGATCACCGCGTCGGCACGATAGCGTTCGCCATGCTGGTCGATCACGGTCACGCCGTTGCCGTCCTGCTCGAACCCGCCCACCTGCGTGCTCGTCCGGAATTCGATCAGCGGGTGATCCTTGACCGCCTCGTAGATCGACAGATGAATGTCCGCGCGATGAATCACCGCATACGGATTGCCGAAGCGTTCGCGATACGCGGCGCCCGTATCGATGCGTGCGACCTCGCGTGCATCGATCGCGTCCATCAGTTGCAGCCGGTCGGTCAACACCGCACGGCCGCGCGCCGCCTCGCCGACACCCAGCGCATCGAGCGCGTTGAACGCGTTCGCGGCGAGCTGGATGCCCGCGCCGATCTCGCCGATCCGCTCGGCCTGTTCGAGCAGCTTCACGCGAATGCCCTGACGTGCGAGCGCCAGCGCCGCCCCGAGCCCGCCGATACCACCGCCGATCACGAGTACGCGCCGGCCGTTGTTGATTGTCTCGCCCATGTTCGTCTCCTGCTTCTTATTACGCGATTCGTGTTACGCGACGTAATCCGGTTGCCGCTGCGGTTGCGCGGCCTCGAACGCCGGCTCGTGCCGCGCGTGCTCAAACACCGCGAGGCAGCGCGGATACGCGCTCAGGTCGCAATCCATCCGCAACGCGTTCGCGACCTGCGGCACCAGGCACACGTCGGCCAGCGTCGGCGTATCGCCGAAGCACCACGGGCCCTCGTCCGCGCGGGCCAGCAGCCGCTCGGCGCCGGCCATCCCTTCCGCGACCCAGTGCCGATACCACGCGGTCTTCTGCTGCGGCGTGACCTTCAGCTCGCTGTCGAGATAGCGCAGCACGCGCAGGTTGTTGATTGGATGGATATCGCAGGCAATCAGCGCCGCCAGTTCCAGCACGCGCGCCCGGCGCCGCGGTTCGAGCGGAATCAGCCGAGGCGTCGGCTGGATCTGGTCGAGGTAATCGAGGATCGCGAGCGACTGGCCGAGACGAAAATCGCCGTCGGTCAGCGCCGGCACCGTGGCCGACGGGTTCACCCGCGCGACGTAATCGGCGTCGCGATGCTCGCCGGTGCGGATGTTCACCGGCAGTGTGTCGTACGACAGCCCTTTCAGCGCGAGCGCGATGCGCACCCGGTAGGACGTCGAACTGTTGAAGAAGCTATGCAGTTGCACGATGTGACCTTTCGAGGAAATCGACAAACGCGCGTCAGACCACGCGCACGGTCAGTTCGCCGAGACGCTCGACGCCGACCCTCATCACGTCGCCCGCGACCACCGCGCCGACCCCTTCGGGCGTGCCCGTGAAGATCACGTCGCCCGGTTCGAGGCGGAAGAACTTCGACAGGTCGGCCACCGTCTCCGCGACCGACCAGATCAGGTGCGACACGTCGCTCTTCTGCTTCGTCGCGCCGTTGACGGTCAGCCACAGGCCGCCCTGCTCGACATGACCGACGTCGCTCGCCGGATGCACGGGCCCGATCGGCGCCGAACGATCGAACGCCTTGCCGATCTCCCACGGCCGGCCCATCTCGCGCATCTTCATCTGCAGGTCGCGGCGCGTCATGTCGAGGCCGACCGCATAGCCCCACACGTGCTCGAGTGCGCGCTCGAGCGGAATGTCCGAGCCGCCCTTGCCGATCACCGCGACGAGTTCGGCTTCGTAGTGATAGTTCTGCGTCTGCGATGGATACGCGAGCTCGAGCGTGTCGCCGTACGCCACCGGCACGATCGAATCGGCCGGCTTGCAGAAGAAGAACGGCGGCTCGCGATCGGGATCGAAGCCCATTTCGCGTGCATGGGCCGCGTAGTTGCGGCCGACGCAATAGACGCGGCGGACCGCAAACCGGGCGTCGCTGCCGACGACGGGCAGCGCCACCGGCGCTTCGGGCGGGAATACGAAAGTCATGAACGGCTCCAGCGTAGGCATGAATGGAAGGGACGCGCGCCGCGACCTCGGCGACGCACGGAAAACGGATCGTCGAAAGCGGCCAGCGTCAGTCGCGCGCTTCGCGCAGCAGGTTCAGCGCGGACAGCACGGGCCGGTCGGAATAGCTGAACAGCACGCTGTCGGACGAAGCCGACAGCCGCACCGGCGCCCACGACGGCGCGACGAAGATGTCGTGCGGCTCGAACGCGAACGCGTTGCCGCCTATCAATGCGGTGCCGCTGCCTTCGACGACGCAGTAGATGGTTGCGTCGGTGCTGCGGTACGGGCGGCCGTCGAAGCCGGCGGGCAGGAATTGCATGAAGGTGGCGATGGTCGGCATCGGCCAGCCGCCCGTCGCGGGGTTCACGTAGCGCAGCTTCACGCCGTCCCACGCATCGAGCTCGCCGTTCCGGTACAGCGCGTCGAGCGCCTCGCGGCTGCGCGCATACGGATAGCTGAACACCGGCGACGTCGGATCGCTGACCCGATGCCGCACCGGCACCATGTTGTGACCGAAGCGCGCGAAGCTGTCGCCTTCCAGGCGGTTCACCGGCTGCACGGCTTCCGGATAGTTCTCCGCGAAACCGGCGTCGAGGGTCGCGAGCAGCGGAATGTCGAGCCCGTCGAGCCACACGACCGGCTCGCCGCCGTCTTCCACCGACGGATTGCCGTGGTCGTGCCACGCCCACGACGGCGTGATGATGAAGTCGCCCGGATGCATCGTCGTGCGCTCGCCGTTCACGGCCGTCCACGCGCCGCGCCCTTCGACGATGAAGCGCAGCGCCGACTGCGTATGACGGTGGCTCGGCGCGATCTCGCCCGGCAGGATCAGCTGCAGCCCCGCATACAGGCTCGGCGTCATGCTCGACTTGCCCGGCAGCCCCGGGTTCTCCAGCACCAGCACGCGGCGCACCGCTTCTTCGGCGCTGATCACGCTGCCGGCCTGCATCACGAGGTCGCGCAGCTGCGCGTACTTCCAGATCGCGGCCTGCGCGGCCGGCTGCGGCGAGGTCGGCACGAGGTTGTGCAGCGATTCCCACAGCGGCGCGAGGCGCTGCTCGGCGATCCGTGCATAGTAGGCGGCGCGCGTCGTGTCCGGCTGGGTCGTCATGATGTCTCCTTCGGGGCGGCCGATCGGCGTCGGCGCGATGTCGGGTCGGGGACCGTGCTGCAGTCCGTCAGCAGATTTATATTCGACGCAGACATACCCGGTAAAATGGTCAAATCATCTGATCCATATATTTCTGGATATACCTTCTCGCGACGAGGCACGCCATGGACTGGACCCACCGGCTGCGGCTGCGGCATCTGCAGGTACTGTTGAGCGTTGCCGGCACCGGCAATCTGAGCCAGTCGGCGGTCGCGCTCGCGACCACGCAGCCGGCGCTGTCGAAATGGCTGAAGGAGCTGGAAGAGGATGTCGGGCTGCCGCTGTTCGAGCGGCATGCGCGCGGGCTGCGGCCGACGCCTTACGGCGAAGCGCTGATCGAGCATGCGCGCCGCGTCGAAGCGCAGCTCGACATCGCGCGCGACGACATGGCCGCGTTGCGCGAAGGCGGCAGCGGCCTCGTGACGATCGGCACGTCGGGCGTCGCGGCGGCCGACACGGTGCCGTTCGCGGTGTCGCAGTTGCTGAAACGGATGCCGCGCGCGCAGGTGCGGCTCACCGAAAGCACGATGAACCAGCTGATGCCGCAGCTCGCGCGCAGCGAACTCGACATCGTCGTCGGCCGCTCGGGTTCGACGTCGGTCGATCCGCTGCTGCATGCCGAAGCGCTGTACGTCGATCCGGTCGTGTTCGTCGCGCGGCCCGACCACGCGCTGGCCGGCGCGGCGTCGCTCGGCTGGGACGACGTGCTCGCCTACCCGTGGATCGTATGGCCGGCGGGTACGCCCGTCCACAATGCGCTGGAAGCCGCACTGAAAGCCGCCGGCCGCGTGCAGCCGCCGCACTGCGTCGAATCGAATTCGTCGATCCTGAACCTCACGCTGCTGAACAACACCGACCTGCTCGGCGTCGCGTCGCACCGCCCCGCACGACGCTTCGCGCAACTGAACGCGATCCGCATCCTGCCGATGGAGCTCGAAGGCCAGGGCGCGGTGTCGATGTACTGGCATCCCGACAGCGCGAACCGCGCGGCCGTGGCCGCGACGATCGAGTGCCTGCGCGCCTGTGCGGCGCCGCAGGTCGGCGGATGGGAGAAAGTGAAGGTGGAGTAACAGGCGCGGCCCGGCACGAACCGGGCCGCTTCACCTGCGACGCCGCATGCGTCATGCGCCGTCGCAGGACCCCGTGCCGTCGAGCATCAGCGTGCCGACCCGCGCGGGCACGAGCGGTGTGCGCGGCGCCGGCGGCGTCCAGCCGAACAGCGCCTGCGCGGCCGCGCCGCACACGCGGCCCTGGCACGCGCCCATCCCGCAGCGCGACTGCAGTTTGGCGGCCGTCCAGCCCGGTTCCCGCGCGACCGCATCGAACCGCACGTCTTCGCAACGACACAGCAGCGTGTCGGCTCGCGCGAGCCGGCGGATCGGCTCCCGGATCGCGAAGCGCTCGCGGACGGCGTCCGCGAAAGCCTGCCAGTGCGCGCGCCGCGCGACGAGCGCGGCCAGTCGGGCGGTCTGCCCGGTCGCCGCGTAGCCGGCGATTTCACCTTCGATCATCGCCAGCTCGCTGCCGCCGACGCCCGTGCACTCGCCCGCCGCGAAATACCCGTCGCGGCTCGTGCGCTGGTATGCATCGACCGCCACCGCGCCGTGCTCGACCCGGCAGCCGAGATGGCGCGGCAGCACGGTATTCGGCACGAGGCCGAAGCCGCACGCGAGCCGGTCGCAGTCGACGTCGAACTCGCGATCGCCGCGACGGATCCGCACGCGTTCCAGCCGCTGGTCGCCGAATGCCTCCACGACGTACGCGTCGGGCCGATACGCGGCCGTGACGAGCTTCGCGGCCTGCGCGAGCTTCGACGGCCAGCGCCACAGCCCCGCGCCGAAGCCGGCCACGTCGCCCCATGCAGCCTGTTCGAGCACGTGCGACACGCGCGCGCCGGCCTGCCGGGCCGTCGCCGCGCTCGCCAGCAGCAGCGGCCCGCTGCCCGCGATCACCGTGCGCTGCCCGCGCACGTCGAGCCCGTACTTGATCAGCGCCTGCAAGCCGCCCGCGCCGGTCACCCCCGGCAACGTCCAGCCCGGAAACGGCAGCAGCAGCTCGCGGGCCCCGCAGCAGAGAATCAGCGTCCGGAAATCGAGCAGCAGCCCGCGTTCGTCGTCCTCGAGCAGCAGCGTGCCAGGCTGCGTTTCGGCGACGATGCGGGTCGCCGCGAGATGCGTGACGTTCGGCTGCCGCAGCACGGCGACGCGTTCAGCAGCGGCCGGCGTCGGTGCGGCCGCTGCCGGCTGCCGCCAGATCTGCCCGCCCGCACGCGGGTTGTCGTCGACGATCGCAACCGTTGCACCACTTTGTGCGGCGGCCCGCGCGGCCGACAGCCCGGCCGGGCCCGCGCCGACGATCGCGACGTCGACGCTCAGTCGTTCCTGTTTCATCGCGTGCGCTCCACCTGCATGCCGTCGCGGCACAGCGTCTGGCACGCCAGCCGGCGCCGGCCGTCGATCGTCATCCGGCATTCCTGGCAGATGCCCATCCCGCAAAACGGCGCACGCGCCGCGCCCGTGCACGACACGCGCGTCGTGTCGTCGCCGCTCGCCGCGACGGCGGCCGCGACGGTCGCGCCGTCGGCCACCGTCAGCGCGCGGCCGTCCAGATGAATGATCATGTCAGCCTCCGCCGGGCCGCCCCAAGGGCGTAGCAGGGAATTCGCAGAGCATCGCTCTGCGCCTGCGTAGCCGGCCGGCTTTGCAAAGCCGGCCGTGGGCGGCTGACCGCCCCCGCGGGGGGCGCCTTGCATGGGACCGGAGTAAGTGCTGAAGCACCCACTCCGGTCGACAGCGAACGATGTGAGCGTGGGGGTCGTTTCATGTCAGCGCTCCGGCGACAGGGGACGCGGTCAGGAAGCGTCCCGGCAAATACGGCTCGATATCGATGGCCGGCCGCTCGCCGGCCATCAGCGCGGCGACGAGCCGCGCGCTGCCCGGCGCGGTCGTCACGCCGAGCCCTTCGTGCCCGACCGCGAGCCACACGCCCGGCCGCGCCGGGTGCTCGCCAAGCAGCGGCAGGCCGTCGGGGCTCGCGGCGCGGAAACCCGTCCATGCGCGGATGCCGTTCAGGTCGGCCAGATCCGGCAGATAGCCGACCGCGCGGCGCAGCATCTGCGCGAGCACCGGCGGCTCGACCTGCGCGTCCTCGGTGTCGAACTGGCGCGACGAGCCGATCAGCAGCTGGCCGGTCGGCCGCGGCTGCACGTTGAACGCGACCGACGTGCCGTCGCTCGCATGCGCGCTCGCCGCATAACCGAGCTCGACGAGCTGGTGCGACACGTGGCCCGGATAGCGGTCGGTAATCAGCAGATGGCCCTTTTTCGGGCGCAGCGGCAGTTCGGGCAGCAGCGTGCGCGCCGCCACGCCGTTCGCGACGACCACCCGCTCCGCGCGCAGCACGTCGCCGCTCGCGAGCGTCACGCTCGGGCCATCGACCGCGACGGCCCGCTCGCGGCGCAGCGTGACGCGCGGCGCGCGCTGCAGCAGCCAGTTCGCGGCAACGGGCGCATAGAGGATCGCGTCGCCCGGAATCTTCAGCGCGCCGCCGAGGCCCGCGCGCAGCATCGGCTCCAGTTGCGCGAGCGCTGCCGCGTCGATCAGCTCGCCGGCCACGCCGTGCGCGGCGAGCGTCGCCTGCTTCGCGCGCGCGAGATCCATCTCGTGCGCATCGGCCGCGAGCCACAGCGTGCCGCAGTTTCGGTACGCACAGCCGTCGGGCATCTCGCCGCTCAACGCGCGCCACAGTTCGATCGAGTAATGGCTCAGCGCGAGCTCGGCCGCGTTGTCGTCCATCGCGACGAGGTGCCCCATGCCCGCGCCGGTCGCACCGCCGCTCGCGTCGTCGACGACGAGCACGCGCAGCCCGCGCTGCGCGAGTTCGTGCGCGCACGCCGCGCCGACGATGCCGGCGCCGATCACGACGACGTCGGTCTTCGTTTCGCTCACGCCCCGATACCCCAGCCGAACGGATCGTCTTCGTCGATCAGCAGCGTCGCTTCCGCGCTCAGGTGCGCGCTGCCGCGAATCGTCGGCACGATGCCGCCGTCGGCCAGCTCGTAGCTCGCATGGAACACGCTGCCGATCACGCTCGCCTGCCGCCACACGGCGCCCGGCGCGAGTTTGCCGTCGGCCGCGAGGCACGCAAGCTTCGCGCTCGTGCCGGTGCCGCACGGCGAACGGTCGTAGGCGAGGCCCGGGCACAACACGAAGCTGCGGCTGTCGTGTTCGGGATCGTCGGCGAACAGTTCGATGTGGTCGATCTCGCCGCCGTTCGCGCCGGTGATGCCCGCGCGTTCGAGCCCTTCGCGCACGGCCGACGCATACGCGGTGAGCGCGGCGACGTTGTCGCCGGCGACGCGCTGCCCGTGGTCGCTGGTCAGGAAGAACCAGTTGCCGCCCCACGCGACGTCGCCCTTCACGGGGCCATATCCCGGCACGTCGAGCGCGACGCCCTGCGCATGGCGATACGCGGGCACGTTGCGCACGCTGACCGACAGGTCGTCGTGCAGCGTCGCCTCGACGGTGCCGACCGGCGCCTCGATCCGGTGCACGCCGGGCGCGATGCGCCCCATGTGATGCAGCGTGCGCACGACGCCGATCGTGCCGTGCCCGCACATCCCGAGATAGCCGCTATTGTTGAAGAAGATCACGCCGGCCGCCGCGTCGGCCGCTACCGGGTCGCACAGCAGCGCGCCGACCAGCACGTCGCTGCCGCGCGGCTCGAGGATGCACGCGGTGCGGTAACGGTCGTGCTCGCGCGCGAGCACGTCGCGCCGCTCGGCCATCGTGCCGTTGCCGAGCGACGGAAAGCCGGACACGACGAGCCGAGTGGGTTCGCCGCCCGTGTGCGAATCGATGATCTGGATGCGCTTCATCATGAGCTGTCCGAAGTGGGGAAAGGAGCATAGCTTCCTCCGTCGCGCGTCCGTCCGCTTGTGGCTTTTCGATGAGGACGACGACGAAATCGGCATAGTGCGACGCGCCCTTCGCGCCCCTGCCGGCCGCTGTGCCGATTTCGTCATTTTGCTCCGCGATACGACTCAAGCGTGATGGACGTTTGCGCGGCGATACTGGTTGCCACACCGACACACCCGTCGGCCGACCGATACGAACGTAGGAGATTTCAGTGAGCCGCAAAGCCATTCAGTGGACCGGGGTGTTCCCGGCCGTCAGCACCCAGTTCAAGCCGGACTTTTCCCTCGACATCGACGCCACGCACCGCGTGGTCAAGAACCTGGTGAACGACGGCGTGTCGGGCCTCGTGGTCTGCGGCACGGTCGGCGAAAACACGTCGCTGTCGACGAGCGAGAAGCTCCAGGTGATCGAAGCCGCACGCGACGCGGCCGGCGGCAAGATTCCGGTGATCGCCGGCATCGCCGAATTCACGACCGAATTCGCGCGCAACACGGTGCGCGAAGCGCAGCGCGTCGGCGTCGACGGCGTGATGGTGATGCCCGCGCTCGTGTACTCGGCGAAGCCGCACGAAACCGCCGCGCACTTCCGCGCGGTCGCGACGAGCACCGACCTGCCGGTGATGGTCTACAACAACCCGCCGATCTACAAGAACGACGTGACGCCCGACGTGCTGATCGCGTTGCAGGATTGCGAGAACATCGTCTGCTTCAAGGATTCGTCGGGCGATACGCGGCGCTTCATCGACCTGCGCAACGCGGTCGGCGATCGCTTCGTGCTGTTCGCGGGCCTCGACGACGTCGTGGTCGAGAGCATTGCGGTCGGCGCCGAAGGCTGGGTGTCGGGCATGTCGAACGCGTTCCCGAAGGAAGGCGAGACACTGTTCCGCCTCGCGAAGCAAAAGCGCTTCGACGAAGCGCTCGCGCTGTACCGCTGGTTCATGCCGCTGCTGCACCTCGACGCCCGCCCGGACCTCGTGCAGTGCATCAAGCTGTGCGAAGAGCTGGTCGGCCGCGGCAGCGCGGTCACGCGGCCGCCGCGCCTCGCGCTGCAAGGCGACACGCTCGCGGAAGTGAAGGCCATCGTCGCGAAGGCGCTCGAAACGCGCCCCGCGCTGCCCGACGTCGGTCTCTGACCGACGCCCCTGCGGCGGCGCGCGGGCTTGCCCGGTGCGTCGCCGTCCGCGGTCCGGCATGGCCTGCGGGCCCGCTCGCCCCGGCGCCAGCGCGCGCCGCGCATGAACGGGCCGCGGCCCGCCCCGGTCGTTCGAACCGGGCGACGCCGGCCGGCACGCGTGCGCGCTGCTCCGTCGGAGCGCGCGCCACGCGCGCCTGCACCGACATTCCCCAGGAGACAAGCCCATGCCAGGCCAAGGCAACGCTCACCCGTCCGTCCCGCTTTCCCGTTCCGCGCACCCCGACGCGGGTCACGGCAAGTTCAAGAAACAGCTGTCGCTGACCGATCTCACGTTCATCGGTCTCGGCGCCATTTTCGGTTCGGGGTGGCTGTTCGCCGCGAGTCACGTGTCGACGATCGCGGGCCCGGCCGGCATCTTCTCGTGGCTGCTCGGCGGCTTCGCGGTGCTGCTGCTCGGCATCGTCTACTGCGAACTCGGCGCCGCGCTGCCGCGCGCCGGCGGCGTGGTGCGCTACCCGGTGTTCTCGCACGGCCCGCTGCTCGGCTACCTGATGGGCTTCATCACGCTGATCGCGTTCTCCAGCCTGATCGCGATCGAGGTCGTCGCCGCGCGCCAGTATGCGGCCGCGTGGTTTCCGGGCCTGACGGTCGAGGGATCGAGCGACCCGACCACACTCGGCTGGCTCGTGCAGGCCGCGCTGCTCTGCTTCTTCTTTTACCTGAACTATTCGAGCGTGAAGACGTTCGCGAAGGCGAACAACATCATCAGCGTCTTCAAGTTCATCGTGCCGCTCGCGGTGATCGGCGTGCTGTTCACGTTCTTCAAGCCCGCGAACCTGACCGTGCACGGCTTCGCGCCGTTCGGCATGCCGGGCATCGAGATGGCCGTGTCGGCCGGCGGCATCATCTTCGCGTATCTCGGGCTCACGCCGATCGTGTCGGTCGCGAGCGAGGTGCGCAATCCGCAGCGCACGATCCCGATCGCGCTGATCCTGTCGATCCTGCTGTCGACGCTGATCTACGTGCTGCTGCAACTCGCGTTCATCGGCAGCATCCCGACGGCGATGCTCGCCGCCGGCTGGCACGACGTGAGCAAGGCGTTCTCGCTGCCGTACCGCGACATCGCGCTCGCGCTCGGCGTCGGCTGGCTCGCGGTGATGGTCGTCGCCGACGCGATGATTTCGCCGAGCGGCTGCGGCAACATCTACATGAACGCGACGCCGCGCGTCGTCTACGGCTGGGCGAAGACGGGCACGTTCTTCAAGGTGTTCACGCGCGTCGACGAAGCGTCGGGCATCCCGCGCGCGGGCCTGTGGCTCACGTTCGGCCTCGCGATCTTCTGGACGCTGCCGTTCCCGTCGTGGGAAGCGCTGATCAACATCGTGTCGGCCGCGCTGGTGCTGAGCTATGCGGTCGCGCCCGTGTCGGTCGCCGCGCTGCGCCGCACCGCGCCCGACCTGCCGCGGCCGTTCCGCGCGAGCGCGTTCGGCCTCACCGGCCCCGCGTCGTTCGTGATCGCCGCGCTGATCGTCTACTGGTCCGGCTGGAGCACGGTGTCCTGGCTGCTCGGCCTGCAGATCGTGATGTTCGCGATCTATCTCGCGTGCCGCCGCTGGGTGCCGACCGCGCACCTGAGCCTCGCCGAGCAAGTGCGTTCGTCCGCGTGGCTGATCGCGTTCTATGCGGCGATGATCGTGCTGTCGTATCTCGGCGGCTTCGGCGGCACGGGCCGGCTCGCGCATCCGTACGACACGGTCGTCGTCGCAGCCGTCGCGCTCGTCATCTATTACTGGGGCGCCAACACGGGCGTCCGTTCCGACAAGCTGCAACTCGACGACGACGAGGACTGACGCGCCCGCGCCCTTTTTCCCCTTCCATCGGCCGGGCGCAGCACGCCCGGCCCTGCTTTTTCCCGAGGAAAATCATGCAACTCACAGGTCAGCTCCTGATCGGCCAGTCGGCCGTCGCCGGACAGAACGGCACCCTCCACTCGATCGCCGCCGCCACCGGCGAACCGCTCGAACCGGCGTTCGGCGGCGCGAGCCTGCACGACCTGGAAACGGCGTGCGCACTCGCCGACGACGCGTTCGACACCTATCGCGAAACGTCGCTCGAAGCACGCGCCGCGTTCCTCGACGCGATCGGCCGCCACATCATGGCGCTCGGCGACGACCTGATCGAGCGCTGCGTCGTCGAAACGGGGCTGCCGCGCGCGCGCATCGAAGGCGAACGCGGCCGCACGGTCGGCCAGCTCGCGCTGTTCGCGTCGCTCGTGCGGGACGGCGGTTTTCTCGATGTGCGCATCGATCCGGCGCGCCCCGAGCGCAAGCCGCTGCCGCGCGTCGACCTGCGCCTGCGCAACGTCGCGGTCGGGCCGGTCGCCGTATTCGGCGCGTCGAATTTCCCGCTCGCGTTCTCCGTGGCCGGCGGCGACACGGCGTCGGCGCTGGCGGCCGGCTGCCCGGTGATCGTCAAGGCGCATTCCGCGCATCCGGGCACGTCGGAACTCGTCGGCCGCGCGATCCAGCAGGCCGCGCACGAATGCGGAATGCCGGCCGGCGTGTTCTCGCTGCTGTTCGACGCATCGCGCGAGATCGGCCAGGCGCTCGTCGCCGATCCGCGCATCAAGGCGGTCGGCTTCACCGGCTCGCGTCGCGGCGGCGTCGCGCTGATGCATATCGCAGCCGCGCGAGCCGAGCCGATCCCCGTCTATGCGGAAATGAGCTCGATCAATCCCGTGCTGCTGTGTCCTGCCGCGCTCGACGCGCGTCACGACACCATCGCATCGCAGTTCGTCGCGTCGCTCACGCTCGGCGCCGGGCAGTTCTGCACGAATCCGGGCCTCGTGCTCGCAGTAGACGGCCCCGCGCTGCGCGCATTCGAAGCCGCGGCAGCCGACGCGGTGCGCGCGGCGGCCGCACAGACGATGCTGACACCCCATATCCACGCGAGCTATGCGCAAGGCGTCGCGGCGCTGCGCGATCACGATGCGGTCGAGCGGCTGGCCGAAGGCGCGGAAGGCAGCCGTCACCAGGCCCGCGCGGCGCTGTTCGCAACGTCCGCCGATGCGTTCGTCGCACGCCCCGAATTGCGCGACGAAGTGTTCGGCCCCGCGTCGCTGATCGTGCGCTGCCCGGACGCCGACACGCTGCATCGCGTGCTGAAATCGCTCGAAGGGCAGTTGACGATCGCCGCGCATCTCGCCGACGGCGACGCGGCGCTGTTCGCCGCGCTGCGCCCGACGCTCGAACGCAAGGCCGGCCGCATTCTCGTCAACGGCTTCGGCACGGGCGTCGAGGTCGGCCACGCGATGGTGCACGGCGGCCCGTTCCCGGCGACGTCCGACACGCGCACGACGTCCGTCGGCGCACGCGCGATCGAGCGCTTCCTGCGCCCCGTGTCGTACCAGGACCTGCTGGACGCGCTGCTGCCGGACGCGATCCGCAGCAGCAATCCGCTGCACGTGCCGCAACGCATCGACGGCGTGCCCGCCCCGCGCGAGGTGAACCATGTCTGAGCAAACCGCCGAAGTCGTCCTGCCGCTCGACGAAGTCCACGCGCTCGCGCTGCGCGTGCTGACGCACAACGGGATGTCCGACGCGCATGCGCGGGCCATCGCCAACGTGATCACGCAGGGCCAGCGCGACGAATGCCATTCGCACGGCGTGTACCGGCTGCTCGTCTGCGTGCGGTCGCTGAAGAAGGGCAAGGTCGATCCGCAGGCCGTGCCGACGCTGCGCCGGCTGTCGTCGTCGATCGTCGCGGTCGACGCGCATCGCGGCTTCTCGCTGCTGAGCTTCGAGACCGGGCTGCCCGTGCTGGTCGAGATGGCGAAGCAGCACGGCATCGCCGCGATGGCGATCAACCATTGCTACCACTTCTCCGCGCTGTGGCCCGAGGTCGAGGCGATCGCGGCCGAGGGGCTGGTCGGCATCGCGATGAACCCGAGCCATAGCTGGGTCGCGCCGGAAGGCGGCCGCGAGCCCGTATTCGGCACCAACCCGATCGCGTTCGCGTGGCCGCGCCCGGGCGGCGAGCCGTTCGTGTTCGATTTCGCGACGAGCGCGATCGCGCGCGGCGACATCGAGCTGCACGCGAAGCAAGGCAAGGCGATTCCGTCGCACTGGGCGATCGACGCCGACGGCCAGCCGACCACCGACCCGAAGGCCGCGCTGCAAGGCGCGATGCGCACGTTCGGCGGCCACAAGGGTTCGGCGCTCGCGGCGATGGTCGAACTGCTCGGCGGCGCGCTGATCGGCGACATGACGAGCCGGGAATCGATGGACTTCGACGAAGGCGTCGGCGCGACGCCGTGCCATGGCGAACTCGTGATCGCGTTCGATCCGAAGGTGTTTCTCGGCGACGATCTCGACGCGGGGCGCGCGCGCGGCGAGCGGATGTTCGAATCGATCGTCGCGCAGGGCGCGCGGCTGCCGTCGCAACGGCGCTTCGACGCCCGCGCGCGCAGCATCGCGAACGGCGTGCGGATTCCGAAGCCGCTGTACGACGAGATCCTGACGCTGCTCGACTGACGCGCGATCGAGCGGCACGGCGCGGCTTCATCGTCGGCGGAACGGGCGATGAAGCCGCCGCCCGGTTGCGCCGGCGATGGCCTGCGTCGAACTTCGTGCTCGGGGAACTTGGTGCACTTGGCCGCTGTCCGGTGCGCCACCCGCGCCACCCGCGCCACCCGCGCCACCCGCGCCACCCGCGCCACCCGCGCCACCCGCGCCACCCGCGCCACCCGCGCCACCCGCGCCACCCGCACCACCCGCACCACCCGCGCCACCCGCGCCACCCGCACCGCCCGCGCCGCTCGCCCGCTCCGGCCAGCGCCGCAGGCCCGGCGGCTGTGGGATAATCGTCGAGTTTGCCCAGGGCGCAGCTCAAGAGGTTGTTCGCACGGGCGCGAGAGAGGCCTTTATTCCCGAGCCTCCACCCTTTTCCCGCGATATTTCTTCAGCCATCACCATGCCCACTTACCGTTCCAAAACCTCTACCGCCGGCCGCAACATGGCAGGTGCGCGCTCGCTGTGGCGCGCCACCGGCATGAAAGACGACGATTTCTCGAAACCGATCATCGCGGTCGTCAACTCGTTCACCCAGTTCGTGCCCGGGCACGTGCACCTGAAGGATCTCGGCCAGCTCGTCGCGCGCGAGATCGAGGCTGCCGGCGGCGTCGCGAAGGAATTCAACACGATCGCGGTCGACGACGGCATCGCGATGGGCCATGACGGCATGCTGTATTCGCTGCCGAGCCGCGACATCATCGCCGACTCGGTCGAATACATGGTGAACGCGCACTGCGCGGACGCGATGGTGTGCATCTCGAACTGCGACAAGATCACGCCGGGGATGCTGATGGCCGCGATGCGCCTGAACATTCCGGTGATCTTCGTGTCGGGCGGCCCGATGGAAGCCGGCAAGACGCGCCTCGCGAACCCGGTCACCAAGGCCATCGAACTGAAGAAGCTCGACCTCGTCGACGCGATGGTGATCGCGGCCGACCAGTCGTATTCGGACGCCGACGTCGCCGAAGTCGAACGCTCGGCGTGCCCGACCTGCGGCTCGTGCTCGGGCATGTTCACCGCGAACTCGATGAACTGCCTGACCGAAGCGCTCGGCCTGTCGCTGCCCGGCAACGGCACGGTGGTCGCCACGCACGCCGATCGCGAACAGCTGTTCAAGCGCGCCGGCCGCCGCATCGTCGAACTGACGCGCCAGCACTACGAGCAGGACGACGAACGCGTGCTGCCGCGCTCGGTCGGCTTCAAGGCGTTCGAGAACGCGATGACGCTCGACATCGCGATGGGCGGTTCGACCAACACGATCCTGCACCTGCTGGCGATCGCGCGGGAAGCCGACATCGACTTCACGATGAAGGACATCGACCGCCTGTCGCGCACCGTGCCGCAGCTGTGCAAGGTCGCGCCGAACACGAACAAGTACCACATCGAGGACGTGCACCGCGCAGGCGGGATCATGGCGATCCTCGGCGAGCTCGAGTGCGCCGGCAAGCTGCACACCGACGTGCCGACCGTGCACGCGCCGACGCTGAAGGACGCGCTCGACCAGTGGGACATCGTGCGCACGCAGGACGACGCGGTCCGCACGTTCTACCTGGCCGGCCCGGCCGGCATCCCGACGCAGGTCGCGTTCAGCCAGGACACGCGCTGGCCGAGCCTCGACCTCGACCGTGCCGAAGGCTGCATCCGCTCGTACGAGCACGCGTTCTCGAAGGAAGGCGGCCTCGCCGTGCTGACGGGCAACATCGCGCTCGACGGCTGCGTGGTGAAGACGGCCGGCGTCGACGAGAGCATCCTCGTGTTCGAAGGTTCGGCCCACGTGACCGAATCGCAGGACGAAGCGGTCGAGAACATCCTGAACGACAAGGTCAAGGCCGGCGACGTGGTGATCGTGCGCTACGAAGGCCCGAAGGGCGGCCCGGGCATGCAGGAAATGCTCTACCCGACCAGCTACATCAAGTCGAAGGGCCTCGGCAAGGCGTGCGCGCTGCTGACGGACGGCCGTTTCTCGGGCGGCACGTCGGGCCTGTCGATCGGCCATTGCTCGCCGGAAGCGGCAGCGGGCGGCGCGATCGGGCTCGTGCGCGACGGCGACCGGATCCGCATCGACATTCCGAACCGCACGATCGACGTGCTGGTATCGGACGAGGAACTGGCGCGCCGCCGCGAAGAGCAGAACGCGAAAGGCTGGAAGCCCGCGCAGCCGCGTCCGCGCAAGGTGTCCGCGGCGCTGAAGGCGTACGCGAAGCTGGTCATGTCGGCCGACAAGGGCGCGGTGCGCGACCTGTCGCTGCTCGACGACTGATGCGAGACGGCGGGTCGTGCGAACGGCCTGCCCGCCCGATCAGAAAGCCGCTCTCCGGAGCGGCTTTTTTTCGTCCGTTGCCCGGAGAGCCCGCGGCGCCGGCGTCATCAGTGCCGGAGCTCGTCGGGGCCGCCGCCTCCACCGCCGCCGTGGTTGCCGCCGCCGTTTCCACCGCCTTGAGGTCGCGCATAACCGCCGCCGCCTCCCTGCCGCCCCGGCGGTGGCATCGGGTGGCCCTCGCCGCCCGGCGCGGGCGGTGGAGGCAGCACGGCCGGCGGCGGACTGGCCGGACGCGCATTGCCCGCTCCACCCGGCATCGGCGTCGGCGCCGGCGCAGCCGGCGGCGGACTGGCCGGACGCGCATTACCCGCCCCACCCGGCATCGGTGTCGGCGCCGGCGCAGCCGGCGGCGGCATGCGGTTCGCACCATTCCAGCCGCCGCGCGTCGCCGACGGCCGCGTGTCATGCACGGGCGGCGGACCGCCCGGCGCGACCTGCATCGGCGCGCCCGGTTGCGGACGCCCGTGCCCCGGCGGCATGCCTCCCGGGCCGAGCCTCGGCTCCGGACGATGCGCCCAGCGATCGCGGTCCGGATACCACGGGCGGTGCCGGTAATAGCGATCCCAGTACGCGCCGATCGCGAACCCGGTCACCGGCACACCGATGATCGCGCCATACTCGAGCAACGGCACGTAGCTGCCCTGGTAGGGATAGTCGAGCAACTGCGCATCGATCCAGCCGCGCACGCCCGGCAGCGCGACGTCGCACCACGCGTAGTTGCTCAGGCAGCCGAATACGTCCAGCGCGGTGCCGGGCGGAAGCTGCGCGACCACCGGATAATCGGGCGCCGGCCCCGCATACAGCTCGGCCGGCGAATTCGTGTAAGCGCTGCTTTGCGCATCGGCGACGCCCGGTGCGGCCGCGAGGCCGGCCAGGACGACGCACAGACTTCGGACAATCGTGTTCTTCATGATGCTCTCCCGCGCCGTGCCGCCGCGCGCCGGTCAGTGCCGATGGCCGCCGCCCCAGTGACCGCCACCCCAATGCCCGCCGCCCCACGGACGATGCCAGTACCCGCCGCGCCCGCCCCAGTATCCGCCGCCGCCCCAGCGGCCCCAGAAGCCGATCGTCACGGGCGGCCCGTACCAGCCGGAGTAGTACGCCGGGTAGTAATACGGATACGGCGGCGGCACGTAGGCCGGCGCGACATACATCGGCACCGCCGGGCCGGCGTCGACCTGCGCCTGGGGCACGGTCGACGGGGCCGGACCGGGCGTGGTCGGTGCGGCTGGAATTTCGCGCTGCGTCACGGTGGCGGGCACCGGCGCGTAATAAGGTGCATAACCGTACGGGCTCGTGTAGTAGCAGCCGCCAAGCACCAGTGCGGCCAGCGCGACGACGGCGGGCCTCGCGGCGGGAATCGGGTTCATCTCGTGCTCCGGCAGAATCCGCGCGTCGCCGCCGGGCGCGCGCCTGACTCTAGCTTACGTCCCCTGCAGATTTCCGCGCGTATGATCGGTTACTTTTTGTTTCCTGCTCCGCACGGCGAAGCAGGCACGCTGCGTGCTGGCCCGTCCGCGGCACCGGCGTTGAAGTTGGCGCAAATGCCCTCAACTTGAACGATGTCGGGCTGACCGGCGCGGACGGGCGTCCGCGACCCACCGGCAACCGCAAACCGGCGAGCTTCGGCCCGCCCAGACAGGAACGCGGCTCGCGCCGCCATCGACATGACTACGCCACGCCCCACTCCCCGGGCGGACACACCGCTCGATCCGATCATCCAGCTGCTGGCGCTCGCCGGCGAGCAGGGTTATCTGACGCACGCCGACCTCGTCGACGCGCTGCCGCCCGAAAGCGACAGCCCCGACGCGCTCGACGTCGTGCGCGCCGCGCTTGCCGACATCGGCATCGCGGTACTCGACGAGCCGGCCGTGCCTGCACCGTTCGCCGGCGCGGCGCCGGTCGAGGTCGATCGCGACGCGCTCGACGAAGGCCGGGCCATGCTCGGCGACCTCGCACGCGGCACGAGCGCGTCGACCGATCCGCTCGCGCTCTACATGCGGCGCATGCACGCGGTGCCGCTGCTCACGCGCGAAGGCGAAATCGTGCTCGCCCGCGAGATCGAGACAGGCCGCCATCAGGTCCTGCACGCGATTGCCGGCTATCCGCCCGCGGTCGACGCGCTGCTCGAGCGTCATCGTGCAACGGGCGGCACCGGCGCAACCGGATCGCCCGATGACGACGACGCCGGCACGCCCGCGCCCGCCCGCTACGACGCGCTGCAGGCAGCGGGGTCGGCGCTGCGCGGCGCATTGCATGCGCACGGCAGCCGTTCGGCCGAATACCGCGACGCACGCAACCACATGGCCGCCCTGCTCGGTTCGCTCGCGTGGCTCGCACCGGCCGTCGACGACGCGAGCCGTACCGTACGCGCACTCGCGGCCGCCCCGCACGATCCGTCGGCGGTCGACGCAGCGTGCTTCGACGCGGTCGCACGGCGCGCGCTCGCGGCCGCGCTGGGCGACGGCCAGCAGAAGGTGCGCGACGCGACGCGTGCGATGCTCGAGGCAAACCTGCGGCTCGTGCTGTCGATCGCGCGCAAGTACCTGAACCGCGGCGTCGACCTGTCCGACCTCGTGCAGGACGGCTGTCTCGGCCTGATGCGCGCGATCGAGAAATTCGAATACCGGCGCGGATTCAAGTTCTCGACCTATGCGACCTGGTGGATTCGCCAGGCGATCGCACGCGCGGTCGCGGATCGCTCGCGCACGATCCGCGTGCCGGTGCACGTCGGCGACCAGTACCAGCGTGTGCAGCGGCATGCGCTGCGCTTTCGGCAGCGCACGGGCCGGCGGGCCACGCCGGCCGAGCTCGCGGCCGAAACCGGTCTCGACGAAGGCAAGCTGTGCGCGGTGCTCGCGCTGCCCGCCGAGCCGGTCTCGCTCGACACGCCGCTGCCCGATGCGGACACCGGCCTCGTGGAACTGATCGAGGATCAGGCATCGGCCAGCCCGTTCGAGCAACTGGCCGACACGCGCATGCGCGAATGCGTGCGGTCGCTGCTGCGGTCGGTCACGCCGACCGAGGCCGACGTGCTGCGCCGGCGGTTCGGCCTCGGCGGCGCCGAGCCCGATACCTACGACGCGATCGCGCAGGATGCGGGGATGTCGCGGGAGCGCGTGCGGCAGATCGAGAAACGGGCGCTCGCCGCGCTGCGCACGGCCGCCGAGGCCGAGAACGCGCAGTCGTTTCTCGACGCTTGACCGCATCGCACGTAGCGCACGGTCATGCCGCATTCCGGCACGACCGTGCGCCTCGCGGCTGTGCTACGTTTGTCATTGACGCACATCAAGTTTTCTTCATCGCGTATCGCGACAATGGTTGACAGCCGACCGGCGCATCGCTCGCCGCGTCCATTCCGTTTGTGCTTTCCGGGTCCCTCGCCATGCAGTCGACCGTCAGCCAGACGTACGAGGAAAACCGGCCTATCGCGGCCTGCTTGCGCGAGGCCGCGCAGTGGCTCGTCGACCAGGGTGCGAACCCGTACCGGGTCGCCGCGTACCGCGCGGCGGCCGATACGGTCGACGCGCTCGACCGCAACATCCGCAGCGTGTTCGAAACCGGCGGCGTCGACGCGCTCGGTGCGCTGCCCGACATCGGCGCGGGCGTCGCGCAGGCGATCGCCGAGCTGCTGGTGACGGGGCGCTGGCGCCAGCTCGACCGCTTGCGCGGCGACGCGGAACGCGCGTCGGCCTTCGAAGCGGTGCCGGGCATCGGCCACGCGCTCGCGCTGCGCATTCATGACGCACTGCACATCGACACGCTGGAGGAACTCGAACGCG
The DNA here is from genome assembly GCF_902832865.1 of Burkholderia sp. BCC0397. NCBI lineage: Bacteria > Pseudomonadati > Pseudomonadota > Betaproteobacteria > Burkholderiales > Burkholderiaceae > Burkholderia > Burkholderia sp. BCC0397. The sequence goes on along the minus strand of NZ_CADFDL010000001.1, from coordinate 811,279 downwards.
CGGCCCGCAACGGCCAGCTCGAAATGATCGCGGGCGTCGGCCCGCGACGCGCGGTCGGCATCCGCGCCGCGCTCGACGACGTGCTGAGCCGCCGCCGGCGCTGGCAAGGTCACATGCGACACGCCGGCCCCGGTACGGAACCGCCCATCGAATTGCTGCTTTACATCGATCGCCAGTACCGCAACAAGGCGGCCGCCGGCGTGCTGCCGAGGCTCACGCACCGGCGCCTGAACGCGGACGCCTACGTGCCGCCGCCCGTAATGCACATGACCAAGGGCGGCTGGCATTTCACGGTGCTGAGCCAGCATGCCGCGATGCGTACGCCGGAAGCCGGGCGCCCGATCGACTGGGTCTCGCTCTACTTCTACGACGCCGTGCAGTGCGAGCACCAGCGCACCGTGTTCACCGAAACGGACGGCGTGCTCGTCGGCAAGCGGATCGTGCGCGGGCGCGAGATGGAATGCCGCGTGTATTACGCGGGATGAATCATGCGTCGGATGCTTCGCCGACGTCGAATGCCGTGTCGAGCAGGGACGCGACCTCGCGACATGCACGGGTAAGTGCGCATGAACGGCGATCGGCATGGTCCGGATCGAGATCGAACGACGTCGAATACGACACGTCATCGGCAGCCTTTCCCCGGTTCGGCACGTCGAACCATACCGTCACCCTGTAGCCGCCCGCGCGCGTCGCGCGGGCTCGCCGCCTACATGCCTTCCGCCTTCGTGCGGCGCGCCGGACGACGATGCGTGGCAACGCGCAGCAGCTTCTGGAACGACGGGCATTCGAGATGGTTCGCCGCCGGGCACGCGGCCGCATACCGCAGCGCATCGCGCACGGCGCCGAGACGGCGGATCGTGCAGTCGATCTCGTCGGCCTTGTCGTCGAGCTTCGCGCGGTCGATCTCGGGCCGGCCGTCCGCGCCGACCATCGCGAGGATGTCGTCCAGCGAAAATCCGGCCTCCCGGCCGAGCGCGATCAGCGCCAGGCGCTCCAGCACCGACGCGTCGTATTGCCGCCGCAGCCCATGCCGGCCGATCGGGACGATCAACCCCTTTTCCTCGTAGTAGCGCAGCGTCGACGCGGGCAACCCCGTGCGCCGCGCGACGTCCGCAATGTCCAGTCGGCTCATGCTTGACCTCAAGTGAACTTGACGTTGCAAGATAGTCGCTCGACTCCATGAAGACAAGCCCGGACCGCCATGAAACCGTTGAACCCGCGTCGTATTCCGCTGCGCCGCATCGCCATTACCGTCCGCCGCGGAGGTGCGCGATGAGCATGCCCGACGTCCTGCTCGAACTGCTGTTGATCGGCGCGGGCGCCACGCTGTTGATGGATCTGTGGACGCTGTTCCGGCGGCGTGCGTTCGGCATTCCGTCGCTCGACTACGCACTGGTCGGCCGCTGGCTCGGCCATATGACGCACGGCCGGTTCCGGCATGCGTCGATCGGCGCCGCCGCACCGGTGGCCGGTGAACGCGCGCTCGGCTGGGTCGCGCATTACGCGATCGGCATCGCGTTCGCGGCACTGCCCGTGCTGATCGCCGGCCCGGCGTGGATCGATGCGCCGACGCCGCTCCCCGCGCTCGTCGCCGGCCTCGCCAGCGTGGTCGCGCCGTTCTTCGTGATGCAGCCGGCATTCGGTTTCGGCATCGCGGCATCGCGCACGCCGCAGCCGGGCGTCGCGCGCCGGCGCAGCCTCGTCACGCATCTGTCGTACGGGGTCGGGCTCTACCTTGCGGCGTACACGCTGGCGGCGCTGGCCCGTTGACCCACACGCCGGCGTGCCCTCAGCCGCCCCTGTCCGCCTCGTGCAAGCCGGACAAGATCACCTGCCGTCGCCGCGCTGCGCCGTTTCCTCGTAACGATCGAGCGCGTCGAGCAGTTTGCCCGGCCGGCTCATCTCGGCCCGCAGCCTGGCGGCTTTCTCGATATCGGCCGGCGCGGTAAGCTTCGCGCCCTGATCGAGATACTCCTGCGCGCGCGTCTCGCCCGCGGCGGCAGCCAGGCCCAACAGCGCATTCGCGGCGATCGGATCGTATGCGACTCCGCTGCCTGCGTAGTACTGCACGCCCAGCCGGAACAGCGAGGTCGCGGCACCCTCGGCCGCGGCCAGCCGATACCAGCTCACCGCTTCGACGTCGTCCTTGCGCACGCCCTGCCCGTTTTCGTACATCAGCCCGAGATTGTTCTGCGCGTTCGCGTAGCCCTGTTCCGCGGCGAGTCGATACCACTTGAATGCCTCGGTGTCGCTCTGCTTCACGCCGCGCCCGCTGTCGTACAGGTAGCCGAGGGCGTTCTGCGCCTGCGGATCGCCCTGGTCGGCCGCGCGCCGATACCATTTGGCGGCTTCCGCGACATCCTGCGGCACGCCCGTCCCGGCGTCGTACATCATGCCCAGATACAACTGCCCCCTCGGCAGGTCCTGTTCGGCCGCGCGCCGGTAGAGCCGCACCGCTTCCGCGCTATCCTGCGGCGCGCCTTCGCCGTCCTCGTATGCGCGGCCGAGATTGCACAACGCATTCGCATGGCCCTGCGCGGCCGCGCGCCGATACCAGCTCATGGCCTCCGCACGGCTTTGCGCGACGCCGACGCCGGTTTCGTACAGCGTGCCGAGATTGTTCTGCGAGGCCGCATCGCCCTGGTCGGCGGCCCGCCGGTACCATTTCACGGCTTCGGCGGGATTCCGCTCGACACCGTCGCCGTGCTCATACATCAGCGCGACGCTGAATTCGCCATCCAGGTCGCCGTGCTGCGCCTTCGCCATCGCTGCGTCGAACGCCGCGGGCGCATCGTCGTGCCCGAGCCAGGCGATACCGATTCCGAGGATCAGTACGATTGCGAGCGCGATGAGGATCGCAATACGGGTCTTCCGGCCGATTCGTCGTGCCTGGGTCATCTCTCAGTGTTCTCTTTTTTGTGGTTGCACGCGGTACGCCCGGCCGGGCGCCCGCGTCACTCGCCGCCGCGGTCGATCAGGTTGCGGCGCACGCGCCCGAGCAGTCGCACCAGCGTATCGCGCTCGTCGGACGTGAAGCCGCGCAGCCCGTCGTCGGCGACGGTATCGCCCACTTCCAGCATCTGCGGAAAGATCTCGCGCGACTTGTCGGTCAGCCGGATCACGAACGCGCGGCGGTCGTCGTCGTTCGCGACACGCTCGATCCAGCCATAGCTTTCCATCCGGTCGAGCAGCCGCGTGAGCGAGATCGGCGTGATCTCGAGCCATTCGGCGAGCCGCGCCTGGTTCATCTCGCCCTTCCACGTCAGATACGCGAGCACGCGGCTTTGCGCCCGCGTCAGCCCGATGCGCTTCGCGCGCCGGTCGAACAGGCGTCCGTTCAGGCGGGCCACGTCGGCGATCAGGTAACCGATCCGGTTCTCGTAGGTCTTGTCCATGCGGCGATTATAGGGTCAAGCCGGAACCGGCCCACGGCTCGCACCCCGGCAATAAGCTTCTATATAATAAGCATGCTTATAATTTGCGCCATGCCGGATCGCCGCCCACGGCGACCGCCCCACGGAGACGCCCCGCTTGAACCCCGCCGCCGACGCCCCCGCCTCGCCCGCCCTGAACCGGCCGATGCTGACCCTGTCGATCATGCTCGCCACGCTGATCCAGACCCTCGACAGCACGATCGCGAACGTCGCGCTGCCCCACATGCAGGGCACGCTGTCCGCGTCGCAGGACGAAATCACGTGGGTGCTGACCTCCTACATCGTCGCCGCGGCGATCGCGACGCCGCTTACCGGCTGGCTGTCCGACCGGCTGAGCGTGAAGCGGCTGCTGATCGTGTCGATCGCGGGCTTCACGGTGGCGTCGGCGCTGTGCGGGCTGTCGGAAACGCTCGTGCAGATCGTCGGCGCGCGGCTGCTGCAGGGTGTGTTCGGCGCCGCGCTGGTGCCGCTGTCGCAATCGATCCTGCTCGACATCAACCCGCGCGAGAAACAGGGCCAGGCGATGGCGATCTGGGGAATGGGCGTGATGGTCGGCCCGATTCTCGGCCCGACGCTCGGCGGCTGGCTCACCGATAGCTACAACTGGCGCTGGGTGTTCTTCATCAACGTGCCGATCGGCGCATTCGCGCTCGCCGGCGTGCTGACCTTCCTGCCCGCACGCGCGCCGCGCCCGCACGTGAAATTCGACACGTTCGGCTTCGCGACGCTCGCGCTCGCGATCGGCGCGTTCCAGGCGATGCTAGACCGCGGCGAACAGCTCGACTGGTTCGGCTCGTACGAGATCCGCATCGAGGCGCTCGTCGCGGCGCTCGCCTTCGCGTTCTTCCTCGCGCATACGGCGACCGTCGGCAAGGCGTCGTTCTTCAAGTCGGAACTGCTGCGCGACCCGAACTTCGCGACCGGCACGCTGTTCATCTTCGTGGTCGGCGCGGTGCTGTACGCGACGCGCGCGCTGCTGCCGCCGATGCTGCAGAACCTGATGGGCTACCCGGTCGCGACGACGGGCCTCGTCACCGCGCCGAGCGGCGCCGGCACGATGATCGCGATGCTGTTGGTCGGGAGGCTGATGAAATACGTGGATGCGCGGCTGCTGCTGCTCGCGGGGCTGCTGATTTCCGCGCTCGCGCTGTGGCAGATGATGCAGTACACGATCGTGCTGTCCGAAGCGGACATCGTGTGGCCCGGCGTGATCCAGGGCTTCGGCCTCGGGCTCGTGTTCGTGCCGCTGAGCGCGCTGTCGTTCTCGACGCTGCCGCCCGACCTGCGCGCGGACGGCACGGCCACCTACAGCCTGATGCGCAACATCGGCAGCAGTATCGGCATCTCGATCGTGCAGACGCTGATGACACGCAATACGCAGGTCGCGCATGCCGACCTCGCGACCCACATCACGCCGTTCAACCCGGCCGTGCAGGCGATGGTCGGCAGCCGCGTCGACATCGCGCTGCTCGACCGCACGATCAACCAGCAGGCGACGATGATCGCGTACCTGAACGACTTCAAGCTGATGTTCGCCGCGACGCTGCTGATGATCCCGCTGTTGCTGCTGGTCCGCCCGCCGCAGAAAACGGCGAGCGTCGACGTCGCGCATGCGGCGATGGACTGACGGGCGCGCATGCGCCCGTCCGAGGCCGCGTCAGGCCTTCATCGTCCCGGTCCGCACGTAGCGCTCGTGCCACGACAGCGCCTCGGCGAGCAGATGCGGCGTGTGCTTGCCGAAGCTCTCGCGCGACGCGCGCTCGAAGTAGTCCTCGAGCATCGGCCGGTAGTCCGGGTGCGCGCAGGTCGCGATGATCTTGCGCGCGCGCTGCTTCGGCGACAGGCCGCGCAGATCGGCCAGCCCCTGCTCGGTGACGACGACCGCGACGTCGTGCTCGGTATGGTCGACGTGGCTCGCCATCGGCACGATCCGCGAGATCGCCCCGCCCTTCGCGGTACTCGCCGACATGAAGCACGACAGATAACCGTTGCGCGCGAAGTCGCCCGAGCCGCCGATGCCGTTCTGGATCTTCGTGCCCATCACGTGCGTCGAGTTCACGTTGCCGTAGATATCGGCCTCGATCATCCCGTTCATCGCGATGCAGCCGAGCCGGCGCACGAGTTCCGGATGGTTGCTGATCTCCTGCGGGCGCAGCACGATCTTCTCGCGGAACGTCGCGATTTCGTCGGCGAAACGCTGCACGGCGGCCGGGCTCAGCGACAGCGCGGTGGCCGACGCGAAGCTCAGCGTGCCGTCGTCGAGCAGGTCGAGCATGGCGTCCTGGATCACCTCGGTGTACGCGGTCAGGTTCGAGAAGCCGGCCGAGCTGAGTTCGGCGAGCACCGCGTTCGTGATGTTGCCGACGCCCGACTGCAGCGGCAGCAGGTTTTCCGGCAGGCGGCCGCGCTTCACTTCGTGGCGCAGGAAGTCGATCAGTTGCAGCGCGATCTCCTTCGACGTGGCATCCGGCGCGGAGAACGCATTGCTGCGATCGGGCGCGTCGGTCTCGACGATCGCGACGATCTTGTCGGCCGGGCAGCGCAGGTACGGCTCGCCGATCCGGTCGTCGCTCTTCGTCAGCGGAATCGGCTTGCGGTGCGGCGGCAGCGCGGTGCCGTAATAGATGTCGTGCATCCCGTCGAGGCCGAGCGGCTGGCGCGCGTTCACCTCGAGGATCACGTGCTTCGCGCGCTCGAGCCAGGTCTTGTTGTTGCCGATCGACGCGGACGGGATCAGCAGCCCGTCCTCGCGGATGCCCGCGACTTCGACGATCGCGACGTCTAGATCGCCGTATAGCCCGAACCACGCGTATTGCGCGACGTGACTCAGGTGAACGTCCTGGTAATCGACTTCGCCGGCGTTGATCTTGTCGCGCAACGTCGGGTCGGACTGGTACGGCAGCCGCATCGAGATGCCGTTGGTGCGGGCAAGCGCGCCGTCGAGTTCCGGTGCGGTCGACGCGCCCGTCAGCACGTTGATCCGGAAGTCCTCGCCGCGCGCGTGCGCCGCGTCGATGTGGGCGGCAAGCGCGGCCGGCACGGCCTTCGGATAGCCCGACCCGGTGAAGCCGCTCATCGCGACGGTCATGCCGGGGCGGATCAGCGCGGCGGCTTCGTCGGCGGTGCGGACGAGCGAACGCAGGGCGGGAGCGAGGATGCGTGATGAAGACATGGCTGGTTATCTGACGCTTGGGTCTGTCGTTGACGTCGCGGGGGGTGTCTCCTGAGCGACGCGAAGCCCTTGGGGCCGCGAGGGGCGGCCCGGCACCACGGGCACGGTCGGAGTATCGCAGAGGCCATCGCCGCGAAATGTCCGCTGGATGCAAAAGATCCTTGCCGGATTTGCCGGGTATCGAACGACCGTTCTGTGACAGGCGATCTGCCCGCGCCGGATGCACACGAAAGGTGTGCGAAAGCATCGGGCGAATCGCCGGTTCGCGATCACCGATTGATGCATATCAATCGATGCGTTTTCCATCGGCATTGATGCCGCTTCGTTCGGCAATGGCCGATACCCGTCCGGCGCGGCCGATTGTCGCCCGATGCGGCTTTTCCGGGCCTGACCGAGATCAAGGTCGCATGCGCTGCGCGACGCCAGCCGACCGGCGCGAAAAATCCTGCCGTATCCGCCTGCGAGGCCCGTCCGGCCTTGACAGGCGCGCGACGCGAACCACACTGGAAGACGGGGCCGGCCGCCCGCTTGACCGCCCCGTTCGCCCATGCGTTTCTGGACTGGCCGATGCGCTCAAGACGCGGTAACACTCCCGCATGTCAGGACATTGATCGAATAAAAAGCAACAAATTACAATTCCGTATATATTTCGCCGATGGACCAAAGAAAAACCGCCACACGCCCCGAGCCACCCCCGCCACGCACCTGGGATGCGCGGCTCGCGCGCTCGCTTGTCCGACCGCTCGTCGATACGCCGGTCACCCCGAATCACCTCACCACCCTTCGTCTGCTGATCGGCCTCGCCGGCGCCTGGTGCCTCGCGCACGGCGGCTTCGGCTGGAGCAATGCAGGCGCGTTCCTGATCGTGCTGTCGAACTTCGTCGACCATACCGACGGCGAGCTCGCGCGCATCAGCGGCAAGTCCAGCAAGATCGGTCATTTTTACGACCTCGCGGCCGATGCGCTCGTCACGGTCGCGCTGTTCGTCAGCATGGGCGTCGGCATCGTCGCCCAGGGCGGCCAGATGGCCGCGTCGCCGGTGCTGCTCGGCGCGGTGGCCGGCGCGGCCGTCGCGCTGATCTTCTTCCTGCGCATGCGGATCGAATCGATCGCCGGCAAGGCCGGCACCAAGCAGGCGTTCGCCGGCGGCTTCGAAACGGAAGACGTGCTGTACCTGCTGCCGATCGTGACGCTCGTCGACGGCGTCCAGCCGTTCCTGCTCGCGGCGTCGATCGGCGCCCCGCTGTTCGCCGCATGGGTCGTGATCGACTGGTGGCGCATTGTCCGCCGCAGCAATGTTCCGCAGAACCCAACTGAAATCCAGGCTTCCAAATGACTCCTAGCACGCGCGACGATTCCGTGCTGAGCCCGGCACGCCCCGCGCCCGTGCGCGCGGCCGCGGCCGATCCCGATCGCACCGTGGCCGACAGCGTCGGCCAGCTCGACCTCGACCGCCTGCGCGGCGACTACACGCGCCAGGGCTCGTTCCTCTACCTCGACGCCTTCCTGCCGGCCGACGCGCACGCGAAGCTGGCGAACGCCGCCCGCGCGATGCAGGCCGGCCTGAACCGCAATTACCTGCCCGGCCACAAGCAGGGCGGCAGCGTGAGCCGCCATACGATCGACGAGCAGGCGCCGTACATCGCCGAGCTGTATCGCTCGAAGGCGCTGATCGGTTTCCTCGAGAAAGTCACGGGCGACAAGCTGATGCTGTCGCCGGACGACGATCCGCACGCATACGCGCTGTATTACTACACGAAGCCCGGCGACCACATCGGCTGGCACTACGACACGTCGTACTACGATGGCCGCCGCTACACGCTGCTGATCGGCGTGATCGACGAATCGTCGTGCCGGCTCGACTACGAGCTGCATACGCGCAACCCGGACGTCGCCGACGAACCGGGCTCCGTGCAGATCGCCGACGGCGGCATCGTGCTGTTCGACGGCGACAAGCTGCGCCACCGCATCACGCCGCTCGGCCAGAACGAGCTGCGCGTGTCGCTCACGTTCGAATACGTGACGAACCCCGGCATGCGGCCGTGGAAGCGCTTCATCTCGAACATGAAGGACGCGATCGCATATTTCGGTTTCCGCCAGGTGTTCAAGCAACTGGCGACGCGACGCACGAGCGGGTCATGACACGGGCGGGCCTCATTCTGCTGTCCCTCGGGACCGCACTCTTCATCGCACTCCTGGCCTGGCAGGGCGTCGGCGCGGTAGCGTCCACGTTCCTCGCGGCCGGCTGGGGCCTCGCGCTCGTCGCGGCGTTCCACGTCGTGCCGCTCGCGATCGACGCGGTCGCGATCTCCGTGATGTTCCGCCGCGGGCAGCCGGGCGCCGAACTCGGCAACGCGCTGCGCGCGCGCTGGGTCGGCGAATCGGTGAACAGCCTGCTGCCCGCCGGTCAGATCGGCGGCCCCGTGCTGATGGTGCGCCACCTCGCGCAGCGCGGCACGCGGATGGCCGACGCGGCCGCCGCCGTGACCGTCAGCACGACGATGCAGGCGCTCGCGCAGATGGCGTTCGCGCTGATCGGCATCGCCACGTTCAGCCTCTATGCGACGCACGAGTCGGTCGCGCACCTGCGTACGCCCGCGCTGATCGCCACCGGCGTGCTCGGCGCGCTCGCCGTCGCGTTCTACGCGGCGCAGCGGCGCGGGCTGTTCGGCCGCGGCCTGCGCCTCGCGTCGAAGCTGCTCGGCCCGCGCGATTGGTCGTCGCTCGCCACGCGCGCCGACGCGATCGACGACGCGGTCGGCGCGCTGTACCGCGATCGCGCGAAAGTCGCGAAGACCTTCGCGTTGAGTCTCGCCGGCTGGATCGTCGGCACCGCGGAAGTGTGGCTCGCGCTGCACTTCCTCGGGCATCCGGTGAGCTGGCTCGACGCGCTGCTGCTCGAAAGCGTCGGCCAGGCGATTCGCGGGGCGGCCTTCGCGATCCCGGGCTCGCTCGGTGCGCAGGAAGGCGGCTACCTGCTGCTTGCGCCGCTGGTCGGCCTGCCGCCCGACGCGGCGCTCGCGCTGTCGCTCGCGAAGCGCGCGCGCGAACTCGCGCTCGGCCTGCCCGGCCTGCTCTATCTGCATTTCAGTGAAAGAAACTGGCAGCGGCGCCATGCGCCGCAGCCGCTCGCCGACTGATCGTTCAGATCGCCGGCTTTTTGGTTGGAGAACCCATGCGAGCCATCATTCTTGCGGCAGGCCTCGGCTTGCGCCTGCAACAACCGCCCGAAGCGCAGTTCCCGAAGTGCCTGCTGCGCTTCGACGACGTTTCGCTGCTCGAGCGCCATCTGCGCGTGCTCGACGCCGCGGGCGTCGACGAGATCGTGCTCGGGCTCGGCTTCCAGCACGAGAAGGTCGAGCAGGAACTGAAGCGCCTCGGCCGCCAGGCCGAGATCGTGGTCAACGAGCGCTACGACCTCGGCAGCGTGCTGACCGTGCATACCGTCGCCGACGCGATGACGCGCGGCGGCGACGTGCTGCTGATGGACGCGGACGTGCTGTACGACGAGAACATCCTGCACGCGCTGATCGCCGATCAGGACAAGGCAGTCGACCGCCTGCTGATCGATCGCGACTTCGAGGCCGGCGACGAACCCGTCAAGCTGTGCCTGAAGAACGGCGTGCCGGTCGAGCTGCGCAAGCAGCTCGCGGTCGACCTCGACTACGACACGATCGGCGAATCGGTCGGCTTTTTCCGCTTCACCGAAGGCACCGCGCGCCGCCTCGCGACGATCGTCGCGGGCTACGTCGACAGCGGCCGCGCGAACATGCCGCACGAGGAAGCCGTGCGCGACCTGCTGCTCGAAGGCGGCCATTCGTTCGACGTCGCCGATGTGACCGGCTCGCCGTGGATCGAGATCGACTTCCCGAACGACGTCGCACGCGCGACGCAAGACATCCTTCCCCTGATTCAACGCACCACCGCCGGAGCCGCACGATGAACGCACGCGAACCCAACTTCACCGAATCGCGCAGCGCGCGCCTGCGCCGCATGCTCGTCAGCAGCGATCTCGAATTCCTGATGGAAGCACACAACGGCCTGTCCGCGCGGATCGTCCGCGAAGCCGGCTTCAAGGGCATCTGGGCATCGGGCCTCGCGATCTCCGCGCAGTTCGGCGTGCGCGACAACAACGAAGCGAGCTGGACCCAGGTCGTCGACGTGCTCGAGTTCATGGCCGACGCGAGCGACCTGCCGATCCTGCTCGACGGCGATACCGGCTACGGCAACTTCAACAACGTGCGCCGCCTCGTGAAGAAGCTCGAGCAGCGCGGCATCGCCGGCGTCTGTATCGAGGACAAGCAGTTCCCGAAGACCAACAGCTTCATCGGCGGCGAGCGCCAGCCGCTCGCGGAAATCGACGAGTTCTGCGGCAAGATCAAGGCCGGCAAGGATTCGCAGACCGATCCCGACTTCTCGATCGTCGCGCGCGTCGAGGCGCTGATCGCCGGCTGGGGGATGGACGAGGCGCTGCGCCGCGCGAACGCGTACGCGGAAGCCGGCGCCGACGCGATCCTGATCCACAGCAAGCTGTCGCGCCCGGACGAGATCCTGCAGTTCGCGCGCGAATGGAGCGGCAAGGCGCCGCTCGTGATCGTGCCGACCAAGTACTACAGCACGCCGACCGACGTGTTCCGCCAGGCCGGCATCAGCACCGTGATCTGGGCGAATCATCTGATCCGCGCGTCGGCATCCGCGATGCAGGCGACCGCACGCGAGATCCACGAAAGCGAAACGCTGATCAACGTCGAGGACCGCGTTGCATCGGTCAACGAGATCTTCCGCCTGCAGGACGCCGACGAGTACTCGGCCGCCGAGCGTATCTACCTGTCGTCGTCGTCGCGCGCGTCGAATGCCGCGATCGTGCTCGCCGCGAGCCGCGGCAAGGGCCTCGAAGCCGTGACCGAAGACAAGCCGAAGGTCATGTTGCCGGTCGCCGGCAAGCCGCTGCTGCGCTGGCTCGTCGACGGCTTCAAGACGCACGGCGTGAACGACATCACCGTGGTCGGCGGCTATCGCGCCGATGCGATCGATACGTCGGGCATCAAGCTCGTCGTCAACGAGCGCCACGCGCAGACGGGCGAGCTCGCGTCGCTCGCATGCGCGGCCGAACGCCTGACCGGCGACACCGTGATCTCGTACGGCGACCTGCTGTTCCGCAGCTACATCGTGCGCGACCTCGCGGAGAGCGAGGCCGAGTTCAGCGTGGTGGTCGATTCGTCGCTCACGGAGACCAACCAGAGCGTGCGTGACTTCGCGCTGTGCTCGGCGGCCGACGATCGCGGCCTGTTCGGCCAGAAGACCTATCTGCAACGCGTGTCGAGCGACGTCGCCGCAGGCACGCCGCATGGCCGCTGGATCGGTCTCCTGAACGTGCGCGGTGCAGGCGTCGATCGCCTGAAGACGATGCTCGCGACGCTGCAGGCGCGTCCTGATTTCGACACGCTCGACATCCCGTCGCTGCTGAACGAGCTGATCGCCGCCGGCGAGAAGATCGAGGTGCAGTACGTGCACGGCCACTGGCGCGGCGTCAACGACCTGGAAGACTTCCGCCGCGCGGGCGACTTCGCGCACGGCCAGACGCCGCTGTCCGAACCGGGTACCGGCAACGGGGGCGCGCAATGATCGAAGCGGCCCAGTTCGTCGAGGCCGCGCGCGAACGCGGCTTCGACTGGTACGCGGGCGTGCCCTGCTCGTACCTGACGCCGTTCATCAACTATGTGTTGCAGGACCCGACGCTGCACTACCTGTCGGCCGCGAACGAAGGCGACGCGGTCGCGCTGATCGCCGGCGCCACGCTCGGCGGCAAGCGCGGCATCACGATGATGCAGAACTCCGGGCTCGGCAACGCGGTGAGCCCGCTCACGTCGCTGACCTGGACGTTCCGGCTGCCGCAGCTGCTGATCGTCACGTGGCGCGGCCAGCCGGGTGTGTCCGACGAGCCGCAGCACGCGCTGATGGGCCCGATCACGCCGGCGATGCTCGACACGGTGGAGATCCCGTGGGAGACGTTCCCGACCGACCCCGAACAGGTCGGCCCGGCACTCGACCGCGCGATCGCGCATATGGACACGACGGGCCGCCCGTACGCGCTCGTGATGCAGAAAGGCAGCGTCGCGCCATATGAGCTGAAGGCGAACCCCGCCGCGAAGCCGCGTGCGCACGTCGCCGCGCAATCGTCGTCGCGCGCCGCGTCGGCCGATGCATGGCCGACCCGTCACGACGCGCTGCAGCGCGTGATCGCGCATACGCCGGTCGATTCGACCGTCGTGCTCGCGTCGACCGGTTTCTGCGGCCGCGAACTCTACGCGCTCGACGATCGCCCGAACCAGCTGTACATGGTCGGCTCGATGGGCTGCGTGACGCCGCTCGCGCTCGGCCTCGCGCTCGCGCGCCCCGACCTGCGCGTGGTGGCCGTCGACGGCGACGGCGCCGCGCTGATGCGCATGGGCGTGTTCGCGACGCTCGGCACCTACGGCCCGGCCAACCTCACGCACGTGCTGCTCGACAACGGCGCGCACGAATCGACGGGCGGCCAGGCGACGGTGTCGCAGCATGTGTCGTTCGCGGGTGTCGCGGCCGCCTGCGGCTACGCGTCGGCCGTCGAAGGCGATACGCTCGACGTGCTCGATGCGACGCTGGCCGCAACGGCGAATGGTGCGCAGTTCGTTCGCGTGGCGATCCGCACGGGCGTGCCCGACGGCCTGCCCCGCCCGACCGTCACGCCGGTCGAGGTCAAGACCCGTCTGATGCGGCACATCGGCGCCGCGCAAGCCGAAGCCCACGTTGAAGGAGCCCATTGATGCTGCTGCTGAACCCCGGCCCGGTCACGCTCACCGAACGCGTGCGCCGCAGCCTGCTGCAACCCGATCTGTGCCATCGCGAAGGCGAATTCTTCGACCTGCAGGATGAAGCGCGCGCGCGCCTCGTCGCCGCATACGAACTCGATCCGGCCGAATGGGCCGCCGTGCTGATGACGGGTTCGGGCACGGCCGCCGTCGAGAGCATGATCGCGGCGCTCGTGCCGCAGGACGGCAAGCTGCTCGTGATCGAGAACGGCGTGTACGGCGAGCGGATCACGCAGATCGCCACGCAGTACGGCATCGCGCATGACGTGCTCAAGCATGAATGGATGCAGGCGCCCGATCTCGCGCAGATCGGTGCGAAGCTCGATGCGGGTGGGTACTCGCATGTCGCCGTGATTCATCATGAAACGACGACGGGCCGGCTGAACGACCTCGGCGCGATCGCGGAAGTTTGCCGTGCGCGCGGCGTGAAGATGCTCGTGGATGGCGTCAGCAGCTTCGGCGCGGAAGCGATCGACTTCGCCGGCGGCGACATCGACGCCGTTGCCGCGACCGCGAACAAGTGCCTGCACGGCGTGCCGGGCGCGGCGTTCGTGATCGTGCGCCGCAGCGCACTCGTGAAGGCCGCGAGCCGCACGTATTACCTCGATCTCGGGCGGCTTGCGAAGCTGCAGGATCAGCGGAATACGCCGTTTACGCCGTCTGTGCACGCGTATTACGCGCTCGTCGAGGCGCTGCGCGAGTTTGATGAAGCCGGCGGCTGGCGTGCGCGGCATGCGCACTACAAGGCGCTCGCCGATCAGGCGCAGGCGGGGCTTGCCGCGCGCGGGATGCCGCTCGTGTTGCCGGAAGGCGCTTCATCGGTTGTGCTGCGTGCGTATCGGTTGCCGCAGGGCATCACCTACGAGACGCTGCACGACGGGCTGAAGGCGCGTGGCTTCGTGATTTATGCGGGGCAAGGCGGGCTGTCGAAGGAACTGTTCCGCATCTCGACGATGGGCGCGATTCAAGCGGCCGATGTCGATCGATTGCTGGAAGGGTTTACGGCGCTGACGCGGTAAGCGTTGTCCGCAACGTCGTCTACGAAAGGCCCGCAAGGGCCTTTTTTGTTGTTCGCGATGCTCCGGGGCGCCGACAGCAGTGCCCACCTGCTGGAGAGGCAACGCCACATATCACCATGTCGATCCGGCGATCGATGTTGCGTTCAAGTCAACTGCCCGGACTGAGATGCAGCGTTTTCCCCCAATCTGGGCCTGCCTTCTATCTATCAGTAAGTAGCGCAGCCTCTGGTCGATGCCGGGCAGAAACTAAGCGTTTACCCCTACAATACATTTTATTTAATTCTAGATAATCTTTCTAGAAAGGGGAGCCCATGGAACAGACGGACCGCTAACGAGCGGCCGGGTTCCCGACCACAACGCTACGGAATGCTAATCAGCTTGCCCTCGGGTGATGGGCTGCTCTGACGAATACTCACATTCGAAAATGTCGCCAATGTCGTGGCTTCGATAGGAGACGCCGTATGCATTTTTCAATAGCAACCCAGTTCAACAAGAGGCTCAAGCATATGAAAATTCAACTCAAACCCATCAACGCCGCGCTGACGCTCGCCTGCGTTGCGATGGTCTACGGTCAAGCTGCGCTCGCCGACGTGATCGTGAAGATCGGCAGCGCCGAACCGCTGACCGGCAACATTGCCCACATGGGCCAGGATGCGGCCGATGGCGCCAAGCTCGCCGTCCAGCAGATCAACAAGGCCGGCAATCTGGTCATCGGTGGCCAGAAGGTCGTCCTGGAGCTCGATTCGCTGGATGACCAGGCCGATCCCCGGATCGGTACGAATGTCGCGCAGAAGCTGGTCGACGACGGCGTCGTGGCCGTGATCGGCCACCTGAACTCCGGCGTGTCCATCCCCGCGTCCAAAATCTACCGCGACAACGGCGTCACCCAGATCACGCCGGGCTCCACCAACCCGCAGTACACGCTGCAAGGCTACAAGACCGCCTTCCGCGTGATCGGCACCGACGCCCAGCAGGGCCCCGCCCTCGCGAAGTACGCCAAAAACCAGAAGGTCAAGACGGTCGCCATCGTCGACGACGCCACGGCCTACGGCCAGGGCCTGGCGGACCAGTTCGAGAAGACCGCCAAGGCCGAAGGCATCCAGGTGCTCTCGCGCGATGCGACCAACGACAAGGCCACCGACTTCAAGGCCATCCTGACCAAGATCAAGGCCGAACGCCCCGACGCCATCATGTACGGCGGCGAGGACGCTACCGGCGGCCCCTTCGCCAAGCAAGCCATGCAGCTGGCCCTCCGCGCCAGGATCCTGGCGGGCGACGGTGTCTGCACGACCGACCTGGCGAGGCTGGCCGGCGACGCCGCCGACAATCTGGTCTGTTCGGTCGCGGGCGGCGATCTGTCCGCGATGGCGGGCAGCGCCGCGTTCGCCAAGGAACTGAAGGCCGTGTACGGCCACGATCCGGTGGTCTACTCGCCGGTTGCGTACAGCGCCGTCTACGTGATCGTCGATGCCATGAAACGCTCCAACTCGATCACGCGCGCCGGCATCCTGTCCGCCATGCCCGCGACCAATCTGAACACCCTGATCGGCAATATCCGGTTCGACGAGCACGGCGACCTGAAGAACAGCACCATCTCTCTCTACAAGTACGTCAAAGGCAAGCGAACCCTGCTGGAAGTCGAAAAGATGTGATCGAAGCAGCCCCGACGCGGGTGCCTCCAGGCCCCCGCGCTCGCACCGGATGGATCTTTGCTGAAATCCTTGAATGGCCGCCGTCCCCGGCGGCGTTTCCCTTGTGCGCTCGGCACGAGCGCACAGGAAGCGATGCGGCTAACGGTTCGAAGCGCGTTTTCCAAACGTCATTGTCGATCTCCGCCACGCCGTCGTCGCGGTAATCGAGTTATCGCGGCTCATATCGGGTATCGCTCGACGGTCTGGACCTACGCGAATAGTACGGTGCCCAAGCAGGCCCCCGAGTGGACGAGGCGCTGATCAGCGCCCGGCCTTTCCGCTGCGATTTGCACGACCAAGCTCGGCTATGAGTCGAATGCGTGCCTTTGATGCGTTCAGTCCGTCATAACCTGCCGTGGTCAGGCCGAGGTCGTGGGCGCGATCATAGGCATACTTGGTGACGGCTGGATTGACCCGGAAGCCATGGGCGCAGCGCGTCGACAGCACGACGGGGATATGCCGTGCGGCTTCGCTCAGAAGGCGCTCTGACTGCGCGGAAAAGCCCCCTGCGCCCTTGCCTGCCACGACGATACCGTCGAGTTCGGAAATATCCGGGAAGCCAACGAGTGGCCCGAAGGTTTCCATGACGATCGCAACGCGAGCGCCGAGGTCGGATACGCCGAGTTCCGCGTAACGCTCGTCAATGGTTCCCGAACCTGTGAGCGTAACGATGTCGGCCTCGATGGCGCCGCGGATCGCTGTTTCCGGTCCGAAGGGCTGAATGGCCTGCGGCCATACCTTGACGATCGACACCGGATCGAAAATCCGTCCCGCGAAGGCCACGAGAACGCTCGCGCCCTTCGGCATGGCCCGTGCCAGATTGGCAGCATCCGCCAGATTGCGCGGACCATCGGCATTGGCATGGCCGCCGGGGATCGCCGCACCGGTCAAAACGACAGGCCGGTCGCGATCAAAAAGCAGCGCGGCCGCATAGGCGACATCTTCCATTGCGTCGGTACCGCAGCACATCACGAAAGCTTCGCTCTCGCGATCCTGCCGCATGACGTCACGCGCCCGGCAAAGTGACGCGAAAGTCAGGTCGCAGCTATCGACAGGATCGATGTCATGTCCGATCCAGTCTGCCTGACCGCTCAATACGATCAGATCGCGTGCCAATAGACGCTTGATCGTCCCATCAACCTGATAGTTTTCGGTGATGGTTCCGCCACAATTCAGGAGTCCGATTTTCATCAGGTTTGGCCTTTAGACAAGCGTATCGGGAATTTCCGCGTACATATCCGCGATGGCTTCGGCGTTCTTGATACCCGTGCCAGTCAGCAGGACAACCGTTTCCTCTCGCGCCCGAATCGCCCCAAGTTGCTTGAGCCGATCAAATCCCGCAACCGCAGTCGCCGAAGTCAGCTCCGGCAGAAGGCCCAGTCGCGCAATCCGCCTGAGCGCTTCGACGATTGCCTCCTCTTCCACAGCCACGGTCGTGCCACCCGTCTCTCTGACGGCGTTGACCACTTGCGCCAGCCGTAGAGGATGGGCGATGGCCGTCCCCTCGGAGACCGTCTTTCGAACCTCGCGCGGAACGGGCGTCGTGACGCCCGCCTGGAAGCTGGCATCGATAGGCGAGCAGTTCAATGGCTGGCAAACGAAGAGCCTGGGCATTTTGTGAATCTGACCCGCGCGCATCAGTTCCGAGAACGCCAGATAACAGCCGAGTACATTGCTGCCCGCGCCGGCAGGCATGACGATGTTGTCCGGCGCCTGGAAGTTGAGGTCCTCCCAGATCTCGTAGCCGACCGACTTGGTCCCTTCGAGGAAAAATGGCTGCCAATTGTGGCTGGCGTAGAAGATGCTCGCGGACTGCAGGACGGCCTCATCCTCACACGCCTGTCGAGGCCCGTCGACCAGTTGTACCTCCGCCCCGTAGGCTCGCATCTGGGCGATCTTCGCGGGCGATGCGTAGGCGGGCGCCAGAATCTTCACGCGCATCGCGCCTGCGGCGCCATAAGCCGCCACCGACGCTCCGCCGTTGCCTGAACTGTCCTCCAGAACGGACGTGATGCCTTGTTGCCGTAACATCGAGAGCATCACCGTGGTGCCGCGATCCTTGAAGCTGCTCGTGGGGCTGAACCACTCCAGCTTGAAATGCGGCCGGTGGTCGTCCCACGTCTTCTGGATCAGGGGGGTGCATCCCTCCCCCATGGAAATGGGCGAGACGATCTCGACTGGAAGCGATGCGCGATAGCGCCATTGGGAGCGAAGATGCCGGTCGACGTCATCCCGGGAAATTCCAGGCAGCGGCGAGATCAGCAGCGGCCTGCGGTCGTCCGAACACCACCGAGGCGTGTCCAAAGGATAGGTGGTGCCGCTGAGCGGCTCAACATAGTGCGATTTCACGTTTTCCGACTCCTCGTTGGCACATACCGGATCGCGGCAAGAGCAAGACGATGATGGTCCTTGGCATGCTGGGCAGTTTGGCCATTACCAGACGTTTTGTCAAATTCATAACAATTCGTCTAGATGAAATCCCGAGCATGGGTACGAGTCAATGACGCCTCATAGCCGAACTCCGCCGGTCGCTGCCCTGACGATCCGCGAACGGCGCCACCCGAAGCGGACATCGTGAGCCTCAAAGTGGCCCTGGCTTTAGATGTCTTTGGGACGGCGGGTATCATCGCTTACTGGTTCTTGTCTTGATTACTTTGCTCGATTCGTCTGCCGACCATACGGCCAGTTCATCGCCATCGGGATCAATGAACCGTGGCCCGCCCATGACGACGTGGGGCGGTTCTGATGCTGTTCGTTTCCGGGCCGTCAAGCGGCATCCACAACAATCCGTAAAAAACCCCTCTCCTCATGACCCCGAGAATCGTTCGTTTTGTTCCGCTGCTGGCGCTCGCCGCGGCACCCTTCGCTCACGCCGCCGACAGCCAGTCTTGCAGCGACGAAACCGTCACGGCCGTCGCCCGCTGGGCCGGCATCGCGAGCGCACGCATCGCCACGCGCGACGCGGACCGGCTCGTCGTCGCGTCGTCGTGCAAGGTCATGCCGAACGCACCGGAAACGACGATCGCGGCCGTCGCCTTCGATTCTCTGCCGAAGAGCAAGGATCCGTACGTCAGCCGCAAGCTGCAGGTCGTCGCGCTCGTCGAAGGCGGCAAGGTCGTGGCGGCCGAGCGGTCGGTGGTCGAGGAGGATGCGGCGACGGAGATCGACGAAAACAGCTACCGCATCGACACGGCGCCCTACCGGTTGTCGCCCGACGTGCGCGCGTTCGGCGTCGTGTTTACCAGCAGCGCGCGCGGGCCAAGTTGCCCCGATGCCAATACCGGTGAAGAGTTGACGCTGTGGGTGCGCGAAGGTGGCCGTATCCGCCCGGTGTTCGGCACCAACCTCTACGGATGGGTCGGCGTCGAAGGCGACGCCTGCGGCCCCGGCGTCGGCGATGCGCTCAGCGAAGAGGCCCGCATGACGATCGCCGTCGAGAAAACGTCGAGCCACGGCTTCGCCGACCTGTCGATCACGGCGCACATCACGAAGACGCAGCGCAAGAACGGTGATGACTCGGATACGGGCAAGCGCACGGCGCGCACGATCGTCCACTACGACGGCAAGTCGTACGGCGTCGACATGTTCCGCAACTTCTGGTATTCGCCCGCCGCAATGAAGCGCTTCCAGTAAGACCAGGGCGAATCGCCGCCCCGCCCGCCTACTCCACCACCTTCGGCCCGATCGCATCGGTCGGCGCCGGCATCCGCAACGCGTCGTCGCGCACGCGTCGCGCCTCGCGCGCCGTATAGCGATCCTTCAGCCGCAGGAACGGTTTTTCGACGAGGAAGTAGCTGGCGGTCGCGGCGACCAACGCCCACACGATGCCGAGCGGAAACGCGTGCGCGACCGGCAGACCCGGATTCGCAAA
Organism: Burkholderia sp. BCC0397; assembly: GCF_902832865.1. NCBI lineage: Bacteria > Pseudomonadati > Pseudomonadota > Betaproteobacteria > Burkholderiales > Burkholderiaceae > Burkholderia > Burkholderia sp. BCC0397. Next base: position 791,244 of record NZ_CADFDL010000001.1, on the reverse strand, counting down.
AGGCTGCTGCCACAGATAGAGACTGAACGAAATCGTGCCGACGAACACCACCGGCCCGGCGCGCAACCAGCGCGCACACCAGAACTCGCTGCGGAAATTCAGCACGACGATCACGATCGCGATCAGCGCGGCTTCGAGCGTCACACCGTACGTCGCATTCCAGAAGCCGCCGAGCCGGTGTTCGGCAAGCGGCATGCCGAGCAGCACGACGAACACGAGCGCCGTCACGATGCGCGCCTCGCCGCGCCACGAGCCGATCCACGCTTCGAGCCGCTCGCGGTTGAGCGACGCATAGCAGCCGATCAGGATCGGATCGACGCCCGTGTGCAGCATCATCCCGAGTTGCCCGCGCAGCGCGGGCGCAACGAAATACGTGATGGCGCGCACCAGCGGCACGATCAGGATCAGCGCGGCCAGCCAGCGCGTGCCGGCGCGGCGGATGCCGAACACGAACAGCAGCGGCCAGAACCAGTAGAACTGCTCCTCGAGCGCGAGCGACCAGAAATGGCCGAGGTACCACGCGCCGTCCGGATGCATCGCGTTGTCGCCGGTCAGCCCGAACCACGCCGAGTAATTCCACAGGTGCAGCGCCGCATAGAGCCACTGCCGGCGATCGACGTCGAACCCGCCGGCGACCGCCACGATCGCGACGGCCGCGAGATACACGTAGCAGGCCGGCCAGATCCGCAGCGCACGGCGCACGTAGAACGACGTCAGCGCGATGCCGCCCGTGCGCGCGAATTCGGCGCGCAGCACGTTGGTGATCAGGAAACCGCTCAGCACGAAGAAGATCAGCACGCCGAGCCGGCCGTCGGCGATCAGCCGCAACGGCGCATACCAGCCCGTATAGCCGCCGGGCAGCACATGCTCGGCATGACCGACGACGACCATCGCGACCGCGACGGCGCGCAACCCGGTCAACTGCGTGACACGATGGTTCATCGGCTGGTTTCCGTTGGCACGGTGGAGGTGGAGGAGCTGGAATCGGCCGGCGCCCGATTGGCACGCCGACCTGCCGTCGGGATTTTGTATGAAAAATATCGGAATGAAATTGCTTCAAAAATCCGCGTGACAAACACCGCCGGCGACGCTTCGCCACGGCGCGCCAACGTCCGGCGCGACGAATGGGCATAATGACGAGCCTTGTCCGGCGGCGGCCGGTCCGATGCCCACGCAACGAATTTTTGCGGCGCAGCAACACCCGCAGCACCGTACCTCGCCCGCACACCGGCCCGCGCCTCGCCCGCCGCCTGTCACCCCTTACCCGGAGCCTGCCTGTGTACCCACCGATCGAACCTTACGCCCACGGCCATCTCGACACCGGCGACGGCCATCGCATCTACTGGGAGCGCTGCGGCAACCCGGCCGGCAAGCCCGCCGTGTTCCTGCACGGCGGCCCCGGCGCCGGCTGCGGCCCCGACCATCGCCGCCTGTTCGATCCCGCGCGCTACGACATCCTGCTGTTCGACCAGCGCGGCTGCGGGCGCTCGACGCCGCATGCGAGCCTCGAGAACAACACGACGTGGGATCTGGTCGCCGATATCGAACGGCTGCGCGAGATGGTCGGCGCCGAGCAATGGCTGGTGTTCGGCGGTTCGTGGGGCAGCGCGCTGTCGATCGCGTACGCGGAGACCCACCCCGAACGCGTGAGCGCGCTGATCGTGCGCGGCATCTTCACGATGCGTCGCGCGGAACTGCTGTGGTACTACCAGGAAGGCGCGTCGTGGCTGTTCCCCGATCTGTGGGAGAACTTCCTCGCACCGATTCCGGAAGCGGAGCGCGGCGACCTGATGGCCGCCTACCATCGTCGGCTGACCGGCGACGACGAAACCGCGAAGCTCGAAGCCGCGCGTGCGTGGAGCATCTGGGAAGGCCGCACGATCACGCTGCTGCCCGATCCCGCGCTCGCCGCGCACTTCGCGGACGGCCACTACGCGCTCGCGTTCGCGCGGATCGAAAACCACTACTTCGTGAACAAGGGCTTCGTCGAGGAAGGCCAGTTGCTGCGCGACGCGCATCGGCTCGCCGGTATTCCGGGCGTGATCGTGCAGGGCCGCTACGATGTCGCGACGCCTGCACGTACCGCATGGGAGTTGTCGAAGGCGTGGCCGGACGCGACGTTCGAAATCGTGCCCGGCGCCGGGCACGCGTACAACGAACCGGGGATTCTGGAAGCGCTGGTCGCGGCGACGGACCGGTTTGCAGTGTGATCAACGCCATGCAGCGCAACGCGGCGCGTGCGGCCATGCATCATCGCCGCGCACACGCCGCACCGCTCAAAGCGCGGCTTCGACGATCGTCCGGCCGCTGATTGCCCGCTCGACGAGCTGTTCGTCGCCGACCTTGCGGATCGCGTCGTCGAGCAGCCCTTCCGGCTCTTCGGTCGCCACCTTCAGCAAGCCCGACAACCCGCGCGCGTCGAGCACCACCAGCGTTTCCATCGAATCCGCGCGGCTCACGAGCACGCGGCGAAACGCCGGGCCCGCGCCGAAGCTCGCACAAAGCTCGATCGTCTCGCTGCCGAGCGTGTAGTCGAAGTGCTTGATCATGGTCTGCCGCCGTTGCATGGAAATGGCGCTGCGCGGCGGCGCGGCGCCGTGACGTCGACGCACCCGCGCGTGCCGCCGGCCCGTCGGGCCGGAGTCCGAACCGTTCGCCGGCATCACCATGCTAGGCGTGCAGAATTAACGAAGACTTAAAGCGCGTGAGCCCCGCCCGGCGCGCCCCTCAAGCCGCATCGAGCGGCTCGACCGTCACGCCGACCTTCAGCTCCTGATCCGCCCCGCCGCCGCGGATCACGCCACGCAGCGGCGTCACATCCGCGTAGTCGCGGCCGACCGACAGCATCACGTAGTCGTCGCCCGGCGCACGATCGTTGGTCGGATCGAGTTGCAGCCAGCCACCATCCTCGGGCCACGCCGGGTCGTACACCTCGACCCACGCATGCGATGCATCGGCGCCGATCAGCCGCGGCTGGCCGGGCGGCGGCTGCGTGAGCAGGTAGCCGCTGATGTAACGCGCGGCCAGCCCGAGCGAGCGCAACGCGCCGATCATCACGTGCGCGAAATCCTGGCAGACGCCCTTGCGCAATCGCAGCGCGTCGAGCGCCGACGTCGTGATGTCGGTGCTGTTCGGCGTGTACGCGAAATCGGCATGCACGCGCCGCATCAGGTCCCACGCCGCCTGCACGAGCGGCCGTTGCGGCGTGAAGCTCGCGGCCGCGTACGCGGCGAGTTCGGGGTCGCACGCCACGTGCGGCGACGCGAACACGAACTCGCTCGCCGGGTCGTAAGGCTGCCCCGCGTGGAACCGCAAGCGGTCGCGCACGGCCTCCCATGCGGTGGCATGCGCGGCGTCCGGGTCCGCGATCGCAGGCGGCGGCTCGCCGCGCGCGCCGAGCGACCACACGGGCGGCGTCACGCGCACGGTGCTGCGGCTGCGCACCAGCAGCGTGTCGTGCGGCAGGTTCAGCGCGAACGACGCGCGCGCATTGCCGAACGCGTCGATCTCCGTGCAGACCGATTCCGGTGCAGGCTCGATGTCGAGCGAGAACGACAGCACCTGCTGGCGCGGCGTCGCGAGCGGTTGCAGGCGTGCCTGGTGCTGCGCGGATTCGACGCGCGCCGCGTAACGGTATTCGGTGTCGTGCGTGACGCGCAGCAACCGGCCCGGCGCGACGGCGGCCGGTGCGTCCGTTGCGGCCTGGCCCTGACCCTGCCCTTGCCCTTGGCCTTGGCCTTGGCCTTGGCTCTGGGCCTGGGCTGGAGCTGGAGCTGGAGCTGGAGCTGGAACCGCAGCCAAGGCCGGTGCCTGCCGTGCGTCTCCGTCACCGGCCGGTGTTTTCGGCACGCCTTTCGTCACCATAGCGTCCTGCCCGCCTCGCGCACGTGGCTGAAGTAGCGCTCGCCGATCCGGTTCGACAGCTCCCAGACCGCCTTCACCGTCGTGTCGAGCGCGGCGAGCAGCTTGTCGTGCCGACCGCCTTCGGCGGTCTCGCACAGCTCGTGCAGCGACCACGCGGGGATGTCCGGAACCGTCTCGGCCAGCTCGGACAGCGCATAGCCTTCGCCGTGCTCGACCTTCGTCAGCCGGCCGCGCAGCGCCTGCACGACCCAGCCGAGCGAGCGCGGGTTGTCGGTATCGAGCACGACGAGCGACAGCAGCGGCGCGACGTCGAAGCCGCGCTGGAACCGCGAGCGGAACGTGATCGTGCTGTCGAACAGTTCCAGCACGAGTTCGAAGCCGTCCTGCCGATGCACGGCGCCTTCGTCGAACGCGAACTTCAGCACGCTGCACAGGAAGTCGAGCCGGTCGATCTGCCGGCCGATCGACAGCAAGCGCCAGCCGTCGTCGCGCGTCATGTTGTCGGTCTGCGCGCCGGTGATCGCGCCGAGCAGCAGGCCGACGCGTTCCAGCAATTGCAGCGCCTCGTTGCCGATCTGCTCCTCCGCTTCCGGCTGCCCTGCGCTGTCCGCGAACAGTTGCGTCGCGTCGTCGATCAGCCGCCACTGATCGCTCGACAGCCGTTCGCGGATCGCGGCAGCCGCGCCGCGCATGCCGAACAGGCACGACGCGATCCCCGACGTGCGGTCGGCGCCGCGCGTCAGCGACGTCGCCAGCTCATGCTGGAACGCGCGCGGCGCATCGACGGCGTGCGGCGCATCGGCCGCGATCAGCCCGGTGTCGCGGCACAGCGTGTCGATCAGTTCCAGATGCGCGGGGCTGTCGACGTCGTCTTCGCCGCGCAGCCGTTCGAGCGCGGCACGCGCCAGGCGCATCAGGTTGGTCGCGCGCTCGGTGTAGCGGCCGAGCCAGAACAGGTTCTCGGCCGCGCGGCTCGCGATGGCGCGCGGCCGTTCGACGAGGTCGTCGGGGCCAAGGTGCGTCTGCAGCAGCGTCGTCGAATCGACGATGCCCTCGGTCATCACCCACGTATCGACGGTGCTGCCGCCGCGCGGCATCGGCGCGTTGAACAGCGTGTCGCGCGTGCCGACCCGCGACAGCCCGCCCGGCAGGAGCCGCCAGCGCTGCGCGCCGTCTGCGAGCGCGAACACGCGCAGCAGCAGCGGCTTCGGCACGATGCGCGCGCTGTCGTTGCCGTCGGGCGCGTCGGGTCGCGGCCAGGTCGGCGCCTGCGACAGCGGCAGATCCGCCTGCACCGTGTAATGTTCGGGCTGCGCGAGAATCCGCGCGCGCCATTCCGCCAGTTGCGCCTGCGTGAGCCGCGCGCCGATTACCGGTTCGAATGCACCGCCTTCCTGCACGTCGGGCGGATAGGATGCCTTGATGATGCCGCGCGCGAGCTGCGGCAGCGCGTCCTCGCACGCGGCCGCCTCGCCGCACCACCACGAATGCACGGCCGGCAGCGTCAGCGTTTCGCCGAGCAGGCCTTCCGCGAGACGCGGCATGAAGCCGAGCATCGCCGGCGATTCGAGGAAGCCCGAGCCCGGCGCGTTCGCGAGCAGCACGTTGCCTGCGCGCACGGCCTGCAACAGCCCCGGCACGCCGAGCATCGAATCGGGCCGCAGTTCGAGCGGATCGAGCCACGCATCGTCGACGCGCCGCAGGATGCCGTGCACCGGTTCGAGTCCGCTCAGCGTCTTCAGGAACACGCGGCTGTCGCGCGCGGTCAGGTCGCCGCCTTCGACGAGCGTGAGGCCGAGATAGCGCGCGAGATACGCATGCTCGAAATAGGTCGCGCTGTGCGGCCCCGGCGTCAGCAGCACGATCCGCGAATTCTTCGCGGCAGGGCTGAGCGACTGCATGCTTTGCAGCAGCGCACGGTACGCAGACGCAAGCCGCTGCACGCGCAGCCCGCGAAACCCGCGCGGAAAGAGCCGCGACACGATCAGCCGGTTCTCGAGCAGATAGCCGAGGCCGGCCGGGCCCTGCGTGTGCTGAGCGACGATCCGCCACTGGCCGTCCGGGCCGCGCGCGAGATCGAACGCGACGACGTGCAGCCACGTATCGCCCGGCACGTGTGCGCCGCGCATCGCACGCAGGTAGCCCGGGTGGCCGGTGACGAGCGCGGGCGGCAGCAGCCCGCGCTGCAGGATCGTCTGCGGCCCGTACAGGTCGGCCAGCGTCGCGTTCAGCAGCCGCACGCGCTGCAGCACGCCGCGCTCGATCGCGACCCAGTCTTCGGGCGTGACGATCAGCGGCAGCAGGTCGAGCGACCACGGGCCGACCGCGCCGTCGCCGGCGCGCTGCTCGTGCAACTGGTAGAACAGGCCGTTCTCGCGCATGCGCCGGTGCAGCGCGTCGGCACGGCGGTCGAGGTCGGCCACGCCGTCGCTGCCGATCGACGTGAAGAAGCTGCGCCATGCGGGCGCAAGCGCAGGCGCGTTCAGCCCGGCCACGCTGCCGCGCAGTTCGTCGTAGCGGCCGGCGGCCGCCGGTGCCGCGAGCGCGGCGGCCAGTTCGGCGGCGTCCGGCTGGGCGCCGGAATCGAAAAGCGTGGGCATCGCGTCGAGGGCGGCGAGATGATCAATGTCAATGGGCGGCACGATGTCGTTCCGTCGTCAGGGTGCAACCGCGCATGCGCGCCGCCGCACCGGCGGTGCGCTACCACGGCGCGCGGCCGCAATCTGCCCGCATCCTAGCATTCCGGCGCGGCCGCCGGGAGGTCGCGAACCGCGCATCGTCGTCCTCCCTGTCATCGATCGGTCACGGCCGCCGCAAGTCGAGCGTGAACGGGAATTCGCGGCTCGGCGCGGCAGCCGCGATATCCATCCGCCCCGGCGTGTGCCCGATCTCGACGAAGCGCGCGAGCCGGCGGCTCTCGGCTTCGTACGCATTGACCGGGAACGTCGCGTAGCTGCGCCCGCCCGGATGCGCGACGTGATACCGGCAGCCGCCGAGCGAGCGTTGCAGCCACGTATCGACGATGTCGAACGTGAGCGGCGCATGCACGCCGATGGTCGGATGCAGCGCCGACGGCGGCGCCCACGCCTTGTAGCGCACGCCCGCGACGTATTCGCCGACGGTGCCGGTCGGCTGCAGCGGCAGCGCGCGGCCGTTGACGGTCACGACGTGCCGGTTGTCGTTCAGCCCCGTCACACGCACTTCGAGCCGTTCGACCGACGAATCGACGTAGCGCACCGTGCCGCCGGGCGCGCCCTCCTCGCCCATCACGTGCCACGGCTCCAGCGCGCCGCGCAGCGACAACTGCATCCCGTTCACCGCGATCTGCCCGAACAGCGGAAAACGGAATTCGAAGTGCGGCGCGAACCACGCCGGATCGAACGCGAAACCGGCGTCGCGCAGCTCGGCCAGCACGTCGTCGAAATCCATCTGAAGAAATTCCGGCAGCATGAACCGGTCGTGCAGCGCGGTGCCCCAGCGCGTGAGCGGCGTCGTGTACGGCGCGGCCCAGAAGCGCGCGACCAGCGCGCGCAGCAGCAGTTGCTGCACGATGCTCATCCGCGCATGCGGCGGCATCTCGAACGCGCGCAGTTCGAGCAGGCCGAGCCGGCCGGTGGACGAATCGGGCGAATACAGCTTGTCGATGCAGAACTCGCTGCGGTGCGTGTTGCCCGTCACGTCGATCAGCAGGTTGCGCAGCACGCGGTCGACGAGCCACGGCGGCATGTCCTGCCCGAACAGCAGCTTGTTGCGCTGGATCTCCGCGAACGCGATGTCGAGCTCGTAGAGCTGGTCGTTGCGCGCCTCGTCGACACGCGGCGCCTGGCTCGTCGGCCCGATGAACAGCCCCGAGAACAGGTACGACAGCGACGGATGGTTGTGCCAGTACGCGATCAGGCTCGCGAGCAGATCGGGGCGGCGCAGGAACGGGCTGTCGGCCGGCGTCGCGCCGCCGAGCACGAAGTGGTTGCCGCCGCCGGTGCCGACGTGCCGCCCGTCGACCATGAACTTCTCGCTGCACAGCCGCGATTGCCACGCGGCGTCGTACAGGAATTCGGTGTGGTCGACGAGTTCGTCGAAGCTCGCGGCCGGATGGATGTTCACCTCGATCACGCCGGGATCGGGCGTCACCTGCAGCAGCTTCAGCCGCGCGTCGCGCGGCGGCGGATAGCCTTCGAGCACGAGCTTCACGCCGAGTGCGTGCGCGGTCAGCTCGATCGCGCCGACCAGCTCGAGATAATCCTCGAGCGCGGCGAGCGGCGGCATGAACAGGTACAGGATGCCGTTGCGCACTTCGACGCACAGCGCGGTGCGCGTGATCCACGCGGCCGATTCGAAGCGCTCGGGCCGGCGATGCGGGTCCGCGGCGCCCGGTCGGCCGCTCGCGGCCGTGCCATCGCCGCGCCACTGCATCACGGTCTGCGCGGACGCTTCGCGATGCACGCCGGCCAGGTAGCGCGGCGCGTCGGCCGGGCCCGCGTAGCGGGCGCGAATGGCGGCGGCGTCCGGCAAGACGTCGCGCGGCGCGAACGGATCGCGCTCGACGAGGTACGGATGGTCGGCGCGGGCCGCCCACGGCAGCGAATCGAGCGGCAGCCGATAGCCCATCGGCGAATCGCCCGGCACGAGATACATCCGCTCGTCGCGGAAGAACCACGGGCCCGTCTGCCAGCGCGGCCCGTCGAGGCCCGGCCGATCGCTGCCCGACCGATCCGGCTCGTCCTCCGTGCGCTTGAGCGGCAGCACGTAGCCGACCACGCTGTCGAGCTGCTGCTCGAATACCTTGCGCAGCCGCGCGCGCTCGAGCTCGTCGTCGAGGCGCGCGTCGAACGGATCGACGTTGACGGGCAGCCGGCGCTCGCGCCACAGGTAGTACCAGACGTCCTCGTAGCCGGGCTCGATGAATTCGCCGGTCAGGTTCAGCCGTGCGGCGAGCGCATCGATGAAGCGCTTCGCGTCGTCGGTGGTATACGAGGACGGCTCGCGCTCGTCGGCGAACAGCGACGGATCGTGCCACACGGGCTGGCCGTCCGCGCGCCAGAAGATCGACAGCGCCCAGCGCGGCAATTGCTCGCCCGGGTACCACTTGCCCTGCCCGAAATGCAGGAAGCCGCCGTCGCCGTATTCGGCGCGCAGCCGCTGCACGAGTTCGGTCGCGTAGCCGCGCTTGGTCGGGCCGAGCGCATCGGTGTTCCACTCGGCGCCGTCGCGATCGTCGATCGACACGAAGGTCGGCTCGCCGCCCTGCGTGAGCCGTACGTCGCCGGCGGCCAGCGCGCCGTCGACCTGCGTGCCGAGCGCGAGCACGGCATCCCACTGCGATTCCGTATACGGCTTCGTCACGCGCGGCGACTCGTACACGCGCGTCACGCTCATCTCGTGCTCGAACGACACCTCGCACTCGTCGATCAGCCCTTCCACCGGCGCGGCGCTCGTCGGCTGCGGCGTGCACGCGAGCGGAATATGCCCTTCGCCGGCGAGCAGGCCCGACGTCGGATCGAAGCCGATCCAGCCGGCGCCCGGCAGATAGACCTCGCACCACGCGTGCAGGTCGGTGAAATCGACCGACGTGCCGCTCGGGCCGTCGAGCGATTTCACGTCGGGGGTGAGCTGGATCAGATAGCCCGACACGAAGCGCGCGGCGATGCCGAGATGGCGGCACAGCTGCACGAGCAGCCACGCGCTGTCGCGGCACGAGCCGGACGCGAGTTCGAGCGTCTGCACGGGCGTCTGCACGCCGGGCTCCATCCGCACGAGATAGCCGATGTCGCGCTGAAGCTGCTGGTTCAGCGCGACGAGAAAGTTCGTGGTGCCGGCCGGCGTGCGGTCGACGCCGTCGAGATACGCGCGAAACAGCGGCGCGGCGCTCGTCTGCGGATCGCACGCGAGATACGGCGCGAGCTCGATCTTCAGCGCGTCGTCATAGCTGAACGGGTATTGCTCCGCGCTCGCTTCGAGGAAGAAGTCGAACGGGTTGTACACCGACATCTCGGCGACGAGATCGATCGTGATGTCGAAGTGCTCGGTCCGCTCCGGAAACACGAGCCGCGCGAGATAGTTCGAGAACGGATCCTGCTGCCAGTTGATGAAGTGCTGCGCGGGCTCGACCGTCATCGAATACGCGAGAATCGGCGTCCGGCAATGCGGCGCGGGCCGCAGCCGCACGACCTGCGGGCCGAGGTTGACGAGCCGGTCGTAGCGATAGCGGGTGGTGTGATGCAGCGCGACGTGGATGGACATGGGAGCTCGAGTCGGGTTGGGCCGGCCGCGCACGCCGCGTCGCTTTCGACGCGGCGGCCCGGCATGGCGGATTCGGCGAAAACGCGCCGCGGGTCAGACGAGTTCCGGCGTCTGCACGACGCTGATCTCGACGCCGACGGCCGTCGCGCCGAGCCCCGTCACCGGCTGCGCGTCGCGATGGTCGAGGCCGACCGCGATGCGCACGTAGCGTTCGTCCGGACAACGGTTCATGAACGGGTCGAAGCCGACCCAGCCGAGCCCTTCGACATAGGCCTCGGCCCATGCATGGCCGGCCGGCTGCTGCATCAGCGCGACGGCTTGCGGCTGCCCACCGAGCGCCGCCTGTAGCTGCCCCTGCGACTGCGACTGCCCCTGCGATTGCGATTGCGCGGCATGCGACGCGCCGAGCGCCTGCTGCATGCCGTCGCCGCTCTGCAGCGCGAGCGCTTCCTCGTCCTCGACGTCGCCCCCATGCTGTTTCGCATCGGCGATGCGCTGCATCGCGCTGTCGGCCAGCACGTAGCCCGAGATGTAGCGCGCGGGGATCTTCAGCACGCGTGCGGCCGCGATGAACGCGTGTGCATGGTCGCGGCTCGTGCCCTCGCCGCTTTGCAGCGCGGTTTCCGCATCGACGGCTGCGTCGGCGGCCAGGTTCGGCGCGTATGCGATACGGCCATGCACTTCCGTCATCAGCCAGTGCAATGCGTCGAGGCCGTGCGGCTCGATCGGCAGCGCCTGCGCAAGCTCGCGCACGGTGTCGCCGGCCTTCGTGAGCGCAGTCTCGCGCTCGAAGATCCACGGCGGCGCATAGCCTTCAGGATTCCCGATGATACCCGAGCGGTCCTGCGTCTCGACGACGCCGGCCGCCACGACGACGATCTCGGCCTTCGCGCCGCGATCGTGACGCACGAGGTCGATCCGGTTGCCGAGCCCGTCGGCGTAGGACAGCGTCGGCTCGACGCCGTCGATCGTGACCTGCCACGCGCGCACCGTCTGCCCGGGGCCCGACTGCGGGCGCAGCCGCAACCGTTGCAGTGCGTGGGTGGCCTGATCGTCGAACTGGTAACGCGAAATGTGTCGAATGGCGAGTCGCATGGCAAGTCTCAGTCGAAGTTGTAAGCCTGGGCGATTTCGATCCCGAGGCTGTTGTTGCGGCCGATGAAGTCGGTCAGGAACTCGTGCAGGCCGCTCTTGAAGATCCGCTCGACCGAGGTATCGGACAGCATTTGCAGGATCTTCGTAGCCGTGTCGTGACACGGGTGTGTCACGCCGTAATCCTTCGCGAGCAGGTTCAGGCTCGACACGACGCGTCCGTAGCAATAGCGCAGCGAACGCGGCATCCGGCCGTTCAGGATCAGGTAGTCGGCGATGTTTAGCGGCTTGTACTGCACGTCGTACACCCAGCGATACGAACGGTGCGCGGCCACGCAGCGCAGGATCGTCTCCCATTGGTAGTTGTCGAGGATCGTGCCGACGTGCGACACCGACGGCAGCAGCAGGTGGTACTTCACGTCGATGATCCGCGCGGTGTTGTCCGCGCGTTCGATGAATGCGCCGATCTGCGCGAAATCGAAGATCTCGTTGCGCAGCATCGTGCTGTAGAAGCTGCCGAGGATCAGCGCGGTTTCGCGCTTCACTTCGTCGAGCACGGCCGGCAGCTCGCTTTCCGGCACCGGCTGCGCCAGCGCGCGGCGCAGCGCGAGCCACGCGCCGTTCACGCTTTCCCACGCCTCGCGCGTCAGCGCCGTGCGCACCATCCGCGCGTTCGAGCGCGCGGCCTCGATGCACGACAGCACGCTCGACGGGTTGTCGCGGTCGCGCAGCAGGTAGTCGGTCACGGTATCGGCCGCATACGCGTCGTATTTCTGCCGGTAGCCGTCGTCCGCGCCCGAGCTGACGAGCACCGACGACCATTCGGCCGGCGCGTCGGCCGTGCGCGTGAGCGCCATCCGCAGCCCGGCATCGACGATGCGCGCGATATTCTCCGCGCGCTCGATATAGCGGTACATCCAGTAGAGACCGCTTGCAGTACGTCCCAGAAGCATCTCGTGTCCACTCCGTCTTCGTTCGGTTCGCGCGCCGGTTGCGGCGCGCGCGGTCGTGCCCGGCTCAGTCGGCCAGCACCCAGGTGTCCTTGGTGCCGCCGCCCTGGCTCGAGTTGACGACGAGCGATCCTTCCTGCAGCGCGACGCGCGTGAGCCCGCCCGGCGTGATGCGGATGCGGTCCGACACCAGCACGAACGGCCGCAGGTCGACGTGGCGCGGCGCAAGGCCGGCGTCGGTCAGGATCGGCGTCGTGGACAGCGCGAGCGTCGGTTGCGCGATGTAGTTCGCGGGACGTGCGCGCAACTTCGCGGAAAACGCCTCGAGTTCGGCCTTCGACGCGCACGGCCCGACCAGCATCCCGTAGCCGCCCGAGCCGTGCACCTCCTTCACGACCAGTTCGTCGAGATGCTCGAGCACGTACTTCAGGCTGTCGGCCTCGCCGCAGCGCCAGGTCGGCACGTTCTCCAGCAGCGCCTTGCGGCCCGTGTAGAACTCGACGATCTCCGGCATGTACGAGTAGATCGCCTTGTCGTCGGCGATGCCGGTGCCGGGCGCGTTCGCGATCGTGATGTTGCCCGCACGGTACACGTCCATGATGCCTGCCACGCCGAGCACCGAATCCGGGCGAAACGTGAGCGGATCGAGGAACGCGTCGTCGACGCGGCGGTACAGCACGTCGATCTGGCGGAACCCCTCGGTCGTGCGCATCGCGACGCGCCCGTCGACCACCTGCAGGTCGCTGCCCTCGACGAGATGCACGCCCATCTGGTCGGCGAGGAACGAATGCTCGTAGTACGCGGAATTGTGGATGCCGGGCGTCAGCACCGCGATGGTCGGGTTGTCGGCATTGCCGCCCGGCGGGCACACGGCCGCGAGCGACTGGCGCAGCATCTGCGGATAGGTCTCGACCGGGCGCACCTTCACCTGCTGGAACAGCTCCGGGAAGAGCTGCATCATCGTCTCGCGGTTTTCCAGCATGTACGACACGCCGGACGGCGTGCGCGCGTTGTCCTCCAGCACGTAGAACGCGTTTTCGGCCGTGCGCACGATGTCGACGCCGATGATGTGCGTGTAAACGTTCCCGGGCGGCCGGAAATCGATCATCTCCGGAACGAACGCTTCGTTGTGCGCGATCAGGTGCTTCGGCACGATGCCCGCGCGCACGATTTCCTGGCGGTGGTAGATGTCGTCGAGGAACGCGTTCAGCGCCATCACGCGCTGCTCGATGCCGAGCGACAGCCGGCTCCATTCCGCCCCCGAGATGATGCGCGGGACGATATCGAACGGAATCAGCCGCTCGGCGGCCTCCGCGTCGCCATAGACGGCGAACGTGATGCCCGTCCTGCGGAACACGCCTTCCGCGTCGTGGGCCTTCTGGGCGAGGCTCGCAGGATTCTGCGTGTCGAGCCATTGCTTCAGGCGCGCGTAAGGCGCCCTTACCATGTCGCCGGATTGCAGCATTTCATCGAATGGCTTCATCGATCTTTTCTCCATCGATCGTTTTCCCCGGCATTGCGCATGCCGGACCGGCGTAATGAATGCTTTGCAAGGAACGTGCCTTGCTTGATCCCTTCGATATCCCCCTGTTTTGCGCCGCCCAGGCACGCCTGCGCGGCATTACGCACCACAACGGTGCAACACCCGACGCGACGGGCGCTTGCGGTGCGCCGCGAGCGCGCACGGCCGATGCTGCGCCGCGTCCAACGAACATAGTTCTCCCGCGTGTCACGAATATGCAATCTGCACTGCACCAAAAGCGGCGAGCCCGGCCCTCGGAACGACCATGAACGGGCGGGCCGGCACGCACACGGCGCAGCCCGCCCTGGGGGAAGTGCCGTCCGGGCGGCCGGGACAGTCCGACGCGGTGAACTGTCCGGTTAACCGGTCCGGCCCCTCAACGCTATGCAGCCGTAATCCCGCCGACAATGCCCATGCATATTTCGACTGACACCGATCGAAAAAAAACATCAGCCCGACCAGCGTGATGCGCGGTACGCTAGAACGTTGGTGCAGCAGACGGCGCCGCCTTTCAGGCGCCCGACTATAAAAAGCGAAGATCGAAATGGAAGCAAAGTGGCTGGAAGATTTCCTGAGCCTTGCGGATACCAAGAGCTTTTCCCGGGCCGCGCGTCACCGGCACCTGACGCAGTCGGCGTTCAGCAGACGAATCGCCGCCCTCGAAACCTGGATGGACGCGAAGCTGGTGGACCGGAGCATCAATCCGATCGCGCTGACGCCCGCCGGCCAGATGTTCCGCGGGCTCGCCGCGGACATCCTGCGCAGCATGTATGCGGCGCGCAATCTCGTGAACGGCTATGACCAGTTCGCGGCGAGCGACCAGGTCGTGCGCTTCGCCGTCGCGCATACGCTCGTGTTCACGCTGTTTCCCGAATGGCTCAAGCAGCTCAACAGCGAGGTCGGCCACGTGACCGCGCGCGTCAATGCTGTGAACGTGCCGGAAGGCGTGCAACAGCTGGTCGAAGGCGAATGCGACCTGCTGCTCGGCTATCACCATCCGCAATTGCCGATCGTGCTCGACCCGAACCACTTCCCGTTCGTCAGCCTCGGCGTCGAGCGAATCCTGCCCGTGTCGTCGCCCGACGCGCGCGGCAAGCCGGTGTTCCAGCTGCCCGGCACGCCCGATGCGCCGCTGCCGCTGCTCGCGTATTCGTCGGGCGCCTTTCTCGGCAACATCGTCGAGATGCTGCTGCTGAATGCGACCGAGCCGTATGTGCTGCACCGGTGTTTCGAGACGCACATGTCCGAAGCGCTGAAAGGCATGGTCGTGGCCGGGCACGGCATCGGCTGGCTGCCGGAAAGCTGCGTCGCGAAGGAGCTCGCGGACGGCACGCTCGTGTGCGCGGGCACCGGCGACTGGATCACCGAACTCGAAATCCGCCTGTATCGATCGGCGCGCAAGCGCGGGCTCGCGGCCGAGCAGCTGTGGGCCTACATCATGAACCGGCCGCGCACGGCGATCGGCACTGAAGAGGCGGCCGCGCCGGCGATGCGCAGCGCGCGGCGAAGCGCGGGCGGCAGCCGCTGACGAAGCGTTCGCGCCGTGGGCATCCACGGCGCGCATGCGCGTTCTTTCGATGGCAATCGATAATCCCCGTGCGACTTCGTAAAATCCCTCACCGACTGTAATCGATCTCGATAAAAACGCAAACGTTTGCGATTCATGTCGTATTTTTTACTGTTTTCCGTATTAAGTAAGAATATTCAGCTCGATTTTCCGGGCAGAAATACCTTGTTACACAAGTTTCGATTTACCTGCAACTGTCGGAATGACCAAAAATGTCGCACCCTCATTTCATGATGTGCGATCTGTATCCCGATTTTGATCGATTCGCCTCGATCACAGCCGCAATAGTTTCTTTTATCGGTCGTTATTTTTCGGCACGAACGTCGATACCTC
Source organism: Burkholderia sp. BCC0397 (assembly GCF_902832865.1). Classification (NCBI taxonomy): domain Bacteria; kingdom Pseudomonadati; phylum Pseudomonadota; class Betaproteobacteria; order Burkholderiales; family Burkholderiaceae; genus Burkholderia; species Burkholderia sp. BCC0397. The sequence goes on along the minus strand of NZ_CADFDL010000001.1, from coordinate 775,676 downwards.
CGACGTGATTCAAAGCGTGCTCGATCATCGCTACCGACGAGCAATTTTCATGTTCGGCAATATCGCCTTTATTCAGCATTAAGAAATCCTCACCAATCTGCACTTATCTTATTTAGATAGGATCTTTCACCCTCGTCCCATTCGGGCCACACGCAGTTGTTGGTTTAAAAGCCATCGTGTATCAATAGCGTGTCGCAAAAAGAACGTTGGCAAATTCGACTCGAAGTCGATGCGCGTCATCGATTCCGAATGGGAGATTGCAATGTCACCCTCGCTTCGACAGCATGCCCGCCCTTTCCTGGGCGTCGTGCTCTCCACGCTCTGCATGAACGCCATGGCCCAGATACCGGCGGCCTCGTCGCCGGCGTCCGGTCCGGGATCAAACCGGTACGTGATTTCGTATATCTGCGGCGATGCGCGGATCGACGGTACCGCGCCGCTTCCCCCTGACGGCCGCCCGTACAACCTGGGCGTGTCTTTCGTGTCGGGGAACACCGGGCAGCCGCTCTCCAACGTGCAGGTGCGCCTGCGCCGGCACGGGCGCGTGCTCGTCGAATTCAACGCATCGGGATCGCGCTGCCTGTTCAGCGTGCCGGATGCGAGCTATCGGGTCGAAGGAACCTATCAGGGAGCAACCCAGTTCGCGATCGTGGAGACGGGCACGCTCACGACGCAGTTGCGATGGTGAACATCGCGCCGTCCCGCTCGGATCGCGTCATTGGTAGAACGACAAATCGAATCTAGGAGACTTGAATGCCCCGTGCAGAACGACCGGATGAATCGCCCGCCCGTCAGCCGAAACCCTCGTGGGGTCCGGGAAAGAATGCGGCGCTCAGCATCGCCGCGTTTGCCGCGATCTTCGGCGCTTTCGCGTATGTCGAGCGAGACGCGAGGGTCGGCCATGCGAGCGTGACGCACGATATCGCCGGCGTGATCGGAAACGCCGTCGGCAAGTACCGCGAGCTCATCGTGGCGGCGTCGGGCGGCGCGTCCGGCACAGCGGCGCGCACCGGCTCGACGTCGACGGTCGCGCAGGCCGGGCCGGTTCCGCCGTCTGCATCGGCGACGCCCGCCCCGTCGGCCGCGGCCGAACCGGCCGCGCCGCCGCAAACGGCGGCCCGTTCCGACACGAAACCCACGCGCCGCGCGCATGTACCGGCGACGAAGCTCGCGGCCGACCCGCACGCCGCGTCGACCGGCAGTCGCACGACGCGCCCCGGCGATGCGCACCGGACGTCACGTTCGCAGGCGCTGGCGCGCATGAGAAAACACCCCGACCCCGTGCCGAAACAGCAACCGCAGTCGTACATCGCCGGCACGCCGCACATGGAGACCACCAGCGTCACGCACGATGAGCTGGAAGGCGCCCGCGCGCTGGCCAAGGCGCGCTGGTGCGCCCAGATCGACGAATGGAGCTGTGTAGAACAAAACGCGAGCCGTGCACTCGCCATCGACCCGAAGAACAGCGAATCGCGCGCACTGCTTGGACAAGCGATCCGCAACCGCCTGTAAACCGGTCGGATGCCGCCGGGCCTCGCAGCCCGGCGGCGCGACGGCCGGCGACGAGCGCCGTCGGGCGTGCAACCGAGGGGGATCGTTTCAAAGTGAGGAGACATCGTGGCTAACAATCGTCAACAACAATGCACCACCGTCGTTCCGCCGAACCGGCGGACCCTCCTGCATGCGCCGCTGCTGTGCCTGCTCGTCGCGTCCGGCCCGTGCCTTGCAGCCGAGGGCGGTGTGGAGCCGCAGGTCGCCCAGGGCTCGGGCACGCAGCCCCCTCATGCGCCGACGCCGATCGCGCAGGCCTCGGATGCGTCGATGCAGATCGCGCAGGGATCGAACCCGGCGATGCCGACCACGGTCGTGGTGGACCCCGACGCGCCGCAGCCGGGCGCCGCGGTGCCGGTCGCGCACACGTCGAATGCGCCGATGCTGCTCGCGCAGGCATCATTCGACACCGCGCCGCCGGATACGTCGGCGCCGCGCGCGCAGACGTCGGATGCACCGCAGCCGCTCGCCCAAACCGCGACCGCTCCACCGCCGACGACGCCGACGCTCACCGCGCAGGCATCCGGCACGCCGATGCCGAATTCGCCCGCGCCCGTGACCCAGCCGCCCGGCGCCGAACCGCCGTCGTCCCCGCAACCGACTTCACAGTCACCCGGCGCGCAGCTCCCCGGTGAGTCGACCCAACGCTCGCAGGGGCCCGACGTCGAAGCGCCGAATGCGCAGGCGCCGAATCTCCGCACCGCCGACGTCGCAACGGTGCGCAACGACGTGTTCGGCCTCGCGACGAGCGGCGGCGCGGTCAAGGCGCTCGACGAAGCGAAAGCCCGGCCCGATGCCTTCTCCGCCGTCGACATCGCGCAACTGGAAGAACTGTCGATTCGCCAGCAGGTGCGCGGCGGACGCGACAAGTCGCGTTCGATGACGAGTTCGGACCGCTTCGACGGACTCGACAGCGCGCTGCACGCGGCCGACGACCTCGACAAGCGGATGCCGGCCACGCCGGAGTACACGCCGGTCCGCACCGCACTCGCGGGCGACCGGGTAGTCGCCCTCGCGGCACGCGGCGACATGAAAACGGCCGTCGCGACGTTCGAGACGATTCCGCCCAACGCGGAAATCTCGATCGACGCGCTGGCGGCCGTCGGCGACGCCTACCTGTACCTGAGCGAGCCGGTCAAGGCGAACGCCGTGTACGCGCGCGCGCTGAAGCAGGCCACCGCGTCGCCGACGGATCGCGCGACCCGCGGTTTCCAGTACGGCGCGCGCACGCGTCCGATCGAGCTGCAAGAAGGGCTGTTCTGGTCGTACGTCGACCAGGCACGCGCGCCGCAAGCGAAGCAGGCGCTCGACGACATGGAGAAATCGCTGCCGCCGGCCAATCAAGTGACCAACGTCGGTCCGGGAGAAAGCGACTATCTGCGCTACTACCGGCTGCGTGCGCAATACCTGATCTTCACGGGCCACGTCAACGAAGGGATCGCCGCGCTCGAACAGCTCGAGCAACAGGTGCCGTTCAACGCGGAGATCCGCGCCGCGCATGCCGACGCGGTGTCGGGCCAGGCGCATCCGCGCCAGGCGATCTCGATGTATCGCGCGTCGCTGACCGACCACCCGGACAGCGTCGAGATGCTCGCGGGCCTCGGCCGCGCAGCGCTCGTGGCAGACGACTACGCGACCGCGAAGACCGTCGACCAGACGCTGGACAACACGTTCCCGGACAGCGGCGCCGTGCGCAGCTTCAAGCGCGACTACAAAGCGTACCGCAGCCCGGTGTTCACGACCGACCTGAGCTTCGAGCACGGCAACAGCGCACTGGCCAACAACAGCTTCACGTCGGACAGCTATGTGTATTCGCAACCGTTCGGCGACAACTGGCGCGTGTTTTCGCACACGTTCTACGGTTTCGCGCAGACCGACGACGGCAACCTCAGCCGCACGCGCACGGGCATCGGCGGCGACTACCGGCACGGGCCGCTCACCGTGCTGGGCGAAGTCACGCGCTCGATGGGCGGCGACGGCCGAACCGGCGGCCGCGGGACGATCGCGTACGCGCTGAACGACTACTGGACGGTCAGCGCCGGGCTCGACACCAACGACAACTCGCTGCCGTGGAAAGCGTATGCCGCGCACATCTGGGGCCGCTCCGCGAACGTCGAGGTCGTGTATCGCCAGAACGACCGGCGCCAAGTCAAGCTGAGCTACGGCGTGAGCCGCTACAGCGATTCGAACCTGCACCAGGAGATCGCGGCGACCGCCACGCAGCGCGTGTACACGTCCGCGAACCAGCTCGTCAACGTATCGCTGAATCTCGGTACCGACAGCAATACGCGCCGGGACGCGCCCTACTTCAGCCCCGGTCGCGACTACGCGGCCGCGGCGACCGTCATGCACCAGCTGACGCTGTGGAAGAAGGGCGACATGGGGCTGCAACAGCGCGTGTCGGTGTCGGGCGGCGTGTACAACGAGCGCGGCTTCGGCACCAGCCCGCTGTGGAGCGCGCGCCTCGAGCACGCGTGGACGTTCAAGCACGACATCACGCTGAGCTACGGCGTCGAGGTCAGCAGTCACGCATACGACGGCCAGCGCGAGCGCTCCGAAACCGGCTTCCTGTCGCTCAACCTGCCGTTCTAGCAAGGAGATCGATCAATGCAATCCAGACGGACCTTCATGTGCGGATGCCTCGGTGCGTTTGCCACCTGTTCGCTATTCCCGGGCGTGACCAACGCCAGGATGATCGACCTGCTGCCGCCGTCCGATCCGGCCGACGGCAAGACGTTTCGCGTGATCTGCATGCACGACGTGCGCGACAACCTGATGGCGTCGTTTTCGTCGCCGACGGCGATCATCGATCCGTTCGCGGTCGATACCGGCACACTGACCGCGATCTTCTCGTGGCTGCAGACCAACAACTACCACACCATCACGGTCAAGCAGATCGAGGCGTCGCGGCACGGCGGCAAGCCGCTGCCGCCGCGCTCGGTGCTGCTCACGTTCGACGACGGCTTCCGCAGCCATTACACGAAGGTGCTGCCGCTGCTCGAGCGCTTCAAGTATCCGGCCGTGATGGGCCTCGTCACCGCGTGGATCGACACACCGTCGGGTACGCCGATCCGCATCAGCGACAAGGTTCAGGTGCCGCGCGACTACTTCCTGTCGTGGGACGAGGTGAAAAAGCTCGGGCAGTCGGAATTCGTCGAGCTCGGCTGCCACACCCACAACCTCCATCACGGCGCGATCGCGAATCCGCAAGGCAACGAATTGCCGGCGACCACGTCGCATCTCTACCTGCAAGACCAGAAACGCTATGAAACCGACGCCGAATTCCACGCACGCGTGCACGACGACCTGCAGACTTGCGTGCGGCAGATCCGCGAACGCACCGGCCTCGTCGCACGCTCGATGGTGTGGCCATACGGCGCGGAAAATCAGCCCGTGCGCCAGATATCGACGTCGCTCGGCATGGACATCCAGTTCAGCCTCGATGCCGGCCCGAATACGCCCGACGTGCCGCTCGACCGGCTGAGACGGATCCTGATGATGTACGACGTCGATATCGGCGGGTTCGAGCGCTCGATGCGCGAGCCGGCGTCCAATCGCGGCGACGTCGACACGCCCGAGCGCACCGTGCAGGTCGATCTCGACCAGGTCTACGATCCCGATCCCGCGCGGCAGGAAGCGAATCTCGGCAAGCTGATCGAGCGCATCTACCGGATGCAGCCAAAATCGGTGTACCTGCAGGCATATGCGGACCCGAAGGGCACGGGCGTGGCCGAGGCGGTGTATTTCCCGAACCGGCACCTGCCGATGCGTTCCGACCTGTTCTCGCGTGCCGCGTGGCAGCTCAATACGCGCGCCAACGTGCAGGTGTACGCGTGGATGCCGGTGCTCGCGTTCCGGCCGCCGGCCGACAAGCAGCGCGGGCTCGAGGCCGTCAGCGCATACGGCGGCGCGCCGGCCCGCGAGAACGGCACGCGGGTGTTCCGGCTGAGCCCGTTCGATCCCGATGCGCGACTGATGATCCAGCAGGTCTACGAGGATCTCAGCAAGCACGCGTCGTTCAGCGGCATCCTGTTCAGCGACGACGCCGTGCTCGACGACTACGAGGATGCGAGCCGGCATGCGCTGCGCACCTATTCGCAATGGGGGCTGCCGGCCGACGTCGGCAAGATCCGCGAGAACCCCGACCTGATGAAGCGCTGGACGCGCCAGAAGACGCGCTACCTGATCGACATGACCCGGCAGCTCGAGCAGATCGTGCTGGCCCACCAGAACGTCGGCGACGTGCTGACCGCGCGCAACATTTTCGCGATGCCGGTGCTCAAGCCCGAATCGGAAGCGTGGTATGCGCAGAACTACGACGATTTCCTCGCCGCCTACGACTACGTCGCGCTGATGGCGATGCCGTACATGGAGCAGGCGAAGGATCCGGAAGGCTGGCTGGACCAGCTCGTGAAGGTGGTGCGCACGAAGCAGCGCGGGCTGCAGCGCACGGTGTTCGAACTGCAGTCATACGACTGGCACGCGCGCAAGGCGGTGCCGGCCAGCACGCTGCTCGCGCAGATGCGGCGGCTGCGCAGCGAGGGCGCCGTGAATTTCGGCTACTACCCCGACAACTTCCTGAACGGCCAGCCGGAGCTCAACGCGATGCGCGACGTCATGTCGCTGAAGTCGCGCCTCGATCCCACCTCGATCAACGCGCTGATGCAGATGCAGCAATCGCCGGGAACCAAGACGCCATGAACACCCACAGCCTGATCCAGCGCCTGCAGGATTTCGTCTTCTACTATCCGTTCTTCATGTCGTATCTGTGGATGATCGGCGGTGTCGTGCATTACTTCCTGCTCGAGGAGGGCCGCGAGCTGTCGATGCGCACGATCGCGTCGAGCGGCATCCCGAAGATCTCGATCGTCGTGCCCTGCTTCAACGAAGCCGCGAACGCGCGCAGCGTGATCGCCCACCTGAACGGGATGCAGTATCCGAACTACGACATCATCGCGGTCAACGACGGCAGCAAGGATCGCACCGGCGAAATCCTCAACGAGCTGGCCGTCGAGATCCCGCGGCTGCTCGTGATCCATCACGCGCGCAACGAAGGCAAGGCGGTCGGACTCACGACCGCGGCCGCGGTATCCAACGCGGAATACCTGCTGTGCATCGACGGCGACGCGCTGCTCGCGCACGATGCGATCGGCTGGATGCTCGAGCACTTCCTGACCGACCCGGGCGTCGGCGCGGTGACCGGCAACCCGCGCATCCGCACGCGCACGTCGCTGCTCGGCCGCATGCAGGTCGGCGAATTCTCGTCGATCGTCGGGCTGATCAAGCGCACGCAGCAGGTGTACGGCCGCATCTTCACGGTGTCGGGCGTGATCACGATGTTCCGCAAGACCGCGCTCGCCGACGTCGGCTACTGGAGCTCGGACATGCTGACCGAGGATATCGACATCAGCTGGAAGCTGCAGTGCCGCGACTGGCGCGTCGTGTACGAGCCGCACGCGCTCAGCTGGATCCTGATGCCCGAGACGATCAAGGGGCTCTACCGGCAGCGGCTGCGCTGGTCCAAGGGCGGCATCCAGGTGCTGCTCAAGTACGCGGGCACGCTGATGCGGCCGACGCAGATGATGATGTGGCCGCTGTTCGTCGAATACCTGATCGGCATCGCGTGGGCGTACTCGATGTCGTTCATCCTGCTGCTCGCGCTGATCGACGTCGTCTACCCGCTTCCGGCGAACTGGCATGTGTCCGTGGTGCCGCACTGGCACGGGATGCTGCTGGTCGCAACCTGCATCCTGCAGCTGATCATCGGCAGCATGATCGATCGTCGTTACGACGAAAAACTCCTGATGTACTTCCTTGACACCATCTGGTACCCCGTCGCGTTCTGGCTGATCAGCATGATCACCACCGTCGTCGCCCTGCCCGCCGTCGTATTGCGGGGCCGCGGCAAGCGCGCCGTTTGGGTCAGTCCCGACCGAGGCATTCAACATGAAGAACGCACCGATTATTGATCTCTCCCTGCGCGCACCGCGCGACATGATCGCCGAACGGGGCGGCATCGTCGGGCCCGTGCTCGTCGCGTGGTTCCGCCTCGTGCGGCCCGCGCTGGTCGGGGGGGTATGGGCATCGATCTGCATCTACACGTACCGCTACCTGTTGCCGTTCAACGAGGCCGAGATGCCGATCGAGCAGATCGTGTTCTACGTGACGAGCATCGCGCTGATCGCCGGCACGATCGTCATGTGGCTGATCGCGGGACGCGTCGTGCATCCGCTCGCGTACCGGTTGCGCGTGTCGAAGATGCTGCGGCGCTCGGCCAGCGTGAAGGTGCGCTCGGTGCCGCCGACCGCGTTCGTGAGCGCCCGCCGGCGCGGCGCGCGGCGCACGACGCGCATTCTCGTCGCGTCGCACGATGCGAACGGGTCGATTTCGGGCATCGAATGGGTCGCGCATGCCGGGCCGCAGCCCCGCGAATGAATCGCCGGAGACGTGCCGCGCCGCGCGCGACGCCTGGCCGCGCGACGTGGCGCCGCTTCTGACATCGTGCTGCCGCGCGTCGCGCGTCAGCCGACAACTTCCTGGAGACGAGGTGAATCATGTGCGGAATCGTCGGAGCAAGCGGCCGGAACAATCAGGTGCCGCAACTGGTCAATGCGCTGAGCCGGCTCGAATATCGCGGCTACGATTCGTGCGGCATCGCCGTGCAGGGTGACGGCCGCCTGCACAGCGAACGCACGCTGCGACGCGTGACGGACCTGCAGGATCGCGTGCTGACGCTCGGTCTCGAAGCGCAAACCTGCATCGCGCATACGCGCTGGGCGACGCACGGCGCGCCGTCGGAAATGAACGCGCACCCGATCATGTCGGGCGACACGATCGCGGTCGTGCACAACGGGATCATCGAGAACCACGACACGCTGCGCGCCGAGCTGCGCGAACGCGGCTATACGTTTCGCGGGCAGACCGACACCGAGGTCATCGCGCACCTGATCCACAGCCTCTATCGCGACGACCTGTTCGACGCGGTGGTGCGCGCCGTCAAACGGCTGCACGGCGCGTACGCGATCGCGGTGCTCAGCGCGCGCGAACCGCAGCGCCTCGTCGCCGCGCGCGCCGGCTCGCCGCTCGTGATCGGCATCGGCGCCGAGCAGAACTACCTCGCGTCCGACTGCGCGGCGCTCGGCGACCTGACCGACCGCTTCGTGTACCTGGAGGACGGCGACGTCGCGCTGATCACGCCGGAGCGCATCGCCGTGGTCGATGCGGGCGGCCAGGAAGCCCGGCGCCCGTTGTGCGAAGTGAAGGCGCGCGCAGACGATGCCGCGCTCGGCCCGTACCAGCACTTCATGCAGAAGGAAATCTTCGAGCAGCCGAAGGCGATCGACAGCACGCTCGACGGCATCGACACGATCTCGCCGGCGCTGTTCGACGCGACGGAAAGCTCGCACGCGCTGCTGTCGCGGGTGAGAAGCGTGCTGCTGCTCGGCTGCGGCACCAGTTACTACGCGGGGCTGACCGCGAAATACTGGCTCGAAAGCATCGCGGGCGTGCCGGCCCAGGTCGAGATCGCCAGCGAATTCCGCTACCGCGATACGGTGGCCGATCCGCGCACGCTCGTCGTCGGCATCTCGCAGTCGGGTGAGACGGCCGACACCATCGGCGCGATCGAGCAGGCGCGCGCGATGGGCCAGGACCTGTCGATGGCGATCTGCAACGTCGCGACCAGCACGATCGCGCGCAACGCGCCGCTGCGGTTCCTGACGCGGGCCGGTACCGAGCTCGGCGTCGCGTCGACCAAGGCGTTCACCACGCAGCTCGTCGCGCTGTTCGTGCTGACGCTGACGCTCGCGCAACTGCGCGGCCGGCTCGACGCCGCGCAAGTCGCGACACACCTGAAGCAGTTGCGCGCGCTGCCCGACCGCATCAGCCACGCGCTCGCGCTGGAAACGCAGATCATGGGCTGGGCCGCGAAGTTCGCGCGCACCGAGAACGCGTTGTTCCTCGGGCGCGGCATCCATTTCCCGATCGCGCTGGAAGGCGCGCTGAAGCTCAAGGAAGTGTCGTACATCCATGCGGAAGGCTATGCGGCCGGCGAGCTGAAGCACGGGCCGCTCGCGCTCGTCACGAGCGCGATGCCGGTGGTCACGATCGCACCGGACGATCGGCTGTTCCAGAAGCTGAAGTCCAACATGGCCGAAGTGCGTGCGCGCGGCGGGCGGCTTTACGTCCTGGCCGGCAATCAGCTCGAGATCGACGCCGACCGCGACACGCATCTGATCCGCGTGCGCGAATCGGGCGACCTGCTGTCGCCGATCGTCAACGTGATTCCGCTGCAACTGCTCGCGTATCACGTGGGCTGCGCGCGCGGCGCCGACGTCGACAAGCCGCGCAACCTCGCGAAATCGGTGACCGTCGAATGATGCGGCGAACGCGCCCGGTACAGGCGGTCACGCGGCTGGCCGTGGCTGCCCTCTGCGGCGCGGGCGGCATCGCCGCGGCGCCGCCGGCCCTCGCCGGCGCGCCGGCCGTGCATACGGTCACCGTGTCGAGCGACCCGTCGCCGCAGGACACCGGCGACCCGCGGCGCTTCATGCACGGGATCGGCGTGGCCGACGCCGGCGACGGCAAACGCTGGGTGTTCTTCAGCAGCTCGGGCGTCGCGCCGCGCGGTGCGCTGCGCAACGGCAACTGGCCGCATGACGTGTACGTCGGCGAATGGCTGCCCGACAAGCCGCTCGTGCTGCACGTCCGCACGTTCATCAGCCGCCCCGAGGCCCAGGAACCCGTATCGATCGCGCAGAACGCGCACGGCGACATCTTCGTCACGTTCGAGGACGGCTGGAACACGTCGCAGGAAGTCAGCCAGCGCTACGGCGTCTACCGCCGCGACCTGAAGCCGATCAAGCCCTACCCGAACGACGTCGAATCGGGCGGCCATTCGGGGCATGTTGCGACGGTCGGCGACCGTTTCGTCGTGTTCTATTCGGCCGACTGGGTCAACGGCGGCGGGGTCGACAACCTCGGCAGCGGCAACGGCGTCTACCTGAAAACCTACGACGCGGCCGGGCGCGTGCTGAACCATGTCGCGGTCGCGCCGCGCCGCCGCGAGTGGTGGCCCGTGATCGCGGGCTCGCCGCGCAACGCGCTGCTCGTGTGGCAGAAGTTCATCGAAGACAGCACGGACGCGACGCTCGAGTACGCGATGTTCGATCCGGTCACCGAGAAGCTGGAAAAACTCGGATCGCTGAACGGCGCAATCCAGTACTACGTGTATTCAGCCGCCTATGTGCCGGAGATCGACCGTTTCATCGTCGTCACGACGACAGCGGACGATCGCGGCGTCGCAATGCTGATCGCGCCGGACGGCCGCCGCACGGCGACGCTCGATTGCCTGCCCGCGTCGGTGCGCGAATCGGACATCGGCGTCGCCGGCACGCACGCGTATGTGCCGACCCGCGACGGGCGGCTGCTGACGCTCGCGCTTGCGCCGGCGAACATTGCGGTGAGCGGCGTACAGCGCTCGCCGATTCCGTGGGGCGCGACCGGCGTCGCCGGTTTCCCGGCGCGCGGCACGGCGATGCATTTCGTGTCGCTGACGCCGTCGGGAATGCGCGAAGCCGATTTCGAACCAGCGCAACGCACGTCGATGCCGAAGAACGACGTGTCGTGTGCGAGTCACTGACGGCGGCCCGGTAACGCAATGTCGCCAACGCGGGCAGACCGCATGTCGCCCGCGCCCTTCGTCTCCCTCCGTCCGAACCGCGCTGCGACGACACCTCGCCCATTCGGCCGCCCGGTAGTCGGGCGCGCTGTCGCGGGCCTGTCCGAGCATGGCCGCCGCGCCTTTCCGCGCCGAATTCGCCAGCGCCGCGCGTACCGGATAGACTGTCGCCCGATTCCTCTATCGGCCGCGGCGTCCCGCCTCCTGCCGCCGCCGGAACGCCCCTTCCCGGAGAACGAATGCTGAAGCGCCAGTGGTTTTCGCTTGTGCTGCTGACGGTTTGCCTGCTCGGGCAACGCGCGTCGGCCCAGTCCACGCTCGAACTCGACACCGACGGCACGGCCCGCGCCCTCACCCGCCAGACGCTGCTCGCTCGTACGGATGCAACCGATATCCACGTGCCGCGCGACATCGCGTACGGCCGGCCGATGACGTTCCGCGCGGTGCCGTTCGCCGCGCTGCTCGGCGACACGCCGCTGCCGGCCGACGGCGTGCTCGAAACGCGCGCGGCCGACGGGTTCGCCGCGCAACTGCCGCTCGATCTGGTGCGCCGCCGCGCGCCGGCCGGCGCGATCCCGTGGCTCGCGATCGAGGATCCGGCCCATCCGTGGCCGAAGCTGCCCGGCAAGCAGGTCAGCGCGGGGCCGTTCTATCTCGTCTGGCTCGGGCAAGACGCGTCGTCGATCCGCGGCGAGCAGTGGCCGTACCAGATCGTGCGCATCACGATCGAATCGTCGCCGCTCGCGCGCTGGCCGTCGCTCGCCGTCGATGCCGCGTTGCCCGCGAACGATCCGGCCCGCGCGGGCCAGCGCCTGTTCGTCACGCAATGTCTCGCGTGTCATCGCATCGACGGCGCGGGCAGCAGCCGCGCCGGCCCCGACCTGAACACGCCGATGAACCCGGTCGACTACTTCCAGCCCGCCGCGCTGCGCCGCTACATCCGCAATCCGGCGTCGGTGCGCGACTGGCCGGGCCGTAGCATGCCCGCGTTTCCGCCCGATCAGCTGAGCGACCGCGAACTCGACCAGATCGTCGCGTATCTCGCGTATATGGCGCGGCGCAAGGCGGGGAAGTAACGCGAGCACTCCGCCGCCCGGCCGCACGCGTCGCGCTTACGCTTCCTGCGCGCTCTGCAACACCGCACGCAACAGCACGTCGGCGCCCGCCGTCGCCCATTCCGGCGTAATCGCTTCGGCCTCGTTGTGGCTCAGCCCGTCGACGCACGGCACGAAGATCATGCCGGTCGGCGCGACACGCGCGACATAGCATGCGTCATGGCCCGCGCCGGACACGATGTCCATGTGCGACAGCCCGAGCGTTCGCGCCGCGTCACGCACCGTGTCGATGCAGTGCGGCGCGAACGGGACCGGCGCATACGTGAAAATCTGCTCGACCTGCGCGCCGAGACCGGTTTCGTCGGCCACGCGTGCGAGTTCCGCGCGCAGCGCCGCATCCAGTTCGTCGAGTACCGCATCGTCGGGATGACGGAATTCCACTGTGAAGAAGCAGCCGCCCGGCACCGTGTTGCGCGAATTCGGCCGCGCGTCGATCATCCCGACCGTTGCGCGCGCATCCGGTGCATAGCGGCGGCCGAGCACGTCGATGAACGAGATCATCCGCGCCGCGCCGACCAGCGCGTCGCGACGGAACGCCATCGGCGTGGTGCCCGCGTGCGCGTCGACACCGGTGAGCGTCACCTCGTACCAGCGCTGCCCCTGCCCGGCCGTCACGACGCCGATCGTCCTGCCGGCCCGCTCGAGAATCGCGCCCTGCTCGATATGCAGTTCGTACGCCGCGTGCACCGGATAGCCGCCGACCGGCTCCGCGCCCGCGTAGCCGATCCGTTCGAGCTCCTCGCCGATCGTCCGGCCCGCGCCGTCGGTGCGCGACAGCCCGTATTCGAGCGTATAGACACCCGAGAACACGCCGGCCGACACCATCGCCGGCGCGAAGCGCGAGCCTTCCTCGTTGGTCCAGATCACGACGTCGACCGGGCGCTCGGTCTCGATCCCCGCGTCGTTCAGCGCGCGCACGACTTCGAGGCCGCCGAGCACGCCGTAGATACCGTCGTAGCGGCCACCGGTCGGCTGAGAATCGGCGTGCGAGCCCGTCATTACCGGCGCGGCGTCCGGATTACGACCGGCCCGGCGCGCGAACACGTTGCCCATCCGGTCGACACGTATCGTACAGCCGGCTTCACGCGCCCACTGCACGAACAGGTCGCGCGACTCGCGGTCGAGATCGGTCAGCGCGAGACGGCAGACGCCGCCCTTCGGCGTCGCGCCGATCTGCGCCATCCGTTCGAGCGACGCCCACAGCCGGTCGCCGTCGACGCGCGGCATGCTCGCGGTATCGGTATCGTTACGCATCGCCGTTCTCCGGCGCGCTATGCAGCGCATAACGGAAATCGCAGCGCTTGCCGCCCTGCATGATCGTGCTCGTGCGCGTGAGCGCGATGTCCGGCGCATAGCCCTGGATGAAATAGCTGTCGCGCGCGCAGCTCAGCAGGTGGCCGATCTCGCCGAGCCCCATCGCGTGATACATCTCCGCGTAGCGGCAGCGATGCACGTCGTAGTCGTAGTGCGCGTCGTCCGCGCGCCGCACCTCGACGTCGAGCGCATCGCCCTTCTCCCACAGCACCTGCAGCGCGATGAACGACTTCACGCTCGTGCCGTCCGGCTCCTGCGCGGCGAACGTACGGCCCGCGTCGACGGCCGCGCCGCGCACGGCTTCCGCGATCACGGCCTGCGCGCGCTCGGTGCCGAACTCGCGCTTCATGATCTCGTAGATCGGCTTGATGATTTCCGCTTCGATGCGGCGCCGCGCGAGGATGCCGAGGCGCGGGTCCTCGGGTGCGGCGGCGGATGTCGGGTTCGCTTCGGTCATGGGGATCGTCTTGGTCGTTTTGTCGTTACTTGGTTGCGGTGCGCGCGCCGCCGAGCACGTCGACGACGGCCCACTTGCCGCCGCGCACCTGGTAGATCGTGAAGGCCGGGTCCTTCAGGTTGCCGTCGGCGTCGAACCCGATGCGCCCGGTCACGCCGGGCCGGTCGATCGCGCGCACGGCCGCGACCAGCTTCGCCGGCTGGGTCGTGCCGGCCTTCTGCGCGGCCGCGATCAGCGTGGCGGCCGCGTCGTACGCGAACGGCGCATGCAGCTCGATCGGCGCGTGAAAGCGGGCCTGGTATTGCGTGTCGAATGCCTTGCCGCCCGGCATCCGGGCGAGCGGCAGGCCCGGCTCGAGCGCCGTCACGCCGTCGCCGTCCTTGCCGGCGAGCGACAGGAAGGTCTGGCTCACGAAGCCGCCCGCGCCGAGCAGCGGCGCGTTCACGCCGAGCTGGCGCATCCGGCGCGCGATCGGCGCGGCCTGCGCGTCGAGGCCGCCGAAGAACACGAGATCCGCGCGCTTGCCCTTGATCGCGGTCAGCACGCCGCTGAAGTCGGTCGTCTTGTCGTTCACGTACTGGCGATCGACGATCGTGCCGCCGTTCGCCTGCACGCCCTTGATGAACTGGTCGGCCAGCCCCGCGCCGAACGACGTGCGATCGTCGATCACCGCGATGCGCTTCGCCTTCAGCGTCTTCACCGCGTACACACCGGTGAAGTTACCGCCCGCATCGTCGTGACCCATGATGCGGAACGCCGTTGCGTAGCCCTGCTGCGTGTATTGATGGCCGGTGGACGCCGGCGCGATCTGCGGGATGCCCGCATCGCGGTACACGCGCGACGCCGGCACGCTGCAGCCCGTGTTCCAGTGACCGACGACGCCGATCACGTGCTGGTCGACGAGTTGCTGCGCGACCGCGACGGCCGTGCGCGGGTCGGACTGGTCGTCGGCCGCGACGAGCTTGTAGACGACCGGCTTGCCGCCGATGGTCGGATGCCTGGCGTTCGCGTCGTCGATCGCGAGTTGCGCGCCGTTCTGCAGATCCTTGCCGATCCGCGCGGACGGGCCGGTGAGCGGCGCGGCGAGACCGATCAGGACCGTCTGCGGAGCGGACTGCGCGAACGCGGGAACGGAGGCGACCAGGGCGGCCGCCGAGAAGGCGAGGCTGGCGGAGAGGAAAGCGATTTTCATGTGCGGGGATCGGGTCAGTCGGATCAAAAACATGAAAAATATTAAATATTCGGCACCCAAACCCCAAATATCCAATTGTTGGATGCTTATACCGTTACCGACACATTAACGTATACCACTGTAAATACAGGATATTTTTGTGTTGTCGCTTACCCTGACTTTTCGATAAAATTCGACACATGAAAAATATCGAACAATTGCCGCACGATCCGCCGTTGCGCGCGGTGCGTGCATTCGAAGCGTTTGCGCGTCACGGCTCGGTTACCGCGGCCGCGGGCGAACTCGACATCACGCCGTCGGCGGTCAGCCATCAGCTGCAACTGCTCGAAGCGTTCATCCAGACGCCGCTGACGGTCCGCGAGGGGCGGCTGCTCGCACTCACCGACGAGGGACGCGACTACTACCGGTCGATCAGCGCGGCGTTCTCGGTGCTGCGCAGCGCGACGCGTTTCGTGCGCGACCGTTCGTCGCTGCGCCAGATCACCGTCAGCCTGATTCCGCTGCTCGGCATCGGCTGGTTCATTCCGCGGCTGCACGCGTTCCTCGCCGACAACACCGATGTCGACGTCACGGTGCTGTATGCGCATCACCGCAACTACCGGAGCGACGCGTCGGATCTGTCGATCCGCTTCGGCACCGGCGACTGGCCCGGCTATCGCTGCGAGCGGCTGCTGCCGGGCGCGATGGTGCCGATGTGCAGCCCGTCGTTCCTGAAGCGTCACGGGCCGTTCCGCACGCCGGCCGATCTCGCGCGCGCGCCGCTCGTGCACGACGAGGATCGCAGCACGTGGGTCAACTGGCTGCAGGGCGCCGGCGTGCGGCACGTGTCGCACGCGGTGGGGCCGATGTTCGAGGATGGCCAGCTCACGCTGAGCGCCGCCCGCGCGGACCTCGGCGCCGCGTTGCTGCGCGCGCCGCTGGTCCAGCGCGAACTGGCGAACGGCGAGCTCGTGCAACTGTTCGATCACGCGCTCGACGACGGGCGCGACTACTACCTGTGCACGCGCGAGGACGCGGACATGCCGGACGGGGCGCGGCGGCTGGCGGAATGGTTGCGGAAGATGGCGGGGATTTGAGCGGGGCGTGTCCCGCCGACCGAACCGGGAATCGGTATTCGCTTCGAATAGGCGCGACCTTGCATTTGCCGGGCCGGATATCGATGATGGACGCGTCCAGTAACGGAGGTTGCCATGAGCACAATCCCGGTCGACCTGTCGGATGACCAGCATGCCGCGTTGAGCATCATCGCGGAGCACAAGAACCGCTCTCCCGCCGAGATCATCGGCGACGCAATCGATGCCTATATCGCGCAACACGAACACACACTTGTCAACAATGTGTTCGGTCTATGGAAGGGGCGCGAGATCGCCAGCCAGGAGAATCTGCGCTCGGAATGGTGAAGGCACGCACTGCCCCCACCCAATCAAGGGCCGGAAGCAGATAGGAAATCCCGATCCCTCGGATTGAAACAAGCAATTTCACAAACTCAGGGTGAACCCGGATACTGGCAACACTCCACTCACCCCTGACGAAAAGGAATTGTCCAGATGCCGATCATCAACACCCAAATCAAGCCGTTCAAGGCAACCGCTTACCACAACGGCGAATTCGTGCCCGTCTCGGAAGAGAACCTCAAGGGCAAGTGGTCCGTCGTCGTGTTCTACCCGGCCGACTTCACGTTCGTCTGCCCGACCGAACTGGGCGACCTCGCCGACCGTTACGCGGAATTCCAGAAGCTGGGTGTCGAAATCTACGGCGTGTCGACCGACACGCACTTCACGCACAAGGCATGGCACGACACGTCGGACACGATCGGCAAGATCAAGTACCCGATGATCGGCGACCCGACGCTCACGCTGTCGCGCAACTTCGACGTGCTGATCGAGGAAGAAGGGATGGCGCTGCGCGGCACGTTCGTGATCAACCCGGAAGGCGAGATCAAGCTGTGCGAAATCCACGACAACGGCATCGGCCGCGACGCGGGCGAACTGCTGCGCAAGGTCCAGGCGGCGCAATACATCGCGGCGCACCCGGGTGAAGTGTGCCCGGCCAAGTGGACGCCGGGTGCGGAAACGCTGACCCCGTCGCTCGACCTGATCGGCAAGATCTGACGATCGCGCCGCGCGCCTCGCACGAGGCGCGCGACGGCGGGCCGCCGCATCGCGCGGCCCGCGCCCTCCTCCGGCACGACGTGCCCGACCATAATCATTAATACGGAATCCGAAACGCCATGCTCGACGCCAATCTCAAGACCCAACTGAAAGCGTACCTCGAAAAAATCACGCGCCCGATCGAACTCGTCGCCTCGCTCGACGACAGCGCGAAATCGCAGGAACTGCATGCGCTGCTGAACGAGATTGCGTCGCTGACGGATCGGGTGACCGTGGCAGAACGCCGCGACGACGCCGAGCGCAAGCCGTCGTTCTCGATCGGCGAGCCCGGCAAGCCGGCCGGCATCCGTTTCGCCGGCATCCCGATGGGCCATGAATTCACCTCGCTCGTGCTCGCGCTGCTGCAGACGGGCGGCCATCCGATCAAGCTCGACGACGACGTGATCGAACAGATTCGCGCGCTCGACGGCGACTACGCGTTCGAAACGTATTTCTCGCTGTCGTGCCAGAACTGCCCGGAAGTCGTGCAGGCGCTGAACGTGATGTCGCTGATCAACCCGCGCATCCGCCACGTCGCGATCGACGGCGCGCTGTTCCAGGATGAAGTCGAGTCGCGCCAGATCATGGCCGTGCCGACGATGTTCCTGAACGGTGCGTCGTTCGGCCAGGGCCGCAGCAGCGTGAAGGAAATCCTCGCGAAGCTCGATACGGGTGCCGGCGAGCGCGCGGCGAAATCGCTCGAGAACAAGCCGGTGTTCGACACGCTGATCGTCGGCGGCGGCCCGGCAGGCGCGGCCGCGGCGATCTACTCGGCACGCAAGGGCATCGCGACGGGCGTGGTCGCCGAGCGTTTCGGCGGCCAGGTACTCGACACGATGGCGATCGAGAACTTCGTGTCGGTGCAGGAAACCGAAGGGCCGAAGTTTGCGACCGCACTCGAGCAGCACGTGAAGCAGTATGACGTCGACATCATGGACGTGCAGCGCGCCGACGCGCTGATTCCGGGCGACGTGCACCAGATCCGCCTCGCGAACGGCGCGGTGCTGAAGGCGAAGACGATCGTCCTCGCGACCGGCGCACGCTGGCGCGAAATCAATGTGCCGGGCGAGCGCGAATACCGCAACCGCGGGGTCGCGTACTGCCCGCACTGCGACGGCCCGCTGTTCAAGGGCAAGCGTGTCGCGGTGGTCGGCGGCGGCAACTCGGGTGTCGAGGCCGCGATCGACCTCGCCGGCATCGTGAAGGAAGTCACGCTGATCGAATACGGCGCGCAACTGCGCGCGGACGAAGTGCTGCAACGCAAGCTGCGCAGCCTGCCGAACGTGACGATCGTCACGCAGGCGCAGACGACCGAACTGACCGGCGACGGCAGCAAGCTGAACGGGCTCGTCTACAAGGATCTGCGCTCGGGCGACACGCAGCGTATCGAGCTCGAAGGCGTGTTCGTGCAGATCGGCCTCGTGCCGAACACCGAATGGCTGAAGGGCACGGTCGAACTGTCGAAGCACGGCGAGATCGTCGTCGATGCGCGTGGTGCGACGTCGGTGCCGGGCGTGTTCGCGGCCGGCGACGTGACGACGGTGCCGTTCAAGCAGATCGTGATCGCGGTCGGCGAAGGTGCGAAGGCGTCGCTCGGCGCGTTCGACTACCTGATCCGGCAGGACGTGGCAGCGCCGGCGACGAGCGCTCAGCCGCAGGCCGAAGAAGCGGTCGCCGCCTGACGCACGTCAGCCTGCCGACATCACAGTTTGTCTCTCTTGGCCCCGCATGCCTTGGTCGGCGTGCGGGGTCCTTTTTATGCCGAGGTCGATCGCGATTACTTGGTCGCGGTCGGGCCGCCGTTTGCCGGCGCAGGCGCCGTCGACTTGAAACTGCTCGACTGCCTGACCAGTTGCTCGGTCATCGCGGCGGCCACCGGATTCGCGCCGGACGACGCACTTCCCTGCCGGTACGAACCGGCGCTCGTCGGCATCGAAGATACCGATGACATCGACGGCGGCGGCAACGACGGGTCGAGCCTCGCCGATTCCCTGACGAGCGCGGCCGTCTCCGGCGTTTCGGATTTCGTCGCGGCCGGCGGCGCGGCGGCTGCGTGGCGGTCGAGGCCGTCGCGCTTGCGCGGCGCCCGTTGCGTGACCTGCGTATGTTGCGTGACCTGCGCGGGCGCAGCCGACTGAGCGGGTTTGGCGGCCGGTGCCGGCGCCGATGGGGTCGAATCCTGCGCATCGACCGTCACGACATTGACCTTCGGCGGCGGTGCGGCCGGCTTCGTTACCGGTTGCGGCTTGTCGCTGACCACCGGAATCGCGGGAGCCGGCGCAGGCGCGGCGCCGACGCGCGCGGTTGCTGCCGGCGCGGGCGTGGGTGCGGAGGGAGGCGGCGCGGCAGCCGTTTGTTTCGGCGCCGTCGCGGCGGCTGGTGCCGGCGGCGCGATCGCGCCCTGCACCGCGTGATCGTTGCCCGCGGGCGCCGCGGCAACCGGCGCGGCCGAATCGCCGATGCCGGCGTCTTCGATCGCACGGTGGTCCGCGCGCAGGAGCATCACGTACGCGGTGCCGGCCGCGGCCACCAGAAGCCCGCCGGCGATCATCATGGTTTTACGGGTACTTGTCATGCTTGCTCACCGATCGTATCGACGTGAACAAGCCATCATACGCGGCCGACCTCCGTTGATCCCGCATGAATACATTTGGTTGCATTGATGACGGCGGCGGGCCGTCGGCACCGGGCGATGCCGCGCCGCACTATCGTCAGACGAGAAGCAACCGCCCGCCCTCGCCCGTCAGATGCAAAAGATCGCGACCGCGATCCCGCCGAACAGCAGCCACTTGACGAGGTAGTACACGGTGCGATTCCACGCCTTCAGGCGCTTGCCGGCGCGGCGAATCGCATACAGGTACCTGAACGCACGATTGAGCCCGCCCGTGCGATCTCCGGTTTCATTCGGCGACGCGGCCGCGTGCATCAGCAGTTGTCCAAACGCATCGTTGACGCGCTGCGCCCAGCGATATTTCATCGGGCGACCGATGTCGCAGAACAGGATCACGCGATCGTGCGCGGTGCGATTTTCGGCCCAGTGCAGGTACGTCTCGTCGAACATCACGGCGGCGCCGTCGCGCCATGCATACGACTCGCCGTCGACGACGATCCGGCACGCGTCGTCGTTCGGCGTATCGAGCCCGAGGTGGTAGCGCAGCGAGCCTGCATACGGATCGCGATGCAGCCCGAGCTTCCCGCCCGGCGGCAACTGCGCGAACATCGCCGCCTTGATCGACGGAATCCGCGACAGGATCTCGACCGAACGCGGACACAACGCCTGCGCGGACGGATGCGGCGCGTCGTACCACTTCAGGTAGAAACGCTTCCAGCCGTGGCGAAAGAACGAATTGAAGCCGATGTCGTTGTACTCGCCCGACGCCTTGATCCGGCTCGCGTCGCGCAACGCGAGCGCTTCGCTGCGGAACGTGCGCCATTCGCGCTGCAGCACCGCGAGCTCCGGAAAGTGCTCCGTGTCGAGAAACGGCGTGGTCGGCACCGACGAGAACGCATACGAAAAGCAGTTCAGCGGTGCGGTAAAGGTCGAATGGTCGGATAGTTGCCTGAACAACCTGTGCCGAACCTTGCCGCGCCGATGCGTGTACACGACACACGCAATGAACACGATCAACAGGACCCATCGCATCGATATTCCCCCGTAGTTCTTTTAATGAAATTCTAGAGACGGGGGAAATTTCCTGCATTGACGCGCAGGGGGTGGCGATGTGCAGCGGGACGACACAGCGCGAGTGTCGATCGACCGATGCCAAAACGCCGAAAAGCCCGTGTATACGGGCTTTTCGGGCAATCTGCACGCGCGTGCGGCATGCTGCCGACGCACGCGCCGGCGGCGATTATTCCGGAAACGGCAAATCAGTTTGCCCGTCTGCGCGCATGCCGAACGTGTTGAGCGTCATCGCGACGAGCGCGTAATAGCCGAGCAGCGCGACGAGGTTCACCACGGTCTCGTGGCCGAAGCGCGCCTGCGCACGTGCGAACGTCTCATCGCTCACGCGGCGCGTGTCGTACAGCTCGGTGGCGAACGCATGGATCAGCGCGTCGTCGTCCGATTCGAATGCGGGCGCGACGCCAAGCCGGATCGCGTCGGCCGTCGCGGCCGGCACGCCGGCATCGAGCGCGATCGGATGATGGATGTGCCACTCGGCCTGCGAGCGCCAGCGCGCGGCCGTCACGAGAATCGCGAGCTCCGACAGGCGCAGCGGCAGCCCCGTGCGGTAGCGGCAGAACGCGCCGAGCTTCTGCGCGTGCTGGGCCAGTTCGGGGCTCGCGATCCAGCCGAGGAACGGCCCGTTCAGGTTGCCGCGCGGGCCGCTGAGGATGTCGGCGAGCACGGCCTTCTGTTCGTCGGTGGCCGATGCGGGATCGAAAGGAGGCAGTCTGTCTGTCATGGTGAGGATTCGGTGAGATCGGGGTTCACGCGCCGGCCGACGCGAGCGCCGCGCCGATCGCGCCGGACAGCCGCTCGACGATCGTGTCGATCTGTTGCGCGGTGCAGACGAACGGCGGTGCGATCAGGATGTGATCGCCGTGCACGCCGTCGATCGTCCCGCCCATCGGATACACCATCAGCCCGCGCTGCATCGCTTCGCGCTTGACCGCCGCATGCAGCTTCAGCGCGGGATCGAACGTCGCCTTGGTGTCGCGATCGCGCACGAGCTCGACGCCGACGAACAGCCCGCGGCCGCGCACGTCGCCGACATGCGGATGCGTACCGTAATGCTCGCGCAGCGACGCACGCAGTTGCTCGCCGCGCGCCTTCACGTTGTCGAGCAGCTTTTCTTCAGCGATCACGCGCTGCACTTCGAGCGCGGCCGCGCAGGCCGTGGCATGACCGAGATAGGTATGGCCGTGCTGGAAGAAGCCCGAGCCGTCGACGATCGTGCGATAGATGCGGTCGCTGACGAGCGTGGCGCCGATCGGCTGGTAGCCCGCGCCGAGCCCTTTCGCGATGGTCAGCAGATCGGGCGCGACGCCGTCTTCGTCGCATGCGAACAGGTAACCCGTGCGCCCCATCCCCGACATGATTTCATCGAGGATCAGCAGCACGCCGTACTTGTCGCACACCGCGCGAATCTTCTTCAGGTAGGTACGCACCGGAGGCACCGCGCCGGCCGTCGCGCCGACCACCGTTTCCGCGACGAACGCCGCGACGTTTTCCGCGCCGAGTTCGACGATCTTCTGCTCGAGCTCGTCAGCCAGGCGCTGCGCATACGCTTCGTCGGTTTCGCCCGCCAGTTGGTCGCGATACGCATAGCACGGGCTCACGTGATGCGCTTCGATCAGCAGCGGCAGGAACGGCTCGCGCCGCCATGCGTTGCCGCCGATCGCGAGCGCGCCGAGCGTGTTGCCGTGATAGCTCTGGCGGCGCGCGATGAAATGACGGCGCTGCGGCTCGCCCTTCTCGACGAAATACTGGCGCGCGAGCTTCAGCGCGGCCTCGATCGCCTCGGAGCCGCCCGACACGAAATACACGTGATCGAGGCCGGCCGGTGCGGCGTCGACGAGCCGGTCGGCCAGTTCCTCGGCCACTTCCGTCGTGAAGAACGACGTATGCGCGTACGGCAGCTGCTGCGCCTGCCGCTTGATCGCGTCGATCACGCGCTGGTTGCTGTGGCCGAGACACGACACCGCCGCGCCGCCGCACGCGTCGATATAACGTTTGCCAGTCGAGTCGATGATCTCGATGCCGTCGCCTGCGACGGCGACGGGCAAAGTGGCGCGCGGAGCGCGATGAAAAACGGTCGTCATGCGTTGCCTCATGGATCAGGACGCGCGGGGCGCGTGCGCGGACGGCTCAATGCGCGTCGCGAAGCGCTGCGTGCCATGTTGATGGACGGTGAAGTCGATCGCGGTGTCGTGAATCGCGAACACCGCGGTCGCCAGCGTGTTTTCGTCGTCGGGGTCGGCCGGATCGTCGCGATAGATCGGCAGTCCTTCCGGCGCACGATCGCCGAGCACGCGCAGCAGCGCGGCTTCGTCGATCGCGTCGATGCCCGGCGTGAGCGCATCGACGCGTCGCTGGCGATCGCCTGACGATTGCGTGACGATCTGCGCTTCCGCGTCGCAACCGGGATGCACCAGGTGATTCGCATGGCCCGCAAGCCGCGTGACGTCGACGACCGAACAACGCGCGACGCTCGCCTCGATGCTCAGCACTCGCGTGTCGCCGGTCGCGCCGAGCGTATGGTGAAAGCCGCTCGCGCGCGCATGCGTGCGCAGCACGTCGGTGGCCGCATCGAGCGACGTCGCATCGAGCACGGCGCGGGCGAGGATCATGCGCGGCACGCCCGGCCCCGGCGTGCGGATCCGCAGGTTGTTGATCGCCTGCGCGATGCCCGCGCGGTTCGCGGCGAACGTATGCCCCGGCAGCGAGCCCGGGTAATAGAAGCTGATGAAGCCCGGCTTGCCCGTCGGCTGTACGTCGACGAGCAGGCAGCGTTCGCGCAGGTACGGATCGCCGTCCTCGTTGTGCGCGATCCAGCGCGTGCCGTTCGCGCCGCGCGTGGCGAGCGTCGTGCAGCCGTCCGGCGCGTTATGGATCAGCTCGCCGCGGCAGTTCCACAGAAAAATGTCCTCGGCCGGCCAGCCGACACCCGCCGCGATCCCGTCCAGTTCCGCGACGAGGTCGGGGTACGCGGCCAGCGCGGCCTGCCGCAGCGCATCGACGAACGGATGGCCGCGCCAGCGGCGCACGGCCTGCCATGCGCTGCTCTGCTGCATGTACGTATCGAACACGGGGCGGGCAAGCTCGCCGAGGCGCACGCCGATGTCGAACGGCGTGCCGGCGATGACGGGAGAAAGGGAAAGCGGCATGTCGGATGTTTCGGTTTCGTTCAGGACACGTGTTTCAGGAATTCCTTCAGGCGCGGCGTCGGCGGCCGGTCGATCAGCTCGACCGGATGGCCGTCCTCGGCGATGCCGCCCTGATCCATGAACAGCAGCCGCGTGCCGACCCGCTTCGCGAAGCCGATCTCGTGCGTGACGACGATCATCGTCATCCCTTCGGTCGCGAGATCCTGCATCACTTTCAGCACTTCGTGGCGCAGCTCCGGATCGAGCGCCGACGTCGGCTCGTCGAACAGCATCAGCCGCGGCCGGATCGCGAGCGCCCGCGCGATCGCGACGCGCTGCTGCTGGCCGCCCGACAGCTCCGACGGGTAATGATTCGCGCGCGATTCGAGGCCGACCTTGTCGAGCAGCGCCATCGCCTGGTCACGCGCGTCGGCGCGCGACGCGCCGCGCACCTGCATCGGCCCGAACATCACGTTCTCGAGCGCAGTCATCTGCGGGAACAGGTTGAACTGCTGGAACACCATGCCGGCTTCGAGCCGGATGTTGCGGATCGTCGTCGCGTTGCCGCGCACGCTCTGGCCGTCGACCAGCAGTTCGCCGCCGGTGATTTTCTCGAGCGCGTTGATACAGCGCAGCATCGTCGATTTGCCCGAGCCCGACGGGCCGACCACGACGACCACCTCGCCCGCGTCGATCTTCAGGTCGATGTTCTTCAGCACCGGTACATGGCCGAAGCTCTTCGACACGTTCTGGAATTCGATCATGCTCATAAGATTTTCATCCGCTTTTCGACGATCCGCAGCGTCAGCGTCATCGCGCCGGTCAGTATCAGGTAGATGACGGCCACCGCACTCCAGATCTCGACCGCCTGGAAAT
Organism: Burkholderia sp. BCC0397; assembly: GCF_902832865.1. Taxonomy (NCBI): domain Bacteria; kingdom Pseudomonadati; phylum Pseudomonadota; class Betaproteobacteria; order Burkholderiales; family Burkholderiaceae; genus Burkholderia; species Burkholderia sp. BCC0397. Next base: position 750,532 of record NZ_CADFDL010000001.1, on the reverse strand, counting down.
TGCCCGCGATGATTTCCTGCCCCTTGCGCGTCAGCTCGCCCACGCCGATCACGATGAATAGCGACGTGTCCTTCAGGCTCACGATGCACTGGTTGCCGAGCGGCGGAATCAGCCGCCGGAACGCGAGCGGCCCGACGATCTTCAGCAGCACGCGCGGCATCGACAGCCCCATCGCGAGCCCCGCTTCCGTCAGCCCCTTCGGGATCGACAGCAGCGCGCCGCGCACCACTTCCGCGAGATACGCGCCGGAATTCACCGTGATCGCGATGATCGCGGCCGTCAGGCCGTCGATGCGGATATGCGCGAGCAGCGGCAGCGCGAAATACAGGAACATCACCTGCACGACGATCGGCGTGCCGCGGATCAGCTCAATGTAGACCTGGGCGAGCACGTTCATCGCCTTCGGTCCGTATGCGCGGAACATGCCCGCGATCATCCCGACGATGAAACCGCCCACCAGCCCCAGTAATGCGATGAACACCGTCAACCGGACCCCGTCCATCAGGTCCGGCAACGCCGCCCAGATCGCCGACCAATCGAAATTCACTTGTCGCTCCCCGTTCGATTCAAGACCGGCGCGGCCACTCGGCCGCGCCATGATGCACCGTCACGCTCACATCTTCGGCGGCTCGGCGCCGAACCACTTCTTGTAGATCTGTGCGTAGCGGCCGTCGGTCTTGATCTTCACGAGCGACGCGTTGACCTTCGGCACGAGCGCGCTGCCCTTCGGGAAGCCGATCCCGTACTTGTCGCCGCTGACCGGCTGGCCCGCGACCTTCACCTTGCCCTTGCCTTCGTTGTTCACGAAGAACAGCACGTTCGGCGTGTCGTGCATCGCCGCGTCGACGCGGCCGGCCTCGAGCGCGAGATATGCCTGGTCGATGTTCGGGAACTGGCGGACTTCCTTCGGCTTCAGGTGCGTCTTGATCCAGTCGATCGTCGCGGTGCCCGTCTTCGCGGCGATCACCTTGCCGTTCAGGTCGTCGATCGACTTGATCGAGGTATTGTCGGCCTGCACCATCGCGGCGAGCCCGCTGTCGTAGTACGGCGCGGAGAAGTCGATCGCCTTCTTGCGCTCTTCCTTGATGGTCATCCCCGACAGCGCGACGTCGATGTTCTGCGTCTGCAGCGCCGGGATCAGGCCCGCGAAATCCATCGGCTGGATCGTGTATTTCCAGCCCTGGTCCTTCGCGATCTCGGCCCACAGGTCGAGATCGAAGCCGACGTACTTGTCGCCCTGCTTGAACTCGAACGGCATGAACGACGTATCGGTCCCGACGACGAGCGTCTTGGTGTCCGCGTGCGCGATGCTGGCGCCGAGCGCGGCAGCAACCGCGACGGCTTTCAGGAAGGAACGGCGACTCATGACTTTTCTCCGCATGGTTGAGCGATGTAACCGGCCGGCTGGCCGGGGAACGACGACATCAAGCCGCACCGCAACATGCGATGTTGAATTAGACCGTAGTGCAACAAGTGTTGTCAATGGCGATACTACGACGCCAAAAAAGTCCGCAACAGATAAATGCGTCGAGACAAATTCGGGCCGCGCGGCGCGGATAGATCGGAGGAAAGCGGGAGAATGGCGGAGCAAAACGCCCCGCCGGATCGTGGCGCGCCGGGGGATGGCGGCATGGGGACAGAAGATCGCGCGCCGTGCCGGGAGGGCCATGCGCGCAAAGCCGGCAACCGCCGGCTCGGCTCAACGCAGGGTGCGGGACGCTTCGGAGATTGCCAACGGGCGACGCGCCGCCGCCGCGTCGCTCATGCCGCAACCCCACTCGCCTGATGCGACACGAGCCGCGCATACGCGCCCTGCCGCGCCATCAGCGCCGCGTGACGCCCGGCCTCGATCACCGCGCCCTGCTCGATCACGAGGATCAGGTCGGCATTGCGCACGGTCGACAGGCGGTGCGCGATGATGATCGACGTGCGCTGCGTCATCAGGTCCTCCAGCGCCGCGCGGATCTGCTGCTCGCTGATCGTGTCCAGGTGCGACGTCGCCTCGTCGAGGATCAGCACCGGCGCATCCTTCAGGAATGCGCGCGCGATCGCCACACGCTGGCGCTGGCCGCCCGACAACTGCACGCCGCGCTCGCCGACGCGCGTCGCGAGCCCGTCCGGCAACCGCGCGACGAAGTCGCCGAGCGCCGCGTGGTCGATCGCGCGCTGCACGTCCGCATCGGATGCGTCGTTCGCCGCGAGCCGGATGTTCGCTTCGAGCGTGTCGTTGAACAGGTAGGTATCCTGCGCAACGAGCGCGATGTGCTGCCGCAAATCGTCGAGCCGCAGGTCGCGCAGGTCGACGCCGCCGAGCGTCACGCGACCCTGCTGCGGATCCCAGAAGCGCAGCAGCAGGCTCGCGACGGTCGACTTGCCGGCGCCCGATGCGCCGACCAGCGCAACCGTGCTGCCGGGCGGCACCTCGAAGCTCACGCGGTCGATCGCGGGCACGCTGCGCCCCGGATACGTGAACGATGCCGCCTCGAACCGCACCGCCGGATTGCCCGGCATCGCGTGCGCGCCGTCCGTCACCGTCACGGGTTCCTTCTCCAGCGCGCGCAAGCGGCGCGTCGATGCGATCGTGTCGGCAAGCTGGCGCGCGACCTGGCCGATTTCGGCCACCGGCATGAACGCGGCCACCGCGACCAGCACCAGCAGCGGCAACGACTCGCGCGGAAACCAGCCATGCGCGCACAACCACGCGCCGAGCGCCGCGACGGCCAGCCCGCCGAGCCCGCTCGCGACTTCCAGCGCGGCGCTTTGCGTCGACAGGTCGTCGAGCAGCTTCGCACGCTGCTGGCGGTACGCATCGACCTCGGCCACGAACGCTGCGCGCCGGCGCGCGATCGCCTGGAACGCGGTCAGTTCCGCGAGCCCCTGGATCGTTTCGGTCAGGTGCGCACCGAGCTGGCCGAGCGCTTCGCGCGCGCCGGTGCCGAGCCGGTCGACGTCGCGCCGGGCCAGCACGGGCGCAAGCCCCGCCCACAGCAGGAACGGCAGCAGCACGAGCGCGAGCGGCCATGCGACCGACGCGAGCAACACCAGCACGCCGGCCGGCACGAGCACCGCGACGAATGCCGGCGCCAGCGTATGCGCGTAGAAATATTCGACGGTCTCGACGTCCTGCGTCGCGAGCGACACGAGATCGCCGGAACGGCGGCGCAGCAGCCCGGCCGGCGCGAGCCGTTCGAGCGTCGCGAACAACGCGATGCGCATTTCCGCGAGCAGCCGGTACGCCATGTCGTGCGCGAGCCACGATTCGAGCCAGTGCAGCACGGCCGCGACCGGCGCGATCACGAGCAGCGCGGCCACGAGCCCGGTGCCGACATGCCCCGTCGGCACCGCGCCGACCACCAGCGCGCCGATCACGCCGACGCCGATGAACGCGAGCACGCGGCCGATCCCGAACAGCACGGTCAATACGACCTTGCCTTTCCACGGACGCACGAAGCGCAGCAGCGTCTGCAACGTTTCCGGCCAGCCGATCGTCGCCGCGTCGTCGTTCAGCGGCCGCACCTGCGGGCCCGACGACGCGCGCGCGGTCGCACCGGCCGCCGCCGTCGCACCGACGGATTCGGCGACCGCTTCCAGTTGCGGCCCCATCAGGCGACGATACGGGCCGTCGCGCGCGATCAGCGCCGCGTGCGTCCCTTCGTCGACCACCTGCCCCTGGTCGAGCACCAGGATGCGATCGGCGCCGATCACGCTGGACAGCCGGTGCGCGAGCACGAGCGTCGTCCGTCCGCGCGTGAGCCGGTCGAGCGCCTGCTGGATCAGCGCTTCGTTTTCCGCATCGACCGACGACAGCGCCTCGTCGAGCAACAGGATCGGCGCATCGCGCAGCAGCGCGCGGGCAATCGCGAGGCGCTGGCGCTGGCCGCCCGACAGCATGAGCCCGCGTTCGCCGATGCGCGTCGCGTAGCCGTCGGGCAGCGCCGAGATGAAATCGTGCGCGTTGGCGGCGCGCGCGGCCGCGATCATGTCCGCGTCGCTCGCGTCCGGGCGGCCGAGCCGCAGGTTGTCGGCGACGCTGCCGTCGAACAGCGTCGCATCCTGCGCGACGACCGCGATCATGCCGCACACCTGGTCGGCAGCGAGCGTCCGCACGTCGTGGCCGCCGATCCGGACCGCACCGCCCTGCGCGTCGTGCTGGCGCAGCAGCAGGCGCACGATGGTCGACTTGCCGGCCCCGCTCGGCCCGACGATCGCGACCGTCTCGCCCTCGCGCACCGTGAAACTCAGCGCCGCATGGGCATCCGCGCGGCGCCCCGGATACGCGAAGCTGACGTGATCGAACGCGATCTCCGGCCGCAGGCCCGCTACGCGCGGCGCGTCGACGGAAGGTGCAGGGCTGCCCGCGTCGAGCAGCGCATGGATCGCATTCGCCGCCGACTGGCCGATCATCCCCTGATGCAGCACCGCGCGCAGGTCGCGCAGCGGCCGGAAGATCTCGCTGCCGGCCATCAGCACGATCAGCAGCGCTTCAAGGCTCATGTCGCCGTGCCGCACACGCCACGCGCCCACCGCGATCGCCGCGGCCGCGCCGAGGCCGGTACCGAGATCCGTGAAGAGCCGCGTCAGCAGGCCGAGCGCGAGCACCCAGAACGTACTGTCCGACAGCGCGCGCGCCTTCGCGGCCAGCTTTGCGCCGAACGCGGTGCTCTGCCCGAACGCCTTCAGCGTCGGCAGGCCCTGCACCGCATCGAGAAACTCCTCGCCGAACGCCTTGAATGCGGCCGACCGTGCGAGCGCCGCGCGTTTGTCGGCGCGATGCACGAGCTGCGGCAGCGCGAGCGTGACGAGCGCCGCGACCAGCAGGATCGCGGCCGTCGGCACGTCCCACCATGCGAGCACCGCGAAGATCATGAGCGGCGCGCACGCAGCGATCACGAGCTGCGGCAGGTAGACGCCGAAGAAGGTCTGCAACTGCTCGACGCCGTCGACGACGGCCAGCATCACGCCGCCCGTGCGTTCGCCGCTGAACCAGGCGGGGCCGAGCGCGGCGATCCGGTCGAACAGCCGCGCGCGCAGCGTCGCCTGCACGCGGCCCGCCGTATGCTGCGCGAGCACCGTGCGGCGATGATCGAGCCATGCACGCAGCAGCACGCAAGCCGCCGTTGCAGCAACGGCCTCGCCGATATTGCGCGCCGGCGCGCCGGAAAACACCAGCGCCAGCACGCGGCCGAGAAATACGAAGCGGAGGATGCCGACACCCATCGCGAGCAGCCCGAGCGCGACGGCCGCCGCCACCCGCCAGCGCAGTCCCGCCATCATTGCCCATAGTCGTCGGTCGAAATACATGCAGCCCTCCAGTCGGTGTTTCGTTGCGTTTTTCTTGACCGGATCGAGGCTACCCGCGCCGCCCGCGCGCGGCAAAAGATGATTTTTCAACGGGTGTTGAGTCAACTACAATACCCCGCATGTCGCACCTCCCTCCCCTCAGCGCACTGCGTGCTTTCGAGGCGGCCGTCCGCCTCGGCGGGTTCGCGCGCGCGGCGGTCGAGCTGAACGTATCGACCAGCGCGGTCAGCCACCAGATCCGTTCGCTCGAGGAATCGCTCGGCGCACGGCTGCTCGAACGCAGCACGGGGCTCGGCGGCATCAGCGTCACGCCGGCCGGTGCGCGCCTGCTGCCGGCCGTCAGCGATGCGCTGTCGCGTCTCACCGACGCGTGCGCCGAGATTCGCGGCACCGCACAACGGCTCACCGTATCCGCCAACGCGCCGTTTTCGTCGATGTGGCTCGCGCGCCGGCTTGCGGAATTCTCGTCGCTTCATCCCGACACGCCGCTGCATGCGGTCGTTCTCGACGACGAGCCGGATTTCGCGCGCAGCGGCATCGACCTGGCGATCGTGCACGTACCGTCGCGCCGGCTGCGGGCCGACGACGACGTGCTGATGCGGGAAACCGTGTTTCCGGTCTGCAGTCCCGAGTTGTTTCCGTACGCATCGGGGTACGTATGCCGCTCGCGGCTGCTGCAGGAGATGCACGAGGACAGCCCCGAGATCGACTGGCGCAACTGGGCGTCGGAATTCGGCCTGCCGGGCGACTTCGACACGAAGATCGTCCGTTACAGCAGTTTCAGCCAGGTGATCGGCGCGGCCGTCGGCGGTGCGGGTATCGCGCTCGGCCGCGTGCCGCTGATCGAGCCCGAACTGCGCAGCGGGCGCCTGGTGCCGCTGGTGCCGGGCCTCTCACGCGATGCGTCATGGCGCTTCGTGCTGCGCCGCCATCCGTCGACGCGGCACCGGCTGCTCGATCCGTTGATCGCATTCCTGCGCAGCGAAGCGGACGCGCCGCCGTTCGTTTCTAAAATGGTTGCGCCCGCATCCAACGACAGTCACGCACGAGGCGCGGGCGGCGCCTGACGGGCCGGCCTCGCGTTGCCTGTCGGCCCCTTACGGAGCCGCGAAGAACAGCGCGACGACGCACGCCATTCCGCCGAACCACACGAGCGAACGCAGCGACGCCCAGTTCAGCAGGTACATCAGCGCATAGACGATGCGGATCGCGACGAACGCGATCGCGAGCTGGTCGACGCGATGCACGTTCGCGCCGTTGTGCCATGCCACCACCAGCGCGGCCGTGAACAGCGCGAGTGCTTCCCACGCATTCTGATGCGCGGCCTGGGCGCGGGCGCGCCAGCCTTCGAGCTTCGCCAGGTACGCGCGCGGCGTACGGTTGTCGTAACCCTTGCGGGCCTTGGCGAGAAACGTCATCGGGAACGGCAACAGCGCCACGATGAACAGGCACAGCTGGGACGTCGTCATCAAAGTCTCCTCCATTATGATTACATTGATCAATGACAAGATCGCCGAGAGCTTAGCATTGCGCCGTGCTGTTCGCGCACCGGTTTTCTAGACGGGAGGCTCGGCCGAGCAGGCCGCGGGTGACGGCGCCCGGCCCGCAACGACGCCAAAATTTCCACCAAATCGTCGACAAATACGTTAATTAAAACTGGTCGAACACCAATAAGATAGCGCTCGACACTGGCTTGGCGCGCGACCGCACCAAGCCCGCCGTTTCCCTCCGCGCCGCCGTGCGCCGAACGACATCCGACCCGAGCCCTTGCCATGCCCCGTCCCATCGTCGCCCATATCCGCCCCGACGCCGTCCGCCACAACCTCGACTTCATCCGCCGCACCGCCGCGCAATCGCGCGTGTGGGCCGTGATCAAGGCCAACGCGTACGGTCACGGCATCGAACGGATCTACCCCGGCCTCGCGGCCGCCGACGGCATCGCGCTGCTCGACCTCGACGAAGCCGTGCGCGTGCGCGAACTCGGCTGGGACAAGCCCGTGCTGCTGCTCGAAGGGATCTTCGAGCCGGCCGACGTCGAGCTGGCCGATCGCCATCGGCTGACGGTCGCCGTGCACTGCGACGAACAGCTCGACCTGCTGATCGCCGCGAAGCCGCAGCAGCCGATCGACATCCAGCTCAAGATGAATTCCGGCATGAACCGGCTCGGCTATCGGCCGGCCGCGTTCCGCGCCGCGTGGGAACGCGCGGCGAGTGCGCCGTCGATCGGCAAGATCACGCTGATGATGCATTTCGCGAACGCCGACGAAGGGGAAGTCGACTGGCAGCTCGAACAGTTCGACGCGACCACGGCCGGGATTCCGGGCGAGCGCTCGGTATCGAATTCGGCAGCCGTGCTGTGGCATCCGCGCGCGCACCGCGACTGGGTGCGGCCCGGCACGATCCTGTACGGCGCTTCGCCGACGGGCGCGTCGCGCCATATCGCCGACACGCCGCTGATGGCCGCGATGACGCTGACGAGCAAGATCATCGGCGTGCAGACGCTATCGCCGGAAGAGACCGTCGGCTACGGCCGCCGCTTCACCGCCGACCGGCCGATGCGGATCGGCGTCGTCGCGTGCGGCTACGCGGACGGCTATCCGCGCCACGCGCCGACCGGCACGCCGATCGCGGTGGACGGCGTGATGACGCGCGTCGTCGGCCGCGTGTCGATGGACATGCTGACCGTCGACCTGACGCCGTGCCCGAACGCGGGCATCGGCGCGAGCGTCGAGCTGTGGGGCGACCAGGTGAAAGTGGACGATGTCGCGGAAGCCAGCGGCACGATCGGCTACGAGCTGATGTGCGCGCTCGCGCGCCGCGTGCCGGTGGCAATCGTGCCGCCCGGCGCGTCGACCGTGCAGCCGGCGCTGCGGACCGGCAGCTACGGACGCTGAGCGGCGGCGATGCGGCAATGCGTGACCGCGTCGCCGCGCATGCCGTGCTACGTACCGGCGGGCCGCCTCGGTGAACTGACCCCGCGAAGTTGGACGGTTGAAGCCTAGGCAGCCGCGGGCTGATGAACCGTTTGCTTGGCGGCGAAGAACCGCCAACGCGCGCCGACGCCGACACGGTACATCGTTGCGCAACGACGGGCTCCGACGCGCTCCCCGCCCGCCTCCGTCACCGCATCACGAACGCCACGTCGGCTTCCGCTTCTCGAGGAACGCGTCGATGCCCTCGCCCGCATCCTCTTCCATCATGTTGCGCGCCATCACGTCGCCCGCATACGCATAGGCTTCGTCGAGCGGCAACTCGCGCTGACGATAGAACATCTGCTTGCCATACCGCACCGCGGCCGGGCTCTTCGCGACGATCTCCGCGACCTTGCGCGCGACGGCCGCATCGAGCGCGTCCGCGGGCACGGCTTCGTTGACGAGCCCCCACGCGGCGGCCGTCGCCGCATCGACGAAGCGCCCGGTCATCAGCATGTCGAACGCGCGCTTGGCCGCGACGTTGCGGCTCAGCGCGACGGCCGGCGTCGAGCAGAACAGCCCGACGTTGATGCCCGACACCGCGAAGCGCGCGGTATCGGCCGCGATCGCGAGGTCGCACGCGGCGACGAGCTGGCAGCCGGCCGCCGTCGCGATGCCGTGCACGCGCGCGATCACCGGCACCGGCAATGCGCGCATCGCGAGCATCACGCGGCTGCACTGCGCGAACAGCGTGCGGTAGTAGTCGAGTTCGGGCTTGCTGCGCATCTGCCGCAAGTCGTGGCCGGCGCAGAACGCCTTGCCTTCGGCGGCCAGCACGACGCAGCGCACGTGCGGATCGGCAGCCAGCGTATCGAATGCATCGTGCAGGGCCGACAGCATCGCTTCGGACAACGCGTTGAACTGCTGCGGGCGATTCAGGCGCAGCGTGACGACGCCGTCGTGCGCGTCGCGCAACAGGATCGGCTCGGCTGTCTGTTGAATGGGTTCCATGGTGTTCCGCTCGACGGGGTTCGGCAGGATTCGATGCGGCGCGAACGGATGAAACGCGTGTCCGTCCGTTCGCGGCATCGTTCACGAAATGGTCCTCCACATTCCGCACCGCGTCCAGCCGCGCTGCCGCACGCGCATGCGCGGCGGCCTGCCGGCCACTGCGCAACGACCCTGCCGGTCGCGCGTCAACGGCGCCGTCGTGCAGCTTCCGCGCGGCCTGCCGTCCGCGCAGCCAGCGCGGCAATTGCATAGGCGACACACCCGAGCGCCGCGACCGCCCATAGCGCGTCGGTCAGATCCGGCAACAGTATCGTCGCGGCGCCTGCGACGGCCACGCCGAGCAGGCTGCCGGCCTGCCGTGCCGCGTTGAGGAACCCGGACGCCACGCCCGCCGCGTCGGCAGGCACCTGTTCGAGCACCGTCGCGATCATCGGCGCCACCGACAGCGCGGTCCCGGTGCCGAATGCGGCCATGGCCATCCAGACCACCGGCCACGGCGCATGCAGCGCGAGCGCAATCGCGATCGCCGGAATGGCCAGCGCGGCCATCGCGAGGCCGTTCGCCATCAGCCTGACCGGGCGAACCCGGCCATGCAGTTTTCCCGACAGCAGGTTGCCGAGCGACAGACTCAGCGCGAACGGCAACAGCGTCAGCCCGATCTGCCGCGCGCTCATGCCGAAGCGTCCGTGCAGGTACAGGCTCAGCACGAACAGCAGCCCGAAGTAGCCGACATAGACGAGGCTGCCCATCAGGTTCATCGCGACGAACACGCGATTGCGAAACCACGCGAGCGGCACCATCGGATGGCGGGCACGCCGCTCGACGACGACCAGCACGGCGGCGGCGAGCGCGGCGATCAGCAGCGCGCACCAAACCTCCGTGGCGCCGACGCCGCGCGTCGGCAATTCGACCACTGCGAAACACAGCGCACCGAGCGCCGTCGCCCCGACGCACTGGCCGGCCCAGTCGAACTGGCGCACATCCCGCGCGGCCGAGGCCCGAACGAGCGCCGCCGCGCCGGCAAAGGCGACCGCACCGGTCGGCAGGTTGATCAGGAACGCGCTGCGCCAGCCGAAATCGTCGACCAGGATCCCACCCAGCACCGGCCCCACGGCGACCGCGACCGACGCGATGCCCGCCCACACCGCAATCGCCCGCGCCCGCTCGGCCGGCACGTCGAAGGTGCTGCGCACGATCGCGAGCGACGCGGGCAAAAAGAGCGCGGCGCCCATACCCTGCGCGAAGCGCGCGACCACGAGGATGGCCACCGACGACGCGACGCCGCACGCGGCCGATGCGCCGACGAACAGCGCCAGCCCGGCGAGATACACGTGCTTCGCGCCGAACCGGTCGGACAGCGCGCCGCCGGCGAGGATCAGCGCGGCGAAGCTGAGCGTATAAGCGTCGACGATCCACGCGAGTTCCGCGACCGTCGCGCCGAGGCTCGTGCGCATCGCCGGCAGCGCGACGTTGACGATCGTCGAATCGAGTACCGCCATGAACATGCCGATCGCGACCAGCGCCAGCGTCAGGCGCTGCTCGCGCGCCGTCGGGCGGCTCGGTGCCGCGAGCGCGACGGGAGAAGCGGGGACGGAAACGGAATGGCAATCGGACATGACATCTCCATGCAGATGCCGGAAGTCTAGGACCGGGCGCGTGATGCGGAAAAGTGATAATTTCGCATTTGCCTGATGCAAATCTGCATCATGACTTCCCGCTCGTCGCCGCCTTGCCCGATGACACAATCGATCCACATGAACTGGGACAACGCCCGCTTCTTCCTCGCCTTGGCGCGCACCGGCACGCTGCGCGGCGCCGCGGCGCAGCTGAATGTCGATCAGGCGACGGTCGGACGCCGGATCGCCGCACTCGAGGACGAACTGTCGGCCCGGCTGTTTCTCCGCACACCGTCCCTCTATGTGCTGACGACCGCGGGCGAAGCGCTGCTCGAACCGGCCGAAACGATGGAGCGGGCGTCGCTGACGATCGAACGCCGCGTGATGGGGCTCGACGAGCAACTGGCCGGGTCCGTGCGCATCGCCACGACCGACTCGCTCGGCAAGCGTTTCGTCGTTCCCGCGATCGCCCGCTTGCGGCGCAGGCATGCCGGCATCGACGTCGTGTGCGTGACGTCGGCGCAAATCACCAACCTGACGCGCCGCGAAGCGGATCTCGCGATTCGCACGTTGCGGCCGGAATCGCCGGACCTGATCGTCAGGCGGCTCGGGCATCTCGAAACGGGCATCTACGCATCGCGCGGCTACCTGGCCGAACGGGGCGAACCGGTCGCAGGCAGCGCGTTCGACGGACACGACCTGGTGATGTACCAGCAGCCGGTGGTGCCGACGATGTGGGATGCGCTGTGCGGCGAACCGACGTCGCGCGGCCGCGTGATGTTCCAGACGTCGTCGACGATGATGCTGGTGGAGGCCACGCTGGCAGGGCTCGGCATTGCGGAGCTGCCGTGCTTCCGCGCCGACACCGAGCCGGAACTGGTGCGGCTCATGGCGCGGCGATGCAATCATTTCGACGTGTGGCTCGTCGCCCATGCCGATCTCTACAAGACCGCGCGCGTGCAGGCAGTGATCGAAGCGGTCGTCGATGAGTTCGCGACTGCGGCGGCGGGCCGGTAGCCGGCTTCCGGGCTTCGGGCCTCTGCGTCAACGCGCGGCCGTGTTCCGCCCGCTGCGCCCCACGCGCACGCCCGACCACAACTGCCCGACGCCGACGATGAAAAAGACCGACCCCATCACGCCGAAAGTCAGCACGCCGCCCCAGATCGCGCCGAACGTGTTCATCCGCGCGGTCATCCTCGGCGCGTCCGGCGCATAGCGCACCTCGACCGTCGCGCCGTTCTCGACGCTGACGTCCCCGCCTTGCGCATATTCAACCTGCTCTCCCGCGAGCGTCGTGAACGCGATCTCCGGATGATGCGGGCCCGCGTTCAACTTGACGACTCGCCCCGGCACGACGACCGACGTTCGCAGGAACTCACGCGTCGACTGCGCGTACAGCGCGACGCCGATCAGCATGCACGTGCCCACGAGGGTAAAAACGACGCCCTTCGCGATCAGCATTCCCGTGTGCGGCGCAGCGGCTCGCCCGGATTCGGATGCCATCGGTGCGCGCTACGGACGAGATTGATAGAACGACACGTCGATCTTCGAGCGCGCCTTGCAGCGGTACATCACGCCGCGCCCCGTTTCGTCGGTCACGCCTTCGTACGGCCCGTTGCAGCCCGTGACCCTGTACTGCGCGAACGGGATGCGCTTGCCGTCCGTCGGACGGACCAGCACCGGCATCCGCCCGGTCGGACCGTCGCCGATCATGCGGACGAGTATCATGCGCGTCGCATCGATCGGCGCGTCGGAACGCATGTAGACCGTACGCCCCTGCGCGTCGGTCGTGCCTTCGACTTCGAGTTCCGGGTTGTCCTGGGCCGCGCGGGTGTAAAGCGCGAACGCATAGCGCGTGTTCGGCAGCGCCTGCTGGGTGGCGGGATCGTGCAGCACGAAATAGCATCCGTTTGCACCCCGCCCGGCCGACGCCTGCCCGTCGGCCTGCGTGGGGTTGCACGTGTACGACGAGCCGCTGCCCGCGGCCGCCGCTTGTGCATTCTGTTGCCCCGTGTTCGCGCATCCGCCCGCCAGCGCGGCGACCAGCGATACGCACGCGCCGCGCAGCAGCGCGGCCCGACCGATTCCGGTTTTCATTGGAGGATGTTCCGTTCCCGATGTCGTCAATGCCGGGCGTGCCGTGCATGACGCACCGGCACGCCGCCCTCGGCACCCGGCAGGATACGGACATCGCGGCGCGCTGTAAATTGCGCCGGCAACCGGCCACGCGGCGGCGGCGCAACCCGAACCGCAGTGGTGAATGCAAGCCCTCGATCGAGCCCGCTACCGCGCGATGCGCGTCAGCCCGCGAGCTTCTTCAGCGCGTCGAGCACCGCATCGCCCTTGAACGGCTTCACGATCCAGCCCTTCACGCCGGCGGCCTTGCCGCGCTCCTTCATCGCCGGGCTGCTTTCGGTCGTCAGCATCACGACGTTGACCGCCGTGTTCGCCAGCTCGCCGCGAATCTTCTCGACCATCGTCAGGCCGTCCATGTTCGGCATGTTCACGTCGCTGATCACGAGGCGCACGCCGGGCGTCGCCTTGAGCTTCGCGAGCCCGTCCTTGCCGTCGACGGCCGTCGCGACGTCGAGCCCGTGATTGCGCAGGAAGCCTGCCACTTCGTCGCGCACCGTGCCCGAATCGTCGACCACCAGAATCTTTGCCATGTCGTATTCTCCTTTCGTCGTTGCTGACTTCAACATTCAAAACAGTTCGAGTTCGCCCGATTCGACCATCGGCCCGACGTCCTGCACCAATTCGCGGAAATCCTCCGGCGACCAGCTCAGGCTGAACACGAAACGCTGGTCGAGACAGACCGAGCGCCCCGAGGCCGGATCGGTCATCCGGTACTTGAAACAGAGCTGCGGACAGTCACCGCCGAACGAGATGAACTTCTGCTTGTGATTGACGACGAGCGGCACCTGCACCGGATGGCGCGCCAGTGCCTCGGCATCGCCGAGATAGCGGTTCTTGAACGCGCCCCACACGAGGTTGGTCAGCTCGCCGAGCACGCTGTTCACGTCGCGGAAATCCGGCGCGCGGCCGCCGTCGCGCGTGCCGCCGAGCATGTCGAGCAGCGGCTGTTCGCGCGTCTGCAACAGCATGTAGCCGCGGCACCACGCGCTTTCGAGCGCGATCAGGCTGAACACCTCGCCGAAGATGATCTGGTCGCGGACGATGCACGGCGTGTCGTGCTCGATCGTCATGCCCGGGAACAGGCTGTCGATGCGCGCCTCGGTGATCTCCGCGATGCCGCGCACGAGCGCGTTCGGGTAGTCGCGGCCGAACAGGTATTCGTCGATCGCGCGCTCGAGCGGCGTCATGTCGTCGGCGACGTAGGCCGCGCACGCGACACGGGCAAGCGCATCGGGCAACCCGTCGCGCGACGCGAGCGATTCGCGCCGCAGGATGATCGGGAGCTCGGGCCGCAGCGCGTCGATCTGCGTCGCGATGATCGCGCTCTCGGCCGGCGAGCCGCCGTAATCCTCGGCGAGCAGGATCGCGCCGAGATCGATGTTCGAGCGCAGCACCTTCAGCAGCCGGCTGCGGCGCACGGTCAGGCCGACCAGGTTGTGCGCGTCGCAGAAGCGCTTGATCGCGTCGGCGTGCACGCGGCTGTCGTCGAGCACGAGCACCTTGCTGACGGGTTGGTCTTCGGTCATCTGATGGATTCCTGATGGTCGGTCAGAACAGTTCGAGCTCGCCGCCGGTGTCCACCGTGGCCGTTTCCGGCACATGGAAATCGACCGGTGCGTTCGCGCACACGCACAGCATCGCGCCGACCCGCACGTCGTCGCCGAGCGTCAGGTCGTACGCGGCCACGTAATCGGGCGAGAGCGCGTGCATGGAGTCGATGCTCGCGCCGCTCAGCAGGTAAGGCGTCGACATCCCGAGATCGGGAAACGGCGCGGTCAGCGCCTGGTTGATCGCGCCGCAACACAGGTTCGCGACTTCCATGAACGCGTCGGTCAGCGGCCGCTGGTTGCTCGCGCCTGCCGTCGTGCCCGCGAAATGGCGGCGCGTCGCGTCGTCGTCGCTGAAGCGCAGCGCGAGCAGCAGGCGGAAATGCAGCGCCGAGATCGTCAGCGCCACCACATGCTCGGGCACCTTCGGCTTCGATCGCGACTTCGCGTGCACGCGATCCGGCGCATCGTGTTCGTGACCGGCGACCGGCCGGATGTCGCATGCGCCGCCCGCCGCGAGCCGCGTGCGCGCGGCATCGAAGAAGATCCGCTCGAAACCGGCCCTCGCCTGCGCACTGATCACGCGGCCGCTCCTTCGATCCGCGCGTGCAGTTGCCCGGCCAGCGTCTCGACGGTCGCGAGCGCGGCCGTGATCATCTTGCCGCCGGCCTGGATGTCCTGGAACGTCGCGGCCGTCACGAGATCGTTGCGGTTCAGGCTGTCGCGATAGCTGTTCGACAGTTCCTGCGAGCGGGCGGCCAGCCCGCGCACTTCGCTCGCGACGATCGAGAAACCGCGGCCGGCCGTGCCTGCACGCGCAGCCTCGATCGACGCGTTCAGCGACACGATCGACACGTGCGCGACGATCGCCGACAGCTCCAGGTTCTTCGCGCGCATGTCCTGGTTCTGCGTGGTCAGCGAGATCATCTGCTCGTGCCAGCGCTCGAACGTGCCGGCGAGCCCGCGCAGGCGCGCGGCTTCGTCGGCGATCTTCATCGCGTGCTGCGCGAGCGCCGCGCGGTCGGCCGACAGCGCCTGCAACGCGTCGCGCTGCGCGCCGTTCGCGGATGCCTCGCGCGTCAGCGCTTCCTCGAGCTCCGCCTCGCGTTGCGCCCATGCGTCGGCTGCTTTCGCATGCGCCGACGCCGCTTCTTCCGCCCGCCCATCGGCCGCGTGGAGCGCACCGCGCAACGCTTGCGCGTCGCGCTCCAGCGACGCGACGAGCCGCCCGCGCGTCACGCGAAACACGATCGCCGCCGCCACCGCGACGACCCCGCCGCCCGCCAGCGCGGCGGCGATCTGACTCATCCACGCCTGCCCGATCACGCCGTCACTCCGCTGCGTCGATATCCGCGCTGCGCGCCGGCTGCGCGTGCCCCGCGCCGTGCGCGGCACCGTCCGCCGCGAAGCGCGCCGGCAGCGATACGATCGTCTCGAACGCGCGATACGGCGCGCCGACGCGATCGTCGGTGAAGCGCAGCGCGATATCGCCGCCGTCGCGCTTCAGGAAATTGCGCACCGCGTCCATGCCGACGCCGCGCCCCGATACCTCGGTCACCGTCTGCGCGGTCGAGAAGCCCGGCCGGAAGATCAGCTCGGCGACATCCTCGTCGGACAGCGCCGCTTCGTTGCCGGCATCGATCCAGCCGCGCTCGCGTGCGATGCCGCGAATCCGGTCGAGCGCGAGCCCGCGGCCGTCGTCGCCGAGCACGAACCACAGCTCGCCGCCGCCCACGCCGACCGCGATGTCGATCGTGCCGGACGCCGCCTTGCCGGCCGCGCGCCGCGCTTCCGACGATTCGATCCCGTGGTCGATCGCATTGCGCAGCAGGTGCATGAAGACGTTCTTCAGCGTCGCGACGATTTCGCTGCGCACGCGCTGGCCGTGGCTGTCGATATGCACGACGGGCGCCGGCTTGCCGAGCTCGGCCGCGAGCGACGGCAGCGACTCGATCACGCCGCCGAGCGCCTCGCCGATACCTTGCGTGCCAAGCTGGCTCAGCATGCGCCGCACCGCATCGCGCGCCGCGTGCCAGTCGGACGCGTTCGCCGGATCGGCGCCGTCGAGCACGCGCAGGCTCTCGCTGATGTGCGCGCGCTCGACCATCAGGAAATCGGCGCCATTCTGCGCCGGCTCGCCGCTGCGGCCGAGCGTGACCGCGTTGATCGTCGCGTAGTGCTCGACGGCTTCGCGCACGCGCGCCAGGTCGTCCATCAGCGCGTCGCGGTTCCACTCGGGGCCGCTGTCCGCGCGCCGCAGCGATTCGTACGCCTGCTCGGCTTCGTGAACGATATTCGTCAGATGCTGCAGGCTGTACGTGCGCGCATTGCCCTTGATCGTGTGCATGTTGCGGAACAGCGCCGCGACGATCGAGTGATCGACGCGCTCGTGCTGGCGGATCATCCGCTCGTTCTCGCTGAGGAAGCCCTTCGCGCTGTGCACGAAGTCGTGGAACTTGTCCTGGCTGATCGACAAGATCTCGCCGATCATCTCGAGGCGCCGCTGCTGCTCGCCGGCCTGCGCGGTCAGCTCGCGGATCTCGGTCACGTCGCGCACGCACAGCATCAGGCGCACCACCGTGTCGGTCTCGTCGGTGATCGCCGACCAGCTCAGGTCGAGCCATTTCTCGCGGCCGTCCGGCATCCGCTTCGCGACTTCATTGACGAGCAGGTGCTCGTTGAACTCGAAGTTCATGCTGTCTTCGCCGAGGCACGCATGCACGGCCGCGTCGACCTGCGAGCGCGCGTCGGCGCCGATCGTCGAATCGTCGAACACGAGCGCCATCAGGTCGCGGCCGGCGATGTCGTTGGTCTCGAAGATGGTTTCGAGGTACGCCGAATACTCCGCATGCACGACGCCGCCGTCGACGACGGTCAGGATGCCCTGCTGCATGTTCTGCAGCATCGCCTGGATGTCGGCCGTCTTCTGCTTCAGTTGCGCGGCGTTCTCCTGGATCTTCTCGATCATCCCGTTGAACGCGACGATCGAATGGCCGATTTCGTCCATCCGGCCCACCGGCACGCGGCGCGTGAAATCCTGGCTCGCCGCGATCTCGCTCATCGCCGTCTGCATCCCGATCAGCGGGCGCGTGATCTGGCGATACAGCACGAAGCCGAGCGCGGTCAGCAGCACGATCACCGTGCCGGCGACGCCCGCGATCGCGGTCGCCGTGGTCGCGAGCATCCCGTTCAGCGCGCCGATCGCGTCGTCCTTCTGGCGGTTCTTCTCGACGCGCAGCGTGTCGACGATGCTTTCGAGTTCGTCGCGATACTGCGCGACGTTCGCGAACAGGTAGGCCTGCGCCATCTCGGCCTTGCCGTCCGTCTTCATCTTCACGGTGTCGTCGATCGCCGCGAAATAATTGGCGGCGCTGTCCTTCGCCTGCGCGACGAGGCCTTCCTGCGCGCGGCCGACCGCCGATTTCGCCTGCGCGTCGAGTGCGGCGCGCAGGGCGGCCTGCTTCGCCTTCAGCTCGTCGCGCGCCTGCGCGGCGGTGTTCGCGTCGGGCGCGTAGACGAGCGTCATCGTCGCGATCTGGATGTTCTTCACATCGGCGACGAGATCCGCCGACGCGAGCGCACTCGGCACGATTCCCTGGGTGACCTGACGCACCTCGGATGCGCTCTTGCGTGTCTGGTACACGGCATAGATGCCGATCGCGGACAGCGCGAAGAACGTCAGGACGACTAGCAGCGTAATGCGATGACGGATGGTCATGAGTACAGCTCCCCGCAGCGATCCGGCTTCGATCGCCCTTTGGTCTATTGAAAGAATGTGAGCGCCGAATTATCGGGGATGGTGTATGACTGTCCGATGACCGAAAATCAATCGTTCATTGAGGAAATTGAAATGAATAATTGCGCGGGGAAAAGCCTAAAGTTTTTGGCGGGTTTGCCGTTAACTTCACGCCGTCATACGCAGCGCGGCTGCGGCTGCGCTCGGCGCGTCGCTGGAATAGCGGATATTCATTGTTTTATTCATGATCCGCAAAATCCGTTTTATTGAGTGCCCGGCAAAACGTTTGCGCATTATCGACGGGCCGGTTTGTTTTGGTATTTTTTATAGTCGCGATCGGCGATTCGCTCCCCGAAACCAACCCTGCCACGATTCGTTCCCATCAAGAAACAATCAATCCCGCGCCTGCGATTCCCCTCCCGATCCGCCCGCTCTAGACTGTCGCATCGTTCCCCTTTCGGACCCATGCGATGACCGACGCCCTGCCGCTGACCACCGATCCCGATTCCGGCCTTCAATACCGGTTGCGTCCGGCCACCGGCCGCGCCGTCGCCCGCCTGTTGCTGCTGCACGGCGTCGGCGGCAACGAGACCAACCTGCTAAACGTGGGCGACGCGATCGATCCGCGCATCGAAATCGCGTTCCTGCGCGGCCCGCTCACGTTCGGGCCCAATCAGCATGCCTGGTTTCCGGTGCGTTTCGGCCCGAACGGCCCTGAAATCGATGCGGCGCGTGCCGACGAGAGCCGCGTGCAACTGATCACGCTGCTGCACGCACTCCGCGCGCGGGATGGCGCAGCCCCCGCGTTGGCGACCGTGATCGCGGGCTTCAGCCAGGGCGGCATCATGAGCGCGAGCGTCGGCCTCACGTCGCCGGGCGACGTGAGCGCGTTCGCCGTGCTGTGCGGCCGCATCCTGCCGGAGATCGATCCGCTGATTGCGTCGCGGGACGCACTGAGCGCGCTCCATGCGCTGATCGTGCATGGCCGCTTCGACGACAAGCTGCCCGTCTCATGGGCCGACAAGGCCGATGCGAAACTCGCGGCGCTCGGCGTCGTGCACGACACGCGGCTGTATGCGGCCGGACACGACCTGACCGCGGAGATGGCCGGCGATTTCGGCCGATGGGTCGGTGAGCGCGCCGGGTTGGATCGGTCGGCGAGCCAGCCGGGTTGAACTGAACTTGAACCGAACGCACCGGGGGCGCCGGCCCGCAAACGGACCGGCGCCCCCGGTGCATGGCATTACGCGTTCTGCGCAGGCTCGGCAACGGCCCGCGCGGATGCGGGCATCGCCGCCGCCCGCTCGCGCTCGGCGCCGCGTTTCGCCAGCTTCCAGCCGATCACCAGCGCGAGCACGACGACCGGAATCATCGCGACGGTCCACGTGCCGCCCGGGTAGTCGAACGCCATCAGCACCAGCACGCTGACCAGGAACCCGAGCGTGAGCCACGACGTGAACGGCGCGCCGGGCATCCGGAACGACACCGGGCTCAGTTCGCCGCGATCGACCGCGCGGCGGAACAGGATCTGGCACATCACGATGAAGCCCCAGGTCGTGATGATCCCGAGCGACGCCATGTTCAGCACGATCTCGAACGCCTGCGCCGGCACGATGTAGTTCAGCGGCACGCCGATCGCATTGACCGCGACCGTCACGAGAATTCCGCCATAGGGCACGCCGCGCGCGTTCATCCGCGACACGAAGCGCGGCGCCGAGCCGCCCATCGCGAGCGAGCGCAGCACGCGCCCGGTCGAATAGAGGCCGGAATTCAGGCTCGACAGCGCGGCGGTCAGCACCACGACGTTCATCACCGTGCCGACGTACGGCACGCCGAGCTTGCTGAAGAACGTCACGAACGGGCTTTCGTGCGCGCTGTACGCGGTCCACGGCAGCAGCATCGTCAGCAGCACGACCGAGCCGACGTAGAACAGCGCGATACGCCACATCACGCTGTTGATCGCCTTCGGCAACACCTTGCGCGCATCGGCGGTCTCGCCTGCCGCGACGCCGACGAGCTCGATGCTCGCATACGCGAACACGACGCCCTGCACGATCAGCACGGCCGGCAGGATGCCGTGCGGGAAGATGCCGCCGTGATCCGCGACGAGATGCAGCCCCGGCATCTGGCCGGCGACCGGGTGCCCGCTCGCGAGAAAGACGGCGCCGACCGCGAGGAACAGCGCGAGCGTCCCCACCTTGACGATCGAGAACCAGAACTCCATCTCGCCGAATACCTTCACGCCGATCATGTTCATCACCGACACGATCCCGAGCGCGCCGAGCGCGAACACCCATTGCGGCACGTCGGTGAACATGCCCCAGTACTTCATGTAGATCGCGACCGCGGTGATGTCGACGATGCCGGTCGTCGCCCAGTTCAGGTAGTACATCCAGCCCGCGACGAACGACGCGCGCTCGCCCATGAACTCCCGTGCATAGGACACGAAGCTGCCGCTGGTCGGCCGGTGCATCACGAGCTCGCCGAGCGCGCGCATGATCAGGAACGCGAACACGCCGCACACGAGATACACGAGCGCCAGCGCGGGCCCCGCGCTCTGCAGGCGGCCGCCCGCGCCGAGGAAGAGGCCGGTGCCGATCGCGCCGCCCATCGCGATCATCTGCACGTGGCGCGGCTTCAGCTTCTGCTCATAGCCGGCCTCGTGCGACGCGAACATCGCATCGCGGTCGGCATGACGGGGATCCGCGCCGCCGGCCGTATCGGCCGGGCGCTCGCTGGCGTGCTTCATGGTGTGTCTCCGTTTCTTGATGTAGCGCGCCCGTCGACGGGCGCTGCGGGGAACGGCCGCGCGCGGGCCGCCGGCGGCATGGGCCGGCGCCGCGCGGCCGGAATCAGTACGCGCGCGGCCGGATCAGCGCTTCGGGATGCAGCGCCTCGTCCAGTTGCGCGTCGGTCATCAGCTGGTGAGCCAGCACGACTTCGCGGATCGACTTGCCGCTCTCGTGCGCTTCGGCGGCCACGGCGGTCGCGCGCTTGTAGCCGATGTACGGATTCAGCGCGGTGGCGAGCGCGACCGAGCGCTCCATCGTTTCGCGCAGCCGCTCGGGATTCGCGGTGATGCCGCTCACGCATCGCTGCGCGAGCGTCGTGCAGGCCGCCGTCAGGTGGCTGAAGCTGCGGAACAGCGCGCTCGCGATCACCGGTTCGAACGCGTTGAGCTGAAGCTGGCCGGCCTCGGCCGCGAAGGTGATGGTCAGGTCGTTGCCGAACACCTCGAACGCGACCTGGTTGACGACTTCCGGGATCACCGGATTCACCTTGCCGGGCATGATCGACGAGCCGGCCTGCACCGGCGGCAGGTTGATCTCGCCGAAGCCCGCGCGCGGGCCGCTCGACAGCAGCCGCAGGTCGTTGCAGATCTTCGACAGCTTGACGGCGATCCGCTTCAGCACGCCCGACACCTGGACGAACGCGCCGCAATCCTGAGTCGCCTCGATCAGGTTCGGCGCGGTGCTCAGGTCGAGCCCGGTGATGCGGCGCAGCGCGGCCAGCGCCTTCTCCGCGTACTGCGGATGCGCGGTGATGCCCGTGCCGATCGCAGTCGCGCCGAGGTTGATCTCGCGAATCAGCCAGCCGGCCTCCTGCAGCCGCGCGATGTCCTCCGTCAGCATCACTGCGTAGGTCGAGAATTCCTGGCCGAGCGTCATCGGCACCGCATCCTGCAACTGCGTGCGGCCGAGCTTCAGCAAGCCGGCGAACGCGTCGGCCCGCTCCGCGAACGCATCGCGCAGCCGCGCCATCGCTTCGAGCAGGTGCTCGACCGCGAAACACGTCGCGATCCGGATCGCGGTCGGATAGACGTCGTTGGTGCTCTGCGCGAGATTGACGTGCTCGTTCGGATGCAGGTATTCGTACTGCCCGCGCGCGTGCCCCATGATTTCGAGCGCGCGATTGCAGATCACCTCGTTCGCGTTCATGTTGGTCGACGTGCCGGCGCCGCCCTGGATGACGTCGACGACGAACTGGTCGTGCAGCCGCCCTTCGCGGATCTCGACGCACGCGGCGGCGATCGCATCGCGATACGGCCGCGGCAGCAGCCCGAGTTCGCAATTGGCGTCGGCCGCCGCTTCCTTCACGGACGCGAGCGCCATCACGAGGTACGGCAGCGACGCAATGGTGCGGCCCGAAATGTCGAAATTCTCTTTCGCGCGCAGCGTGTGGACGCCGTAATAGGCGGCATCCGGAATACTTCGTTTGCCTAAAAGATCCGCTTCGACGCGGAAGCCGTTCTCGGTCATCGTCCCCTCCTGGATGTCTCGTGCCGCTCGTCGTTCGCCGCTCGCCGACGCGACGGGTTCGCATTCTATGCCTTTGCAAAAACAAGCTCCCTTCTGTATTATCGAAAGCGGTTTTGCGTGGGACGCAACAGCGAGAATCGAATGAAAAAAGGCGCGAGAGAAACCGGCATCGATCATCTGGGCGCGATGCGCGCGTTCGTCCGGGTGGTCGAAACGGGAAGTTTTTCGGCGGTCGCGAAGGAGATGCACGTGTCGACGTCGACTGTCGCACGCAAGGTGACGGCGATCGAGGAGGCGCTCGGCGTCGCGCTGCTGCACCGCTCGACGCACAGCGTGACGCTCACCGAAGCCGGCCATATCTATCTGGAGCGCGCGGTCACGCTGATCGCCGATCTCGACGACACGCTGCGCGTCGTCGCCGAGCTGAATGCGCAGCCGAGCGGCCCGCTGAAGCTCACCGCGCCGGTCGCGTTCGGCCGCCGTCATCTCGCGCCGCTGATCGCGCCGTTTCTGGCGCGCTATCCGACGATCCAGCTCGACGTGCGGCTCACCGACAACCACAACGACCTCGTCGCCGGCGGCTTCGACCTCGACATCCACGAAGGCGAGAACTACCTGGACAACCTGGTCGTCCACCGGCTGTCGCGCAACGACAGCATCCTGTGCGCGACGCCCGGCTACCTCGACCGCTGCGGGCGCCCGGCGACGCCGGACGACCTGACGCACCACAACTGCCTGCGCTACGTGCACCCGGAAGGCGATCCGCGCTGGGCTCTGGTGAACGGCGACACGCAGCACAGCGTGCTGCCGGCCGGCAATCTCGTCACCGACCATTCGGAGCTGCTGCTGGAAGCGACCTGCGCAGGGCTCGGCATCGCGGAATTCGAAATCTGGCTCGTGCGCGACCTGCTCGCGAGCGGCCAGCTCGAAGCCGTGCTGCCGCGCTACCGGCTGCAGAACCGGCTGACCGGCGAATTCATCTACATCGCGTATCTGGCGAACCGGCGCAGCTCGGCGAAGCTGCGCGTGCTGAAGGATTTTCTCGCGGAACACCTCGCGCAGATCGGCGAGCTGTCGGATCGGGAGCTGGCGAAGATTCGCGACGCACGCGCGTAGCGCGCGCCGATGCGAGGCCCGGATCGCGGGCCGGCGGCCATCGGCGCGGCGACCGCGTTAGGGCCTGTTCACGCTAATAACGGGCTTGCGAACGTGCCTTTGCGCCCGCAGGGCAAGGAGTGAGGAGGCGCAATAGCCGTAGCTATTGCAACGACGAACGACGCCGCCATGCGGGCGCAAAGGCACGTTCCCCTGTTTGGAAAAATTCATTCGTGGGGCTGGCCCCCAGAAGGGCCGATCGCCGCGTCATGCTCCTCGCGAATACGTCGAGTATTCGCTTCGTCGCAATCCTTGCGCTCGGCCCTTCTGGGGGCCAGCGCAAGCCCGTTATTAGCGTGAACAGGCCCTAAGCCGCCTGCAACTCGAATGGGAACGTCGCGTGCCCGAACTCGACGCCCTGCGTGTTGAGCATCCGCGGCCGGTGGAAGCCGGCCAGTTGTGCGCGCTGCTCGGCCGTGCCGATCTGCAGCCGCTCGAGGATTTCGCTGACGACCATATAGAGCACGTCGAGATTGCCGTCCTCGATCTTCACCGAGATGCCGAGTGCGCCGTCCGCGCCGAGTTGCCGCGTGCGTTCCGACGCGCGCACGCCGATCCCGTAGCACGCATCCGCGCCGAGCTTGCCGACCACCTGCCCGCCGAACGCGTTCATCAGCACCGTGCAATAGCGCCCGTCGCCTGCGACCAGTTCCGGATGGGCGGTCATCGCGCGGTGAATGCGCGCCAGTGCGCGAATGCGATCGGTCGGCGCGCCGCCCGCTTCCACCGCATCCGCGCCGTCGGCCAGCGACGCGTACAGGCGCGCCAGCCGATCCAGCGAGAACGCCGGCGTCGGCAGATTGCAGCCGTCGATGCCCCAGTCGACCTCGTCGTCGCGCAGGCCGCACGCGTCGGCCACCACCTGCTTCACGCGCACCTGCATCGGATGGTCGGGCAGATGGTAATCGGCGATCGCGGCGCCGATCGCCTGCGCGCCGGCCAGCATCCCGACATGCTTGCCCGAACAGTTGCTGCATACGCCGGTCGGTGTGTAGTCGCGCTTGATCCACGACCGGTACACCGCGTCGGACAACGGCGGATGGCCGCCGCAGCGCAGATCCGATTCGTGCGCGGCGACCTTCGCGAGCATCGCGCGCGTGCGTTCGATGTGACGATCCTCGCTACTGTGCGACGCGCACATCAGCGCGATGTCCGCGTCGTCGAAGCCGAAGCGTTCCGGCGCGCCCGTCTCGATCACCGACAGCGCCTGGGCCGGCTTGGCCGCCGACCGCGCGAGCGTCATCCGGAACGGATCGCCGAACCGGGCCAGCAGCCGGCCGCGTGCATCGACGACCGCCACATGGGCGACGTGCGTGTTCTCGATCGCATTGCCGCGGTACGTGACGACCGCTGCGCGTGGGGTGTCCATCCTCTTCTGTCTCCTTGCTCGGGGGCCTGATGCCGGGGCCCGTCCAACCGGTACGGCAGTGTAGCGAGTCGTCGCCGCCGCGCGTCGGCCTTGCCGTGGAAAGTGGTGTTGCACGCGACGCAAAGGCAGTCTCCCCCACGAAAGCCTGACCGATTTAGTACAAAAACCATTCAATCGTTTACATATTTGATACCAATCCGTAGAATTGCGACCGCAAACGCGAATCATACGCATTTGCATTGACATTTTCCGATGTGCCGGCGTGCCCGGCCGGCATCGAGAAAACGCGCCCGATCACCGAACCTTCCGCTGCTTCCCGATATGTCTGCCCAGTTCAAGACGAGGCCTCGCCCCCTCGTATCGGCACTGACCTGCTCCGTTTTCCTGACGCCGCTGCTCGCCTCCGCCGAAACCGCGCCCGCCTCCGCTTCCGCTTCCGTTTCTGCCGCCGACGTGCCGGCGCCGCTACCGACCATCGCCGTGCAGTCGTCCGCGCTGTCGGACATGCAGGTGAAGCGCTCGCCGTCGTACAAGTTCACCGCGCCGCTGCTCGATACGCCGCGCTCGGTCACGGTGATTCCCGAGCAACTGATCAAGGAAAAGAACGTCACGTCGTTCGCGGACGCGCTGCGCTCGGTGCCGGGCATCACGTTCCTCGGCGGCGATGCGGCCGCGAACCCGTCGGCCGACCGTCCGGTGATCCGCGGCTTCGAATCGCGCAACTCGATCTTCGTCGACGGCATGCGCGACTCCGGCTTGCAGAACCGCGAGACGTTCGCGGTCGAGCAGATCAGCGTGATCAAGGGCCCCGATTCGGTCTACGCGGGCCGCGGCTCGGTGGGCGGCAGCATCGACATCGTCACGAAGACGCCGCAGAACGACAACTTCATCAACAGCAGCATCGGCTTCGGCACCGACGGCTACAAGCGCGCGACGGTCGACGCGAACCACAAGATCAACGACACGACGGCCGTGCGGCTGAACGTGATGGGCCACGACGCGAACCAGGCCGGCCGCAACGACGTGTACAACAAGCGCTGGGGCGTCGCGCCGTCGATCGTGTTCGGGCTGAACACGCCGACCACGGTCACGGTCAGCTACTACCACATGAACTCGTACGACATGCCGGACTTCAGCGTGCCGTTCCGCGCATCGGGCGCCACGCCGGTGCCGACCGATCGCGGGCAGTTCTTCGGGCTGAACACGCGCGACTATCGCTACGGGCAGACCGACACCGGCGAAATTCGCGTCGAGCACAAGATCAATGACGACTGGAAGCTGAGGAACACGACGATGTTCGGCCGCTCGACGCTCGATTACGTCGCGACGAACCCGCAGATCCTCGCGTCGAACCCGACCATGCTCGGGCTGCAGGCGAAGAGCGGCAAGTACGCGCTCAACGGCTTCTCGAACCAGACGGAAGTGACCGGCAGCGCGAGCCTGTTCGGGATGAAGCACACGATGACGGCCGGCGTCGAGTTCAGCCACGAGCAGGCGCGCTACGAGGGCTATCTCGTGTCGGATTCGGCCGGCAACAACATCCGCTCGAACAGCCCGTGCGCGGTGGCCGGCAACTGCACGCCGCTCGCCGGCGGCTGGAACCCGAACCGGCCGTGGACCGGCAGCATCGTGCTGAACGGCGACAAGGGCTTCCCCGGCCCGACGACGAACACGCGCACCGACACCGTATCCGCGTACCTCTTCGACACGGTGAAGCTGTCCGAGCGCTGGCAGTTCAACACGGGGCTGCGCTTCGACCGCTACGACACGACCGGCAAGCAGGCCGGCGTCGCCGACCTGTCGAACACGTCGAACCTGTTCAGCTACCAGTTCGGCCTCGTGTTCAAGCCAGTGACCAACGTGAGCCTGTACGCGTCGTACGGCACGTCGTCGAACCCGCCGGGCTCGAACGGCGGCCTCGGCGGCGGCACCGACCAGATCACCGCGACCAACCAGGACCTCGCGCCCGAACGCGCGCGCAACATCGAGATCGGCGCGAAGTGGGACGTGCTGCAGGATCAGCTGTCGCTGACGTCGGCGCTATTCCAGACCGAAAAGACCAACGCGCGCGTCAGCGACGGCCTCGGTCACACGGTCAACGCGGGCAAGCAGCGCGTGCGCGGTTTCGAATTCGGCTTCGCGGGCAACCTGACGCAGAAGTGGCACGTGTTCGGCGGCTATTCGTACCTGAACGCGATCACGACCGACGCGGGCCCCGGCAGCCCGGGCGCATCGGGCTTGCCGATGGTGATGGTGCCGAAGCACAACTTCACGCTGTGGACGAGCTACGACGTGATGCCGAAGCTCACGCTCGGCGCGGGCGCGACGGTGATGAGCCAGACCTATGCGTCGGTATCGTCGACCGTGAAGAAGTGGACGCCCGGCTATGCGCGCTTCGACGCGGCCGCGACGTGGCGCGTGAACAAGACGATGGACGTTCAACTGAACGTGCAGAACCTGTTCGACAAGCAGTATTACGCGAGCGCGTACCCGATCTACGCGACGTGGGCGCCGGGCCGCTCGGCGATGGTCACGCTCAACTTCTATCAGTAACGCCGCCGGCGGCGGGAGGGCGCGACGCGCCCTTCCCCGCCGCGTTCACCACGGCAGCGAATACGTCTTCACGTTCGTGAAGCTCTTCATCGCTTCCTGCACGCCCTCCTTGTACCCGAGCCCCGAATCCTTCACGCCGCCGAACGGCGTCAGTTCCAGTCGATAGCCGGGCACTTCGCGCACGTTCACGCTGCCGACCTCCAGCTCGGTGATGAAGCGCGTGATGTGGTCGAAGCGATTCGTGCACACCGACGACGACAGCGCGTAGTCGGTGCTGTTCGACATCCGGATCGCTTCGTCGATGTCGCGAAAGCGCATGATCGGCGATACCGGACCGAAGGTTTCATGCTTCACCAGCGGCATGTCGGGCGTCACGCGATCGACGACGGTCGGCGAATACAGCGCGCCGTCACGCACGTTGCCGACCAGCAGCCGCGCCCCGCGCGCGATCGCGTCGTTCACCTGCTGCTCGCAGAACTTCGCGGCCGCTTCGTCGATCACCGTGCCCATGTCGACCGACGGGTCGGACGGATTGCCATACGACCATGCGCGCGTCTTCTCGACGACGAGTTCCGTGAAGCGATCGGCCACCGACTCGTGCACGAGCATCCGTTTGATCGCCGTGCAGCGCTGCCCGGAATTCTTGTACGAGCCCGACACCGCAAGCGTGCTCGCTTCGTCGAGATCGGCGTCTTCCATCACGATGATCGGATCGTTGCCGCCGAGTTCGAGCACCGCGCGCCGGTAGCCCATTCGTGCAGCGATCGACTTGCCGATCGACACGCCGCCCGTGAACGTGATCATGTCGATCGCCGGGTTCGTGATCAGCTCGTCGGCGATCTCCTTCGGGTCGCCGGTGATGACCTGAAGCATCTGCGCCGGCAGGCCGGCTTCGTACAGGATGTCCGCGAACAGGTAGCACGACAGCGGCACCTTCTCCGACGGCTTCACGACGATCCGGTTGTTGGTCGCGACCGACGGCACGATCTTGTGCGCGACCTGGTTCATCGGGTGATTGAACGGCGTGATCGCCGAAATCACGCCGAGCAGCGGGTCGCGCTGCGTGTACACGCGGCGCTTCTTGCCGTGCGGCGTCAGATCGCACGAGAAGATCTGCCCGTCGTCCTTCAGCACTTCGCCCGCGCCGAACGTCAGCACATCGGCCACGCGGCCGGCTTCGTACGTCGAATCCTTGATGCACAACCCGGCCTCGGCCGTGATCAGCGCCGCGATCTCCGCGGTGCGCGCACGCACGATGTCGGCCGCGCGGCGCAGGATCGCCGCGCGATC
Source organism: Burkholderia sp. BCC0397 (assembly GCF_902832865.1). NCBI lineage: Bacteria > Pseudomonadati > Pseudomonadota > Betaproteobacteria > Burkholderiales > Burkholderiaceae > Burkholderia > Burkholderia sp. BCC0397. Next base: position 721,647 of record NZ_CADFDL010000001.1, on the reverse strand, counting down.
GTGGCGCGTGAGCGTCGGCCGGTACGCCCACGCGACCGCGAACGCGCGGCGCACGTCGTCGAGCGTCGCCTTCGGCACGGTGCCGACCAGCGTGCCGTCGTACGGGTCGCGCACGTCGATGACGGCGTCGCGCCACACGCGCTGCCCGTCGAGTCGCAACGCTTCGTGCCGCACGTCGGATGCGGGAATCGGCTTCAGGACCGTGCTCATGTCGTCTCCGTTCTTGGTGTCGCGTGATCGTGGCCACGCTGTCGGGCTAGCGCACCACGACCAGCCCTTCGTATTCGAGGCAGCGGCACAGCGTCGCCCACGTCGGCGAATCGGGCCATTCGCGCGCGGCGGTATCGATGCGGATCGGCCGCCCGAATTCGCGCGACGCGCACGCCAGCAGCGTGTGCGCGATGCCGCTGCGCCGGTAGGCCGGTTCGACGTACAGCCGCGCGAGCGACGGCGTGCGCACGGCATCGCCATCGTCGTCGATGCCGAGTTCGCCGATCGCTTCGTCGTCGCGATACGCGACCGCCGTCACGCGCGCGTCGTCGAACACGATGCGGATCACGCGTGCGCAGCGATCCCTGAACACGACGACGTGCATGGCGCCCCTCCGGTGACGATGCCGGCGCACGCGACGCGCGCACGCCTCCCTGCGCCCGCGTACCGGGGAGTTATCCGGATCGTGTGGGCGCGACGAGTTGAGTATCGTCTTGCCACGTCCGCGCGCAGTAGTGCCAGACGCCATCTTTCATTGAGTCCACATCCGCGGCGCGACGCGCGTATTCTCGCCACACCGCGCCCTCGCGGGCCTGCGCACCCGCCGCGCGCGCCGCCTCGCGTTTCCCGTACCGATCACAGGAGGAAGCATGCCGAGTCGTCCCCCGACCGCCTTATGGGCCCAGCAGTTCCGGCGGTCGTCGGCGTCGAGCCTGCAGGACCAGATCCGGCGCATGCTGGTGGCCACGATCCTCGACGGCCAGCTCGCGCCCGATGCCGCGCTGCCGTCGAGCCGCGAGCTCGCCGACCAGCTCGGCGTCGCGCGCAACACCGTCGTGCTCGCGTACCAGATGCTCGTCGAAGAGGGCTACCTGATCTCGCGCGAACGCAGCGGGCACTTCGTGAACCCGAAGATGCTCGAAGGCGTGCCCGGCTTCGCGGCCGCCAGGCCCGCTGCGAAACCGGAGGCCGGCGGCGACACGCCGGGCCGCCCCATATGGGCGCAACGCATCGCGCATCCGCCGTCGAGGCAGCGCAACATCGTGAAGCCCGCGAACTGGCAGCACTACGAATATCCATTCATCTACGGGCAGTTCGACCAGTCGCTGTTTCCGACCAACGACTGGCGCGAATGCTGCCTGAAGGCGCTGTCGGTAATGGAGATCCGCAACTGGGCGCCCGACCTGATCGAGCGCGACGACGAATCGCTGATCCAGCAGATCCGCACGCGCGTGCTGCCGCGGCGCGGCGTGTTCGCGATGCCCGACGAGATCGTCGTCACGAACGGCTGCCAGCAGGCGCTGTACCTGATCGCGGACCTGCTGTGCGGCAAGCACACGACGGTCGGCTTCGAGAATCCCGGCTATCCGGACGCGCGCAACATCTTCGAGAACCGCAACGCGCGGCTGCTGCCGCTGCCCGTCGACGGCCACGGGATCGCGCCCGGTTCGCTCGGCGACACGCTGTCGCGCTGCGACTACGTGTACGTGACGCCGAGCCACCAATGTCCGACCACCGCGACGATGCCGGTCGAGCGCCGCCGCGCGCTGCTCGATTGCGCGCAGCAGCACGATTTCGTGATCATCGAGGACGACTACGAGAGCGAGAACACGTTCTCCGGCACGCCGCATCCGGCACTGAAGAGCCTCGACACGGCCGACCGCGTGATCTACGTCGGCAGCCTGTCGAAGACGTTCGCGCCGGGCCTGCGGCTCGGCTACGTGGTCGGGCCGCGCGAGCTGATCCGGGAATTGCGCGCGCTGCGGCGGCTGATGGTGCGCCACCCGGTCGCGTACATCCAGCGCGCATTCGCGACCTTCCTCGCGCTCGGCCATCACGACGCGTTGCTGCGCCGGCTCGCGCACGCGTACAGCGAACGCTCGCTGGCGCTGATGGCCGCGCTCGATGCGCATCTGCCGGAAGCGCGCCATGTGCCCGTGACGGGCGGTGCGTCGTGCTGGGTCGAGGGGCCGCCGTGGCTCGATGCGGCGCGTCTCGCGGTGGACGCGCAGGAAGCCGGGATTCTGATCGAACCCGGCAGCGTGTTCTTCATGAACGACGACAGCAACGCGCGCCGCTGCTTCCGGATGGGGTTTTCCGCGATTCCGCTCGAACGGATCGAGCCGGGGGTGCGGGCGCTCGCGCAGTGTGTGCGGGTGCAGAAGCCGGCGAGTTGATCGGATACGAGGTCGCCGACCTTCGGTTTCGGATGGTTCGGGCGGCTGCTGAAATGAATCGTCACGAACCCGCCGTCCGTGGCGCGTGCAGCCGTGCGCTGCAGCCGGAACTGCGCGTAAGCCCACACTAGTGCTACGACGGGAGGTGGATTGAGGTACGCGCGTCGCGTCAGGCGTCAGCGCGACGCCAGCAGCGGTAGATGCTATCGATATTCATCGATCTCGATCACTGCCCCGACTGATTCAATGAGCTGACGGGTAGCGTCCGACACGTGAGGCACACGATCACCCTTCTCGTTGTCCCAGTAGCAGAAGAACCTCATACGCGCACCGGCCTGCTCGACACGCTCGAGGAGACCTTCACGCGGCAACGAGAGTCGGTCGATCAGGTAGCGAAGGTGCGGCTCCAATCGATCGCTTTGAACGGCGGCCTTGCTTTCCAGCGCCCACAGATTGAGCTTTCCGGGCCGCGAACTCAGGCGCCCGGACGGCAGCAGGTAGGGCTTTCCTTTCGTGATCGTCCGACTCGGGAAGATGCCGAAGAAAGCGGTCCACGTGTCCGGGTGCGCGTCCTCCGATGAAATGATGAACGTCGCGTGCGCAAGTGCGCTATCGGTGGGCGTGGGGAACTCAGGGTGCATAGTCGTGGATGTTATCAATGATCACGCCTTTGAACTCGACGTCGCCGCTGTCGTGAAAGATAACGCCCCCCCTGGCCCAACCGAATCCCCCCCACTGGCGCTACCGCCAAAAACGAGCGCTCACTAACGTGTCGATACCGCGTGCCGCATGCGCGCCAGCGCCTTGCGCACCGCCCATCATTCGACAGGAGACACGTTATGTCCGACACGCTTACCGCCCCCGTCACGGCCGCCACGCTCGCGGCATTTTCCGACGCCTTCAACCGGCATGACGCCCACGCGCTGATGGGCTTCATGACCGAGGACTGCGTGTTCGACGCGGCCGGCGGGCCCGACATTCACGGCACGCGCTTCGTCGGCCGCGACGCGGTACGCGCCGCGTTCGAAGCCGTGTTCAAGACCTTCCCGGATGCGCACTGGGGCCACAGCCGCCACACCGTCGCCGGCGAGCGCGGCCTATCCGAATGGGTGTTCACCGGCACGCACGCGGAAGGCTGGCGCATCGAGGCCGAGGGCTGCGACCTGTTCGAATTCCGCGACGGGCTGATCGCCGTCAAGCGCGCGTTCCGCAAGGAACGGCCGAAGCAGCCGGCCTGAGCGCACCCCGTCGCGCGCGGTCGAGCCACGTAGCCCGAACGCACATTTTGAAACGAATCATTTCATTTCATTCCACATTCCCCGCCAGCGGGCGGAATGACTTGACCGGTTTTTCCCAGCCAATAGCATCTGGAACAAGACGTTCCGTTAATTGAACAATCGGAGACAACCCATGAGCGAACAATCCCCTTCCCTGCGTGCATCGACCGGCGGCCCGCAGGACATGACGCCGTCCGAAGCCTTCGTCGAGACCCTCGCGGCCAACGGCGTGACCGACATGTTCGGCATCATGGGCTCCGCGTTCATGGACGCGATGGACATCTTCGCGCCGGCCGGCATCCGGCTGATCCCGGTCGTGCACGAACAGGGCGCGGGCCACATGGCCGACGGCTATGCACGCGTGTCGGGCCGCCACGGCGTCGTGATCGGCCAGAACGGCCCCGGCATCAGCAACTGCGTGACCGCGATCGCGGCCGCGTACTGGGCGCACAGCCCGGTCGTGATCGTCACGCCGGAAGCCGGCACGATGGGCATCGGCCTCGGCGGCTTCCAGGAAGCGAACCAGTTGCCGATGTTCCAGGAATTCACGAAGTACCAGGGCCACGTCACGCACCCGGCGCGGATGGCCGAATTCACCGCGCGCTGCTTCGACCGCGCACAGGCCGAGATGGGCCCGACGCAGCTGAACATTCCGCGCGATTACTTCTACGGCAAGGTCAAGGTCGAGATTCCGCAACCGCGCCGGCTCGATCGCGGCCCCGGCGGCGAACAGAGCCTGAACGACGCGGCCGATCTGATCGCGCAGGCGAAATTCCCGGTGATCATCTCGGGCGGCGGCGTCGTGATGGCCGATGCGATCGACGAATGCAAGGCGCTCGCCGAACGGCTCGGCGCACCGGTCGTCAACAGCTACCTGCACAACGACTCGTTCCCGGCGAACCACCCGCTGTGGTGCGGCCCGCTCGGCTATCAGGGCTCGAAGGCGGCGATGAAGCTGCTGTCGCGCGCGGACGTCGTGATCGCGCTCGGCTCGCGCCTCGGGCCGTTCGGCACGCTGCCGCAGCACGGGATGGACTACTGGCCGAAGGACGCGAAGATCATCCAGATCGACGCCGACCACAAGATGCTCGGCCTCGTGAAGAAGATCTCGGTCGGCATCTGCGGCGACGCGAAGGCGGCCGCCGTCGCGCTCACGCAGCGCCTCGACGGCCGCACGCTCGCATGCGACGGCTCGCGCGGCGAGCGCGCCGACCAGATCGCGACCGAGAAGGCCGCGTGGGAAAAGGAACTCGACGACTGGACGCACGAGCGCGACGCATACAGCCTCGACATGATCGAGGAGCAGAAGCACGAAAAGACCTTCAACGGCGGCCGCTACCTGCATCCGCGCCAGGTGCTGCGCGAGCTTGAAAAAGCGATGCCCGAGGACGTGATGGTGTCGACCGACATCGGCAACATCAACTCGGTCGCGAACAGCTACCTGCGCTTCAACAAGCCGCGCAGCTTCTTCGCGGCGATGAGCTGGGGCAACTGCGGCTACGCGTTCCCGACGATCATCGGCGCGAAGGTCGCCGCACCGCACCGCCCGGCCGTGTCGTATGCGGGCGACGGCGCGTGGGGCATGAGCCTGATGGAAACGATGACCTGCGTGCGCCACGACATCCCGGTGACGGCCGTCGTGTTCCACAACCGTCAATGGGGCGCGGAGAAGAAGAACCAGGTCGACTTCTACAACCGCCGCTTCGTGGCCGGCGAGCTCGACAACCAGAGCTTCGCGGCGATCGCCCGCGCGATGGGCGCGGAAGGGATCACGGTCGACCGCATCGAGGAGGTCGGCCCGGCGCTCAAGCGCGCGATCGACCTGCAGATGAACGAAGGCAAGACGACGATCATCGAGATCATGTGCACGCGCGAACTCGGCGACCCGTTCCGCCGCGACGCACTGTCGAAGCCGGTTCGCATGCTCGACAAGTACAAGGACTACGTGTGATGCCGCGTCGTTGACGCACCCGCCTCCGGCCGCGCCCTCCCCGCACGGCCGGAACCCGGCCGGACGCCGTGCCCCGTGCGGGCCGCCGCATCCGGCCTTTTTACTTCGAATTCCCGATGAAAGCCCTCGACCGCATTCTCGAATCCGCGCGCCGCCAGCCGATGCGCATCGCGCTGTGCGAAGCCGACGACCCGCGCGTGCTGCACGCCGCCGCCCGCGCGACGCGCGACGGCATCGCCCGCATCATGCTCGTCGGCAACCGCGCGGCCATCCACGCGGCGGCCGCGCGCGACGCGCTCGACCTCGACGGCATGGCGCTCGTCGATCCGGCCACCGCCTCGCACCGCGACGCGTATGCGGACGCCCTGCACGCGTTGCGCCAGGCCAAGGGCATGACGGTCGACGCCGCGCGCGACGCGGTGCTCGACCCGCTCTGCCATGCGAACCTGATGGTGCGGCTCGGCGACGCGGACGGCTCGGTCGCGGGCGCCGTGCATGCGACGGCCGACGTCGTGCGCGCGGCGATCCAGCTGATCGGCGTCGATCCGGCATTCCGGATCGTGTCGAGCTTCTTCCTGATGATGCTGTGCGAGCCGTTCCATACGATCAAGGGCGGGCTGATTTTCTCGGACTGCGCGCTCGTGGTCGATCCAGATGCCGGCCAGCTCGCCGAGATCGCGATGGCCGCCGCCGACAGCGCGCACGCGCTGCTCGGCGAGGAACCGCGCGTCGCGATGCTGTCGTTCTCGACGAGCGGCAGCGCGCACCATGCGGCGGTCGACAAGGTGACGGCCGCGACTGCGCACGTGCGCGCGTTGCGCCCGGCGCTCGCGATCGACGGCGACGTGCAGCTCGACGCGGCGATCGTCGCGGAAATCGCCGAGCGCAAGATCGCGCACTCGCAGGTCGGCGGCCACGCGAACGTGCTCGTGTTCCCGAGCCTCGAAGCCGGCAACATCGGCTACAAGCTCGCCGAGCGGATCGGCCGCGCGAAGGCCGTCGGCCCGCTGCTGCAGGGCTTGCGCCGGCCCGCGAACGACCTGTCGCGCGGCTGTAGCGCCGACGACGTGTATCACGTGATCGCGGCAACCACCGTGCAGGCGCAGGCGGCCGCGCAACGGGCCGCAACCGGCGAGGCCGCGCACGCATGACAGCCGACAAACTGGCGATCCTGATCGCGGTGATCGGCGCCGGCAGCTATTTCCAGACGGTCACGGGCTTCGGGCTCGGGATGATCGTGATGGGCGCGACGAGCGGCTTCGGGCTCGCGCCGCTCGCCACCGTCGCGACGCTGATGAGCGTCGTGTCGCTCGCGAACGGTGCGACCGCGCTGCCGGGCCGGCTGCATCACATCGACTGGCGTGCGGTCGGCGCGGCAACGCTCGGCATCCTGCCGTCAGTTGTCGCGGGCGTGGTACTGCTCGAATGCCTGAGCCGCTCGGCGGCCGACCTGCTGCAACTGATCCTCGGCGCGGTCGTGCTGTACGGCGGCCTGAGCGCGGCGCTGCGCCCGACGCCGCTGACCGAACGCTCGGACAACCGCAGCTTCTTCGTCAGCGGCCTCTTCGGCGGGTTGCTGAGCGGGATGTTCGGCGTGTCGGGGCCGTCGTTGATCTTCCAGTTCTACCGGCAGCCGCTGACGCTCGTGCAGATTCGCTGCGCACTGATCGTGCTGTTCACGACCACGTCGGCCACGCGCGTGCTGTACAGCGCCTGCGAAGGCCAGCTCGATCGCGACATCTGGCTGCCGGCCGCGCTCGCGACGCCGGTCGTGATGCTGACGACGATCGCCGGCCGGCACTACCCGCCGCCGCTGTCGCCGGTCGCGCTGCGCCGGCTCGCGTTCGGCGTGCTGATGGCGATCGGCGTCGGGCTGATCGCGACGTCGCTGCCGCCGCTGCTGCATCGCGGCTGATTCCCTGTCGTTCGCTGTCGTTCGCTGTCGCTCCCGGTCGATTTCACCGCCGCGCGCCGATCCAGCCGGCGATTTCGACGAGCCTCTTCATGTCGGGCGCCGATGCCAGGTCGATCGCAAGCCGGTGCCGGTAGTACGGGCCGAGATCGAGCCCAACGCCGAGTCCGAGCACGTCGACGCGGCCGGCCGCCTGCTGGCGCGCGACCACCTGTTTCAAATGGTTGTCGAGGTAGAACGGATCGTTCGCGAGCGCCGTCGCACCGTCCATCGGGCTGCCGTCCGAGATCACGACGAGGATCTTTCTCGCCTCCGGCCGCGCCGCGAGCCGCGCGCACGCCCATTCGACCGCTTCGCCGTCGATCCCTTCGCGGAACAGGTCGGCCTTGAACAGCGCGGCAATGCCGGCGCGCGCGTGCCGCCAGCGCGTATCGGCGTCCTTGAACACCAGGTGGCCGGTTTCGTTGAGGCGCCCCGGATGGCGCGGCTTGCCGCGCGCGAGCCAGTCCTGGCGCGCGCGGCCGCCGTTCCATGCGAGCGTCGTGAAACCCAGCACTTCGGTCGCGAGGCCCGCGGCGTCGCCCGCGCGCGCCAGCGTGTCGACCATCAGCGCGACGCCGTCGATCCACGCCTTCATCGAGCCCGAGCAGTCGATCAGGAACGCGAGCGCGCAATCGGCCTGCGGCCGCACGCGTTCGAGCCGGAACAAGCGCCGCTCAGCCGGCGAGCTGACGAGTTGCGCGAGGCGGCGGCCGTCGAGGCGGCCGTGTTCCTCGCCGAACGACCAGCCGTCGGCCTGCGGCACGACGAGCGCCGCGCGCAGCACGCGCGCGAGCCGCGTGACGTTGATCCGCTGCGCGGCCACCTGCGCGTCGAGCCGGTCGCGATACTCGCGCAGCAAGGCCGCGCGGATCTGCGCGGCCGGCTTGAATTCGTGGTCGTAGCGCGTCGTGTACGACCGATACGTGGCGCCGCCGCCGTGCAACACGGCACTGTCGCCGGTCTCCACAAGCGCCGGCAGGTCGATGCCCGCCTCGTCGAAATCGACCCACAGCGAGAAGTTCGTCAGCGCGTCGTCCTGCTCACGCGCGTCTTGCGTCTCGGTTTCGACGACGGCCGCGCGCGCGTCGCGGATCATCGACGCAATGCGTCGCGCCAGCGCCAGTGCGTGGTCGGCGAACGCGCGCTGGTCGTGCCGGCAGCGGCGCAGCCCCGCGAGCGCCACGCCGATCTCCGGCACGAGCGCCGCGCGCGACGCTTCGATCAGGTCCTCCGTTTCCTCGAGCACGGGCCAGCCGGTCAGTCGCGACCACGCGATCTGCGCGACCGTGTAGACCAGGATTCCGACATGCGTATCGGCTTGCCCCGACCGGTGAAACGCGCGCGACCAGGTTTCGAAACGATGGCGCAGGTTCTGCACGACACCGCGCATTGCCGGCGACGCCAGCGATTCGCAGCGCAGTTGCTCGAGCATCTCGAACAGCACGCGTTCGACCGGATCGTCGCCGGACAGCGCGCGATGCAGGTCGGCATCGGAGTGCAGGATGCGCAACGCGGCGCCGTCGGCCGCACCGCGCCACGACGCGAGATCGTCGTCTGCAGCCTGCGCGCGCAGATGCGGCGCATGGATCGGCAGCGGCCGCAAGTCGCGGCACACGCGGCCCGCACGGTAATGCAGCGCCGCATCGCGCGTCAGCGCCCGCACGGTCGACGCGCCCAGCGCTTCGCGCGCGGCAGCACGGCGCGCCGCGTCGCGATCGGCGCTCACCGCCCCGCTCCCGGCTCGCCGCCGCCGGCGCGCGACGCGACCGCCAGTTCTTCGCCGAAGCAGCGCTGGTAATACTCGGCGACGACCGGCCGTTCAGCGTCGTCGCACTTGTTCAGGAACGTCAGCCGGAACGCGAGCGCCGGATCGCGGAAGATCTGGCAGTTCTCGGCCCAGTCGATCACCGTGCGCGGCGACATCAGCGTCGACAAATCGCCAATCGCGAAACCGTTGCGCGTCAGCTCGGCGAGACTCACCATCGATTCGAGCAGCGGGCGGCCGGCCTCGTCCGCGAGTGCCGGCACGCGTGCGCGCACGATGCCGATCTCCTCGTCGCGCGGCAGGTAGTCGAGCGTCGCGACCACGTTCCAGCGGTCCATCTGCGCGTGGTTGAGCATCTGCGTGCCGTGGTAGAGCCCGTTCAGGTTGCCGAGCCCGACCGTGTTCGCGGTCGCGAACAGCCGGAACGACGGATGCGGATGGATCACGCGGTTCTGGTCGAGCAGCGTGAACTTGCCGTCGCGCTCCAGGATCCGCTGGATCACGAACATCACGTCGGGCCGCCCCGCATCGTATTCGTCGAAGATCAGCGCGACCGGACGCTGCAGCGCCCACGGCACGATCCCTTCCTGGAATTCGGTCACCTGCACGTCGTCGCGCACGACGATCGCATCCTTGCCGACGAGGTCGAGCCGGCTGATGTGGCCATCGAGGTTCACGCGCACGCACGGCCAGTTCAGCCGCGCCGCGACCTGCTCGATATGCGTCGACTTTCCGGTGCCGTGCATCCCCTGCACGAGCACGCGGCGGTTGCGCGCGAAGCCCGCGAGAATCGCGAGCGTGACGTCCGGGTTGAAGCGGTACGCGTCGTCGATATCGGGTACGTGATCGTCGCGCACGCTGAACGCGGGCACCATCAGGTCCGAATCGAAACCGAACCGTTCGCGAGCCGACACCATGCAGTCCGGCTTGTTCGTCACCCCATCCATCGCGTTGCGCTCCTGTCGTTGCCTGTTGCGCAGGCGTCGATGGCGCCTGCGTCGATTCTGTCGACGGAACGATTCGTTCCGCTGCCCAACACGCGTGCCGGGTTCCTATGGCACACCGCCCCGTGCGGCCAGCCTGCCGGACCGTTCGGTACAATGGCCGCAGTCCAGTTTCCGGAACGCCCGACATGCTGCCCGCGGATACGCCCACGCTGCGCGCCTTCGCGCTGCTCGAACATCTCGTCCAGGCCGGCGACGCCGTGTCGCTCGCCGATCTCGCGCGCGACGTCGATATCCCGAAGGCCTCGCTGCACCGGATGCTCGCGTCGCTCGAAGCCGGCGGGCTCGTGATTCGCGAGCCGGGCCGCAAGAACGCGTATGCGGTCGGCCCGCGCCTCGCGCGGCTCGGCACCGGCGTGATGCTGCATGCGGGCACGCGCCGGCTGCGCCATGCGATCCTCGAACGGCTCGTCGCCGACCTCGCCGAGACCTGCAACCTGACCGCCCTGTACGACACGGAAGTCGTCTATCTCGACCGCGTCGAGGCCGACTGGCCGCTGCGGCTCGACCTGAAACCCGGCTCGCGCGTGCCCGCCTACTGCAGCGCCAGCGGCAAGCTGCTGCTCGCGCTGCTGCCGCGCGACGAACGGGCGGCGCTGGTGCGCACGATGGCGCTGCCGCGCCATACGCCGAACACGATCTCCGACCCCGAACTGCTCGAAGCCGAACTCGACCGTACCGCGCACAAGGGCATCGCGATCGACAACGAGGAATTCGTCGCGGGGATCGCCTGCATCGCGGCGCCGGTGCTCGACGCCGACGGTGCGTGCATCGCCGCGGTCGCCGTCCATGCGCCGGTGTCGCGCGCGCCGCTGTCGCGGCTGCTCGACCACGTGCCGCGGCTGCAGGAAGCGGCCCGCGCGCTCGCGCAAACGTTCTAGGGCCGCGCGGCAGCGCGCCTGCCGCGTCATGACGCGCGCTGGTAGTAGATATTCTGCGGATGCCGCGCATCCGCGAAGAAGAACCAGCGCTCCGCGACCAGCCCCGCGTACTGGATCACGAACGCCGCGCCGATCGCGACGGCCGTCGCGATCGAGGTCGGCGCGAGCGCGCCGGCCCCGGTCAGCACGAACGGCACCGCGAATGCGCCGATCAGGAAGCCGGCCTTCACCGTGCGCAGCGTGCCGTTGCCCTGCCCGTGAAAGAACTCCTTCGTGTTGAACGCGCTGGCCGTGAAGCCGCGCGACTTCTGCTCGACCTTCGCATGGCGGATCCCCGTCGCGCTCTGCACGGTCGACTTCGGCCGCAGCCGTGCATTGCGTGCGAGCGACGCGAGCCGGGCCACGCCGCCCGCGAACGTCAGCACGCAGGCGGCCACTGCGAGCCGGCCGACCAGCGCCGGCGCGAGCCACGCGGCGCTGGCCGTCGCGAGCGTGCAGCCCGATGCGCAACCGAGCAGCACGAAATTCACGAGCGTCAGCGGGCTCGCCCATTCCTGCAGGAAGCGCAGGCACGCGTAGATCATCGCGGTGCAGACGAACAGCGCGACGCTCGCGAGCGCGCCCGCCGCCCCGATCAGCAGCGTGCCGGGCCAGCCGAACAGATGCGCCGCGCCATACGCGAACGCGCATGCGAGAAACACCGGCAGCGCGATGCACTCGCGCGACAGCCACGACGTGCGCCACATCGCGATCGCGCGCCATGCGCGCTCCGGGTGGCCGAGATGGAAGAACGACGCGAACAGGCCGAGCACGCCGAGCGCGACCGACAGCGCGGCGCCGGTCACGTAGAACGCGGCCGCCACGTCGACGCCGGCCAGACGCGCCAGCGCCTCGACGATCACGAGCGTCAGCAGCAGGCCCTGTGCGGCGCCGCACAGCGTGGTGAGAAAAACGACCGAAAAGGCTGGGCGCATGGAAACTCCGTCAGTGTCTGAATGAAATGCGCAACGCTCAGCGCCGGGTCGCCAACGCCACGAGATCGATGTCGCCGCGCGCCGCACGGGCCTCGAACGACGCGTCGTCGTCGCGCCCGTTCGATGCGCTGCCGCATCCGCCGCTGCTGCCGCACCCGCACGACGCTTCGGTCTTCACGCGCGGCAGGTAATGGTTCGACGGCCGCGTGCCCCACTCGGGCATCAGCGCATAGCCGCCGCGGTCGCGGATCGCACGCGACACGTCCGATTCGGGATCGTGCACGTCGCCGAACAGCCGTGCCGACGTCGGGCACGCGAGCACGCACGCCGGCTTGCGATCGCGTTCGGGCAGCGCTTCGTTGTCGATGCGGTCCGCGCACAGCGTGCACTTCGTCATCTCCTTGCGGCCTTCGTCGAGTTCGCGCGCGCCGTACGGGCATGCCCACGCGCAGTACTTGCAGCCGATGCACTTGTCGTAGTCGACCAGCACGATGCCGTCCGACTTGCGCTTGAAGCTCGCGCCGGTCGGGCAGACCGGCACGCACGGCGGATCCTCGCAGTGCAGGCACGACTTCGGGAAGTGGATCGTGTCCGTCATCGGGAACACGCCGGCTTCGTAGGTCTGCACGCGATTGAAGAACGTGCCGGACGGATCGTCGTCGTACGGGCGCAGGTCGGCGAGGCTGCCGGCTTCGCCCGACGTGTTCCATTCCTTGCAGCTCGTCACGCAGGCATGGCAGCCGACGCACACGTTCAGGTCGATGACGAGGGCCATCTGGGTCATGGTTGCGCTCCTTCGATCAGCGATCGTCAGACTTCGGGCCCGCCGACGCCGCGCGCCGCAGCCGCGCGGCGAATGCGCCGGTTCCCGCGAAATACGCCTGCACGCGCTGCAGCACGCGCGGCGTGCCCGGCAGCGCCGGCATCGGCGCGAACTGCGGCAGCGTGGTCGCCGCATCGGCCTCGGCCGGGTAGATCCGCACCTGCACGTCGTACCAGCCGGCCTGTCCGGTCACCGGATCGGAGTTCGACAGCCGCGCACCGCTTCGGGCCGCGTCGGGCAGCTCGTCGGTGATCACGTGATTGAGCAGGAAGCCGCGCTGCGATTCGCCCGCTTGCGGGCCGAGGTTCCACGCGCCGGCCGCCTTGCCGATCGCGTTCCAGGTCCATACGGTGCCGGGCTCGACGGCCTCGCTGTAGCGGGCGCGACACCGCACCTTGCCCCACGGCGATTCGACGTAGATCCATGCGCCGTCGTCGATCTGCTGCGCGGCGGCCGTCACGGGGTTCACGAACAGGTGGTTCTCGCCGTGGATCTGCCGCAGCCACGCGTTCTGCGAATCCCACGAGTGGTACATCGCCATCGGCCGCTGCGTGATCGCCGCGAGCGGATAGCGGTTGGCATCGGTCAGCCCGCTTTCGAGCGACGGATGCCAGAACGGCAACGGATCGAAATAGCGTGCGATGCGCTCGCGCAGATGGTCCGGCGGCTGGCGGCCCGACGTGCGGCCCTGCGCGGCGAGCCGGAATTTCTGCATCACGTCCGAGTAGAGCTGGATCACGATCGGCACGCCGAACTTGCGCATCCCGTTGTCGACCGCCCATTGCATGTATGGCCCGTTGCAGTTGCGCATGTACTGCAGCGGCTCCGGCAGCCGGTGGTGGTACACGCAGTTGTTCTCCGCGTAGCGTTTCCACTGGTCGGGGTTCGGCTCGCCGACGACGGCCTTGTCGCCGTTCTTGCCGCGCCAGCCGATCAGGAAGCCGGTGCCGGAATCCGGCGCGGTCTGGAAATTGACGACGAAATCCGGATAGTCGCGGTACTTGCGCTGCCCGTCCGGCGTCGTGAAGGCCGGAAACTTCAGCCGGCTGGCCAGCTCGATCAGCACCTCCTGGAACGGTTTGCATTCGCCGGTCGGCGGCACGACCGGCACGCGCACCGAGTCGACCGGCCCGTCGAATTCGGAGATCGGCCGGTCGAGCACCGACATCACGTCGTGCCGTTCGAGGTAGGTCGTGTCGGGCAGGATCAGGTCGGCGAACGCGGTCATCTCCGACGCGAACGCGTCGCATACGACGAGGAACGGAATCCGGTATTCGCCGTCGTCGCGCTTGTCGACCAGCATCTTGCGCACTTCCGTCGTATTCATCGACGAATTCCACGCCATGTTGGCCATGAAGATCAGCAGCGTGTCGATCGGATAGGGATCGCCGCGCCACGCGTTGGTGATCACCGAATGCATCAGCCCGTGCACCGCGAGCGGGTATTCCCACGAGAACGCCTTGTCGAGCCGCGCGGGCGTGCCGTCCGGATGGACGAACAGATCCTCCGGGCCGGCCGGCCAGCCGAGCGGGCCGGTCGCGAGCGGCGTGTTCGGCTTGATCTGGCCGGGATCGTTCGGCGGTTTCGCCGAAGGCGGCACCGCGCGCGGATACGGCGCCTTGTGGCGGAAGCCGCCCGGCCGGTCGATCGTGCCGAGCAGCGACATCAGCACCGCGAGCGCGCGGATCGTCTGGAAGCCGTTCGAATGCGCGGCCAGCCCGCGCATCGCGTGGAACGCGATCGGCACGCCCTTCACCGATTCATGCTCCTTGCCCCACGAATCGGTCCAGCGCACCGGCAGCTCGATCGCCTGCTCGCGCGCGACCGTCTCCATCTCGCGGGCAAGGCGGCGGATCGTGTCGGCCGCGATGCCGGTGATGTCGGCCGCCCATTCGGGCGTACAGTCGGCCACCTGTTCGCGCAGCAGCGTGAACGACGGCGCGACCGGCGTGCCGTCGTCGAGCGTATAGCGGCCGTCGAGCGCCGGCTCCGCGCCTTCCGCGTGGTGCAGCACCGCTCGGTTCGTCTTCGTGTCCCACCACATCCGGTTCTGCGGATACAGCGGATTGACCTCCGGCGCATCGGCGTCGCGCACGAACAGCCCGAACGTGTTGGCGCCGTCACGCCGGTCGATCAGTTCCGCCGCGTTCGTGAAGCGCGACACGAATTCGTGGTCGAACGCATCGCGTGCGATCAGCTCGTGCATCAGCGCCATGAACAGCGCGCCGTCGGTGCCGGGGCGAATCGGAATCCATTCGTCGGCGATCGCCGCATAACCGGTGCGCACCGGATTGATCGCGATGAAGCGGCCGCCCGCGCGCTTGAACTTGCCGAGCGCGATCTTCAGCGGATTCGAATGGTGATCCTCGGCGGTGCCGATCATGAAGAACAGCTTCGCGTTGTCGAGATCGGGGCCGCCGAACTCCCAGAACGAGCCGCCGATCGTGTAGATCATCCCGGCCGCCATGTTCGCGGAGCAGAACCCGCCGTGCGCCGCATAGTTCGGCGTACCGAACTGTTTCGCGAACAGGCCGGTGAGCGCCTGCATCTGGTCGCGGCCCGTGAACAGCGCGAAACGCTTCGGGTCGGTCGCGCGCAGATGCGACAGGCGCTTCTCGAGCACGTCGAACGCGACTTCCCACGACACCGGCTCGAACTGCGCATCGCCGCGCTCGGCGCCCGGCTTGCGCATCAGCGGCTGCGTGAGCCGCGCGGGCGAGTACTGCTTCATGATCCCCGACGAACCTTTCGCGCAGATGACGCCCTGGTTCAGCGGATGGTGCGGATTGCCGTCGATATAGCGCACTTCGCCGTCGCGCAAGTGTACGCGGATGCCGCAGCGGCATGCGCACATGTAGCAGGTCGTCGTCTTGATCTCGGCCTGCTCGTCGCGCTCGCGTGTCCGATGTTCCATCGTCTGTCCTCGTTCGCGGATGACGGTGCGCTCCGTCGGGGCGCACCGGTGAATCGGTTCATCCATGCTATGCCGGCCGGCGGCCGACATAAAGTCGCATCCGCCGATCGGTGCTATCGGTCAGCCTGATAGTTGCGCCCGCCACCCGGCGGGCCGCATGCGCGCAGGCTCGGCGCACGCACCGGGCCGGCGGCGTCATGCGGTGTTGCCGGTCAGCGCGGCGGATACGCGAGCAGTTCGCTGTCGTCGAGATGCTCGCGACGGCTGCGGCGCGTGAGCCCGTACGCGACGACGAGTACGCCGAGGCTCGCGACGCCGAGCCAGAGCGGCTTGCGCTGGTCCGGGATGAACGCCATCGCGACGAGGATGCCGACCATGCCGATGATCGCGACCCAGGTCAGGTACGGGTACGCCCACATCTTCACGCGCAGCTTGCCGGCGGCGACCGGGTCGAGACGCTTGCGCAGGCGCAGTTGCGAGAACGCGATCAGCACGTACACGAACAGCGCGACGGTGCCGTACGAATTGACGAGGAACGCGAACACCGTATCGGGCGACACGTACGACATCACGACCGACACGTAGCCGAACACCGTGCCGAGCAGGATCGCGCGCACCGGCACGCCGCGCTTGTTGACCTTCGCGAGCGCGGCCGGCGCGTCGCCGTGGCGGGTCAGCGCGAACAGCATCCGCGAGGCCGCATAGAGGCCCGAGTTGAGCGCGGACAGCACGGCCGTCAGCACGATCGCGTTCATCACGTTGGCGGCGGCAGGCAGGCCCATCACTTCCAGCGCGCTCACGTACGGCGTGGCCATCTGCGCGGAATTCCACGGCACCAGCGCGACGACGAGCGCGACCGAGCCGACGTAGAACACCAGCACGCGGGTGATCACCGAGTTGGTTGCCTTCGCAACCGCCTTGGCCGGCTCCTTCGCCTCGGCCGCCGCGATCGTGACGATTTCCGCGCCGAAGTAGAACCCGGTAGCCGCGACCGCCCCGCTCATCACCGGCCCGATGCCGAGCGGCATGAAGCCGCCGTGACCGAGCAGCGTCGGCAGCACGGCCGTCGTATGCATCGACGCGGGCCACAGGCCGAGCACGTAGAGGCCGCCGAGGAACAGGAACACGATGATCGCGCCGACCTTGATCGACGAGAACCAGAATTCGAACTCGCCGTAACTGCCGACCGAGATCAGGTTCGTGAGCGTCAGCACGACCAGCAGCGCGAGACTGATGATCCACGCCGGCGTGTCGGGCAGCCAGAACTGGATCAGCCTGGCGCCCGCGACCGCTTCCAGCGCGACGACGATCACCCAGAAATACCAGTACATCCAGCCGGTCAGGAAGCCGGCCATCCTGCCCGGCCCGCGCCAGTTGCCGAACGCGAGCCGCGCGTACTCGTAGAACGAGCCGACGGCCGGCATCGCGCACGCCATCTCGCCGAGCATCCGCATCACGAGCACGACGAGCCCGCCCGTGATCAGGAACGACAGGATCGCGGCCGGCCCGGTCTGCTGAATCACCACGCCGCTGCCGACGAACAGCCCGGCACCGATCACGCCGCCAAGCGCGATCATCGTCATGTGGCGCTGCTTGAGCCCACACTTCAGGTCACTCTGGTTCGAGGGTTGCATGTCTTCTCCATATCCAGTTGTCCGGCGCCGCCCGCGCCACCTTCGGGTGAACGCGGGCGCCGCCGGCGACGGCGCGTGCAGGGGCACCTGCAGCCCCGGCCGCACGGATTTCTGTTGCTTTTATTGTGTTGGGTCGCCCAGCGCGCGCTGCGTTGCGTCGCGCCGGGTCGCGGGTCCTGCGCTCAGGGCTTTTCGTCGTTCCTGAAGTACGACAGGTAGAGCATCCGTTGCCCGAGGCGCCGGAACGGCGCGAACGGGTGGCCGGGCAGCGGCGACGTGAAGATCGGCAGCGTCGGGCGTGCGCCCTTCCCCGCGATCTGCTCGGCGAGCCGGCGGCCGGCCTGCTGCGAATACGACACGCCGTTGCCGCCGTAGCCGAGCGCGTAGTACACGGATTGCCGCGGGTCGGGCTGGCACACGCGCGGCATCATGTCGTGGCTCACGTCGACCCAGCCCCACCACGCGTAATCGATCTCGACGCCGCGCAGCGCGGGAAACTTGCGCGCCATGCCTTCCTTCAGCAAATCGAGGTGGCGCGGGTTCGGCGCATCGTCGCCGGTGATCGCGCTGCGGCTGCCGATCTGCAGGCGGCGATCGGGCAGGAAACGGTAGTAGAAGCGCAGCGTGCGCGTGTCGGTCAGCACCTGCGTCGTGCGGAAGTTGCACGCGTCGATCTCGGCGTCGGTCAGCGGCCGCGTGACCATCGAATTCGACAGGATCGGCATCACCTTGCTGCGCAGCGACGGATGCAGCGTCTGCGCGGTGTACGCGCCGGTCGCGATGCCGACCGCGCGGGCCCGCACCACGCCGCCCGGCGTGCGCAGGTGATGCACGCCGTCGATCGTCTCGAAGCCGAGCACGGGGCTGCTCGTATGCACCTTCGCGCCGGCTTCGCGCGCGAGGCGCAGGTAGCCGAACGCGAGTTTCAGCGCATGGATGCCGATGCCTTCCGGCTCGTGCAGTGCGCCGGCCGCCTCGTGGTCGTCGATGAATTCGCGGCGGAACGTCTCCGCGCTCAGCAGTTCGGACGGATAGCCGAACACGTCCTTCCACACCTTCGCCTCGGCCGCGAGCTTCGCCATGATGCGCGGGCGGTGCGCGATCAGGAAATGGCCGCCCGGCTGCGGATCGCAGTCGATTTCCGACACGAGCGACTTGAAGTGCTCGAAGCCTTCGAGGATCTCGTCGTGCATCTTCAACGCGACGTCCTTGCCCCAGCGCTCGATCCATTGCGAGCGCGACAGCCGGCCCGACGCGTTCTGCCCCTGCCCGCCGTTGCGGCTGCTGCAGCCCCAGCTGGTGCGGTTGGCCTCGAGCACGACGGCCTTGATGCCGTGGTCCCGCGCGAGGCACAGCGCGGTCGCGAGGCCCGTGTAGCCGGCGCCGATGATCGCGACGTCGACATCGAGATCGCGCGTGACGGGGCCGTCGTCGGCCGGCGGGGTGCCGGCCGTCGCGACCCAGTAGGTCGGCGCGTACTGCTTGCCGCAGCCGGGGCCCGGCGACACGAGCGGATCGTAGGTCGGGTCGTAACGCGTATCGTTCGGCCGGCCGCCCGCGAAACCGCGCGTGGTGCGTTCGATGGAAGGGGTCGACATGGTCAGCCCTCCGATGCGGGCGTGCCGGTTGCGCCGCAACCGGCGCACGCGGCGATTCGACTGACTGATGCGGGGCGCGTGTCCGCCGCGCGGGCGGATGCTGCCGACTGCCTGTTGGTCATGCCTGTCTCCTGATCGTTCTCTTCGGGTCGATCGTGTGCAGATGCTTCCATGCGGCGATCTGTCGAGGAAAGTGTAGGCAGGCCGATTTACCGCAGGTAGGGCCAGTGGGCCGGATTCGCTTGGACCAGCGCGCGGGCCGGCGCGCGGGGCAACCGGTGGCACGCGGCAGGCGCGAACGCGAGGCCGCGGCGCCACCGTGCCGATACGCCCCCGCACACCGCCACCCGCCCGGCTCAGGCGTCACGTCACGTCGCGCGCACCGCGACGCCGGCCATGCCGCCGCGCTTCTCGATCGCCCGCGCGGACACGATCGACAGGAGTGCAGACAACATCACGTAAACCCCGACGAGCCACGGCGCGCCGCCGTTCGCACGCAGCAGCGCGGTCGCGACGATCGGCGTGAGGCCGCTCGCGAAGATGCCCGACACCTGGTAGACGAACGAAATGCCCGTGTAACGCACGTTCGCGTCGAACAGCTCCGCGAACAGCGCGGCCTCCGGCCCGTACGCCATCGCGTAGAAGATCCCGAACGGGATCACCAGCGCGAGCCACACGGCGAGCAGGTTCGTCGACTGCGTCTGCAGCAGCCAGAACGCGGGCAGCACCGATAGCCCGCACAGCGTCGCGCCCCACCGGTACACGCGCGCGCGGCCGAGCCGGTCCGACAGGCTGCCGAACACGGGGATGAACCCGCACATCACGACGGCCGCGCTCATCACGCCGAGCAGCGCGTCGCCGCGCGAGATCGACAGGTTGCGCGTCATGTAGCCGATCGAGAACACCGCGAACACGTTGAAGAACACGCCGTCGATATAACGCGCGCCCATCCCGAGCAGGATCGCCTGCCGGTAGTTGCCGAGCAGTTCGACCACCGGCAGCTTCGTGTCGCGCCGCTGGCGCTTGAGCGCGACGAATTCGGGCGTGTCGGCCACGCGCATGCGGATGTAGAAGCCGACCGCGACGAGCAGCAGCGACGCCGCGAACGCAACGCGCCAGCCCCACTCGAGAAACGCGGCGTCCGGCAGCGCGCGCGACAGCCCCGCGACGACGCCGGCCGCGAGACACAGCCCGATCGCGAGACCGATCTGCGGCAGGCTCGCATACAGCCCGCGCCGGTGCGGCGGCGCGTATTCGTACGCCATCAGCACCGCGCCGCCCCACTCGCCGCCGAGGCCGATACCCTGCAGCACGCGCAGCGTCAGCAGCAGCACGGGCGCCCACATGCCGATCTGCGCGTAGGTCGGCAGGAACGCGACGCCGGCCGTCGACACGCCCATGATCAGCATCGTCAGGATCAGCGCGGACTTGCGCCCGACGCGGTCGCCGAGATGGCCGAACAGCAAGCCGCCGAGCGGCCGCGTGACGAAGCCGACCGCGAACGTCGCATACGCGAGCATCGTCGACACGAACGCGTCGCCGGACGGAAAGTACTGCTTGTCGAACACGATGCCGGCGACCACGCCGTACAGGAAAAAGTCGTACCACTCGACGGTCGCGCCGATCACGCTGGCCGCGGCCACGCGTCGGACGACCCGGGAATCGATTGCCATGCGAGCTTCTCCAGGTAAGGATGCGCCGCAACCTGCCCCGACGCCGTGCCGGCGGGGGCATCGATGAGCGCGCGGCGGCCGTCCGGGCGCAGGAGCACGGGCCGCGCGGGCGCTTCGCGCTACGCGAGCGCCTCGGCGGCCGGCGCGACGCTGCGGCCGCGATCGGCCTCGCGCGCGTCCTCGAGAATCATGTCGGACGCCTTCTCGGCGACCATCACGACCGGCACGTTGGTATTGCCCGATACGAGCGTCGGCATGATCGAGCAGTCGACCACGCGCAAGCCCCGCGTGCCGTACACGCGCAGCCGCTCGTCGACGACCGCGAGCGGATCGCTCGCGACGCCCATTTTCGCGGTGCCGGACGGATGGAAGATCGTCTGTCCGTATTCGCGGCAGAATTCGAGCAGCTCGTCGTCCGTCTGCGCATCCGCGCCGGGCCGCACCTCGCGCTTCATCAGCGGCGCCATCGGCTCGGCGGCCGCGACACGGCGCGCGAAGCGCACGCCGGCCACCGTCGTCCGGCGGTCGCGCTCGGTGTCGAGATAGTTCGGCTGGATCGACGGCGCGTCGCGCGCATCGCCGGTGCGAATCCGTACGGTACCGCGCGATTCGGGCCGCAACTGGCAGATCGAATACGTGCAGCCGGGAAACGGATGCACGCTGCCGCCGGCCGAATCGGCCGACAGCGTCGAAAAATGGAACTGGATGTCGGGCGTCGCCGATTCGTCCGGCAACGCGCGGCAGAACATCCCGCCCTGGTTGATGCCGATCGCGAGCGGGCCGCCGCGGAACAGCGCCCATTGCAGCCCCATCTTCGCGCGGCCGACCCACGAATGCAGCTCGTCGTTGGTCGTGATCGGTTTCGTCACCTCGTAGATCAGCCGCACCTGCAGATGATCCTGCAGGTTCTCGCCGACGCCCTTCCGGTCGGCCACGACGGCAATCCCGTGCCGGTCCAGCAGCGCGGCCGGGCCCACGCCCGACACCTGAAGCAATTGCGGCGACTGCAGCGCGCCGGCCGCGAGGATCACCTCGCGCAGCGCGCGCACCTCATGCACCTTGCCGTGCTGCACGTAGCGCACGCCGGACGCCTGCGCGCCGTCGAACAGCACCTTCAGCGCCTGTGCGTCGGTCTCGATGTGCAGGTTCGGTCGCCCGCGCGCGGGCTTCAGGTACGCGACCGCGGTCGAGCAGCGCAAACCGTTGCGCGTCGTGAGCTGGTAATAGCCGACGCCTTCCTGATCGCCCGTGTTGAAATCGTCGACCGTCCGCACGCCGAGCCGGTTCGACGCGGCGACGAACGCATCGACGAGTTCGTGCCGCTGCCGGATCGCCGACGCCCACAGCGGGCCGCCGGTGCCGCGCGTCGGGCCTTCGCCGAGCGTGTTGTGTTCGAGCCGCCGGAAATACGGCAGGCATTCGCGCCAGCTCCAGCCGCGGTTGCCGAGCGCGGCCCAGTGGTCGTAATCCTGCTGCTGCCCGCGCACGTAGATCAGCCCGTTGATCGAGCTGCAACCGCCGAGCGTGCGGCCGCGCGGCCAGTACAGGCGGCGGTTGTGCATGTTCGGGTCGGGATCGGTGTGGAAGCCCCAGTTGTACACCGGGTGGAACATCGTCTTGCCATAACCGATCGGCACGTGGATCCACATGGACTTGTCGGCGGGGCCCGCCTCCAGCAGGCACACCGTATGGCGGCCGCCGTCGGACAGCCGGTTGGCGAGGACGCAACCGGCCGATCCCGCGCCGACCACGACATAGTCGAAGCTGCGTGTCATTCCGTGTCTCCGTTCCGGGGTATGAGAAAAATCCGGTATGTTTTGTCCAAATTTATTGAGCACACGGAACGCGTACAAGCCGATTTATTGTCCACGCGGTGAATGTGGTACAAAAACCGTTCAATTCGTTTCATTTCCCTCGCACACACCATCCCGGGACGCCCGCCGATCCCGACGGAGGAGACACATGCGCGACACCGCCCCCGCGCCGCCCGACGGCGCGCCCGCCGACGATGCGCGCGTGCTGCGCGCGCTCGCCGTGCTCGAAGCGCTCGCATCGGCCGGACAGCCGTACACGCTGTCGCAGCTCGCCGCACGGCTGCACATCCCGAAGGCGACGCTGCTGCGCCTGATCGAATCGCTCGAAACGCGCGGCTACGTGATCCACATGCCCGACTCGCGCGGCC
The DNA here is from genome assembly GCF_902832865.1 of Burkholderia sp. BCC0397. Classification (NCBI taxonomy): domain Bacteria; kingdom Pseudomonadati; phylum Pseudomonadota; class Betaproteobacteria; order Burkholderiales; family Burkholderiaceae; genus Burkholderia; species Burkholderia sp. BCC0397. The sequence continues at coordinate 698,630 of NZ_CADFDL010000001.1, read as the reverse complement.
ACGACCGCGGCATCGCGCTCGGCCCGCGCGCCGCGCAGTTCGCGCTCGCGGCGCTGTCGAACAACACGTTCACGCGCGGCTGCCGGTCGGTGCTGCGCGCGCTCGTCGACGTGCTCGGCGAGACCTGCAACCTCACCGCGCTCGACGGCGACACGGTGCTGTACGTCGAACGTGTGGAGACGGCCGAGCCGCTGCGGCTCGAGATGCGGCCCGGCATGCGCGTGCCGCTGCATTGCACGGCGAGCGGCAAGCTGTTCCTGTCGCAGATGAATGCGCTCGAGCGCAACGCGCTGCTCGCGCGGCTCTCGCTGCAGAAGATGACCTACCGGACGCTGACCGATGCGCAATTGCTCGCGGCCGAGCTCGACCGGCTGGCCGCGCGCGGCGTCGGCATCGACAACGAGGAATTCGTACGGGGAATGGTGGCCGTCGCGGTGCCGGTGAAGGATGCCGCGAGCGGTCGCGTGCTCGCGGCGCTCGCCGTGCATGCGCCGACCGCGCGCGCGACGCTCAACGATCTGCTGGAGAACGTGCCGAAGATGCGCGACGCGGCCACGCGGCTCGCGCCGCTGTTGCATGCGGCCGACGGCGCGCCGCCGGGCTGATGCGGCCGCGCGCGTTCATGCATGGGCCGGCGGGGTGTCGCGCGCTATGCGTCCAGCGCGAGCAACGCGAACGTCGCGAGCCAGTGCTCGCCCATGTAGTCGCCGGCCACGTGTGCGAGTGCGCTCGCGAGATGCCGGTCGGCCGCATCGAGCAGCTTCGCGCGCCGCGCATCGCCTGCCGGCAGCGCGCCGGCCAGCGAACGCTGGCACCACGCACGGCTCAGATTCAGCCCGTCCAGATGCGCGATCTTGCCGTCGCTGCGGTCGCTGACGGTCGCCGGCTCGAACAGCGTCGCCGGCTCGCCGCGCGCGAGGTCGGGCAGGAAGCGCGCGAACCAGCCGTCGAATTCGGCGGCCGGCAGCACGCGCCGCATCAGTTCGGCTTCCATCAGCGCGGGCGACAGGAATTCGTCGCCCGACGGCTCCCACGCCTGGCATGCGACGTCGTTCAGGTGCCAGCGCTTCGCGGTATCGACGATCAGCGCGGCAAGCCCGTCGCGCTGCGTGTCGCGCGCGAAATCGAGCGCGAGCGCCAGCGCGAACGCGGTGTTGAAGTGCGTGCCGACGCGTAGCGGATAGGTGGCCTTCGGCAGGAAAGTCTCGAAGCGCGACACGAACAGGTCGGCCAGCGGCGCCATCGTCTTCGCCCAGCGCGCGGCCTGCGGCAGCGCGCCCTTCAGCGCGAGCCGCTCGAGCTGCGCGGCGAGCGCGAGCAGCCACGCCCAGCCGTACGGCCGCTCGAAGCCGCTGTTGTGCGGCCGCGCGAGATACGCACGCTCGCCGGCAACGTTCGCGTCGGTGAAATGCGCGTCGACGATCGCGACGATGCGCTCGGTCTCCGGCAATGCCGGGTAGCGTTCGAGCACGCGCAGCACGAGCCAGTAGCCATGCACGCACGAGTGCCAGTCGTAGCTGCCGTAGAAGATCGGATGCAGCGCGCGCGGCCCCTGCACGTCGTGCGGACCTTCGAGCGCATGCGTGAGCTTGTTCGGATATTCGCGGGTCAGGTGTGCGAGCGCGAGCGACGCGAATTTCGACGCGAGTTCGGGGGTGAGTCGGTCGGTCATGAGGATCTCGTCCATCGAGTCAGAAGCGGAATACGAACGCGTACATCAGCAGCGTGTTCACGGCCAGCAGCAGCACGGCCGTCGGCCACTGCGCCTTGATCACGCCGTTCTTGTCCTTCAGTTCGAGCAGCGCCGCGGGCACGATGTTGAAGTTCGCGGCCATCGGCGTCATCAGCGTACCGCAGAAGCCGCTCAGCATCCCGATCGCGCCCATGATCGCCGGATTGCCGTGGAACTGATGGACGATCAACGGCAGGCCGATGCCGGCCGTCATCACCGGAAACGCGGCGAAGCCGTTGCCCATGATCATCGTGAACAGCGCCATGCCGACCGTGTAGGCCGCGACCACCGCGAACGGCGAATCGATCGGCACCCACGCCTTCACGAGCCCCGACACCACGCCGCCGACGCCCGCGACCGCGAACAGCGCGCCGAGCGCCGCGAGCATCTGCGGCAGGATCGCGGCCCAGCCGACCGCATCCATCGTATGGCTCGCTTCCTTCAGCGCATGCACGGGCGAATCGCGCAGCATCGCGAGCGCGACGCCGAATGCGACGATCGTGCCGAGCACGAGCGAGATCAGCGTCACGCTCTTCGGCTCGACGAACGGCACGCGTTTCAGCGCGAACGTGCCGATCAGCGTGACGACCGGAATCAGCAGCGCGGGCAGGAACAACCGGTTGCCGAAGCGCTGCGCGCGCGTCTCGCGCCGCACGGCCGCCGCTTCGCCGGCCTCGTCGGACTGGCCGCGGCCGAGCTTGCCCGAACCGGCGATCAGCGCGAGCGCGATCGCGAGGCAGCCCATCACGAAATGCGGCAGCAGCGCGCCGAACAGGAACGTGACTGCGTAGATGGCCCAGAACGCGAAATTGACGACGCGCCGCGGGTTCGTGCGGTCCGTCAGGTTGAAGTACGCGAACGCGGCGAACATCAGCCCCGCGAGCGTGTACAGCGATTCGAGGCCGATCATCGCGCGCCCTCCTGCGTCACCAGGCCGAAGCCGCGCGCGAGCCGGCGGTCGAGCAGCGCGAGGCGCGTGCAGTGGATCAGCAGCGCGGCGATCGCGGTCGGGATCGCCCACACCGACAGGTGCAGCGGCTCGATGGAGATGCCGTTCTGTTCGAGAAAGCCCTTGATCAGCAGGATCGACTGGATCGCGATGAAGATGTCCTCGCCGAAGAACACGGCGACGTTGTCGGCGCCCGACGCATGCGCGCGGATCTGCTGGCGCACCGACTCCGGCAGCTCGCCGTGCCGGCCGACCGCGGCGGCCTCGGCCATCGGCGCGATCAGCGGCCGCACCATCTGCGCGTGGCCGCCAAGCGACGTGAGGCCGAGCGCGGCCGTCGCCTGGCGCAGCACGAAGTACAGCATCAGCACGCGGCCCGTGGTGGCCGCCTGCACACGCGAGATCATTCGCCTCGCCTGCTCCTTGAGCCCGTTGCGCTCGAGCAGCGCGATCACCGGCAGCGTGAGCCAGATCAGCCCCATGTAGCGGTTCTCGGTGAACGCCTTGCCGAACGCGCTGACGATGTCGACGAGATTCAGCCCGCCCGCCAGCCCCGTCGCGAGCCCCGCGATCGTGACCACCAGCAGCGCATTGAAGCGCAGCGCGAAGCCGATCACGACGATCGGCACCCCAATCAGCACCAGCATTTCCCCTCCTCGTGTCTGGGCGCGCGGCACGTCGGCCACGCGCTGCCGGCCCGGTTTGCATCGGGCTCGGACGGCGAAATCTAGCACGAGACTTTATCGATAAAAAGTCGACGATTCGCCGGTTCGGGTAAACGTTGAAGCCCGCTGGATACCGTGCACGCGCCGTGTGTCGGTCACATTTCATCGGACGAATCGGGCCGGCCGGCCCGCGCGCGTGGCGCGGCCCCGACCCGCCGACTACACTGAAAAGCATCGGCAACGTACGGGAGAGCCGCCATGATTGACGTATTCCAGACCATCGGCAGCCGCGCGTTCTCCGCTCATCTGGCGAAGGACGGGATGGTGACGCTGATGGAGCAACGCCAGGAGGTCGACCGCGTGACGCTCGCGACCGCTTATGCCGCGCTCGTCGAGGAAGCCGAGCAGGAAGGCGACCTGCTCGACGCGACGGTCGAAGGGATGATGCGCGCGCTGATCCAGGGCTACGCGCGCAGCCATTGACGGTGCGATGGCGCGTCCGCCGTGCGGCACGGTGCCCGGTACGGCCCGCTACGCGGCCGGCGTGCCCGCGCCCACGCCGAACCACCGGCCCTCGCGCAGTTGCCGGTAATCGGCCTGCGTGAAGAGCCTCAGCACGTTCGCCACCGCGCCGTTGCTGGCGCGATCGCGTTCCGTCATGAAGGCGTCGACCGCGTCGTGGCCGGCAAACAGGATCGTGCTGAAATAACGCTCGCGCTCCGCGTCGGGCAGGTTCGTCGCGCTCGACTGGTACGGATGGTGAAGCGCCGCGAACAGGAAGTAATAGCGCTCGGCATCGTCGCGCAGCACGCGCACCGCATCGGGTTCGACCGGAAAATCGCGGTAGAACGACGCGTGCCCGCTCTCGATGTCGATCCGGTACAGCAAACGGCCGTCCTGCTCGATCACGATCGGCGCGTACGGGTCGCGGCTGGCGAGTACGGTATCGGGCGCGGTCATCCGGTTCTCCCCTTTCTTTTTTGTCGACGCCGGCACGGTAACATGCGGACTTTTGCGGCCTGTCCGGACAGCATCGGCTGGCCCGCTTGCAGGCAATGCGGCCCGGTCATAGAGGAAACGCACTGAAACGGCATCATGCGCACATTTTTCGATTGCCGCCGCCCGCGCTGCATGACAGCATTCGGGCGTCGTCAACCGAAAAGAATGCCGCGCCGTCCGGCCGCCGATGCCGCCCGGCCGCGCCGAACAGGCTGCCCTCTCCATGAACCCGGCCCAGCTCCAACAACACTACGAACCGACCGGAGAATTCCGCTTGTGAACATCGGCATCGTCAACGACCTCCCGCTTGCCGTCGAGGCGATGCGCCGCGCGATCGCGCGACGGCCCGAGCACCGCGTGCTGTGGGTCGCGACCGACGGCGCGCAGGCCGTCGAACTGTGCGCCGCGCAGCCGCCCGACATCGTGCTGATGGATCTGATCATGCCGAAATTCGACGGGATCGAAGCGACGCGGCGGATCATGCGTTCCGAACGACCGTGCGCGATCCTGATCGTGACGAGTTGCATCGGCGCGAACGCGTGGCGCGTGTTCGAGGCGATGGGCGCCGGTGCGCTCGACGCGGTCGACACGCCGCGGCTCGGCGACGGCGCCGCCGGCGACACGACGAAACTCCTGCTCGCGAAGATCGACCAGATCGGCCGCCTGCTCGACGCGCCGGGCGGCACGCGCGTCGCCGGCGCGGCCGCGCGCGGCGGCGGCCCGCTGATTGCGATTGGCGCATCGGCCGGCGGCCCCGGCGCGCTCGCGTCGATCCTCGGCAGCCTGCCGGCCGATTTCAATGCGCCGATCGTGATCGTGCAGCACGTCGATCGCGCGTTCGCCGAAGGCATGGCGCAATGGCTCGACGGCCAGACCCGGATCGCCGTGCGCGTCGCGCGCGAAGGCGACCGTCCGCAGCCGGGCGTCGCGCTGCTCGCCGCGACCGACGATCACCTGCGCATCACGCGCGCCGGCACGCTCGAATACACGCGGGAACCGGCCGCCACGCCGTATCGTCCGTCGGTCGACGTGTTCTTCAACAGCCTGACCGAGCACTGGCCCGGCCGTGTGATCGGCGTCCTGCTCACGGGGATGGGGCGCGACGGCGCGATCGGCCTGAAGGCGCTGCGGATGAAGGGCTACCATACGATCGCGCAGGACGAGGCGACCAGCGCCGTGTACGGGATGCCGAAGGCGGCCGCGACGCTCGGCGCGGCGCGCGCGATCCTGCCGCTCGGGCGCATCGCGGGCGAGCTGGCGGCGCTCGCGCGGATCTGAGCCCGACGATGACCGCGCGCGACACCCATGCCTGCCCCTGCAACGACCGCAACGATCGCAACGCCCCGCCTCGACCATGACGATTGACCTGACTCGCCCGCCAGGCAGCCCGACCGCGTCGCCCGCCGACACGCCGGCGATGGTGTTGCTGGTCGACGACCAGACGATCGTCGCGGAAGCCGTGCGGCGCGCGCTCGTCGACGAGGAAGGCATCGACTTCCACTACTGCCCGCGCTCGGACGACGCGATGGCCACCGCGATCGAGACGCGCCCGACCGTGATCCTGCAGGATCTCGTGATGCCGGGCATCGACGGGCTGAGCCTCGTGCGGGCGTACCGCGCGAATCCGGCGACGCGCGACGTGCCGATCATCGTGCTGTCGACGCAGGAAGAACCGGTGATCAAGAGCGCCGCGTTCGCGTCCGGCGCGAACGACTACCTGGTCAAGCTGCCCGATCGCATCGAGCTCATCGCGCGTATCCGCTACCACTCGCGCTCGTACATGAACCTGCTGCAGCGCGACGAAGCCTATCGCGCGCTGCGGCAGTCGCAACAGCAACTGCTCGAAGCCAATCTCGAACTGCGGCGCCTCACGCACTCCGACGGCCTGACCGGGCTGTCGAACCGGCGCTATCTCGACGAATACCTGGCCGCCGAATGGCGGCGCGGCACGCGCGAGCGCAGCGAGCTGTCGCTGCTGATGATCGACGTCGACAACTTCAAGCTGTACAACGACACGTACGGGCACGTGTCGGGCGACAGCGTGCTCAAGCAGATCGCGTCGACGATCGAACGCTGCCTCGGGCAGTCGGGCGATCTCGCCGCGCGCTTCGGCGGCGAGGAATTCGCGGTCGTGATGCCGGCCACGTCGCCGGGCGCCGCGCGGCTGCTCGGCGAGAAGATCCGGCTCGCGGTCGAGGCGCTACGACTGCGGCACGCGCATTCGTCGACGGGCAACCACACCGTGACGATCAGCATCGGCGGCGCGAGCATCGTGCCCGCGCCCGGCCTGCCGACGACCGTCCTGATCGAGGCGGCCGACCGCGCGCTCTATCGCGCGAAGCACGCAGGCAAGAACCGGGTCGAGATCGATCCGTCGTCGCCGCCGCCGGGCACCGGCGGGTTCGACGCGCGCTAGCGGGTACCACCAGCGAGCGCGCTGCGCTCAGGCTGCGCCGAGCCGGCGCGCGTAGTCGTTCGCGTCCAGCGGGCGGCTGAACAGATAGCCCTGCTGCATGTCGCAGCCGATCTGCTGCAGGAACCACGACTGCGCCTGCGTCTCGACGCCTTCGGCCGTGACCTTCATCCCGAGCGAATGCGCCATCGCGACGACCGCCTGCGTGATCGCGACCGAGTCGTGATGATCGGGCACGCCCGACACGAACGAGCGGTCGACCTTCAGGTTGTGCAGCGGAAAGCGCTTCAGGTACGCGAGCGACGAATAGCCGGTGCCGAAATCGTCGACCGAGATCCGCACGTTCATGTCCGTGAGCGCTTCGAGCATCGGCAGCACGGTATCCGTGTCGTTCATCAGCACGCCTTCGGTGATCTCCAGTTCGAGCGCGGACGGGTCGAGCCGCGTTTGCGCGAGACAGCGGGCGACCGATTCGACGAGCCCTTCGTGAAACTGCCGCGGCGACAGGTTGACGGCCAGCATCAGGTCCGGCGCGATCGTGCGGCGCCACTCGGCCGCCTGCCGGCACGCGGTTTCGAGCACCCACTGGCCGATCGCGACGATCAGCCCCGTGTCTTCCGCGACCGGAATGAATTCCGCCGGCGACATCGGCCCGAGCTCGGGGCTCGTCCAGCGCAGCAGCGCCTCGGCGCCGACCGTGCGGCCGCTGCGCGCATCGACGACGGGCTGATACGCGAGCCGCAGCATGTCCGACGTGAGCGCGCGCCGCAGCGACTGCTCGATCGCGAAGCGGCGCTGCAGCCGCAGGTTGAGCTGCGCGGTGAAGAACGTGAAGTGGTTGCGGCCGCGCTGCTTCGCGTCGTACATCGCCGAATCGGCGTTGCGCATCAGCGTCACGGCATCGTCGCCGTCGCGCGGCGCGACGCTGATGCCGATCGATACGCCGAGCCAGTATTCGTTGTTCGCGATCGCGAACGGCTTCGCGATCGCCTCGATGACCTCGCGCGCGAGCACCGCGAGACGGTCGGGATCGTCGCAGTCGTCGACGAGGATCACGAACTCGTCGCCGCCGACGCGCGTGAGCGCGTAGCGGCCGTCCGCACAGGCCGCGAGCCGCGCCGCGACGCTGCGCAGCAGCGCATCGCCCGCGTCGTGGCCGGCCGTGTCGTTGACCTTCTTGAAGCCGACCAGATCGATGAACAGGATCGCGACGCGCGCGGGCCCGGCCGCCGCGTCGTGCATGCCGAACAGCTCGCGCATGCGGTCGCCGAGCCAGCGGCGGTTGTAGAGGCCCGTCAGCGCGTCGCGGGTCGCAAGATAGCGCAACTGCTGCTGCGCTTCGCGCACGGGGCCGATGTCGTTGAACGACACGAGCACCGAGTCGGCCTGCGTCTCGCCCGGCCGCACGATCGGCACCGCGTTGCCGCGCACCCAGATGATGTCGCCGTCCGCGAGACCGAAGCCGACCGTGTAGTCGAGCATCGGCGTGGCCGTCTCGAACGCGCGCAGGCTCGGCCAGTCGCGCAGCGCGATCGGCGTGCCGTCCTCGCGCAGCTTGCGCAGGATCACCGTCGACAGCCGGCGGCCGACGAGCTCGCCCTTCACGCGCATCATCCGGTTCGCGCTCGGATTGCTCGCGATCACGACGCCCTCGCGCGATATGACGAGGATGCCCTCGCTCAGGCTGTTCACGACGAGCCGATGATGTTCCTCGCTGCGCGCGAGTTGCCGCGCGATCCGGTCCTGGTGCACCGCGAGGCCGACGCTGTTGCCGATATCGCGCAACAGTGCGGTTTCCTCGCCGCTCGGGCGGCACGGCCGGTGGTGATAGACGGCGAACGCGCCGAGCACGATGCCCGCCTCGTCGAGGAACGGCACCGACCAGCACGCGCGCAAGCCCAGCGGCAACGCGATGGCGCGGTAGTCGGCCCACAGCGGATCGGTTTCGATGTCCTCGACGGCGATCATCCGGCGCTCGTACATCGCGGTGCCGCACGAGCCGGCCGCGGGGCCGATCGTCGCGCCGTCGATCGCCGCGCTGTACTGCGCGGGCAGCGACGGCGCCGCGCCGACGCGCACGTGCACGCCGTCCGGATCGAGCAGCAGGATCGTGCACGACGCGCCGTCGCCGAGCAAAGCCTCGGCACGCCGGCAAACTTCGACCAACAGTTCCGGCAGCGGCGTGTTGCGTGTGATCAGCCTCAGTACGCTCTGCTCGGATGCGAGCACTTCCGCGGCGAGCCCGAGGCTGTAGCGAGAACTTTGCGGTTCGGTATTCAAGCTGAATCCTGCCGTCTGTCCGACCGGGTCTGATGCGCCCGATTCGTTATCGATATTTCGTGCCTGTCCCGCCCCGGGTTTACGCCGATGCCCGGTGCGCCCCGTTTGCGCGCCGTGCCAGGGTGCGTCGAAATGTATTTAACACCAATCCGTGACGATCGGATACCTGCTTCCATCAGGGGATACGCTCGGTTGCCGCGCGGCTCGCGGGTGGCGGCCGGTGCGACGACGGGTTGCTGCGCTGCACGACGGTGCGGGCGCGCCGCCCGTCAGTCCTTCCGGATGTGCTCGACCAGGAAATCGATCAGCAGGCGCACGCGCGGCAGCAACCCGCGCCGCGACGGAAACACCGCGTGCACCACGCCGCCCTTCGGCGCCCAGCCGGGCAGCACGTCGACCAGCGTGCCGTTGCGCAGGTCGTCCTCGACGACCATGCACGGCAGTTGCACGATGCCGACGCCATGAATCGCCGCATCGCGCAGCGCGTGCATGTCGTCGGTCACGAAGCGCGGGTGGTGACGCAACTGCGCATGCTCGCCGTTCGGCCCGACCAGCTGCCACACGTGATGCCGCGCCGGCCCCCAGTCGAGGCTCGGCGCGCCGATCAGCTCGGCCGGATCCGACGGCGCGGTGCGCCCGGCCAGCCACTGCGGCGCGGCCACCAGCCGCTGCGGGCTGTCGGCGAGCACGCGCATCACGAGATCGCTGTCCTCCAGCGGCGGGAAGCGCACGCGCAGCGCCAGGTCGAATCCTTCGCTCAACAGGTCGACGCGGCGATTCGTCGCCTCGAGGTGCACGTGCACCAGCGGATGAATCGCCATGAAACGTGCAACGAGTTCGCTCACGCGGTATTCGAGCAACGCGGTCGGGCAGCTCACGCGCACGATGCCGCGCGGCTCGGCGTGCCGGCGCTCGATCACCTCGCGCGCGGCGTCGGCCTCGACCAGCACGGCGAGACAGCGCTCGTAGAATTCGCGCCCGGTTTCCGTGACCGTGAAATGGCGCGTCGTGCGCTGCAACAGCCGCACGTCGTACCGCGCTTCCAGCGCCGCGATGCGCCGGCTCAGCGTCGATTTCGGCACGTCCAGCGCGCGCCCGGCCTGCGTGAACCCGCCATGTTCGACCACCTTCACGAAATAGTAGAGGTCGTTCAGGTCATCCATGATTGTTCCACCCATAGAACACTGACGGCATTTTAAGGGACTGGAACGCTGGTTGTTGCACGCATAGCATCCTGTTTCGACATGTCCCTTCACATTCCTGCACTCTCTCTGGAGGCAACCATGGCAAGCGAACCGATTCGCGACCCCGCGAACGACCACCTGCTCACCCCGCAGAACGCCGCGTTCATCGTCATCGATTACCAGCCGGTCCAGGTGAATTCCATCGCGTCGATGGATCGCCAACTGCTGGTCAACAACATCGTCGGCGCATCGAAGGCGGCGGTTGCGTACGACCTCCCGATCGTCCACTCGACCGTCAACGTGAAGACGGGGCTGAACAAGCCGCCGATCCCGCCGCTGCGCGCGGCGCTCGAAGGCTATCCGACCTACGACCGCACGAGCATCAACTCGTGGGAAGACGTCGAGTTCCGCCAGGCCGTCGAGGCGACCGGCCGCAAGAAACTGATCATGACCGCGCTGTGGACCGAAGCGTGCCTGACGTTCCCGGCGCTCGACGCGCTGAAGGCCGGCTACGAGGTGTACGTGGTCGTCGATGCGGTCGGCGGCACGTCGGTCGCCGCGCACGAAGCCGCGCTGCGCCGCATCGAGCAGGCCGGCGGCCGGATGATCAGCGTCGCGCAACTGTTCTGCGAATTGCAGCGCGACTGGGCGCGCAGCGCTACCGTGCCCGCGTTCGTGAACCTGTTCATCGAAACCGGCGGCACGGCCGGCATCCAGTTCTCGTACGACAAGAGCTGACCGGCCCGGCGCGCGCGGCGGCCGGCGCTGTCGTCCGGCCGGTATCGCGCGCCCTCGCCCCGCTCGCTGGCTCCGGTGCGACCGGCGCGCGAGCCACGCATCGCGGCCTCCCGGGCCGCGTTTTCGTATCCGTGATTCAATGTCGATCGAACCGGCGTCGCGCCATCCAGCGGCACGGCGATGTGAACCCTCATCGAACGACCTTCACTAGATCACCATGACGAACCCTGCCGAAATCAAGGCGCTCGTTTTCGATGTCTTCGGAACGATCGTCGACTGGAGAAGCGGTGTCGCACGCGGCGCCGCCGCATTCCTGGCGCGCCACGCGCCGACGCTCGACCCGTTCGCGTTCGCCGATGCGTGGCGCGACGAATATTCGCCGTCGATGGAAGAAATCCGCAGCGGACGCCGCCGTTACGTGCGGCTCGACGTGCTGCATCGCGAGAACCTCGTCCGCACGCTCGACCGTTTCGGGATCGTCGACGTGCCCGATGCCGACATCGACGCGCTCAATCTCGCGTGGCACCGGCTCGATCCGTGGCCCGATGCCGTCGCCGGGTTGCAGCGGCTGAAGCGGCGCTACATCATCGCGCCGCTGTCGAACGGCAATATCCGGCTGATGGTCGACGTCGCGAAACACGGCGGGCTGCCGTGGGACGCGATTCTCGGCGCCGAGGTGGCCCGCGCGTACAAGCCGTCGCCGGCGGTCTATACCGAAGCGGTCGAGATTCTCGGCCTCGCGCCGGCCGAGCTGTGCCTGGTCGCCGCGCACAACGGCGATCTTGCGGCCGCGCGCCGGCTCGGGCTGTCGACCGCGTTCGTGCTGCGGCCGACCGAGCACGGGCCCGGCCAGACGACCGACCTGCAAGCCGACGATGCGTGGGATTTCGACGTCAGGGACCTGAACGAGCTCGCGGATCGGCTCGAGTGCCCGGGTTGAGCGTCGGGTTCCGGTACGCGATCGCGGTTCGGCCGGCCGCGATGCAGCGCCGGCGGAACGGCGCGTCGGGCATCAACGCAGACGCCTGCTAGACTCCGCAAACCCTGTTCCGTTGCAGCCACCTGCCCCCATGTCATCCTCCCTGCGTCTTGTCGAAGGCAAACTGACCGCGGTGCGCTTTCTCGAGCGCCCCGACCAAGGCAGTCCCGGAAGCCGTCAGGTGCCGCCCGTCGACCCCGAAGCCCGGAAGAAATCGCTGGGTTACTGGTTCACGCACACGGCCGTGCCGATCATGGCCGCACTCACCGGCAACGGCGCCGCAGCCAATGCGCTGGTGTTTCAGCAAACCGACGAAGACCTCGTCCTGGCCCAGTTGAACGCCGCGGCCGACAAGGTCGAGCATCCGGCGACGTGGTCGTACGCGAACATGCGCACGACCCAGACCTTCGTGTCGGCAAACGCATACGTGACCGTGGGGAAGAACGGCAAGATCCTGTTCGCGAAGCTTCCGGTCGAAATCGAAACAGGCGGCGAAACGTACCGCGGGTTCCTTGGCGGCCAGTGCTTCGACGTTGGCGACGACGTGGTTGCCGTCATCGATCGCCGCGGCCGCCTGTTCGCGCTGTCGTCCCCCGACCGGCGCCGCATGGTCATGGATCACACGTGCAGTGAGAAGGGGCTGGCCGGCCTGACGCGCGACCTCTGGCTGGCGTGGAAATGGATGTTCATCGGCATGAACTGCTTTCTCGTCCCGATCATGGCCCTGGTGCTATGGACCGGCGACGGCGGCTTTTCCGACCTGAGTGTCGATCTGGCCATGCTGCTGGGCGCGCCGCTCGCGATGGGCATCCTGCTCGCCCTGCTCCTGGGCGTGCGGCTGTCGTGGGCCGACTGGCTGCCGGCGTGGCGCACGTCGAGCATCCTGAAGGTGCTGGGCCGCGCGGATCTGTGCGCGGTCGATTTCCTGGATACGCGCACCGAGGCCGAGCGCAACGGCCAGGCGCGCGACACGGATATCGGACAAATCTACTATGCGCCCACGCCCAAGGCCTGACGCGCCGCCTCCATCGCCAACGCCTGCCGCTGCGCGGCCATCGCCAGGCGCCGCCAGTTGCGGGCCGCATACCGGTGCGCCTGCTGCAATGCGAGCCACAATCCGACCTGCCTGATCGGCCTGAAAAGGCCGCGCGCGCTGAACACGGTGCGCCGCTCGACGCGCGTTCTGTCGCCGTCAATAGGCGTCAGCGTGAATTCATCCTCGAGCAGGCCGACCCAGTCGCGGCACCACACCGTCGACGCGACCATCCGGTAGCGCAGCCGGCGGTTTTCGTCGAGCACCAGAATCCGCTGGTCGATCGTGCCGCGATCGGTCGTGCACTGCCGCGTGTTGCCGACGGCAGGCGTCCCTTCGAGCACGCGGCAACTGACCGGCTTCGGCACGCCGAGGCGGAACAGCAGCGGCCGCGTGTCGTCCATCCGCGCATGCAGGAAATGCGGCCACACGTGCTCGGGCCGGCAATCGAACGTCCACCGGGAATGAATTTCCACGACCGTCTCCTCACGGCTGTCGGTGCGCACATGATGGCACAGGCGCGCCGCGCCGCCGTTACTTCACGACCGCGCGCCATGCGCTCCGCGCATAGACGAGCAGCAACGGCAGCAGCGCCAGCGCAAACAGCATGCACAGCGCGAGCACCCACACCGGCCATTGCTGCGGATTCCCGTGCGCCCAGTAACGGTACGGCACGCTCAGGAATGCGATTTCCATCAGCAGCGCGCCGAGCGGCACGAGCCCGTTCAGCACCGCCGCCATGCCGAAGCGGGCGGCGCCGTCGATCTTCTTCCCGGCCCCGTACGCCGCGATCAGGTAGACGAAATACCCGATGATCGCGACCATCACCGTGCCGCCGGCCAGCAGCCCGATACTGCGCACGCTGCGTTCATGCAGCTGATGCGCCCCTTGCGGCAACACGACATCGATCTTCTCGCCGATTTCAGGCGCGGCGCCCGAGCGGATGTTGCCCGGCAGCACGATGCGTTCGCCATCCGGCATCACGGCTGCCAGGATCGACGTGTACTTGATGCAGCGGTACGAAGAGGTTCGCCCCGAGCTGTCGCGGCGCTCGCAGGTGTCCCACTCGGACTGATAGGACACGACGGTCGCTTCGTATTTCGGCGACACCGCCAGTGCGTAGAGCTCGTCGCCGATCCAGTACGCGAACGGGAACAACAGCGACACCAGGCAAAAACACACGAGCCACCAGAACGCGACCGCGCCGCCGGAGCCGCGCTTGCCGCCCGTCTGTCGGCGCACCATCCGCGACGCGAGCCAGTAAGCGACCACGCCGAATACGACCACGCACACCACGAAAACCTTGCCCGCCTGCGTCAAAGCCATCTGCCGTTCCCCCGCTAGCCGGTCGAATCGCCGCCGGCTGTTTCGTCATCCAGATCGATCATCGCGTCGCCGTCACGCCCCGGCCGTCGACCGCTATGCCGGCTCGCCGACGAATCGCAGCGTGCCCGATTCCCCCGACAGCAACGCGCGGTTCGCGTCTGCCGCCGCGCGCAGGTAATCCCACAGCGCGGTCACGCGCCGCAGCTTGCGCAGATCCTCGCGGCACGTCAGCCAGAAACACCGCGTAACGACCACGTCGTTCGGCAGCACGGGCACCAGCGCCGGCTGCGTGGCCGCCATGAAGCACGGCAGGATCGCGAGGCCGCCGCCCTGCAGCGCCGCGAAAACCTGCGCGATCACGCTGGTGGTGCGCAAGCCGGCCGTCGCGCCGGGCACCGCGCGGTCCAGGTACAGCAGCTCGTTGCTGAACGCGAGATCGTCGACGTAGCTGATGAACGCGTGCTGCGCGAGATCGTCCGTGCAGGTAATCGGCGCATGGTTGGCGAGATAGTCGCGCGTCGCATAGAGCCGCAACTGGTAGTCGCACAGCTTCGTCACCACGTAAGGCCCGCGCTCGGGCCGCTCGAGCGTGATCGCGAGATCGGCCTCGCGCTTCGGCAGGTTGACGAAATGCGGCACCGGCAGCAGGTCGACCGTCACGTGCGGATGCGCGGCGCGGAACCGCGCGAGCTGCGGCGCGAGGAAAAAGCAGCCGAACCCTTCGGTCGACCCGATCCGCACGTGGCCCGACAGCGCCTCGCCGGTGTTCGCGACCTGGTCGCAAGCGGATTGCACGGTCGTCTCCATCGCATCCGCATACGCGACGAGCCGCTGCCCCTCGGCCGTCAGCGTGAAGCCGCCGGAGCGCGACTTGTCGAACAGCAGCGTGCCCATCGCGGCCTCGAGCGCGCGGATGCGCCGCGCGACGGTCGTGTAGTCGACGCCGAGCCGCTTCGCGGCGCCGCTCGCGCGCTGCGTGCGCGCGACTTCGAGGAAAAAGCGCAGGTCGTCCCAGTTCAGGTTGCCGGAAACCGGCTCGGTGGCATGTCGCATCGGCGAGGGAAAAAAGGGCGGGCGTCTCCGGGCCGGCCGTCGATATGCATAAATGCACATCCAACCGGTTTCTTTATCGGTACATCATGAATCTGCGCATAACTATACTCGACCGTGACCTGCGGACCATGAGCCGCGGGCAATAAAACCGGAGACACCATGCAGACCCGATCCACCCTCGATGAGCATGCGACCATCGCGACGCCGGCACCGGCCCGCACCGCGAAGCACTACCTGCTGGCCGGCTGGGCCAGCATGGCCGGCACGACGATCGAGTGGTACGACTTCTTCCTGTACGGCACCGCCGCCGCGCTCGTGTTCAACCGCATCTTCTTCCCGTCGCTGGACCCGGTGGTCGGCACGCTCGCCGCGTTCGGCACGTTCGCGGTCGGCTTCATCGGGCGGCCGATGGGCGGCATCGTGTTCGGCCACTTCGGCGACCGCATCGGCCGCAAGTCGATGCTGATGATCACGCTGCTGCTGATGGGCGTGCCGAGCATGATCATCGGGCTGATCCCGTCGTACGACAGCATCGGCTACTGGGCCGCCGCGCTCTTGATCGCGATGCGCTTCCTGCAGGGGATGGCCGTCGGCGGCGAATGGGGCGGCGCGGTGCTGATGGCCGTCGAGCACGCGCCGAAGGGCCGCAAGGGGCTGTTCGGCAGCCTGCCGCAGACGGGCGTCGGGCTCGGGCTGATCCTGTCGTCGGTGGCGATGGCCGCGGTGGCCGCGCTGCCGGAAGCCGACATGCTGTCGTGGGGCTGGCGCGTGCCGTTCCTCGCGAGCATCGCGCTCGTCGGCCTCGGCTGGTTCATCCGCGCGAAGGTGCCGGAATCGCCCGACTTCGAGAAGATGCAGCGCCAGGGCAAGGCCGAGAAATCGCCGGTGACGGCCGCGCTGCGCCGCCATCCGCGCGAAGTGCTGACGATCGTCGGCGCGCGGGCCGCCGAGAACACCTGGTTCTACATGGTCGTCACGTTCGCGCTCGCTTACGCGACGCAGCAGCTGCATCTGCCGAAGGCCGAGATGCTGCACGCGATCACGGCCGGCGCGGCGCTGTCGCTCGTCACGATGCCGCTGTGCGGGCACCTCAGCGACCGCATCGGCCAGCGCCGGATGTTCGCGATCGGCCTCGTGCTGATGTGCGCGTTCGCCGCGCCGTTCTTCATGATGCTCGGCACGCAGCAGACGTCGTACGCATGGTGGGCGATCGTGCTCGGCCTCGGCGTCGTATTTCCGATCCTCTATGCGCCGGAATCGCTGCTGTTCGCGCAGCAGTTTCCCGCGGAAATCCGCTACAGCGGCATCTCGCTGTCGGTGCAGCTGGCCGGCGTGATCGGCGGCGGCTTCGCGCCGATGATCGCGACGTCGCTGCTCAAGGCCGGCGGCGGCCAGCCGCACTACGTGATCGCGTACCTCGTCGGCTTCGGCGTGTTCGCGCTCGTGTGTACCGCATTGATGCGTCCGGCGCGGGCCTGAGCACGCCGGCCGGCATTCGATCGAATTCAGTTCGCCCTGCCGCCCGCCGCGCCTGCACGCGCGGCGGACGCAGCCCCCCTTTGTCATCGCCACACCGTTTCCCGGAGAGAATTTCATGAACGCCGCAGTTCCCCAGACCACCCTCGCCCTGCCCACCGCCAAGCTGCTGATCGACGGCGCGTTCGTCGATTCGCAAAGCGCCGAATGGGGCGACATCGTCAACCCCGCGACGCAGGAAGTCATCGGCCGCGTGCCGTATGCGACGCTCGACGAGGTCGATGCCGCGATCGCGTCCGCGCAGCGCGCGTTCCAGACCTGGAAGACGACGCCGATCGGCGCGCGGCTGCGCATCATGCTGAAGTTCCAGGATCTCGTGCGCCGCAATCTCGAACGGATCGCGCACACGCTGACGGCCGAGCAAGGCAAGACGCTGCCCGATGCGCAGGGCGACATCTTCCGCGGCCTCGAAGTGGTCGAGCACGCGTGCTCGATCGGCACGCTGCAGCAAGGCGAATTCGCGGAGAACGTCGCGGGCGGCGTCGATACCTACACGCTGCGCCAGCCGATCGGCGTCTGCGCGGGCATCACGCCGTTCAACTTCCCCGGGATGATTCCGCTGTGGATGTTCCCGATGGCGATCGTGTGCGGCAACACGTTCGTGCTGAAACCGTCCGAGCAGGACCCGCTGTCGACGATGCAGCTCGTCGAACTCGCGATCGAGGCCGGCGTACCGCAAGGCGTGCTGAACGTCGTGCACGGCGGCAAGACGGTGGTCGACCGCCTGTGCACGCATCCGGACATCAAGGCGATCTCGTTCGTCGGCTCGACCCGCGTCGGCACGCACGTGTACAACCTCGGCAGCCAGCACGGCAAGCGCGTGCAGTCGATGATGGGCGCGAAGAACCATGCGGTCGTGCTGCCCGACGCGCACCGCGAGCAGTCGATCAATGCGCTCGTCGGCGCGGGCTTCGGCGCGGCCGGCCAGCGCTGCATGGCGACGTCGGTCGTCGTGCTGGTCGGCAAGGCGCGCGACTGGCTGCCCGATCTCGTCGAAAAGGCGAAGGTGCTGAAGGTCAATGCGGGCGCCGAAGCCGGCACCGACGTCGGCCCGGTCGTGTCGAAGGCGGCGAAGGAACGCATCCTGTCGCTGATCGACGCCGGCGTGAAGGAAGGCGCGACGCTGCTGCTCGACGGCCGCGACGTGAAGGTGCCCGGCTACGAGCAGGGCAACTTCGTCGGCCCGACGATCTTCTCGGGCGTGACGACCGACATGTCGATCTACACGGAAGAAATCTTCGGGCCAGTGGTGGTCGTGATGGAAGCCGACACGCTCGACGACGCGATCGCGCTCGTCAACCGCAACCCGATGGGCAACGGCGTGGGCCTGTTCACGCAGAGCGGCGCGGCCGCGCGCAAGTTCCAGAGCGAGATCGACGTTGGCCAGGTCGGCATCAACATCCCGATTCCGGTGCCGGTGCCCTACTTCAGCTTCACCGGTTCGCGCGGCTCGAAGCTCGGCGATCTCGGCCCGTACGGCAAGCAGGTCGTGCAGTTCTACACGCAGACCAAGACGGTCACCGCGCGCTGGTTCGACGACGACGCGACGGCCGGCGGCGTGAACACGACGATCGCGCTGCGCTGATGCGACGCATGGGGAGCCTCGACATGGAAATCGCCTTCATCGGACTCGGCAACATGGGCGGCCCGATGGCCGCCAACCTGCTCAAGGCCGGCCACGCGCTGACGGTGTTCGACCTCGACGCGCACGCGGTCGACGCCGCGGTACGAGCCGGCGCGACGGCGGCCGGCTCGCCGCGCGACGCGGCCGCACGCGGCGCAGTCGTGATCACGATGCTGCCGGCCGCGCAGCACGTGCGCGCCGTCTACCTCGGCGACGACGGCGTGCTGGCCGGCGCGCGCGCCGGCGCGACGCTGATCGACTGCAGCACGATCGATCCCGGCACCGTGCGCGCGGTGGCCGAAGCCGCCGCGCAGCGCGACTTTCCGCTCGCCGACGCGCCGGTGTCGGGCGGCACCGGCGGCGCACAAGCCGGCACGCTGACCTTCATGGTCGGCGCGGACGGTGCGCTGTTCGAGCGCATCCGCCCGGTGCTGCTCGACATGGGCAAGAACGTCGTGCACTGCGGCGGCACCGGCACCGGCCAGATCGCGAAGATCTGCAACAACCTGCTGCTCGGCATCTCGATGATGGGCGTAGCGGAAGCGATGGCGCTCGGCGCCGCGCTCGGCATCGAGCCGGCCGTGCTGGCCGGCATCATCAACACGTCGACCGGCCGCTGCTGGAGTTCGGACGCGTACAACCCGTATCCGGGCGTGAGCGACACGGCGCCGGCCGCGCGCGGCTATGCGGGCGGCTTCGCGGCGAACCTGATGCTGAAGGATCTCGGGCTCGCGACCGAAGCCGCGCGCAGCGCGCATCAGCCGGTCTGGATGGGCGCGCTCGCGCAGCAGCTGTATCAGTCGATGAGCCAGCAGGGGCTCGGCACGCTCGACTTCTCCGCGTGCGTGAAGCTGTACGAGGCGCAGCCGGCCTGACCCGCCCGGCCGACGCCGGACGTGCGCCGACCCGCGATGTGCGTGAACGGCATCGCGGGTCGGTTTGCATGCGGGGGAAGGAAAACGCGGGCGGCGTGTCCGGCGCAACAATCGCGCCGCCGCTCGGTCAACCGCGCGGGTTCGACGCCGTCTCGAAGGTCGGATGGCACTCGAACGCGAGTTCGGAGCGTGCGTCGATGCGGCGGCCGCCGGTCAGCGATTCCTGCTTCACGCTCGCGCGCATCCCGCGCTGCGTGCAGTAGTTGGTGGCTTCGCTGACGGCCTTCTCGTGGGCGTCGGCCCACGTCGTCGACACGCCGACCGTGCGCGTCGTCACGGTGTATACGTTCGGGTTCGACGTCGCGGTCACGTCGGAAGCAGTCGAACACGCGGCGAGCAAGCATGCAGCAGCCGCAATGGTCAACCATCGCAAGGTTCGGAAAGAGACTGGAATGGACATGGAGGGCAGGCGCACGTCGGTAGACGTGCATTGAGCAACATAGGCGACAGTATGCCTGCTCGATCGCCGGAGATCATGCCCCTTTCGGTGAACACATTGTTTCGAATGGTTAAACGATGGCCGAATCAGGCAAGATTTACAGCCATCGTCGGCCATCGTTTTCGTCCGGCAGGTCATTTCGCCCGGCGCGCCCGCCGGCCGGGGCGCTCACGCCGGCGTGACGGTCAATGCGCACCCGCCTGCCGGATGCTCGCGGACGCTTCCGCGAGGTTTCGCCACGCCGGCTGCCCCGGCGCGTAGCGCGCGCGGATGTAGGCAGCAAGCTCGGCCATCTGGCGATCGTCGAACGCGTCGCCGAAGCCCGGCATGTAGCCGAGCCCGTGGGTGGCCGGCTGGTCGATCCCGTGATGCAGCACGCGCAGCAGGTTGTCCGGCGTCGCCTGGCTGACGCTCGTGTTGAGCCCCATCAGCGGACGCACGCCGAAATGCCCGACGCCGCCCGATTCCGCATGACAGACCGCGCACGCCGCGTCGAATGCGCGGCGGCCGTTCTCGAGGCCGAGCGTCGCGATGGTTTCCGCGCCGCGCGCGTGGCGAGTGGCCGCATCCGCGGCGACGGCCGCATCGACGGGCGGCGACAGCGACGCCAGATAATGCGCGATCGCCTGCACGTCGGACTCGGGCAGCCCCGCGAGCCCCGCGACGACGGGCGCCATCGGCCCGGCCGCGACGCCGTGCTGTGCCGAGAACCCGGTGCGCAGATAGTCGAACAGCGCGCCTTCGGTCCACGGCACGGGCGACGCCGGCGACGCGACGAGCGGCGGCGCGACCCAGCCTTCCGCTTCGCCGCCCGACAGGTAGGCGCGGCCGCCCTTCTCCGCACCGAGCGCGTTGCGCGGCGTGTGGCATGCGCCGCAGTGCCCGGCGCCGTCGACCAGATACTTGCCGCGATTCCACGTCGCCGAGCGCGCCGGGTCCGGCGCAAACGGCCGCGCGTCGTGATACAGCCCGTTCCAGCCGGCCACGAGCCGCCGCTGGTCGAGCGGGAACGGCAGCTTCGTCTTCGGCGGCACGTGCTTCACCGGCGGCTGCGACATCAGGTACGCATAGAGCGCGAGCAGATCGGCCTCGCTCAGCTTCGCGAATGCGGTGTACGGGAACGCCGGATACAGGTGCGAGCCGTCACGCGAGATGCCTTCGCGCATCGCGCGGGCGAACGCCGGATACGACCACGTGCCGATGCCGGTTTCCGGATCGGGCGTGAGGTTCGTCGTGTAGATCGTGCCGAACGGCGTATCGAGCGCGAGCCCGCCCGCGTTGGTCGCGCCGCCGGGCGCCGTGTGGCACACCGCGCAATCGCCGGCGAGCGCGACCTGGCGGCCGCGTTCGAGCGTCGCCGCGCTCCACATCGCGCCGTCCGCGCCGCCGGGCGCAACAGGCGCGATCGGCGCAGGGCCCGGCAGGATCACGCACGCCAGCCCGATGATCCCGCCGACCACGCCGCCCGCGCCGCCGCCGGCCAGCCAGCGGCGCCAGCGCGATGCGCGGCGCGGGGCCGCCCGCGGCGCGTCGCCGGTATCGGCCGGCACCGGTTGCGCGAGCGCGGCGCGAATGTGCGCGGCATCGAACGGCGGTGCGCGAAAACGCACGCCCGTCGCGTCGTACAGCGCGTTGGCGATCGCGGCCGCGGCCGGCGCGGCCGCCTGTTCGATTCGCCGCGCATCGTGTGCGGACAGGTCGCCGTGCGCGCGATGCGCGGCTGCGTCGACTGCAACCAGCTCGTGCGCGATCGCGTCGGGCCGCGCGCCGGCATCGGTCTCGTCGTGCGCGGGCCGCGCGGACAACCGTGCGCCCATCACGCGGGAAATCGCGGCCTCGATCTGCCACGCGGGCAAGCCGGCCAGCGACGCGTCGCCCGGCTCGCCGGCGCCCTGCCCGGCCACCACGCGCCGCACCGAGACGTCGCCCGTCGCGCAATCGACGTCGAGATCGACGACCCACGCGGACCAGCGCGAATCGCCGTCACGGTCGGCATCGTCACCGGATGCGGCTGTGCGCGCATCGGCACGCTCGCCGTCGAATGCGAAGCCGCGACCGCTGACACGCGACGCCGCGTTCGCCCGGGCCGCCGCCGGCACGCCCCATGCGGCGCGTTCGCTGACCATCCGGATCGTTTCGCGCGGCCCCGCATCCCGCGCGGCATCGAGATGCTGCAACCGCAACGCGACCGGGTCGCGCCGCAACGCGCCCGCGAGTTCGTCGACGAAGGATTCGCGGGCAAAGACGTGCGCATGACCGGGAATCGCGCCGTCGGCATCGGCCAGCTCGATCGACGTCTGCGCGTGCCGATAGACGAATGGCGATGCGGGGCCGGGATCGGCGCGTTCCTCTGCGCCGCGAGCATCGCTCGCCCCCTCGCCGGCCGCCTGCGCGCGATAGCGCCAGGTCGTCATCCGGCCGTCGGGCGCGGTCCGCGTTTCGATATCGAACGATGCATGCGTGTGCGCATCGCCGAGCGGCCAGGCGTAGCGCGCGCGGTGCGGGCGCGATGCGTCGGCGGCCGCGTCGTCGTGCGGCGCCGGTTCCGTCACGCGCGCCGGCGCCACGGGCAGACCCGCGTCATGCTTCATCGCCGCCTCGCAGATAGCGCGCGGCGCGATGCACCGCGCGGATGATCTCCAGATGCGTGCCGCAGCGGCACAGGTTGAAGCGCAACGCATCGCGGATCGCCGCATCGTCGGGCGCGGGATTGCGATCGAGCAGCGCCTTCGTGCTCATGATCATTCCGTTCAGGCAGTAACCGCATTGCGCGGCCTGCTCGTCGATGAACGCGCGCTGGATCGGATGCGGCGCGTCGCACGACCCGAGCCCTTCCAGCGTCGTGACGTCGCGTCCGTGCGCGGCGGCGGCCGGCACGACGCACGAACGCGTGGCCTGCCCGTCGACGAGCACCGTGCACGCCCCGCACTGCCCGAGCCCGCAGCCGTATTTCGGGCCGTTGAGCGCGCAGTCGTTGCGCAGGACCAGCAGCAGCGGCGCGTCGGATGCGGCGTCGGCGAAGGTATGCGGCGCGCCGTTCACGCGAAACGCCAGCGGCCGCGACGGAGAAGCGGGATGGGACATGAATGGATCCGGAATACGGCGTGCGGGCCGGAGTCGGCCGACGGCGCGCACGGCCGCCGGCTGGCGCCTGCCGGCGCGCATGACATATAACACGCCGAAATGCGCGCGTTGCCGCGCATCGATTCCCGCGCCGGCGCAGCGGCTGCACAGCGTCGGCCGGTGCAGGTACCGCGCGTCAGGCCGCGGCCGCCGCGTTGCTGCGCGACGGCGCTTCGAGCGGCACGTCGAACACGTCGTAGCCGAACACCCACGACGGATCCTCGTTGGTGCGCAGCCACGTGTTGTTGTGCGACACGAGCTGCACCTTCGACGCGCGCGCCGCGCGGTTCGCCTCGTACAGCGCGAACGCGCCTGCATGGTCGCCGATGCCGACTTCGTCGAGACAGCGCGCGAGCATCGCCGCATCCTCGATCGCCATCGCCGCGCCCTGCGCCATGTGCGGCTTCATCGGATGGCACGCGTCGCCGAGCAGCACGAGCCGGCCGCGGCTCCACAGCGGCAGCGGATCGCGTTCGAGCAGCGGCCATTTGGTGATCGACGGCGATACGTCGATCAGATGCTGGATGTCCGCGTGGAAACCGGCGAACGCCTCGCGCATCTCGTCGCGGCTGCTGTCGACCATCGACACGCCTTCGGGCCACTCGGCCTGCGGCACGCCCGTCACGTAGTAGTACTCGTCACGCTTCTCGGTCACGTAATAGACCATCATGTGGCGATCCTCCGACCACCACTTCACGCACATGTCGTACGGCTTGTTGGCGAGCAGCGATGCGGGGAACACCGCGCGGTGCGCGACATAACCGGTGTAGCGCGGCGGCTCCGCACCGAGCAGGTGCTCGCGGAGCCGCGAATTCACGCCGTCCGCGCCGATCGCGATGTCGGCCGTCTCGACGCTGCCGTCGGCAAACGTGAGGCGCACCTCGCTGCCGGTGTCCACCACCGCCGCGAGCCGCTTGCCGAAGCGGATCGTGCCGGGCGTCACCGCCTGCGTCATCAGCGCATGGAAATCGCCGCGATGCACGGTCAGGTAGCTCGCGCCGTAGGCCTTGCGCGCGTAATCGCCGAGCGGAATCCGCGACAGCACGTCGGCCGTCCGCCAGTCGCGGCTGTACCAGCAATCCGGATGCGAACCCATCGTTTCCAGCGCGTCCTCGCAGCCGATGCGCCGCATGATCTTCATCACGTTCGGGCCGAGATGGATGCCCGCGCCGAGACGCGAGAACGCGGGCGCCTGCTCGTACAGCGCGACGTCGTAACCGCCGCGCTGCAGCAGCGCCGCAGCGGCCGTGCCGCCGAGGCCGGCGCCGATGATTGCGATACGGGGTTTGCTCATGCGGATCTCCTGATCGTGGGCCCATTGCCGAACGCGGCGCGAGGACGGGCGGATTGAATGGCGTTTATGTAGCGTACACACTCAATTTATTCAGGACAAGCAGATTGTTGATCGCCGCCGACGCATTCGGGAAAACACCAATAAATCGTCTAAACCCCAAGCACACCAACAATACACCCATGCCGAACGGCATTTTGATTCATTGCCATTTTCAAATGTACACACTAGACTTTGCCCAACATCCGGCGATCCCGCGCCAGCGTGCCGCCCCACCCTTACCGACACGGAGCCTCCCGTCATGAGCAAGACCTACCGCATCGGCCAGATCGTGCCGAGTTCCAACACGACGATGGAAACCGAGATCCCCGCGATGCTGCGGCTGCGCGAAACGATCCGGCCCGAGCGCTTCACGTATCACTCGAGCCGGATGCGGATGAAGAAGGTCGTCAAGGAGGAACTCGCGGCAATGGATGCCGAATCCGACCGCTGCGCGGTGGAACTGAGCGATGCGCGCGTCGACGTGCTCGGCTACGCGTGCCTCGTCGCGATCATGGCGATGGGTCACGGCTACCACCGCGTGTCGCAGGCGCGTCTCACGAAGCACACGGCCGACAACGGCGCGCAGGCGCCGGTGCTGACGAGCGCGGGCGCACTCGTCGACGCGCTGAAGGTGATCGGCGCGAAGCGCATCGTCGTCGTCGCGCCGTACATGCTGCCGCTCACCGAGCTGGTGGTCGACTACATCCGCAACGAAGGCTTCGACGTGCTCGCGTTCCGCGCGCTGGAAATCCCCGACAATCTCGACGTGGGCCGCCACGATCCTGCGCGCCTGCCCGACATCGTGAAGACGCTGCCGTACCAGGACGCCGATGCGATCGTACTGTCCGCGTGCGTGCAGATGCCGTCGCTGCCGGCCGTCGCGAAGGTCGAGGCGATGACGGGCAAACCGGTGATCACCGCCGCGATCGCGACCACCTACGCGATACTGCGCGAACTCGATCTCGAACCGGTCGTGCCCGGCGCCGGCGCGCTGCTGTCCGGCGCGTACTGAGCGCCGCCGCCACTTCGGAGTATCCCAATGTCCTCGACTTTCCTGTACGGCGCGAACGTCCGCGCCAACGGCATCCGCCAGCACTATCTGCGCTACGGCGGCGCGACCGGCGCGCGCGCATCGCGCCCGGCGATCGTGCTGATTCCCGGCATCACGAGCCCCGCGATCACGTGGGGCTTCGTCGGCGAAACCTTCGGCGCGGCGTTCGACACCTACGTGCTCGACGTGCGCGGCCGCGGGCTGTCGGACGCGTCGCCGTCGCTCGACTACAGCCTCGATGCGCAGGCGGATGACGTCGCCGCACTCGTCGCCGCGCTCGATTTGCCGCGCACGAGCCTCGTCGGCCATTCGATGGGCGCACGGATCGCCGCGCGCGCGGCCCGGCGCGGCATCCGCGGGCTCGCATCGGTCGTGCTCGTCGATCCGCCCGTCTCGGGCCCGAACCGCCGCGACTATCCGGGCAAGCTGCCGTGGTACATCGACTCGATGGCGCTCGCGCGCGCCGGCACCGACGCCGAAGGCATGCGCGCGTTCTGCCCGACCTGGACCGACGCCGAACTGCAGTTGCGCGCCGAATGGCTGCATACCTGCGACGAGCGCGCGGTGCGCACGTCGTACGAAGGCTTCCACACCGACGATTTCCACGCGGATGCCGCGCAACTGGCCGTGCCGTCGCTGCTGATCACCGCCGAGCGCGGCGACGTGGTGCGCGATGAAGACGTCGCCGAACTGCAGCGCGCGACGCCGACGATGCGGCACGTGCGCGTGCCCGACGCCGGCCACATGATCCCGTGGGACAACGCGGCGGGCTTCTACGCGGCGTTCGGCGACTTCCTCGGCGCACCGCTCGCGGCCTGAGCGCGCGGCGCCCGCCCCTTTCCTTCACGCCTTTACCGGAGCCGACGATGCCAGTCAGCGATACCCAACTGATCGACGCGTGGAAGCAGGTCCTCACGCTGTCGCGCCTCGAACCGGGCCAGACCGTCACGATCCTGACGAGCGCGGCCACCCATCCGCAGACGCTGTCGTGCGCGCTGATCGCGACGCAATCGCTGGGCGCGATCGTCAACCGGCTCGACCTGCCGCCCGTCAACGGCGACAAGGCGTTCAGCCGCGACCCGCTCGCCTACCTCGGCACGACGCCGCTGACTGGCAACAAGGCCGCGATCGCCGCGCTGCGCGAGAGCGATCTCGTGCTCGACCTGATGACGCTGCTGTTCTCGCCCGAGCAGCACGACATCCTGAAATCGGGCACGAAGATCCTGCTCGCGGTCGAGCCGCCCGAAGTGCTCGTGCGGATGGTGCCGACACTGGCCGACCGCACGCGTGTGCTCGGCGCCGCGAAAAAAATCGCCGCCGCCCGCGAGATGCGCGTGAGCTCGGCGGCCGGCACCGCGCTCGTGTGCCCGCTCGGCGAGTTCCCGCCGACCGCCGAATACGGCTTCGTCGACGCGCCGGGCCGCTGGGACCACTGGCCGAGCGGCTTCGCGCTGACTTACCCGAACGATCGCACCGCACGCGGCACGATCGTGATCGATCGCGGCGACATCCTGCTGCCGCAGAAGCACTACGTGCGCGAGCCGATCGCGCTGACCGTCGAAGGCGGCTACGCGACGCGCATCGAAGGCGGCGTCGACGCCGACCTGCTGCGCGACTACATGGAAACGTTCGCCGACCCCGAAGGCTATGCGATCTCGCATATCGGCTGGGGGCTGCAGCCGCGCGCACGCTGGTCGACGCTCGGGCTGTACGACCGCGAGGCGACGATCGGGATGGATGCGCGCGCGTTCGAGGGCAACTTCCTGTTCTCGCTCGGCCCGAACAACGAAGGCGGCGGCAACCGCACGACCACCTGCCATATCGACATCCCGCTGCGCCGCTGCACGGTCGAACTCGACGGCGAGACCGTCGTGCGCGACGGCCGCGTGACCGATCAATCCACCCAACCCGCCTGACCGACGAGCGCCCGACACTATGAACAATCTTTCCCGTCACGCCGAAGCGAACGTGTATCGCCAGCAGGGTTTCGGTACGCCATTGCCGCCGCACGGCAACCTCGGCCTGCTGATCGTCGATTTCGTGGTCGGCTTCGCCGATCCGGCGACGTTTGGCGGCGGCAACATCGCGCCGGCGATCGCGCGCACGACGCGGGCGCTCGCGCTCGCGCGCGAACGCGGCTGGCCGGTCGCGCACAGTCGCATCGTGTATGCGGACGACGGCAGCGACGACAACGTGTTCTCGCTGAAGGTGCCCGGCATGGCGACGCTGACCGAGCATCACCCGAACAGCGCGATCGTGCCCGAACTCACGCCCGCGCCCGGCGAACTCGTCGTGCGCAAGACCGTGCCGTCCGCGTTCTTCGGCACGCAGCTCGCGCCGTGGCTCGCGCAGCGCGCGGTGCAGACGCTGCTCGTCGCGGGGGCCGTAACGAGCGGCTGCGTGCGCGCGAGCGTCGTCGACGCGATGTCGCACGGGTTCCGCCCGCTCGTGCTCGCCGATTGCGTCGGCGATCGCGCGATCGCACCGCACGACGCGAACCTGTTCGACATGCAGCAGAAATATGCGGCCGTGATGCCGCTCGACGATGCGATCGCGGCGATCGATGCCGTGCAGGCGCGCTGAGCTGCCGCGTCGCGCGGGTGGCTCCGGCCATTCGGGCCATTCGGGCCATTCGGGCCATTCGGGCGGTTCGGGCGGTTCGGGCGGCTTGAGCGGCTTGAGCGGTGGCTACGCCAGCACCCGCGCGCAATTGACGCTGCGGTTTTGGCGACCTAGATTGACCGCATGCGCCGTCGCGCCGCGGCCGCCCGCCGTCTCGAGTGCGCCGCGCGCTGCACGCACGCAGCATCCGTCGCGACCGCGCGCCGGCCGCACCTTCCCCGACAGGATCCCTCCTCCGTGAACCGCTCCGAACTGCTCGCGCGCACCGGCTGCCTGACCGTGATCCGGCCGCCCGCGCCGCCCGTGAAGCCGGCGCCCGGCCAGCCGGGCAGCCTGTCGTCCTACGTGCCGGCGCTGCCCGAAGTGTTCGTCGCGATTCTCGACGACGGCCGCATCCTCGCGTTCAACGGCCACGTCGATCTCGGCACCGGCATCCGCACGTCGCTCGCGCAGATCGTCGCCGAGGAACTCGACGTGCCGGCCGTGTGCGTGACGATGGTGCTCGGCGACACGGCCGCGACGCCGAACCAGGGCCCGACCATCGCGAGCGCGACGATCCAGATTTCCGCGACGCCGCTGCGCTGCGCGGCCGCCCAGGCCCGTCACGCGCTGCTGGCGCTCGCCGCCGAGCGGTTCGGTGTCGACGCGGCGCGGCTGGGCATCGACGATGGAACGATTGCAGCCGATGGACAGGCGATCACGTTCGCCGCGCTCGTCGCCGCGCAGCGGATCGCGCTGACGCTCGATCTGAACACCCGCACGAAGGACCCTGCTCACTACCGGATCGTCGGCCGCTCGTCGCCGCGCGTCGACCTGCCCGCGAAAGCGACCGGCCAGCTCACGTTCGTGCACGACATGCGCGTGCCGGGCATGCTGCACGGCCGCGTGGTCCGGCCGCCGTATGCGGGCCACGACAGCGGCCCGTTCGTCGGCACGTCGCTCGTGGACGTCGATCGCGCGTCGGTGGCCGACGTGCCGGGGCTCGTGGCCGTCGTCGCGCTCGGCGATTTCGTCGGTGTCGTCGCCGAGCGCGAAGAGCAGGCGATCCGCGCCGCGCGCCAGTTGCGCGTGACGTGGCGGCCGCTTCCCGCGCTGCTGCCGCTCGACGAGCCGGCCGCCGCGATCGCCGCCGCGCCGGCCCGACGCCGCGTGCTGCTCGACGAAGGCGACGTGGACGCCGCGCGAACGGAACCGGACACGCTCACGCTGTCCCGCACCTACGCGTGGCCGTTCCAGATGCACGGCTCGATCGGCCCGTCGTGCGCGCTCGCCGACTACCGCGCGCCCGGCGACGGGCGCATCACCGTGTGGTCCGGCACGCAAAACCCCGTGTCGCTGCGCTACGACCTCGCGACGCTCGTCGCGCGCGATGAAGCCGACGTCGATGTCGTGCGGATGGAGGCGGCCGGCTGCTACGGCCGCAACGGCGCGGACGACGTGTGCGGCGACGCGCTGCTGCTGTCGCGCGCGGTCGGCCGCCCGGTGCGCGTGCAGTTGTCGCGCGCGGACGAACATCTGTGGGAACCGAAAGGCGCAGGCCAGTCGATGCAGGTGACCGGCACCGTCACGCGCGACGGCCGCCTGCTCGGCTATGACTTCACGACGCGCTATCCGTCGAACGACGCGCCGCTGCTCGCGGCGCTGCTGACCGGCGCGCTCGCGCCCGAGCCGCGCGTGTTCGAGATGGGCGACCGCACGGCCGTGTCGCCGTATGCGAGCCCGCATCGCCGCTTCGTCTGCGAAGATCTCGCGCCGCTCGTGCGCGCATCGTGGCTGCGCGGCGTGTCGGCGTTGCCGAACTCGTTCGCGCACGATGCGTTCGTCGACGAATGCGCGGCGCTGACCGGCGTCGATCCGCTCGCGTTCCGGCTGCGCCATCTGCAGGACGCGCGCGCGACCGAACTGCTGCAGGCGGTGGCCGACCGCGCGGGCTGGACGCCACGTGTGCCGCGCCCGCTCGGCGAACGCGACGAAGCCCGGCTCGTGCGCGGCCGCGGGATCGCGTATGCGCGCTACGTGCACAGCCGCTTCCCCGGCTTCGGCGCGGCGTGGTCGGCGTGGATCGTCGACCTGAGCGTCGACCGCGTGTCGGGCGAGATCCGCATCGAACGTGTGACGGTCGGTCAGGACACGGGCACGATGATCAACCCGGACGGCGTGCGCCACCAGATCCACGGCAACGTGATCCAGGTATTGAGCCGCACGCTGAAGGAGCGCGTGCGGTTCGCGGACGGCAAGGTCGCGTCGCGCGAATGGGCGAGCTACCCGATCCTGACGTTCGCGGAAGTGCCGGACGTCGATGTCGTGTTGATGCCGAGGCAAGGCGAACCGCCGCTCGGGGCGGGCGAATCGGCATCGGTGCCGGGCCCGGCCGCGGTCGCGAACGCGCTGTTCGATGCGACCGGCGTACGCTTCTACGCGCCGCCGTTCACGCCCGAAATGGTGCGCGCCACGCTGCGCGACGCCGGGCGGCTGATGCGCGCCGACACGGCCCGCTCATCGTTCGCGGCGAGCGCGACGTAGGGTGGCCTGCGCCGCGCGTCCCGCGTCACGCGTCGCCGTCTTCTTCCATCATCTTGCGCAGCAGGAACTGCAGCGCGACCCGTTCGCCGGGATTGAGCGCGCCATACGTGCGCTCCGTCACCTGCCGCGCGAACGGCACCGTGCGGTCGATCAGCGCGAGGCCGGCCGCGGTCGTGCGCACGATCAGCTTGCGGCCGTCGTTCGGGTCGGGCAACACCTCGATCAGCGCGCGTGTCTTCAGCCGTTCGACGACGCCGCGAATCGTCGCCTGATCGATCGCGGTCGCCTTGACGATGTCGTTCAGCGAACACGCGTGCCGTTCCTTGACCGCGCACAGCGTCACGAACTGCGCGGCCGTGAGATCCGAATCGGGGATCGCTTCCTGGAAAATCGAAACGTGCCGCTGGTACGCGCGGCGCAGCAGATGCCCGACCTGGTCATGAAAATCGTATGAATCCTTGGAAGACGCCATGAGAGTGCAGGCCCGCGCCCGCGTGCAAATGAAAGACAAGCAGTGTACACCCTCAAATCGGTGCAGCCGGCGGCCGGACGGTCGCGTCATTGCGGTGCATCATGATTCGCGCAATCGCATGCAGGTTGTGCGTGACGATCGCCCGGCCGCATCGGGTCGCCCGCCGATCGCGGCGGCGCGTCGGCCCGGCCGCGCACCGTCGCAGCGGCTGCCGCGCGTGCATGCGTCCGCTGCTGCCGGCTCTCGCGCACACACTTCAATTTTGAGCGCATACGCACGAATTTCGTGCATGCCGTCACGGGTGAATGAGCCTTTTCAGCGCATGCTTCATATCGTCCAAAACCCCTTTGCAAACACGGCCTTTTCCCGCGCAAACGCTTGCTTGAAGGTGTCCGGATTCATGCCTGCTCAATTCGGTATTTTCTAGTGTGTACGCTATTTATTTGACGTGATATACAGACTCCTGTGCGCAGCGGAACGCCCGCTTGCGTCGATCGCGCCACCCATTCATCCGTCACACTCGAACAGGGGCAGTCCCATGTCTACCGCACACCCGAGCGCCGCCGTGTCCGCCGACGACGCGCTGCACGGCGCGCTCTACCGCAAGGTCACGCTGCGCCTCATCACCCTCTTCTGCCTGTGTTACTTCGCGGCTTATCTCGACCGCATCAACATCGGGCTCGCGAAGCTCCAGATGCTCGACGCACTGAAGTTCAGCGACACCGTATACGGCCTCGGCGCCGGCCTGTTCTTCGCCGGCTACATCCTGTTCGAAGTCCCAAGCAATCTGGTGCTGCAACGCGTCGGCGCGAAGCTGTGGATCGCGCGGATCATGATCACGTGGGGCCTGCTGTCGGGCGCGACGATGTTCGTGCACACGCCGATGCAGTTCTATATCGTGCGCTTCCTGCTCGGCGCCGCCGAAGCCGGGTTCCTGCCGGGCGTGCTGCTGTACCTGACGCAGTGGTATCCCGATGCGCGTCGCGCGCGCATCGTCGCGCTGTTCATGGTGGGCCTGCCGCTGTCGAGCATGATCGGCAGCCCGATCTCCGGCTGGATCATGCGTGCGTTCGACGGCGCGCACGGGCTCGGCGGCTGGCAGTGGCTGTTCCTGCTCGAAGCGCTGCCGTCGGTGCTGCTCGGCTTCGCGGTGCTGCGCTGGCTGCCCAACGGCATCGAATCCACGCAATGGCTGAACGCCGACGAGAAGCGGATGCTGCGCGCGAATCTCGACGCCGATCCGTCCGGCAACAAGAGCCACGCGCTCGGCAAGGCATTCTCCGATCCGAAGGTGTGGGCGCTCGGCCTGATCGACCTGTGCGTGCTGCTCGGCCTGTATGCGGTGAGCTTCTGGCTGCCGACGATCCTGCGCGACACCGGCGTGAAGGACGCGTATCACATCGGCTGGCTGATGGTGATCCCGAACGCCGCCGCCGTGCTCGCCACGCTGTTCTGCGGCGCCAGCTCCGATCGCGCGCGCGAACGCCGCTGGCATATCGTCGTACCGTTCATGGTGTCGGCCGTCGCTCTGGCGATCGCGGCTTCGTCGTCGCACGGCACGCTCGGCACGGTGCTGCTGTTCTCGCTGATCAATGCAGGCGCGGCCGCCGCGATGCCGGTCGTGTGGGCGCTGCCGTCGACGTTCCTGAAGGGCTCGGCCGCCGCCGGCGGGATCGCGTTCGCGTGCTCGATCGCGAACCTCGGCGGGTTCGGCAGCACCTATTTCATCGGCTGGCTGCGCGACACGTTCCATTCGCAAAGCGCGGGGCTGTACGGCTTCGCCGCGTGCATGCTGGTGGGCTGCGCACTCGCGCTCGCCTATCCGGCCCGGCTCGTGAACCGCTGATCAACCACTGAGCAGCGCGCCGCGCGCGCAACGCTGCCTTTTTACAACCGCGCCGATCGCGCGGTCCGCCCCCTCCACGTTCCCCGCGTCATCCCGCGCACGCCGCCAGCCCGGCGCGTGCGCGCTTCCCGCCGCCGTGCCGCCGTCGCTCGCCGCTTTTTCTCCGCACAGGCACGTCGATTGCGCCATTCCCGCGCCCGCCATCCGGCGGACAGCCATCTTCCTTCCAACCGGCGCTGCGCCCCGCGCGATCCGTTGCGCGGCAGTCCCGCATCGCAAGGCAGGTTTCCTGAACGAGAGGACGACATGAAATCAATACGAACGATAGTGGCCCTGTGCTCGGTCATTTCCGTGCTCGCAGCGTGCGGCGGCGGCGACGACGCCGGGACCGAACTCGGCATCTCGAAGCCGCAGGCGCGCTTCATCAACGCGGTGCCGGCCGGCCCGAACCTCGACTACTACCTGAATGCGAAGGTCGACCAGTCGGGCGTCGCCTACAAGGGCGTGACGCGCTATCACGACGTCGATTCGGGCACGCAGACCGCGAGCTACGACGTGTCGGGCACGACCACGACCATTGCGTCCCAAGCGTTCAGTGCCGCGAACGGGCACCACTACACGACGATCGCGCTGCCGAGCACGACGTCGCTGATCTCCGTCATCGACGATCCGTACGACAAGGGCCTGCTGTCGGACAAGGCGCGCGTGCGCAGCTTCAACGCATCGCCGAATGCGCAGAACGTGGACGTGTACGTCGTGCCGCCGGGCACCGACATCACGACGCAAAGCCCGACGATGGCGGGTGCGGCCTACCAGAATGCCGTGCCGGCCACGACGCAGGATTCGGTCTACCTGAACGGCGGCACCTACCAGGTGATCGTCACGACGGCCGGCAGCAAGTCGCCGATCCTCAAGACCGCGCCGGTCAGCATCGGCAACAACGCGGACTGGCTGCTCCTGACGATTCCGTCCGGCGGCGTCGGCGACGTGACGCCGAACGACATTCACGTGCTCGTCGCGCAGGGCAACAACGCCGATACGTCCGCGCAGGAACTGGGGCCGCAGTAAGGGCCGAAAAAGGTCGCGGCGGCCGGTGCGATTGCATCGGCCGCCGCGGGTCGAATACCGGGATCAGTCGTCGGACCGTTCGAGGCAGATCACATGCTCGGCGCGCGTCCGGTCGCCGTGCTCGACATCGACATCGCCGACATGGCGCACGCGCCAGCCCGGCCGCGTCGCGATCTGCGGCAGGTTGCCGGACGGCCGGCTCTCGATCCCGCCGAGCCCGTCGTCGGGCGTAGCGACCGCTTCGTCGAGCGACGCGTTCGAATAGATCACGTTGTCCTGCAGCTCCGACGCGCCGGTGCGCGCCTCCATGCCCTTGCCGTCGACGTCGACCGTGTTGTCGGTCATCGCCATGTTCGCGTTGTCGAGCGTGACGATCCGGCCGGCCGCCCGGCGCACCGGATCGCCGCTGTCGACCGCATGCGCGTCGACATCGATCGCCGGCAAGCCGGTCGGCATTTTCCCGGCGACCGCCTCAGGCGTCAGCGGACGCCGCGCCACCTGCGCGGCCTGGGTCGCCGCGTCGGGCATGTCGCCGGCCGCCGGCGTCTTCACCGGGCTCTTCTCGATCTGTTCCCGCTGCTTTTCCGGGGTAGGGTTCGATTCCGCGTTTTGCATCGCACCTCCTTGGCCGGCCTGCGAACGCCGGCGTCACGCCGTCGCTGCCGGGCCGGAAATCGCTACAACGGTCCTTGCAAATCTTTCACGCGCACGGCCACGCACGCGCGCCCTGCGGCGCGCGTGCCACCGGCACGGCACCCGGCCGGCGGACCGCACGCTCACGCGCCGTCCGCCTGACCGCCCGACCGCGTCAGCCGCCGCTCGCGCCGGGCGCTGAAGCCGCGCCCGGCATGCTCGTGCCGGCCGCCCCGCTGCTCGGCATGGCCGATGGCGCGGTGGAAGGCGCGGCCGACATGCCGCTGGCTGCGCCCGAGTCAGAACTGGCCCCGCCGTTGTCGCTCTTCTTCTGGCAGCCTGCGCCGGCCGCCAGGCCCGCGATCAGGAGGCCGGCGAAGACGGCTCGCGATACGTGACGAAATGAATATCGCTGCATGACACCTCCGCTGATGTCGATGTGGATGGAACCCGCTGACCCGCAATTTGCGTGCCGTCGCCGGCCGCCTTGGCCGCACGCGTCTCATTCATTTTTCGAATGACGCCCAGCCGAATATTTAATTTCCCATCATGGAGCCCGCCGCCCATACTCGCGAACAAATCCGAGACATAACGTCCACGGCGGCCGGGCCCACGCTGCGTACCCACGCGGCCGGTCTCGCGCCCCGCACATGGAAGGAGACAACGGCGTGCAACTGGAAGCCATCCACCGCGCGGGCATCGGGCTCGGCGCGGACGACGCATCGCATCGAACCGACACGGCCGCGCGCGATCCCGCGCTGAGCCCGCGGCTGCACAATCCCGATCTCGCGCCGACCCAGGCCGAAGGCCGGACGTGGGGCCGCTACAGCATCTTCGCGCTGTGGACCAACGACGTGCACAACATCGCGAACTACTCGTTCGCGATCGGGCTGTTCGCGCTCGGCCTGTCGGGCTGGCAGATGCTCGCGTCGCTCGCGATCGGCGCGGTGCTCGTCTACTGCTTCATGAACCTCACCGGCTACATGGGCCAGAAGACCGGCGTGCCGTTCCCGGTGATCAGCCGGATGAGCTTCGGCATCTACGGCGCGCTGCTGCCCGCGATGATCCGCGCGGTGATCGCGATCGCATGGTTCGGTATCCAGACCTATCTCGCGTCCGTCGTGCTGCGCGTGCTGCTCACCGCGATCTGGCCGGGCCTCGTCGCATTCGACCAGAACGCGATCTTCGGGCTGTCGACGCTCGGCTGGATCACGTTCGTCGCGATCTGGCTGGTGCAGATCGGCATCCTCACGTACGGGATGGAAATGGTCCGCAAGTACGAGGGGCTCGCCGGCCCGGTGATCCTCGTCACGACGCTGTCGCTCGCCGCGTGGATGTTCAGCCGCACCGGCGGCCATCTCGCGATGTCGATCGGCAAGCCGATGACCGGCCTGAAGATGTGGACGGAAATCTTCGCGGGCGGCTCGCTGTGGCTCGCGATCTACGGCACGCTGGTGCTCAACTTCTGCGATTTCTCCCGTTCGTCGCCGAGCGCGAAGACGGTGCGCGTCGGCAACTTCTGGGGTCTGCCGGTCAACATCCTCGTGTTCGCGACGATCAGCTTCGTGCTCGCGGGCGCGCAGTTCAAGGTGAACGGCCACATCATCCACAGCCCGACCGAAATCATCGCGACGGTGCCGAACAAGCTGTTCCTCGTGCTCGGCTGCCTCGCGTTCCTGATCGTGACGGTGGCCGTGAACATCATGGCGAACTTCGTCGCGCCGGCCTTCGTGCTGACGAGCCTCGCGCCGCACCGCCTGTCGTTCCGCCGCGCGGGCCTGATCAGCGCGACGATCGCCGTGCTGATCCTGCCGTGGAACCTGTACAACAGCCCGATCGTGATCGTCTATTTCCTGTCCGGCCTCGGTGCGCTGCTCGGCCCGCTGTACGGGATCATCACGGTCGACTACTGGCTCGTGCGCAAGCAGCGCGTGAACGTGCCCGATCTCTATACCGAAGCGCCGACCGGCGCGTACTTCTACACGCGCGGCGTGAACCGCAAGGCGCTCGCGGCGCTCGTGCCGTCCGCGCTGATCTCGATCACGCTCGCCGTCGTGCCGGCCTTCAGCGCGATGACGCCGTTCTCCTGGCTGCTCGGCGCGGCGATCGCGGGCAGCGTGTACTGGCTGCTGGCCGATCGCAAACGGCACTACGAAGAACGCTCCGGCGAACACATCGCGGTCGCCTGCGCGCAACACTGACACACACGCATACGGAGTTACCGATGAGGATCCTGGTAGTCAACGTCAACACGACCGAGTCGATCACCGACGCGATCGCCGCGCAGGCGCAGGCCGCCGCGTCGCCCGGCACGGAGATCGTCGGGCTCACGCCGCGCTTCGGCGCGGAGTCGATCGAAGGCAACTTCGAGAGCTACCTCGCGGCGATCGCCGTGATGGATCGCGTGTTGCGCTACGACGAGCCGTACGACGCGGTGATCCAGGCCGGCTACGGCGAACACGGCCGCGAAGGGCTGCAGGAACTGCTGACGGTGCCCGTCGTCGACATCACCGAAGCGGCCGCGAGCATCGCGATGCTGCTCGGCCATCGCTACTCGGTCGTCACGACGCTCGACCGCACAGTGCCGCTGATCGAGGATCGCCTGAAGCTCGCCGGGCTCGATGCGCGCTGCGCGTCGGTGCGCGCGAGCGGCCTCGCGGTGCTCGAGCTGGAAGAGAATCCGGCCCGCGCGATCGAGTCGATCGTCGGCGAGGCGCAGCGCGCGGTGAAGGACGATCACGCGGAAGTGATCTGCCTCGGCTGCGGCGGGATGGCCGGCCTCGACCGGCAGATCGAGGAATGCACGGGCGTGCCGGTCGTCGATGGCGTGTCGGCCGCGGTCGCACTCGCCGAGTCGCTGGTGCGCCTGAAGCTGAAGACGTCGAAAGTCCGCACGTACGCGCCGCCGCGCCCGAAGCGGATCGTCGGCTGGCCGGGAACCTTCGCACAATGACGGGCCGCCGGCCGGCTGCCGTGTGGCGCGCACGCCCTGTCTCGCCGGGACGCGTATCGGCATGCGGAACCCGCTAGACCCGCCCGCCCTGTCCCGCGACGCGTCCGACGCCGCGGGCGCGCTCGACGTGCTCGATGCACGGCTGATGCGCATCCTGCTGGTGCTGCTGACCGAGCGTACCGTGTCGCGTGCGGCCGTGCGCCTGAACATGTCGCAGCCGGCGACGAGCGCCGCGCTCAAGCGCCTGCGCACGCTGCTCGGCGATCCGCTGCTGGTGCGCAGCCGCTACGGGATGGTGCCGACCGAGTTCGGCGCACGATTGATCGAGCCGCTGCGCAACGCGCTGCGCGTGATCGACTTCATCCGCATCCAGCAGCCGAGGTTCGACGCGCGCACGTCGGTGCGCACCTACCGGATCGGCTGCCCCGACTACCTGAACGTGCTGTTCGTGCCGAAGCTCGTCGCGCTGTTCCGCGAACGTGCGCCGAACGCGCAACTGGTGTTTCATCCGCTCGGCGACGGGTTCGACGACGAGCGCGCGCTCGCCGACGGCGAGCTCGACGTCGTGATCGACAACCGGCCCGCACGCCGGCCGCGCTTCCGGCAGGACGACCTGTTCGACGACCGCGTCGTGTGCCTGATGCGCGCGACGCATCCGCTCGCGCGGCGCGGCGCGATGACGGCCGCCGCGTTCGCGGCGGCGCCGCAGCTGTGCCCGACGCCGTCATGGCTCGAAGCGTCCGGCGCGATCGACCGGCAGCTTGAACGCGTGGGCCTGCAGCGGCGCATCGTCGTCACACTGCCGCACTTCGAGCTCGCCGCGCATGCGCTCGTGCGCACCGACATGATCCTCACCACCACGTACCGGCTCG
Source organism: Burkholderia sp. BCC0397 (assembly GCF_902832865.1). NCBI lineage: Bacteria > Pseudomonadati > Pseudomonadota > Betaproteobacteria > Burkholderiales > Burkholderiaceae > Burkholderia > Burkholderia sp. BCC0397. Next base: position 660,249 of record NZ_CADFDL010000001.1, on the reverse strand, counting down.
CGCGGCACTATGCGAAGCTGCTGCCGCTCGCCGCGGTCGCATTGCCGGCCGAGCCGCCGGACATCGTGTACCGGATGACGTGGAACGAATCGGGATCCTGCGCGGAAGGCGGTCGGTGGCTGCGCGGGCTGATCGCGGAAGCGACGCGCGCGTGGCTCGACGCCGAGGCGATGCTGCCGGCCGTCGCCGCGGTCGCCGCTTCCGGGGTCGATGCAGATACCCCGACAACCGCGCCGGCCGTCGCCGATCCACCCGAGCCCACCCGGCGCACGCGCCGCAGACCGGCCACGCATTGCCATGCGTCCCCCCCGTCGCGCGTCGCGCAGGCGGCACGCATCCATCGCATCGCGACGAAGTCGCACTGACCGGCGCCGCACCCGGGCCGCACCCGGGTCGCAAGCATCCGCTCGACCGCTGCATGTCAGACCGGTCCTATTTACCCGCGCCGCGCCGACTCGTCAGAATGACGCCTTGAACACGTGCCGGCGGACGTCGCATCGCGAACGCCCGTGGCCGCTTTATCGAATCGAGGAAACCCATGAAGAACGTACTCGTCGCGCTGGCCGTCCCGGTCGCGCTATTCGCGAGCACCGGCGCATTCGCCGGCACTCAGGACTGCGCAACACGCATCCGTGCGCTGCACACGCAGATCGACAACGCGAAACGGTTCGGCAACACGCAACAGGCGATGCGCCAGCAGGCCGCGCTCGAACGGATCAAGGCCAACTGCACGGACGCCGGCCAGCTCGCACGCGCCGAACGCAAGCTGACCGACAAGGCGCGCGACCTGCGCGACGCGGAAGACGAAGTACGCAACGCACAGGCGCGCGTCCACGAAGCTGAAGCGCTCGGCGATGCAAGGAAGCTGAACGACGCGCAACGCAAGCTCGCCGACAAGCAGGCGAAGCTGCGTAACGCCACGCGTGACCTGCATGACGCGCAGGTCGATCGCGACGCGCTGAAAGGCTGACGGATCGAAGGGTTGAAACGACGGGCCGCACGAGTGCGATCGCGATTTGCCCAAACACGGGCAACAGACTCTCGATCGTCGACGACATTTTGAATAGGTTGCGTGAAACGAGCACGCGCCAGCTTGACGGTTCCGTGCCGGCGCGGCCCATGCGCGGCGCAGGCCGGCTTGTCCGTCACGCGCGTTCGCGCACCGGTTGCGCAAGCAACGTGTATGCAACGACGGCCGCACCGAGCGCCAGCACGCCGCTCACCGTCAGCGCCTCGGCAAACCCGCTCGCGAACGCGACCGGCGCCGCCTGCGCGAGCGCACCGGCAGCCGACGGCGGCACGCGGCCGAGCGCCTGCGCGAGGTCGCCGGCCAGCAGGCTCGACATGAACGATGCATCGGCGAAGGCGCGCAGGCCGGGCGTAGCGGACAGCAGACTGTCGAGCCGGGTATGCGTACTCGCGGCCAGCACCGCACCGAGCACGCCGACGGCCGTCACGATCGCCGAGAAGCGCGTCGTCGTGCTGATGCCCGACGCCATGCCCGTGCGATTCGGCGGCACGCACGCCATGATCGCCTTCTGCGTGTCGCCGTTCATGATGCCGGCGCCGCACCCCGTCACGAACATGCCGAGCGCGACGAGCCGGTAGTCGCCGCTGGCCGTCAGCGCCGCGGTCGCGAGGTTGCCCGCGCCGATCAGCGCGAGCCCGCCCGCCAGCACGCCGCCGGACGACACGCGCGCGGCGAGCGCCGCGCCGAGCGACGGGCCGGCGATCATCGCGAACGCGAACGGCAGCATGCCGAGCCCCGCGTCGATCGCCGACATCCCGAACGCGTTTTGCAGGTACAGCGGCAGGAACGTCATCATCACCTGCGCGCACGCCGCGTAACCGAACATCGCGAGCACGGCGCCGACGAAGCGCGGCTGGCGGAACAGCGCGAGATCGATCATCGGCCGCGCCTGCCAGCGCTCCGCGCCGACGAACGCCGCCAGCAGCGCGGCCGCGAGCGCGAGCCGGCCAAGCGTCGCGGCCGACAGCCAGCCGTGCGACGGCGCGCCGATCAGCGCCGCGATCGCACAGGCGAGCGCCGCGCCGAACAGCAGGCTGCCGGCCGCGTCCACGCGCTTCGCATGCGGATCGTTCGATTCGTCGATCGCGACGCGCGCGCCGGCCGCCAGCAGCAGGCAGACGGGCAGGTTCAGCAGGAACACCCAGCGCCACCCGATCCATTGCGTGATCGCGCCGCCGACGAGCGGCGCAATGGCCGTCGCGATCCCCATGCACATGCCCCAGATCGCCCACGCGCGCGCCCGCTCGCGCCCGTCCGGGAACCGGTTCGCGATCACCGCGATCACCGCGAGCGCCGCGGTCAGCAGCAGCGCGGCGCCGCCGCCCTTCACCGCACGCGCTGCGATCAGCCAGCCGGCCGACGGCGCGATGCCGCAGCCGAGCGACGCGAGAAAGAAAATCGCGAGCCCCGTGAAAAGCATCCGCTTGCGCCCGAAGCGGTCGGCGAGCCCGCCGGCCGGCAGCAGGCACGCGGCGAACGCGGTCATGTACGCGCTCACGACCCATTCGATGTCGGCGAAGCTCGCGTGAAAGCTGCGCGCGATGCTCGGCAGCGACACGGCCACCACGTTCGTGTCGAGCACGATCAGCGAGCAGGTCGCGGACGCGACGGCGAGCGTCGCGGCGGCAGGCAGGCGGGTGCCCGTGCGCGGGGCGGCAGCCGCGCTCGCGCGCGACGCCGGTGAAGACTGGGACATCGGCCACTCCGGAACAGGATGAACGAGCCGTATGCTAGGCTTGCCCGGTATTGCCTGTCATTGATACTTCAATGCTGTTTGATTGACGAAAATCGCAACCATGAGCCAGCTCGAATTCCGTCACGTGCGCGCATTCCTGAGCGTCGCGCAACACCTGCATTTCGCGCGCGCGGCCGAGGCGCTCGACATGGCGCCGCCCGCGCTCACGCGGCAGATCCAGGAAGCCGAGCACGTGCTCGGCGTGCGGCTGTTTCACCGGTCGCGCCGCGCGGTCACGCTGAGCGCGGCCGGCGAGGCCTATCTCGCGGAAGCGAGCGCCGCGCTCGACCATCTGCAGCGCGGCCGCGAACTCGCCGCGCTGGCCGAACGCGGCGAACTCGGCCGGATCGAGATCGGCTATGTGTCGTCGGCCGTCTATTCGGGCACGCTGCAGCGCACCGTCGGCGCGTTCCGCGCCGCGCACCCGCGCATCGAGCTGAACCTGCGCGAAGTGCCGATGGACGACGTCGCGAACCAGCTCGACGCGGGCCGGCTCGACCTCGCGTACGTGCGCCCGCCGCTGCCGCTGCCCGGCGGGCTGCGGATCGTCACGCTGCAGCGCGACGTGTTCGTCGCGGCCGTGCCGGCCGATTCGCGCTATGCGGCGATGGCGGCCGTGCGCGCGGCGGACCTCGCCGACGCGCGCTTCGCGGTGCCCGAACAAGAGCTTGGCACGCTCGAAGTCGCGCGTCGCGGCCGCTTCGCGCCGGTCGTCGCCGCACGGCCGGGCGGCCTGCTCGCGGTGCTCGCGTGCGTGTCGGTGAACGGCTGGGTCGCGGTGATTCCCGATGCGCTCGCCGCTTGCGTGTCGCTGCCGGGCGTCGTGTACCGGCCGATCGCCGGCAAGCCGATCATGTCGGAGCTCGCGCTCGCGCACCGGCGGTTCGAAAAGGCGCCGGCCGTGCGGGCCTTCCTGCGCACGGTTGCGCCGGCCACGTAAGGCGGCCGCGCAAGCGCCCGGGCGTCGGGTATCAGCGCCGGCCGCACCGGCGGTCGCCGCGCGAATATGCATTTCACGATTCGATGTTTGTCGGCCGGAAACCGATTCCGTAACCTGCCCGGCAGCCGCGCCGCCCGCGCGCGGATCACCGAGGACACGCCGCCGATGACCCACTCTTTCGCCCCAGCGCGCCGCCGCGCGCTGCAGCGCCTTGCCGCCCTCGCCGCCGCGCCGCTTGCGGGTGGCCTCGCGCTGCCCGCAAGCGCGGCCGGCACCGACCTGTCGGGCGTCACGCTCGTGCTCGGCGACCAGGCCGGCGGCCTGCGCGCGCTGGCCGAAGCCGCGCACGTGCTCGACGGCACGCCGTACCGGTTCCGCTGGGCCAATTTCCAGGGCGCCGCGCCGCTGTTCGAGGCCCAGCGCGCGGGCGCGATCGACCTCGCACCGGCCGGCGACCTGCCCGTGCTGACGGCCGCGCTCGGCGATCCGTCGTTGCGGATCGTCGCGACGCGCGTCGGCTCGCCGGCGTCGCTCGGCATCGTCGTGCAGCCCGACTCGCCGGTTCGCACGGTGGCCGACCTGAAAGGGCAAACCGTCGTCGTGTCGTCGGCGCGCGGCAGCATCTCGCAATACCAGTTGTACGGCGCGCTGCGCGAACACGGACTCGCGCCGCGCGACGTCGACGTGCGCTTCGTGCTGCCGGTCGACGCGTTCGCCGCGTTCGAGGCGAAGCGGATTCCCATCTGGGCGACCTTCGACCCGTACTACGGGCATGCGGTGCGACGCGGTGCGCGGATCGTCCGGGACGGCAGCGGCATCAATTCGGGGCTGGCGTTCCTCACGTCGCCGATCGAGACGCTGAACGACGGCGCGAAACGCGCGGCGCTCGCAGACGTGCTCGCGCGGCTCGCCCGTGCGGGCCAATGGGCGCTCGCGCATCCCACCGACTACGCGAGCGTCTATGCATCGCTCACGCGCCTGCCGCCCGACGCAGCCACCGATATCGCGCGCCGGGCCGCGCTCGCGCAGCGCAGCCTCAGCGGCGCCGACATCGACGTGCTGCAACGCGTCGCCGATCGTGCGGCCGCGGATGCGATCCTGCCGAAGCGGGTCGACGTCGCGTCGATCGCGGTGCGCAACCTGTCGGCCGCGTAACCGGCTTCGCGGGTACTCAGTTCGGCTTCGACATATCGGGATCCGGCACGTCGTCGCCGAACGTCGACGCGACCAGCGTGCGCATCGCGGCGACCAGCAGCATCGGCCCCGACTGGCTGAACGTGCCGCGCCCGCCGTCGACGTCGAAAACGCCATCCTGGCGCCGCCGCGCGCGGATCGCCGACAACCGCCGACCGGCATTTCCCCCGGCGAGCCCGTCCGCCATCAAAACCACCGATACGTGTTACGAATCGGCGATTCCTGCCTACAATGAATGCAACGCCTGTCGTCCGGTCGGCGGTGGACAAGCAGGCGGGAACCGAATTCGCGCCGAACCGGGCCGGGCCCGTTCGGCAAACGACAACCGGAACCATACGGTGCAGCGCAGGCCGGATCTCTCGGGAGACCGCAGGATGCCCACGTACGCCAGGAAGCCGCTGATATCGCTCGTCGTGCCGTTTCACGACGAAGAAGAAACGATCGACGCGTTCTTTGCCGAAACGCTGCCGGTTCTCGAGTCGGTCGCCGGGGTGCGCTTCGAGATCGTCTGCATCAACGACGGCAGCCGCGATCGCACGCTCGACCGGCTACTCGCGATCGCCGCCGGCGACCCGCGCGTCCACGTCGTGGATCTCACACGCCGCTTCGGCAAGGAAGCGGCGCTCACCGCGGGCCTCGACGAGGCGGCCGGCGCCGCGGTGATCCTGATCGACGCGGACCTGCAGGACCCGCCCGCGCTGATCCCCGCGATGATCGAACACTGGCGCGGCGGCGCCGAGGTCGTCGCCGCGAAACGCACCGACCGGATGTGCGACCCGTACCTGCAACGCGCGGCCGCGGCGCTCTACTATCGCGTGCACAACGCGCTGTCCGAAGTCGACATGCCGGAAAACGTCGGCGATTTCCGCCTGATGGATCGCGAGGTCGTCGATGCGCTGCGCGCGCTGCCCGAGCGGCGACGGTTCATGAAGGGGCTGTTCGCTTGGGTCGGCTTTCGCACCGCGATCGTCGAATACACGCGTGCGCCGCGCAGCGGCGGCCGCTCGAAGTTCTCCGGATGGCGGCGCTGGAATTTCGCGCTCGAGGGCATCACGAGCTTCAGCACCGTGCCGCTACGCGTGTGGACTTACGTCGGCCTCACGTTCGCGATGCTGTCGCTCGTGTATGGCGCCTTCATCGTGGTGCGGACGTTGCTGTACGGCAATCCGGTGCACGGCTACCCGTCGCTGATTTCCGTCGTGCTGTTCGTCGGCGGCATCCAGCTGATCGGCATCGGCGTGATCGGCGAATATCTCGGCCGGATCTATCATGAGTCCAAGCAGCGCCCCGTCTATCTCGTGCGGCGGCGCTACCGTGCCGAGCGCGAGGCCGCCGGGCAGCCGGCCTCGAAGCTGCTGCAGTTCCCGCTGAAGCGTGCGCATGCGGCCCGCCGCCGGACGGCGATGCCGTCGGCCGCCGGCGTCGCCGTCCGCAAAGCGTCGTTCAAGTAGAACCGGCTCGCGGCAATTGGACATTCCCCGGCAATCGATACGCTCGGCGGCGCGCCCGGTCGCCGCGTGGCTCACACCGCGACGCGTCGTCCTGTACAGCGCGCTGATGCTGGTGTTGTACGCGCTGTTCATCGCGATCTGGACGACGGTCGTCCGGCACGCGTCCGGCAGCGTCCTGTCGCGCCCCGGCGCCGACTTCTCGGTGTTCTGGTCGGCCTCGTACGTCATGCTGCACGGCTCGCCGGCGCAAGCGTACGATTTCTCCGCATTCTCGCGGCTGTTGCCCGAGCTGTTCCCGCATCTTCGTCGCGACGTCTTCGCCCCGTGGCTGTACCCGCCCACCTATCTGCTGCTCGTGACGCCGCTGGCGCTGCTGCCCTTCGCGCTCGGTTATCCGCTGTTCGTCGCGTTCGGCGTGTTCATGCTCGGCCTCGCCGCGTGGCGCGTATCCGGCCTCCGCACGACTCCCGGCGCATGGCGCGCCGGCACATTCGCGCTGATCGCCGCGCCGTGCGTGTTCGTCACCGCGACGCTCGGGCAGAACACGTTCCTGACCGCATCGTGCGCGGCGCTGGCCGTCTATTGGGCGGATCGGCGGCCATTGTATGCCGGCCTCTGCATCGCGCTGCTGTCGGTCAAGCCGCAGATGGCGCTGCTGTTCCCGTTCGTGCTGGTCGCCGTGCGCGCATGGCGCACGATCATGTGGGCCGCGCTCGCGACCGGCGCGTTCGCCGCGTTGAGCATGCTCGTCTGCGGCGTCGAGTCGCTGCGCCTGTTCGTCGCCAGCGCCGGCCTCGTCCGCTCGATCGTCCTCGAGCATGGCGTGGTGTTCTGGTTCGCATCGCCGACGCCGTTCGCCGCGTTCCGTCTCGCGGGCGTGCCGCTCGGCGCCGCGTATGCCGCGCATGCGAGTATCGCCGTGATCGCGATCGCCGCCGCCTGCATCGTGTGGACGCAGTCGCGCGATACCCGCGTACGCGCGGCCGTACTGGCGGTCGCGACGCTGGTCGCCAACCCGTACGTGTGGCACTACGAACTCGCGTGGCTCGCGATCGCGATCGCCTGCATGCTCGCGATCGGCTGGCGCGACGGCTGGCTGCGCGGCGAACAGGCCGCGATCGCGCTGATGTGGGCGCTGCCGATCGCCGAATACCTGAACCCGTGGCTGCAACTGCCGCAGCTCGGCCCGGCCGTGACGCTCTTCGCGCTGCTGGTGCTGCTGCGCCGCGCGCGGCACGACGCTCGCCACACTCACAACGCCAGCCGAGGCGGCACGTACACGCCGTAGTACGGCCCGACGCCCGTCGCGACGCCGGTCATCTTGACGCCGGCAACGAAGTGCCCCTGGATGTACTTGTACGTGCCGCCCAGCGACACGTCGATGTGGAACGCCGCGAACGCGACGATCGGCACGCTGGTGCTGCTCGACGTCTGCGTGACGACGGGCAGCACGACCGTCGCGCCGACCGGCACCGACGTATAGAGCGTCGCCTTCACGCCGGTCGCGAGATTGATGGTGTCGCCGATACTGAGCGTCGTCGGGTTGCCGGTCACCATCAGGCCGCCCATCGTCGTCGTGTCGGTCGCGGTGGACTGAAACGACGTCCACTGGCCGCCCATGCACAGCGCGCCATACGTCTGTCCGTTCGTGATCGAAAACTTGTACGGCAATCCCGTCAGCGGATCGATGAACGGCTGGTTGGTCTGCGCATTCCAGTACTGGTTGTACACGCACTGGTCGATCGCGACCGGAAAGAGCGCGCCCGCCGCGACCCCGCCCGGCGCGGCGAGCACCGCGATCGCGGTCGCGACGCCGGACGCGCCGGGGATGCCCAGCAGTCCTCCGAGCAGCAGCGGAATCGAGCCGCCGTTGACGCCCGGCGCGCGCGACACGGTCACCTGCACCGCCGGCACGTCGTAGGGGCCGGGCGTGATCGTGGTCGGCTGCATCGACGCAGGCGTTCGCGTCACGTTCCAGTAGCCGGCCGTCACCGTGCCGCTCGCCAGCGGTGCGCCCGCCGCCGAATTCTGCGCGATCACGCCGTTCGCCGCGGGCGCGGCCTGCGACCAGTTCAGCGCGCCGCCGGTCGGCGACATCATCGCATCGGCGCCCGCGAGCGCGGCCGCGTCCGCGGCATTCTGCAGCTGGTTGCGCACCGTGGCGACCCACGCGATGTCGATCGCCAGCGCGCCGAACGACAACAGCGGAATCAGGAACATCAGGAAGAACAGCGCGACGGAGCCGCGCTCGCGCGCCGTCCCGCTGGATGGCTTGCCGGCCGCGTCACTCATAGAGCATCACCGAGCTGGCCGAGATCGTCACCGGGCCGGTCAGCGCGCTGAACGCCGAACCGAGCACCATTCCCGAATACGTGTAGGTGACCGTGACCGTCAGCGCGGTGCCTGACGTCGTGCCGTTCGCCTGCGTCACGGTGACGGTCGGCGTGGTTGCGGTGCCGCCCGTGATCAGGCTGTTCTGCGTGTAGCTCGACGCGACGTTGGCGATCTGGGTCGTGGTCAGCATCGGCACGCGCAGCATGACGCCCGCACGCGCGGCTTCGCGGCTCGCGTTCGTGATCACGGCCTTGTCGCACAGGAGCAGGCTCGTGTCGATGATGCCGATCAGCACCATCAGCAGGAACGGCAGCATCAATACGAATTCGAGGGATACGACGCCGCGCGCGTGGCGGGCGCCGGTCGCCCCGCGTGTCATTTTGCGGCCCCCGCGGCGGGCGGCACGGTACGCGGCTCGAGCGCGGCGCCCTTCAACGGCCGCGCCGCATCGGCAACCGGGCGCGACGCGAGCTGCGCACGCACCGCCTGGTACACGCGCAGATTGTCGGCCACCGCCGACGCGGGCAGATCCGCGGACAGCAGCTTCTTCGCCGAATCGGTGTTGCCGAGCACGCCATACGCGAACGCGAGATTCTGGCGCGCCTGCCACGGCGCATCGGGCAGCCCGGCCACGTCGAGCAGCACGTTCACGCCCTCGCGCGGACGATTGCTCAGCACGAGCGACAACCCGAGGTCGACGCGCAGCCCCTGCGCGTCCGGATGGGCGCGCAGCGCGTCCCGGTACACGGCCTGTGCGTCCTCGTGGCGGCCCTGCAAGTCGAGCACCGTGCCGAGCCCCTGCGCCGCGAGCGGCAGGTTCGGCTGTGCTGCGAGCAAGTCGCGATAGCGGAGCGCGGCCTCGTCGAGCCGCCGCTGCCGCAACGCGACGCGCGCAAGCCCGACCTGCGGCCCGAGTTCCGCCGGCGCCTGCTGCCGTGCCTGCTCGTAGAGCATGCGTGCGCGCTCCAGATCGCCGGCGCGGTAGTTGACGTCGGCGAGCCCCAGTTGCGCCGCGAGCGAATCGGGATGCCGGGCGAGCACTTTCCCGTACAGCGTGGACGCGAGATCGACGTTGCCGCCGGCCAGCGCGCTGTCGGCAATGCGCAATTCGGCCTGCGGGTCGTCGCTCTTGTGCGACAGCGCCGGCCGCGTCTGGATGCCCGGCGCGCAGCCGCCGGCCAGCAGCGGCAGCACGGCCGCGAAGGCGAATGCGCGTATGGCGGAGCCTTTCATTTGAACACCTCGAGCAGACGGATGGCCGCCGGGCCTGCCGCGATCAGGCCGACCGTCGGCAGGATGAACAGCATCATCGGCAGCGTGATCTTCGGCGCGAGCTTCGCGGCCTGCTCCTCGAGCGCGACGATCTGCTCGGTGCGCTCGCTGCGCGACAGGGTCCGCAGCGCCTGCGTGATCGGCGTGCCGAACCGCTGCGATTGGGTGAGCGTCGTGGCGAGCGAGCGCGCCGACGCAAAGTCGACACGGACGGCGAAATGCGTGAGCGCTTCGGACACGTTGCCGCTCAGCGTCAGCTCGTCCGCGCATACCGTCAGCTCGTCGGCGAGCGGCGGACAGATGCGCTTGAGTTCGCGCGCAACGCGCCGCACGCCCGATACGAGGCTGTTGCCGGCCATCGTGCAGATCACGAGCAAGTCGAGCGCATCCGGAAAGCACGCGGCGATGATCCGCCGGCGGCGCCGGATCATCGCGCCGAGCACGTATTCCGGCACGATCACGCCAACCACGAACGCGGCGACCATCGCCACCGCCCGGATCACGAAGTATTCGCCGAAACGCGGAATGTACGGGCTGAACACGATCGCGACGCCGGCGAACAGCACGCCGCAGCTGAGCTTGATGCCGATCATCGACGACACCGCACGCCGTTCGCGAAAGCCCGCGCGCGTCAGCTGCAGCCCGAGCTTCGCGCGCTGCATCGGATCGAGCACGGGCAGCCGCTCGCCCAACTGCGCGAGCCGTCGCGTCAGATCCTGACGCACCTCGCCCGGCTGCAGGCGCCCCCCGCCCAGCGACGGCGGCCGCTGTCCGGCGGCCTGCTGCACGCGCACGGCGATCCGCCGGCGCGTGCCGCCGCCCGGCGTCGCGAGCGCCGCCGCGACGCACGCGACCAGCAGCAACAGTTCGAGGCCGCGGGCGGCCAGCATCGACATCGTCATCGCGCGGTATCCAGTTTCGAGATCTTGTGAATCGTCAGCAGTCCGATCGTCAGCAGCACCGCGGCGATCGTCAGCATCACACGTCCGGCATGCGTGTCGAACAGCAGCATCACGTATGCGCGGTTCACGAGAAACAGCGCGCCGATCATCACGAACGGCACCGCCGAGATGATCTTCGTCGTGATCCGCCCCTCGGCGGTCAGCGCGCGTGTCTTCAGGCGGATGTCGCGGCGCGTGCGGATGATGCTCGACAACTCGTCGAGCGTCTCGCCGAGGCTGCCGCCCGTCTCGCGCTGCAGCAGCAGGTAGACGGTGAAGAACGAGAAATCCGCGATCATCAGCCGGTCGGCCGCGTGCGTCAGCACGTCCTTCAGATCCGCGCCGACGCGCAGGCTGTCGCCCATCGTGCGGAACGTCGAGCGCACCGGCTCCGCCGCGCTGTCGCCCACCGTGCTGATCGCCTGCGTGACCGGAATGCCCGCGCGCACCGCCCGCACGATCAGGTCGATCGCGTCCGGAAACGCTTCGAGAAAGCGCAGCCGGAACCGCTCGACCAGCGCGCGGTAGCTGGCGCGCATCGCCACCAGCGGCAGCCCGACGTAGATCAGCGGATGGACTATGCGCGGCAATGCGACGAGCTCCACCACCACGATCGCGGCCAGCGCGCCGGCGATCGTGGCGACGACGACGATCCGCATCCCGCGTTCGCCGCCCACCGCGCGCACGCGCGTCACGTAATGCTGCAGCCGCGCGCGCGCGCGGCCTTGCCGCCGCGGCAGGTTGAACAGCGCGACGCCGGGTGCGGCGGTCGCACCGGCCTCCCGGCCCGCCAGCGATGACGCAAGGTGCCGCATCCGCGCACGCACGCGCTGCTCCGGCGTGTGGCGCGCACGATCGAGCCACGCCGACAGCGCGAGACCCGCGGCCAGGATCACAACGAATGCGCCAAGCGCGAACAGGTCCGCGGCCCTCATTGCCGGAATACCTCGGAGAGCGCATCCTCGACGCCGTAGTACGCGGCGCGCGGCGCGAACGCGGGCCGCAGCGACGACGCCTCGAACACGCCCTTCACCGCGTCGCGCGTCGTGTCGCCGTCCTGGCGGAACGCGAACAGGTCCTGGGTGATCACGACCTCGCCCTCCATCCCGACGATCTCGGTGATCCGGGTCACGCGGCGCACGCCGTCGCGCATCCGCTCGACCTGCACGAACAGGTGCACGGCGCTCGCGATCTGGCGCCGGATCGACAGCAGCTGCAGGTTCGCGTTCGCCATCATGACCATGCTTTCGAGCCGGCTGATCGCGTCGCGCGGCGAGTTCGCATGGATCGTCGTCATCGAACCGTCGTGGCCCGTGTTCATCGCCTGCAGCACGTCGAACGCCTCCGCGCCGCGGATTTCGCCGAGGATGATGCGGTCCGGCCGCATCCGCAGTGCGTTGCGCACGAGATCGCGCTGCGAGATGCCGCCGAGCCCTTCCGTATTCTCCGGCCGTGTCTCGAGACTCACCACGTGCGGCTGCAGCAGTTGCAGCTCGGCCGCGTCCTCGATCGTCACGATCCGCTCGTGCTCCTCGATGTGCTGCGACAGCGCGTTGAGCAGCGTCGTCTTGCCCGAGCCGGTGCCGCCCGAGATCACGATGTTCAGCCGGCATGCGCACGCGACCTTCAGTACCTGCAGCATCCCGTGCGAGATGTTGCCCTGATGCGCCATCCGCGCGAGCGTGATGTCGCGCTTCGCGAACTTGCGGATCGAGATCGACGCGCCGCGCATCGCGATCGGCGGCAGCACCACGTTCACGCGGCTGCCGTCGGCAAGGCGTGCGTCGACCATCGGGCTGCTCTCGTCGACGCGGCGCCCGACCGCCGCCGCGATCCGCTGCGCGACGCTGGTCACGTGCGCGTTGTCGCGAAACTTCAGCGGCGTGAGTTCGAGCCGGCCCGCGCGCTCGACGTACACCTGGTCGGGGCCGTTCACGAGGATGTCGGACACGGTGTCGTCGGCGAGCAGCGGCTCGATCGGCCCGACGCCGAACATGTCGTTCAGGATCGCGTCGACGATCAGCACCTGTTCGCCCGCGGTGATCTTCAGGCGTTCGCGCTCGACCGTATGCGCGGCCACCTGTTCGATGCCCGCCCGCACTTCGTCGCGCGTCTTCATCAGCGCGGCCGACATGTTCATCGACGCGAATACCGCGGTGCGGATCGCGTCGAACTTGCCGGAGCGGATCAGGGCCTCCTGCGTATCGGCCACCGTCGTCCCGCGCGCGGGCGCCGCCGGCGGGGCTGCCGGGGGCGCCGGGCTCACGGCCGGCCCCGCCGCGGGCACATCCTCTCGCGGCGCGGCACGGGAACCCGCCGGCGCAGGGTCCGGCGTCGGCCGTTTGCGGGTACCGAACGTCACGATCCTTTCCTCCGTTTGAAGAAGCGCGCATACCACGGCTCGGCGACGGCCATCGATTCGCCGGTGATGCCGTTCGCGAGCAGCCGGATCTCTTCCAGGAAGCCGCGGCGTTTCGAGCCTTCGATCGGCTCGGCCAGGTTCTCCGCGACCGCGAGCGACTGCGCGTCGTGCGGCAGCTCGCGCAGCCGCACACCGCCGAACGCGTCCTCGAAATCGGACTGCGCGACGCGTCCCTTGACCGGCTCGAGCGGATTGTTCAGCACCATCGACAGCATCCGCTCGCCCGGTATCTCCTTCACGAAGCGTGCCAGCCGCGCGGCTTCGTACGCGGCGTGCACCGACCGATCGGCGACGATATAGACGAGATCGGACGCCGTCAGCGCATCCTCGAACAGCTTGCCGGCACGGTAGCCGACGTCGAACAGCACGTAATGGAAGCGGTCCTTCAGCATGTCGACGAGCTGCGCGATCGCATCGTCGCGCAGCAGCGCCTCTTCGCCGTACGCGAGTTCGGCCGAGAGCACGTGCAGGCGGTCGCCTTTCGTGACGAACATGCGCTCGAACAGCGCGTCGTCGGGGCGCAGTTCCATGTTCAGCAATTCGATCAGCCCGTTGTTGCTCGACAGCCCGAGCATCGAGTTCGCGCCGCCGCCATGCAGGTTCAGGTCGACGTAGGCGACGCGCCGCCGCTTCTCGCCCGCCAGGCAGCGCGCGAGGTTGACCGCGATCGTCGTCGTGCCCACGCCGCCGCGTGCGCCGACGAAGCTGACGATCTTGCCGGTGCGCACCTGCACGACCGACTCCGTCGTGGTCAGCGCGCGCCGCATCAGCTCGACGGTCAGCGGCTTCACGATGTAGTCCTGCACGCCGATGCCGAGCAGGTTGCGGAACAGCCCGACGTCGTTCTGCGTGCCGATCGCGATGACCCGCACCGACGGCTCGCACACGTCCGCGAGCCGCATCAGGTCCGACACCGGCAGCACCGAATCCGACACGTCGACGATCAGCTGGCGCGGCGAGCGCTCGTGCTGCTGCAGCAGCCGGATCGCATCGTCGCAATGGCCCGGCTGCACATGGGCGCGCGTGATCGACAGGTCCTGTGCGACGCGGCGGATCACATCCTCGCTGCCGGCATCGGACACGACCGCGATGAGATCCGCCGCTCCGGCGGAGGCGGCGCGCTTGGCGTTCTGGCGGTCGAGGACGTTCATGGGCGGCATCGCGATCGCATCGGGAGTGGGTCAATGGCCGGGCGAACCGGTCGTCAGCGTCTTGCCCGGCGCGGGCTGCTTCACGCGATCCTCGACGTAGCGGCGCACCGCGTCGGCCGCGACTTGCGCATCGGCACCGCCGTACGGCACGGGCGCGACGAGGTCCTCCGGACGGGCGAGCATCGTCGCGAGATTCGTGTAGGTCGCGCAGCCGAACGGCACGCCGGGCCGCCCGAACCCTGCATCGACGAGATGGGACGGCTGCATCAGCTTCGCGCAGTCGGGCGGCACCGCACGGACGCCGTCGAAGCCGATCGCGCGTGCATCGGGCAGGTTGATCGGCGGCGGCGTCGACAGGCAGGCCGCGAGCGCCAGCGCCAACGGTGCGGTGAACAGGGTTCGAACTCGCATGCGCGCTCCTCCGGTCAGTACACGAAGCCCGCGGCGCCGACGAGACGCGGCGTGTCGCCCGACAGCAGGTCGAGCCCGAGATTGCGCTGGATCGCGAACTCGAGATCGCTGCTCGGCCGCGCGACGGTGTCGAGCGCCTGCTCGAGCTGGCCGGGCCCGGTCGGCTGCACGATGTACGGCGTCACGATCACGACGACCTCGGTCTTGTTGTCCTGGAAGTTCTTCGACGAAAACAGCCGGCCGATGATCGGCAGCCGGCCGAGGCCCGGGATCTGCGACACGGTATTGGCCGTCTGGCTCTGCAGCAGCCCGCCGATCGCGAAGCTCTGTCCGCTCGACAGCTCGACCGTCGTCTCGACGCGCCGCACGGTGAGCCCCGGCACCGTGATGCCGCCGGTCGTCACGCTGTTGTTCGAGTCGACCTCGCTCACCTCCGGGCGCACCTTCAGGCTGATCCGGTTGTCGGCGAGCACGGTCGGCGTGAAGTCGAGCGACACGCCGAACGGCTTGAACTCGACCGTGATCGCGCCGGTCGTGTTGCCGGCCTGCGCGACCGGGATCGGGATCTCGCCGCCCGCGAGGAAGCTCGCGGTCTGGCCGGACATCGCGGTGAGGTTCGGCTCCGCGAGCATCGTGATCAAGCCTTCCTGGTCGAGCGCGTCGAGCACGACGTCGATCGACCAGCGCCCCGTATGGAAGCCGCCGAGCACCGAATACGCGCCGGTCGGCGACAGGTTGAACAGCTTGTTCGTCGGATCGAACAGCGTGCGCCCGTTGAACAATCCGCCGATGAAGTTGCCTGCCGCGCCGAGCGAACTCCAGTTGATGCCGAGCTGCTGCGTGACGTTGCGGCTCACTTCCGTCACGCGCACGCGCAGGTTCACCTGGATCGGACGCGACAGCGTGAGCCGGTTGACGATCTTTTCCTTGTCGTTCACGTAGGGCGCGAGCGACTGCATCACGGCATCCGCGTCGGCCGCGCTCGGCACCTTGCCCGACACCATCAGCGAGCCCGGCGCGCCGGACACCGACAGCTTCAATTGCGGAAAGCGGCTGTCGAGCACCGTCTGCAGCGAGGCGGTGTCGACCTGCACGATCACCGTCCGGCGCAGGATCGGCCGATGGTTCGCGCCGAGCGCGATCAGCGTGGTGGTGCCGGCCTTCTTGCCGAACACGAACACGGTGCGCGGCGACGGCACCTGGATGTCCGCGATGCCCGGATCGGCGACGAACATCGCGGTCGCGGGTTCGGACAGCGACAGCATCTCGCCCTTGCCGGTCGCAATCGACAACGCCGCGCCGGCGTCCGCCGCCGGCGGGCGCTGCGCGAGCGCGACGCCCGGCGCGACGAGGCAGGCCAGGCACCAGAAAGCGATCCAACGAACGATGCGCACCATGCGTGTTCCCGTCAAATGCCGGCCGCCGGGCGGCCGGCCCCGAATCGTCACCGCGTCACTGCGGCGCCGCCATCCGTGGCGCCTGCGCCGTCGCATCCGCGGCGGCGTAGCCGCCCGCGGGTGCGGCCGGCGCAACCGGCGTACCCGGCCAACCCGACGGCAGCGGCGGCACGCCCGGTGTGCCGGTGCCGCTGCCGCGCGACCCATCGTC
Organism: Burkholderia sp. BCC0397; assembly: GCF_902832865.1. Classification (NCBI taxonomy): domain Bacteria; kingdom Pseudomonadati; phylum Pseudomonadota; class Betaproteobacteria; order Burkholderiales; family Burkholderiaceae; genus Burkholderia; species Burkholderia sp. BCC0397. The sequence goes on along the minus strand of NZ_CADFDL010000001.1, from coordinate 643,760 downwards.
GACCGACGAGCCGCGGTAGATCACGACCGTATTGCCCTGCGACCCCGGCCGCGTGCCGGCGTCCGTCCTCACGGACGGCGCCCGCGCCGCGCCGCGGGCCGCGCGCGACACGTCGCCGGCCCATACCGGAGGCGTATCGGGTTCTGCTTCGTCGCCGCCCGCCGCCTGACGGCGATCGCTCGTCGCGAAGCTGCGCAGCGCCAGCGACAGCGATCCGAGGCGCGTCGCGACCAGCACGACCTGTGCGGTGCGCGGCGCGACCTCGAGGGTGACCGTGCGCGCGCGGGCCGGTACTTCCGGCGCACTCGCAGGCGTCTTCGCACGCTGGAATTCCGAGCCGACCGCGAGCACGCGCGCGCGCCGCACGACCGTCTCCGCTTCGAACGTGCCGGGCGTCGTCGCCGACCCGCCGATCTGCTGCGTGAGCACCACGTCGACGAAGTCGCCTGGCTGGATCAGCCCCGCGTTGCCCGACACGTCGTCGACCGGCACCGAGATCGCACGCATGCCGGGCTGCAGCGCGGCCGCGAGAAAATCCGGTGCGCCGGCCGGGATCACGTTCTCCGCGCGGATCGGCGCACCGGCGTCGACCCGGTTGCGCAGCAGCGCGCCTTGCAGGTTCGCGCCCGGTTGCGACTCGACGAACGCGCCGGCCGGCACCTGCGTGCGCGGCATGCGCTTCCACGCGAGATCGTTGTCGCGCAGCAGCAGCCCTTCGGGCAGGTCCGCCGTCGCGACGCGCACGCGCACCTCGGCCGCTTCGCCGGGCGCCGGCGGCGTCGCCGCGGCGACGAACAGCTGGCGCAGGATGAACGCACCGATCGCGGCAGCGATGATCAGGACGGCCATTCTCAGGGGTTTGGGCATGGCGGCGTGCGTCCCCCGGGTCTAGGTAAGCGAAACCGCATGAGGAAACGGCGCCCAGACGGCCAGCGTGCCGCCGAGCGCGAGCGCGACGCCGTACGGCACGCCGCGCGTCGCGATCGTACCCGCCGGCGCGGTGCGACGCCGCAATGCGCCGGCCGCGAGTGCGGCGAGGCCGCACGCGGTGCCGCTCGCACCGACGATCGTCAACACCGGGAACGCGAGCGCCGGGCCGGCCCACAGGAACACCGCCGCCGCCAGCTTCACGTCGCCGCCGCCGATCCAGCCCGCGTACCGCAGGCCGGCGAACAACAGCAGCATCGCCGCGGCGGTCGCCCCATGACCGGCGAGTTGCGCGAGCCCATCGCGCGCGAGTGCCGCCGCGACGAAATACAGCATCGCGAACGCCAGCACGGCACGATTGGACAGGCGTCGCGCGCACACATCCTGCATCGCGAGCGACACCAGCACGAGCGTCGCCGCCGACTGTACGAGATAGAGCATCGGAGAGCCGTCCGTCGGCGCGCCCCGGCTGGATACGTCGTACCGCTGCGGATCCGTGTGTTCGTCGGCGGCGCTCGGGTTCAGAGGATCAGATCAACGCCGTGACCTTGTTGATCAGCGCGGTGAACACGGCCGGCAAGCCACCGGACGTGCTGCTGAGAATCACCCCGACCGCCGCGAGCGCGACCACGACGATGCCGGCCAGAACGGCGTATTCGAGCGAGCTGACACCACGTTCATCGCGCAGCAAGCTCTTGACGTATTGCAGCATGACAACCTCCGTGTGACGGGGTCGGTGATCGACCGTTGAATGTAAAGACGCGGCGTTGCTTCGGTGGCGCGCACGACGTTCGCCCATTCATGACTCATGCGGCAGCCCTGGCATCGGGCCGTGCGCATTCCCCTGAATCCATTCGATCGCTGCACTGCGCGGTGGACGGCAATGGCATCTGCCGCTCCTTTCGCGCGTCTGTTGCGTAGCCGCATTGACACGATGCGGATCACGCTAATTCGTCTAGGGTATAGACAATTTTTTGGGCGAATTCAAATTATTTAGCGTCGGATGCATTTATGGGCGAAGCGCTTCAACGATGAAATACGCGCATGTCATCTGCCGCTTTTCAAGCGTGAGGCGGGAGGCCTGGCTTCGCGCGCCGCAAGAATGTTAATACCGGCATGCATCGTTGCTTCCGCCGTGCATTTCGATGATTTTTATTCAGTTTTTCGATATGCCGAGAATTTTCCTGCCCGAATTTAAAACGCACACGCGGGCGCGCTATCCGGTATTTATTTTCGTACTGGCCAGCATGATCCGGAAAATATTGCACACCCCGATCGTGTTGCCCGATTCGACTTGGCGCCGCCGTCACCGACGATCGATTTACCGCCGATCGACATGCGGGAACCGCGCTCGCGCGCGCCGCCGTTTCCAATCGGCGACACGCGTGATTTGCCAACCCGAAACGCGGCGATAAGCATAGTTCAAATCGTTGCTTGTCCCGCGCCGAATGCGTCCTCCAGAATGGTTCTGCCTCCCTCCGGCACGACTTCCACTCCTCGCCATCCGACGCGCCATGATCGACCGATTCCCGTCTCCCCTGCGCCTGCTGCGATCGCTGCTGATCGCGTCCCTCGTTGCGTTGCCGGCCGCCGCCGCGCACGCGGACAAGCCCGCCACTGTCCGCATCGGCGTCGCCCAGCAAGGCGCGGGCGATCCCCCGACGTTCGGCGGCTCGAGCGCCGCCACCGTGCAGTTGCAGCAGCTCGTCGAAAAGGAATTCGCCGCCGACGGCATCAAGGTGGAATGGCTGTTCTTCAAGGGCGCGGGCCCGGCCGTCAACGAGGCGATCGCCAACAAGGCGCTCGACTTCGCGTACCAGGGCGACCTGCCGGCCGTGCTCGCGCGCTCGAACGGGATCAAGACGCGCCTGCTGCTCGCCGCGAGCGTGCGCTCGGGCATCAAGATCGCGGTGCCGCCCGACTCCACGATCCGCTCGATCAAGGACCTGAAGGACCGCCGCGTGTCGATCTTCCGCGGCACCAACCTGCAGCTCGTCGCCGACAACGCGCTCGCGAGGAATGGCCTCGGCGAACGCGACCTGCGCGTGATCAACCTCGACGCGGCCAGCTCGCTCGCCGCGCTCGCGTCGAAGGGCATCGACGCGTCGGTGGGCGATTATGCGCTCTACAAGCTGCGCGACGCGGGCCTCGCGAAGATCATCTACGAATCGCAGAACGACGGCCCGCAACTGACGCGCCAAACCCACCTGCTCGTGCTCGACGATTTCGACCGCGCGCACCCGGACATCGTGCAGCGCGTCGTCACCGCGTTCGTGAAGGGCGCGCAATGGTCGTCCGACGAGGCGAACCGCGATGCGCTGTTCAAGCTGTGGGCGAAAAGCGGCGTGCCGTATGCGTCGTGGCAGGCCGACTATGCGAACCAGCGCCTGAAGGACCGCCTGTCCCCGCTGATCGATCCGTTCGTCGTCGCGCGCTACAAGGCCGTCGCGCAGGATGCGCTGAACCTGAAGCTGATCCGCCAGCCGGTCGACGTCGACGGCTGGTTCGAACCGAAGTATCTCGACAATGCATTGCGCACGTTGAAGCTCGAACACTACTGGCCGCGTTTTGACGCCGCCGGCAAGCCCCTCTCCTGACCGAGCCCGCCCCGATGAGCGACACCGCGTTTCCCGTCCCGTCGTCCCCGTCGTCCAAATCGCACGCGCTCGCCGTGCCGCCGCGCCGCGCGGCTGCGCTGAAACGGCTCGCGTGGCAGCTCGCGCCGTGGATGCTGCCCGCGCTGCTGTTCGCGTTGTGGAGCGTCGGCAGCGCGCGCGGCTGGATCGCACCGCAAATCCTGCCGCCGCCCGAACGCGTGGTCGACACGCTGGCCGAACTCGCGTCGAGCGGCGATCTCGTGCGTCACACGCTGATCAGCCTGCAGCGCGTGCTCGTCGGCTTCGCGGCCGGCACGCTGCTCGGTGTGTCGATCGGCGTCGCACTCGGGCTGTCGCGCACACTGGAAGCCTACGTGCTGCCGAGCTTCAACGCGCTCGTGCAGATTCCGGTGCTCGGCTGGCTGCCGTTCCTGCTGCTGCTCGTCGGCGTCGGCGAGCCGCTCAAGTACCTGCTGATCGCGCATGCGGCGCTCGTCCCCGTCACGCTGAGCACGTTGCAGGGGTTTCGCCAGACGCCGCCCGCCCTCGACGAAGTCGCGCGCGGGTTCGGCTACACGCGCCGGCAACGCATCGTCCACGTCGTGCTGCCGGCCGCGATCCCGACGCTCGCGACCGGCGTGCGGCTCGCGTTCACGAAGTCGTGGCTCGCGCTCGTCGTGGTCGAACTCGTCGCGTCGTCCGAAGGGCTCGGCTACCTGATCGTGTACGGGCGGCAACTGTTCCAGCTCGATCTCGTGATGGCGGCCGTGGTCGTGGTCGGCGCGGTCGGCCTGCTGATCAACCGGGCGCTCGACGCACTCGAAGCGCGCCTGCGCCGCGGCGTGCCGTCCGCGTTTCGCGGCTGAACCGGGCCGCACGCCCCATCGAAGGAGAATCGCCCGTGCCGCACGCCGCCACGCCGTCAGCCACACCGCCCGCCACGGCCGCCCGCCGCCTGCATGCGCCCGACTGGCGCGGCTTCGTGCTGCCGCTCGTGGCGTTCGCACTCTGGTGGGCCATCGCTTCCGTCCACCTCGTGAAAAGCGGGCTGTTCGTCGGCCCCGCCGACGTGCTGCACACCGCGTGGGCGCAGGCCGCGAGCGGTGCGCTCGGCCGCGCGTTGTCGGCGTCGCTCGCACGCGAAGCGTGCGGGTTCGCGATCGGCGCGACGGGCGGGCTGTTGCTCGGCGCCGCGCTCGGGCTGTCGCGCATCGCCGCGCGGATGGTCGGCCCGAGCTTCGACACGTTCAAGCAGATCTCGCTGTTCGCGTGGATTCCGCTGATTTCCGTGTGGTTCGGGCTCGGCGACGTCGCGAAGGTCGTGTTCCTGTCGCTCGCCGCGCTGCTGCCGGTCGCCGCCCATACCTGCGACGGCATTCACGCGGTGCCGCGCACGTATGTCGACGTCGCCCGCGCGCTGCGCTACTCGCGGCTCCAGCTCATCCGCCACGTGATCCTGCCGACCGCGCTGCCGTCGATCTTCACCGGCCTGTATCTCGGCCTGATCTATTCGTGGCTCGCGACGCTCGGCGCCGAATACCTGCTCGTCGCCGGCAGCGGGATCGGCAACACGCTGATCGACGGCAGCGAGCAGTTCCGGATGGATCTCGTGCTGTTCGGGATCATCGTCGTCGGCGTGACCGGCTGGGCACTGAACGCGACCGCGCGGGCGATCGAGCGCACGGTGCTGGCCCGGCGCGGCGACCTGACGCGCTGAGCGCCCTTTCCTTCCCGCCCTTTCCTTCGATATCGCACCCTTCTTCGTACCGCCATGACGACCCTCGCCTCCGATTCGCTCGACATCCTCCATGTCAGCAAGCACTACGCGCAACGCGGCGCGTCGCTCGCCGTGCTCGACGACGTGTCGCTGCACGTGCGCGCCGGCGAATTCGTCACGATCGTCGGCGCCAGCGGCTGCGGCAAGTCGACGCTGCTGCGGCTCGTCGCCGGGCTCGACACCGATTACACCGGCGAAATCCGCGCCGGCGGCGAACGCGTGCGCGACACGTCGCTACAGCGCGGCATCGTGTTCCAGGATCACCGGCTGTTCCCGTGGCTGACCGTCGAACAGAACATCGGCGCCGCGCTGCGCAACGCGCCGCTGAACGTCGCCGCGAAACGGCACGCGGTCGCGGAACACATCGCGCTCGTCGGGCTGAACGGTTTCGAGCACGCGTTTCCGAACCAGTTGTCGGGCGGGATGGCGCAGCGCGTCGCGATCGCACGCGGTCTCGTGAACCGCCCGCGCGTGCTGCTGCTCGACGAGCCGTTCGGCGCGCTCGACGCGCAGACCCGCGCGAAGATGCAGAACGAACTGCTGCGCATCTGGGAACAGGAGCGCATCACGATGATGCTGGTCACGCACGACGTCGACGAAGCCGTCTATCTCGGCGACCGCGTCGTCACGATGGCGCCGCGTCCCGGGCGCATCGCGCGCATCGTCGACGTCGCGCTGCCGCGCCCGCGCCGGCGCGATTCGCCGGCATTCGCGCGCTTGCGCGACACCGTGCTCGCCGATTTCGACGACAGCGAACCGCCGGGCGACGACGGTTCGGGCGGCAAGCGCATCGACGGGGCGCGCCCGCACCGGATCGGCGAATGGCGGCTCGCGTGGTAGCGATGCAACGCTTCCGCATTGCTCAGCATGACGACACATATCGTTCATCGCAGCTCGCACGCTAAGGTTGTGACGATTCATCGGTTCCGGTTCCGCGCGGCGCCTGCTTGAATGGAGACTCGACCGACCCGACTCCCAGGAGACTCCCGATGTCCGAAGTCCAGCACGCCGCTCACTCGTCTTCGCCTGCTTCGCACGCCGCGCCGCGCACGGCCGCCGTTCCGCTTCAGCTTCGCCAGGTCGCCGGCCGGATCGGCGCCGAAATCGCCGGCGTGCGGCTGTCGGCCGCGCTCGACGATGCGACGTTCGACGCGATCCAGGCCGCGCTGCTACGCCACAAGGTGCTGTTCTTCCGCGGCCAGCACCATCTCGACGACACGACACAGGAAGCGTTCGCGCGCCGCTTCGGCGACACGGTCGCGCACCCGACCGTGCCGTCCGTCGACGGCAGCGCGGCCCTGCTCGAACTCGATTCCGCGCACGGCGCACGCGCCAATTCGTGGCACACCGACGTGACCTTCGTCGATGCGTACCCGAAGATCTCGATCCTGCGCGCGGTCGTGATCCCGCCGTTCGGCGGCGATACCGTATGGGCCAACACGGCCGCCGCGTACGCGCATCTGCCCGACCCGCTGCGCGCGCTCGCCGACACGCTGTGGGCGCTGCATACGAACGCCTACGACTATGCGTCGACGCACGTGCATGCCGACGATGCGCAACTGAAGCGCTACCGCGAAGTGTTCACGTCGACCGTCTACGAAACCGAGCACCCGGTCGTGCGCGTGCATCCGGAAACCGGCGAGCGCACGCTCGTGCTCGGGCACTTCGTGCAGAAGCTCAAGGGGCTGTCGTCGCAGGATTCCGCGCATCTGCTGCAGGTGTTCCACGAGCACGTGACGCGCCTCGAGAACACGGTGCGCTGGAACTGGCAGGAAGGCGACGTCGCGATCTGGGACAACCGCGCGACGCAGCACTACGCGATCAACGACTACGGCGATGCGCGCCGTGTCGTGCGCCGCGCGACCGTGCACGGCGACGTGCCGGTCGGCATCGACGGCCGCCAGAGCGTGCTGCTGAAAGGGCCGGGCGCCACGCTGCAATAACGTTCACGTCCCGCGGCGGCGCGCTTTCCCGCGCGCCGCCGCGCCATTCCCTGCAGGACACCCGCCATGAACCGCACGCCGCCGGACCGACGCCTGCACGCGCAACGATGTCGTCCGTCTCTCCCGTTCACTTCCGCCAGGAGCGTCGCATGAGCGCCCTACTCGAACCCGCCGCCCAGCCGGTCGACGTGATCCCGCTGTCCGCCCATATCGGTGCGGAAATCCGCGGCGTCGACCTCACGCAACCGTTGACCACGCCGCAGATCGCGGCGATCCGCGCCGCGCTGCTGCAATGGCGCGTGATCTTCTTCCGCGAACAATTCCTCACGCACGAGCAGCATGTCGCGTTCTCCGCGCAGTTCGGCGAGCCGACGGTCGGCCACCCGGTGTTCGGGCACGTCGACGGCCATCCGGCCGTCTATTCGATCGCGAAGCATCGCAAGGCGACGCGCTTCGAAGGCGAACCGGTGCGCCGGCCCTGGACCGGCTGGCACACCGACGTGACGGCCGCCGTGAACCCGCCGTGGGCGTCGATCCTGCGCGGCGTGACGATCCCGCCGTACGGCGGCGACACGCACTGGACCAACCTCGTGCGCGCCTACGAAACGCTGTCCGCGCCGCTGCGCGGCTTCGTCGATACCCTGCGCGGCATCCATCGCTTCACGCCGCCGCCCGGCGCGCGCGCGACCGGTGCGTTCGACGATGCCGTCGAGCGCCGCCCGCTCGTGACCGAACATCCGCTCGTGCGCGTGCATCCGGAAACCGGCGAACGCGCGCTGTACGTGAGCCCGAGTTTCCTGAAATCGATCGTCGGGCTGACGCCGCGCGAGAGCCAGGCGCTGCTCGAACTGCTGTGGGAGCATGTGACGCGGCCGGAATTCACGATCCGCTTCAAGTGGGAACCGCGCAGCATCGCGTTCTGGGACAACCGTGCGACCGCACATCTCGCGCCCGTCGACATCTTCGATCTCGACTTCGACCGCCAGCTCTATCGCACGACGCTCATCGGCGACGTGCCGGTCGGCCCCGACGGCGCGCCTTCGGTGGCGCTCGAAGGCACGCCGGTCGAAACGGCGGCCGCCGTCGCACTCGACTGACGCGGCGAACGCCGGCGTGCACGGGCGCGCCGGCCTCCGCTTCCGTCAATCGAGCCACACGCCGTCGAACCGGTGCCCGCCGAGCGGCGAGAACGTCAACCCGTGTACGCGCTTGGAGATCGGCAGCGACACGATCGACGTCGCGATCGGCGTGAATGGCACCTGGTCCTTGAACACCACCTGCGCCTGCTCGTACAGCGCCGTGCGCTTCGCGACATCGGCATTCGAACGCGCCGCCGTCACGAGTTGCTCGAAGTCCTTGTTGCACCACTTCGCGAGGTTGCTGCCGTGCACCGCGTCGCAGCCGAGCAGCGTGCCGAGCCAGTTGTCGGGATCGCCGTTGTCGCCCGACCAGCCGTACAGGATCGCGTCGTGCTGGCCGTCGTGTTTCGCGCGGCGGTTGTATTCGCCCCATTCGTAGCTGACGATCTTCGCACGCACGCCGATCTTCGCCCAGTCCTGCTGGATCAGTTGCGCCATCAGCTGCGCGTTCGGGTTGTACGGGCGCTGCACGGGCATCGCCCACAGCGTCAGGTCGAAGCCGTTCGGGAAGCCGGCCTGCGCGAGCAGCGCCTTCGCGGCGGCCGGATCGCGCGGCGCGTCCTTCAGGCGCGGGTTGTACGACCATTGCGCGGGCGGCATCGGGTTCGTCGCGATCGTCGCGTCGCCGTTGAACACGGTCTTGATGATCGCCGTCTTGTCGATCGCGATGTCGAGCGCGCGCCGCACGTCGACACGATCGAGCGGCGGATGCTGCGTGTTGTACGCGACGAAGCCGACGTTGAAGCCCGTCCCCGAAAACAGCGTCAGCTTCGGGTCGCGCCGCACCGTCTCGAGATCGGCCGGCCGCGGAAACGCCGACACCTGGCATTCGCCGGCCACGAGCTTCTGCAGTCGCGCGGCCGGATCGGGCGTGATCGCGAACACGAGGCGCGCGAGCTTCACGTCGTCCGGCTTCCAGTAGTCGGGATTCGCGTCGTAGCGGATCAGCGCGTCCTTCTGGTACGTGCGCAGCAGGAACGGCCCCGTGCCGACCGGGAACTGGTTGATGTCCGACTCGCGATGGCGCGCGGCGAGCTGCGACGCATATTCGGCCGACAGCACCGACGCGAACGCCATCGCGAGATTGCGCACGAACACGACGTCGGGCGTCTTCAGCACGAAGCGCACCGTATAGTCGTCGACCTTCTCGATGCGTTCGATGTTGCGGTCGAAGCCGAGATCGCTGAAATACGGGAAGCTGACCGGATAGGCCTTGCGGAACGGATCGTCCGGGTCGAGCATCCGGCGGAACGTGAACACGACGTCGTCGGCCTGGAACGGCCGGGTCGGCTTGAACCATGCAGTCGTCTGGAATTTCACGCCGCGCCGCAGGTGGAACGTGATCGTGCGCTGGTCGGGCGACACGTCCCAGCTCGTCGCGAGCGCCGGTTCGAGATCGAGCGTGCCGCGCCTGAATTGCACGAGCCCGTTGTAGACCGGGTACGTGCTCGCATCGAAATCGGTGCTCGTCGTGTGCTGGCCGGGATCGAAGCCGGCCGGGCTGCCTTCGGTGCAGTACACGAGCGTCTTGCCCGTGGGCGCGGCGAGCGCGTGCGTCGCGGCGCCGGCCAGCAGCAACGACGCGGCGATGCAGCGAAGCGCGGCGCCGGCAGGCGATACGCCGCGCGGACGGCGCGCGGCTGACGAAACGAAAGGATTCTTCATGGTGAGGGACGGAAGCAAGAGGTGCGATGCGAATGACGACCGTCGATCTTCGCGCGCATCCCGCCGATCGCTTACCAATTAATTCCGCGTTGCTTATCGTCGCGGATGCATCCCGCTGCCGCTGCATGAGAATGTCCATGCGAGCGCCGCACGCAGGCTCGCGAACACCGCCGCGACACCGGGCCCGGCGTCATGACATGACGCAGCGCCATTCGCTCAGGGCCGCGCGCGTCCTTCCGGCCCCCTGCAGGTTCCGCGGAATTGGCGCATCGTATCGGTTGGCCAACGCCGGCACCGGTGCGCGGGAATCCACCGGCGCACGCGTGCCGGCACGGCGCGCCCGCCGGTGCGCCGCCCGTTCCTGGAGGACCCACGATGTCGATCAACCCCGATACGCCCTCTCGTCCCGTCAAGTCGCCGGGCCCCGATCATCCGATCCTGATCGAACCGCACGCGTCGCGCGTGGTCGTGAAGGTCGCCGGCAAGGTCGTCGCCGATACGCGCCATGCACTGGCGCTGCGCGAGGCCAGCTATCCGGCGGTGCTGTACGTTCCGCGCGAGGATGCCGACATGTCGCTGCTCGAACGCACCGACCACGCGACCTACTGCCCGTACAAGGGCGATTGCGCGTACTACTCGATTCCGGCCGGCGGCGAACGCGCGACCAACGCTGTGTGGACGTACGAGCATCCGTATCCGGCCGTCGAATCGATTCGCGGGCACCTCGCGTTCTATCCGGACCGCGTCGATTCGATCGAGGAAAGCCCGCTCGTCACCGAGTGAGCGCGGCGGCGCCCTGCCGCGTCACCGTTCACGGATCGTCCGGCCGCTGATTTGCATATGCGGATTCATTGGTTGGCCGCCGTCCCGCATGGCCGTATCGTCTCGAATCCGGCGCGGGCCGGCCGCGCGCATCGCCCGCAACCGGCCGCGTCCCGTGCCGATCGCGCCATGCCCGCGCGACCCGTGAACCCGCCAGCAGGACGCCTCGATGAACGACACACCGCACGCAGACCTTGAAACGACCCCGGCGAACCCGCGCCGCCGCCGGTGGCTGCACGGCGCGGCCGCCGGGCTGGCCGGGCTCGCGCTCGGGCCGCTCGCGGCCGGGCCCGCACGCGCCGACGCCGGCGGCACGCGGCTGCGCATCGGCTTCCAGAAATACGGCAACTTCGTCGTGCTCAAGGCGCGCGGCACGCTCGAGAAGCGTCTCGCGAGCCAGGGCGTCACCGTGCAATGGCTCGAATTCCCGGCCGGCCCGCAACTGCTCGAAGGGCTGAACGCCGGCGCGATCGACGTCGGCACGGTCGGCGAAACCCCGCCGATCTTCGCGCAGGCCGCCGGCGTCGATTTCGTCTACATCGGCAACGAGCCGCCCGCGCCGCAGGGCGAGGCGATCGTCGTGCTGCCCGATTCGCCGATCCGCACCGTCGCGCAACTGCGCGGCAAGAAGGTCGCGTTCAACAAGGGCTCGAACGTCCACTACCTGCTGGTGAAGGCGCTCGAGCATGCGGGCCTCACGTATGCCGACATCCAGCCGATCTACCTGACGCCGGCCGACGCGCGCGCCGCGTTCGTGCAGCGCAGCGTCGATGCGTGGGTGATCTGGGATCCGTACCTGGCCGCCGCCGAACGGCAGCTCGGCGCGCGCGTGGTCGCAAACGGCGACGGGCTCGTGCGCAACACGCAGTACTACCTCGCCGCGCGCAAGTACGCGGCCGCGCACCCGCAGGTGCTGCGCGCGCTGCTCGACGAAGTCGACGCGGTCGACCGCTGGGCGCGCGATCACGTGCCCGAGGTGGCCGCGCAACTGTCGCCGCTCGTCGGCCTCGACGCGCCGACGCTAGAAGTCGCGCTCAAGCGCGCCGGCTACGGCGTGCAGACGATCACCGATGCGACGGTCGCGTACCAGCAGAGCATCGCCGACGCGTTCAGCACGCTGAAGCTGATTCCGAGCAAACTGTCGGTCGCCAGCGCTCGCTGATGCGTCACGGCGCAGGCGCCGCGCCGATGCGCCGCCATTCGTCGTAGTCGGTGACGAGGCCCGCGTCGTCGATCGCGATATCGGCCGCATACGTGCCGCTCTCGTAGCGATACACGTGCGGCGCCGTGCGCGTATAGCGCTGCTCGCCGCGCACGATGTCGAAACTCGGAAACCGCAGCCACGCGGTGCGAATCTCGGCCGACTCGCCGACGGCGAGCGCCAGCCGCCGGATCGGCAGCGTATTGGTCGACGGACTGAAGCCGAGGTCGATGTCGGTTGCACCCGCAAGCATCGGTGCATCGACACCGTCGATCGTCCACTGCCCTGCATTGCACGCGATGTCCCATTGCCGTGGCGGCGCCGTGCCGCTCCACCGCGTCACGCGCGCCGAGCGCGTGAGCCAGTCGGTCCCGCATGTAATCGCGTAGTCGATGCGAAACGGCGTGCCGTCGATCGCGCCCGCGACCGAACCCGACAGCGCGATGCCCGTTTGCGACTCGTCGAGCCGGCACCATTCGGCTGCCTGCCACGTCTGCACGATCTGCCATGCGACGCAGTGCGTCCGTCGGGCTTCATTCTGTTGCGTCATGTCGGGTCTCCTGTCGGTCGCGCGGAAGGAAGCCGATTTTCGCTCACGGCGTGGATGAACGCACGCGGCTTCGGCGGGCACCGGTCGCGTTCCGGCCGATAGTCAGTATCGGCTTCACGCACACAGTCGCTCTTCAGCCGCTTTGGTACCATCAGTCGATCGGTAAAAATCGAACCGGAAGACACAAGGCGCGACTTCATGGATTTATTGGCGACGATGCGCATCTACGTCAGGGTCGTGGAGCGCGGCACGATGTCCGGCGCGGCGCGGGATCTCGACATGGGCCAACCGGCCGTCAGCGAGCGCATCGAGAAACTCGAAAAGCATCTCGGCACGCGGCTGCTGATGCGCAGTGCGCGCACCCTCGCGTGCACGGAGGAAGGCCGCATCTTTTACGAACGCAGCAAGGCGCTGCTCGAGGCGGCCGAACTGGCCGTTGCATCGGTGTCGAAGACGGAGAATGCGCTCGACGGCACGATCCGGCTCGCGGCGCCGCAATGTTTCGGCGAGGTCGTGATGCCGGCCGTGCTGATGCAGATCCGCACCGCGTATCCGAAACTGCACATCGACCTGGTGCTGAACGACGATATCGTCGATCCGGTCACCGAAGGCGTCGACATTTCGATCCGGGTCGGCCAGCTCCGCGACGGCGGCTTCGTCGCGTACGCGCTCGGCGCGGTTGGCCGCGTGCTCGTCGCCGCGCCGTCGTATCTCGACCGGCACGGCCCGCTCGACACGAAGGCCGACCTCGCGAACCATCCGTTCATCCGCGTGAAAGGCGTGTTCGCGAACGAACAGGTGCCGCTGCAGCGCGACGGCGGTGCGGTCGACTACGCGCGCATCCGCACGGTCATGACCACCAGCCACTGGCGCCCGATGTTCGACACGATCGCGGCGGGCGGCGGCATCGGCGTGGTCCAGCATCCGGCTTGCGCCGATGCGCTCGCGCACGGCCGGCTCGTCCGCCTCCTGCCGCACTACGACATCCCCGACTTCGCGCTCAACGTGCTGGTGCACGCGCAGCGGCCGCTGCCGCCGCGCGTGCGCGCCGTCGTCGATCTGCTGAAAACGGCGCTCCCGCCGCTGCTGACGAAGCGCGACCGCTAGCCGTCACGCCTGCAGCGACTTACCCGGCTCCTTCACGTGCGCGTCGACTTCCATCTGGTAGAAGCGCGCGCTGACGAAGCCGAACAGCGTCCAGCCCAGGAACACGCACAGGCCGCCGAGCATCAGCGCCTGCTCGCCCGAGCTGAACAGCGCGTAGAAGCTGTACGCGGTCGCGACCATCGCGATCACGTTCGTCACCAGCGCCTTGCCCGGCGGCACCTTCGCGACCTTCTGGATCGTGATCAGCGCGGCCATCGACATCACGTAAGGCACGAGGTTCGTGACGACCGCGAGATCGACGATCTTCTGGAACTGGCTGCTCAGCTCCGGGCTGATCGTCATCAGCGCCAGCGCGACCTGCGCGACCAGCAGGATCACCATGCCGACGATCGGCGTGCCCGTGCGCGTCGCGCGCGCGAACACCGGCAGGAAGTAGCCGACGTCCGCCGAGCTCTTGAACACCTGCGCCACCGTGAACTGCCAGCCGAGCAGCGAGCCGATGCACGCGATCACCATCAGCGCGGTGACGATTGTGCCGACGGTCGGCGTGAACATCGTCGCGAACGCGATGCCGAACGGCGCGTTCGACGCCGCGAGGATCGCGTTGGGCACGATCCCGGCGATCACGTTGGTCGACACGATGTAGAAGATCGCCGACGCGATCGTGCCGCCGAGCACGGCGATCGGCACGTTGCGCTCCGGATTCTCGACCGCATCCGAGTTCGCGCACGCCGATTCGAGCCCGAGGAACGCCCACAGCGTCACCGCGATCGAGCCGCCGACGGCCGGCCCGAACGGCAGGTTGTGCGGATTCCACGCGGCGCCCCAGGTCGCGCCGCTGAACCAGAACCAGCCGATCAGCGATACGACGACGACCGGAATGATCACGCCCCACACCGTCACCGCGCCGATCCGGCCGGTGATGCGCGAGCCGCCGAAGTTCGCGACCGTCGTCAGCACGAGCAGGAAGATCGTCCACAGGCCCGTCTGCAGCGGCGACAGCGTCGCGTCGAACAGCACGGTGCCGTAGCCGACCGCCGTGACGCCGATCGCGACGTTGGCGATCACGAGCGACAGCCCGTACGTGTAGTTCGCCATGTAGTTGCCGGCCTTGCCGAACGCGTACTCCGCGTAGCCGCCCATCCCGCCCGGCTTGCGGCTCAGCATCCCGCAGCGCGCGAACGCATAGGCCAGCGCGAGCGAGCCGCCGGCCGTGACGATCCACGACAGCAGCGAGATCGTGCCGACCTGCGCAAGCTTCGCCGGCAGCAGGATGATGCCGGAGCCCATCATGTTGACCGCTGTGAGAATGGTGAGCTGCCAGACGTTCATCCGGTGCTTCCGCGCGGCCGCCGGGGCCGCGTCGGATAGGTGCGCTGCGTTTTCCATGGTGTTCGATCCTTCGATGTGAGGCCGCCGCGCGGCCGGTCGCTCGTTCGCCCGATCGGGATTCAGGGCTTCAGGCCGTCAGGCAGTACACGCGGTACGTACCGTCCTCGACCTCCACGCCGTGCGTGTCGTGCGCGAAGCCCGGAAAACGCCGGTCGTACGCTTCGAGCGCCTTCAAATAGCCAAGCACCGGGCCGCCGGCCGGCCCCGCGTTCTCGCCCGGCATCAACAGCGGAATGCCCGGCGGATACGGCACGACGCCGGTGGCCACCGTGCGCCCGGCCAGCTCGTCGAGCGTCACCTGCTCGATGCGGCCCTGCACGAGATGCTCGTATGCGCGCACCGGGCTCATCTCCGGCTTCGGCAGGATCGAGAACGCCTCCGACATCAGGCGCGTCGTGCCGAGCTGCTCCATCGCCGCGAACATCGTGTCGGCCAGATCCTTCAGCCCCATGCCCGCATAGCGCGAACCATGCTCCTTCGCGAGCGACGGAATCGCCATGTCGAGCGGCAGGTTCGCATCGTAGTCGCGCTTGAAATCGCACAGCGCGCTGACGAGCGAGCCCCACTTGCCCTTCGTGATGCCGATCGAGAACAGGAACAGGATCGTGAAATCGGTCGTCTTCTCGACCACGATGCCGCGCGCATCGAGATACGCGGTGACGACGCTCGCCGGGATGCCGACCGGCATCAGGCCGCCGGCCGGCGCCACGCCCGGCGTGACGATCGACACCTTGATCGGGTCGAGCATGCAGTAGCCGTCCTCGATATTGCCGAAGCCGTGCCATTGCGCGCCGGGGCGCAGCACCCAGCACGCCGGGTCGCTCGCGAGCAGGTCGGGCGGCGCATCGTGGAACGGCAGCGTGCGGCCCGTGCGCGCCTCGAGCACGGTGTCGGGCTGCCAGCATTCGAAGAACCAGTCGCCCTTCGCGCCGAATTCGCCGTTCATCCGCGCGATCATCTGCCGGAACGCGACGGCCTCCTCGATCGATTCGCGCGTCAGCGCGGCGCCGCCGGGGCCGTCCATCATCGCGGCCGCGACGTCGTTCGACGCGATGATCGCGTAGTTCGGCGACGTCGACGCGTGCATCATGAACGTTTCGTTAAACTGACCATGCGGAATCGGGCTGCGGCCGTCGCGCACGTGGATGTACGACGCCTGCGACAGCGCGGTCAGCAGCTTGTGCGTCGACTGCGTCGCGAATACCGTGGGCCGATCCTTATGGTGGTCGCGCGGGTCGCCGTGCATCGCATGGCGGTCGCGGTAGATCGGATTGAAACGCGCGTAGCCGTACCACGCTTCGTCGAAGTGCAGCCGATCGACGCTCGCGCCGAGCAGTTCCTCGACACGCGTCACGTTGTAGCAGAGGCCGTCGTACGTCGAGTTCGTGACGATCGCATGCTTCGGCTGGCGGTCCGCCAGCCCCGCCGCGAGCGGGTTCGATGCGATCGCTTCGCGGATCGCCGCCTGCGTGAGGCGCTCCGCCGCGATCGGCCCGATGATCCCGTAGCGGTTGCGCGTCGGCACGAGGTAGGTCGGGATCGCGCCCGACATCGTCATCGCGTGCTCGGCCGACTTGTGGCAATTGCGGTCGCACAGTGCGATCTGGTCGCGGCTCACGCTCGCCATCAGGATGATGCGGTTCGACGTCGACGAGCCGTTCGTCACGTGATACGTGCGATGCGCGCCGAACACGCGCGCCGCGTAGCGCTCGCTTTCGCCGATCGGGCCTGAGTGGTCGAGCAGCGAGCCGAGTTCGCCCACCGAGATCGACAGGTCCGAGCGAAACAGCGATTCGCCGAAGTATTCGAAGAACGCGCGGCCGACCGGCGATTTCAGGAAGCCGGTGCCGCCCGTGTGACCCGGCGTATGCCACGAGTATTCATAGACGCGCGAGAACTTCGCGAGCGCGCCGAACATCGGCGGCAGCACGGTCGAGCGATAGCGTTCGATCGCCGCGTGGATGCGCCCGCCGATGAAGTCGGCCGTATCCTCGAGCAGCCACACGAAATCGTCGACCTTGCCCATCACCGCGGCCGGTACCGACGACGCGACGCTGCGGTCGGCCAGCAGGAAGATCGGCACGCTGCCGTTGCGATGCCGGATTGCATCGACCACCGCCTCGGACGGCCCGTGGCCGTCCACGCCGAGATCCCAGTCGAGCAGCACGCACTGGATCGACGGATCGGAGCGGATCAGCACGATGGCATCGTCGGCGGACGTCGCCGTCAGCACGTCGACACCGCGTTGCGCGAGCTCCGCGCTCAGTGTGCGGACCGCACGCCCGGTCGCGGTTTCCTGCGCGATTTCGTCGTCGACCAGTAGCGCACGCATGCCGAGACGACGAATGCCGCCGACAGAAGTATTCATGATTTTGCCCTCGCTGTTGCGTTGCTTCGATTGGTATCGTTCGTCTCACGAGCACGCGGACAGCAGGTCACGGGCAGCGGCATGAGACGCTCGCAGTTCCGGCTTGATTCGCCATCCAATTCGGAGCCGACTATGCCATAGATGCTTTTCGCTGAAAAGCCGACGATTCGGTAAAAAAAATCGGCGCCTTTCAAATCGAATTTCATGATTTGATCATTTTTATGTGCACCGCAGCACGCCAATTCCCGATTATTTGATCATGCTCATGCCGCCATGGCATTGACGATTCAGTTCGATTGAATCCGTATGCTTTTGTTGCTACGATCAGCTGCGCCGGGCACTGCCCGATCGCCGCTGTGCCGCGCCGCGCAAGGGTTCTTCGTGCAGCGAGCCTTCGGCATTCCATTCCGCATTCGCGGGACCGTTTCAATCGGCTGCAACGCGTGTCGGTTCAGGATTGCGCGCTGGCGCCAATGAGGCTCCCGTTTCAGGTCATTTACCGGAGAGTTCGCGTGAGCCTGTTGAAAATCGCAGTCGAGCCGGCGCTGATTGGCGCCTTCCTCACCACGCACGAACAGGTCGACGTATTTCAGACCGATTTCACGAATATCGCGGCCATCGTCGTCGGAATCGATGTCGCGGAAAAGGTGCTGAAAACCGTCGAGAAAACCGGTTTCGCGATTCCGTTCTTCGTCGCGGTCGAGCCCGGCCAGGAAGTGCCGCCGTCGGTCCTTCCGAGCGCGAGCGGCGTGATCCAGCTCCGGCACGGCGGCCGCCATTACTACGGCCGGCAGATTTCCGCCGCCGCCGACATCTACAGCGAGAACCTGCTGCCGCCGTTCTTCAAGGTCATGCGCGAATACGTGCAGCGCGGCTACGTCGAATTCGACTGCCCCGGCCATCAGGGCGGCCAGTTCTTCTCGAATCATCCGCTCGGCCGGATGTTCTTCGATTTCTTCGGCGAGACGCTGTTTCGCGCGGATCTCTGCAACGCGGACGTCCGGCTCGGCGACCTGCTGATTCACGAAGGGCCCGCGCTGGAAGCACAGCGCAACGCCGCAAGGATCTACAACGCGGACAAGACCTGGTTCGTGCTGAACGGCACGTCGACGTCGAACAAGGTCGTCACGAGCGCGCTGCTCGCACCCGACGATCTCGTGCTGTTCGACCGCAACAACCACAAGTCGGTGCACCTCGGCGCGCTCGTGCTGTCCGGCGCGCGGCCGGTCTACCTCGAGACCGCGCGCAACGCGTGGGGCCTCATCGGCGGCGTCGACAGCGCGGCGCTCGGCGAAGCGCGCATTCGCGACGCGATCCGCGACGTCGCGCCCGAGCGCGCCGACCTGCCGCGCCCGTTCCGGCTCGCGGTGATCCAGCTCGGCACTTACGACGGCACGATCTACAACGCGCGCGAAATCGTCGACCGGATCGGGCATCTGTGCGACTACATCCTGTTCGATTCGGCGTGGGTCGGCTACGAGCAGTTCATCCCGATGATGCAGGACTGCTCGCCGCTGATGCTGACGCTCGGCCCCGACGATCCCGGCATCTTCGTCACGCAGTCGGTGCACAAACAGCAGGCCGGCTTCTCGCAGACGTCGCAGATCCACAAGAAGGACAGCCACATCGAAGGGCAGAAGCGCTTCTGCGATCACCGGCGCTTCAACAACGCGTACATGATCCACGCGTCGACGAGCCCGTTCTACCCGATGTTCGCGGCGCTCGACGTCAACGCGCAGATGCATGCCGGCCCGGCCGGCAAGCGCCTGTGGCGCGACTGCGTCGCACACGGCGTCGATGCGCGCAAGCTGCTGCTGAAAACCTGCCGCCAGATCCGCCCGTTCGTCCCGCAGCATGTCGACGGCCGCCCGTGGGCCGACTACCCGACCGAGCAGATCGTCGACGACCTGCGCTTCTTCCGCTTCCATCCGGCCGACACGTGGCACGGCTTCGAAGGCTATGCTAACGACCAGTATTTCGTCGATCCGTGCAAGCTGCTGCTGACCACGCCCGGCATCGATCGCGACACGCACGAATACGCGGCGTTCGGCGCGCCGGCGCCGATCCTCGCGCGCTACCTGCGCGAGCACGGCGTCGTGCCCGAGAAAGCCGACCTGTACACGATCCTGTTCCTGCTCACGCCGTCGGAGAGTTCCGGCAAGCTGCAGCATCTGGTCGCGCACCTCGCGCAGTTCGAGCGCCATCTCGACCAGGACACGCCGCTGCGCGAAGCGATTCCGTCGCTGTGCGAAGCGTATCCGGAGCTGTACGGCACCATGCGCCTGCGGCAGCTGTGCCAGCGGATGCACGATTTCTACCGCAGCCACGACATGAAGCATCTGCAGAAACAGATGTTCCGGTGCGCGCAGTTCCCGAAGCAGGCGATGCTGCCGCAGGCCGCGAATGCCGAGCTGATCCGCAACAACGTCGAGCTCGTCACGCTCGAGCGCATCGAAGGCCGGATCGCGACCGAAGGCGCGCTGCCCTATCCGCCCGGCATCTTCTGCGTGGTGCCCGGCGAAGCGTGGGGCGGCCCGGCGCTCGACTACTTCCGCGCGCTCGAAGCCGGGATCAACGCGCTGCCGGGCTTCGAGCCGGAAATCCAGGGCGTGTACCTGCAGACGAAGCCGGACGGCACGAAGCAGGCATCGGCGTACGTGGTGGCAACCGGCGCCGACGCGTCGCGGGCCTGATCGCGGGCTGTGCCCGGCCCGCGCGGCGCTTGCGCACGACGTGTATCATCGCCGCCATCATGCCCATCCGACCGCCTCGTCCGCTCCTGATCGCCCCGGCACTCGCCGTCTCCCTCGCCGCGCATGCGCAGCAGGTCGGCGTGGTCGCCGACGGCGTCTACTACACGCCGAATACGCATCTCGCGGCAGGCACGTCGCTGCAAGTGCTGCCCGACGACGACAAAGGCGTCGCGCGCTGCTGCGCGACGATCACCGGCCCCGCCGGCAAGCCCGGCAACCAGATTCTCGACAGCCTGCACGACGACCGCACGATCGCCGCGTACGCCCTGTCGCTGCCGAAGTCGGTGCCGGCGGACACACGCGGCTTCGGCGTCGTCGGCACCGCGCATTTCGTGCGTCAGGGCGCACACCCGGAAGCCGTGCTCGACGGCGGCTTGCCACTCGCCTTCTCGACCTGCACGTCGGTGGAAGGCACGCATTACCTCGGGCGCAAGATCGGCGCCAACAAGTTGCTCGTGCACCTGTATCAGTACTTCGACGGCGAACTCGAGCCGACCTGCAAGGATCGCGACCTGAATTGACGGTACCCGGCCGGCCGGCAGCATCGCACCCGTCGCGTCACCATGCCTGCCGATAGATCGCCAGCGCGTCGGCCTCGGTCACCTCGCGCGGATTGTTCACGAGCAGGCGCGTCTGCAGCATCGCGTCCGACGCCATCCTCGGCAGGTCGGCCTCGCCGATGCCGACCTCGCGCAGCGTGCGCGGGATCCCCGTCGCGACGATCAGCCGGTCGATCTCGGCGATCAGCGCGTGCGTTTTCGCTTCGTCGCTGCCCGTGGCCGACGGCGCGACGATCGCCGCCAGCTCCGCATACAGCGGCGCGGCGGCCGGCGCATTGAAGCGCAGCACGTGCGGCAGCACCAGCGCATTCGACAACCCGTGCGGCACGTGGAAGATCCCGCCGACCGGATAGGCCAGCGCATGCACGGCCGCGACCGGCGCATTCGCGAACGCCTGCCCCGCGAACATCGCGCCGACCAGCATCGCTTCGCGCGCGTGCCGGTTCCGGCCGTCGTCGCATGCGGCCAGCAGGTTGCGCGACAGCAGCGTCAGCGCGTGCGTGGCCAGCATGTCGGACACCGGATTCTTCAGCCGCGCGGACGTGTACGCCTCGATCGCATGCACCATCGCGTCGACGCCGGTGGCGGCCGTCGCCGCGCGCGGCAGGCCGAGCGTGAGTTCCGCGTCGAGGATCGCGACGTCCGCGAACAGGTGCGGCGACACGACGCCCATCTTGCGCGCCTCGCCGACCGTGACGATCGACACGGCCGTGACCTCGGAGCCGGTGCCGGCCGTGGTCGGCATCTGCACGAGCGGCAGCCGTGCGCTGGCGACCTTGTCGACGCCGTACATGTCGGCCAGCGCCTGCTGCCCCGGCGCGAGCACCGCGATCAGCTTCGCGACGTCCATCGACGAGCCGCCGCCCAGGCCGAGCACGATCTCGGCATCGGCCGCGACGGCCCGCGCGGTCGCTTCGAGCACCACGTGCTCGGGCGGATCGGCGATCACGTCGTCGATCACGGTGACCTGCCAGCCGTGCGCGGCGAGGCTCTCCAGCGCGGGCGCGAGCACGCCGCTGCGATGCAGGAACGCATCGGTGACGACGCACAGCCGCGCGAGCGCCGGAAAGCGTTCGCGCAACAGCGCGCCGAGCCGGCGCGCGGCGCCGAATTCGACGATCTGCGTCGGAACGGTACGGAATTGAAACGGGTTCATCGGGTGCCTCCCGGTGGCGTCGCCGTGCCGGTGTCCGGCTGCACCATGTAGCGCGACACGTCGCGGCGATCGAGCAACGGAATGATCGCCCCGATTCCGATCCGCTGGAAATGCGGCGTTTCCCGATGCGCGTCGAGGCCGTCCGCATCGCGGTAGCGCTCGAGGATCACGATGTGGTCGGGGTGCTCCGGCGACCGGAAGTACGCGTAGTCGAGGTTCTTCGGCTCGGCCCGCGTGGCCGGCGCGAGTTCCGCGAGCAGTTCGACCACGCGGTCGCCGTTGCCGGGCTTCGCGAAGTAATGCGCGATCACCTGCAGATAGGGTTCGTTCATGTTGCGCTCCAGGTTCGATACAAGCCCGTCACGACGACGGGTCGAAATTCCACCATGCGCTGTCGCTCGTCGATACCGCGACCGCGCCGTGCCGCCGCGCGCTGCGCACGTCGTCCGCGTTGCCGACGAAACCGGACGCGACGATCGGCGGCAGCGCCTGCCGGTCGGCTTCGCTCAGGTGCGCGAGCATCGGCGCCGGCATCAGCTGCACGAGGTTCGGGTCGCTCTGCTCGATCGCCTTCACGCTGCGCGGCCACGTCGAACGGTCGGTCACGAACACCTTCTGCATCGTGATCAGCCCCGCGCGGTTCGCGCGCTGGATCGTCGCGACGCGCGTCGACACGACACTCGCGACGCCGATATCGGCCAGATACTCGACGCCGCCCTTGTCCTGCGACAGTCCATCGCAACTGTCGATGTTGACGATCACGAACTTGCCGGCCCGGGCGAGCGCCGCGACCACCGCCTGCAACCGCCGCAGGTCGACGTTCGCGACGATGCCGACCTCCGCCGCGCTGTCGATGAAGCTGTCGGCCTGCTCGACGCCGTACAGCGTGGCGATGACGGGATGACGGGCGAGACGCGCGCCCAGCGACTTGTCCATGACGTTTACCGGTCGACGTGCGGGCCGGTCTCGTCGCCGAGACCGAGCTTGCCGGGGTTGAGGATATGCGTCGGATCGAGCGCACGCTTCACCGCCTGCAGCACCGGGAACGCGGTGCCCAGCGAATCGCGCAGGTACGGCGCACGCAACAGCCCGACACCGTGGTGATGGCTCAACGCCGCATTGTATTGGATCAGCACCGCGTTCGCCGCGTCCCATGCCGCGCGGTACCACGCGGCCCGCTCGGCCACCGCGACGTCGCCGCGCAGCGAGAAATACAGGCATGCGCCGTCCGCGTACGCATGCGACTGGTGCGCGGAACCGGCCAGCGTGCCCGGCACCGCCTGCAACGCGGCCACCACGTCGCGATAGATCGCCGCGAGGTCGCGCCAGCGGCCGCACATTTCCAGCGTGTCGGCGACGAAACCCGGGCTGCGCTTGAAGCCTTCCGCGCTCTTGCCGGTCAGGTAGCGGGTGTCGAGCCACTTCTCGAAGATCGCGTCGCCGTCGAGCCGGCGCCCGCTTGCGTCGCCCACGCGCGCGCCGATCGCCATCACCGCGTCGACCATCTCCGGCGCGCCTTCGTCGGCGATCAGCAGCACGTTCGTGTCGGGCAGGCCGAACTGCACGCCGCTTTCGAGTGCGTCGTAGAGCCGCAGCGCCGCCGGATTCGCGCCGCGCTGCAGGATCTCGCGGCAAGCGTCGAGGCCGGCCGCGAACGTGTCGAAGCCGTACGCGATCGCGCGCCCGTAGTCCGGCAGCCGATGCAGCTTCAGGCGCGCACGCACGATGATGCCGAGCGTGCCTTCGCTGCCGATGAACAACTGCTGCAGATCGGGGCCGACCGCCGCGCGCGAATAGCCGCCGAGCGTGACGAGACTGCCGTCCGCGAGCACCACGTCCATCCCGAACACCATGTCCTCGATCTTGCCGTAGCGCGTCGACAACTGCCCCGCGCCGCGGCACGCGATCCAGCCGCCCACCGTGCTGATCCCGAACGACGACGGCCAGTGCCCCATCGTCAGCCCGTGCTCGCGCTGCAGCGTTGCCTCGAAGACGTCGCCGAACATGCCGGCTTCGACGTCGACGATCTGGCTCTCGGCGTCAACGCCGATCAGCCGGTTCAGCCCGCACACGTCGAGCACGATGCCGCCGCGCACCGGCAGCGCCGCGCCCGTCACGTTGCTGCGGCCGGCCGACGCCGTCACCGGAAGCGTCGCCGCGTGCGCGATGCGCATCACGGCCTGCACCTGCTCGACCGTCGACACCCGCACGACGACCGCGTGCGGCGTCGCGGGCCGGCCGCCCGTTTCCGCGACCATCGACGCGGCCCACCAGTCGCGCGTCCACGCGACGACGTCGGCCGGCTGCACGAGCACCTCGTCGGCCACCGCGCGCAGCGCGTCGACCTGCTGCGGCGATACCGCGACCGGCGCCCGCTGCATGCCGGCCTCGACCGGCGCGCCGCCTGCCGCAGGCAGGTTCAGCGCGTAGGGCGGCGGCGTATGCGCGCCGACGACGTAGTTGCCGCGGTTATAGCCGCGCTTGATGGCTTCCTTGCTGATCATCCGTGTTCTCCCATGAGGATGGCTTTTTCGAGTGCGACGGCGGCGACGTAGTCGCGCACCTGGCTGGCGACGGCCGCATCGGACAAGCCGAGCTCCGCCTTGAGGATGGCGCCGACGCGCGGCGCGGCGCGTGCCGATGCGTCGCGCGCCATCAGCCGCGCGCGGGTGCGGCGCGACAGCACGTCGTCGACGCTGCGCGCGAATTCGTGGCGCACCGCGTAGAGCACTTCCGCTTCGCTGTACGGCAGCCCTTCGACGATCGGCGCGAGCAGCGACGGCGTCGCATCGGCGAGGTCGCCGACGAAGCGCGCCTCGGTGCCGTAGCGCTCGCCGAGATGCGCGGCGAGCCCGCCCGATGCGACGATCGCCTGCGGGTCGTAGCCGGCCGCGCCGAGCAGGTACGCCGATTTCGTGCGACAGCGCGTGCGGCGGCCGAGCAGCTTGCCGACCGTATCGATGGTCTGCTCGGCCATGTGCCGCGACGTCGTCAGCTTGCCGCCGACGATCGTCACGAGCCCGTCGGGCGCGACATGGATCTCGTGATTGCGCTTCATCTCGATCGTCTTGCCGCCGGGCGGCCCGACCAGCGGCCGGCATCCGGCGATGCTGCCGACCACGTCGGCAGCACTCAGGTCGACCTTCAACGCGGAGCGCGCGCCTTCCAGCAGGAAATCGAGTTCCTGCCGCGTGCAGTGCACGTCGTCGAGATCGCCGTCGTAGTCCTCGTCGGTCGTGCCGAGATACGACACGTTGCCCCAGCGCGTGATCGTCGCGCGGCGGTTGCGGCCCGGTACGGGGATCGTCACCGTGCAGTCGTTGCGGATCTTCAGCCACGGAATCGCGACGTGCACGCCCTTCGCGGGCCGCACCTGCAACGCGGACGTGTCGCCCTTGCGCGCGCCGGTCCAGTCGCGCAGCCATACGCCGGTCGCCATCACGACCACGCGCGCCCGCACGCGCCGCTCGCGGCCGTCGGCGTGCACGATCGCGCCGTCGACCGTGCCGTGGCCGTCGCGCGTCAGCTCGACCACGCGTGCGTGATTCGCCACCGCCGCGCCATGGAACGCGGCCGTGCGCACGAGGTTCAGCGTCAGGCGCGCATCGTCGACGCGCGCATCGAAGTACAGGAAGCCGCCCGTCAGGTAGGTTTCATTGAAGGTCGGGCAATGCGACAGCACCTCGGCCTTGGTCAGCTTCTGGTGCAGGATGCCCTCGCGCCAGCCGCCGGCGATGTCGTAGGTCCACAACAGGCTTTCGAAAGCTTTCGCAAGACGCCGGTCGAACACGCCTTCGCGCTCCATCACCGGGAACAGGAACGGCAGCCGCTGCACGAGATGGCGTGCGTTGCGCCGCAACCGCTGCCGCTCGAGCAGCGAATGGCGCACGAGCCCGAGATTGCCCTGCTCGATGTAGCGCAGCCCGCCGTGCACCATCTTCGACGACTTCGACGACGTGCCCGACGCGAAGTCGCTCTTCTCGACGAGCGCGACGCGCAGCCCGCGCAGGCTCGCGTCAAACGCCGCGTAGGCGCCCGTTACGCCGCCGCCGACGATCAGGACGTCGAACGTATCGGCCTCGAGTCGCGCCAGATGCTCGTCGCGGTTCACGCGCAACGGCTCGGTGGCCGTCATGCCGGACCGGTCCGTCCGGGGTTTTCTGGATGGCAAAAACATCATGCTGGTCGTTCTCCGTGCTTACGCATGAGAAAAATCGGCCGCGTGCGCGAGCTCGGACGCGATCCGCGCATGCCAGGCCGCGCGCCGGCGCTGCCGGCTGTCCGCATCGATCGAGGGTTCGAAGACGGCGTCGGTGACGAGCGTCGCGCGGGCCGCATCGAGCGATTCCCACAGCAGCCCCGCCGCGCCCGCGAGAAACGCCGCGCCGCGCAGGCTCGCGCGATCGCCTTCGCGCATCCGCCGCACCGGCACGCCGCTCACGTCGGCCTGGATCTGCAGCAGCGTGTCGCTGCCCGCGAGGCCGCCGCCGACGATCAGCTCGGACACGCCGGCCCGCGCGACCGCCTCATTGGCCTCCATGCACGACGCGACCGAATGCGCGATGCCTTCGAGCACCGCATGGGCGACCTCGGCCTGCGTCGTCGCGATCGAGATGCCGGACAGCAGCGCACGCGCATTCGGCTCCATCCGCGGCACGCGCAGGCCGGTGAGCGCCGGCACGAAGGTCACGCCGCGCGCCGACCGCACGGTGCCCGCCAGCGCGCTGATCTGCGCGGGATCGTCGAACCAGCGCAGTTTTTCGCAGACCCAGCGCAACGCCGAGCCGGTCGTCGCGACGAAGGTTTCGAGCGAGTAATGCGACACGCCGCCGTGCCGCCGCGCGGTCATCGCCAGCGTGCCGTCGTGCGCGTGACCGGGTTGCGCATGCGATCCGGTGTCGGGGCGCGCCGTCCCCGTCAGCAGGTCGACGAAGCTGCCGGTGCCGTGCACGCACATCGCCTGGCCGCGTTCGACGCAGCCGAGGCCGACCGCGCCCGCGAACTGGTCGCCCGCGCACGCGAGGATCGGCACGTCGATGCCGAGCACGTCCTCGCGCGTGCGGCCGAACGCGTCGGCGTCCTCGCGCAGCGCGGGCAGCAGTTCGCGCGGAAAGCCGAGCGCGTCGAGCCACGGATCGAAATAGCGATGCTCGCCGAGCAGATACGCGCTGGCGGACGTCGCGTTGGTCGGCGTCGTCACGCACGTGCGTGCATCGGACAGATGCCACAGCAGCCACGTATCGATCGTGCCGAACGCGAGACAGCCGGCGCGATGCGCGTCGGCCACCGCGCGCGACGTGCGCAACTGGTGCACGGCCCACAGATACGGCGAGCGCACGCCCGCCGGCCGGCCGACCTGCGGCACCAGCACGCGGTCCCAGTCGGCCGCGAGCCGATCGAGCTCGGCGGCATGGCGCGTGTCCTGCCAGACCATCGCGGGCACGAGCGCCCGGCCGGTGCGCGTGTCCCACAGCACGGCCGTCGCACGCTGCGTCGCGAGCGCCAGCGCGACGATGCGCATACCCTGTTCATGCGCGTGTGCAAGCGTTGCGCGGCAGACGGCGAGCGTCTTGTCGAGGATCGCGTTCGCGTCCTGTTCGACGACGCCGGGCCGCGGGCTCTCGACCGACAGCGGCAGGTATTCCAGGCACGACACGTGTCCGCTCGCGTCGACGAGCGCGGCGCGCGTGCCGGACGTGCCTTCGTCGATCGCGAGAATGGCGTTTCGGGATTCGGTCATCGCTGCGTTTTCTCGAGGGCGGGTTTCAGGAAGGCCGACGGGGGGCGCGCGTCGTCGCCGAAGTGCGGCGCGTCGGGTTCGTTGTCGGGATTGACGGGGGTGCGGGTCGGGTCCCAGCGGATCGCGAAGCAGATCGCACTGGCCACGCACGGCACGATCGCGAGGATCAGGAACGTGTGTTCGAGGCCGTAACGCGCACGAAACAGCGGAAAGACCAGCAGGCCGAGCGCCGCACCGATCGAGCCGAGCGCACCGACGATGCCGTTCGCGCCCGCGCGCAGCTCGCCGCGAAACGACAGCGACGACAGGCTCTTGCCGTTCGCGCCGGGGCCGGCCGAGTGGAACAGGATGAACAGCGACGGCACGACGACCGACAGCCACAGCGGCATGCGTGCCTGGAACAGCCCGAGCGCGACCAGCATCGCGCAGACCGCTGCGAAACCGAATGCCGACGCGCGACGCAGGCCGACACGGCGCCCGACCGCCGACGACGAGAAGCCGCCGACGATCCCGAACAGGTTGAACACGAGCGCGCCGAGCGTCGCGTAGACGAAGTCCTTGCCGAACAGCGCCGCGCTGATCAGCGGCAGATACCAGCCGATCGCGAAGTATTCGATCGACTGGCCGATCTGCACGGTCGCGGCCAGGATCGTGCGCGGCAGGTAGACGCCGCGAAAGATCAGCAGCACGTTCGCGAGGCCGCGCGTCGCCGGATTGACGACCGGTGTACGTTCATGTGCGGGCGCGGCGACGAATGGCTGCCCGTAGACGCGCGTCATCGCGCGCGCCGCATCGTCGAGCCGCTCCTTCCGGGTGAGCCAGATCGGGCTTTCGACGAGGAACGCGCATTGCAGCGCGAGGATCGCGACGCCGAACACGGCAGTCGCCGCCACCGAGTAGCGCCAGATCGAATCGCCGACCTGCCATGCATGAAACAGCAGCGCGAGCAGCAGGTTCAGGCACACGGCCGTGTACCACATGCCCTGCCAGGTGTTGAGCCGGCTCTTCAGGCGGCCCGGCGTGAACTCCGCGAGCATCGCCATCGCGATCGCGAAGTCGATGCCGTACGCCATCCCGACGAAGAAGCGGCCCGCGAGAATCGTATTGAAATCCGGCGCGAACACCACCAGCAGCGCGCCGATCACCGACAGCAGCTTCGCGGCGATCAGCGGCCGCACGCGCCCCCAGCGGTCGGCCATCCAGCCGCCGATCGGGTTGAATGCGATCGCGACCCACGACGCGAACGACGTCATCCATGCGACCTGCGCGGCCGACAGATGCAATTCGCGCGTCATCGGCCCGAGGCCGGCACTCAATGCCGAGTTGGAAAATGCGTCGAGAAACAGCCCGCCGAGCGACAGCCACCAGACGAGTCCCGCCCTGCCCGCGATACCGGGGCGCGTGTCGAGAAAGGAGATGACGTCTTCAATGCCATGAAGCTTGACCGCGATCGTTTGCACAATCGGCCTCCGTATATTTGTTCTGTAAGAGGCTCGACATTGCAGATGCGATCGACGCATGGAGAGACCATCTTACAGATAGTCTCTTATCTAGATCTGCCTGCGCAATTTACGGCGGGCAGCGCGCCGGTGTCAAGCACGGTCGGTTGTGCGATGCAGCGAGCGGCACGTCGTCGCGCCGCTCAATCGTTGCGTACGCAACGTTATTTCCAGGCTGACCGCGCGCGGCAAGCCACACGTTCACCACGGCACCGTCCGCCCCAGATAGTCGAGGTATTCGAGCCCGGGCCGCGCCCGCTTCGCCAGCAGCACGTCGACGAGGCTCGGCACGCTTTCATCGATGGTCAGGCGTGCGTCGGACCCGCCGAGTTCGGTGCGGACCCAACCGGGCGCCATCAGCGCCAGCGCGCGGCGCGTATCGGCCTGACGCACGGCGAAGCTGCGCATGAACTGGTTCAGCGCGGCCTTGCTGCCGCGATACACCTCGCGCATCCCGCTGACGTTGTTGGCAACGCTGCCCTGCCCCGACGACATCGCGCCGATCAGCCCATCGTCGGTCACCCGATCCTGCAGCGTCTCGATCACGCGCATCGGCGCCAGCGCATTCGTGATCATCACGCGCACGAATTCGTCGGTCGTCACTTCGCCGATCGTTTCATTCGGATCGTTGGTCGTGCCCGCATTCACGAACAGCATGTCGAAGCGCCGGCCCGACAGGCGCTCGCGCAGCGCGGCCAGTTGCTCGGGCGCGCAGATGTCGAGCGTGCCGATCTCGAGCCGGCCGTCGAACCGGTCGGCCAGGTCGTGCAGCTTCGTGCGTCCCGATCCTTCGCGCACGGTACCCGTCACGTGCCAGCCCTTGTGCAGGAATGCCTCCGCCATCGCCAGCCCGAGGCCGCGCGACGCCGCAACGAGCAGGATCGCGGGAACGTTTCGTCGATTCGATTCGGTCGATTGCATGGTTTTTCGCCTTTGCCGTGTTTCGTCATGCACCCACTATAGGCGCGCACCACGACAGGCGCCAGACGCACCGAATGCAATCCATCATTGCATCCAACGCCTTGCCAAACTGCACAGTGGCGTATCCTGTCCGCATGGAAGACATCGACCTGAACCTCGTCACCGCACTCGACGTGCTGTTGTCGGAAGGCAGCGTGACCGGCGCCGCGCGCCGGCTGGGCCTGAGCACGTCGGCGATGAGCCGCACGCTCACGCGGCTGCGCATCGCCACCGGCGACCAACTGCTCGTGCGCGCCGGGCGCAAGCTCGTGCCGACGCCGCACGCAGCCGCATTGCGCGACCGCGTCCATGCCGTCGCGAGCGACGCGCGCGCCGTGCTCCGGCCGGCGACCGCCGACGTCGACCTCGCGACACTCACGGCCACGTTCACCATCCGGGCGGCCGCATCGTTCATGGAAATGCTGGCCGGCCCGGTCGTCGCCGCCCTGGCCGACGTCGCGCCGCACGTGCGTATCCGCTTCGTCCCGAAGCTCGACCGCGATCCGCAAGCGCTGCGCGACGGCACCGTCGACCTGGAAATCGGCAAGCGCGGCGACGACGCGCCCGAACTGCACACGCGGATGCTCTTTCACGACTGGCACGTCGCGGTGGCGCGCGCCGCGCATCCGCTGTTCGCGTCGGCCCGGATCACGCCCGCCCGCTATGCAGCCTGCCGGCACGTCATGGCGGCCCAGCTCGGCGATTTCGGCGGGCCGGCCGACGACTCGACCGGCGAGGCCGGCCCGGGCCCCGCCGTACACGTCGTCGTGCCGGGCTATCCAGACGCGATGCGTGTCGCGGCCAGCACCGACCTGATCGCGCTGGTGCCGCGCTCGAGCCTCGGCAACGCGTGCTCGCCCGGGCTCACCGAAGCCCTCGGGCTACGCAGTTTCGAGATCCCGGTCCGCCTGCCGGCGATCCTCGTGTCCGCGCTGTGGCATCCGCGCATGCACGGCGACCCCGTGCATCGCCGCCTGCGCGACACGGTCATCGCCGTCTGCCAGCGCGCGTATCCGGATTCCCGCCCGCCACGCGCAGCGGCGCGCGGCAAGGGAGCACGCGCCGCGTAGGCGGCCCGGCCAGGCGGCGCCGGCGGGCCCTTCGGCTAAAATGCCGCACTTTCCACCTTGTCCGGCCCGCTCGCCATGCAACCCGCCTCCTCCGCCCAAACCGCCTCCCACGGCGCCGACGCCGCAGAAGCGGCCCGCGACCTCGTCTACGGCCCGAACGACCGGCCGGCGCCGATGGTCGCCTTCGTTGCCGCCCTCCAGCACCTGCTGGCGATCATCGTGCCGATCGTCACGCCGGGCCTGCTGATCTGCCAGGCGCTCGGCGTGTCCAGCCGCGATACGACCCTGATCGTGTCGATGTCGCTGGTGATTTCCGGCATCGCCACCTTCGTCCAGTGCAGGCGCTTCGGCCCGCTCGGCGCCGGCCTGCTGATCGTCCAGGGCACCAGCTTCAACTTCGTCGGCCCGCTGATCGCCGGCGGCAGCCTGATGGTCAAGCAGGGCACGCCGGTCGAGACCGTGATGGCCGCGATCTTCGGCGTCGTGATCGCCGGGTCGTTCATCGAGATGGGCGTGTCGCGCATCCTGCCGTTCGTGAAGCGCCTGATCACGCCGCTCGTCACCGGCATCGTCGTGCTGCTGATCGGCCTCACGCTGATCAAGGTCGGCCTGATCAGCATGGGCGGCGGCTACGGCGCGATGGCCAAGGGCACGTTCGCGAGCGCCGAGAATCTCACGCTGTCGGGCCTCGTGCTCGGCACGATCATCCTGCTGAACCGCGTGCCGGTCGTCTGGGTGCGCAGCACCGCGCTCGTCATCGCACTTGTGATCGGCTATCTCGCGGCCGCGTTCCTCGGCCGCCTCGATTTCACCGGCATGCACCAGGCCGCGCTGTTCCAGGTGCCGACGCCGCTGCACTTCGGCATCGGCTTCTCGTGGGCGCTGTTCGTGCCGATGCTGATCATCTACCTCGTCACGTCGCTCGAAGCGATCGGTGACGTGACGGCCACCAGCAAGATCTCGAACGAGCCGGTCGAAGGGCCGGTGTGGATGCAGCGCATCAAGGGCGGCGTGCTCGTCAACGGCGCGAACTCGCTGCTGGCCGGCGTGTTCAATACGTTCCCGAGCTCGGTATTCGCGCAGAACAACGGCGTGATCCAGATCACCGGCGTCGCGAGCCGTCACGTCGGTATCTGGATCGCCGGGATGCTGGTGGTGCTCGGCCTGTTCCCGGTCGTCGCCGGCGTGCTGCAGGCGGTGCCGGAGCCCGTGCTCGGCGGTGCGGCGATGGTGATGTTCGGTGCAGTGGCCGCGTCGGGCATCAACATCCTCGCGGGCGTCCACCTCGACCGTCGCGCGCTGCTGATCATCGCGGTGTCGCTGGCGCTCGGCCTCGGCGTGTCGCAGGTGCCGGACATCCTGAACAGCCTGCCGCATGCACTGAAGAACGTGCTGGAATCGGGCGTGGCGACGGGCGGCATCTGCGCGCTCGTGATGAACTGGTTCCTGCCGGAAAAGAAGTAAAAGCAATCGCGGTGCGAACCGCACGACAACGTGGCGCGTGGGATGGGCCGCGTCGGTCGTCGTGCCAAACGGCATCAGGGGCCCGGCGCACGGCCCTGCCACCGGCCTTGTGCTTTGGGCGTGTCACGCAGCGTGCCGACCGCGCATCGGCGGCAATCAATCGTCAAACCCGGTCAGGCTGCCTTGGCCGATCGATTTGTGCTGGTTAGAATCACGGCATGCCCCCGATCCTCGCGCCCGACAACACCCCCGAAACGATTGCCGTTCCGATCAAGGAACGCGCGACCGTCGTCTGCTATCGCGACGGGCGCGTGTTGCTCGTCACGCGTGCGGCGTCGCGCTGGGCCCTTCCCGGCGGCACGATCAAGCGCGGGGAAACCCCGCTCGAAGCCGCGCATCGCGAGTTGTGCGAAGAAACCGGCATGACCGGCCAGCATCTGGTGTACTCGATGCAGTTCACCGGGCTCGCGAAGGTCCATCACGTGTTCTTCGCGGAAGTCGGGCCGGACCAGACGCCGCAAGCGAACAACGAGATCGAGAAATGCAAGTGGTTTCCGATCGACGGTGTCGACCGTCTGCGCACGAGTATTCCGACGAAGCGCATCGTCGAACTCGTCTACAACCACGAAATCCGCAAGACGTAGCGCATCCCGAGCCGTCGGCCGGCTCGAGTCGATCGTCGTGAATCAGCGGTGCGCGAACGCTCAGTACGAGCGCTTTCTTCGCAGTTCGTGCGTGGAATAGACGACGAGGAAGATGCCCAGCATCGTGACGCCGGACGCCATGAAGTCGTTTGCGCTTCCCGCGCCGCGCAGCGCCGCCGGGAAAATACCGAGACTCAATCCCGCGCCAGCAAGAAGCAATCCTGCTGCCACGCCCCAGATCGGTCCGGCGGTCTTGTCGGTTTTATGTTTCATACAGCACCCGTCTACAGTCCAGTCATGACCTGGCCGGCACTCGCAAACAGCACCGCGTCTACCGCCAGTCGTTCCACTATAGCCGGAAAATAATTCGCTGCGCCCCCGGGCATTTGCCGATCAAGTTTTACCGTTCACGACCGTCTGCCTCCGGCCCGCGTCCCGATCGTCGCGGCACGATCCGGCATCGAAGCCGCGCCGCGCGGCGGCGCTCGGGCAAGCCGGCCGAGGCCGCCGCGCGACTCCAGTCGATGCGGTGCCGGGCCGGCCGACCGCGGCGACCGACGCGTCAGAGAAACAGCAGCGCCTCGTTCAGCTCCGTCTCGCGGCGCGGCTGCCCGCGCCAGCCCATTCGAACGGGAACCGAATAGAGCCGTGGCGCGCCGAAGCGCGGCCAGAAATGGCACAGCCCCGGCGCGATCACCTGCACGACGGACAGGCCGAGGTCGGGCCGCGTCTTGTCGACGACGAGCACGTCCATGCCGGCCGCCGCGATGCGTCCGACGCCCTGCTCGATCGCCGCCGGCAGCGACGCGGCGCCGATCGGCGGCCACGTCGAGCGGGTCGTGCGGGGCAGATCGGCCGCCGGATACAGGAAGCCGGTGTCCGCGAGCTTGTCGCGATCCCACGGGTGCGGCGCGTCGGCCGCGACGTCGAGCAACTGGTTGACTTCGGTCAGCGCCCGCTGCACCGCGACGGCGCCGTCCGGATGACAGCCGAAGCCGATCGAGAAGCGCCCATCCTGCGGATTTTCCGCGAGCGCGGCCACGGTCGGCACGCCGAGATCGGCGGTGAGGTCGAGCGCCCACAAGCGCCATCCGAGCGTCGCGTATTCGCGCACGAGCGCATCGAAATACGGATCGTCGAAACTCGACAGTTCGATGCCGGGGCGCGCGATCCGGTTGTACCACCAGATCGCGACCGCATCGCGCTCGATCAATTCGAGCATGCCCTGCAGAATCGCCTCGTCGACGCTCGATCCCGCCGCGCAGCCGTTGGGGTTGTGCACGCAGGCGGCCGGCGCCCGCGCGCTGTCCAGCGTTTCCGCATAGCAGTAGCTCAGCGGCACGAGGTGGCGCCGGCCGGTCACGAGCGACCAGGCCGGCGTCCAGTCGATGACGTCGCGCGCGGTGAAGCGCGGCGGCACCTGTTTGCGAACATCGCGGGTCAGCGCGTTGATCGCGTCGCGCGCGTCGAATTGCCGTTCACTGAACTGCTGAAGGTCGTTCACATGGATCGGCGCGGCGTCGCAGGCGGGATCGGCGAGCAGGCTTTCGATGCTTCCCGTCAGCGTCGCCTCGTCCCCCTGGTACACGCTGCTGAATCGCTCGAGCGCCTCGCACAGCGCGCTCGCCCGGGCCTGCTCGTCCGTGCGGCCCTTGCCGGAGCAGATCCTGTCGAAGCGGTTGCTGCCCGGCACGGCCGCCGGGCACACGAGAAAGCCCGACGCGTAGACCTTGCGCAGGCCCGCGTGCCGCTTCGGCATCGGGTGCAGGTAAGCGATCGCGCCGCTGATCGGCGACACCAGATGGGCATGACGCGCGAACACCAGTTGCGGATCGGCGGTACGGTAGCCGCCGTCGGCACGCGCCAGCGGCGCACGATCCGCGAGACGCGGCGCGCGCGCCGCCTGTTCGCGCATCCACGCGGGATTGCCGCAGCACGGGCATTGCGGACGCTTCACCACGCGGTGCCGCTCGGCGGCCAGCGTATCGATGCGCTGCGCCACGATATGCCCCTGCGCCCGTTCCGATGCCGCGGGGTTGACCGTGATCTGCTCGACCGTTGCCGCCACGAGTGCCGCCGCGGCGGCGGCCGCGGCACGCGACGCCGCCTGCGGCAGACGCACCGCGTCACTGCCGTGATGGCGTGCGAGCAGTGCTTCGACGGGCCGGTTGACGCGAATCCAGTAGCGCACGCATTCGATGCACGGCGCGTCGGCGAGCGCGTCGTCACCGACCAGCAACGGCCCGATCAGCGTCTGCATGCCGCCCGTCGTCACGACCAGCAACGCCCCGCCGCGCGCCGCGACGCGGGCGGCGCACGCGGCGAGATCGTCGCGATCGTGCGTATCGGCGATCGCGACGGTCAGCCCGGCCTCCGTCACGACGTCGATGCCGGCCGCATCGAGCGCGCGCCTGAGCGCCGTATCGTCGGCACCGAACCGCTCGACCGCGACACGCAATTGCGCGACGTGCGCGCAGGCCGCGTCGCCGTCGAGCCCGGCACGCTCGAAGAAGCCGCGCGCCGCATCGTCGTCGTGCGGCTGGTCCGCACGCACGTACCCGCGCCGCACCAGTTGATCGAGACGCGCGAGCACGTCCCATTCGCCGAACGCACCGGCAAGCGACGTCACGATCTCCGCAATCGTCATCCGTGCCCGCAGGCACGCCGCGATCTGCACGAAGATCGCGCCGGACAGCATCACGCGCTTGAATTCGTCGACGACGAACAGGGTCTCGGGCCCGGCATCGAGCACCAGCAAATGCGGTTTGAAGCGCAACACGCGCGACAGGTCATCGAGCATCGTCGGGTTCCATACGGCGGGTAAACGAACGTCGCGCGGCCCCGGGGCCGCGCGACGGTGCAGGACGCGGACGCGCCGCGTCAGCAGCAGGTGAACAGGTAACTCGGCCCGGCGTCGCAGTAGGCCGCGAGCGCAACGGCCTCCTCGTCCAGGCTCACCGGCTGCTCCGGTATGCCGACCGTCATCACGTTGCGCGGCAGGTGCCAGCTCCCGCTGCCGTCGCCGTGGCGCTGCCAGCCATGATCGCCGTGCGTCTTGACGATCTCGACGTCGACGATCCACGGACACTGGTAACCGAAGTATTTCGCGAGCGTCTCCAGCGGTTTCTCCAGCAGCTCGCCCTTGAATTCCGGATTCCGCCACGAGAGCGCGATCGCGCGCAGATAGACCTTCTGGAACTCCAGCATCGATTCGAGCGTCGGATTCGCGTTGTTGTTTGCCATGTCGGTTTCCCCGCGGTCATTCGATGATGGTGATGTGGTTCGCGTTGTAGGCGGCCAGCGCCTGCGCGAATTGCGCTTCGTCCGCCGGTGCGGGCGGCAGGTACAGCGTGAGCTTGTTTCGCCGGCCGGCCGTCCAGTCGCCGTTGACGGTCGGCGTCCACTCGGACGATTTGGGCTGCACCTTCAGGTCGAGCCGGAACGGAAAGTGATAGTCGAAATGCTCGCGCAGCGCCTTGATCGGGTCGGCCTCGAGTTCGTCGAGAAACGGCGGCGAATGCCACGCCAGCGCGATTGCCCGGATGACGGTGGCGCGGTATTCGAGAAACTGCTCGTACGTCGGTAATCGAAGATCCTTGCTCATCTCTCTGTTCTCCTGATTGACGAATGGAACCACTTACGGCAACGACTGCAACAGCGTCCCGGCGAGCCGGGCGATGCGGCCCATGCCCGCCGTCGTTGCAACTTCGACCGCGCGCCGGCACGCGTCCAGCGCGGCCACGCCGCCGCACCGCGGGTCGGCCAGGCGCAAGTACTCGCACTTCTTCATCAGCAGTTGCGCTTCGTAATATCGCTCCCCGGTCGACTCGCACCAGGCAAGGCATGCTTCGATCCGGGCAAGCGCGGCGCCGTGCTCGCCGCGCGCGGCATCCAGCTCCGCCAGCAGCGACGCGTAGTAGGTCAGCCCGAGCAGTCCGCCCGACTGCCGCTGCGCATCGAGATGCTCGACGACACCCGCGCGATCCCCGTGCGCCCACGCGCGAATGATCGCCGCGTAGTGCTCGACCGCGCGCAGCCGGTGGATTTCCGACAGGCGCAGAATCGTTTCCGACAGCGCGAGCGCCGCGTCGCGATCGCCTGCAAGCTGGTACGTGCGCGCGAGGTACATCATCGTGACGCCGAGCGTCGGCAAATGGTCGAGGCAGGTCGCGCAGTACACCGCGTCGTGCGCCATCGCGAGCGCGGCCCGCGGATCCTCGTCCATGCACCAGCGCACGCTCGCGAGCGACGCCATCGTCCACGCACGCGTATCGAGCCCGAGGATGCGGCGATGGCTCGCGTCGCGCCGCACGTCGTAGCCCGCCAGCACCGCTTCGAACGCGGCGCGGGCGCGCGCATAGTGGCCGTCGACCCACAGGCTCATGCCGCGCATCGCGTCCGCCGCGACCTGAACGCCGGCATCGCCGCGCGCGGTCGCGAGCGCGTCGAGCCGCAAGCCGATCCCGCGCACGGTGGGACGGTCGCCCGCGACGTGGTAGTAGGTCGACAAGGTCCATAGCGCGCTGATCTCGAGCGCCGGGTCGCCGAGCGTCTGCACCTGCCGCAGCAGCTGCTCCGCATGCTCGCGCACCTGCGGGTCCGCCCAGCCGAACCGCGCCATCGTCGCGTGCGTCAACGTCGTGCGGATGCGCGCGCTGTCGTGTTCGCGTTGCGCGTAGTCGGCGTGGCCGAGCCATTCGAATACGGCTTGCCCGTAGCGGATCGCGTCGTCGTACCGCGCGCCCTCGAGCGCACGGCGCGCCGCGTCGATGCCATGCGCGATCGCGTCGGCCAGGGCGCCCGCGCGCGCGAAGTGCCCGGCGATACCGAACGTGTGCGCACCGGCGCCCCGATCGGCTTCCGCGATCAGCGCGCGGCCGACCCGCGCATGGTTGCCGCGCCGCATGGCGGGCGGCATCGATTCATAGGCGGCGTCGCGGATCAACGCGTGGCGGAACGCATAGAACACGCGATCGCGCCGATGCTGCGCGTACACGATCCGCTCCTCGAGCAGCAGCCGCAGATGCCCGTCGAGCGTGGTCCGATCGTGCGGCGACGCGTCGGCGAGCAGTTGCGCATCGACCTCGAGCCCGATGGTCGCGGCGAGCTGTGCGGTGTCGCGCGCGCCGTCGATCCGGTCGAACGCGAGACCGAGCATGCCGCCGAGACTGAGCGGCAGCGGAGAAGGATCCGCTGCCCGCAGCCCCGCGAGCGAACCGTCCGCGCCGCTCGTCGTCAGCTCGCGCGCGACGGCCTCGATGAACAGCGGGATGCCCGCCGTGCGACGGGCAAGCAGGTCGAGCCAGGCCGGATCCGGCGCGCCCCGCCCCAGGTACGCCGACATCAGGCGCTGCGCATCGTCGCGCGGCAGGCGGCGCAGCACCAGGCGCTCGGTCGCACCGCGCCAGCGCCCGAGCTTGTCGGGGCGCGACGTGAAGACGACGGCGAGCGCCGCCGCGCGCGGCGAGCGCTGCAGGTACGCGAGAAAATCCTCGGTCGAGCGGTCGATCCACTGGACGTCCTCGACGACGAGCAGCACCGGCGCACCGTTGCCGAGCGACGCGATCAATTGCTCGAGGACGTCGAACAGCGCGTGCCGTTCACGTGCGCTCGACCACAGGAACCCCTTCGCATCGCACGGCAGCCCCAGCCAGGTCGCGAGCGCGGCGCGGGCCACCGCATGGTCGCACTCGAGCGGTGCGATCATCGCGTCGATCGCGTCGAGTGCGCCGCCTGCCGGGCTGTCGGCGTCGATATGCCAATGCGCGCCGATGAACCGCAGGATCGGAAACAGCGCATGGTTCTCGCGTTCCGGCAGGCACCCGCAATGCGCGAACGCGTGGCCCTGGCTCCGCACGGCCCCGCACAGCTCGTGCACGAGGCGCGACTTGCCGATTCCCGCTTCGCCGACGACGAGCCGCGGCACGCCGTGCGGCGCAGGCTCGCCGCGCATCGCGCGACGATAGCGTGCGAGCGTCTCCTGCCAGTGGCGCAACAGCGCGTCGAGTTCGCGCGCGCGGCCGACCAGCGGCACCCGCACGCCGGTGTCGAGCGAATCGAACGGCGTATCGGCGCGCCGCTCGCCGAACAATTCATGAACCGGCTGCGGCAGGAGGCCCGCGTGCGGCAGTCGGAGCGCAGTCGGCCGATGGTCGGCATGCCGTTCGAGCGCGAGCCGCGCATCGTCGCTGATCAGGATCTGCCCGGGTCCGGCAAGCCTCAGCAATCGTGACGCCGCGGCGGGCGTCGATACGCCCGACATGTGCGATGCATGCGCGAGCACCTGCCCGACGTGAATCGCAGCGGCCACTTCGACGCGCCAGCCTTCGCCGCCGCCGCTGATGCCGCCGACCGTCGCCGGCACCGGCAGCCGCGCGCGCCCAGCCACCCGCACCATGTCGAGCGCCGCGCGCGCCGCGCGGCGGGCGGGCCGGTCGATGTCGCCCTGCAGCCCGAAATGGAACAGCAGCGTGTCGCCGAGCCGCCCGCCCGCGTGCGCGCCATAGCCGACGGCAATGTCGGCGCACTGGGTCAGCCATTGCTCCTGGTAGCCGTCGAGCAAGTCGCCATGATCCGTTCCCGCGTGGCGTTGCCTGCCCTCCCCGGCAATCGTCACGCAACAGCACAGCGTGGTGACCTGCCGGTACTCGCCGGCCGCCGCGATCGTGTCGCCACGCGGCGCGAACGGGTGCGGGCGCCGCTGCCGGCTGGCGCGGCTTGCGTCGAACTGGCCAACGAGCGCCGCGAAGTTCAGCGCGCGGAACTGCTCCGCCAGTTCGTCGGCCGACGCGGCGCGCTGCTCCGGATTCTTGTTCAGCGCGCGCCGCAGCACCGAGCCGAGCGGATGCGACGCGATCGACGGCGGGAGCGCGACATCCACCGGGCTGAGCTGCTGATAGAGAATCTCGGCCACGCTGGTGCCGTGCATGACGACATCGCCCGTCAGGCACTCGATCACGACGAGGCCCCATGCATAGAGGTCGCTTTTCGGCGTCGGCGGCGCGTTGCGCAATTGCTCGGGTGCGCAATAGGACGGCGAGCCGAGCACCTCGGTCGCCAGCGTCGCGGTCTGTCGCGCGATGTCTTCCGCGCCGGGCAGCAATGCGCCGATGCCGAAATCGAGGAGCTTCGCGTGCGGCCCGTCATCGGCCATCGCGATCACGATGTTCTGAGGTTTCAGGTCCCGATGCACGATGCCGCGCCGATGCGCGGCCGCCAGTGCGTCGAGCACTTCCGTCATCAGGCGCCCGGTGTCGACGGCCGACAGCGGCCCCTCCGCCGCGAGCCGGTCGCGCACGGTCCGGCCCTGCACCAGTTCGAATACCGCGAACAGCCGCCCGTCCGGCGCTTCCCCCTGGTCCAGCAGCGCCACGATGTTCGGATGCCGCAGCGCTTCGCACAGGCTCGTCTCGCGCCGAAAACGCGCACGCTGGCGGGCGCGCTCCGCGGCGGTCCGCGCGGCATCGTCGCGCATCAGCTTGATCGCGACCGCCTGCCCCGTTTCTCCGCAGGTCGCACGAAACACCACGCCGTTGCCGCCTTCGCCGAGCAGCGGGCCGAGCCGGTAGCGCCGCTTGCCGGCAAGCTCGGCGAACGGCGCGACGGGCCGCCGCGATTCGGACGCGCCCGGCACGACGGGCGCGCGGAGCACGGTCGGCAACACGGCCGGTTCTCCCGTCCTCACGAGTAATGGACGACCGGGCCCGACGCGGGACGAGGTGCGCCGATACGCAGCGCGCCCGGCACCGACTGGCATTCGAGATGCTCGCCGCGCATGATGCGGAACGGAAAATCGCCGAAGCGGACGCTGCCGCGCCGGCGCTCGACGAGCTGGCCCGCGTCGAGCCCCGGCAGCGATGCGAACTGGCTCCGCGCGCGATGAATCTGCACGTTGACATGAGACGCATCGATACCGAGCATGTGCGCCAGCCGGTCGAGGTCGATCCAGCCTTGCGAGGCGGCGTCGTAGCCGGCCTGCATGTCGGCCGAGCGGGCGCGCGCAAGCGTGACGAGGCTGTAGTGATGAGCCCGCTCGCCGAGGTCGACCACGCCGCCGCGCACGTGCAACAGCGTGCGCACGTGCTCTTCGTTACGGCTGACGAAGAATTCGAGCAGTTGCGCCGGGATGGCAGGATCGGCGGGCGCGGCGAGCATCATCGTCGAGCCGCAGCTCACGAGCGTCACGCGCCACGTGCACTCGCCGGTCGACACTTCGTCGCCGTCATGGAGCGCGCGCGGCGGCAACGTGTCGTCACACAGCCATTCGCCGGACGCAGACCGGACGATCGTGACCGGTTGTGCGGCACGGGCAGGCAGGCTCTGGCGCGGCGCAAGCACGATCGGCGGCGCGACGCCGCGGATCGGCCACAGCGTATCGGCCGGATCGTCGAGCACATCGACACGCCACGGCGCGATACCGGCCCGGCCGAACCGGATCACGTCGCCGGGTCGCAGCACCGCGTGCTCGCCGTCGCGCAACGGCACGCCCGATACCGACGTGCCGTTGCTGCTGTGATCGTGCAGTTCCCACAGCCCGCCGCTCCAGCGGATATGGGCATGGACCCGGGACACCGAGGCGTCCCGGATGACCGTGTCGCACCGCGCGGGATCGCGGCCGAACACGTGATATGCGCGCAGCAGGCACGCTTCTCCGGAAGCATCGTTCTTGAGTATCGCCATGACCGCCCCGTGTCGGAATCGCCCGGATCGATGGCGTGATGCATCGACGCTGCCGGGCAAGCGATTGATTCACCAATTGCGAACGATGTCGCCTGTTCGCCGCCTCGCCACCTTTTTTGTCATATTTCCGTCAAACCGTTGCTCATCCGGAGCGTGCCATTTACGTTAATTGAATTATCGACCGCGTCGTTTTTTGGCGCCGAGCAACGTGATGAAAATCCTGCCAAATAAAACCGCGCACAGCAACCGAAATAATCAGCCCGCGATTTCACATTGCAATGCTTTACATTTTCGACGGATTGCAGGGAAAACTTAAGGGTCGAATAGCTTGTCACGCGCGGTGCGAGGGTGCTGGCGGCCCACCCACTCGATGCCTGATACAGCGCCCGGATAGGCTGACAAGCCCGCTTCACCCTCAAGACGAGATAAAAATCAGTTTGATCGTTTCCGAAAATCGCACAATCCACAGCAGCGTTTTGATTGCAATAATCTTCACTTCTTCAATTATCAAGGCATATCGTTTCGACGCAAGAATCATCGCATCTGGATAATGCGATCCGGATAATTTTCCGCGCCGCATAATCGGGACATATCTCAACGCGCACGAAAGATACTCCTGCCTTCCAGATCCGGGCCTCGGCGATTCCCAGTCTTTACTTCGGGATACGAATCGGAAAAATTCTGCGGACCCGTCACGGCAGGGATGGATTTTCCTCGCTCGGGACACGCGACGCGTACCCCGTCTCGCCGTCACCGCTGGCTGCGCGAAGCTCGACGTACCGACGAGGAAAGCTCAAGACGAACGGATCAACGCGCGAAGCAGTCCGGTCACGTCGACGACCGGCGGCACGGCGCCGCTTCGAAAGGGATCAACGGGGGAATCGACCTCGGCACGGCAGCCTGCACGCCCGCACCCGGGATGACCGCGTCGTTCGCTCGCCGCGGCACTCGTCGTGTTCTCGCGGATGGCGCCTCGGCTCGGCGCGCGGCTCGTCGAAGCCAAGATCAATCCGCTGTTCGTGCTCGATGCCGGCCAAGGCGTGCGGGCGGCAGGCGGCGTCGCCGTAATCGCGTGACGCGGCGCCCAGCCGCTCGTTCGCGCGATGCGATTACTGTCGCACGAACGGCCGGCCGACCAGCGTCAGCTCGCGCCGTCCGCCGTATGTGCACACCGAGCCCGCTCGATACATGCACACAGCGCTTCGACGATTGCGTCGAGCGGTGTGCCCGGTCCGAAAGTCGCCGCGACGCCCTTCGCTTTCAGATGTCGCGCATCCGCGGCGGGAAAGATGCCGCC
Source organism: Burkholderia sp. BCC0397 (assembly GCF_902832865.1). Taxonomy (NCBI): domain Bacteria; kingdom Pseudomonadati; phylum Pseudomonadota; class Betaproteobacteria; order Burkholderiales; family Burkholderiaceae; genus Burkholderia; species Burkholderia sp. BCC0397. The sequence continues at coordinate 600,450 of NZ_CADFDL010000001.1, read as the reverse complement.
CAGCACCACCGGAATCTCGGCGCGATGCAATGCCAGTTCGTCGAGCAGCCCGTCGACGAGCTCGAGGTGAGCGCCCGACAACGACGAAATGCCGACGATATCGGCGCCATGCGCCTGCGCGGCTGCCGCCACGGATGCGGGTTGCTGAAAAAGCGGCAGGCGAAGGACGTCGAATCCGGCGTCCTCGAGCGCGGCAGCGACGACGGCCGCACCGCGGTCGTGTCCGTCCTGGCCGAGCTTGGCGATCACGATGCGCGGCCTGCGTCCCGCACGCTTCGCCAGCCGGTCGACGCGGCCCTTCGCCGCCCGCCATGCGGCATCGCCTCGCCGATGGTCGCCGTATACACCCTCCCCGTACGCTTGCACCGCCGCGGCATGCCGCGGCCATACCGATTCCAGCGCGCGCGTACACTCCCCGACGGTCGCACGTGCCCGCATGCAGTCGATCGCCAGTGCGAGCAGGTTTCCGGTGCCGTCGCACGCCGCGTCGGCCAGCCGCTGCAACGCCGTCGCCACCCGCGCCGGATCGCGCGCGGCCTTGACGGCTGCGATTCGGCGCGCCTGCCCGGCACGAACATGACGGCCGTCCGTCTCGCGCACCATGAACGCGTCCGTCGGATCGCTCGCGACGAAACGGTTCACGCCGACCACGGTCCGACGCCCGGAATCGACCTGCGCCTGCGTCGCGGCCGCGGCATGCAGCAAGCGCCGCTTGACCCAGCCGGACTCGATCGCGGCGATCACGCCGCCTTGCGCGTCGATCGCAGCCAGCTCAGCGCGCACGCGGGTTGCGATGCCGTCCGTCAGCGACTCCATCATGTACGAACCGGCCCACGGATCGACCGTGTCGCACAGTCCCGTTTCGTGCTGCAGAATCAGCTGCGTGTTGCGCGCGAGGCGCGCCGCCGCCGCGGAGGGCAGCGCAAGCGCTTCGTCGTACGCATTCGTGTGCAGCGACTGCGTGCCGCCGAACGCCGCGGCCATCGCCTGCGCCGTCACGCGAACGATGTTGTTTTCCGGCTCCTGTGCCGTCAGCGACCAGCCCGATGTCTGGCAATGCATGCGCAGTGCGCATGCCCGGGGCGAACGCGCGCCGCACGCGTGTGCGATCTCCGCCCACAGCAGGCGCGCCGCGCGCAGCTTGGCGATTTCCGTATAGAAATCGCTGCCGACGCCGAAGAAGAAGCTCAGACGGGCGCAGGCTTCATCCGCGGGCATGCCGCGTGCGGCCAGCGTGTCGACGTACGCCCGCGCGTTCGACAGCGTCAACGCGAGTTCGAGCACGGCATCGGCGCCGGCTTCCTGGAAGTGATATCCCGACACCGACAGTGCATTGAAGCGCGGCGCATGCCGCGCCAGCCACAACGCGACGTCGGCGGCGATCCGCATCGACGGCGCCGGCTCGAAGATCCACGTATTGCGGACCATATACTCCTTCAGGATGTCGTTCTGAATCGTCCCGCCGATCCGCTCGGGCGGCACGCCCTGCTCCTCGGCGGCCACGACGAATGCCGCCATGATCGGCAGGACCGCGCCATTCATCGTCATCGACACGGTCGTGCGGTCGAGCGCGATACCGTCGAACAGCCGCGCCATGTCCTCGACCGTATCGATCGCGACGCCGGCCACGCCGACATCGGCCCGCGCCTCGGCGCAATCCGAGTCGTAGCCGCGCTGCGTCGCCAGGTCGAATGCCACGGACAGTCCCTGCGCGCCCTGCTCGAGCGCCGTGCGAAGCGCGAGATTGGAATCCACTGCGTCCGCGTGCCCCGTGTATTGCCGGATCGTCCATGGACGATCGGTATACATCGACGCGTACGGCCCGCGTACATAGGGCCACGCGCCGGGCATGCCGTCGAGGTGTGCGACGGCTTCGAGATCGCGCGGCGTGTAGAGTGTCCGCAGCGGCACCGTGCGCGCGCCTCGATCGTTCCGCGCGACGTTCTCCACGTCGGCGCCCGGCGCCTTGATTGCCGCTTCGTTCATGCCCGACTCCAGCGCTTTTGCGTGATCACGTCGGCAATCTTCGTCCCGTCGCTGTCGCGCACGATTTCGCTCCAGTGCAGCAGGCTATCCGCATCGGGTCGGGCCCGCACGAAACGCACGGTCAACGCATCGCCGATGTCGAGATTGCCGTGGAAGTACAGTTGACGCGCCGCCAGCACCGGTGCGTGCGCGAAGCGGTAATGCTGCCATTCCGCGCGGTCGACGAATGCCTGGAAGCTGGCGAAGTACAGCAGGTCCGCACCATTGAAATCCATGTTCGGGCACGGCAGGAACGAGACGCTTGCGCCATCGTCCTCCGCGAGGCCGGCGAGCGCCGGCACGATCGACGCATCCCGCACCCGCAGCTTCTTCGCCCGTTCCGCCATCGACAGCGCGTCGGCCGGGACCGGTCCGGTGCGGCCGTCGACACCGGTCATTCGCGCCTTCACCACCGAGCGGTTACTGCCGGCGTGCTCGCGCGTCACGAACGTCGACATCATCCGCACGATACCGGCTTCGTCGTCGCCGTACCGGATCCGCTGTTCGCTGAAATGGCGAATCGGGCCGACCCGGTGAAGCGCGACATGAAGCGCGAACGTGTCGTTCTCGCGAATCGCGTGACGGCGGTTCATGTCGACGCGCACCGCAACGAACGACGCATAGGCACGCCGCCCCTCGTCGTCGAAGAATTCGGGGACGTCGCGGCCGCTATGCGCGGCCAGCGCGTCCCAGTGACGTTGCCCGCACTCCTTGAGCAACCAGTTTTCCGCGAGCCCCGTGTGCGCGAGTTGCGGCATGCCGGCCCGATAGCGATGGATGGCGGTATGCATCGGCGTCAGGCGGCCAGGCTGTCGGCCGAGCACCGCGCGGCCGTCATCTCGGTCTGGATCTGATCGACGATATGGGCGGCATCGCGCGCCACGCCGGAGAATCGCCCCGAACCCCACGTGTACAGCCAGGGCAGCCCGACGAAGTAGAGCCCCGGAACCGGCGTCACGCCGCGCCGGTGCGCGGGATAGCCGCGACCGTTGAAGACCGGCGCATCCAGCCAGCTGAAATCCGGGGTGAAGCCGATGCACCAGATGACCGATGCGATGCCGCTGGCCGCGAGATCGAGCGTCGCGCGCTCGCCGGCCGGACGCCACACGGGTTCGTAGCGCGTCGCAGGCGGCGCCGCGATCCCGTTCTTCTCGATATGGGCATCGATGCCGGCATTGATCCGGTTGTACGTATCGTCCGCGCTGTCGAGCTGCGTCGACAGATCCGCGGAGAATCGCAGCTGCCCGTTCGTGAAATCCTCCAGCCGGCCGTACAGTTCCATCCCTTCGACGGCAAAGCGGCGCAGATCGATGTCGCGCCCGCCGTCGCGGCCGGTCACATAGTGGTTGGTGTTGTCGCGCACGCCTTCGCGCAGCGGATGCGCATCGACCGGCATGTCGTAGTACTGCATGTCAGCCAGCCAGTCGACGACGTCCCTGCCCCGGTAGAAACGGGCACAGCGAGGTGCCTCGCCCACCGCGAGGAACACCTTTCGCCCGGCGAGGTGGAGGTCTTCCGCGATCTGCGCACCCGACTGTCCCGATCCGACCACGAGCACCGGCCCGTCCGGCAACGCAGCCGGATTCCGGTATTCCGACGACTGGATCTGCACGATCGTTGCCGGAAACCGCTCGGCCATCCGCGGCACGATCGGCCGATGGTAGCCGCCCGATGCAACGACGACCCGATCCGCCGTGTACGCGCCGCGCGACGTCGCGATGCGATAGCGTCCGTCCGCGTCGCGCGTCACACGTTCGACGGCGGTATGTTCCAGCACCGGTGCATCGACGCTGCGAATGAAGCCGTCGAGATACTCGACGATCTCGTCCTTCGTCATGAAGCCGTGCGGATCGGCGCCGCGATACGGATAGCCCGGCAGCGCACACTGCCAGTTCGGTGTCACGAGACAGAACGCGTCCCAGCGCTGCTTGCGCCACGTGTGCGTCACGGTCTCCTTTTCGAATACGAGATGACCGATACCTGCCTGCTTCAGGTAATAGCTGATCGACAGTCCTGCCTGCCCGCCGCCGATGACGGCTACGCCGAGATGGGCATCGATATCCGGGAGGCTGGATGAAACAACGGGTTCGCTTGACATGATGCACTCCTGAATGTTGGTTGAAGACGACAGTAGATTCTTGCGTGCCGGGCGCCCTAAACGAGCTCGATGACGGTCACGGTCGCATCGCCCTGCGGCGCAAATCGTTCCGCGTGCGCTTCGATCCGTGCCAGCTCGTCCATCGCGGCCGAGCACGCGAACCCGTATTTCTCGCGTACGCGATCGGACGCGATACCCAGTGCGCGCCGCGCTCGCTCGACGAAGTCGTCGAGCGCGTATTGCGTGTCCGGCGTGAAAAATTCCGACACCACGGTCGAAGGCGAATAGCAATGGGTTTCCGACTGGTCGGGCCAACGGACCCGAAAATGCATGACCGGCATGATGCCTCCTTACTCGGCGGACGATGCTCGCGCACGCTGCGCCAGCCTGTCCTGGTAGATGTCCAGATGTTTGCGCGCACTCGCTTCCCATGTGAAGCGGTTCAGCAGTGCGGGGACCGCATGGGCGAAATCGGGAGCACGCCGTCGCGAGAGCGCGTCGCGCAGCGCGTCGGCGATCGAATCCACATCGGCGGGATTGGCCCACACGCACGCGTGCTCGTCCAGATACTCGGTAAACGGTTCGATTTCGGACACGACGACGGGCTTTCCGCAAGCAAGCCCCTCGAGCACGACCAGACCGAATCCCTCGCGGATCGACACCATCGACACCACGTCGGCGCAGTGCATCAGCGCGACCAGCGCCGCATCGTCGAGCGGCCCCGTCGGCACGACGGGTTCGTCGAAACCGATCCCCAGCCCGAGCGCGGCGGCGCGCGCGACGAAGCGGCGCGCATAGGCGTCGTGATCGAGCAGGCTCGCGCCGCCGCCGATCACGAGCCGTGCGTCGGGCATCGTGCCGCGCAGCCGGGCGAACGCCTCGAGCAACGCGATCGAGTTTTTCCGCTGCTCGATCCCGCCGATCGCCAGGACAACCGGCGCGCCGTGCAGGCCGAACCGCTGCCGCACCGCCTGCATGTCCGCCTGGCCCACGCGAGCGAACCGGGTGACGTCCACGCCGTTGGGCACTACGCTTGCGTCGACGCCGAACGTCTTGTGCATCGCGGCCGCCCACGCAGCGCTCACGCACAGCACCTGGTCCGCCGCTCGCCACGCGCGTTCCTGCCAGCGTTCGAGTTGCGGATCGTCGAATACGTCGAGGTGATGCACGGTCCGTACGAATCCGTCTATTGCGCCTGACTGCCTCAGCTCGGCCAGCGCATTGCCCGTGATGCTGTCCTGTGCATGCAGAACGTCGAAGCCGCCCGCATCGTGCGCCAGCAATGCGTGCCTGATCGCGGCAATCCGCGCACGCACCATTTCCGCGACGCCGCGCGGATGGCCATCGACGCGCGCCAGCACGACGCGGCACGGGACATCGCGGAACATCGTCTCGCCCGGCGCGGCCGGCGCGAACACGGTGACGTCGCTTCCCGCTTCGTGCAGCGCACTGGCGAGTTCGAGTGCGTGCACGACACCGCCGCGCGGATTGACCGAGTGGGTCAGCAGCGCGATGCGCAACGTATCGCCGCTCATCGGACGCCTCCGCCGACGCCGGTCATGAACGGCTCGATCCGGAAATCCCACAGCACCGCCGTTTCGCCCGCCTCTTCGACGACGACCTCGCGCGTTGCGTCGATATCGCCGATCACGGCGCACGCGAGTCCGCGCGCCGCGAAGCGTTCCACGATCGCGTCGGCATGCGCGGGCCGCGCTGCCATCAGGAACCCGTAGCTCGGAAAGGCCGTCAGCCAGCGATCGAAGTCGACGCCGGGAGGACGCGGGATCGCGTCGAGCGCGATCCGCGCGCCGACGCGCGAGCATTCGACGAGCATCAGCGCCGTACCGAGCACGCCCGCCATCGAGATATCCTTCGCGGCATCGCACAGCCCGTCTTCAGCCAAAGTCGGCAGCATCTCGAGATCGCCGCGCAGCCGGGCCGGCGGCGCGCCGACCGACGCATTCCAGAACGGATACGGCTCCTCGAATGCGCCGCGCAGGTCGACCGCCATCATCAGGCGATCGCCCGGCCGCGCGCTGAAGCTCGACAGCAGCGCGCGCGCCCGGCCCAGGATCGATACGGCCAGTTGCCGCTGCGCGCTGCGCGTGTTGCTGTGGCCGCCGACGATCGGCACGCCATACGCCGACGCAGCCGCGGCCATCCCGGCAAGCACCGGCCGCGCGGCGTCGATTCCGTCGCTCCACAATGCGTCGACGACGGCGATCGGCCGCCCGCCCATCGCGTAGATGTCGCTGACGTTCGCCATCACGCCGCTGTACCCGGCGAACCACGGCATCGACTCGACGAAATCGCCGACCATGCCCTCGATCGCAAACAGCAGGTAGCCGTCCGCGTCGGGGATCGCCGCGCAGTCGTCACCGAGTGCCACCGCCTGTGCGAGATCCCGTTCGCCATTCGGCAATGCCGCCGCGAGCGACGCCACCACGCCGGAGATGTCGTGCTTGTGCTGGAAGCCGCGGCTTGCGCGCAGCGTGGCGATGCGATCCTCGACATTCATGGCCGCCCCTCCGACCGCAGGACGAAACCCTCGAACGGCGTGCCGCACGGCGGATAGTGTGCAAGCTGGGCCTGCATCAGTTGATGAGGACGTCCGAATAACGATTCTTCGCCGAGCGCATCCCAGTGAAGCCGACGAAACAGCGGCACGTTCTGCGATTGCACGTGTGCGACGAAGGTCCCGCAACCTTCGGCATGGGCGCTGCTGACGGCCAGTGCGATCAGCATCGAGCCGATCCTGCCCTGCCTGCGAAACGCCGGATGCACCGCGAGCCGCGAACCCATCCAGGTTCCGGGCACGGTTTCATGAATCCGCACCGTGCCGACCACCTGCTCCGGCAGCCCGGCGCAGCAACTGACCGCGACCAGCAATTGCGCGTGGCGATCGATATCGTCGCGATCGTCGCCGACGAAGATCCCTTGCTCGATGCAGAATACGGCCCGGCGCAGCTTGTGTGCTTCATCGATTTCCCACGGAAGCTCCGCCCATTTGATCCGGTATTCGGCAGGACGGTAGGTGTCGCGGCTGTCGGCCAGCCCCATCTCTACGCAGTACATGGTCACGCCTCGTAGGTCGACAGCGACGAGCAGGCGCCGCACTTTCCGCACCCGGCCTTGATGTCGGCGGAACGCATGCCGGCGTCGCGCAGCATGGCGCCGAGCGGCGCGAGCACCGCCCGCATGAAGTCCGGCGACGGTGCAGGATGGCTCTCCAGCGGCGTGCCGCTGATCGGAACGAACGGCACGACGAACGGATACACGCCCAGGCCGATCAGCTCGCGCGACATGTCCAGAATCGCAGCCTCGCTGTCCCCCAGCCCGGCGAGGATGTACGTGCTGACCTGTCCGCGGCCGAACACCGCGACGGCCGCGCGAAATGCCGCCATATACCGGGACAACGGCACGCTCGCCTTGCCCGGCATGATCCGTTCGCGCACGGCCGGCGTCACGGCCTCCAGATGCATGCCCAGCGTATCGATCCCGCTTGCCTTCATCCGGTCGAACCAGCCGTCGTCGTCGGGCGGCTCGCATTGCGCCTGGATCGGGAGATCGACGGCCGCCTTGATCGCGAACGCGCTTTCGCACAGCACGCGGGCGCCGCGATCCGGCGTCGGCGGCGTGCCGGTCGTCAAGACCATGTGCTTGACGCCGTCGAGCAGGACCGCCGCACGCGCCACCTCCGCGAGTTGTTCAGGCGTCTTGCGGGCGATCGTCCGGCCGGCTGCCAGCGACTGGCCGATCGAGCAGAACTGGCAGGTCTTGCGCCGGCTCTCGTAGCGAATGCAGGTCTGCAACACCGTGGTCGCCAGCACGTCGGCACCATGCAGCGTCGCGATGTGCGAATACGGTACGCCCTCCAGTGTCTGCAATGCGTAGAAGCGCGGGTTCGACGGAAAGCTGATGCTCGCGATCGGGATGGTGCCGCGCGAGAGCAGGCTGACGCCCGCCGCGTCGGGCTCCGCCGCGACGAACGGCGACTCCCACGCGGTGCTCGTGTGCACCGGGACCATGATGGTCACGCCGTCGACCGTCACGGCCTTGTGATCGGACGGCCCCGCGCCGCCGCGCCGGCTCGCGGCGCCAACCCGCGGGTCCGCGAGGCGCAGCCCGACCGACTGCAGTTCAGTCATCAATTGCCGGCTCTGCACCGACGGTTTCGCGTTCGCGCTCATGGCAGTTTCCCTCGAAGTCGCGGGCGGCCGACCCGCTGATCCCCATCGGGGTCACCGTCGTCGCCGGCCGATCGTTGATGGCAAGGCTCAGCAGTTCCGGACGGGCATAGTGGCCGACCGAATCCATCATTCGCTTGCGCTTGGTGATCAGCGACATGTCCAGATCGGCGATCACCATCCCTTCGCCCGAGCGCAACGGCTCGACCAGATGCTGGCCCTCCGGGGACACGATCGCGGTATTGCATCCGCCGCGCAGGGCCTTCTGCAGATTCGGATCGTCCGTGATCGACTCGATCTGGGCATCCGTCAGCCAGCCGGTCGCGTTGACGACAAAGCAGCCCGATTCCAGCGCGTGGTGGCGGATCGTGACTTCGATCTGTTCCGCGAAGATCGGGCCCACCAGCGAGCCGGGGAACTGGCTGCAATGAATTTCCTCGTGCTGCGTCATCAGCGCATAACGGGCGAGCGGGTTGTAGTGCTCCCAGCAGGCGAGCGCACCGACCCGTCCGACACCGGTCTGCGCAACCTTGAGCCCGGCCGCGTCGCCCTGTCCCCAGATCATCCGCTCGTGAAACGTCGGCGTGATCTTGCGGCGCTTCATCGCGAGGCGTCCGTCCACGTCGAAGATCAGCTGCGTGTTGTACAGGCTGCCGTGGTCGCGCTCGTTCACGCCAAGCACGACCACCATGCCGTGCAGACGTGCGCGCTCGGCGACCGCATGCGTCACCGGGCCGGGCACCACGACGGCCTGCTCGTAGAGCCGCATGTGATCGGTGCCGGACGCGACCGGCGCCCGCACGAACGAGAAGTACGGGTAGTACGGTACGAATGTTTCGGGAAAGACGATCAGCTGGACGCCCTTGCCGGCGGCCTCGTCGATCGCCGCGCAGACTTTGTCGAGCGTCCCGCCGGCCCGTTCCAGATCGGGAGCGATCTGGACGGCTGCCGCCCGGACGATGCGTTTGTCGGACATGATGGCACCCGTCATTCGATCAAACGGTCCAGGTATGGATGACCAGCGCGTTCTCCTTGCGGTGAAGCAGCTGGATATCCAGCACGTCGAGCGGATTGATCGGTCGGATGCCCTCGATCAGCGACGCCTCGCCGTGCCCGTACAGCGCCTGCAGCGCAAAGCGGCACGCGTAGACCTTCCCGCCCTCTTCCATGAACTTGACGAGTTGCTTGTTGAAGTTCAGGTGACCGGGAAACGCCTCGTCGCCGAGCGTCGGAAACCCGCGCTGCAGGCCGAGCGTCACGCCGGGGCCGTAGAGCAGCACCGACGTGTCGAACCCCTTGCGTTGCAGGCGCGTCGCCTGCAGCAGGTTCACGAAGCCGATCGATCCCTCGAACGCAACCGTGTGGAACGTCACGAGCGCCTTCTCGCCCGGTTCCGCCTTGACGTCTTCGAACACTTTTTCCTCGTAATCGACGAGGAAATCTCCTTTCTTGTGCAGAGGCTGATTGACTGCGGGCATGGCACGCTCCGTTTGAGAATGAGTTGAGTGATGTTCCCGAACGCTCTCGAATCCGGGCGAACTCATCAACGCAACGCATATGCCAACCAGGCCTCGACCCGATGCAATCACTCTCCAATCATTCAATCGATCAATGCCGATTCCGTCGGTCCGATCCTTGCGTGACCGGATCGGGCTCGGACGGGAAACGACCGTCCAGCGCACCGGACTGATGCAGCAGGCAGGGGTTCGTGCGCATCGACCGTGCATCGATGCATCAATCCGATACACGATGCGATCAATGCGATCATCCGGCTGCAAAACGGCGATATCTATATTTTTCTATTAATGCGTGATGCTAACGTTTTGATGAACCGTCAAATGGAAACAGGTATGGATTACGCCATCCATCATTGGTCGAAGCGACTATTGGAAAGCAGGAAACCGGCGTACCTGCTGATCCCCGACCTCATCGAGGAAGATCTCGCCGCGGGCCGTCTGAAACCACGCGAGCGCCTGCCCGGGCTGCGCGATCTCGCCGGTGCGCTGAACCTCAACTACACGACGGTGGCCCGCGCTTATGCGGAAGCCCGCCGACGCGGCTTGCTCGATACGCGCGCAGGAAGCGGCACGTTCGTGCGCGGCCCGACGCGAACGATTCCGCTGTCGGGCGGGAGCAGCATCGAGATGTCGATGAACATGCCGCCCGAGCCGCCCGAGATGGCCAGGCGGCTGCAACAATCGGCAGCGGCATTGTTCAATGGCGCCGATCCTTACCAGCTCATGCGATACCAGGATTTCGGCGGCACACCGGCTGATCGCGCCGCCGGCCGCGCGTGGCTGGCCAATCGCCTGCCCGGATGCAGTGGCGATACCGTGCTCGTTTGCCCGGGCATCCACAGCGCCCTCGTCGCGCTCGTCTCCACGCTTGCGCGCCGCGGCGACGCGATCTGCCTCGATTCGCTCGCTTACCCCGGCATCAAGGCAATTGCATCGCAACTGGGCGTGCAGTTGCAGCCGTTGCCACGGGACGACGACGGTCCGTTGCCGCACGCATTCGAATCGCTCTGCAAAAGCGGACGGCCTGCCGCGCTGTACTGCAACCCCACGCTGCAGAACCCGAGCACGCTCACGATACCGTTCAGACGCCGCGAAGCACTGGCCGATATCGCGCTGCGCTACAACGTGCCCATCATCGAGGACGACGCCTATGCGATGCTGCCGCAGAGCGCGCCGCCACCGCTGGCGTTGCTGGCGCCCGAACTGACCTACTACGTGACGGGCATGTCGAAGAACTTCGGCGCCGGGTTGCGCATCGCCTACCTGCTGGCGCCGACGGTGCGCGAAGCACAGCGTGTCGCCGGCGCATTGCGCGCCACGACCGTGATGCCGAGCCCGTTCACGATGCTGCTGGCCACTCAATGGATCAACGACGGCACGGCGAGCGAGATGCTGACCGCGATTCGATCGGAGGCGCATGCACGGCAGGCGATTGCAGGCCGGGTTCTCGGCGCATGGCCTTTCGATGCGCACCCCGACGGTTTCCATCTCTGGTTGCCGATTCCGCGCGAGTGCCTGTGGACCGCACCGGATCTGGCGCAGCATCTGCGGAGTCGGAGCGTCGCCGCCGTGGCGAGCGCGGCATTTTCGACGGACGGCGACCCGCCGGCGGCGATCCGCATCTGCCTCGGCGGGCCGCAGGACCGGGAGCAATGCCGGGACGGCCTGGAACTCGTCGCGGATGCACTGACCGACGCACATCATCTGTATGGAGCGGCGATGTAGCGGCCGATACCGCGTCGAAAACATTCGAAATCGAGTTGCCGATCTGTAGAGAGCCGAAATGAGCGCCAGCACGGGAGCGGGCCGCAGCGACCGTGCTCAAAAGCCTCGTAGCGCGATGCGGCTTTGTCTCGTGGATGGCTGAATCGACGTACGACACTGAAAGCAAAGCCGGCGTCATCGACGCCCTGGATATTGAAGGCCTGGATGCGCAACGCACTTTGACGGCGTTCCGGCGCCGGCGACGCACGCTACCCGCGCCCGCCGTCAAACTGCTGGACGAATTGCGTCACCTGACAGGATCTTTGCGCAAGGAAGGGCAAGCCTGTCTTGAGGGCCATGATTCAAACATGTCCGCGATCCGTTAGCGGAATGCCCGGAAACCCTTGTGTGGCGGAAGGCAGCAGGAGTCGAACCTACCCGGGAGTGTCTGACACCCCCAACTGGATTTGAAGTCCAGCCGTACCACCGGATACGAATGCCTTCCGTGGGAGAAGAAACCGAAGAACAACGAGCGCCTACGCCTGAATACCCACCCAACCGCTGTCAGGCCGCAGGTAGTGAAGATCGCGGTGGAAGCGAGTATACCCAACCCGATCGAAGAACTCGAGAATCTGGATCGCGCGCTTGCGACCGAGCCCCGTCGCGTCGCGGAACGTCGCCGCATCGAGCCCGCCGCCGCGCGACGGCGCGAGATGCGCGACCAGTTCCGCCAGTTCGCGTGCGACGTCCGCGTGATAGAACAGGTCGCGCACGACCTGGTGCACGTCGCCGCGCCGCGCGAGCTTGCGCAGCAGCGTGCGCACCGCGTCCTCGGCCGCGCCCGTGTCGCGGGCCAGGTCGCGCACCCACGGCGGATCGAAGCGCCCCGCGTGGATCAGCGGCAGCAGTTGCTGCGCCAGCGCTTCCTCGCGCGGCTCGAGGCTCACCGAATGCGACGGCAGATGCAGCCACGGCCCGCTGCGCGCGACTTCGCCGCCCGCCACCAGCGCCTCGACGAGCGCGCGCCACAGCGCATCGCCGACGAGCGGCGCAGCCATCCGCCGCAGGCGTGCGGCGTCGAGCCCCTGCTCGTCGGGCATGCGCTCGTGGTACGCGCGCAGCGTCTCGATCGCCCGCGTCTGCAACGCACGCCAGTGCGCATGCGAAATCACCGCGCCTTCGTTCGCCGCGGCATCGCGTTGCCCGATTGCCAGCGCATCGCCAGGCAACGCCAGCGCATTGGGTGCGTATCCCGTCAGATGCGTGAGCGTCGCGCGCGCAATGCCGAGCGGCGCCTGCGCGAGCAGCGCATCGATGCGCCCTTCGTCGAGCCACGCCGCGAGCGCATCGAGCCACGCGCGGCGCGCAGGCGTTCGGCGCTTGCGGGCCGGCCCGAACGGATCGAGCACCCGGCCGCCGCCGACGGTACGCGTCGCCTGCGGATTACGGACGATGAAGCGGTCGCCCGGCAGCGCGAACACCGGCTCGTCGAACACCAGTTGCACGCGCATCCGCTGGCCGGCCGCGAGCGTGTCGCCGTCGAGCAGCGCAACATGGGCCACACGATGCAGCGTGCCGAGATGCACGTGCAGCGGCGCCCAGTGCGTCAGCGTCAGCCCGGCGTCCACGAGCAGCGTCAGCTCGACGTCCAGACGCGGCGACGTCGCGACGAGCCGCGCATCGGCGACGGTGTCGCCGCGCTCGACGTCGGTCTTGTCGACGCCGGCCAGGTTCAGCGCGCAACGCTCGCCCGCGCGGCCGGCCTCGACCGGCCGGTTCTGCGCATGGATGCTACGAACGCGTGCCGTGCCGCCCGTGCGCACGATCGCGAGCGTGTCGCCGGTCGCGACGCGGCCCGCGAACGCGGTACCCGTCACGACGGTGCCCTGCCCGGCGAGCGTAAATACGCGATCGACCGCGAGCCGGAACAGCCCGTCGTCGCGACGCGTGCGCCACGCGATCGCCGCGTCGGCCAGGTGCTGCTTCAACGCGGCGACGCCCGGATCGTCGGACACCGTCGCACGCGTTTCGAAGATCGGCACGCCGGCCAGCGTCGAGTCGTGCAGCCACGCGGCGATCTCGTCGCGCACCTCGGCAACGCGCGCGGCATCGACGCGATCGCATTTCGTCAGCGCGACGGCGCCATGCGTGACGCCGAGCAGTTGCAGGATCGCGAGGTGCTCGCGCGTTTGCGGCATCACGCCGTCGTCGGCGGCAATCACGAGTAGCGCGAAATCGATGCCGCACGCACCGGCCGCCATCGTATGAATCAGTTTCTCGTGACCCGGCACGTCGATCAGGCCGAGCACGTCGCCGTTGTCGAGCGGCGTATACGCGTAGCCGAGCTCGATCGAGATGCCGCGCGCCTTCTCTTCCTTCAGGCGATCGGTGTCGACGCCCGTCAGCGCGCGCACGAGCGTGGTCTTGCCGTGGTCGATGTGCCCCGCGGTCCCGACGATCATGCGGCCGGCCCCGCGAGCGGCACGCATTGCGCGACGAACGCCGCTTCGTCGGCCGCTTCGAGGCAGCGCAGGTCGAGCCGCAGCGCGTTGTCTGCGATGCGGCCGATCACCGGGCGCGGCCATTCGCGCAGCCGTTTCTCGAGCTGCGCGAGCGCGCGGCCGCTGCGCTTGCCGTCCGACGCGCGCACGACGAGCCCGGCGCTCGGCAACTGGTCGACCGGCAGCGCGCCGCTGCCGATCTGGCTGAACATCGGCTCGACCGTCACGTCGAAACCGCTGCCGAACGCAGCCTGCACCGCAGGACGCACACGTTCGGCCGCTTCGGCGATCTCGCGCTGCGGGCGCGTCAGCAAGCGCAGCGTCGTGAGGCGTTCGCGCAGGAATTCGGGCGACTGGTACAGGCGCAGCACGGGTTCGAGCGCCGCGAGCGTCAGCTTGCCGACGCGCAGCGCACGCTTGAGCGGATGCTTCTTGATCTTCGCGATGAGCGCGCGGTCGCCGACGATCAGGCCGGCCTGCGGGCCGCCGAGCAGCTTGTCGCCGCTGAACGTGACAACGTTTGCGCCGGCGGCGACGGTTTCCTGCACGGTCGTCTCATGCGGCAGGCCCCATTGCGACAGATCGGCCAGCGTGCCGCTGCCGAGATCGACGGCGACCGGCACGCCGCACTCGCGCGCGAGCGGCGCGAGTTCGGCGAGCGTCGCCTCCTTCGTGAAGCCGCTGATCGCGTAGTTGCTGCAGTGCACCTTCATCAGCAGCGCCGTGCGCGGGCCGATCGCGTCCGCGTAGTCGCGCAGATGCGTGCGGTTGGTCGTGCCGACCTCGCGCAGCTTCGCGCCGGCACGGCTCATGATGTCGGGAATGCGGAACGCCCCGCCGATCTCGACCAGCTCGCCGCGCGACACGATCACTTCCCGCTTCGTCGCAAGCGCCGACAGCGTCAGCAGCACGGCCGCCGCATTGTTGTTGACGACGGTCGCGGCTTCCGCGCCCGTCAGTTCGCACAGCAGAGCATCGATCAGGTCGTCGCGATCGCCGCGGCGGCCGGTGGCGAGATCGAATTCGAGGTTGACGGGCCGCGTGAGCGCGTCGACCACGGCACGCACCGCGTCGTCGGGCAGCAGCGCGCGCCCGAGGTTCGTGTGCAGCACGGTGCCGGTCAGGTTGAACACGGCCCGCACCGCGCCCGCGCTCTGCGCGGCCAACGTGTGCGCGACGGCAGCGGCGATGCGCGGCTCGTCGAGCGGCTCGGCCGCCGCGGGATCGTGCTGCGCGGCCGTGCGCCAGCGTTCCAGTTCGGCGCGCACGGCATTGAGCACGCGCGTGCGGCCATAGTCCGCGACGAGCGGCTGCAACGGCGCCGACGACAGCACGCGCTCGACCGACGGCACGCGCGCCAGCACCGCATTCAATTCATTCACACCCGGTTCGGTCACGTCGTTGTGGCTCCAGTCTCATGCTTCGCAGTCGGCCGGGGCCGCGCTCGCGCACCGCCCCGGCCCCGTGCCGTCAATCCGCTTCCCGCGACACGTCCGGCCACAGCAGCGGGTTCGGCGAGCTACGCTGGTAGCCGGCCTCGTTCATCAGCAGATCGAGCGTGAGGCTCGCGAGATCGTCCGCCAGCGGCTCGAACTCGTAGTCCTTCTCCTGATAGCCGATCTTGCGATAGGTCTTGCATTCGTCGCACGATTCGGCCTTGACGGCTTCGCTGCCGCCTTCGATCCCGTGATACGCGATGCCCTTCGTCGAATCGCAGTGCGAGCACTTGGTGCGCACCATGTGCCACTCGGTCGTGCACAGCCCGCACTGCAGGAAACGGTAGCCCTGGTACGGGCCGCCGACCCGCACGACGCTCGCGACCGGATGCGTGCCGCACACCGGGCACAGCCCCGGCTGGTCGAGATACGGGACATCGGCCGGCGTCACGCGGCTCGCGAGGTCCGTCCACGCGACCTGCAGCGCGGCCATCAGGAACGGCGCGGTGGCCGGGTCGACCTCGGCGAAGCGCAGCGCGAGGATCGCATCGGCCTGCGCGTCGAGCTCGGCGGGCGCCATGAGGCGCAGCCGGTCGAGCAGCTTCGCGAGCTGCGGATTGACGAGCCCGGCGCTTTCGACGCGATCGAGCAGTTCATACAGCACGGCGCGCCAGCGCGCATCGCGCTCGCCGTCGAGCGCCGGCACGAGCGGCATCGAATGTTCCTGCGCGCGTGCGATCGCTTCCTTCGACGGCAGCGGCAGCTCCAGCGTCTGCAGCGTCGCGTGTTGCGCGTCGGCGACGGTGGCCATCAGCCGCAGGTAGCCGCTGATCGGGTTCAGGTCGGCAAGCTTGCGCAGCCGTGCGGCACGCGCCGCGAACGCGGTCGCGCGCTCCGGCAGCCGAAAGCGCGGAATGGCCGAATGATCGAGTGCCGAGATCTCGGTCGGCTCCAGAATGCGTTGTGTCACGAAAATATCTTCCAAAAAAACAAGCGCCGACAAGTCGGCGCTTCGGGCGGTTCCGACGGCTGACGGGGCAGCCCGCCGCAATCGGCGTACCGCCCCGCTCCGCTGCGTTACTTCACGCTTTCACGGAACCACTTCGGGTGATGCTTGCGGGCCCAGCCCAGCGTGACGGTGCCGCGCACCATCGCGCCGATCGAACCCTTCACCCACAACGCCGCGTAAATGTGCACGATGATGCTCGCGATCAGCACGAAGGCCGCCACGGCATGCACGACAGCGGCCGCGCGGATCACCCCGATCGGGAAGTAGAACGAGAAGTAGCGCCGCCAGATCACGATTCCCGACAGCAGGAGCAGCAGCAGACACGCCACCAGCGTGAAGAATAGCAGCTTCTGCCCGGCGTTATAGCGCCCGACCGGCGGCAGCTTGTCTTCCTGGTTGGTCAGCACGTCGCCGATCTGCTTCAGCCACTGCCGGTCGTCCGCATCGAGCGCATTGTGGTGCCAGAAGCGCACCACGAGAATCGCGAACGACACGAACATCACGAGGCCGACGAACGGATGCAGGATCCGCGTCCACTGGCCGCCGCCGAACAGCGCGGTGAGCCAGAACATCGACGGATGAAACAGCGCGAGCCCGGACAGCGCGAGCAGCACGAACGTGATCGCGGTGATCCAGTGGTTCGTGCGCTCGTTCGGCGTGTAGCGGACGATCAGGTTGGGGTCGTCGTGGTTCATTTCGCGTCCTCCTTGATGCGTCGCGCTTCGTCGCGCGCGGCCGATTCCTCTTCGTCGCTCACCTCGTTCGGACCGACGCGGACGTAGTGGAAGAACCCGGCCAGCGCGGTCAGCGCGAGGCCCGCGACCGCGAGCGGTTTCGCGATGCCCTTCCACAGCTTCACCATCGGGCTGATCGACGGATTGTCGGGCAGCCCGTGGTACAGCGACGGCTTGTCCGCGTGATGCAGCACGTACATCACGTGCGTGCCGCCGACGCCCTGCGGGTCGTACAGCCCCGCATGCTCGAAGCCGCGCTCCTTCAGGTCCTCGATCCGCTCGGCCGCGTGCTGCTTCATGTCCTCCTTGGTGCCGAACACGATCGCGCCGGTCGGGCAGGTCTTCACGCAGGCCGGTTCCTGGCCGACCGCGACGCGGTCGGAACAGAGCGTGCACTTGTACGCGCGATGATCCTTCTTCGAAATCCGCGGCACGTTGAACGGGCAACCGGTCACGCAATAGCCGCAACCGATGCAGTTCTCCTCGTGGAAATCGACGATCCCGTTGTTGTACTGCACGATCGCGCCGGGCGACGGACACGCCTTCAGGCAGCCCGGATCCTCGCAGTGCATGCAGCCGTCCTTGCGGATCAGCCACTCGAGGTCGCCCGCCGGGTTCTCGTATTCGGAGAACCGCATGACCGTCCACGAGTGCTCCGACAGATCGGCCGGGTTGTCGTACACGCCGACGTTGGTGCCGACTTCGTCGCGCAGGTCGTTCCACTCCATGCATGCCGTCTGGCATGCCTTGCAGCCGATGCACTTCGATACGTCGATCAGCTTCGCGACGCTCCCGGTCACCGGTTCGCGCACCGTGGGCGGTGGCGTCGTGGTGGCCGAGACGCGCTTGATATCCAGCGATTGCAATGCCATCTCTTTCCCCTTACGCCTTTTCGACCTTCACCAGGAACGACTTGAATTCCGGTGTATAGGAGTTGCCGTCGCCCACGGACGGAGTCAGGGTATTGGCGAGATAGCCGGGCTTCGTCAGACCTTTGAAGCCCCAGTGCAACGGGATGCCGACCGTCTGGACCTTCTTGCCGTCGACCGTCAGCGGCTTGATCCGCTTCGTGACGAGGGCGACCGCGACGATGTAGCCGCGCTTGGACGACACCTTCACGCGCTCGCCATGCGCGACGCCGACTTCCTTCGCGAGGTCTTCGCCGATCTCGACGAATTGCTCGGGCTGGATGATCGCGTTCAGCCGCGCATGCTTGGTCCAGTAGTGGAAATGCTCGGTCAGCCGGTACGTCGTCGCCACGTGCGGGAATTCCGCCACCTTGCCGAACGACGCGCGGTCGTCCGGGAACACGCGGGCGGCCGGGTTGTTCAGCGCCTGCGGGTTGTTCGGGTGCAGCGGGTTCGCGCCGAGCGGCGTCTCGAACGGCTCGTAGTGCTCGGGGAACGGACCTTCGTTCATCCCCGCGCGGGCGAAGAAGCGCGCGACGCCTTCCGGGTTCATGATGAACGGCCCCATCCCGTTTTCGGGCGGTTCGTCCGCCTTGAAGTCCGGCACGTCGACGCCCTTCCACGCGCTGCCGTTCCAGCCGATCAGCTTGCGGGTCGGGTCGAACGGCTTGCCGGCGACGTCGCACGATGCGCGGTTGTACAGGATCCGCCGGTTCGCCGGCCACGCCCACGCCCAGTTCAGCGTCTGGCCGATGCCGGTCGGGTCGGAGTTGTCGCGCCGTCCCATCTGGTTGCCGGCCTGCGTCCACGCGCCGCAGAAGATCCAGCAGCCGCTCGCGGTCGTGCCGTCGTCCTTCAGTTGCGCGAACGCGGCGAGCTGCTCGCCCTTCTTCGCGAGCGTCTTCGCCGGATCCTTCGGATCGGGCAGATCGGCGAGCGCTTTCCCGTTGAACTCCATCGCCAGTTCTTCGGGCGTCGGGCTTTCCGGGTTCGCGTACGGCCAGGTCAGGTTCACGATCGGGTCCGGATACTTGCCGCCGTCCTTCTGGTACAGCTTGCGCATGCGCAGGAACAGCCCCGACATGATCTCGAGGTCGCTCTTCGCTTCGCCCGGCGGCTCGGCGCCCTTCCAGTGCCACTGCAGCACGCGGCTCGAACTCACGAGCGAGCCGTTTTCCTCCGCGAAGCAGGTGGTCGGCAGACGGAACACCTCGGTCTGGATCTTCGATGCATCGACGTCGTTGTAGTCGCCGTGATGCTTCCAGAACTCGGACGTCTCGGTCGCGAGCGGATCCATGATCACGAGCCACTTCAGCTTCGCGAGGCCGGCCGCCGTCTTCACCTTCGACGGCGCCGCCGCGAGCGGATTGAAGCCCTGGCAGATGTAGCCGTTCATCTTGCCGGCATTCATCAGCTCGATCGCCTGCAGCAGGTCGTACTGCTTGTCCAGCTTCGGCAGGTAGTCGTAGGCCCAGTTGTTCTCGGCGGTGGCCGCATCGCCCCACCACGACTTCATGAAGCTGACGTGGAACGCCTTGTAGTTCTTCCAGTAGCTCAGCTGGTTCGGCCGCAACGGCAGCTGCACGCGCTTCTTGATGTACGCGTCGAAGTCCTGCTCGGCCTGCATCGGCAGCGTCATGTAGCCCGGCAGCAGGTTCGACATCAGCCCGAGGTCGGTCAGCCCCTGGATGTTCGAGTGACCGCGCAGCGCGTTCATCCCGCCGCCGGCGATGCCGATGTTGCCGAGCAGCAGCTGCACCATCGCGCCGGTGCGGATCATCTGCGCGCCGACCGAGTGATGGGTCCAGCCGAGCGCGTACAGGATCGTGCCGGCGCGGCCGGGCACGGCCGTGGTCGCGAGCATCTCGCACACCTTCAGGAATTTGTCCTTCGGCGTGCCGCAGACCTGCTGGACCATATCTGCCGTATAGCGCGCGTAGTGCTGCTTCAGCAGGTTGTACACGCAGCGCGGATGCTGCAGCGTCGGATCGACCTTCACGAACCCGTCGTCGCCGCGCTCGTAGTCCCAGCTCGATTTGTCCGGGTACGCGTGCTTCTCGGCGTCGTAGCCGGAATAGATGCCGTCGTTGAACGCGAAATCCTCGCGCACGATGAACGAGAAGTCCGTGTAGTTCTTCACGTACTCATGCTGGATCTTGTCGTTCGTCAGCAGATAATTGATGATGCCGCCCAGGAAGACGATATCGGTGCCGGTGCGGATCGGCGCGTAGTAATCGGCCACCGAGGCCGTACGCGTGAAGCGCGGGTCGACGACGATCAGCCGCGCCTTGCGGTGCGCCTTCGCCTCCGTCACCCACTTGAAACCGCACGGATGGGCCTCGGCTGCATTGCCGCCCATCACGAGAATCACGTCCGCGTTCTTGATGTCGACCCAATGGTTCGTCATCGCTCCACGGCCAAACGTCGGGGCAAGACCTGCCACCGTCGGGCCATGTCAGACACGCGCCTGATTGTCGAATGCGAGCATCCCGAGACTGCGGATGGTCTTGTGCGTCAGGTAGCCGACCTCGTTGCTGCCCGCCGACGCGGCCAGCATGCCGGTCGTGAGCCAGCGGTTGACCTTCGCGCCGTCTTCGGCCGTCTCGACGAAATTCGCGTCGCGGTCGGCCTTCATCAGCTTCGCGATGCGGTCGAGCGCGTCGTTCCACGAGATGGGTTCCCACTTGTCCGAGCCGGGCGCACGATACTCGGGATGCGTCAGGCGGTTCGGGCTGTGGATGAAGTCGATCAGGCTCGCGCCCTTCGGGCACAGCGTGCCGCGATTGACGGGGTGGTCGGGATCGCCCTCGATGTGGATGATGCTCGGCTGCGCATTCTTCGCGCCGTCGCCGAGGCTGTACATCAGGATGCCGCAACCTACTGAACAGTAAGGACAGGTGTTGCGCGTTTCGACGGTGCGCGCCAGTTTGTACTGTCGGACCTCGGCCAGCGCTTCGGACGGAGAAAAGCCCATCAGGGCAAGACTCGATCCGGCAAGCGACGTGGCCGTCACCTTCAGGAACTGGCGCCGGGACATTTGTAGCATGGCGGTCTCGGCGTTATTGTGGGGTGGGTGCAACTGAAAGGAATTATAGACAGTTCAGGCAACTATGATCGAATCCTCGGATCAATACCGATTTGTGTGATCAACTCTGCGATGATCCGCGTTCCGCGCGCAACCGAACCGTCATGAAACGACAGATCACTTCCGAAGCCACCCGTCTCGCCCAGCAGCAGGCCAACTGGGCCCTCACCGCATTCAAGCGCTTCTCGTCCGACCGCTGCTCCGCGATGGCCGCGGGCATCGCGTTTTTCTCCGCGTTCTCGCTCGCGCCGACCCTCGTGATGGTGATCGCGGTGGCCGGCTGGTTCTACGGCGACGACGCCGCGCGCGGCCAGGTGTTCGAACAGGCGCACCAGCTGATCGGCGACGACGCGGCGGCCAGCATCCAGACGATCGTGCAGAACGCGCACCGCGCGGGCGAGCGCGGCGGCCTCGCCACGCTGATCTCGTTCGCCGCGCTCGCGATCGGCGCGTCGGCCACGTTCGCGTCGCTCAGCGCGGCGCTCAGCGTGATCTGGCCGGCCACCGAAAGCCGCTGGTCGAGCATGCTCGGGCTGGTGCGGGTGCGGCTGATCTCGTTCGGGCTCGTGCTGGGCGTCGCGTTCCTGCTGATCGTGTCGCTCGTGCTCGACACCGCGATCACCTTCATCGGCACCTGGCTGCTCGGCGATTCGCCGTACGTGGTCGTCACGAACCTCGTGCAGTTCTTCGTCGGCATCGCGGTGCTCGCGGCCGCATTCGCATCGTTGATGAAATTCCTGCCCGATGCACGCGTCGCGTGGCGCGACGCTGCGATCGGCGGCATCGTGTCGGCGATCCTGTTCTCCGGCGGCAAGAAGCTGTTCGCGCTGTATCTCGCGCGTGCGGGCACCGCGAGTGCGTTCGGCGCGGCCGGATCGTTCGCGGTCCTGCTGATGTGGCTGTACTTCTCCGCGCTCGTGCTGCTGCTCGGCGCGGAATTCGCGGCGGCCCGCGGCAACGCGCATCGGACGGCCGAGCATTCGGCGCCGACCACGTCCGCTCAAGCCGCTCATCAAGCCGATCAAGCCGGTCAAGCCGAGAATCGCCCGCGCGACGACTGATTGACCCGCCCGCTGAAAACGGCCGCGCATCGATCTCGCGCGCGCCCGGCACACCCCCCGCACCTTTGCAACCCCGCTGTCCGCCGCGCCTTCGCGCGGCGTCGGCGCTTGCTTGACACGTCGGCGCGCAAGCACCTGCAACCGCAAACGTTTGCACACCCTCGTTTCCCTGCTGCAACGGGCCGAAACAGGAGATCTACCGACATGCGTGTCAACTATTGAAACAATCGCGGCGCAGCAATTGTCAACTATTTCAAAAACAGGAACAGTTTCTGATGTGCTTGATATATATAGACTTTTTCCCGCTGTTACCTTTTCGAGACACTTTATTTTTTAAGCTTTCTTGCGTGTATGGCACTGAGCTATTCTCCAATCCGCAACAAATAACGATGAATCACTTGCGTGGAGAAACTCAACGATGAAGAAACTTGCTCTCTCGACCCTCTCGCTCGCCCTGCTGGGCGCCGCTGGTGCTGCTCAGGCTCAGTCGAGCGTGACGCTCTACGGCGTGATCGACACGTCGATCACGTACGTTCACGGTAACGCCGGTCAAGGTAACAATTCGTGGTCGATGGGTAGCGGCAACCTGCAAGGCAGCCGCTTCGGCCTGAAGGGTTCCGAAGACCTCGGTGGCGGCCTGAAGGCGATCTTCCAGTTGGAAAACGGCTTCAACTCGGCATCGGGCACGCTGGGCCAGGGTGGCCGCATGTTCGGTCGCCAGGCTTTCGTCGGCCTGCAAAGCGATCAATACGGTACGCTGACGCTGGGTCGCCAGTACGACCCGCTCGTCGACCTGGTTCAGGCAGTCACGGCTGACAACTACTTCGGCAGCGTGTTCGCCACGCCGGGCGACGTCGACAACAACGACAACAGCCTGCGCGTCAGCAACGCGATCAAGTACACGTCGCCGGTCTGGGCAGGCCTGCAGGTCGAAGCGTTGTACGCACTCGGCGGCGTCGCCGGCTCGACCGGCAAGGGTCAGACGTGGGCCGCAGCCGCAGCCTACAACAATGGCCCGCTCGGCGTGGCCGCAGGTTACTTCCACGCGAACAACGCATCGGCGCTCACGGCCGGCAAGCGCACCGGCTGGACCGGTACGTCCGACGCAATCTTCGA
Source organism: Burkholderia sp. BCC0397 (assembly GCF_902832865.1). Classification (NCBI taxonomy): domain Bacteria; kingdom Pseudomonadati; phylum Pseudomonadota; class Betaproteobacteria; order Burkholderiales; family Burkholderiaceae; genus Burkholderia; species Burkholderia sp. BCC0397. Next base: position 577,069 of record NZ_CADFDL010000001.1, on the reverse strand, counting down.
CGGCGACACGGGCACGACCTTCATCAACAACGCGTTCACGTCGTCGACGTCGATCGGCATCGCGCAAGTGGCCGCCCAATACGCATTCGGCCCGGTGACGGTCGGTGCCGGCTACAGCAACGCTCAGTACAAGTCGGACGGCGCCTCGACGTTCGGTACGAACCAGAAGTACAACACGGGTCGCGGATTCGTCACGTACCAGGCATCGGCACCGCTGCTGCTGGGCGTCGGCTACATCTACACGAAGGGTAGCGGCGACAACAACGCCAAGTACCACCAGGTTTCGCTCGGCGCGGACTACTCGCTGTCGAAGCGTACGGATATCTACCTGGTTGGCGCATACCAGCACGCAAGCGGCAAGAACGCCGACGGCAGCGATGCGCAAGCGTCGGTCGGTTCGTACGGCATCGCCGGCAAGAGCTCGCAGGAAATCGTCGCGCTCGGCCTGCGTCACAAGTTCTAAAAACGAAGTATCCGGCGTGCATGGCGTCTCCGACGCCCCGCCGCCGACCTGGAAAGCCAGCCCCGGTTTCGACCGCGGCTGGCTTTTTTTCGTCCGTCTCCGGCAGGCCGGGCCGACATCGCCTGCAGGGCCTCCGCCCCAAAGCCGGGACCCGACATAGGCTGGTGAGCCGGCAGCGGCGCCTGGCGGCTGCAATGCCCCCGCAACACCGTTTCCGATGCCCGGAGAGGTCGCCGTTTCTCCGTAGGACGACTACCATCCGCACAGCCGGTGCCGCCCGGCTCAATCGATGCGGGTCGACGCGGAATTTGTTTGCGCCGCGTGTCGATTCCGGCAGGCGTCGTCCGTCGTATCGATGGCGGCACATGGTTTGCCCCGGACCCATACAGACAGGAGACTCGTCATGACGATTCAGAAGATCACGCCTTTTCTCTGGTATTCGACGGAAGCCGAAGAAGCAGCGGCCTTCTATGCCGGCATCTTTCCGGATTCGCGCATCGTGCGCGTCACGGCGGTGCCCGGCACCGACGGCACGCGGATGGTCGAATTCGAGCTGTTCGGGCAGCCCTTCCTTGCGATGAGCCACCCGCGCACGGAGGCGTTCAACCACGCGATCTCGCTGCTCGTCAGCTGCGCGGACCAGGCGGAACTCGACCGCTACTGGAGCGCCCTGCTCGACAACGGCGGCACCGCCGACGGTTGCGGCTGGTTGAGGGACCGTTATGGCGTGTCGTGGCAGATCGTGCCGGAAGCACTCATCCCGATGATGGCCGACCGCGACGCGGTCAAGGCGGGACGCGTGGCCGCCGCGATGATGCAGATGACCAAGTTCGACGACGCCGCGCTGAAGGCCGCTTTTGCGGGCACGGCGGGCTGACGATAAGCGTCGGGCTGCGCTTGCGTGACGCCGCGCCGGGTCGCCTGCATGCACCCGGCTCGACGGTTTGCGCATGGGCCGGCTCGCAAGCGTTCGCTATCCCTGGCCGGCCGGTAAGCCGGTAGCGTGCTTCGTCGGCGCCCGTTGCGACGCCGACAGCATCGACTCGACCGTGCGCCGCGCGTAGCCGATGAATTCGGCCAGCGGTTCGCCCGACAGGATCGCCGCGCCCGCTTCGCCATCGAGATAGGCAGCACGCGCAGCCGCTACAACCGGCCGGTGTGCGTCCGGCAAGCGCTCCAGCACCCACGTCGCGGCGACGTCCTTCGGCGCGATCCTGCCGGTCGCGGCGCTGTACCAGATGCGTGCGAGCGCGAGCACGATGTTGCACTCGTCGCCGCGCCAGTCCGGTTCGGCCTCCCACTGTGCAACGGTCGCGAGCAGCGCGGCGGCGAAGTCGCGCGCGGGCACCGGCTCGAACAGCACGTCCGCGGTCGGCCCGACCAGCGCGACACTGTGCTGTCGCGCCTTCGTCAGCAGGATGGCCAGATCATGATCGACCCGTGGCGGCTCGACGATGCCGGCTTCCAGATCGCTGCGCAGCCATTCGCCGAACTGCAGCTCGCGTCGCGCCGGATGACGCCACGGCACCACGTCGCCGTGCGCGATGACGGTGACCTCCAGCGCACGCATGCCGCCGCTGCAACCGGGCGGCGCCGACGCACCGAGCAGGTCGCACATCAACGCGTGCCGCACCGTTTCGTCGGACCGTGTCGTCACCGTCACCAGCAAGTCGAGGTCGCTGCGCGGTTTGAGGCCGCCGTCGAGCGCCGATCCGAACAGATGGATGGCTTCCAGCGTCGCGCCGAGCTGCCGCTCGATCGTAGCGCGTGCGGCGGCGACCTGGACCGTGATCTCTTCCGAGATGAATTCAGTCACGATGGGCAGGTGTCGCGATCTGCACGCAACAGGCACAACAGGCGCGGCACGTGCGACTCGCGGCGACGGAAAACGGCCGGCACGAACGACGATTGTCATTCGGCGTTACCCGTGCGCGATACGTCGCTCGCGGGCATCGAGCGCACCGGACATCGCGAACCCATCGGCGTCTTCGCTGCCGCGCGCTTTGCGCGGCGCAATAAAAATCCCCGCACGCTTTCGCGTACGGGGATCTCGGGACATCGCAACGGCTGCCGACATGCATTCGGCAGTCGTTGCACGGCATTACGCTGCCGCGTCCTTCAGCTTCTTCAGCGCACGTGCCTTCACGCGCACGCTGGCCGGCTTCGCCGGGAACCAACGCTCTTCGCCCGTGAACGGATCCTTGCCGAAGCGCTTCTTCTTCGCCGGCACGACTTGTGCCGTGATCTTCAGCAGACCCGGCAGCGTGAACTCGCCTGCGCCCTTCTTGTGAACCGAGCCCAGCACGACGTTCTCGAGTGCGACGAGCACTGCCTTGACCGCCTTCACTTCGACAGCTGCGCGCTCAGCGATGTGCGTTGCGAGCGATGCCTTCGTGAACTTGTCCTTCAGCGGCGTCGGAGCAGCCGGTGCTGCCTTCGCGACAGCCTTCTTGGCTACTACTTTCTTCGCGGGCGCAGCCTTTTTGGCAGCCACTTTCTTGGTGGCCGGTGCGGCAGCCTTCTTGGCCACCTTTTTTGCGGAAGTCGCCATGTTTCTCCTACCAGGTGTGGTCGTTGGATACACGAAGCGTGCAACGCGCGCGCTTCAACGCCGGATTCTACAAGCGCCTTGACGCTTCGTGCAGTACTTTTATGCGTTTTCACGGGGTTTCCCGCAGGTTTTGTTGCGCGCGACCGACTTCATCGACGCTCGAGCATCAAAAAACGCCTTCACGTATGGGCTCAAACGAGCCCGAACGCGAATTACGTTCGATATTTGCGCACCTATACTGGGCTCGCTCAATGCCCGGATGCCTCCATGCGCGAAGTCAGATACGTCAAAGGACTCGACGGCCTGCGAGCCCTCGCCGTCATCCTCGTTTTCCTGTCCCACAAGGGCCATGTCCTTGCCGTCGACGTCGGCAAGCTTGGCGTGTGGACGTTTTTCCTCATCAGCGGATTCCTGATCGTCGGCGAGCTGCATCGCAACCGCCAGGCGGTCGAGCGCGGCACCCTGACGCGCCGCCACGCGCTGGCGCTGTTCCTCGCGAAGCGCGCACTGCGGATCTTTCCCGTGTATTACCTGCTGCTCGCGGCGCTCGCGATCGCGCACGCGCTGTTCTACCAGCGCGGCGTCAACCTCGGGCTCGCATGGCACGCGGCGTTCCTGTCGAATTACTGGATCGGCGTCGTCAAGGACGGCTGGCCGGGCTCCACGTCGCACTTCTGGAGCCTCGCCGTTGAACAGCAGTTCTATCTGATCGCGCCGCTCGCGCTGCTCGCGGTGCCCGCCGCGCGACACGTCGCGCTCGGCGTCGCGGCCGTCGTGCTGTGCGCGGTCGCGCATCTCGCGCTCTACCTGTCGGACGCGTCGCCGGTGCTGATCTACGCGTTTTCCCCGTGGAATTTCGCGTTGATCGCGCTCGGCGGCGTCGGCGCGATGGCGCTCGCCGATCGCGGCGCGGCCGCCGCGCGCCGCGTGCCGCCCGGCTGGCTCGGCGCGGCCGGCGTCGCCTTCTTCCTCGTGCTGCCCGCCTGCACGGCGTTGCCCGATGCGGTCGCGGGGCTCGCGGATCTCGGCCTGTCCGTGTCGCTCGGCGCGCTGATGCTGTGGATCGTCAACGAGCCCGAGCATCCCGTCGTCGCGCTGCTCGACTGGGCGCCGCTCGCCTATCTCGGCACGATCAGCTACGGCTTCTACCTGTTCCACAACCTGATTCCGGCGCGCTTCGGCGCGCTGCCCGCGTCGTTCGCGCACGTGCCGATGCCGGACATCGTCCGCGACGCGCTGCCGGAAATGCTGCAATTCGCGCTCGCCGTGCTGCTCGCGCACCTGTCCTGGCGCTATCTCGAAAAGCGGCTGCTCGACTTCAAGAAGCCGATCGCCGCGATGCTGGCCCGGTACTTCGCCGCACAGCCGAGCGCGTCGCCGCGCTGAGCGAGACACCGGCACGGATGCGACGCAGCCGGCCAATGCGCGGCGCACCGGCGACGCCGGGCACCGAAACGGTGCGGCGCCAGCCCCTTCTCTATCCGCAACACATGCTGCGTCGGCGGATGGAAGTCCGCGCAAGGCATCGGGGTGCGTCGGCGACGTCCATTGCGAATCGACGCCGGTCGAGCATCGACGGCTATCGCGTCGCGCAATCGTCGATCAGGCCGCACGCGACCGGCACGTCGGCACCGGTTTGATCGCCACGGCCGCCCGGGTATCGCACGCCGCACGCCGCACGCCGCACGCCGGTAATCGAACCACGGCCCCGCGTCACGCCGGAATCACTGCGCACGCATCCGTTCGAACCCGCCCGGATGCGGCACGACCGATCACCCCGCCACGCCGCGCGCCCCCGCCTCGCACGCACGCAAAAAAGCCCCGGCGCACAAGGCAGCCGGGGCCAACGGAACAACCACCACCTGAAACAGCGGAGCAGTGCGGCTGCTTATGCGACAGCAGCCAGCGCGGGCAAGCAGGTACGCAGGTACGCCTCGAATTCGCGGCTCACTTCCGGATGCTGGAGCGCAAGCTCGACGGTTGCCTTCAGATAGCCGATCTTGCTGCCGCAATCGAAACGCGTGCCGAAGTAGCGATACGCGAGCACCTGTTCGTTCGCGAGCAGCGACTGGACGGCGTCGGTCAGCTGCAGTTCGCCGCCCGCGCCCGGCTTGAGCTTGCGCAGATGATCGAAGATCGTCGGCATGAACACGTAGCGGCCGACCACGCCGAGGTTCGACGGTGCATCCTCCGGCGCCGGCTTCTCGATGATGCCCGACAGCTTGATGATGTCCTCTTCCCACTCCCGGCCTTCGACGACGCCGTACGAGCGGCTGTCCTCGCGTGGGATCGTCTCGACCCCGATCACCGAGCTGTGATAGTGGTCGAACACGTCGACGAGCTGCTTGAGCACCGGCTGCTCGCCGTGCAGCAGGTCGTCGGCGAGGATCACCGCGAACGGCTCGCCGTGCACGAGCTTCTCCGCGCACAGCACCGCGTGGCCGAGACCGAGCGCTTCCGGCTGGCGCACGTAGAAGCAGTTGACGTGGCTCGGCTTGATGCCGCGCACGAGCTCGAGCAGCTTTTCCTTGCCGCGCGCCTCGAGCTCGGCCTCGATCTCGTACGACTTGTCGAAGTGATCCTCGATCGCGCGCTTGCTGCGCCCGGTGACGAAGATCATCTCGGTGATACCGGCGTTGATCGCTTCCTCGACCGCGTACTGAATCAGCGGCTTGTCGACGACGGGCAACATTTCCTTCGGGCTCGCCTTCGTTGCCGGGAGGAACCGCGTTCCGAGACCGGCAACGGGAAACACGGCCCTGGTGACTTTCAACATGTTCGCATCCTGATAGCGTTGACTGCGCCGCGTCGACCCGCGACCCGGCGCGATTGTGTTCCGAACGGCATATCGAGAATCGACGGTACTGCCAATTCCACTCCGTTCATTTTCGATATGAACTGATTGCCCAATTATTTCAGAAAAAATATAATCGTTTCAAGCCGGTCGATATTGCCGAACCGATTGCCGAAGCAGAAACAAATTACCGATTTTCCGGATACAAATTCTTACGATTCGAATTCCTCGATATAGGGCACGCCGCCCCGCTCGAGGCCCGGACGAATCGGTTCGTTCTTCAGCGCCTCACGGTACGCCGACAGCACGGCCATGACCAGCAGTACTGCAGCGCTCGCGATCCAATGCATGTCCATCTTGCCGCTCCTTGCATCAATCAACTGGAGCTTCAAACTATCAGAAAAAAATCGGCAAATAATTGGAACCCCTCGAGGACCCGCTTTCAGGCCGTGATAAATCCATGATGTGGAATACCGATATTTCCGGGCGGTATTTTTTTATTCATTGACCGAATTCTTGCGCATTACGATTGGATGAAACTTCCCGTCCATCCGTCGCAAGGAATCGAATCGCATGCAAGCTTTCAGCGGATCATCTCTGGCCGCGCCGCCCGTCGCCGATCACAAGGAACACGTGATCGACGCGATGCGCGGCTTCGCGGCGCTGCTCGTCGCCTATTTCCACTGCCGCCAGGTCGTCTGGGTCGGCATGCAGAGCTTCCATCAGGCTTACGGCCATGCACTGAGCCCGGGCGTGATCGCCGGCTACCTGACCTTCCCGTTCGCATGGGGCTCCGCCGGCGTACCGATCTTCTTCGTGATCAGCGGCTACTGCATCCACCGCAATGCGGCGCTCAAGCTCGCGGCCAATCCCGCGTACCGGCTCGACGCGCCGAACTTCTGGGTGCGCCGCTTCGCGCGTATCTACCCGGTGCTGCTCGCCGCGCTGCTGTTCACGCTCGCGCTCGACGCGGTCAGCCTGCAGATCGAGCCCGTCAGCCACAAGATCCGCGACGTCGGCCTCGTCGCGTTCCTCGTGAACCTGTTCTCGCTGCAGGGCGTCGCCGGCTACACGTACGGGTCGAACGGCGCGTTGTGGACGCTGTCGCTCGAAGTGCAGTTCTACGCGATCTACCCGCTGCTGTTCGCGCTGCGCCGGCGCATCGGCATGCCGGCCGTCGTGGCCGCGGTCGCGCTCGTCAACGTCGCGTCGGCGTGGCTGCTCGAACGGCACGACCTGCAGTTCTTCACGTCGTACTGGCTGTCCTGGACGATCGGCGCATGGATCGCCGACGTGCGCGCGCAGCAGTCGCGCGGCACGGCCGTCGTGCCGTCGCGCGCGTGGTACGTCGCGGCCGCCGTGCTGCTGGCCGCCGGCTGCGGCGCGTTCCATTTCGGCCAGTACGGCGCGTTCCAGCTGTGGTCGGCCGGCTTCGCATGCTTCCTGTACCGCGCGCTCGCCCGCCCGCCGCGCCCGACGCCGCCGCTGCGCGTGCTGAGCTGGTTCGGCGACTTCAGCTACTCGCTGTACCTGATCCACCTGCCGCTGTTCGTCTGCCTCGGCTCGGTGCTGTTCCACTCCGAACTGCAACTGTCGATCTGGCCGTCGTTCGCGTTCATGGCCGTCGCGATTCCGGTGGCGTACCTGTTCTACCGGATGTTCGAACGGCCGGCGATGATGTGGTCGGCCAGCTTCAAGCCGACCCGCGCCGCCCGCGTCGCAACATCGGCACCGGAACAGACTGCCTGAGCGCGCCGTTCCGGCGCTCCCGGCCCCCGTGCAGCGTCTGGTTGCGCGGGGGCTTTTTCATGAGTGGGACAGGTGCGGGGATGCGGCTGCGCGGCTGGGCGCGGCGGGTGCGACGTCCCGACGTGTATCAGCCGTGCGTAGCGCCCGCCGGGGCGGCCGCGCTACCGTCGCCCCGGCCACCCCACCCGATTCCCTGCGCGATCGGACTGCGCCACCTCCTGGCGTCCGCAAGGCGATCCCGATGGAACCGCTTCCGATCCCGGGCCCACGAAACAAGCATCCAGGCATCGACATCGGCGGCGTCCGGCAAGCCGAGCATCGACGGCGGCGACGGAACGAGCCAACGCGACCGGAAATTCATCCAGGCCTGCCGCAATAGTCCGCGCTGAACGCACGAGACAGACCTCCCCAAAGACGAAGCCCCCATGCAGCGCAACACCGCATGAGGGCCCGTTTGCCGCCGGTTCACGACGCCCCGCGTCGCGGGCCGCCGCCGGCTACCGCTTCTTCGCCTTCGCGGCCTTGGCCGTATCCGCGAGGATCTTCTCGACCCGCTCCACGTAGGTTTCAGTCCCGAACCGGCGCACCGCGGTCGCACGCCCGCTCGCGACGAGCCGCTCGCGCAGCGCGCCGTCGCGCTTGAGCGTCGCCAGCGCATCGGCCAGCGCGGCCGCGTTGCCCGGCTCGCAGAGCAGCCCGTTGTCGCCGTCCTCGATGATCTCGACGACGCCGCCCGCACGCGCCGCGACGACCGGCCGGCGCGCAAGCATCCCTTCGACGATCACGCGCCCGAACGGCTCCGGCGTGATCGACGTGTGCGCGACGACGTCGACCGCCGTCATGCACGCGGCCACGTCGCGCTGGAACCCGAGGAAATGCACGCGTTCGTCCATCCCGTGCTGCGCGACGTATTCGTGCAGCTGCGCCGCATAGTCGTCCTCGCCGAACAGCGGCGCGCCGACCAGCACCACGTGCATGTCGGGATGCCGCGCGGCGGCCTCCAGCAGCACGTGCTGCCCCTTCCAGCGCGCGAGACGGCTGAACGAGCCGACCAGCCACGCGTCGCTGGGCAACCCGAGGCGCGCGCGCAGCGCGGCCTGGCTCACGCCTTCCAGCGCATCGAACGGTTCGGCCGAAATGCCGTTGAACACGACGTCGACGTGCTGCGGCGTGAAGCCCGTCAGCGCGCGGAACGCCTGCGCGGACGCGTCGGAGTTCGCGATCACGCGCGTGACGCCGAACCGCGCGCAGTACTTGATCGCCTGCAACTGCTTGCCGCCGAAATGGTCGGTGCTGACGATGTCGCGCAGATGCCAGACCACCGGCTTGCGCGCGAGCCGCCCGGCGAGCGCGGCGACCACCATCGCGCGTTGCGTGTTCGCGTAGATCACCTCGGCGCGGCGCGCGCGCCGGGCAACGTCGCGCACCAGCCGCACGAGCTGCTTCACCGCGCCGAACGACACGCCGCCCTGCTTGCGCACGCCCGCGAGTGCGCCCTGCTCGACCACGTCGACGCGTGCGCCGATCTCGTCGAGCGCCGCGCGGAACGGGCCGTCGTCGAACAGCAGCACGTCGGCGTTCGCGCGCATGTGCTTCATGATCTCGAGCAGCGACAACTCGGCGCCGCCCAGCACGCCGCTCTGGTCGAGCACGAGCGTCGCCGGGCCGCGCGCGGCCGGCAGCGGGGCGGCCATGCCGCGCTGCGCGGTCGAGCCGGGCAGCGCCTGCTCCACGTAGTCGAGGAAGCGCCGCCGGAACGTATCGGCGGAAAACCGCTCCGCGTTCGCGCGGCACGCGCCCGGCGTGAAGCGCTGCGGCGCGCGCTCGAAATCGTCGACGGCCGCGACGATCGCGTGCGGCGTCTGTTCGTCGAAGAAGAGGCCGGTCGGGTTCAGGTTCGATTGCGGGTCGAGCACGGTTTCGAGCGCCCCGCCCTTGCCGTACGCGATGACCGGCGTGCCGCATGCCTGCGCCTCGACCACCGAGATGCCGAAATCCTCCTCGGCCGCGAACACGAACGCCTTTGCGCGCCGCATCCGGTCGTGCAGCACCGCGAACGGCTGGTAGCCCATGATCTCGACGTTCGGGCCGGCCTTCGCGCGGATCTTCTGCATCTCTGGGCCGTCGCCGATCACGACGAGCTTGCGCTCGGGCGTTTTCGAGAAGGCCTCGACGATCAGGTCGATCTTCTTGTACGGCACCATCCGCGACGCGGTCAGGTAGAAGTCCTCCTTCACCGCGTTCAGCGAGAACGCGTCGACGTCGACCGGCGGGAAGATCACCGCTGCGTCGCGGTGATAGACCTTCTTGATGCGTCGCGCGATGAACGCGGAATTCGCGACGAAGCCGTCCACCGCGTTCGCGGTGCGCGTGTCCCAGTTGCGGATGTAATGCAGGATCATCCGCGCGAGCAGCGATTTCGGCCCGTGCGTGAGATTCGACTGTTCCAGATACTGGTGCTGCAGATCCCACGCATAGCGGATCGGCGAATGCACGTAGCTGATGTGCACCTGGTCCGGCCCGGTCAGCACGCCCTTCGCGACCGCGTGGCTGCTCGAGATCACGAGGTCGTACTCGGACACGTCGAGCTGCTCGATCGCGAGCGGCATTAGCGGCAGGTAGCTGCGGTACTTGGTGCGTGCGAACGGCAGCTTCTGGATGAACGACGTCGTCACCGGCTTGCCGCGCACGAACGCGCGATCGTCGAGGAAATCGACGAGGCTGAACAGGTCCGCGTCGGGAAAGCACGCGACGATCTGTTCGAGCACGCGCTCGGCTCCCGCATAGGTGACGAGCCAGTCGTGGACGATCGCCACGCGCAGCGCACGCGCCGGCTGCCGCGCGCCGGCCCGTTCGGCCGGCACCGTGCGGTGCAGCGCGGCGGCGTCGCCCGGGTGGGCCACGGCGGCATCGGCCGTGGCGAGATTCATGACGGCGTGTTCCGCCAGATCGCGATTCATGCAGTTCTCCTCGCATTGAGACGGACAAACAGGTCACGCACGAGTGCGCGCAATCCCGGCGTCATCGTGAGCGACCACGCGACATTCAGCACCAGCACGGCCGCGCACATGCCGATCGACTGGACCAGCCCCGGCCATGCCTGCGCCAGGAACAGGCTCGCCAGCAGGAACGCGAGATGGGCGAGCATGTCGAGCACGATCGCGCGCATCCGGATCGCCGACAGATACAACAGCACGCCGTAGTCGACGAGCGCGCGCGCCGCGACGACCACCGCCGCGCCGATCAGCCCGAAGTGATGAATGCCGAACCACAGGCCGCCGACGAAGAACGGCATCTCGACGAGCCCGGCGAATGCCGCGCGGGCCGGGTTGACCTGCGACTGGATCAGGATCCGCGTGACGCTCGCCTGGCCGACGAGCCACACGCTGATCACGAGCACGCGGCCGACCGGCGCCGAATGCGCGGCGAGATCGGCGCCGACCCACAGCGTGAGGAACGGCGCGAGCGCGAAGATCGCGACGATGCCCACCGGCGTGAACACGCCGTTCAGGAATTCGAGCGACTGGCGCGCGAGGGTATCCGCATGATCGCGGCCGACCGCCGACAGGCGCGGGAACAGCGTGCGCACCAGCGCGTTCGGCAGCATGTTCAGGCGCGTGACGAGGTTCTGCGGCACCGTGTAGTAGGTGACGAACTTCGCGCCCATGCCGGCGCCGAGCATCACGCGGTCGAGCGTGTCGGCGATCATGCTCGTCATGCTCGCGATCAGCATCCAGCCGCCGAAGTTGAACAGCCCCTTCGCGGTGCCCCACTGCGGCGGGTCGATGCGGCGGATGCCGAGCACCTTGATGCTGGCCTGACCGAGCATCACCGCGGCGATCAGCCGCGCGACGACGGCCGCAGCGAGCACCGTCTGCAGGTTCGGCGCGATCCACCACGCGGCGCCGAGCGGCAGCAGTTGGAACAGGAACGTGCCGATCGTCTGGTTCGTGTTGAACACGCCGAACCGTTCGGCGCCGTTGATCGCGCCGGCGAACACCCACGACACGTTCGCGAGCGGAATCGCGAGCGCGAGCCACGGCAGCGCGAGATACACCTCGTGCTGCATCGCGGCCGACACCTTCGTGAAATACGCGGTGTAGACGAACGCGCCGAAGTAGATCAGCAGCCCGCCCGCGATGCCGGTGCCGAGATTCAGCCAGAACGCGCTCCAGAACACGCGCGCGCTTTCGTCGGCGTTGCCGCTCGCGAGCGCCTTCGAGATGTGGTTCTGCGCGGCCATGCTCATCCCGAGATCGAGGATCCCGAAATAGCCGATCAGCGTCCACACGAGGCTGACGACGCCGTAGCGTTCGACGCCGAGCGCGTGGATATACGCGGGCACCGTCACCAGCGACACGAAGGTCGGCAGGATCAGCCCGATGAAGTTGATCGAAACGTTCTTGAGTATGCCTTTGTCCATGCTTATGCCTTGAGTGACGTCGACGACGGCGCGCCGCCCGTCACGGTTTCCAGCGATACATCAGCACCTTGCCGCGCGCGTCTTCCTCGACGAACACGAGGTATTCGCCGTTCTCGCGCCGGAATGCGCTGATGCCGAACGGCACGTCGACCCAGCCCGACGCCTTGCCAACCTCCGCGCCCGGGCTCATCACGCCCACTTCCTTGCCGGTGTCCTTTTCGTACACGTGGATCTTGCCGACCGGCTCCACGGTGAAGATGTAGCGGCCCTCGACGGTGATCCCGATCAGGTCGAAGATCGGCTTCGCATCGAGCTTCCACGGCAGCGCCACCTGGTAGCGCACGACTGGCGAGCCCGTCGACCACTTGTCGAAGCGGACCAGCACGCGCCCGACTTCCTTGTTGATGCCCGGCTGCGGCGGCGCGTCGGCCGTGTAGCCGGTCACGTACAGCGTGTCGGTCTGCGGCTCGTAGATCGCGCGGCGCAGCTGCGTGAACGGCTGCGGCATCGGGTAGGTCGTGACCTTGTCGTACGAATAGATCGGGTTGCCGGCCTTGTCGACGCCGCCGTACTGGAAGCGGTGGATGCCGCGCACGTCGCTCGTGCGCCAGATGTCGCCCTTCGTGTCGACCCACCAGCCCCAGCCGCCCGCCTTCGCCTTGCCTGTCGTGTTGATCTCGGACTCGTCGGCATCGATCCGGCCGTTGCCGTTCGCGTCGCGCCACAGCCAGTCGCCGCCCGGCGGCTTGTTCGGCACCTTGTCGACCGGCCGCGCGCGGCCCGCGATCAGGCCGGACGGAATCGCGACCTCGCCGTCGCGCTTCGCGTCGAAGCGGTAGATCTTCAGGTGATCGGCGTACATGTCGGTCAGGTACAGGAACGTACGGCCGTCGACGCGCCGCGCGATCGGCATGCCCGGATACTGGTCCGTGTGGAACACCGGATCGTCCGGATACTTGAAGCGGTTCGACAGGAAGCCGACGTATTTCCAGTCCTGGCCCGGCGGCTTCGACAGGTCGAGCTCGAAGCGCTTGTTGCCCGTGTACACGCTGTTCGGCCGCGCGGGGTCGAGCCACGCGCCGTCGACGAACAGCAGCCCCTGCACCTGCCAGCGCAGCTTGCCGTCCGGTGTGTAGCTTTCCAGCACCGCGCCGAGCCCTGCGCCGATCGTGTCGTGGCGCGGCCCGATCCCGTTCATCGACACATAGATGTTGCCGGCGCGGTCGACACCGACGCCCGTCAGCCCGTTGAAGCGCTGCGGCCCCGGCCGGCCCGGCACCGGGCCCGCGAAGATGCCGCCGCGCTCGCCGAGCGTGCCCGACGGCGCATAGCCGTTGCCGCCTTTCGAGAAGATCAGGATCTGCTGGCGCGGCCCGTTGTCCGCGACCAGCACGCGCCCTTTCGCGTCGACCGCCACGTCCACCGCGTCGGTGCCTTCCGGCAGCGCCGGCGCGTCGTCGAGCTTGCGGCCGTCGGCCCGCACGTGCACGAGATGCGCGGGCCCGCCCAGCGTATCGGTCAGCAGCCACAGCGTGCCGTCGCCCGCGAGCGCGATGCGGCCCGGCTCGTGCGCGCTCCACGTGCCCTTCTGCTGCATCGTCTCGGCGTCGTACACGTCGACCGCGTCATGCGACGGGTTCGTCGCGAACAGCGTCTTGTCGTCGGCCGCGAGGCCGCCCACTTCTGCCTTCGCCTCGCCCACTTCCGAACGCGCGGGGGCCGGCACCTCGTTCATCATCATGAAGCTGGCGGCCATCCGTGCGCGGCCGGTATCGGCGCGCCCGCCCGGTGCGACCTGCGGCGCCGCGCGAAACGGCGCGGGCTGCTTCATGTCGCCGATCGTGCGCCGCGAGATGCCGAACCATTGCTTGCCCTTGTCCGGCCAGATGCCGGGCGACTGCAGGTGGCCGCGCTCGTTGCCGACGCCGATCGCGACGTACGCGTACTTGCTGTTCACCGCGATCGCGTTGCCGCCGAGATTGCCCCAGCCGTGCGTGCCGCCGGCGAAGCCGAGCATCTTCCCGTCCTGGTAGACGCTCGCCTCGGCGCCGCTCTCGTCCCACGGCGCATTCGTATACACCTTGCCCTCGGGCGTCACCGCGATCGCGCGGATGTCGATCTGCGTCCAGCTGCCGTCGCCATAGCCGAACGTGTTGCCGATCCACGACGTCGTCGCGGGCAACACCGTTTCGGCCGGCACGGCGCTCGTCAGCAGCGCCGCGCCTACCGTCATGCCAACCAGAATCAGACGTCGCAATGCGCTTCTCCAGACTCGATGCAACAGCGACCGGCGCCGCCACGGATCGCCCGCGGCGGCGCCCTGTCGCTAAATGGGTTTCAAACGTCGCGATGCAGGTTACAAGCAAAAATAATCACAAGAAATTTGGAAATATTTGGGGATGTTTCTGCCTGAAATATCGAACCGGAACAGCCTGTAAATGACGTCCGGAAACGGCAATAACGACCGCCTTTCAGCCGCTGCCGTGTAGAAAATTCCGCTCCGCGCCGCCTGCCACACCCGTCCGGCGCAAACCTTTCATCTCGCGATCGCAATAATCGGCATTTGAATATTTGGCGACGGATAAATGACGCGCGTTTTTTTACCGATTTCTTTTCCCTAGAATCGATTTCGATTCCCTATTCCATTTAAAGGCATGCAATACGTACACGCATCGGATGCGGGTCGTGAAGGAGCCGCGCGATGACGGCCCTGTCGCGCCCCGCCGACCTCGCCCCGCCGCAACACGGCCGCATCGTCCAGCTGGACGGGCTGCGCGCGATCGCGGTGGGCGCCGTATTCCTGCAGCACGCGCTGAAGGCGCCGCTGTGGATGGGCGTCGATCTGTTCTTCGTGCTGAGCGGCCTGCTGATCACCGGCATCCTGCTCGATCGCAAGGCGCGCGGGCAGTCGTACTTCAGCCACTTCTACGCGCGCCGCGTACGCCGCATCCTGCCGCCGTACGTGCTGCTGCTGGTGGTGTCGACGCTGCTGTTCGGTGCGAGCTGGCTGCCGCACTGGCCGTGGTTCGCGTTCTTCTCGACCAATATCGGGCTGTCGCTCGGCAGCATCGGCCATGACAGCCTGAACGTGCTGTGGTCGCTCGCGGTCGAGGAGCAGTTCTACATCTTCTGGCCGTTCGTCGTGCTGTGGTGCTCGGAGCGCGCGCTGCTGTGGGTCGCCGCCGCGCTGATCGTCGCGGCGCCGGTGCTGCGCGCGATCGCGACGCCGTGGTTCGATTCGTTCTGGCCGATCTACTACCTGACGCCGTTCCGGATGGACCTGCTCGCGGCCGGCGCATTGCTCGCGATCGTGCTGCGCCGCGACCGGCGCGCGCTGGAGCCGTTCTACCCGCTCGCGATCGTCGGCGCGCTCGTGTCGCTCGCGATCCTCGGCTGGCTGCACCTGTCGTTCCCGCGCTTTCGCGCCGCGAACACGCCGCTGTCGAACGCTGCGCTCTACAGCATCTCGCTGCTGCTGTGCACGTCGATCGTCGTGATCGCGCTGCGCGGCCGCGGCCTCGTGCAGCGCGTGCTGACGAACCCGATGCTCGTCTACGTCGGCACCGTCAGCTACACCGTCTACCTGATCCACCTGAGCGTGCTGTACGCGCTGTGGCCGCTGCACCTGAACCGCTTCGTCACGGCCGCGCTCGCGCTGGCGATCACGCTCGCTTACGCGACCCTGAGCTGGTACGGCTTCGAACGGCGCCTGACGCGCGGGCCTGCGCGCCGCGTGGTGCCGGCCGCCGCCGGCACGACCGCCTGAATTTCATCATCCATCGCTTCTACCAGGACAACGCCATGAGCCAAACTCGTAAAAAGGCCATCATCACCGGAATTTCGGGGCAAGACGGTGCGTACCTGACCAAACTGCTGCTCGACAAGGGCTACGAGGTCACCGGCACCTACCGCCGCACCAGCTCGGTGAACTTCTGGCGCATCGCCGAGCTTGGCGTCGACACGCACCCGAACCTGACGCTCGTCGAACACGACCTGACCGACGCCGGTTCGAGCCTGCGCCTGCTCGAACGCACGCAGCCGGACGAACTCTACAACCTGGCCGCGCAAAGCTTCGTCGGCGTGTCGTTCGACCAGCCGGCGACGACCGCCGAAGTGACCGGCATCGGCCCGCTGAACCTGCTCGAGGCGATTCGCGTCGTGAGCCCGAAGACGCGCTTCTACCAGGCGTCGACGTCCGAGATGTTCGGCAAGGTGCAGGCCATTCCGCAAACGGAAACCACCGCGTTCTATCCGCGCAGCCCGTACGGCGTCGCGAAGCTGTACGCGCACTGGATGACCGTGAACTACCGCGAATCGTACGGCCTGTTCGGCAGCAGCGGCATCCTGTTCAACCACGAATCGCCGCTGCGCGGCCGCGAATTCGTCACGCGCAAGATCACCGACACGATCGCGAAGATCAAGCTGGGCAAGGCGACCCGCCTCGAACTGGGCAATCTCGACGCGAAGCGCGACTGGGGCTTCGCGCTCGAATACGTCGAAGGCATGTGGCGGATGCTGCAGGCCGACGAGCCCGACACCTACGTGCTCGCGACCAACCGCACCGAAACCGTGCGCGACTTCGTGCGGATGGCGTTCACGGCGGCCGGCTACCAGATCGAATGGACCGGCAAGGGCGAGCAGGAGCGCGGCCTCGACGCGTCGACCGGCAACGTGCTCGTCGAAGTGAACCCGAAGTTCTACCGCCCGG
Source organism: Burkholderia sp. BCC0397 (assembly GCF_902832865.1). NCBI lineage: Bacteria > Pseudomonadati > Pseudomonadota > Betaproteobacteria > Burkholderiales > Burkholderiaceae > Burkholderia > Burkholderia sp. BCC0397. The sequence continues at coordinate 560,381 of NZ_CADFDL010000001.1, read as the reverse complement.
CCGAAGTCGACCTGCTGATCGGCTGCGCGGACAAGGCGAAAAGCAAACTTGGCTGGGAACCCAGGACGACGCTCGAACAACTTTGCCAGATGATGGTCGAAGCGGATTTGACGCGGAATCAACACCATGACACGTTCTGAAACCGGGCGTCCGTCGCGCCGTGCGTTCGTCACGGGCCTGACGGGCTTCACCGGTCGCTACATGGCCGAACGCCTGCAGGCGGCCGGCTATGACGTCTGGGGCACGGTCGCGCCCGGCACGCCCCGCCCCGCCGATCCGGCGTTCGCACACTGCACGCTGCTGCCCGTCGACCTGCTCGACGCGGAGGCCATGCGCGCGGCCGCGGCCGACGCACGACCCGACGCGGTCGTGCATCTCGCCGCGCGTGCGCATGTCGCCCAGGACGAGCCGTCGCAGACCTACGCGGTCAACATCGTCGGCACGCGCAACCTGCTGGCGGCGCTCGCCGGCCTCGACCGCCGTCCGTCGGCGGTGCTGCTGGCAAGCAGTGCGAACATCTACGGCAATTCGACGGCCGGCGTGCTCGACGAAACCGTCGCGCCTGCCCCGGCGAACGACTACGCGGTCAGCAAGCTCGCGATGGAATATGCAGCGAAGCTCTGGGCCGACCGCCTGCCGATCGTGATCGCACGGCCGTTCAACTACACGGGTGTCGGCCAGAGCGATGCGTATCTGCTGCCGAAGCTCGTCGCGCACTATGCGAGCAACGCACCGCGGATCTCGCTCGGCAACCTCGACGTGAGCCGCGATTTCTCCGACGTGCGCGACGTGACGGCCGCCTATCTGAAGCTGGTCGAAGCCGCGCCGGCCGGCGAGACGTTCAACGTCTGCGCGGAGCGCGCGTATTCGCTGAAGGAAGTGCTGGCGATGCTGTCGCGCATCGCCGGCTACGTGATCGACGTGACGATCGATCCGCGCTTCGTGCGACACAACGAAGTGAAAAGCCTGAGCGGGTCGCGCGACAAGCTGCGGCGCGCGGTGGGCGAATTACCGGTCACGCCGCTCGACGAAACGCTGCGATGGATGGTTGACGCGATGCGTGCTGCACCGCCCGGGCACGCCGCCGGCTGAACGGGAAAACACGCGCGCGACGGCATGCGCCGAAACGACAACGGGCCGCTCTCTCGAGCGGCCCGTTTCATTCATGCCGATCCGAAAACCGGCTGCATCGGTCAGCCGTCCAGACCGCGCGCAAGATCGTTGCGAATATCGCCTGCATGCTCGAGGCCGACCGCGAGGCGGATCAGCCCCTCGGTGATCCCCGCCGCCGCGCGCGCTTCCGGCGTGATGCGGCCGTGCGTCGTGGTGGCCGGATGCGTGATCGTCGTGCGCGTGTCGCCGAGGTTGCCGGTGATCGACACCAGCTTGGTGGCGTCGATCACACGCCATGCGTTCGCGCGCTGCTGCTCCGGCGTGTCGCCCTTCAGCTCGAACGACACGATCGCGCCGCCCGCCTTCTGCTGGCGCTTCGCGAGTTCATGCTGCGGATGCGATTCGAGCCCCGGATAGAACACGCGCGCCACCGCCGGATGCGAGTCGAGCCAGCGCGCGATCTCCAGCGCGTTCGCCGATTGCTTCTCGACGCGCAGCGACAGCGTCTCCATCCCCTTCAGCAGCACCCACGCGTTGAAGGCCGACAGCGTCGGGCCCGCGCTGCGCACGAACGGAAACACCTTGCCCATGATGAATTCCTTCGAGCCGACCAGCGCGCCGCCGAGCACGCGGCCCTGCCCGTCGAGGAATTTCGTCGCCGAGTGCATCACGACGTCCGCGCCGAGCTTCAGCGGCTGCTGCAGCACCGGGCTGCAGAAACAGTTGTCGACGACGAACAGCGCGTTCGCGGCCTTCGCGATCTTGCCGATCGCCTCGATGTCGGCGAGTTCGGTCAGCGGGTTCGACGGCGTCTCGAGGAAGAACATCTTCGTTTCCGGCCGCACGGCTTCCTGCCACGCGTTCAGGTCGGTCGGGTCGACGAAGGTCGTCGTGATCCCGAACTTGCTGAAGATCTGCGAGAACATCCCGAGCGTCGAGCCGAACAGGCTGCGCGAGCTGACGAGGTGGTCGCCCGCCTGCAGCGCGGACATCACGACCGACATGATCGCGGCCATGCCCGACGCCGTCGCGATGCACGCCTCGCCGCCCTCGAGCGCCGCGAGACGCTCCTGGAACATGGTGACGGTCGGGTTCGTGAAGCGCGAATAGGTGAAATACTCTTCCGAATTCGCGAAACGCTCGGCCGCGTCGGCCGCGCTCGAGAAGCAGAAGCTCGACGTGAGGAACAGCGCTTCCGAGTGCTCGTTGAAGTCGCTGCGCAGCGTGCCCGCGCGCACGGCAAGCGTGTCGAAGTTGAGGGAGTCGTCCATGTTCCGTTTTCCGTATTCGATGGCCGCGCCGACGGTCATGCATGAGGCGCGGACCCGGTCAAAACCGAGGCCAAAAAACAAAAAGCCCGCTATGCGTCGGCATCAGCGGGCTTCGGTGCGGTACGACAGCGATCGACTCGGGCCGGCTGCCGCCGGCCTTCGCTTTAGCTGTTTTGGGAAGTTGCCCCGCGTCCGCAAGCTGATATCAAATCGACGCAAGGCCACATCCTATCACGCCTCGATAAAAGCGTGCGCCGGCGTTACTCGACCGACAGTTGCAGGTTCATCTGCGAACGCTCGGTGTCGCCGGCCGTGTCGCGATCGGCCTGCGACGCCGGCGTGAGGCGCGCGCGCTCGATCCTGTCGAGATACTCGGGCGTCACGTCGCCGGTGATGTAGTTGCCGTCGAAGCACGACGCCTCGAAGCGCTCGAGCTTCGGGTTGATGTCGCGCACCGCGCGGCGCAGATCGTCGACGTCCTGGTAGATCAGGTGGTCGGCGCCGATGATCTTCGCGACTTCTTCATCGGTGCGGCCGTGCGCGACGAGCTCGCCGCGCGTCGGCATGTCGATGCCGTACACGTTCGGGAACTTCACGGGCGGCGCCGCCGACGCGAAGATCACCGACTTCGCGCCCGCATCGCGTGCCATCTGCACGATCTCGTGCGAGGTCGTGCCGCGCACGATCGAATCGTCGACGATCAGCACGTGCTTGTCCTTGAACTCGATGCTCATCGCGTTGAGCTTCTGGCGCACCGACTTCTTGCGCACGGCCTGCCCCGGCATGATGAACGTGCGGCCGACGTAGCGGTTCTTGAAGAAGCCTTCGCGATACTCGACGCCGAGCTTCGCGGCGACCTGCATCGCAGCCGGGCGCGACGAATCGGGAATCGGCATCACGACGTCGATCGGCACGTTCGGCAGTTCGCGCTTGATCTTCTCGGCGAGATAGTCGCCCATGCGCAGGCGCACGTTGTAGACCGGCACGCCGTCGAGGCACGAATCCGGACGGGCCAGATACACGTATTCGAACATGCACGGATTCAGCGTCGGGTTCTCCGCGCACTGCTGGCTGTGGAAGTTGCCGGCCTTGTCGATGAAGATCGCTTCGCCCGGCTCCAGATCACGCACGAATTCGAAACCGATACCTTCGACCGCCACCGACTCCGACGCGACCATCCACTCGGTGCCGTGTTCGGTCTCGAGTTTGCCGAGGCACAGCGGGCGGATGCCGAACGGATCGCGGAACGCGAGCAGGCCGTAGCCGGCGATCAGCGACACGATCGCATACGAACCCTGCAGGCGGCGATGCACGCCAGAAACCGCCTTGAACACCGACGCCGGATCGAGTTCGAGGCCCGTGGTCGACAGTTGCAGCTCGTGCGCGAACACGTTGAGCAGCACTTCGCTGTCGGAATTGGTGTTGATGTGCCGGCGGTCGATCCGGAACATCTCGTCCTTCAGTTGCTGCCAGTTCGTCAGGTTGCCGTTGTGCGCGAGGATGATCCCGAACGGCGCGTTCACGTAGAACGGCTGCGCCTCGGCCTCGCTCGACGCCGAGCCGGCCGTCGGGTAGCGCACCTGGCCGATGCCGTAGGTGCCGGGCAGGCTGCGCATGTTGCGCGTGCGGAACACGTCGCGCACCATGCCGTTCGCCTTGTACATGTGGAAATTGCTGCCGTCCGCCGTCGCAATGCCCGCCGCGTCCTGACCGCGATGCTGCAGCAGCAGCAGGCTGTCATAGATCAGCTGGTTGACCGGGGATTGGGAGATAACACCTACGATGCCGCACATGGCATGTCCTTCAAGATGACAAAATCGGTTACGTCCTGCCCGACCGCGTCGTCACACGCGTACGTACTGGGCCATGCCGTCGGGCAGGAGCTGCTTCAGCTCGTGCACGCCCTGTTCGGCAAAAGGACGCAATAGCGCATTGCGCCAGAAATCCTGTTTGGGCAGTTCGGTCAGCCCGGCCGCCGCGACCAGCAGCACCACCAGCACGCAGCCGCGCACCAGCCCGAACATCATGCCCAGCGAGCGGTCGACGCCGCCCAGGCCACTCGCCTGCGCGATCCGCGACAGCAGCGCGTTCGCCACGCCGGCGACTAGCACGACGCCGATCACGAGCAACGCGAAGGCGATCACCCACTGCGTCAGCGCGCCGCCCGGCCAGTTCGCCGGGATATACGGCACGACCAGCCCGACGTAGCGGCCCGCGATCACGATCGCCGCGATCCAGCCGATCAGCCCGAAAATCTCGGACACGAAGCCGCGCCACGCGCCGCGCAGCGCCGACAACACGATCACCGCCAATACAGCGTAGTCGAAAGCCGTCAGCATCGCGGCATTACTGCGTCAGACCGGCTTCGCGCACCTTCGCGATCGCGGCGGAGGCCGCCGAGCGATCCGCGAACGGGCCTGCACGCAACAGTGTAGCCGTGCTGCCGTCTGCCTGCTTGCGATGCTCGACATATGCGGGCACGCCCGCCGATTTCAACTTGGTCGCCCACGAACGGGCCGTCGCGTCGTCCTTGAACGACCCGAGCTGCACCGCGAAGCGCGCACCGGCCGGCGATGCCGGCGACGATGCATCGCCGCTGTCCGGGCTCGCCGCGCCGGCATTCGCGACCGTTGCGGGCGCAGGCTTCGGCGCGGCCGGTTTCGCCGCGGGCGCAGCCGGCTTCGGCGCGGGCTTCGGCGGCGTCACGCTCGCGGTGGTGGTCGTATCGGGTTTCGCGACCGGCTTGGCAGCATCCTTCGGCGCGGGCGCCGGTGCGGCCGCAACGGCCGTGTCGGAGGCCGGCGGTTCGTCGTGCGCGACGCCCGCCTGCACGTCGGACACATCGTCGTCGCGCGGCGCGACCGCCTGGTGCGCAGGTCGGTTCGGGATGTCGATCGCGATGTCGTCGGTGACCGGCTTCGGGTGCGAATCGAGCACCATCGGCAGCACGACCACCGCGGCCACGACGAGCGCGATCGCGCCGACGAGGCGACGGCGCGCGCGTTGCTTTTCTGGAAGGGTCGGATCGAGGAGCAGTGCGTCCGATTCCGGACGCTCGGTGCGGCGCGAGCGTCGCTCGACGCGTTCAGTGCGCTCCGTGCGCACGTTCCGGGAGGCCCCGGTGCGACCGCCGCGCCGCGGGGGCGCGTCGTCGTCTTTCTTGCCGAACGAGAAAATTCCCATGAATGGCTGAGTCCGAAACTGCCCGTCAGTCAGTGTTGCTGCGATTTACGGTAGGCCAGCACGCCGGCGACCGTATGGAAACTGCCGAAAACCACGATTCTATCATTCTCGGATGCTCTTTTTAGTGCATCGCGAAATGCTTCCGCGGGCGACGCGTAACGCGTCACGCTCGAATCGGGCCCCTCCTCCACGCCGGCCTTGCGCAGCGCGGCTTCGAGCTGCTCCGCGGAGGCCGCGCGCGGCAGCGGCAGGTCGGTCACGCACCAGTGGTCGATCTCGCCCTTCAGGTGCTGCAGCACGCCGTCGATGTCCTTGTCGTGCATCGCGCCGAATATCGCGTACGTGTACGGGAAGAAGCCCATGTTGCCGAGGTTCTGCTCGAGCACGGCCGCTGCATGCGGGTTGTGCGCGACGTCCAGCACGATCGCCGGCTTGCCGGGCAGCACCTGGAAGCGCCCCGGCAGCTCGACGTTCGCCAGCCCGAGCCGGATGTCCTGCGCGGACACCGGCAGCACCGGGCGCAGCGCCTCGAGCGCGGCGAGCGCGGCCGATGCGTTGATCAGCTGATTCGCGCCGCGCAGCGCCGGATACGCGAGCGCCGGATAGCGCTTCTCGCGGCCGAGGTAGCTCCATTGCTGGCGCTCGGCGCCCGCCTGCGCCTCGTAGCGGAAATCGCGGCCGACCAGCCACAGGTCGGCGCCGATCGCTTCGGCGTGGTCGATCAGCGTCTGCGGCGCGGCCGGATCGCCGCAGATCGCCGGCTTGCCCGCGCGGAAGATCCCGGCCTTCTCGAACGCGATCTTCTCGCGCGTGTCGCCGAGGTATTCGGTGTGGTCGATGTCGATGCTCGTGACGATCGCGCAATCGGTATCGATGATGTTGACCGCATCGAGCCGGCCGCCGAGGCCGACTTCGAGAATCACCGCGTCGAGCCCGCGCGACGCGAACAGATGCAGGATCGCGAGCGTCGTGAATTCGAAATACGTGAGCGACACGGGCTCGGCCAGCGACGTGCGCGCGGCTTCGACGGCCTCGAAGTGCGGCAGCAGTTCGTCGTCGGTCACGTTCTGCCCGTTCACGCGCGCGCGCTCGTTGAATTCGAGCAGGTGCGGCGACGTGTGGCACCCGACCTTGTAGCCCGCGCGCACGAGGATCGTCTCGAGGAATGCGCAGGTCGAGCCCTTGCCGTTCGTGCCGCCGACGGTGATCACGGGGCACGCGAATTCGAGCTGCAGCGCCGCCTTGACCTGCCCGATGCGGGTCAGGCCCATGTCGATGCCGACCGGGTGCGCGCGTTCGAGATGCGAAAGCCACGCGTCGAGAGTGGGAAAAGTGCTCATCGGATCAAATCTGGATCGGTACCGCCACTACGCCAAAAAACGAAGCGCGCCGCCTGACGCTGAAGCCAGGCGACGCGCAGAGTCACGACCTTGCGCCGGTCAAGCCAGCGCGTCGGCCGGCTGTCGCTGCAGCAGCGCGAGCAACTGCGCGATCTCGTCGCGCATCTTGCGGCGGTCGACGATCATGTCGATCGCGCCCGTCGTCAGCAGGAATTCCGCGCGCTGGAAGCCTTCCGGCAGCTTCTCGCGCACCGTCTGCTCGATCACGCGCGGGCCGGCGAAGCCGATCAACGCCTTCGGCTCCGCGATCACGACGTCGCCGAGGAACGCAAAGCTCGCCGACACGCCACCCATCGTCGGGTCGGTCAGCACCGAGATGAACGGCAGCTTCGCTTCGGCCAGCTTGGTCAGCATCGCGGTGGTCTTGGCCATCTGCATCAGCGACAGCAGGCTTTCCTGCATCCGTGCGCCGCCCGATGCGGTGAAGCAGATGAACGGCACGTGCTGTTCCAGCGCGTTCTGCGCACCGCGCGCGAAGCGCTCGCCGACGACCGAGCCCATCGAGCCGCCCATGAACGAAAACTCGAAGCAGGCTGCCACAACCGGCAGCGTGTGGATCGCCCCGCCCATCACGACCATCGCGTCGGTCTCGCCCGTCTCGTCCATCGCTTCCTTCAGACGATCGGGGTACTTGCGGCTGTCCTTGAACTTCAGCGAGTCGACCGGCACGATTTCCTGGCCGATCTCGTAGCGGCCTTCCGGATCGAGCAGCCCGTCGAGGCGCTCGCGCGCGCCGATGCGCATGTGGTGATCACACTTCGGGCACACGTGCAGGTTCGCGTCCACGTCGTTGCGATAGAGAACGGCCTCGCAGGACGGGCACTTGACCCACAGGCCTTCCGGAATGCCCTTGCGGCTTTTCGGGTCGGTCTGCTTGATCTTCGGCGGCAACAGTTTGTCGAGCCAGCTCATCGTATGGTTTCCTGTTCCGTGGCGGGCCGGCCGCTTGGCCCGCCCGCTTCCTGTTGTGTTTATCGCGCCGTCTTGCCCGCGCCGTCCAGGGCGGCACGCAGCTCGGCGATGAAAGTCTTCAGCGCATCGGCGGCAGCGTCCGGCGCAGCGCTTTCGAGCAGCTGCACGAGGCGACTACCGATCACGACGGCGTCCGACACTTCGGCCACCGCGCGCGCCGTTTCGGCGTCGCGGATGCCGAAGCCGACGCCCACCGGAACCGGCACGCGCGACTTGATGGCCGGGATTTTACCCGCAATGCTGGAAACATCCAGATTTCCGGCGCCGGTCACGCCCTTGAGCGACACGTAGTACACGTAGCCGCTCGCGATCTTGCCGACGTCGGCAATGCGTTCGTCGGTCGACGTGGGCGCGAGCAGGAAGATCGGATCGATCTGCGCGGCCCGCATCTTTTCCGCGAACACGCCCGCCTCTTCAGGCGGATAGTCGACCACCAGCACGCCGTCGACGCCGGCCGCGTGTGCTTCGGCCGCGAACGCGTCGACGCCCATCCGTTCGATCGGGTTCGCATAGCCCATCAGCACGACGGGCGTTTTGGGGTCGGTTTCGCGAAAACGCTTCACGTCGGCGAGCACGCTCTTCAACGTGACGCCGCGCGCGAGCGCGCGCTCCGACGAGCGCTGGATCACCGGGCCGTCGGCCATCGGGTCCGAGAACGGCACGCCGAGTTCGATCACGTCCGCGCCGCCTGCGGCGAGCGCGTGCATGAATTCGACGGTTTTCGCGGGATCCGGGTCGCCGGCCGTGATGAACGGGATCAGGCCCTTACGGCCTTGTTCGGCGAGCGCGGCGAAGGTCTGCTGAATACGGGACATGGCAATTTTTTCCTTGGTGCGTTCGGCGATGCGGCGGCGCGATTCACGCGCACGCCGGCGCGGCGAGCGCGCTCACGCGCTCGTGCGCGATCGCACAATAGCTTTCGTTGATCTCGTAGCCGACGAAGTCGCGCCCCTGCCGTGCGCAGGCCACCGCGGTCGTGCCGCTGCCCATGAACGGATCGAGCACGCGGCCGCCCGGCGGGCAGCTTGCGAGCACCATTCGCTCGATGATTTCCAGCGGCTTCTGGGTCGGATGATCGACGCGCTCCGCGTGCTGCCGGTGCAGGCGCGAGACCGACCAGACGTCCTTCGGGTTGTAGCCCATCTCCAGCCACTTGCTGCCTTCGAACAGCTTGCGCGAGCGGGCCTTCTTCGTGTCGGCGTCGTACGGGATGCGGACCGGATCGAGATCGAAGTAATACGCCTTGGAAACCGCGAAAAAGCCGATGTTGTCGTGCACCGACGTGAAACGGCGCGTCGTGCCGCCCATGCTCGGCACGCGCCGGTCCCAGATGATCTCGTTGACCATCGTGAGCTGCGTCTTCAGGAAACTGAAGATTTCCGGCGCGTACTGCCACGTGCAGAAGATGTACATCGACCCGCTCGGCTTCAGCTTCGGAATCGCGAGCTCGAGCCACTCGCGCGTCCACGCGAGGAAATCGTCGCCCGAACGCTTGTCCGAATCGTTGCCGTAGTCCTTGCCGAGCCCGTACGGCGGATCGGCGACGATCAGGTCGATCGACGCGTCCGGCAGGTGCGCGGCATCGGTCAGGAAATCGCGGTTGTGCAGTTCGATACCGTGCGGCAGCGCGCGCGGCACGGCAGCGGCGGGCTGAACCGCCTCCGCCTCGCTCGCGGCGCCGCCGCCCGGCTCTTCGATCAGGTCACGCATCGGTCGGGGTCAGAGCTCGATGCCCGATCGCTCGGCGACCGTGTGCATGTCCTTGTCGCCGCGGCCCGACAGGTTGACGAGCAGGATCTTGTCCTTCGGCAACGTCGGCGCGAGCTTCACGCCATACGCGATCGCGTGGCTCGACTCGAGCGCGGGAATGATCCCCTCGATCCGGCAGCAGTCGTGGAACGCCTTCAGCGCTTCTGCGTCGGTGATCGGCACGTACTGCGCGCGGCCGCTGTCCTTCAGCCATGCGTGCTCGGGGCCGACGCCCGGATAGTCGAGGCCCGCCGACACCGAATGCGTCTCGATGATCTGGCCGTCGTCGTCCTGCAGCAGGTACGTGCGGTTGCCGTGCAGCACGCCCGGGCTGCCGGCGATCAGCGAGGCCGCGTGATGGCCCGTGTCGAGGCCGTCGCCGGCCGCTTCGACGCCGATCAGCTGCACCGAGGCATCGTCGATGTACGGATAGAAGATGCCCATCGCGTTCGACCCGCCGCCGACGCAGGCGATCACCGCGTCCGGCTGCCGGCCGGCGAGCTCGGGCATCTGCACCTTGCACTCGTCGCCGATCACGCGCTGGAAGTCGCGCACCATCATCGGGTACGGGTGCGGGCCCGCGACCGTGCCGATGATGTAGAACGTGCTTTCGATGTTCGTGACCCAGTCGCGCATCGCTTCGTTCAGCGCGTCCTTCAGCGTGCGCGAACCCGATTCGACCGGCACGACCGTCGCGCCAAGCAGCTTCATCCGGTAGACGTTCGCCGCCTGCCGGCGCACGTCCTCGGAACCCATGTAGACGATGCACTCCATCCCGAAGCGCGCGCAGATCGTCGCGGTCGCGACGCCGTGCTGGCCGGCGCCCGTTTCGGCGATCACGCGCTTCTTGCCCATGCGCTTCGCGAGCAGCGCCTGGCCGATCACGTTGTTGATCTTGTGCGCGCCCGTGTGGTTCAGGTCTTCGCGCTTCAGGTAGATCTGCGCGCCGCCGAGCATCTCGCTCCAGCGCTGCGCGTGATAGATCGGCGACGGACGGCCGACGAAGTACTTCAGTTCGCGCTCGTATTCGGCGACGAACTCGGGATCGTTCCGGAACTTTTCATACGCCGCGCGCAGTTCGTCCAGCGCGTGAATCAGCGTCTCGGCGACGAACGTGCCGCCATACGGGCCGAAATGGCCGCGATCATCAGGAAGGTTGTACATGGTGTCTCTCTCGATCGGTCGGTGCGCCCGCTTGTCAGGCCGCACCGGCTTGCATCACCCGGCGTCCGCTTCGCGCACCGCGCGTACGAACGCCGCCATCCGGGCGTGATCCTTCACGCCCTTCGCGCCCTCCACTTCGATGCCACTCGAGACATCGACAGCAAACGGGCGCAGCTGGCGGATCGCATCACCGACGTTTTGCGCGTTCAAGCCACCACTCAAAACGGCCCGACGCGCGAGCTCTGCGGGAATAAGAGACCAATCGAAGACCTTGCCGCTACCGCCGTAATCCGGCACCAGGGTGTCGAACAGGAGGCCGCGCGCTTTCGAATAATGAAGTGCCGATTCTACCAAATCGGGCGGCTGCGTCGAGGGGCCGACGCGCACCGCGCGCAACCACGGCAGGCGGGCCGCGCGGCCGAGCGCATCGCACTGCTCGGGCGTCTCGTCGCCGTGGAACTGCAGCAGCGTGAGCGGCACGTCGCGCACGACGGCTTCGATCTCGGCTTCGGTCGCATTCACGAACAGCCCGACCACCGAGACGAACGGCGGCGCCAGGCTCGCCAGCTCGGCCGCCTGCGCGATCGTCACCGCGCGCGGGCTCTTCGGGTAGAACACGAGGCCGATCGCATCGGCGCCGAGCGCCGCCGCGTGCAGCACGTCCTCGTGGCGCGACAGCCCGCACAGCTTGATGCGCGTGCGCGGCGGCAGCCCCGCCGCGGCGGAACTCGAAGAAGGCACGGCGTGATCCGTCATGATAGTGGGTCCAGATCGGCCCAGACGCTGCTCCACGGCACGCTGCCGAGCTGCGCGGGCGGGACGGCGAATTCCGCCGGGTAGCCGACGTGGGCGAGATACAGCCCGTCGGCCATGAACGTGGGCGCCGCGAGGTTGCGATCGCGCCCGGCCAGCACGTCGGCGAGCCAGTCGGCCGGATAGCGGCCGCGCCCGACCGCGACGAGGCAGCCCATCAGGTTGCGCACCATGTGATGCAGGAACGCGTTCGCGCGGAAGCGGAAATGGATGAAATGCCCCGCGCGCCGCACGTCGATCTGATACAGGTGTTTGACCGGCGTCTTCGACTGGCATTCCGACGACCGGAACGACGAGAAGTCGTGCTCGCCGATCAGGTGCGCGGCGGCGGCGCGCATCGCGTCGTCGTCGAGCGGCGTGTGGATCCAGCCGGCACGGCCGGCCAGCATCGGCGAGCGCACCGGATGCACGTACAGCGCGTAGTAGTAGGTGCGCTCGAACGCCGAAAAACGCGCATGAAACGTGTCCGGCATCGGCTTCGCCCACTGCACGGAAACGGTCGACGGCAGGAACGCGTTGGTGCCGCGCACCCACGAGAACACCTCGCGCTCGAGGTCGGTGTCGAAATGCACGACCTGCCCTAGCCCGTGCACGCCCGTGTCGGTCCGTCCCGCGACCGTCGTGTGCAGCGGCACGCACGCGAATTCGCCGAGCGCGTGCTCGAGCGCGTCCTGCACGGTCTTGCCGTGCGGCTGCGCCTGCCAGCCGCAGAACGCCGCGCCGTCGTACTGGATGCCCAGCGCGATCCGCATCACGCCTCGTCCGCCAGTTTCGCGAGCAGCGCGCGTGCATCGTCGCGCGTCGCGGCGTCGTTCGCGTCGACCACTTCCTGCAGCAGCGTCCGCGCGCCGGACAGGTCGCCCAGTTCGACGTATTCGGCCGCAAGGTCCAGCTTGTTGCGGGCGATGCGCGCGAGCTCGTCCGCGGTGAGCGCAGGCAGCGCGGCGCCCGGCGTGGACGGCAGGTCGAGATCGAAGTCGAGCTTCAGCGCGCCGAACTGCGCGCCGCCGAGCGGCGGCAGCGATGTCGTCGCAGGCGGGCTGCCCGCTTGGCCGGCGGGCGTCGCCGCGTCCGGATCCCAGTCGAACTCGTCGTCCTGGTCGGCCGGATGTTCCGGTGTCGTTTCACCCGAACCCATCGGCGGGTGTTGGGCGGCTTGACCGTTAGTTGCGATTTTATCGGCGTCGGGCTGCGTTGCCCGCGCTGCGACTTCCTCCGGCGTCAACGACGGCTCGTCCGCCGCCCGCGGCGGCAACGGCATGTCGAGACTGTTGAGCGCGCTGATCGCGTTCTGCATCAGCGTCGCGTGCTGCGCTTCGGTTGTCGAAGGTGCGGCGGATGCGGCGGATGCGGCGGTCGGCTGGTCAGCGGCAGCGGCTTTTTCGGCCGGTTCTGCATCGTGCGGAGCCTCAGTCGGAACCGGAGTCGCCACGTTCGCGGGCGGCTCCGCAGCGTGAGCAGGCGACGACTCAGGCAACTCGTCGCGCGGCGCTGTCATTTCGGGCGCGGGCGATGTGTCCGCTGCGGGCGGCTCGACCGCCTCCGCCGCAGCGGCAGTCGCCGCGGCGAGATTCATGTCGGACGCCGCATCGCGTGCAACCGGCATCTCGGGCGTAATCGGCAGTTCGCGTTCGACGGACGGTGCGGCTTCCGCTTCTACAGCCGCGGCGCCGCCTGCTGCGGCCGCAGTCGCAGCGGCAGCCGCCGCGGCGAGATTCATGTCGGACGCCGCATCGCGTGCGACCGGCATCTCGGGCGTGATCGGCAGTTCGCGTTCGACGGACGGCGCGGCTTCCGCTTCTGCAGCCGCGGCGCCGCCTGCTGCGGCCGCAGTCGCAGCGGAACCCGCATCGTCCGCGCGGCGACCCTTCCGGCGTTTGCGCCATGCGAAGCCGGCCGCGAGCACGATCACGGCAGCGCCGGCCACGGCGGCCGGTCGCCAGTCCATTTGCTCGGTACGACGTGCCGGTGTCGCGACGGGCGCGACCGGTTGCACGGAAGCCGATGCCGGTTGCGGCGCACTGGCTGCCACCCCCGACGCGGTTTCGTCTGCCGTCGATGCAGCGGCCGACGCACCAGCGTCATTCGCGGCCGGACGCGGCGCGGCGGGCGCCGGAGCAGGTGCGGACGCGACGCCGGTCGTCGTCGCCGGCTTGCCGATGCCGTGCTTCTGCAACTCCATCAGCACGCGATTCTTCAACGCCAGCAATTGCTGCAGGCTCGACGGCCGCGGCTGCGACGCACCCACGGCGGCCGCTGCGCCGGCCGGTTCGTGCACGCCGGAAACCGGGCTGCCCGGCGCCGACTGCCCCGCGGCCTCGCTTGCGGACGACGGCGCCGGCTGGATCGCACCGCTCCACACATGCGGGCCGCTTGCACCGGCGGCGGGCGCTGCCGGCTGCATGCCGTCGACAGCCGACGCGCCATGGGCGGCCGACGCACCGATCGAAGCCGAAGCACCGCTCGAAGCCGACGCTCCCGCCCCCGCCGCCGTCGCGACACTCGCACTGCTCACCGGAGCCGCGTGCACGGCCGGCGCCACCGGCGCGGACTGCACGGCCGAGCCGGGATACGGTGCGGATGCGCCATGCGGCGCGCTCGCCGCCCCGCCCGATGCGGCGGCGGGCGCGGAAGCGGCCGTCGCACCGGACGCAGCGGACGCGCCGGCCGGCACGAGCGCCGCGCCGGTGGCGTCGAGCGCGGGCACGGTCAGCGTCGCGCCGACTTTCAGGCGGCTCGCGTCGCGCTTCATGAACGCCTGCGGATTGGCGTCGAACAGCGCGCGACCGGCGCGCGCGAGCACGGCCGGGTCGTGCGATTGCGTGGCCGCTTTCGCGATGTCGTTCAGCGACTGGCCCGGCTGGACCGTCACGGTAAGCGGAGCGGCGGCGCCGGTAGCAGACGCCCGCAGTTCGCCGGTGCCGACCGCCCACGCCGATGCGGCTGCGCCGAGCGCCAGGATCGCCAGCGCGCCACGCACGGCGCGCGACAGACGGGACTGACGCGGAAACAAGAAAATTCGGGACATCGTTGGCTCTATCGCCGCGCGCGGGCGCGGCTCGGATTCGCGGTTGGAAGCGTCAATAAAGTGGCTGCAGAAATGCAAAAGCGTCGCGCGGAACGCGACGCTTTCGGCGGGTCTGTGCGTCGTAACCGCGTAGTTTACTTCACGCGATCGGGTTCCGGCCGAATTCGTCGCCGGCAGGTGCAACCGGGCGCGGGCCGGCGCGCGTGTCGCGCGGGTCCGCCTGCCGCAGCCCACGCCTCCGATCGATCAAAGCGAACCTGCTCGCGCAGTCGAAAGCCGTCTCGCAGCAGCATCGCCCCACCGTTCGAATGATGCGGCTTTCTGATGTTCACCGCGTGTACGCCGCAGGATCGCGACGACAGAATCGCAAGCGCGCCCTCAACAATCCACCCCGCCCGCCGTTAATGAATTAACAGCCGGAAATCAAAACAAATCCCGACCGGCGATCAATCCCGCTCCAATCAATTCCAATTCGTCGATAAGAAGGCAATTTCCCTCTCTTATCGAATAAATGAAAATTTACACCGCCAAATCCCCGCCCTGTAAGGCTTTCGCCGCCTTCCACACGATCCATTGCTCATACAAAAACGATCGTTTCTGCATCAATTCAATTCCATTACACAAAATTACACAGATTAAATAATTACCGCCGATACGATCGTCTTCAAACAGGAATCGGCACGTTTCGACCTCGCGCTTGCCCATGCCGGAAAGGCGGGCGCGCGCTTGGCCAGGCTGATGCCGTGAAGTACCGGAGGGTCATCGCGCAGTCGCACGACTGCATTCACTCACCAGCTCGTTACGGGGACGAACATGGGCTATCAGCAGGGTTTGAGCGGGTTGGCCGGCGCGTCGAGCAATCTCGACGTGATCGGCAACAACATCGCGAACGCAAACACGGTTGGCTTCAAGCAGGGACGCGCGAACTTCGCCGACATGTACGCGAATTCGGTCGCGACGTCGGTCAACACGCAGATCGGCATCGGCACGCGGCTCGCGTCGGTGCAGCAGAATTTCGGCCAGGGGACGATCAATTCGACGAAGTCGTCGCTCGACGTCGCGATCAACGGCAACGGCTTCTTCCAGATGTCGAGCAACGGCGCGACCACGTACTCGCGCGACGGCACGTTCCACCGCGACAAGAACGGCGCGATCGTCGACGCGCAAGGCCGCAACCTGATGGGCTATGCGGCAGGCGCCGGCGGCGTGATCAACACCGCGCAGACCGTGCCGCTGCAGGCGCCGACCAGCAACATCGCGCCGCGCGCGACGAACCGGATCACCGGCCAGTTCAACCTGAACGCGCAGGACAAGGTGCCGACCAAGACGCCGTTCAACGCGACCGACAACACGACCTACAACTACAACACGTCGATCCAGGTCTACGACACGCTCGGCGGCTCGCAGCAGGTCACGATGTACTTCGCGAAGAGCGCGGCCGGCACGTGGCAGGCCTACGCGGGCGTGCAAGGCCAGACGCCGACGAATCTCGGCACCGTCACGTTCGACGCATCGGGCCGGATCAGCTCGACGACGTCGGCCGCGACCGGCCAGCCGACCGCGAGCCTCGGCCAGTTCGCGTTCTCGATCCCGAACACGACGGGCGGCGCCAATCCGCAGAACCTGACGCTCGACCTGGGCGGCACGACGCAGTACGGCGGCAAGGACGGCGTGAACAATCTCGCGCAGGACGGCTTCGCGAGCGGCACGCTGACGACGTTCTCGATCGGCACCGACGGCAAGCTGACCGGCAACTACTCGAACGGCCAGAGCGCGGTGCTCGGCCTGATCGCGCTCGCGAACTTCAACAACCCGAACGGGCTCGTGAACATCGGCGGCAACCAGTATGCAGAAACGGCCGCGTCGGGCGTGCCGCAGATCGCCGCGCCGGGCAGCACGAACCACGGCACGCTGCAGGGCAGCGCGCTGGAAAACTCGAACGTCAACCTGACGACCGAGCTCGTGAACCTGATCACCGCGCAACGCAATTACCAGGCGAATGCGCAGACGATCAAGACGCAGCAGGCCGTCGACCAGACGCTGCTGAACCTGCGTTGACCCGCGCATGAAAAACGCGCCGCGCCGGCCCTGAATCCCAAGGCCGACGCGGCGCGTCGTATCGTGCAGCCCGGCCCGCGGGCCGGACAGCCAGCGTGCTTACTTGTCGAGCAGGATGCGCAGCATGCGGCGCAGCGGCTCGGCCGCGCCCCACAGCAGCTGATCGCCGACCGTGAACGCCGACAGGTATTCGCCGCCCATCGCGAGCTTGCGCAGGCGGCCGACCGGCACCGACAGCGTGCCGGTGATCTTCGCCGGCGACAGGTCGCGCATCGACGCTTCACGCTCGTTCGGCACGACCTTCACCCAGTCGTTCGCCGATGCGAGGATGCCGTTGATCTCGTCGAGCGGCACGTCCTTCTTCAGCTTGATCGTCAGCGCCTGCGAGTGGCAGCGCATCGCGCCGATCCGCACGCACAGGCCGTCGACCGGGATCGAACCCGGCTCGCCCATCGCCGGCTTGCCGAGGATCTTGTTGGTTTCCGCGCCGCCCTTCCACTCTTCCTTCGACATCCCGTTGCCGAGATCCTTGTCGATCCACGGAATCAGCGAACCGGCGAGCGGCACGCCGAAGTGGCTCGTCGGCATCGCATCGCTGTTCATCGCGGCCAGCACGCGGCGGTCGATGTCGAGGATCGCGGAAGCCGGATCGGCGAGCTGTTCCTGCACCGCGCCGTTCAGCGTGCCCATCTGCGACAGCAGCTCGCGCATGTTCTGCGCGCCCGCGCCCGATGCGGCCTGGTACGTCATCGCGGTGATCCAGTCGACGAGGTTCTCGCGGAACAGGCCGCCGAGCGCCATCAGCATCAGGCTGACCGTGCAGTTGCCGCCGATGAAGTTCTTCGTGCCCTTGACGAGCGCGTCCTTGATCACGTCGAGGTTGACCGGATCGAGGATGATGACCGCGTCGTCCTGCATCCGCAGCGACGATGCCGCGTCGATCCAGTAGCCGTTCCAGCCGGCCGCGCGCAGCTTCGGGAACACGTCGTTCGTGTAGTCGCCGCCCTGGCACGTGATGATCACGTCGCACTTCTTCAGCTCGTCGACGTTGGTCGCGTCCTTGAGCGTGGTCTCGTTTTTCGCGAACGACGGCGCCTTGCCGCCCGTATTGCTGGTGCTGAAAAACACCGGTTCGATCAGGTCGAAATCGCCCTCTTCCTGCATGCGCTGCATCAGGACGCTGCCGACCATGCCGCGCCAACCTACGAGACCTACGTTCATGACTAACCCTTTGCTTTGAATGGAGCTTCCCCGCCATTTCCGTCCCCGCGTGACCGCGCGGGGAAACAGGCGGGCACGACGGCGATCAGCGTTTAATGATCGTTTTCGTGGTAATGGTTTTCGTGATGACGATGGCGCGCGCACCCGCACGGGCAGTGTTGCCGTGGAGTTTCAGGACCGGGGAGATCAGGGAAATCAGCGCCATCGTTCGAGTCTACACAAAGCCGGTGGCCCGCACAACGGCCAACCGCGCGCGAACCGGCCGATTTTGCGGCCCGTTCGCGCCCTTTTCCACATTAATTACCGCACTTCATTTCCGTCCGCTTACAGCGCGGCGACCACCGCATCGCCCATCGCGGCCGTGCCGACCTGCTTGCAGCCCGGCGTCGCGATGTCGCCGGTGCGGTAACCCTGTTCGAGCACCGTTTTCACCGCGCGCTCGATGCGATCGGCCTGCTCCGCGCGATTCAGCGAGTAGCGCAGCAGCATCGCGGCCGACAGGATCGTCGCGAGCGGGTTCGCGATGCCTTTGCCCGCGATGTCCGGCGCCGAACCGTGCGACGGCTCGTACAGGCCCTTGTTGTGCTTGTCGAGCGACGCCGACGGCAGCATGCCGATCGAGCCCGTCAGCATCGACGCCTCATCCGACAGGATGTCGCCGAACATGTTGCCGGTGACGATCACGTCGAACTGCTTCGGCGCCTTCGCGAGCTGCATCGCCGCGTTGTCGACGTACATGTGCGACAGCTCGACGTCCGCGTACTCCTTCGACACGTCGATCATGATGTCGCGCCAGAACTGCGACGTCTCAAGCACGTTCGACTTGTCGACCGACAGCAGCTTCTTCGCGCGCTTTTGCGCGGCCTGGAACGCGACGTGCGCGATGCGGCGCACTTCCGGCTCCGAGTAGCGCATCGTGTCGAAGCCTTCGCGCTCGCCGGCGAACGGGCCGTCCGGCGCCGCGCGCACGCCGCGCGGCTGGCCGAAGTAGATGTCGCCGTTCAGTTCGCGCACGATCAGGATGTCGAGGCCCGCGACGAGCTCCGGCTTCAGCGGCGATGCATCGACGAGCTGCGGATAGCAGATCGCCGGGCGGAAGTTCGCGAACAGCTCGAGGTGCTTGCGCAGCCCGAGGATCGCCTGTTCGGGGCGCAGCGCGCGCTCCAGCGAGTCGTACTTCCAGTCGCCCACCGCGCCGAACAGGATCGCGTCGGCCTGCTTCGCGAGCGCAAGCGTCGCGTCGGGCAGCGGATGGCCGCTCGCCTCGTAGCCCGCGCCGCCGACCGGCGCCTGTTCGAGTTCGAACTTCTCGTCGAGTGCGTTCAGCACCTTCACCGCTTCATTGACGATTTCCGGACCGATGCCGTCGCCGGGCAGCACTGCAATCTTCATGCGAAATTCCTGACTGGGTAGGTTATGGAAGCAGGCCGGCGAACGCGCGGAACGCGCGCCCGCCTCGAAGGCGATATCAGCCGACCAGCTTGGTGTTGAGCCACGGCTGCTTCACGAGCCGCTCCGCTTCGAACTGGCGGATCTTGTCCGCGTGGCGCAGCGTGAGGCCGATGTCGTCGAAGCCGTTCAGCAGGCAGTACTTGCGGAACGCGGCGATCTCGAACGGATACTCGCGGCCGTCGCCCGCGCGCACGACCTGCGCGTCGAGGTCGATCGTCAGCTGATAGCCGTTGAACGCGACCGTCTCGTTGAACAGGTGATCGACCTGCTGCTCGGTCAGCACGATCGGCAGCAGACCGTTCTTGTAACAGTTGTTGAAGAAGATGTCCGCGAAGCTCGGCGCGATGATCGCTCGGAAGCCGTACTGCTGCAGCGCCCACGGCGCGTGCTCGCGCGAGCTGCCGCAGCCGAAATTCTTGCGTGCCAGCAGTACCGATGCGCCCTGGTAGCGCGGCTGGTTCAGCACGAAGTCCGGGTTCAGCGGACGCTTCGAGTTGTCCTGGCCCGGCTCGCCGTGATCGAGGTAGCGCCATTCGTCGAACGCGTTCGGACCGAAGCCCGTGCGCTTGATCGACTTCAGGAACTGCTTCGGGATGATCGCGTCGGTGTCGACGTTCTCGCGATCGAGCGGCGCCACGACGCCGGTATGTACAGTGAATTTTTCCATGATCCGTCTATCCGGTTGAAGGGCCGGCACGCGGCCGGCACACATCGACAAATTCTCGGGGCGGCGTCAGTCCGCGGCGCGCTGCAGCGCATTGCCGGCGGCATGGACGTCCTCGCCGAAGCCTCGGACGGTATTGCAGCCGGCCAGGCCGAAGCCCAGCCCCGCCAGCGCCAGCGCGGCAACCAGCCGCGCGATGAGCTTCGATGCCGTCACGCGTTACCCCAGCTGGCGAATATCGACGAAGTGACCTTCGATCGCCGCGGCCGCCGCCATCGCGGGGCTCACGAGGTGCGTGCGACCGCCCGCGCCCTGCCGGCCTTCGAAGTTGCGGTTCGACGTCGACGCGCAACGCTCGCCCGGATCGAGCCGGTCGGCGTTCATCGCGAGGCACATCGAGCAGCCCGGCTCGCGCCATTCGAAGCCCGCATCGATGAACACCTTGTCGAGCCCTTCGCGCTCGGCCTGCGCCTTCACGAGGCCCGAGCCCGGCACGACCATTGCGAGCCGCACGTTCGATGCGATGCGGCGGTTCAGCTTCTTCACGACGTACGCGGCCGCGCGGATGTCCTCGATCCGTGCGTTCGTGCACGAGCCGATGAAGATCTTGTCGACCTTGATCGACTCGATCGGCGTGTTCGGCTCGAGCGCCATGTAGGCCAGCGCGCGCTCCATCGCGTCGCGCTTGACCGGATCCTTCTCGCGCTCGGGATCGGGCACGCGACCGTCGATCGACGTGACCATTTCCGGCGACGTGCCCCACGTCACCTGCGGGACGATCTCGGCGGCGTTCAGCTCGACCACGCGGTCGAATTGCGCGCCGTCGTCCGACTTGAACTGGCGCCAGTATGCGACGGCCTGATCCCATTCCGCGCCGGTCGGCACGAACGGACGGCCCTTCAGGTAGTCGATCGTCGTGTCGTCCACCGCGACCATGCCCGCGCGCGCGCCGGCCTCGATCGCCATGTTGCAGACGGTCATGCGGCCTTCCATCGTCAGCGCGCGAATGGTCGAGCCGCCGAATTCGATCGCGTAGCCCGTGCCGCCCGCGGTGCCGATCTTGCCGATGATCGCGAGCACGATGTCCTTCGCGGTACAGCCGCGCGGCAGGTCGCCCTCGACCTTCACGAGCATGTTCTTGCTCTTCTTCTGCAGCAGGGTTTGCGTCGCGAGCACGTGCTCGACTTCCGACGTGCCGATGCCGTGCGCGAGCGCGCCGAACGCGCCGTGCGTCGACGTATGCGAATCGCCGCACACGATCGTCATGCCCGGCAGCGTCGCGCCCTGTTCCGGCCCGATGATGTGGACGATGCCCTGGCGCACGTCGTTCATCTTGAACTGCGTGATGCCGAATGCGTCGCAGTTCGCGTCGAGCGTGTCGACCTGCAGCTTCGAGACGGGATCGGCGATGCCGTGGCTGCGGTCCGTCGTCGGCACGTTGTGGTCCGACACGGCCAGGTTCGCGCTGATGCGCCACACCGGACGATGCGCGACATTCAGCCCTTCGAACGCCTGCGGGCTCGTGACTTCATGCAGCAGCTGACGGTCGATGTAGAGCAGGGTCGTGCCGTCTTCCTCGGTGTGGACCACGTGGGTGTTCCACAGTTTGTCGTAGAGAGTCTGTGCCATGGGTATGCGGGGTCGTTGTGACTACAAGCCTTGCGGATGCGGTCGATTATGCCACGCAGAACGCGCCACGGCGCAGCCCGGACGCGAAAAAACCCATTAAAAACAGTGGTTTGGCTGGTAGTGCCAATACCTGTATCGGCATTACCCGGCAAAACGGGGGCACGCGACGATCGCGCGTGCGGTGCCCGTATCCGCGCCCTAGCCGTTCGGATATTCGCGATTGATCAGGTCGAGCCGCAGCATCGCGAGCTGCATGCCGGCGTTGCTCATCAGGTAAAGATCGCGCCGTCGCATCGCCGGCTGCTGCGCCGATGCATCGTAGGCGCCCGGCAGCGACAGTCCCGCCGGCACCGCGGCCTGCATCCCCGCCGCGTTCGACACGCGCACGGCGATCGACGCCTGATCGCGATGGGTGACCACGCCGACCTTGCCGAGCGCCGCGGCCGAACCGGCCTGCCTGACGATCGCGGCGGCCACGCCGTCGGGCGTCGGTATCGGGCTGCCGGCGGCCGCGGCGGGCGTCGCGATCGACGTCACGCCGGCCGTCAGTCCGTACTTCGACGCGAGCACGCTGGCGACTTCCTGCTGCGCGAAGATCGGCGCCGCAACCTTCTGCCGAAGCTGGAACACGGCATCGGCGATCGCCTCGTTCACGGGCCCCGATACCGGCGCAGCGGCCGATGCCCCGGCGCGACTGCCGAAGCCGAACGCGGCAATCGTGTTGATGGCGGCAGCATCGACGGTCGGCGGCGTCCACGAGAAAAACGTGTCGAGCAGGTAACCGGTTTCGTCGGCGGCGGTCGCGCGATCGTTCAGTTCGTTGGTCAGCTTGCCGAGCATCTGACGCTGCAGTTCCGCGTCGGAAACGGGGGCGTCGGCAGCGAAAGCGGGCGCAGCGGCGGCGCACGATGCGGCGAGCAATGAAGTGGAAGCCAGGAAATGGCGGCGGTTCGTCATGGTCACGGGATTCGAATGAGAAACAACGGAAGGCCTCAGCCCTTCGGGAACGCCTGCATCGTCGCGGTCATCGCGCGCGTCAGCATCTGTGCATACATGTCGTGCACGAGATAGAGGCTGCGGTTGCGCGTCCACGGCTGGCCCGACTGTGGGTCGTACGTCGTCGGCAGCGGCACCTCGGCGACGGCAGCCGCGTGCATGCCCGCCTGCTGCGAGGTCTGGATGCAGCGCTTCGCATGATCGCGATGACCGACCACCGCGACCGTGCCCATCGCCGCCGCGCCGCCCGCGCGCGAGACGGCCACGGCCGCGACACCCGCGGTGCTCAGGTACACGATCGAGCCGTCGCTCGCGATCACCGGTTCGATCGACGACAGCACGTCGGCACCCAGCCCGTATTTCGACACGAGAAAGCGCGCGATTTCCCACTGCGCGTAGACCTTGACGGGTTTCAACTGGCGGATGCGGTACACGGCGTCCGCGAGCGCTTCGTTGACGGGCCCCGGATCGGGCAGCGCCGACTGGTTGCCGCCGCTGCTCGACGTATTGCCGCTCGCCGCGTTCGGACGGTTGCCGAAGCTGTACGCGACGATCGCGCCGATCTGTGCGGCCGGCACCGTCGGCAGCGCCCACGTGAAGCCGACATCGGTCATCGCCGGCACGATCGCATCGACCGTCGCCGCATCGCCGAGCTGGGCGTTCAGTTTCGCGGACATCTGCGCGGCGAGCGCGGCGTCGCCGATCGGCGCCGACGTGACGTCGTCGCCGCCGCATGCGCCGAGCAATGAAGCCGCCGCGGCGGCCGGCGCGACGGAGAGGAACGTTCTGCGGGACGAAGCCGGAGCATGCTGACTCATGAGTGCGAGACGAAAGGATGCGAACGACGAACGCGCCTGACGACAGGCACGACCGCCGGATTTCGCGGGATCAAGGGGAAAGTCCATCGGGCAACCACGCACGCATCGGCATCGCGACGCATCGCCGGCTGGTGAAGCGCGATGGTAGGCGGCGTTGGTTAAATTGCGGTGAAAACGCCGGTCGAATCCGTTCGGCCGCCGCTTCGTTTCGCCGATGGACGAATTCGTTTCATCCGTGGCGAGCGCATCGCACTTTTGTTTCGCCGGTGGCCAGCGCGGGGTTTCGACGTATCGACGCGCGCGCTACGATGGCGCAACGCACGTTCCCGTGATCCGGACCCGGAGGCTCCGATGAAACTCGGCCTGAAGGAATCGCTTGCGCGCCTCGACGACGCAGGCACGCCGTTCACGACGCTGTTTCGCCACGGCACGCTCGACGTCGAGCTGTACCGGCCGCGCATCGAGGACCGGCAAACGCCGCACGTGCGCGACGAGGTCTACGTGATCGCCGCCGGCACGTCGCGCTTCGTCGTCGATGGGCGCGAATGCGACGTCGCGGCCGGCGACGCGCTATTCGTCCCCGCGCACGCGGAGCATCGCTTCACCGGCTTCTCCGACGATTTCTCGACGTGGGTGTTCTTCTACGGCCCCGAAGGCGGCGAACGCGGCGTGTGACGCACGACACACGACGCACGACGCACACGGAACTTTTCCGGCGATCTCCTAGACTGTCTATTCGCAGCGGGCGCCGCACGGCCGCCCGCCGTCACGCAGCCGGCGGCATTCGATGCAACGAACAGGAGAACAGCATGCGATATGAACTCTATTACTGGCCCGAGATCCAGGGCCGCGGCGAGTACGTGCGGCTCGCGCTCGAGGCGGCTGAAGCCGACTACGTCGACGTCGCGCGCGAATCGGGGCGCGGGATGGGCGTGTCCGCCATGATGCGCATGATGGACAGCTCGAAGGCCGAATGCGTGCCGTTCGCGCCGCCGTTCCTGAAGGCGGGCGACGTGGTCGTCGGGCAGACCGCGAACATCCTGCTGTTTCTCGGCGCGCGGCTCGGGCTCGCGCCCGACGACGAAGCCGGCCGGCTGTGGGTCCATCAGATCCAGCTGACCGCCGCCGATTTCATCACCGAGATCCACGACACGCACCATCCGATCGGCAGCGGCCTGTACTACGAGGACCAGAAAGCGGAAGCCGCCGAGCGCGCGGCCGATTTCCTCGAGAACCGGCTGCCGAAATTCCTCGGCTACTTCGATCGCGTGCTCGAACAGAACCCGCACAAGCGCGGTTATATCGCGGGCAGCGCGCTCAGCTATGCGGACCTGACGATGTTCCAGTTGATCGAGGGCCTGCGCTATGCGTTCCCGAAAGCGATGAAGCGCGCGGAGCGCAAGGTCGCGGCGCTCGTCGCGCTGCACGATCGCGTCGCGCAGCACCCGCCGGTCGCGCGCTACCTCGAGTCGGAGCGCCGCATCCCGTTCAACGACATGGGGATCTTCCGGCACTATCCGGAGCTGGACACGTAACGGCCGCCGGTGCGCTCGCCGTTCACGCGGCCACCAGCGTCTCGTGCAGATGGCGCCACACGATCACGCCGTCCGCTTCGCGCCGCAACAACGCCGTCGAGCGCCGCACCGTGCGCCGCCCTTGTGCGTCGGTCTGCGTCTCGCGATAGCCGACCGTCGCACCGTCGGACCACACGGCAAGCGCGCGCAATTCGTCGATGCCGATCACGAGCCCGGGCCGCGCGCCGTGCCCGTGTGAAAACAGCGCATCGACACCCGCGTAATCGAGCACCGTGCCCGACGGCGTGATCATCGAAAATCCCGGCGAAAAACGCGCCATCAGCGTCGCGAGCCTCCCGGGCTCCGCGCGGCCCGACAGCCAGCGTTCGATGTCCACGTGCGCGTCGACGATTTCAGTGAAAAACGGATTCGGCAGATTCATGGGTCTCTCAGGTTCTCAACAGCGGGATGAAACGGGTTGCACGGCCGGCCTGCGATGCGCGGGAAGCCGCACGATGAAGCCGAGCGGCAGCAACGTCAGCAGCACCGCCAGCCCGAAGCACCAGCGGTACGGGGCCGGCGACGGCGTGCCTGCATCGAATGCAAGCAACGCATTCAGCGCACTGCCGAGCACGGCCACGCCGACACAAAAGCTCAATTGGCGGTTGATGTTCCAGAGCGCGCTCGCATCGCCCATCCGGTCGGCCGGCACGTCGGCGAACGTCGCACTTTGCGACGTGCTCGTGCACAGGCTCGCGCCGAACCCCATCGCGACGAACGCCGCGATGCGCACGGCTTCGACGCTCGCCCACGGCGTCGCGAGCAGCGCGATGCCGGCACAATCGAGCGCGATTCCGCACGCGAACAATGGCTTCGCGCCATGGCGCGGAAAACAGCGGCGTGTCGTCGCGATCGCGAAGAACGCCGCGATCGCCCACGGCAGCATCAGCGCGCCGACATGCGCGGCGCTCAACCCGAGGGCGTTCTGCAGGTAGAGCGACGCGACGAGATTGACGCCGGTGAAGATGCCCGGCACGCACAGATAAACCACCGCACCGGTCCGCAACAACGGCTGCGCGAGCAGGCGCAGGTCGAGCACCGGAGCGGCTGCATGGCGCGCATGCCGCACGTAACCGATGCCCGCTGCCACCGCGACCGCCAGCATCGCCAGCGGAAATGCCGCGCCGCCCGGTTGTCCCGCCGCGGTCAGCCCGAGCAGCAACGCGACGAGCGCCGCCGCGCTCAGCCCGAGCCCGCGCCAGTCGAGCCGCGGAGGCCGCTCGCGCGCGCCGTCGCGCGGCAGCCATGCCAACGCGAGCGCGCCGGTCGCGGCCGCGAGCGGCACCATCGCGAAGAAGATGGCACGCCACGATCCGCGATCGACGATCGCGCCGCCGATCGCGGGCGACAATGCCGGCACGAGCAGCGCGACCATCATCACGATCGACGTGAGCCGCGCATGCGCGTGCGGCGGATACGCGCGATAGGCGATCGTCTGTCCGACCGGAATCAGCAGCCCGCCGCCGAGCCCCTGGGCCAACCGCCACACGAGCAGCGCGTCGATCGACGGCGACGCGCCGACGCCCGCGCAGCCGACCCCGAACAGCAGCAACGATGCGCCGAACACGCGCCGCTCGCCGCAGCGCCGCGCGAGCCACGTGCCGAACGGAATCACGACGGTCAGGCCGAGCACGTACATGTTGCCGACCCACGCAAGCTGCGCGACCGATGCATGCAGTTCGCGCTGCAGCGCCGGATATGCGGCGTTCAGCATGAACATGTTCGCGAGATCGATCGCGAAGCCGAGCAGATAGACGGCGGCGATTCTGGAACGGTCTGGCATGGCAGCGGCCGGGGCATCACGAAACGCCGCAGTGTAGAGGCCGGCGGCCAGGCCGGTAAGCGGCCGGATTCGACCAGTCCGGTCGAAAAATTTTGACAATCGGATCACGCGCCGGCCCCGCCGCGACGCTCGACGCGTCGCACGCGGCCGCGCATTCGGGTACCCTTCGGGCGATTCCACGCACCGACAGGACCCGCGCCCCGACCATGGTGAGCCTCGATCGTTTCGTCGTCTTCCGCGCCGTGGTCGACGCGGGCTCGTTCACGGCCGCCGCGACCGCGCTGAACCAGGCGCGCGCGGCCGTCAGCTTCAACAACAAGCAGCTCGAGGCCGAGCTCGGCGTCACGCTGCTCACGCGGACCACGCGGCGCGTCGAGCTGACCGATGCCGGCGAGCGCTTCTACCGGCGCTGCCTGCGCGTGCTCGACGAAGCCGAAGGCGCGATCGACGAGGTGCGCGGCGAGCATGGCGGGATGGAGGGCATCCTGCGCGTGACGTCGACGGTCGAATACGCGGCACGTGTACTCGCGCCGGCGCTGCATGCGTTTACCGCGCGGCATCCCGCATTGCGCGTGCGGCTCGAAACGCATACGTCGCAGGCCGATCTCGTGCGCGACCGCTTCGACGTCGCCATCCGGCTCGGGCGCCACGAGCACTTTCGCGAGCTGCCGTATCGCGGCGTCTGCCTCGGCACGTACGACGTGCTGCCCGTGATGGCGCCCGACCTGCCCGCGCGGGCCGGCGTTCCGCAACCGGCGTCGCCGGACGGCCTCGCGCGCCTGCCGCAGCTCGGCCACAGCCGGCTCGAGCGAATCGCGGAATGGACGCTCACCGATCGCGCCGGCCATGAGCATGCGTTCCGGCCGCACGCGAAGCCGCGCATCGTCGTCGACAACGCGTCGGTGCTGCGCGAACTGGCGCGCCAGGGCAGCGGTGTCGCGCTGCTGCCCGAATGGCTCGTGCACGACGATCTCGCCAGCGGTGCGCTGGTCGACGCGCTGCCCGCGTACCGGTTTCCGCAACAGAACGTCTATGCGCTGTACGTCGCGACGCGGCACGTGCCGCAGAAAGTGCGCGCGTGGGTGGACTTCATGAAGGCGCAGTTGCAGCAGGGGTGCTGAACGCGCGGTGCGGCACGGCTCGTTTCAACGGGAGCCGACCATGCGATGCGGCCGGCTCCCGTTACCGCGCATCGCCCGCCGGCGATCAGTGCGGCTGCCCGTGCTGCGCGGCGGCCGCGTCGACGGCCTCGACCGAGCGCGTGAGCCACGGCCCGATGTCCATCTCCTCGTAGCGCACGAGCCGGCTCTTGCGCGCACGGCGATACGCCCACCAGATCACGACGAACAGCGGAATCCACACATAGATCGACAGCACTTCCATCCAATCGATGCGCGCCGCGAAGAACGCCTGGTAATCCTGGCCGAGCGAAATCACGATGCAGACCGCGATCGCGAACAGCGGCCCGAACGGAAACCATTTCGCGCGATACGGCAGCTGATCGAGCCGATAGCCCTGCTTCAAGAACCCCTTGCGGAACCGGTAATGGCAGACCGCGATGCCGAGCCACGCGATAAAGCCGGTGATGCCGACCGTATTGAGCAGCCACAGATAAATGCGCTGGTTGTTGGTCAACGACGTGAGGAAGCACAACCCGCCGACGGCCATCGTCGCGTACAGCGCGTTGCGCGGCACGCCGCCCGGCGACAGCGTCGCGAACATGGCCGGCGCGCGCCCTTCCGATGCGAGGTTGTACAGCATCCGCGTCGCCGCGTAGGTGCCGGAATTGCCGGCCGACAGCACGGCCGTCAGGATCACCAGATTCATCGCGCCGGCCGCGAGCGGGAACCCCGCGTGGCTGAACACGAGCGTGAACGGGCTCACGCCGATGTCGGTCACGTCGCTCTTCAGCAGGTTCGGATCGGTGTACGGCACGAGCAGGCCGATCACGAAGATCGCGAGCACGTAGAACAGCATGATCCGCCAGAAAATCTGCTTCACCGCGCGCGGAATCGTCTTGCGCGGGTTTTCCGATTCGCCGGCCGTGATGCCGACCAGCTCGGTGCCGAGAAACGAAAAACCTGCGATCAGCGCGACGCTCATCATCGCGTGCACGCCGCCGACGAACGGCGCGTCGCCGGTCGTGAAGTTGCGCCAGCCGACGGAATGCCCATCGCCCAGCACGCCGGCCGCGATCAGCAGCCCGGCCGCGATGAACGCGATCACGGTGACGACCTTGATCAGCGAGAACCAGTATTCCGATTCGCCAAAGCCGCGCACCGACAGCGTATTGAGCAGGAAGATCAGCACCAGGAAGCCCGCGCCCCACCACACGCCCGGCACCGATGGAAACCAGTAGCGCATCACGATCTGCGCGGCGACCAGCTCGATCGCGATCGTCACCGCCCAGCTGTACCAGTAGGTCCAGCCGAGCGCGACGCCGAAGCCTTCGTCGACGTACTTCTCGCCGTAGATCGCGAACGAGCCCGATACCGGCATCAGCGCAGCCATCTCGCCGAGCCCGGTGACGACGAAGTAGACCATGATCCCGATCGCGAGATACGCGGCGATCGCCCCACCCGGCCCCGCCTGCGCGACCGACGCGCCCGACGCGACGAACAGCCCCGTGCCGATCGAACCGCCGATCGCGATCATCGCGATGTGGCGGCCCTGCAGACGGCGCTTCAGCGTCGCCCCGGACGGCGCGGCCGTCTCCGCTGCCGCTTGCATAGCATCCATAGTGTTCACCCT
This sequence comes from Burkholderia sp. BCC0397, assembly GCF_902832865.1. Lineage (NCBI taxonomy): Bacteria > Pseudomonadati > Pseudomonadota > Betaproteobacteria > Burkholderiales > Burkholderiaceae > Burkholderia > Burkholderia sp. BCC0397. The sequence continues at coordinate 530,742 of NZ_CADFDL010000001.1, read as the reverse complement.
GATTGTGATCCGGCTCGCCGATTTGGTTTGGAATGCAAATCGATTGACCCGATCATTCGCGTTGAAACCGGCCCTGCCGGGCCGGCCGTATCACACGACGCTGCGCTTGATCGCCTGCAGTTCGGCCGTCGTCACGATCTTCTCGATCCGGAACCGCGGACTTTCCAGCCACGCGTTCGCGATCCGCCGGTACTCGTCGAGATCCTCGCACGCGAGCCGCACGAGAAAGTCGAACGTGCCGCTGACGAGCCAGCAATCGAGCACGGCCGGGTTCGCGCGCATTTCCTCCTCGAACGGCGTCTGCGAACGCCCGTGGTCGGCCAGCACGATCTGCGCGATCACGACGATCGGCTTGGTCGCACGCGGCGCCTTGATCACCGCGCGGTACCCTTCGATCACGCCGAGCGCCTCGAGCCGCTCCACGCGCGCCTGGCACGGCCGCGGCGTGAGGTTCACGCGCTCCGACAGCTTCCGGTACGAAATTCGCCCGTCGGTACGCAGGATGTCGAGGATCCGGAGATCGATCTTGTCGAGCTGCATCTTCTTGTCGGTCATCCGCGTTCGCTCCGGTCGGGTCGTGGCTCATGCGCGGAACGTCTGCCGTACCGCGCGGGGGCCACATTATCCGGCCGAAGCGGCCGCGCGCCAATCGGCTAGAACCGCAGCGACAGGCAGGTGAGGCCGCCGTCCATCTTGCGGAACTCGCTCGTGTCGATCACGTGCAGCGGCATGCCGAGCGACGCGATCGCGTCATGCACGCGCGGATAGCCGGCCGGCGTGATCAGCGTACCGTTCACGCGCAGCGTGTTGCCCGCGTATTCGTCGGCGGCCGCGATCGCGATCCGGCGATAGTCGGCGAACGCCGGATGCGCGGCCAGCGCATCGGTCACGAGCAGCGTGTCGTCGCCGAGCGCGTTGACGACCGATTTCAGGTGCAGGCCGGCGCCGACCGGCACCGCGACGACCGAATAGCCATGGCGCGACACCAGCGCGTCGAACGCGGCGATGCCTTCCGCATCGGTGCGGCTCGTCAGGCCGATGAAGAAGCGCTTGCCGACCAGCATCACGTCGCCGCCGTCGAGGCGGCCGGACTGCATCGGCAGCAGGTCGCGATGCGCGGCGAGCGCCGCTTCGATATGAGCCGTCTCGCCGCGCCGGGCGGGCGCGCCGGGGCGCGTGATCACCGCGAATTCCGGCGTGACGACGGCGACGTCCTCGACGAAATGCGAATCGGGGAAGGCGTCCAGCGGCGGCAGCTCGGTCAACTCGACGCCGAGCCCGCGCAGCGCGTCGCAATACGCGTGGAACTGAGTCAGCGTCTTGTCGTAATCGGGTGCGCCGAGTTCGGCGGTGGTCAGGCCCGCGCCGCAGGACGGCGCGGGACGGCGAACGATCGCTTGCGTGAATTGCATCGACTCCTCCATGGTCTGCGCCGCCTCCGTGCGGCGCACGGGCCGGCGGCGTTGTGTCCGGACCATTATCGGAAGCCAAATTGCGCAATTCGCGTCGATTTCGGCGGCGCCGACAGCCGATTGCGTCGAATTGCGCGCACCACGCAGCGGATTCGGCAGACGGGCCGCTCGCCGTCTCGCGAACGGCCGTTTCACTCGCCGCACGCACGTTACGCGCCGGGCTCGAATCCCATCTGCGCACGGCCGAGCGCCGTGAGCTCGCCCTCCCGCGCGCGGCCGTCGAAATCGACCTCGAAATGATCGGCCGGGAAATCGGGCGGGCTGTCGCCACGCAGGAACGCGAGCTGCTGGCGTTGCAGGTACGCGTCGTTCTTCGCACAGCCGGGCGCGGCCGCGATGTACATCACGTTGCTGTCGCCGCTGCCGCGATGCGCATCCTCGACCGCATGCACGACGTCGCCGTGCCAGAACACCGCGTCGCCCGGCGCCATGTGCGGGATCGGCACCAGCGCGTCGAGCAGCAGCGCGTGCCATTCGGGGCGGATCGACAGCGCGCGGCCGGGACGCGCGCCGCACAGGTCGTCGTCGGCGACGTCGTCCTGCAGCGCACGCAGCACGACATAGGCCATCGCGTTCGCGACCGGGATCAGTTGCAGCGTGCCGTCGCCGGGCCCCTGCGGCGTCAGCGCGGTCCAGCCCTGGAACGTGCGGAACATCGAGCATACGGCCGGCGACGGAATCTCCTCGACGTCGGGGCGGAACGCCGCATCGAACGGATCGTAATCGCGCCAGCGGCCGGCCAGCACATGGCGATAGACCTGGCGAAAATTCGCGCCGAGCCAGCGCTCGACGGAGCCGCCGTCGACGTGCGGCGACAAACCGAGCGACGTCGAACCGGGCGGCCGGCGACGAATCCGGTCCGCATACGCGGGCACCTGGTCGGGATCGAAATGCGTCCGTGCGCCGTCCGCATGCCGCCACAGGCGATTCAGGAACACCCGCGCCTGCGTGAGCGCCGGCGACTGGCGCGCGGCCACCTGCGGCTTCGACCAGTAGACGCCGTAGATCTGCGGCTTGCCCGACGCGAGGTTGCCGAAATAGCGGTCTTCCGCGCGCGCATCCAGCCGCTCGGTGAAACGGTTCGCATCCAGATACGCGCCGATCTCGTCGTTCCAGTCATGCACCTGCCGCGCGTCGAACACACCGCGGATCACGACCGCGCCATGCGTGCGGATCGCGGCAATCGCGTGCGGATCGACCTTTCCGCCCGCGATATCCGCGAACGGCACGACCGGAATCACGTCATGGCCGTGCGCGTGCGCGCGGCGGATCGCGTCGACCTGCCGCGCGATGTCGCCCTCCAGCTCGCGGAACGTGGCCGCGTAACCGGGCAAGTCGGCGCGCAGCGCCCGTTTGGCCGCGCGGATCGCGGCCGGCAGATCGTCAATCGTCAGTTGCATCGTCGTCTCCTCGCTGAAGCGTGTCGTGATGTGCTGTCAGCGTACGGCCGGCACATCGCCGCTATCACCACTATCCGGTCAATGATCGATACAATCCTGACAATCATGCGTCACTCGCGACGATGGCAGACCACGCAGAGCTTGTTGCCGTCCGGGTCGCGAAAATAGGCGCCGTAGTAGTCGCGGTGATAGTGCGGCCGCAGGCCCGGCGGCCCTTCGCAGGTACCGCCCTGTCGCAGCGCGAGCGCGTGGCAGCGATCGACGTGCGCACGGGTCGGCGCATCGAACGCGATCGTGTGGCCGTTGCCCGGTTCGGGCACACGGCCGTCGAGCGGCTTGCCGAAGAAGAACAGCGGCCGCTCGGCGTCGGCCGGCATCCAGCCCGACCAGCCGTCCGGTTCGCGGAATTTCAGGCGCAGCCCGAGTTCCGCGAACAGCGGCGCGTAGAAATCGTAGGCGCGCGCCGTATCGCTGACGCCCACGCAAACATGTGAAAACATGGCATCGCTCCGTGGTGATGATTGCTCACGATCATGCCACGACGCGCTGCCCGCCCCTACCGGAGGCCGCGATGAAACCGCAATACGAGCACGTGACGTTCGCGTCCGGCTGTTCGATCCGCGTCTATCACCGCCAGCTCGCGCGCATTCCGTTCGAATGGCACCGCCATCCCGAATACGAACTGACGCTGACGCTCAACAGCCGCGGCCAGCGCTTCATCGGCGATCACGTCGCGCGTTACGCGGACGACGATCTCGTGCTCGTGCCGCCCAACCTGCCGCATACGTGGTCGTCGAACGCGCGCATCGATCGCGACGCGCCCGAGGTCGCGCTCGTCGTCTGGTTCGACGGAGACTGGGTGCGGCGGCTGGCCGACTGCTGTCCCGAATACGCGCCGCTGCGCTCGCTGCTGCGGCGCGCGGCGCCGGGCCTGCGCTTCGACGTGGAGACGGCCCGCGCGATGCGTGCGCGACTGCCGCGGTTGCTCGATCCGTGGCCGCGCGTGCGGCTCGCGGCCACGCTCGATACGCTTGCCGATCTCGCGGAAGCCGGCGGCGAACCGCTCGCCACCGCGCAGGCGTACGACCGGCCCGACGGCGCCCCATCGCCCGCCGACCCGGCCGCGCCCGAAGCCGAACGCCTCGATCGCGTGCTCGACGCGATCGACCGGCACTTCCACGAGCCGCTGCGCATCGACGCACTCGCCGCCGTCGCGCACCTGTCCGAACGCACGCTGCAGCGGCTGTTCGTCCGGCATCTCGGCGAAAGCGTCGGCCGCTACGTGCAGCGGCTGCGGCTCGCGCACGCCTGCCGCCATCTCGTCGGCACCGACTGGCCGATCGCGACGGTGGCCGCCCGCTGCGGCATTCCGAATGCCGCGAATTTCAATCGTCAGTTCCTCGCCGCGCGCGGCACGACGCCCGGCGCGTACCGGCAGTTCTTCAAGCAGCACGGCCGCGCACCCGACGACGATGCGCCGGCGCTCGGCACCCGGCCGCCGTCGCTGGAGCCCCGCGCCGGATCGGGCCAACGCCGGCCGCACAAATGAAAACACCCCGACGGGCTGACCCGTCGGGGTGTCGTGGCGTTGCCGTTGCCCGACGCGAGCGGCCTGCCGGCCGTTCGCGCCGCACACGGTTTAACGTGCGTTGAGCGGCTTCGCTTCGCGCGGCGTATCGCCGACGAACAGCTGGCGCGGACGGCCGATCTTCTGTTCCGGATCGGCAATCATTTCGTTCCACTGTGCGATCCAGCCGACCGTACGTGCCATCGCGAAGATACACGTGAACATCGACGTCGGGATGCCCAGCGCGCGCTGGACGATGCCCGAGTAGAAGTCGACGTTCGGGTACAGCTTGCGCGACACGAAGTATTCGTCTTCCAGCGCGATCTTCTCGAGCTGCATCGCGAGCTTGAACAGCGGGTCGTCGTGCAGGCCCAGTTCGTTCAGCACTTCGTAGCACGTTTCGCGCATCAGCTTCGCACGCGGGTCGTAGTTCTTGTACACGCGGTGACCGAAGCCCATCAGCTTCACGCCCGAATTCTTGTCCTTCACCTGCTTGATGAATTCGGGGATGTTGTCCGGCGAACCGATCTGCTCGAGCATGTTCAGCGCGGCTTCGTTCGCACCACCGTGCGCCGGGCCCCACAGACACGCGATACCGGCCGCGATACACGCGAACGGGTTCGCGCCCGACGAACCGGCCAGGCGGACCGTCGACGTCGATGCGTTCTGCTCGTGATCGGCGTGCAGGATCAGGATGCGGTCGAGCGCGCGGACCAGCACGTCGTTGACCTTGTACTCTTCACACGGGTTCGAGAACATCATGTGCATGAAGTTCGCGCTGTACGACAGTTCGTTCTTCGGATAGACGAACGGCTGGCCGATGCTGAACTTGTACGCCATCGCGACGAGCGTCGGCAGCTTCGCGATCATGCGGATCGCCGACACTTCGCGGTGACGCGGGTCGTTGATGTCGAGCGAGTCGTGATAGAACGCCGACAGCGCGCCGACGGCCGCCACCAGCACCGCCATCGGGTGCGCGTCGCGACGGAAGCCACGGAAGAAGAAGTGCATCTGCTCGTGCACCATCGTGTGCTTCGTGACGGTGTCGACGAATTCCTTCTTCTGCGCGGCGTTCGGCAGTTCGCCCTTCAGCAGCAGGTAGCAGCTTTCGAGGAAGTCCGCGTTTTGCGCGAGGTTGTCGATCGGGTAGCCGCGGTACAGCAGTTCGCCCTTGTCGCCGTCGATGTACGTGATCGCCGAATTACAAGCTGCCGTCGACATGAAGCCCGGGTCGTACGTGAACTTGCCGGTCTGGCCGTACAGCTTGCGGATGTCGATTACGTCCGGGCCCATCGTGCCCTTGTAGATCGGCAGTTCGACGCTCGGCGAGTTGTCGCTGAACGATAGCGTGGCTTTAACATCAGACGGAGTCATGGCACATCCTCAATCGAAATAAAGAAACGGGATTCGATAACGGGCACAACGGGTTACACATTGGCGTTACACGTTGCGCAGCATCTCCAACAGCCGGTGAATCTCCGGGCTGTCTAGGTCGCCCTCTGGTTCCTTGCGCGCGAGGAGCAAGTCCATCAGGTCGTTGTCGCTCAGATCGAGCAGGCGCGACAACGCGCCTACGTCTGCATCGGTGAGGTCATGCTCGTATCTGCCGAAGAAACGCTCGAAAATGATGTCGTTTTCCAGCAGACCCCGCCGCGCGCGCCAGCGAAGGCGCGCGCGGCGGTGCGGGTCGGATTGATGCGAATCGTCGCTCATTGCACCCGGCCTTAAACCGCGCGGCGAACCATCAGTTCCTTGATCTTGCCGATCGCCTTCGTCGGGTTCAGGCCCTTCGGGCAAACGTCGACGCAGTTCATGATCGTGTGGCAACGGAACAGACGGTACGGGTCTTCCAGGTTGTCGAGACGCTCGCCGGTGGCGGTGTCGCGGCTATCCGCGATGAAGCGGTAAGCCTGCAGCAGGCCGGCCGGACCGACGAACTTGTCCGGGTTCCACCAGAAGCTCGGGCACGACGTCGAGCAGCTCGCGCACAGAATGCACTCGTACACGCCGTCGAGTTCGTCGCGTTCTTCCGGCGACTGGAGGCGTTCCTTCTCCGGCGGCGGCGCGTCGTTGATCAGGTACGGCTTGATCGAGTGGTACTGGTTGAAGAAGTGCGTCATGTCGACGATCAGGTCGCGCACGACGGGCAGGCCCGGCAGCGGACGCAGCACGATCTTCTGCGGCAGGTCGTTCAGGTTCGTCAGGCACGCGAGACCGTTCTTGCCGTTGATGTTCATCGCGTCCGAACCGCACACGCCTTCACGGCACGAACGGCGGAACGACAACGTCTCGTCCAGGGCCTTCAGCTTGACCAGTGCGTCGAGCAGCATGCGCTCATGCTGGATATCGAGCTCGTACGTCTGCATGCGCGGCGCTGCGTCCTTGTCCGGATCGTAGCGGTAGACTTCAAAAATGCGTTTTGCCATTTCGGATTCCTTTGACTCGGCTTAGAACGTGCGCGGCTTCGGCGGCACGGATTCGACCGTCAGCGGCTTCATTTGAACCGGCTTGTAGTCGAGGCGATCGCCTTCGCTGTACCACAGCGTGTGGCGCAGCCAGTTGTCGTCGTCGCGGTGTTCGTAATCGCTGTGCGCGTGCGCGCCGCGGCTTTCCTTGCGCGCTTCCGCCGACACCATCGTCGCGCGGGCCACTTCGATCAGGTTCTCCAGCTCGAGCGCTTCGACGCGCGCGGTGTTGAACACCTTCGACTTGTCCTTCAGGTGGATGTTTTCCACGCGGGCCGCCAGGCCGGCCATCTGGTCGACGCCTTCCTTCAGCAATTCCGACGTGCGGAACACGCCCGCGTGCTTCTGCATCGTCGCGCGGATGTCGTTCGCGACGTCCTGCGTGTATTCACCCGACGTCGACTTGTCGAGCTTCGCGAGGCGCGCCAGCGAGTATTCGCCTGCATCGGCCGGCAGCGGCTTGTGTTCCTTCTGGTTCTTCACGTGCTCGACGATGTGGTTGCCGGCCGCACGGCCGAACACCACGAGGTCCAGCAGCGAGTTCGTGCCGAGGCGGTTCGCGCCGTGCACGGACACGCACGAGCATTCGCCCACTGCGTAGAAGCCGTTGACCGGTTCCTTGTGATCGCGCGACGTGCCGACGACCTGACCGTGGATGTTGGTCGGGATGCCGCCCATCTGGTAGTGGATCGTCGGGACGACCGGGATCGGTTCCTTGATCGCATCGACGTTCGCGAACTTCAGCGCGATTTCGCGGATCGACGGCAGACGCTTCATGATCGTCTCGGCGCCGATGTGCGACAGGTCGAGCAGCACGTGATCCTTGTTCGGACCGACGCCGCGACCTTCCTTGATTTCCTGGTCCATCGAACGCGACACGAAGTCACGCGGCGCCAGATCCTTCAGCGTCGGTGCGTAGCGTTCCATGAAGCGCTCGCCGTTCGCGTTGCGCAGGATACCGCCTTCGCCGCGCACGCCTTCGGTGATCAGCACGCCCGCGCCGGCCACGCCGGTCGGGTGGAACTGCCAGAACTCCATGTCCTGCAGCGCGATGCCCGAACGCGCCGCCATGCCGAGGCCGTCGCCGGTGTTGATGAACGCGTTGGTCGATGCCGCGAAGATCCGGCCTGCGCCGCCCGTCGCGAACAGCGTCGTCTTGCCTTCCATGATGTAGACGTCGCCCGTTTCCATCTCGAGGGCCGTCACGCCGAGCACGTCGCCGTCCGCGTCGCGGATCAGGTCGAGCGCCATCCATTCGACGAAGAACTGCGTCTTCGCTTCGACGTTCTGCTGGTACAGCGTGTGCAGCAGCGCGTGACCGGTACGGTCGGCGGCCGCGCAAGCGCGCTGGACCGGCTTCTCTCCGTAGTTCGCGGTGTGGCCGCCGAACGGGCGCTGGTAGATCGTGCCGTCCGCGTTGCGGTCGAACGGCATGCCGAAGTGTTCGAGTTCGTACACGACGTTCGGCGCTTCACGGCACATGAATTCGATCGCGTCCTGGTCGCCGAGCCAGTCGGAGCCCTTGATCGTGTCGTAGAAGTGGAAGTGCCAGTTGTCTTCGCTCATGTTGCCGAGCGACGCACCGATACCGCCTTGCGCGGCCACCGTGTGCGAACGCGTCGGGAACACCTTCGACAGCACGCCGACCGACAGGCCCGCGCGCGACAGTTGCAGCGCTGCGCGCAAGCCGGAGCCGCCTGCGCCGACGATCACGACGTCAAACTTGCGGCGCGGGAGGGAAGTTTTGATTGCAGCCATTCTTTACACTCTCCAGAGAATCTGCGCGGCGTAGCCCGCACATGCGAGCAGCCAGACGATGGTCAGCGATTGCAGCAGCAGGCGCACACCGACGGGCTTCACGTAGTCCATCCAGATGTCGCGCACGCCGACCCATGCGTGGTAGAAGAGGGAAAGCAGCATCACGAAGGTCGCGAGCTTCATCCATTGCGCGGCGAAGATCGATGCCCAGCCTTCGTACGAAAAATCGTGCGCGCCGAAGAACAGGACGAGCAGAATGACCGTGTAGACCGCCATGATCGTGGCGGTGACGCGCTGCGCGAGCCAGTCGCGCAGGCCGTAGTGTGCGCCGACGACGAGGCGCTTCGAGCCGATTCGGTTATTGGCTGCCATTTCTTAGAATGCTCCGAACAGTTTGAGTGCCATGGCGATCGTCAGCGCGATCGAGACGACAAAGACGACGACGGCCGTCCGCTTGCCGCCTTCCTTCGTGACGGCGTCGTGGTTGACGTCCATCAGCAGGTGGCGAATGCCGGCGCAGAAATGGTGGAAGAAGGCCCACGACAATGCGAGGACGATCAGCTTGACGACGATGTTGGAGAGGAAAGCCTTGAAGACTTCGAAGCTGAGCTCGGAGGTGAGACTCTGGTCGAAGAGGAACAGCAGGAACGGCAGGAACAGGAACAGCAGCGCGCCGCTGACTCGATGGAGAATCGACAATGTCGCAGCCAGCGGCATGCGATATTTCAACGTGATGTCGCCGATTCCGATGTTCCGGTATTCCGGCCTCGGCTTTCTTACTGCGTCAGTCATGCTAGACCCCTACTATGTTGTCACACTAATCCGCGATTTTAGCGCCTTTTTATATCGCGCTGCAGCGAAAGTCTGCTCTGGATAATTGCGCGAACAAGAACAAAGGCGGCCCGAAACGTGCTTCGCGAGCGTGGGAAACGCGAATGCACGCGGTTGAGCCGAACGTCGTCAGCTCAAGTCATTCTGATAGTAGTACCCGGTTGTGACATACCAGCCGCGACGCACTTCCACCGGCCGGTCCCCGTACGTATAGGACACGCGCTCGACCGACAGCAGCGGGAAGCCGGCCGGCACGTGCAGCAGGTCGGCCACCGCCGGCTCCGCCGCGACCGCGCGGATCTTCTCCGTCGCGCGGATCATCCGCGTACCGAACTCCGTCTCGAACATCGCGTAGAGCGGCCCCTTGTACTCGCTCAGGCGCTCGAACGTGAGCCCGCGGAACATCGCGCCCGGCAGCCAGATCTCGTCGAGCACCGTCACTTCGCTGTCGAATTCCAGCAGGCGGCGCACCTGCACGACGGGATCGGCGGGCTTCAGGTCGAGCTGCCGCGCGATCTCGGCCGGCGCGCGCAGGCGCCGGCATTCGAGCAGGCGGCTCACGTGCGGGTGCTCGGCGCCGTCGTCGGCCAGCAGACGCAGGAAGCGGAATTGCGCGCGATCCTCGTTGTGCGTTGCAACAAAAGTACCCTTGCCCTGCCGCCGGACCACGAGGTTTTCGGCGGCCAGCTCGTCGATCGCCTTGCGCACGGTGCCCTGGCTGACCTTGTAACGGGCCGCGAGCTCCACTTCGCTGGGGATGATCTCGCCCGGCTTCCATTCGCCGGATTCGAGACTTTGCGTGATCAATGACTTGATCTGCTGGTATAACGGGCTGAACGTCGGCGACGCGGACGCCGCGGGCGAGGCTGCGGGATCGCCCGCGCCCGGCTGCCCTGGGCCGCCTGCGCCGGTCTGATTCGCGGTGTTCGCCTGGTTCGATGTCATGGCGCGCATTTCATCACAAACCGCACTTTTTCGTCCACTCAATTTCCGCAAAACATCTGTCTTATATAAGACATATGATACCGTTTGACTTTGCGCGTGACGGCTCCTACACTCCCGGTCGAGCAAGGGTTCGCGGGTGCAACAGCGCGTCCCCGGCTACGTGCCACGGCCGTCTCCAGGTTCACCGCGTCTGCCATCGCGAGTCCTCCGCCCTGCTTCAATGCAACGCTACGCACAACGCGCATAGAATGGCGTTTTCGCTCGCGTCCAACGCTTCACCCGTCCTGGAGATTTTCAATGGCTAAGCCCGCAAAGCGCGTTGCCGTCACCGGCGCCGCAGGTCAAATCGCTTACTCCCTGCTGTTCCGCATCGCGAACGGCGACCTGCTCGGCAAGGACCAGCCGGTCATCCTGCAACTGCTCGACCTCCCGCAAGCCCAAGGCGCCGTCAAGGGCGTCGTGATGGAACTCGACGACTGCGCGTTCCCGCTGCTCGCCGGCGTCGTGATCACCGACGATCCGAAGGTCGCATTCAAGGATGCAGACGTCGCGCTGCTGGTCGGTGCGCGTCCGCGCTCGAAGGGCATGGAGCGCAAGGACCTGCTGTCGGCGAACGCCGAAATCTTCACGGTTCAGGGCGCTGCGCTGAACGAAGTCGCGAGCCGCGACGTGAAGGTGCTGGTCGTCGGCAACCCGGCGAACACGAACGCGTACATCGCGATGAAATCGGCGCCGGATCTGCCGAAGAAGAACTTCACGGCCATGCTGCGCCTCGACCACAACCGCGCGCTGTCGCAGCTCGCCGCCAAGTCGGGCAAGCCGGTCGCGTCGATCGAGAAGCTCGCCGTGTGGGGCAACCACTCGCCGACGATGTACCCGGACTTCCGCTTCGCGACCGCCGAAGGCGAATCGCTGCTGAAGCTGATCAACGACGACGTGTGGAACCGCGACACGTTCATCCCGACCGTCGGCAAGCGCGGCGCGGCGATCATCGAAGCGCGCGGCCTGTCGTCGGCCGCATCGGCAGCCAACGCGGCGATCGACCACGTCCGTGACTGGGTGCTCGGCACGAACGGCAAGTGGGTCACGATGGGCATCCCGTCGGACGGCTCGTACGGCATCCCCGAAGACATCATCTACGGCGTGCCGGTCACCTGCGAAAACGGCGAGTACAAGCGTGTCGAAGGCCTGGAAATCGACGCGTTCTCGCGCGAGAAGATGGACGGCACGCTGGCCGAGCTGCTCGAAGAGCGCGATGGCGTCGCCCACCTGCTGAAGAACTAAGCATCACGCATCATGCCGGGCGGCCTTCGGGGCGTCCGGCTTCGGCACGGGCCGGCATGCCGCCGGCCCTGCCGATCGATCCGATCCGCGCACGTTTTGCCGCCCCGCGCCCGCCGCGCACCGGCCCAGAACCTGCCCGAATCCGATTTTCTCCACGTTGACCCGCTTCCCTGACGTAGAAGAGATGGCCGCGCTCACTCCTGCACAAGTGCTGTACGACGGGGCGTCACCGCCCGCGATCCTGCCCTGCTGCGATCACTACGCGGGCAGCGAGAAGCTGATGCGCAAATCGCTCGCGCTGCAGGCCGAACTGGGTCCCGTGTTCGACCTCACGCTCGACTGCGAGGACGGCGCGGCCGTCGGCCAGGAAGCCGCGCACGCGGCGCTCGTCGCCGATCTGCTCGGCAGCGCCGAGAACCGCTTCGGCCGCGTCGGCGTCCGCATCCACGACTTTTCCCATCCCCACTGGCGCGACGACGTGCGCATCGTGCTGCGCGCCGCGCGCGCACCGGCCTACATCACGCTGCCGAAGGTCGCGAGCGCCGCCGACGCGGCCGAAATGACCGCATTCATCGAAGGCACGCGCCGCGAGCTCGGCATCGCGCAGCCAATTCCGGCCGACGTGCTGGTCGAGACGCACGGCGCGCTCGCGCAGGCGGCCGCCCTCGCCGCGCTGCCGACGGTCGGCACGCTGAGCTTCGGGCTGATGGATTTCGTCTCCGCGCACCACGGCGCGATTCCCGATGCCGCGATGCGCTCGCCCGGCCAGTTCGACCACCCGCTCGTGCGCCGCGCGAAGCTGGAAATCGCCGCGGCCTGTCACGCGCACGGCAAGACGCCGTCGCACAACGTGACGACCGAGGTGCGCGACATGAACGTCGTCGCCGGCGACGCACGCCGCGCGCGCGACGAGTTCGCCTTCACGCGGATGTGGAGCATCCACCCCGCGCAGATCCGCCCGATCGTCGACGCGTTCGCACCGCGTACCGACGAAGTCACGCTGGCCGCCGAGATCCTGCTGGCCGCGCAGGCCGCCGACTGGGGCCCGACGCGCCACGGTGATACGCTGCACGATCGCGCGAGTTATCGTTATTACTGGTCGGTGCTGCGCCGTGCGCAGGCCACCGGCCAGCCCGTACCGGCCGAGGCCGCGCCGCTGTTCGGCCCGGCCGCCGCGGGCGCTGCGCCGTGAGTGCGCGCCGCCGGCCGATACACGCGTTTCATGCATTCGCCGGGACGCAAGCCGGACAGAGGTTTGCGAAACGACAAAAAACGTAACGGAGCCCGAAAACCTGATATATGCGCGGCCAAATAGGTGAAAATAGCGGCCGCTGCGCGCTTTCGGGGCGCGTGCAGTTTCAAACCGGCCGGCAGTTTCGATTGCCGGCCCTTGTCAACTGATTATCGAAAGGTTCTGACTCCATGAAGAAACTCCTGATCGCTACCGCCATCGGCGCCTTGTCCGCCACGATGCTGGTGTCGGCTCCGAGCGCGTTTGCCCAGGGTACGGCCACCACGACCGCGAAGAAGGCAACGGCCAAGCGCCCGGCGCCGGCCAAGCGCATCATCCCGCGCAGCAAGAAGGCGCAGGCGCGCGCAGCGGCCAAGGTCGATCCGGTACCGGACGGCGCGGTCAAGTGGTCCTGTAAGGAAGGTCTGTCGTTCGACCTCGCCGGCGACATGAAGCGCGACCAGGTCGTCACGGTTCACTGGGCGAAGAAGAACTACAAGCTGCCGCGTCAGACCACGACGACGGGCGCCGACACGTTCTACGATCCGGCCGCAGGCTTCAAGCTGGTCGTGATCCCGACCAAGGCGATGCTGTTCTCCGACGCAAACGGCGGCGAGCGCCTCGCGGACGAATGCGTGACGCCGGAAATGGCGCAAGGCACGGCAGCACCGACGCAGTCGAACGAGCTGAAGCCGGCAACGAACTAAGCGCGTTCCCCCCGGCCCCTCGATGTCCGCCCCGGTCTCCAACGTCCGCCCTGCTCCGGATACGGTACTCGTCGATATCGTCGACTACGTGCTGAACGCCGGTATCGACAGCGCGCTCGCGCTGGAGACGGCGCGTCATTGCCTGATCGACACGCTCGGATGCGGACTCGAGGCGCTGTCCTACCCTGCCTGCACCAAGCTGCTCGGCCCCGTCGTGCCCGGCACGATCGTGCCGAACGGCGCGAAGGTGCCCGGCACGTCCTTCCAGCTCGATCCCGTCCAGGCCGCGTTCGGCATCGGCGCGATGATCCGCTGGCTGGACTTCAACGACACCTGGCTCGCCGCCGAATGGGGTCATCCGTCCGACAACCTCGGCGGGATCCTGGCGACGGCCGACTGGCTTTCCCGCACGGCCCGCGCGGCCGGCCGGAAGCCGCTCCCGATGCGCGACGTGCTGGTCGCGATGATCCAGGCCCACGAGATCCAGGGCTGCCTCGCGCTCGAGAACTCGTTCAACGCGGTCGGGCTCGACCACGTGCTGCTCGTGAAAGTCGCGTCGACGGCCGTCGTCGGCCGGCTGCTCGGGCTCACGCGCGACGAGCTGATCAACGCTGTGTCCAACGCGTTCGTCGACGGCCATGCGCTGCGTACCTACCGCCATGCGCCGAACACCGGCTCGCGCAAGTCCTGGGCGGCCGGCGACGCCACGTCCCGCGCGGTGCGCCTCGCGCTGATCGCGAAAACGGGTGAAATGGGCTATCCGTCGGCGCTCACCGCCAGGACCTGGGGCTTCTACGACGTGCTGTTCGACGGCAAGCCGTTCCGCTTCCAGCGCCCGTACGGCACGTACGTGATGGAAAACGTGCTGTTCAAGATCGCGTTCCCCGCCGAATTCCATGCGCAGACGGCCGCCGAGGCCGCGCTGCAGCTGCACGCGCAGCTCGCCGCGGCGGGCCGCACGACCGACGACATCAGCCGGATCACGATCCGCACGCACGCGGCCGCGATCCGCATCATCGACAAGCAGGGCCCGCTCGCCAATCCGGCCGACCGCGACCACTGCATCCAGTACATGGTCGCCGTGCCGCTGCTGTTCGGCCGGCTGACCGCGGCCGACTATGAAGACTCGGCCGCGGCGGACCCGCGCATCGACGCGCTGCGCGCGAAAACCGTGTGCGTCGAGGATCCGCAGTTCACGAAGGATTATCACGATCCGGACAAGCGATCGATCGCGAATGCGCTGACGATCGAGTTCACGGACGGATCGAAGCTTGCCGAAGTGGCGGTCGAGTACCCGCTCGGCCATCGGCGGCGCCGTGCAGACGGCATCCCGCTGCTGGTCGATAAATTCCGGACCAACCTCGCCCGCCGTTTCCCGGCCAAGCAGCAACAAGCGATTCTCGACGTGTCGCTGGACCAGGCAAAGCTCGAAGCGATGCCGGTCGATGAGTACGTCGACTTGTATGTGATATAGCCGTCATCTACAGGACTCTTTGTTTCCTAGCCTTAAACCCAGGAAAATCACCATGGCCCACAATCTCCACAAGACCCTCAAGGAATTCGACAGCGGTTCCGGCAAAGGCAAGTTCTACTCGCTGCCGCAACTCGGCAAGGAGCTGAAGACGAAGATCGAACGCCTGCCGGTGTCGATCCGCATCGTGCTCGAGTCCGTGCTGCGCAACTACGACGGCAAGAAGATCACCGAGGAGCACATCGAGCAGCTCGCGAACTGGAAGCCGACCGCGAAGCGCGTCGACGAGATTCCGTTCGTCGTGTCGCGCGTCGTGCTGCAGGATTTCACGGGCGTGCCGCTGCTCGCCGACATCGCGGCCATGCGCGGCGTCGCCGAACGCACGGGCAAGAACCCGAAGAAGATCGAACCGCTGGTCCCGGTCGATCTCGTCGTCGATCACTCGGTCCAGATCGACTACTTCCGCCAGAAGGACGCGCTCGACCTGAACATGAAGCTGGAATTCCAGCGCAACAACGAGCGCTACCAGTTCATGAAGTGGGGCATGCAGGCGTTCGACACGTTCAAGGTCGTGCCGCCGGGCGTGGGCATCGTCCACCAGGTGAACCTTGAGTATCTGGCACGCGGCGTCCACAAGAAGACGGACGGCGGCGACACCGTGTACTACCCGGACACCCTCGTCGGCACGGACAGCCACACGACGATGATCAACGGCATCGGCGTGGTCGGCTGGGGCGTGGGCGGCATCGAGGCGGAAGCCGGCATGCTCGGCCAGCCGGTGTACTTCCTGACGCCGGACGTCGTCGGCGTCGAGCTGAAGGGCAAGCTGCGCGAAGGCGTGACGGCCACCGACCTGGTGCTGACGATCACCGAAATGCTGCGCAAGGAGAAGGTCGTCGGCAAGTTCGTCGAATTCTTCGGCGAAGGCACGAAGTCGCTGTCGCTGCCGGACCGCGCGACGATCGGCAACATGGCGCCGGAATACGGCGCGACGATGGGCTTCTTCCCGGTCGACGAAAAGACGATCGACTACTTCGAAGGCACGGGCCGCACGAAGGCCGAAATCGCCGCGTTCGAAAACTACTTCAAGGCGCAGAAGCTGTTCGGCATTCCGAAGGCCGGCGACATCGACTACACGAAGACGGTGACGCTCGACCTGGCGACGGTCGCCCCGTCGCTGGCCGGCCCGAAGCGCCCGCAGGACCGCATCGAGATCGGCCACGTCAAGTCGACGTTCACCGACCTGTTCTCGAAGCCGGTCGCGGAGAACGGCTTCGCGAAGAAGGCGGACGATCTCAACACGCAGTACACGACGAGCAACGGCGTCGACGTGAAGAACGGCGACGTGCTGATCGCCGCGATCACGTCGTGCACGAACACGTCGAACCCGAGCGTGCTGCTGGCTGCGGGCCTGCTCGCGAAGAAGGCGGTCGAGGCCGGTCTCACGGTCGATCCGAAGATCAAGACCTCGCTCGCGCCGGGATCGCGCATCGTCACCGAGTACCTGACGAAGACGGGCCTGCTGCCCTACCTGTCGAAGCTCGGCTTCGAAGTCGCCGCGTACGGCTGCACGACCTGTATCGGCAACGCGGGCGACCTGACGCCGGAACTGAACGAAGCGATCACGAAGAACGACATCGTCGCGGCGGCCGTGCTGTCCGGCAACCGTAACTTCGAAGCGCGTATCCACCCGAACATCCGCGCGAACTTCCTCGCGTCGCCGCCGCTCGTCGTCGCGTACGCGATCGCCGGCAACATCACGCGCGACCTGATGACCGAGCCGGTCGGCAAGGGCAAGGGCGGCCGCGACATCTACCTCGGCGACATCTGGCCGACGAGCGACGAAATCCACGCGCTGCTCAAGTTCGCGCTCGATCCGAAGAAGTTCGAGGACAACTACGCGAAGCTGACCAAGAAGGGCGACCTGTGGAGCAAGATCGAGGGCGAATCGGGCGAGGTCTACGACTGGCCGAAGTCGACCTACATCGCCGAGCCGCCGTTCTTCGGCAACGACTTCTCGATGGAGCCGGCTGCATCGATCCCGACGGTCCAGGGCGCGCGCGCACTGGGCATCTTCGGCGACTCGGTCACGACCGACCACATCAGCCCCGCAGGCTCGATCAAGGAAGACTCGCCGGCAGGCAAGTGGCTGAAGGAGAACGGCGTGCAGAAGGCCGACTTCAACAGCTACGGCTCGCGCCGCGGCAACCACGACGTGATGATGCGCGGCACGTTCGCGAACGTCCGGATCAAGAACCTGATGATCCCGGTGAAGGCGGACGGCACGCGCGTCGAAGGCGGCCTGACGATCCACCAGCCGAGCGGCGAACAGCAGTCGATCTACGACGCGGCCATGCAGTACATCGCGGCTGACACGCCGACCATCGTGTTCGCGGGCGAGGAGTACGGCACGGGCTCGTCGCGCGACTGGGCCGCGAAGGGCACGCAACTGCTCGGCGTGAAGGCGGTGATCGCACGCAGCTTCGAGCGCATCCACCGTTCGAACCTGGTCGGCATGGGCGTGCTGCCGCTGCAGTTCAAGGGCGCGGACAGCGTCCAGTCACTCGGCATCACCGGTGAAGAGACGTACGACATCGAAGGCCTCGGCGACGACTTCAAGCCGCAGCAGGACGTCACGCTCGTGATCCACCGCAAGAACGGCGAAACGCAGCGCGTGCCGGTGCTGCTGCGCATCGATACGCCGATCGAAGTCGACTACTACAAGCACGGCGGGATTCTGCCGTTCGTGCTGCGCTCGCTGCTCGCAGCGTAAGCGCGCGGCCGTTGCAGGTGCCGCAGCCGCCTCGCGGGCGGTTGCGGCCGATTTGGATGCCCGACCTCGTGTCGGGCTTTTTTTTGGGTTCTTCGTGGAATTTCGTGGATGTCGCTTGCCGATCCACAGCCGCCACTAGCCAATACAGCACCGGGATGGCCGCGTGAGGCTGTCCAACGGACTCTGACCACGGGCAGGCGTTTGCAATCGACAGCGACGCCGAACCGACCGGGAACGGCTTTTTATCCGATCGAAGCTGAATGAGCGGTGACCTGTCGTATCGTCCGAGGCAGACGCGATCTCATGCTGTTGCCGCCATTCATCTGAAGGCTCAGTCTTTGGATGAATGCATCGTCACGTCGCCGACGACCACCCCTCTCAGTCCCTCCCGCAGTGTCGTGACATTTTCCACACCGTTCAGTTGCTCGAATTTCTGTTGCGCTTCCCGCCAGAGCGGGGCCGCTCTTTCGTGCAGGCGCCGTCCTTCCTCGGTAAGTGCTATCAGGCGGCTTCGGCCGTCCGCGGGCGACGGTTTAATCGTGACGAAGCCGTCCCGTTCCAGGAAGCCAACCATTTTTCCCATTGCTGTCCGTTCGATATCGAGCCGTTCGGCAAGGGCGTTGACTGCCGCACTTCCCACCTCATTCAGCGCCGCCAGGGTGAGGAATTGCGTGATGCGCAGGCCCGCGGGCTCAAGATAACTATCGTAGAGGCGGGAGATCTGCCTGCTCGCCTTCCTCACGGCGAAGCAGTTGCATTGATCGATGCCAAGCGGCTGGTTGACCGGCAACATCTGTTTTCCACTCCTTATTTCGGTTGATCGTCAGAACGCAACGCGCATTGCGTCACGCGAGGGTACCCCGGTATCTTTCGATGAAAGCCAGCACCGAAAGCGCTGGCGTCAGAGTAATCTGCGCGCCTCATGTCTGGCTCCCCAATCCGGTTCTCGTCATCGGCGGTGTTCAAAGCCCTGCCGGCGGCGTGATGTAGCCCGGTACCTCATCCGCAAGCGTGCGCTTCAGCGCCGCTGTCCCCGCGTCGGCCATAATCTCGCTCTTGCCGGCGGCGAGGGCGTCATACGCCTGTCGCACGACGTCCTCCGGGCTGGCTTTAGGCACGTCAATGCCGTTGGTCAGGTCAGTATCCACAAACCCGACGTGCAGGCCGAGAACCTGAATGCTACGCGCCTGTAGATGAAAGCGAAGCTGGTTCGTATAACTCCACGCTGCTGCCTTTGACGCGGCATAGGGCGTCAGATAGGGCCGTGGGAGCCACACGATGTCGGAAAGCACGTTGATGATGGCGGCATGCGGCTTGGCCACCAATATCTGCTCGAAGGCCTGCGTGACGCGCACTACGCCGTAGTAGTTCGTCTCGAACAGGCGGGTTGATTGCGCTTCGACGTCCGCCGCCAGAGGCCCGTCGATCAGCGCGGCGATGCCTGCGTTGTTGACCAGCAGAGTCGTATCCGCTGCCAGCTTCGCGGCCTCGGCGATCGACGCCTTGTCCGTGACATCGATTCGGACAGGTTCAATGCCCGGCTCGTTGAAATCACGCGTATTGCGCATGCCGGCGTATATCTTCGCCGCCCCGCGCCGACGTGCCTCTCGTGCGAAAGCCAGGCCCAGGCCGCGATTGGCACCGGTGATGAAGACAGTGGCGTTTTTGACATCCATGACCAACTCCTTTTCCAAAACCGCATGCCGGGGGATTCAACTTCCGTCGCTGGCCTGCGGGCATTCGGTTCAAAGAAAAAATTTTTCCGGCAACTGCGTCGAAAGCGCCTCCCGCAAATGGGTGGCGAGCGTCAGCACGGCGCCGAGCGGGCTCATCCGCACGCTGACTCGCGGCACCGATCCGTCGGCGTTGCGGTCAACGACGACGACCGCGCTCAGCTTCTCGCCGCTCGTCAGAACGGCCGCGTATTCAAGAAAGAGCCGCGAGCCGACAGCCTGAAGAAACGTGGGCGACTGCGACGCGTAGAAGGTTCCGACCGCGTTGACGGCGAGCCGGATTTCGTCGCGCCCGATCACGGGACCGCGCAACACTGAGCTGATCAACTCTGCGTCGTCCGTCAGATCGTCCAGAAACGGGTGACGCTCATCTTGTGTGTGTGACATTTTCAAACCTCGATTCGCTTAAGGACAGGTTCATGCGAATGCGGCCCGATTCTTGGCGACGAACTGCTGGACCGAAAGCGCCGGCTTTCCGGTGATCTTCTCGACGGCATCGTTGGTGCCCGAGAAGATACCGTCGCGGTAGTTCTGCGCGACCTCGACCAGATGCTGCGTGAGGAACGGCGGAAACTTGTAGAGGGTTTCCATCTTGATCCGGAATGCCTCGATGGAAGTCGGCGCGTATTCGATCCGGGCGCCGAGAACCTCGCTCATCGCGGCGGCGATCTCGGTATGGTTCATCTCGACGGGGCCATGGAGCGCGTAGGTCTTGCCCTCGTGACCTTCGGGGTTGGCCAGGACATGCGCGATGACCCGCCCCTGATCGTCGGTGGCGATGGGTGCGTGACGGCCGTTTCCGAACGGAAATTCAATCTTCTTGCTGGCCCAGATCTCCTTCGCGAAATGCGGATAGACGAGCCAATCGGCAAAGAAGGTGGGCCGCAGATGTGTAGTCGGAACGCCGGACCAATCGAAGACCCGTTCGGATACCCAATGATCCTGTGCTGCGTGGCTCGTCGACTCCCGGCGCGCGGAAATCTGCGACATGTTGACGATCGCCGTGACGCCCGCTTCCTTGGCGGCCTGAGCGAAATAAGCCGCCGCCCCGATGATCCCCGGCGCGATCGGATGAAGAAAATAGGCCGAGCGGATTCCTTCCATGGCTGCGCGGATGTCATCGATGTCGGTAAAGTCCCCGACCGCAATGTCGACTCCGCGCTGCCTCAGCGCGGACGCCCGATCGTCATCTGTGCGCACATACGCCCGCACCCGTCTGCCCATCTTGAGCAGTTCGTCGATAGCGATACCTCCCGTCCGTCCGGTTGCACCGCTCACAAGAATTTCAGCCTCGTTCATCGCTTCGCTCCATTCGAAAGTGAGAGCATATGCTCCCTTGAGCGAAATATAGGAGCATGTGCTCTCAATGTCAAGGGATTCTGGTTTGCGCTGGGCTTGATGAATCTCGCGTCTCCAGGAGCACCACGCTCTGTCGAGCTGGCGGCGTTGCCCGCGACGGATCGGCGGGCTGTCCGGGTGCCGTGCAATACGAAGTGCCTGGAGGCGTCGAGATCATCTCTGCTTACACAGGATGGCCAGACGTTGCGCATCCGCGTGACTTGAAAAAAGGATGGGATCATTCGATTCGACGACGTGATTCCCTGCGGCGTCGCGAGGGCGCTGGAAATCAAGGAGGACGTAGAGTTCCCAGATTCGCGCCATACTCGAACCGAAAATTGTCGCTAACGCAGGTCAGTGTTAGCGATCCGAAGGCCGATGATGCGATTGGTCGAGCTCGATAGGGGAAGGGCCATCGTGATGCGTAGAGCCGACATTTGAGTGCCCATCCGAGCGCGCGAGTGACCGGCTGAAGATGGCCGAACGCCGACGGTCTTCCCCGCGCTCCCCGGCAATCCGCGATGAACTTTTTTGCGTGAGCGCGTTACGCCGCCTTGTCGCCTCGCGCTTTCGCACCCGCGCCGGTTCGTGCGTTCTTCTTCAGATGGGTACGGTTGTATTCGATCGCCGCGCGCACGAGACTCTTCAACGCCCGCTTGTCGAGCTTGTCGCCTTCGAACAGATCGATCGCGCGGCGCGCATTGCCGGCGAGGCCGTCGTTGAACAGCTTGTCCGGATCGGGGAGCTGCGCGCCGTGCATGAAGGTCACTTTCACCTTGCCCTTGTGCGCGTTCGCCACAGCGATCATCCCGTCGCATGACCAGACGGGGCTGCCCATCCATTTCCATTCCTCGACGATGCCGTCGTCGGCAGCGAGGATCGTCTGGCGAAGCTCGGCGAAGGTCTTGCCGCGCCAGTCGGCGATGCCTGCGATCAGCGCATCGATGCGCTCGGACGGCGTGAGGTCCGTTGCACTCATGCGCGGGCCTCCGTGCCTTCGTCAGGACGCGACAGCACCTGTTCGAGCGAGTCGAAGAACCGTACCCAGCCGTACTGCGCACCACGGTATGCCTGCTCCTGGTCGGGGCGGAAGCCGACCTGCTCCATGCGCAGGTGCGTGCCAGCCGGCGTCGGCGTGAGCGTCCACGTGACGACGCTTTCGAGGCCGTGGGCCGCCCACGTATAGGACAGCGCGCGGTGCGGCTCGATCGTGAGGACCGTGCAGTCGACCGAGCCCCAGTCCGCGCGGAAACTGAACGCACGGCCCGCGACGGGCTCGAAGTCGCTCTTCATCAGCCACGCCTCGATCAGGTGCGGTTGCGTGAGCGCGCGCCAGATCTTCTCCGGCGGATGCGGCAGCTCCCGGTCGACGACGACGGAGCGCGTTTCGGTAGTGGCTTGGTTCATTACTGATCCATCCTTTTGAGCAGATCTTCGAGGACATCGAACCGGCTCTGCCAGAAACCTGCCATCTGGCTCGTCCAGTCGATCAACGGGGCCAGCGCTTGCGGCTGCGCGCTGTAGTGCGTCTGCCGGCCTTCGTGACGGTCATTCACGAGCCCGGCCTGCTTCAGTACGCCAAGGTGCTTCGACACGGCCGGCTGCGAGACGCCCGCATGGGCGGTCAGCGCGGCAACCGTCAGCTCGCCCTCCGCGCACAGCCGCTCGAAAAGCGCGCGGCGCGTGGGATCGGCAAGCGTCCTGAAAAGCGTGTCGTGAGTGTTTTGCATATCGTCCCAAATACATAACCAGATGGTTATGGATTGAAGGATATCCGCTGATCGGCGCGCGTCAAGGCGGGATTTCGCGAACCGCGTCGGTCGATCCTGCGCGACCGGCGCGTGCGGCGCACCGGCGCGCGCCGACGCCGGATTCGAGCATTTCCTCTAATCCGCGATGGCGACGCGCGATCCGAAAGCGGCCTGCAAGACTGGCCGATGCGCTGTTCCACAGTTCGGGAAACGTCCGAGCTCCGCCGGCCCCGTTGTTGTGCATGCGCGAATCCGTTCCTGACGAGTCGCTTCCAATGACCACATAGTGCGATACGGCGTGCAGCCATTGACACGCAAACGCCATGCATCCACGCGGCGCGCCCGTCCACGACCGCGCACATTCCGATGCCGCAACGAACGACTCGTGCGTGCGAGCGACGCACGTTGCCGCGCCGTCGTACCGCGAACCGGTTCCGCTCACCGCCCCCGTCACTACCGGCGCGTACTGCGCGGCGCACGCACTCATGCGCCCCCGTTGTCAGAACTGACAGCTATGGAAACTGGCAGCTACCCGAACGGCACCGACGCCCTACGCTCGTCACCGCTCGCGGCCCCACAAGGGCCGGGGGTTCCAGTAACGTCGCCTCTCCTAAAAAAGGACTCCCGATGAAAAGGAACGCCTGGTTTGCCCTTCCCCTTCCGTCGCCCCGCCGCCTGGCGTGCGTGGCACCGCTCGTGTTCGCCGCCGCTGCGGCGCACGCGGCGACGGATTGGGTCGATACTCATACGAAGGCCTTTCTGACCGGCCCGCAGTTGCTGGCGCGCAGTGCGGCGCCGTCGCTCGAACTCGCGGCCGGCGAGACGACCGACGTCGTCGTCAGCCTGAAGCTGCGCAACGCCGCGCAGCTCAAGCAACTGGCGCGCGACGTGAACCGGCCCGGCAGCGCGCATTACCGTCAGTACCTGACGCACGAGCAGTTCCTAGCGAACTACGCGCCGACCGATGCGCAGGTGAAGTCGGTCGTCGACTATCTGCACAAGAGCGGCTTCGTGAACGTCGAGGTTGCGCCGAACCGGCTGCTGATCTCCGCGCACGGCACGGCCGGCACGGTGAAGACCGCGTTCAACACGTCGCTCGTGCACTTCCAGTACGCAGGCCGCTCGGGCTTCGCCAACACGTCGACCGCGCAGGTGCCGCGTGCACTCGGCGACGTCGTCGGCTCGGTGCTCGGGCTGCAAAGTGTCGCGCGCGCGCAGCCGATGCTGCGCATCGGCAACGTGGCGAAGCCGCAGGCGCTCGCCGCCGGCACGGCGACGGGCCACTATCCGAAGGAATTTCCGGGCCTCTACAACGCGACCGGCGTGCCGACCGCAGCCGGCGTGACCGTCGGCATCATCACGATCGGCGGCGTATCGCAGACGCTGCAGGACCTGAAGCAGTTCACGTCGAGCAACGGCTACGGCACGGTCACGACGCAGACCGTAAAGACCAACGGCACGGGCGGCAGCTACACCGACGACCAGGACGGCCAGGGCGAATGGGATCTCGACAGCCAGTCGATCGTCGGCTCGGCCGGCGGCCAGGTCGGCAAGCTGGTGTTCTACATGGCGGACCTCAACGCCGCCGGCAACACGGGCCTCACGCAGGCGTTCAACCGCGCGGTATCGGACAACACCGCGAAGGTGATCAACGTCTCGCTCGGCTGGTGCGAAACCGACGCGAACGCGGACGGCACGCTCGACGCCGAGGAGCAGATCTTCACGACGGCGGCCGCGCAAGGCCAGACGTTCTCGGTGTCATCGGGCGACGAAGGCGTGTACGAGTGCAATAACCGCGGCTATCCGGACGGCTCGAACTACACGGTGTCGTGGCCGGCTTCGTCGCCGCACGTGCTCGCGATCGGCGGCACGACGCTCTACACGACGTCGGCCGGCGCGTTCTCGAACGAGACGGTGTGGAACGAAGGGCTCGATTCGAACGGCAAGCTGTGGGCGACGGGCGGCGGCGTCAGCACGATCCTGCCTGCGCCGTCGTGGCAGTCGGGCAGCAATCGCCGGTTGCCGGACGTCGCGTTCGATGCCGCGCAAAGCACGGGCGCATACATCTACAACTACGGCCAGTTGCAGCAGATCGGCGGCACGAGCCTCGCCGCCCCGATCTTCACGGGCTTCTGGGCGCGGCTGCTCGCGGCGAACGGCACGGGTCTCGGCTTCCCGGCCGCCAATTTCTATGCGGACATTCCGTCGCATCCGTCGCTCGTGCGCTATGACGTCGTGTCGGGCAACAACGGCTATCAGGGGTATGGCTATACGGCCGGCACCGGCTGGGATCTGACGACCGGCTTCGGCAGCCTGAACATCGCGAACCTCAACCAGCTGATCAAGTCGGGCGGGTTCTGAGCGATGCATGAAGACCGGCGCGCGGCGAGGGTTGCCGCGCGCCGGTGGTGACCGTCCCGCGCGCTACTCCGTCGCCGGCTCCTTCGCGCGCTCCGACACGACCGGCGCGCCGGCCCGATGCGACGGCGCGAACAGCCGCAGCCCGCTCGCGACGCTCGCCGCGCCCGCGAAACCCGCACCGAGCATCAACGCAAGCGTCGGCCCGTGGCGCCCCGCGATGCCGAACGACAGCGCAACCAGCGCCGCGCCCGTTGCCTGCCCGATCAGCCGCGCGGTCGCGATGATCCCGCTCGCGCCGCCGCTGCGCTCGGGCGGCGCGCTCGACATCAACGCCTTCAGGTTCGGCGACTGGAAGAAGCCGAAGCCCGCGCCGCACAGCATCATCCGCCAGCCGATATCGATGACGCCCGGCGACACCGGCAGCGCGGCGAGCGACACCATGCCCGCACTCAGCAACGCAAGGCCGATCGCGCCGAGCAGCCCGGGCGGATAACGATCCGACAGCCGCCCCGCGATCGGCGCGGCGAGCGCGACGATCGCCGACCACGGCGTCATCAGGAACCCCGTTTCGACCGCGCTGCGATGCAGGACGGTTTCGAAATAGAACGGCAGCGACACGAACGCGAGCCCCTGCGCGGCGAACGCGCATACGGCGGTCAGCGCGGACAGCGTGAACACGGGCCGGCGGAACAGGTCGACCGGCAGCATCGGCGCCGGGTGTCCGGCCTGGCGGCGGATCAGCAGCCAGCCGAACGCGAATGCCACCGCGGCCGCCGCCAACACGACCGAGAGCGGCCCGCGCTGCGCGAATTCGCCGAGCGCGAAGATCAGCGACGCGAACGTGATCACGTTGAACAGCGCGGCAACCGGATCGAACGCATGCTTGCCGCGCGCCGTCTGCGGCAGCGACGGAATCGCCACCGCGAGCGCGAACACGCCGAGCGGCACGTTCACCGCGAACAGCCACGGCCACGCGGCCACCGACAGGATCAGCGACGCGATCGTCGGCCCGACCGCGAACGACACGCCGACGACGAGCGCGTTGAAGCCGACGCCGCGCCCGAGCCGGTGCGCGGGAAACAGGCCGCGGATCAGCGCGACGTTGACGCTCATGATCGCGCTCGCGCCGAAGCCCTGCACGATGCGCGCGGCCGTCAGCATCGGCAGCGTCGATGCGAGCGAACAACCGAGCGACGCCAGCGTGAACACCGCCAGCCCGGCGACATACACGCGCTTGTGGCCGACGATGTCGCCGAGCGACGCGAACGGCAGCAGCGTCGCGACCATCGCGAGCTGGTACGCGTTGATGATCCATACGGACGCGGCCGGCGACGCGTGCAGGTCGGCAGCGATCGCGGGTAGCGCGGTGTTCGCGATCGCGGTGTCGAGCGTCGCGAGCGCGACGGCCAGCAGCACGGCGGACATCGCGCGCCAGTTGACGGCCGGCTCGTGCGCGCCGGCGGGGGAAGCGAATTCGGACAAGATGGGCTCGGCTGACGAGCGACGCGCGGCGTCGCGGATTGAGCGGCGCGGCGACGGGCGTGCCGGACGGCAAGGCCGGCGCGCGCGTTACCGCGATCCGTATTGTTGCAGAGCCGCATCAAACCTGCAGGCGGCCGCCACGTCAGTCAGCGAAACGAAAGCTTGTGAGATGCCGTGCCTTGCGCGCGGCATCGTTGAGCGCACAACGATCGACGATCCGGCGGCTGCCGCGCGGCCTTTCGGGCTCGCGCCCAGCTTCGTCGTGTCGGCGCCAGCGGCCGGCCCGGCCGCGTCTGCTGGCGACACCACGCATCGGCAATGCGCCGATGCGTGGCATGCGTGCACCGCCGTCGCGCCGTCGCGTCAAGTCGGATCAGGTCAGGTCACCGCACGCCGCGCATTGCGGCCGCGCAACCATTCGAGCGCGAGCAGCAGGCTCGTCGAGAAGATGATCAGGATCGTGGCGAGCGCAGCGATCGTCGGGCTGATGTTCTCCCGGATGCCCGTGAACATCTGGCGCGGCAGCGTCGTCTGGTCCGCGCCCGCGAGAAACAGCGTGACGACCACTTCGTCGAACGACGTCGCGAAGGCGAACAGCGCGCCCGACATCACGCCCGGCGCGATCACCGGCAGCGTCACGCGGAAGAACGTCGTGACCGGATTCGCGCCGAGCGACAGGCTCGCGCGCACGAGGTTCTGGTTGAAGCCCTGCAGCGTCGCGGCCACTGTCGTCACGACGAACGGCACGCCGAGCGCCGCGTGCGCGGCGATCAGCCCCGTGTAGGTATTCGCGAGCCCGAGCGGCGCGAAGAACAGGTACATGCCGACGCCGACCACGACGACGGGCACGATCATCGGCGACAGCAGCACGGCCATCAGCAGCCCCTTGCCGCGGAAGTCGGCCTTCGTCAGGCCGATGGCCGCGAGCGTGCCGAGCACCGTCGCGACGACGGTCGCCGACGGCGCGACGATGAAGCTGTTCTTCGCGGCCATCCGCCACTCGTCCGATGCGATCAGGTTCTCGTACCAGCGCGTCGAGAAGCCCGGAATCGGATAGACGAGGAACGTGCTCGACGAGAACGACAGCGGCACGATCGCGAGCACCGGCAGGATCAGGTACAGCAGCGTCAGCACGACGAGCACGCGCAGCGCGACGTACCACGCGCGCTCGACGAACGACATGTGCGGCGCGAACAGCGGCCTGGCGAGTTTCATGGTCGGCATCCCCTTCCCGTTTCCCTGTGCCCGGCGCTCAGCCGAGGCTCACGTTCGAGCGCGTGAAGCGCCCGTACACCGCGTACAGCACGAGCGTGGCCGCGAGCAGCAGCCCGCCGAGCGCACACGCCATGCCCCAGTTGATCGTCACGTTCGTGAAGTACGCGACGTAGTAGCTGACCATCTGGTCGTTCGGCCCGCCGAGCAGCGCGGGCGTGATGTAGTAGCCGATCGCGAGGATGAACACGAGCAGCGCGCCCGCGCCGACGCCCGGATAGGTCTGCGGCACGTACACGCGCCAGAACGCGGCGAACGGATGGCTGCCGAGCGACACGGCCGCGCGCTGGTAGGTCGGCGGAATCGACTTCATCACGCTGTAGAGCGGCAGGATCATGAACGGCAGCAGGATGTGCGTCATCGAGATGTACACGCCGACGCGGTTGAACAGCAGTGTCAGCGGATGGGAGATCAGCCCGCTGCCGATCAGCGCCGTGTTGATGAGCCCTTCGCTCTGCAGCAGCACGATCCACGCGGCGACGCGCACGAGCACCGAGGTCCAGAACGGAATCAGCACGAGGATCATCACGAGGTTCGCGCGCCGTTCCGACAGCGTCGAGATCCAGTACGCGAGCGGATAGCCGAGCAGCAGCGCGAACAGCGTGACGGCGACGCCGATCACGAGCGTGCGCCCGAAGATCGCGAGGTAGATCGACTGGTCGGGATCGGCCTGCACGATGTGGCCGAAGCCGTCCTGCTTGTGATCGAGCGCCGCGAGCAGGTAGAACGGCGACACCTGGCTGCCGTTCTTCGCGATCGCCTGCCAGTACGCAACGTCGCCCCAGCGCGAGTCGAGGTCGACGAATTTCGCGCGGGTCTGCGCGGGCGTCAGCGGCGCGTCGCCCGCGTTACCGTCGCCCTTCAGCGGCATCGCGCGCGCCGTCTTCGCGACGAGCGAGCGATAGCCGGGAATCTCGGTGTTCAGGCGCCGCGCGAGCGCGCCCATCGCCTCGCTGTCGGCGACCTTCGTCATGTCGGCCGCGAGCGCGACATACGCGGCGTCCGCCGGCGGCGTCTTGCGGTCCCAGCCCGACAACGCGGCGACCGTGTTCGGCAACGCGATCGCGATCTCCGGGTTCTGCACCGCGCGCGTGAGCAGCGTGCCGATCGGCACGACGAAAATCAGCAGCAGGAAAATCGCGAGCGGCGCGACCAGCAGCAGCGCCATCGTGCGCTTGCGGGCCTCGGCGGCCTTCAGCTCGCGTTTCAGCGCGGCAGTCGACTGCGAGGAAGGCGCGATCGTCATTGTATTCAACGGCTCTCTCCGGCCGGGCACGTTCCGGCGGAATGCCGCGCGACACGATCGACGCGTCGCGCGGCCGGTTGCATCACGGCACCCGTGAGGATGCCTGACTGGTTACTTCGTTGCCCACGCGGCGAAGCGCTGTTCGAGCTCGTCGCTGTGGTCGGTCCAGAAGCCGATGTCCTCCAGTATCGCGTTCTTGCCATTGGCCGGCGAGTTCGGCAGGTTCGCGAGCGTCTTCGCATCGAGCGACTTGATCGCGGCAACGTTGGCCGGGCCGTACGCGATGTGCTGCGCATACGCCTGCTGCGGCTTCGACGTCAACGTGTACGCGATGTACTGCTCGGCCAGCGCCTTGTTCGGCGAGCCCTTCGGAATCGCCCAGTAGTCGAGGTCGTAGATGCTGCCGTTCCACACGACCTTCAGGTTCTTGCCTTCCTTCTGCGCGGCGTCGATGCGGCCGTTGTACGCGGTCGACATCACGACGTCGCCGG
The DNA here is from genome assembly GCF_902832865.1 of Burkholderia sp. BCC0397. NCBI lineage: Bacteria > Pseudomonadati > Pseudomonadota > Betaproteobacteria > Burkholderiales > Burkholderiaceae > Burkholderia > Burkholderia sp. BCC0397. The sequence continues at coordinate 501,164 of NZ_CADFDL010000001.1, read as the reverse complement.
CCACCAGGAACTGCGGCGGCTGCGCGCCCGCTTCCCACCACTGGATGTACGGCTTCAGCTCGTCGAGCTTCTTGAACGCGCGATCCTGGCCGGCCTTCGTGCCGAGCACCTTGTAGACGTCCTTCGTCGCGACGCCGTCGGCCATCAGCGCGAATTCGAGGTTGTAGCGCGCGCCCTTGCGCATCCCGCGCTTGCCGGGGAATTTCTTCACGTTCCAGAAATCGGCCCAGCCGGTCGGCGCCGACTTCAGCTTGTCCGCGTTGTACGACAGCGCGGTCGACCACACGAAGAAACCGACGCCGCACACCTGCGGCGATTCCGGAATCAGGTCGGATTTCTTCGCGATCTTCGACCAGTCGAGCTTCTCGTACAGCCCTTCGTCGCAGCCGCGGTTCAGGTCGCCGGATTCGACTTCGACCACGTCCCAGTTGACGTGCTTCGCCTCGACCATCGCCTTCACCTTCGCCTGCTCGCCGTTGTATTCGACGGCCGTGACCTTGTTGCCGGTCGCCTTCTCGAACGGCTGGTTGAACGCGGCCTTCTGCGCGTCGCCGTTCGCGCCGCCGAAATTGACGACCGTGAGTTCCGCAGCCGATGCCGATGCACCGAACGCGACCAATGCCAGCGCGAGCGCCGTGCGGCGCGCCGTAAAGCTTGCTCGTTTCATGATGGTTTCCTCTCCTCTCGTGGTGGAAGTGGGCTTTGTTGTTGACGACGTGCTACGGAAAACCGGGTAAACCATGCTCACGCGAACACGCGCAGGTGTTCGGGCGAGAACGCAAGCGAGACCGGCGCGCCGGGCGAGAACGCGTCGAGCGCGCCGGTGCCGAGCGGCACCTTCACGAAGCATTCGTCCTGACCCGGCAGCGCACAGCGCATGCGCACGTGATCGCCGAAATAGATGAGGCTGCGCGCCTCGCCGCTCACGCAATTGGCGGCGGCGCCATGCGTACCGTTCGCGCCGTGCGCCGCGAGGCTCATGCGCTCGGGGCGGATGCACGCGACGGCCGATGCGCCCTCGGCGGCTTCGCCGATATGGCGGCCGACGAGCTTCGTGCCGTCGTCGAGCCGGAATTCGCAGAATTCGCCGTCGACGCGCGCGATGGTGCCGCGCAGCCGGTTGCTGTCGCCGATGAAGTTCGCGACGAATTCGTTGCATGGCGATTCGTACAGGCGGTCGACGGTGTCGAGCTGCTGCACGATGCCCTTGTCGAACACGGCGACACGATCGGACATCGTCAGCGCCTCGCCCTGGTCGTGCGTCACGTACACGAAGGTCACGCCGAGCTTTTCGTGCAGCGCCTTCAGTTCGTACTGCATGTGTTCGCGCAGCTGCTTGTCGAGCGCGCCGAGCGGCTCGTCCATCAGCACCAGCTTCGGCTCGAACACGAGCGCGCGCGCCAGCGCGATGCGCTGCTGCTGGCCGCCCGACAGCTGCGCCGGATAGCGTTTCGCGAAGCGCTCCATCTGCACCATCTTCAGCGCGTGCGCGACGCGCTCCGCGCGCTCGGCGGCCGACAGCTTGCGCACCGTCAGCGGATACGCGACGTTCTGCTCGACCGTCAGGTGTGGAAACAGTGCGTAGTTCTGGAACACCATGCCGATGTTGCGCTTGTGCGGCGGCACGGTGTTCAGCAGCTCGCCGTCGAGGCGGATCTCGCCGCCGGTCGGGAATTCGAAGCCGGCCAGCATCATCAGGCAGGTGGTCTTGCCCGAGCCGGACGGCCCGAGCAGCGTCAGGAATTCCCCTCGGTGGATATCGAGGTCGAGCGATTTGACGACGAGCGTCTCGCCGTCGTAGGTCTTCCGCACGCCGCGAAAGCTGACGATCACATCATCGGACTTCATCGTGCTGTCCCCTTGCTCCGCGACAATCGCTTTTTGAGATGCGAGCCACTATACGGTGCGCACGGTTCTACAATAGGGAACCATTTCAATATTACTAGTAGGACCACTTTGGATACCGTGATCGTCGCCGACTGGCTCTCCGCCCGCATCGACCGCAGCTCGCCCGAACCGATGTACCGGCAACTGCTGCAACTGATGCAGCAGGCCATCCTGACCGGGGAATTGGGGCCAGGAACAAAGCTGCCGAGTTCGCGCACGCTCGCCGGCGACCTGTCGATCGCGCGCAATACGGTGCTGCACGTGTACGACCAGCTGACGGCCGAAGGCTACGTGCTGACGACGACCGGCAGCGGCACCTACGTGGCCGACACGCGGCCGGACGCCGCCGCGATCCGCGTGCCGGGCGCCGCGCCGCCGCCGTCAGCCGCCGACGAACCGCCGCCGCCCGACGCGCAGGGCGGCCTGTCGATGCGGGGCCGGCAGCTGATCGAGCATGCGGGCGTCTCGCGGCGCCAGTGGGGAGCGTTCATGCCGGGCGTGCCGGACGTGTCGGAATTCCCGAGCCGCACGTGGAGCCGCCTGCAGGCGCGGCTGTGGAAGGAGGCCAACCCGGAGCTGCTGACCTATGCGCCGGGCGGAGGCTACCGGCCGCTGCGGCGCGCGCTCGCCGATTACCTGCGCGTCGCGCGCTCGGTCAAATGCTCGCCGGACCAGGTGATCATCACGACCGGCATTCATCAGTCGATCGATCTCGCGGTGCGGCTGCTGTCCGACATCGGCGATCGCGCGTGGGTCGAGGAGCCGTGCTACTGGGGCGTGCGCAGCGTCCTGCAGGCGGCCGGCCTCACGCTCGCGCCGGTGCCGGTCGACCAGGAAGGGCTCGACCCGCGCGCGAGCGACATGCAGCATCCGCCGCGGCTCGCGCTCGTCACGCCGTCGCATCAGTACCCGCTCGGGATGGTGATGAGTCTCGCGCGGCGCCGCATGCTGCTCGAATATGCGCGCCAGCACCGCTGCTGGATCATCGAGGACGACTACGACAGCGAATTCCGCTACGGCAGCCGCCCGCTCGCGTCGCTGCAGGGGCTCGACGACGGCGGCCGCGTGATCTACGTCGGCAGTCTCGGCAAGATGCTGTTCCCGGGGTTGCGGATGGGCTACATGGTCGTGCCCGAGCATCTGGTCGATACCTTCCGCACCGGATTGTCCGAGCTGTATCGGGAAGGCCAGCTGATGCAGCAGGCCGTGCTCGCCGAATTCATCATGGACGGCCACCTCACTTCGCACGTCAGACGAATGCGCACGCTGTACGGCGAGCGCCGGCAACTGATGATCGACGCGATCCGCGCGCGCTTCGGCGACGCGCTGCCGGTGATGGGCGACGAGGCCGGCCTGCATCTGGTGCTCGGCCTGCCCGATGCGTGCGACGATCGCGCGGTCACGCAGAGCGCATTCGACGCCGGCGTGATCGTGCGCCCGCTCACCAGCTACTACAGCCACCTCGACACCGCACGGCAGGGCCTGCTGCTCGGCTATGCCTGCGTCGCGCACGAAGGCATCCGCCCCGCGTTCGACACGCTCGCCAATACCATCGAGCACCATCTGCCGCGGGACATCACGCGCGCGGCATGAAGCCCGCCGCACACGGCGGCGCCCGGTTCGTCAATGCGCGCTTCCCGCGCCACGATCGAGCGACGCCGCGCGCACGGCTTCGCCGGGCTTCGTGAACACACGCTGCCGCAGCGCGGCGATCTGCGCGTCGCGATCCTGCGGCGACAGGCCGGCCGATTCGATCTGTGCACGCTGCGCCGCATAATCCGCGTAACGGCCCTGCCACGACGCGTCGTCCTGCTGCATCTGCGCAACGCGTGCCGCCGCCTCGGCGCCGAGCGTCTGCGTCAGTTGCGCGCGCATCGCATCGGGCGTCGCGCCGCTCTTCTGCAATTGCGCGATCTGGTCGATCGCGGCGCGCTGCCGGTCCACCCGCTGCTGCGCCGCGCGTTCGTCGGCCGGCATCTGCTGCTCGAGCGCCGCGAGCCGCTCGGCCTTCTGCGCATCCGTCAGTGAGCGATCCTGAACGATCTTCAGCCGTGCCAGGTCATAGCGCTGCCGCCACTGCTCCGCGCCGAAGAACGGCTGGCTCCAGTCGCCGAGCGTGCGGTACGCGATCGACGCGCGCTGATCCAGCGCGAGCTGCAACGCGCCCAGGTCGGACTTGTCGACCGCACCGGCATCGCGCAACGTCGCGAGTGCGTCGAGATACGCGCGATACCGATGCCACACGTCGAGCGCCTCGGCCTGCGCGACCGTGCCGTCGAGCTGCGCGGCGATCTCGCGTACGACGAATGCATCGAGCGCGGCCGCGCTCAGGTCGCTCTGCGCGGTCAGGCAATAGTCGAAGAAATCGCGCACCGCGCGCAACTTCGCGAGATGACCGCCCGCATCGAGCGGCAACCGCGGCGCGCTGGAACCGGCCAACGACGGCGGCAGGCCCGCACTCGCCGGCACGGCGGGCTGCGGCGCGGCGGCCGCCACGCCGCCCACCGCGGCCGCCTCCGGCGCATCCCCCGCGGCGCCCGCGCCGCGATGCGATCCCGCCCCGCCCCACATCGCGACGCCGGCAATCGCCGCCAGCCCCACGACACCATAGATCGCAGCGCGCCGCGCCAGCGGCGCGCGCCCTTCACGTGCCGCCATCGATCACGCGCCCGCGAGTTTCAACCGGTTCGCATGCGTGCGGATCACCGCGACCGGATCTTCCGCATACGCGCCGCGCACGCCGAGCAATTGGTTGATCTCGTCGATATGGTTCCACTTGTAGCTCGTGCTCAGCACCTTGCCGTACAGCGCGCTGCACTTCGACACGAGCCCGTCGTTCTGGCCCGAGCCGCGGTTGATCATCACCGTGCCCGTGCCGTACAGCGCGAGCGTCGACAGGTCGAGCGCGTTCGCCGGATCGACGAGCGGAATGGTGCTCGTGTCCGTCGCGCCCGTCACGCCGAGCACGGAAAGCGTCGGCTGGATCGCCGTGCCGGCCCACGAATACAGCAGGTGCGTGTTGCCGCCGACGGTTTCCGTCGGCGCGCCGGTCTGGCAACTTCCGGGCGCGCCGAGGCCCGCGCTCGGATAGTTCTGGTTGTAGGTGGCGGCCTGCGCGGTCGTCAGCGTCTTCAGCGACGCGAGGGCGTCCTGGTTCGTGTTGTGGCTGCTGCTCGTCAGGATCCCGAACACATTGACGAACGCGGCGATCACCGTCGACGACAACCCGGTCGGATCATACGCGAGCACGCCCTGCACGAAGTCGGCGAACTCGGAGCCGCGATGCGGCGTGCCGATCGTCGTCACCGACGCGACGAGATCGGGCGCGACGGCCGCGACATAGCGCGACGTCAGCCCGCCCTGGCTGTGGCCGACGAGATTGACCTTGGTCGCGCCGGTCGCGGCGAGCACCGTCTTCACGTAAGCCAGCAGTTGTTCGCCGCGCCCGTTCGGGCCGTCGTCGCTCTGGAAGCCCGACAGGTTCGCGACGTAGACGGTCGCGCCGTGCTGCTGCAGGTCTTCCTGGATGCCGTACCAGTACTCGAGTACGCCCGCATACTTGTCGGTGCCGGTCAGCCCGTGCACGAGAATGATCGGATAGCGCGTCGTCGCATAGTTGTCGGCGGGCGCGGTTGCCGCCATCGCCGTGTGCGTCGTCGCGAGCGTCGTCAGCGCGGCCGTCCCCGCGAACGGCGCGACGCTCATCGCGCATGCCACTGCCCCTGCCATTACCCTGGAACGCATCGATCTGGCCATGCATGTCTCCTGGTTATTGTGCTGCCGGTGCGAATGACACCGGATCGACACGCACGCCGCATTGCGCGCGCCGCGTGTGTCGAATGCGGGAGTGAAGCACGACTCGTGAACGTTTGCGCCCCGACTAGATACGGTTCTCTAATCGGTTGACGCGCACCGCCCGTTCGGGCGGTGCGGCGTCCAGGCATGCGCATGCTGCGACGCACACGCGCGTTGCGCGCTACAGTTTCGCGCTCACGCGTACCCACGCGGTACGCCCCGGCTCCATCACCGGCGCGTTCGCCGGATAGCCGAAGCCCGCGTTGCCGGCGAGGTTCAGATGCTCGGTGTAGGCCTTGTTCAGGACGTTGTCGACGCCGACCGAGATCTGCACGGTCTTGCTGACGTTGTACTGCGTATGCAGCGACAGCACGCCGAATCCGGCGCTCGGGCCGAAGTCCTTGCCGACCACGTTGCCCTCGTTCAGCGCATAGCGATGCTGCGGCGCAACGATGCGCCACAGGCCGCCCGCCGACCATGCGCCGCGCGTATATTCGAGCCCGATGCGCGCCTCGAGCGGCGGCATCTGCGGCAGCGGATCGCCGCTCGCCACGTTACGCCCCCACGCATACGCGAGCGACGTCTCGACGCGCAGCGGCGCGACCGGCCGCCACGACACGCCGGCTTCGCCGCCCATGATCTGCGCGTTGACGTTGGTGGCCTGCGTGGTCGGGCCCATCATGCCGGCCGCATAGTTGAACAGGATGAAGTCCTGTACGTAGCCCGCGTACGCCGACACCCATGCATCGAACCGGTCGCTCTTGTATTGCGCGCCGATGTCGAGCTGGGTGGTCTTCTCCGGCTGCACCGCCGAGAACGCATTGACCGAACCGGCCGGCCCGCGCGTCGCAGAGAACAGTTCCCAGTAGTCGGGATAACGCTCCGCGTGGCCGATCCCCGCATACCACGTGACGGGCAGCGACGCGAGATCGCGCTCGTAGCGTACGAAGCCGCTCGGCAGCACCTTCGTCCGATCGTCGTCGAAAGTCGGGTTCGGCTTGCTCATCATCATGCCGCGCTTCATCGCGCGCTTGTCGCGTGCGCTCGCATAGTCGATTCGCGCGCCGCCGATCACGCGCGATACGTCGCTCGCATACCACGTCAGCTCGCCGAACACGCCCGCGTTCCACATCGTCGCCTGCGCATCCCACGGCTGGTCGCGGTAGTTCTGCTGCCCCATCGACGAACGCGAATCGAGCCGGTTCGATTGCGCGTCGACACCCGTGACGAGCTTGAAGTCGTCGCCGAAGCGCAACGTCGCGGCCGCACGCGCGCCGACCGTGCGGCGCCGCACGTCCGCGGCCATCCGCATCGGCATGCTGCTCGTCGGGTCGGGCTGCCGCAACGAATAGTTGTCCATCACGTGATCGGCTTCGTTGTAGTACACGCGCGCCTCGATCCGGTCGAGCACGTCGCCGAGATGCCGCTTGTCGAACGACAGGCCGAACGTCTCGCGGCGGAAATGCGCGCCGTCCATCCCGCGGCCCGCGTAGCGCGCATAGCCGTCGCCGGTGCCGGCGGTCAGCTCGACGCGCGTATGGTCGTCGGGCGTCCAGCCGAGCGCCGCATCGGCATTCCACTTGTCCCACTGCGACGGCACCGTGTTGCCGTTGCCATCCTGGTAGTCCTGCGAATGCGCGTGGTTCGCGGTCACGCGGCCATAGACGTCGGGCGTGCCGGCGGTCAGGTCGACGTTCTGGTCGTTGCGGCCGAACGACCCGCCGACGAGACTGCCGTCGAAGCGCATGCCGGGGCGCTCGAAACGCGGCGTCACGCGCTCGAACAGCACCGTGCCGGCCGACGCGCCCGGACCGTACAGCACGGTCTGCGGCCCCTTCACGACGGTGACCTTGTCATAGCTTTCCGGCGCGATGTACGACGTCGGCGCATCCATCCGGTTCGGGCACGCGCCGAGCGTCGGCATCCCGTTCGCCAGGATGTTCAGCCGCGACCCGAACATCCCGCGCAGCACGGGGTCGCCGTTCGTGCCGCCGCTGCGGATCGACGTGAAGCCGGGAATCGTCTTCAGGTAATCGGCGCCGTCGCTGGCGGGCAGCGGCTGGCGCGGCGCCTTCGGATCCGTGACGACGACGAGCGGCGTCGACAGCGGCGACGCGACGACTTCGACGGGCGGCAGGAGCACGGCCGCGTCGTTCGCCGTCGCGCCGGCCGCATGCGTGGTTTCGGCTGCGGCAGCGCTCGCGGCCAGCGCGCCGACGGCCAGCGCGGGAACGGTAAGTTTCAACATGCGCGGCAGCGGCCGCGCACAGGCATTGCGTGACGCACGCAACTGGAAATTGGTCATGATCGAAAGCCCGAGTGACGCCCTCCACGCGGCCTCGACGGGCCGCACGGATATCGGCGGAAGTAGGAACGGCGGGAAACGCGTCAGGCGCGCTCGGGCGGTGCACGCGGATAGGCGCGCGGATAGCGGTCGCTGCGCACCGCGACGGCAGGCGACGCGGCGGCGGAAACGGAAACGACGGGATTGAAGCCGACCGACGCGGCGGCAGGCGCGCCGATCGCCGGGCTATGCGCGAAGAAGCCGCAGTAGCCGCACGCATCGAGATGCAGCGCATGATCGTGCATGCCGCCCGCATCGGACGAACGATGCGCACCATGTTCTGTACTGCAGACGATCGCCTCGGGCGTGGCCGCCTGCGCGATACGCCACTGCGACACCAGCGGCGCCGCGATCGCGATCCAGATCGCGAGCAGGCCAAGCCAGGCAGTCAGGTGACGATGTCGGTGCAGCATGTACGGCAACGCGTAAACGGAATGTAAAAACAGCCGAGATGTTACAGAATGTTCAACGCGATGACCAGTGCGGGCGACGGTAAACGAACCGGGGGCGCATGGTTGTCAACACAACCATGCGCCCCGCCTGCTGCACGCTCCGGAAGCGCGGCGATCACGGCGCCATGCGCCGCAGCACGCCGTCGCGCCGGATGAAATGATGGTAGAGCGCGGCCAGCGCATGCAGGCCGATCACGAAGTAGAACGCGTTGCCGATCAGCTCGTGCGCTTCCTTGATCGTCGGCCGCAGCGCCTTGTCGGGGCCGAACAGCGTGAACGACACGCCGAGCCAGTCGAGCGACACCGGCTTGCCGCCCATGTTGACCATCATGATGCCGAGCAGCGGCTGCGCGATGATGAATACATAGAGCGCGACATGCGCGAACTTCGACAGCCAGCGCAGCAGCGTCGCCTGCGGAATGGCTTCCGGCACGCGGCTGACGACTCGCCACAGCACGCGCAGCACCGACAGCACGAGGACGAACGTACCGGCCATCAGGTGCACGTTCATCCAGAACGCACGGCTGTCGCTGCCTTTCGGTCCGCGGATCTCGATGGCGAGGTAGGCCAGCGCGACCAGCAGGAAGATGGCCCAGTGGAAGAAGATCGCGGGCGAGCTGTAGCGCGTCTGTTTCGCGAGGATGTTTCTCATGCTTCGTCTCGTGTTGTTTTCGGGGAGGGCGCCAGCTGCAACCGGCCTGTGCCCGGCAACGCAGTGACGATTGTAGCCGCACGGGCGTCCGGTTTTGCACGACGCGGTCAAATATCCGACGTATCGTCAACGCGCGCCGCGCAAGGCCGCCCTATGGAAAATCCGCATCGCGCGCGTGGGCGGCTGTGGCACGATGAAGCTTTGGTGCGACAGTGTGCGGGCATCATGAGCAAAGCGTTCTTCGTTGCGGCCTACCGGCTGATCGCCGCGTTGCTCGCGGTATCCACCACGCTGCACAGCGTCGCCGACTACTGGCGCCTGCCGACCTTTCATCTCGGCAACTACCTCAGCTACTTCACGCAACTGAGCAGCCTCTACGCGGCCGCGATACTCGCCGCGGGGCTATGGCGCATCGCGCGCCCCGGCTCGGCCCGCTACGAATCGATGCGCGGCGCGGCGGTGCTGTACGTGCTGATCACCGCGATCGTCTACGAGCTGCTGCTCGCGCGGCTCGATGCGCTGCGCCACGTCACGCCGGCGTTCAACAACTGGGTACTGCACCGGATCGTGCCGCTCGTGATGCTGTGCGACTGGCTGTATGTCGAACCGCGCTCGCCGATTCCGCGCCGCAGTGCGGTCGCGTGGCTCGGCTTTCCGGTCGTCTATCTCGGCTATACGCTCGTGCGCGGCGCGGTGGAGAACTGGTATCCCTACCCGTTCGTCGATCCGCGGCCGCACGGCTACCTGCCCGTCGCGATCCAGTGTTCGCTGATCGCGCTCGGCGCGGCGGCGCTCGCACTGGGCATTTGCTGGCTCGGCAATCATGCGAGACAGTCTGGCAGCGCGACGCTGAAGGAAGGATGAAGGCGGGAAAGTGAAGCAGGCGGGAACGTGTGCGCCGCCCGGCGCACACGTGGCGATGCCGACGATCAGCCGCCGTTGCGCGGCAGGAAGTTCATCGGATCGACGACCTTGCCGTTCTGGCGGACTTCGAACTCGAATGTCGAACGACCGCTCGCGTCGGTGCCCATTTCGGCGATCGACTGGCCCTGGCGCACCGCGTCGCCTTCGTTGACGAGCAGCTTGCCGTTGTGCCCGTAGGCCGTGATGAGCCCGTTGTCGTGCTTGAGGATCACGAGCGGACCGTACGCCTTGACGCCGGAGCCGGCGTACACCACGCGCCCGTTCGCCGCGGCCCGCACCGAATGGTCGGGCCCGGAGGCGGCGATCACGACGCCGCGCGTCTTGCCGGCCGAGAACGGCGCTGCGACGACGCCCGTGGCCGGCCATGCGAGCGAGCCCGGCTGGGCGGCCCCCGCGGGCGGCTGCCCGTACGAGGTCGCAGCCGACGGCGGCGCGACCCGCAGCACCTGGCCCGGCGACACGGCGTCGGTGGGCGCCATGTGGTTCCAGCTGGCCACGTCCTGCACGCGCTGCCCGTAGGCATTCGCGATGCCCGCCAGCGTATCGCCCGGGTTCACGCGGTAATAACCGGCAATCACGCCCGGCGTCGCCGCCGACATGGGCGCCGATTGGCGCGTGGGTTGCCAGCTGTCGGTCCACGGCGTCATCGTGCAGCCCGTCAGCGCGATGGCCGCGGCGACGAGCGCCGCCTGCGGCAGCCAGCGCGTGAGCGCATCGTGGATGGGAATAGTTTCTCTCAAGGGTCCTCCCGGATTTGCGTCGTTGCGCCGCCCACCGCCCCCCGGCGCGCGACGCACGATGTCCGGCCGAACGGCCGGATCAATCAGTATCCGACCGCTATCGCGGCCGTCAGTTTCCACATCGGAACGTCGGCGTGAATGAGCTCACCGGCCCCTTTTTCGCGTCGTCCCGACCGGCAAAGATACCATTTGTCGCGGTCGAGGCCCCGACAGTTGGCCGATCCGGAAACAATCTTGCGGCATCGCTCGGGTATGCCAGTGGGCCGTGAGCCGTGCCAGGCGGGCCGCCCGGCGGGCGCTTGGGGGGTTTTGCGGGGGCAGCCGCCCCCGCCAGCCGTATCGGCGCCGTCATATTGTCCGCTTCGATCGCCGCCTATACTCGGTGATGCGCAACGCGATCCAACGACAACGAGGAGCATGACAATGAATAACGCGACGTTTCTTTCCGTGCAGCTCGACGCCGACGATTTCGCCGGTTCCAGCGGTCTGGTCGAATTGCTCAACCGGCACCTGTTGTTCGCGACCGACGTCGCCGAAGCGGCCGATGCGCTCGTCCAGCTGGCGAGCGTCACGCACCTGACCGGCGCCACGCGCCACAGCGTCGAGCTGCCGGTCCTCGCGATCGAACGGCTGCGCGACGCGCTCGATACGCTGAGCGGTTACGACGAAACGTGGCTGCAGGTGCTGGAACCGGCCGAAGCGCTGTTCCGGGATATCGGACGCGGCAGACGCCCGCTGCACTGAACGCCGGCGCATGGCGCGCCGCCAATGAAAACAGCCCGTCGTTCCGCTATGCGGTACGACGGGCTGTTGTACTACAGGGGGTCGGATCAGGTCGCCAGCGCGGCCGTACCATTAACGACCCTTGTAGACCGGTGCACCGTCCGAGATGCGCTTGACTTGCCAGCCGGTCTTCGCAGCAGCCGGGGCGCCCGATTCTTGACCAGCGGCCGGTTGTGCGCCGTAGCCGGTCGTGTCGGCAGCGGCGACGTTCTGTTGCGGGTTCACACGCGCTTCAGCAGCCTGGATGCCTTCCGGGTAGTTGGTCCGGTCGCTGCCCAGCTTGTAGCCGGCCTGTTGCAGCTGGACCAGCTCGGCCTTCACCTGTGCACGGGTGACGGGCGCGTTCTGTTGGGCGAACGAGACGGCGGGGACGGCGAGGACAGCAGCAGCAGCGAACGTTGCGATCAGCGATTTCATGATTACCTCCGGGATTTTTTTGCTCCGCCGCACACACCATGTCTGCAGCGATGGAACAGAGTTTAGTCCCGACGGCACCTAGGGAAAACCATGAAAGAACGAAAACACTGTTTCCCCGGAGCCAACAATGTCGGCATCCGGGAGTGAAAAACCCTATTCAAAGAATAGATTTTCGCAACAATGCTGCCGCCGCCAGCCGGTTACGACCAGTTCGCGTGGAAGCTGCCCGGCTTGTCGGTGCGCTCGAACGTATGCGCGCCGAAGAAGTCGCGCTGCGCCTGCACGAGGTTCGCCGGCAGGCGCTCGGAACGGTAGCTGTCGAAGTACGCGACCGCCGATGCGAACGCCGGGACCGGCACGCCGGCCTTCACCGCGGCCACCACGACGTCGCGCAGCGACGCCTGGTAGTTCGCGGCGATGTCCTTGAAGTACGGGTCGAGCAGCAGGTTCGCGAGCGCCGGATCCTTCGCATACGCGTCGGTGATCTTCTGCAGGAAGCGCGCGCGGATGATGCAGCCCGCGCGGAAGATCTTCGCGATCGTCCCGAGATCGAGGTTCCAGCCGTACTCTTCCGACGCCGTGCGCAGTTGCGCGAAGCCCTGCGCGTACGAGATCACCTTGCTCAGGTACAGCGCGCGGCGCACCGCTTCGACGAACGCGGCGCGATCGCCGTCGAACGGCGCGGCGGCCGGGCCCGACAGGATCTTGCTGGCCGCGACGCGCTCGGTCTTCAGCGACGACAGCACGCGCGCGAACACCGACTCGGTGATGAGCGGCAGCGGCACGCCGAGATCCAGCGCGTTCTGGCTCGTCCACTTGCCGGTGCCCTTCTGCGCGGCGCGATCGAGGATCACGTCGACGAGGTGCTTGCCGGTCTCTTCATCCTTCTTGCCGAAGATCTTCGACGTGATCTCGATCAGGTAGCTGTCGAGCTCGCCCTGGTTCCATTCGGTGTACACCGCGCCGAGTTCGTCGTTGGTCAGGCCCGCGACGTTCTTCAGCACCGAGTAGCTTTCGGCGATCAGCTGCATGTCGCCGTATTCGATGCCGTTGTGGACCATCTTCACGTAGTGGCCCGCACCGTCCGGGCCCATGTACGCGACGCACGGCTCGCCGTCCGACGGCGCCTTCGCGGCGATCTGCTTGAGGATCGGCTCGACGAGGTCGTACGCGTCGCGCTGGCCGCCGGGCATGATCGACGGGCCGCGCAGCGCGCCCTCTTCGCCGCCCGACACGCCGGTGCCGATGAAATGCAGGCCCGACTGCGCGAGTTCCTGGTTGCGGCGGATCGTGTCGGTGAAGTGCGTATTGCCGCCGTCGATCAGCACGTCGCCCTTCTCGAGCAGCGGCTTGAGCGATGCGATCGTCGCATCGGTCGCTTCCCCGGCCTTCACCATCATCAGGATCCGGCGCGGCGTTTCGAGCGACGCGACGAATTCCTCGAGCGTATAGGCCGGCACCAGATTGCGGCCGGGGAATTCGGCGATCAGTTCGTCGGTTTTCTCGCGGCTGCGGTTGTACACCGACACCGCGTAACCGCGGCTCTCGATATTGAGTGCGAGATTGCGGCCCATCACCGCGAGCCCGATCACACCGATTGCTTGTTTGCCCATTAGTCAATTCTCCGGAAAAAACGGGGCGCGACCCGAACCGGGCCGCGCGCACAGGCGAAAGGATAGTGGAAACCCGGCGGCGCTGCGCGCTTGCGTGTCATTGCTCCGCGTGCGGCAGGCGCCGGAACACGACGCTCAGGTTGTTCGCCGGCATCTCGACGACCTCGATGCAGTCGAGCCCGCGATCGAGCCCGAGTGCGACCACGGTCTCGAGATCGCGCACGCCCCACGACGGGTCGCGGCTGCGCAACTGCCGGTCGAAGGCGTCGTTCGACGGCGCCGTATGCCGGCCTTCGCGACGGTACGGACCGTACAGGAACAGCACGCCGCCCGGCCGCAGCACGCGCGACGCGCCCGCGAACAGCGCATCGGTGCAGGCCCACGGCGAGATGTGGATCATGTTGATGCAGACGATCGCGTCGAGCGCCGCGACCGGCCACGGCGTGTCACGCACGTCGAACGCCAGCGGCCCGGCGACGTTCGCGAGGCCCGCATGCGCGACCCACGCGGCGATCGAACGCCGCGCCTGCGCATCGGGATCGCTCGGCTGCCAGTGCAGGCCCGGCAACGCCTGCGCGAAGTGCACGACGTGCTGCCCGGTGCCGCTCGCGATTTCGAGCACGCTGCCGTTCGCCGGCAGCACGCGGCGCAGCACGTCGAGGATCGGCCCGCGATTGCGTTCGGCCGCCGGCGCCGACAGCCGCGCGGACGGATCGGGCGAAGAAGCGGAGTCGGTCACGATGCATGCTCCGTCGTGTTGCTGTTGCTGCCGAGCCCTAGCCGCGCCGTGAGTGCGTCGAGCGCGGGGGCGCAGCGCGCCTCGACCTTCAGCGTCAGCATCGGATCGGCGCGCGTATGGCCGAGATTGAGTGCGGCAACCGGCTTGTGCTGCGCCTGCGCCCACACGCAGAAGCGGTAGCCGGAATACACCATCAGCGACGAGCCGACGACGAGCAGCGCATCGGCCGCGTCGAGCGCCTGCGACGCCAGCGCCACGCGCTCGCGCGGCACGTTCTCGCCGAAGAACACCACCGCCGGCTTCAGCAGGCCGCCGCACGCGGGGCACGGCGGGATGCGGAACGTATCGAGCGCGGCCCATTCGAGATGCGCGTCGCCGTCCGCGGCCGGCTCGGCCTGCGCGCCCAGCAGCTCGGGATTGTCGGCTTCGAGCACGGTCTGGATCGCGGCCCGCGTGTGATGCGCGCCGCATTCGAGGCAGGTCACGCCGTTGATGCCGCCGTGCAGCTCGATCACGTCGTCGCTGCCCGCGCGCTGATGCAGGCCGTCGACGTTCTGCGTGACGAGGCGCTCGATCCGGCCCGCGCCGCCGAGCCGCGCCAGCGCGACATGCGAGCCGTTCGGCCGCGCGCGGCCGACGACCGGCCAGCCGATCATGCTGCGCGCCCAGTAGCGGCGCCGCGCGGCATCGGAGCCGAGGAATTCGTGAAGCTGGATCGGCGGCGAGCGCATCCATTGGCCGTTGCGGTCGCGGTAGCCGGGAATGCCGGAATCGGTGCTGATGCCCGCGCCGGTCAGCACGAGCAGGCGCGGATGACGCTCGACGAACGTCTGCAGCGCATCGAGCGCGGCCGGATCGACGTCGGCGATGGAGGGATCGGGCAAGGCTGTGTCGTTCATGTTGGCAACGTGATCGGTCGCGCCGGCAGGCCGTGCGCCCGCACGGGCGGCCAGGCACGCCAGCACATGATACAGAACGCCGTGCGATCGGACGGGCCGCCGCCGCGGCAAGCCGGCGCACGCAAAAAGACGCCCATCGCCGCTCGGCGACGGGCGCTTAAACAATTGATCCATCGGGGTAGTGGATCAACTGACAGCACAATATTGCGACGTCCGTCATGCCGCGATCGACGGACGTTCCCCGGGACTTTGCGTGTTCCGCCCTGCCGTGCACATCGGCGCGCCACCGGCTTTTCCGACCCGATCCTGTTCGGTGCGCTCGTTACGCCCGCGCAACGCGCGGCGCGCCAACGCATTCGCCGCGCGACGACGTGCGTTGCGCCATGGCATGACGATTCCGGGATCCGGGCCGGGGCCATCCGCCTGCGTTCGTGGCTCATCCCCGACGGCCGACCGGCACCGGTCGGACGCGTGCGTCACGCATGCACGTCGTCGTTCGGAACGAACCCGATTGCTCGGATGGAACGGAAAGCCGCCCGCTCACGTCGCCGCAATCAACGGCGAAGCGAATACCCAGGCAGGTCGGCGATTCATGTTTGCAACACGACACGTTGCGTTTCGGTCTTTTTTCATTCTCTTGTCCCCGTCTTCGATACGTCCGACCCACTGAAGCGATTGCCGGGCCGACTGCACCCCGCGATCGCACTCACGGCCCATACAACCATGCAAGGAGCGCACCATGCTTCATGCCGCAAGGCCTCGCGGGCCTAGGCCGGGCCGCGGGCAGGCATCGCGCCCCGTCAGAAAGCGCGAACGTTTCGAAACTGAAACGCATCGCCGGCATTGTCGCGTCGCCGCCGGGCGGGGCGGTCAGCCGCCTTACAATCTGCCCACAGTCGGCGTCGCGCCGCAATCGGACGCGTGCGCCCGGCCTTGCCCTTTCCCGCGACTCGCCACCGCCCGGCCGGAACCCGCACTCGCCGCATGCCCGACACGAAGCACTGGCTGGATATCGACGCCCACACGCGGGTCCACAGCCCCGGTCGCGACAACCGCGCGTCGCAACGCGTGGCGTCACGCCCGAGGCTCGTGTTGCGCGACGCTTGGCCGTCCCGCTCGTGCATCGCGCAAACACGCTAGCATTCGGACACGTAGCGCCACGCGTTCCCGCTGCCTCGCCTCCAAGGATTCGCCATGACCCCACCCGCTCCCGCCCGCCCCGGCGTCGCGCATCCTGTCTTTTCGGCCGGGCGGCTGTCGATCGGCCTCACGCTTCCGCTGCTTCGCAGCGGCCGCATCGTCGCGGACTTCGACGAACAGCTCGAACTCGCGGCGCTGGCCGATTCGCTCGGCTTTCGCGCGCTGTGGATTCGCGACGTGCCGTTGAACAGCGCCGACTATCCCGACCCGGTCGGCCACCTCGACCCGTGGGTACTGCTCGGCGCACTGGCGTCGCGCACCCGCCGGATCGCGCTCGCCAGCGGCGCGATCGTGCTGCCGCTGCGTCATCCGCTGCATATCGCGAAAGGCGCGCTGTCGGTCGCGACGCTGTCGGGCGGGCGCTTCATCCTCGGGCTCGGCTCCGGCGACCGGCCGCCCGAATATGCGGCGTTCGGCGTCGACGCGGAAACGCGGCGCGACCGCTATCGCGCGCACTGGGACGTCGTCGCGGCCGCGCTCGGCGTGCCGTCGCGCGTGTTGCCGGATGAAGCACCGCCCGATGCGCCCGAATTCACGCTGCTGCCGCGCGACGGCGACGCGGTGCCGATGCTGGCGGTCGGCTCGGGCGGACAGAGCGTCGACTGGATCGCCCGGCATTCGATCGGCTGGATGACGTATCACCGCGATCCGGATACGCAGCGCGCCCGCTATTCGATGTGGCGCGCGGCGGTCGATCGGCTCGCGTCGCCGGCATTTCGCGCGTTCGGCGTATCGATGCGGCTCGATCTCGCCGCGCATCCCGATACGCCCGCCACCGCGCTGCCGCTCGGTTATGCAACCGGGCGCCGCGCGTTGGTCGACATCCTGCACGACATGCGCGCGGCAGGGACGCACCATGTCACGCTGAACCCTGGATCGGACCGGCCCGTGCGCGACGTCATCGAAGAAATCGCCGAGCATGTCCTGCCGGTATTTCACGACGAGCAAGCGTGATTCATCAGGAATCCCAATCCATCCATATGATGCGGTGCAAGCGTTGATCGCGGCCGGACGAACGCTCGCGCAGCGGCGCATCGCTGACCGGCACCGGCAAACGCGCGTTACAGACGCCTTACGACCCGGCAAACAGGACGTTCCGGCCGATATCGGATGGCCGACAGCCTGCATCCGGCACACGGCTTGCGCGCATGCGCCGCTCACGCCCGCGCCGCGTCGCTCATGCCCGATTCAAATCGTCGGCGACGGAACTATTCGGTTCCGAGCGCGATCATGTTAACTTCCGTCCATCATTCAGCCTCGCGGGCCGCGTGACGAGACGCGCCCGCATGCCCACTCCATGCGACATATCCTCCTCGGCTGGCTGCTCGCCGCCGTCGTCTCGGCCGCCCACGCGGCCGCTCCCGCTCCGGCCGCCGCGTCGGCTGCCTCCGGCGCCGCGCCCGCCCTGACGCCACAAGAGGCGCGGCAGGCACTGAATGTGCTGGAAAACCCGCGCGACCGCGCGCAGGTCGAAACGACGCTGCGCGCGATCGCGGCCGTCGGCGCGTTGAGCGCGCCTGCGGTGCCGGCAAGCGAGGCGGCGGCGGCGAGCGGCGCATCGGCTGCCGCGGCGCCGGCCGCGCTCACGTCGAACGGGCTCGCATCGATGCTCGTCCGCCAGGGATCGCGCTGGTCTGCCCAGATCGGCAACGCGCTGCAGGAATCGCTGCGCTCGCTGCTCGATATCGGTTCGGTGGGAAGCTGGTGGCACGACAAGCTCGTACGCGCCGACCAGCGTGCGGATCTGACTCACACGCTCGGGATCCTCCTTGCGGTGCTCCTGCCCGCGCTCGTCGTCGAATGGCTCGCGAAGCGGCTGCTGCGACGCGCGCTGGCTGCCGTGGCCGCGCGCCGCGCCGACACGTCGCGCGGCACCACGCCCGATTCCGCCGCATCGGACGAGGCCCCCGCGCCGCCGCCCGATACTTCCACCCCGCCCGACACCGCAGCCGCCGACACCGCGCCCTCGTCCTCGCCAAGCCAAGGCCACGCACGGCGGCATACCACGCTGCTGCACCGGATGCCGCGCGCGCTCGTCAGTCTCGCGCTGCGCGCGGTGCCGCTGCTCGTGTTCGTCGGCGTCGCGAGCCTGACGATGTCGTTGCTCGTTGAAGCAGACACACCGATCGAATCCGCACTCGAAGCATTGATCGACACCTACGTGATTGGCCGGCTCGTCACGATCGTCAGCCGGCTGTTCTTCCAGCCCGACGCGCGGCAGTTGCGGCTGCTGCATATCAGCGACGCATGGGCCGAGTTCGCGCAACGCTCGATCGCACGGATCGTGATCGTGGTCGGCGCGTGCACGGCGGCCGTCGAGATCGCCGCGAACTTCGGCCTGACCGAAGCCGGCCATGTCGCGCTGCTGAAGGCCGTCGCGCTCGTCGGGCACGTGATGATCTCGGTGCTGATCCTGCAGTGCCGCCGGCCGGTCGCGGCACGGATCCGTGCCGCCGGCGCGGATCGTCCGACCTTCACGGTCGTCGGCAACGCGCTCGCGGACGCGTGGGCGCCTGTCTCGGTCTTCATCGTGATGGCCCTGTGGTTCGTGTGGGCGCTCGACGTCCACAACGGCTACCGCGTGCTGATCACGCTCGGCGGCCGCTCGATCGCCGTGATGATCGCGATGCGGATGGTGTCGATCGTCGTGTTCGGCGCGCTCGCGCGGCTGTTCCAGCGCCGCGAGGACGACCGCACGCTCGTTCATCTGCACGCATATCGCTACTACCCGCTGCTGCGCCAGATCGTGTCGGGCGCGATCGGCATCGTGACCGTCGTGCTGCTGCTGCAGATCTGGGGCGTGCCGATCTTCCGCGCGTTCGAGACGGGCACGATCGGCCACCGGCTCGCGTCCGCGCTGGTGACGATCGCGATCGCGGCGATCGTCGCGCTCGTCGTGTGGGAAGCGGCCAACATCGCGATCGAGCGCCGGCTGCAACGCTGGACGCGCGAAGGCAACCTGGTGCGCGCCGCGCGGTTGCGCACGCTGCTGCCGATGCTGCGCTCGCTGCTGTTCGTGATGATCGCGCTCGTCGTCGTGCTGACGGGCCTCAGCGAACTCGGCGTGAACGTCGGCCCGCTGCTGGCCGGCGCCAGCATCTTCGGCGTCGCGCTCGGTTTCGGCTCGCAGAAGCTGGTGCAGGATTTCATCACCGGGATCTTCCTGCTGATGGAAAACGCGATGCAGGTCGGCGACTGGGTCACGCTCGCCGGCGTGTCGGGTACGGTCGAATACCTGTCGATCCGCACCGTGCGGCTGCGCGCCGGCGACGGCTCGCTGTACACGATCCCGTTCAGCTCGGTGACGACCGTCAACAACACGAATCGCGGGCTCGGCAACGCGGCGGTCAAGGTCAGCATCGCGTACGGCGAGGACATCGAGCGCGCGATCGCGACGCTGAAGGAAATCGGCGCCGCGTTGCGCGACGATCCGAAGTACCACGACGGCATCCTGTCGGACTTCAGCTACTGGGGCATCGACCAGGTCGACGGCGCGGCGCTCGCGCTGGCCGGACAGATGCAGTGCACGGACTCGGCACGCTGGAGCGTGCAGCGCGAATTCAACCGGCGGATCGCGGAGACGTTCCGCGAACGCGGAATCCGGATCGCCAATCCGCAGCGCAGCCTCGTGGCCTATGCGGACGGCTCGCGGCCTGTCGGCAACGATGAAAACGACCTTCGCCCCGACACGCGGAATGCCGCCGAACCGGCAGCCCGGCCGCCGTCGCCCGACGCAGCGAAGCGCAAGTCGGGTTGATCGTGATCGCCCGGGGCGGGTGAGCAGCCGCGCTCAACGCGCGGCAGGCTTCTTCACGCGCGCCGTGCTTTTCGCGGCGGGCGGTGCCGCCCCCGGCTTCGCCGCGCGTTTCGCCACGGCACCCTGCCCGCGCTTCGGGGCGGATTCCACACCGGTGCCCCCCGCCTCGCGCTGCGCATGCCATTGCTCGAGCAGCACGCGCGTCTGGTCGGCAATCGTGTCGGTCACCAGCGCCGCGCGCTCGCCCTCGAACGCGTCCCATTCGAGCAACTGCAGCGCCGAACGCTGCGCGATGTGGAACACCGTGATCTGCCCGAACAGGCTCAGCGCGCGCAACCGCGTGACGGGATCGTCGATCGGCCGCCCCGTGATGCGGCCGATCAGCTCGGCGCTCACGTCGTTCAGCGGCTTGCGCATGCGCTTCATCAGGATTTCGCTCGCGCTCGCCGGTTCCTGGCCGCCCTGCTCGCGCGCGAAGAACATCCGCTGGTTCATCGTCTTCGGCGCGGTGAACATCCGGTCCGACAACGCCCGCAGCAGCCCGATGAACGCATCGATCAGCTCATCGACGCTCGCATGGGCGTCGAGCATCGCCCGCGCATGGCCGACCGCCGGCGCGAACACCTGCCAGCCGTGCTCGGCGATCGTCTCGACGCACGCGCGGTACACGCCTTCCTTGTTCTCGAAGTAGTACTGGAGCGCCGGCGCGTTCACGCCCGCCATCGCGGCGATCTCGCGCGTCGACGCACCCGCGAACCCGCGTTCGCCGAACAGTTCGATCGCCGCCTCGATGATCCGCTGGCGCGTTTCGTCGCCACGCGCGTAGCCGCTCGCCGACGTGCGGCGCAGCTTCTTCGCTTCGTTCATGCCTTCCTCGTCATTCGATCGATCGACATTCTACTTGACACAATTTTATCAACTGGAATAATTCTTCCACTTGGAATAAATTGGATCCCGCATGTCGACGCTACAAGAGCCGCCACAGAAAGCAGATCGTCAGGAAAACGGAACAACGCCGCGCAGCGGCAACGGCGGAACGAAGCGGCGCATCCTGCTCGTGGTCGCCGTGCTCGCGGCCGTCGGCGGCGCGATCTGGCTCGGCCGCTGGTGGACGGTCGGCCGCTTCATCGAAAGCACCAACGATGCGTACCTGCAGGCCGACAGCATGACTGCCGCGCCGAAGGTCGCCGGCTACGTGACCGACGTCTACGTGCGCGACAACCAGCCCGTGAAGGCCGGCGATCCGCTCGTGCGGCTCGACGTCCGCCAGTACCAGGTGGCGCTCGCGCAAGCGCTGGCGACCGTCGACGCCCGCCGCGCCGATATCGCGCGCGCCGAAGCCGACATCAGCCAGCAACACGCGAATCTCGAACAGGCCGACGCACAGGCGAAGGTGTCGCGCATCAACGCGCAGCACGCGAGCGACGAGTACACGCGCTATGCGCCGCTCGCGGCGACCGGCGCCGAAACGCACGAACGTGTGGCCGACCTGAAAAGCACGCGCGACCAGGCGCTCGCGACGCTCGCCGCGAACAACGCGTCGATCGCCGCCGCCCGCACGCAGATCGCGTCGTTCACCGCGCAACTCCAGCAGGCGCGCGCGCAGCTCGAGGCCGCGCAGGCCAGCGCCGCCCAGGCGCAGCTCGACCTCGACAACACGATCGTGCGCAGCACGCTCGCGGGCCGCGTCGGCGATCGCACGGTGCGCGTCGGCCAATACGTGCAGCCCGGCACGCGGCTGCTGACCGTCGTGCCGGTCGACTCGATCTATCTCGTCGCGAACTTCAAGGAAACGCAGATCGGCAACATGCACATCGGCCAGCCCGTCGAGCTGCATGTCGACGCGCTGCCGGACGGCCCGCTGTCCGGCGTCGTCGACAGCTTCGCGCCCGGCACCGGCGCGCAGTTCGCGCTGCTGCCGCCCGAGAACGCGACCGGCAACTTCACGAAGATCGTCCAGCGCGTGCCCGTGCGCATCCGTCTCGCCGCGAACGCCCGCGCGCAACGCATGCTGTTGCCCGGGCTGTCGGTGACGGTCGACGTCGATACGCGCCCTGCCCGCGACGAGCGGCATCATGGCTGATACGCCCGCCACGATACCCATGCCGCCGCATGAAGGCCGCGCGAGCGTGACCGACTGGATCGCGGTCGCGGCCGGCGCGCTCGGTGCGCTGATGGCGACGCTCGACATCTCGATCACGAATTCCGCGCTGCCGCAGATCCAGGGCGAAATCGGCGCGACCGGCACCGAAGGCACGTGGATCTCGACCGGCTACCTGATGTCGGAAATCGTGATGATCCCGCTCGCCGCCTGGCTCACGCGCGTGTTCGGGCTGCGCAATTTCCTGCTGACGAACTCCGCGCTGTTCATCGCGTTCTCGATGATGTGCGGCTGGTCGCATTCGCTGCCGATGATGATCGCGGGCCGGATCGGCCAGGGCTTCACCGGCGGCGCGCTGATCCCGACCGCGCAGACGATCATCCGCACGCGGCTGCCGCTGTCGCAACTGCCCGTCGGGATGACGATGTTCGGCCTGATCGTGCTGCTGGGGCCGCTGTTCGGCCCCGTGCTCGGCGGCTGGCTCGCGGAAAACGTGAACTGGAGCTGGTGCTTCTTCCTGAACCTGCCCGTGTGCCTGCTGCTGATGGCGCTGCTGGTGTTCGGCCTGCCGTCGGACCGCCCGCAATGGAGCGCATTCTTCAACGCGGACTGGCTCGGCATCTTCGGCCTCGCGATCGGCCTGAGCTCGCTGACCGTCGTGCTCGAGGAAGGCCAGCGCGAACGCTGGTTCGAATCGCAGATGATCGTCACGCTGAGCGTCGTGTCGTTCGCCGGGATGATCCTGATCGCGCTGTCGCAGCGCTTCGCGAAGCGGCCGATCATGCGGCTGTCGCTGATGCGCAACCCGCGCTACGCGAGCGTGATCGTGATCGTGTCCGCGGTCGGCGCCGGGCTGTACGGCGTGTCCTACCTGCTGCCGCAGTTCCTCGCGATCGTCGCCGGCTACAACGCGGAACAGGCGGGCGCGATCATGCTGCTGTCGGGGCTGCCGGCCTTTCTCGTGATGCCGATCCTGCCGCGCCTGCTCGGCAAGGTCGATTTCCGCATCCTCGTGATCACGGGGTTGCTGCTGTTCTGCGTGAGCTGCATGCTCGACATCAGCCTGACCGCGCAGAGCGTCGGCCACGATTTCATGTGGTCGCAGCTGATCCGCGGCCTCGCGCAGATGCTCGCGATGATGCCGCTCAACCAGGCGTCGATGGCGGCCGTCGCGCGCGAAGACTCGGGCGATGCGGCCGGGCTCTACAACATGGCGCGCAACCTCGGCGGCTCGATCGGGCTCGCGATCATCGGCACCGTGATCGACCGGCGCACGACCTTCCATACGGCCGCGCTGCGCGAATCGGTGACCGCGAACTCGCTGATCGGCCAGGATCGACTGTCGGCCTATGCGGCCAACTGGTTCGCGCACACCGGCGATCTCGCGTATTCGAACATGCGCGCGCTCGGCCAGCTGGCGCAGCAGATCCAGATCCAGGCCGTCGTGATGACCTATTCCGAAACCTTCTATCTGCTGGGCCTCGCGCTGCTCGCCTGCGTGCCGCTCGCGCTGCTGCTGAGAACGCCGCGCGGGCCGCAGCCGACGTCGTCCGGCCATTGACCCGTCATACGCGATGAAATCCTTCTCCCTGCCCCGCCGCCCCGCGCTCACCCTGTGCGCGGCCGCGTGCCTGCTCGCCGGCTGCACGGTCGGCCCCGACTACCGCGGCGCGCCCGCCGCGCCGGATGCGCCGACCTTCGTGCGCGCACCGGCCACCGGCGTCGACACCGCCGCGCCCGCGCCGAGCGCGTGGTGGCACGCGCTGAACGATCGCCAGCTCGACGCGCTGATCGTCGCCGCGCTCGTGTACAACCCCGATCTGCACGCCGCGCAGGCCCGCTTGCGCGCGGCACGCGCGCAGCTCTCGCAACAGCGCGCCGCGCAGATGCCGAAATCGTCGGCCACCGTCGCGGCCATCCGCATGCGCGAACCGGACGTCGGCGCGCTCGGTTCGCTGCTGCCGTCGAACGGCTCGGGCCAGTCGGGCGGCATGTCGCCGTCGCTCGGCGGCTCGGGGCCGCTGCAACTCTATTCGGCGGGCTTCGACGCGACCTGGGAAATCGACCTGTTCGGCGGCACGCGCCGCGCGGTCGAAGCCGCCTCCGCGCAGGCCGAAGCGGTCGATGCCGACCTTGCCGATACGCAGGTGTCGATCGCGGCCGAAGTCGCGAATGCGTATGTCGACCTGCGCGATCAGCAGCAACGACTTGCGTTGTCGCGGCGCACCGCGCAATTGCAGCAGCAGATGCTCGAACTCACGCAGCAGCGCCGCGCGCGCGGCGTCGCGGCCGATGCGGACATCGAGCGGCTGACGACGCTGGTCGAGAACACGCGCGCGTCGCTGATCCCGCTCGATGCCCAGGTGACCGAATCGCTCGACCGGCTCGCGATCCTGACGGGCCGCGCGCCGGGCGCGCTCGACGCCGCGCTGTCGACCCCGGACGCGGCATTGCCGATGCTGCCCGGCAGCGTCGCGATCGGCGATCCGGCCACGCTGCTGAAGCAGCGCCCCGACATCCGCGCGGCCGAACGCCGGCTCGCGTCGAGCCATGCGCAGATCGGCGAGCATATCGCCGACTATTTCCCGAAGGTGACGTTGCTCGGCGATCTCGGCTTCAGCGCGACCGACCCCGGCCACCTGTTCCGCAAGCAGAATTTCACGTGGGTCGGTGCGCCGTACCTGCAATGGAACATTCTGGACTTCGGACGCACGCGCGGCGCGGTACGCGCGGCCGAAGCGTCGCGCGACGAAGCGGAAGCGAATTACCAGAAGGCCGTGCTCGGTGCATTGCAGGATGCCAATACCGCGTTGCAGCGTTACGGGCATCAGCGCGAGCATGTCGTCGCGTTGACGAAGGTGCAGACGTCGGCCGTGCATTCGCGCGCGCTGATGGACCAGCGCTATCGCGCGGGCGTCGCGTCGATGATCGACCTGCTCGATACGCAACGCGAAGCGCTGTCCGCGCAGCAAAACGTGATCGCCGGGCAAGCCGAACTGATCAAGGACTACGTGTCCGTACAGAAGAGCCTCGGGCTCGGATGGCAGACAAGCGCCGGTTGACGGCGCCGACGCAAATCATGCACGACCGATGCATCATGCTTGCCGCAACTCATTGCGCGCGCAACAATACTGCTTCGTTTCTTGCGCAACGAACGGGCGCGCGCCCCATCGACGCCACGGCTATCGAAAACATATCGAATATCAATTAGCCAATCGTCTGACGATCTCTTCTAATTCAGTCGGCTTCCCCACCACCGATCGGATTCAAGGAGTTCCATCGTCATGTCCTCATCTTCCCATCGCGTGCTGCGGCACGCAGTCGCCGCGGTCTGCGTGGCACTCTCCGCCTCTCCGTACGCCGCCGAACTCACGCGCGACACCGGCGCGCCCGTCGGCGACAACCAGAATTCGCAGACGGCCGGCCCCGCCGGCCCGGTGCTGCTGCAGGATTCCGCGCTCATCGAGAAACTGCAGCGCTTCGATCGCGAGCGCATTCCCGAACGCGTCGTGCATGCGCGCGGCACCGGCGCATTCGGCGAGTTCGTGCCGAGCACCGACATCTCCGACCTGACGAAAGCGAAAGTCTTCACGCCGGGCACCCGCACGCCGGTGTTCGTGCGCTTCTCCACCGTGATGGGCTATCGCGGCTCGCCCGAGCAGGCGCGCGACCCGCGCGGCTTCGCGGTGAAGTTCTATACGCAGCAGGGCAACTGGGACATGGTCGGCATCAACTGGCCGGTGTTCTTCATTCGCGACGGCATCAAGTTCCCCGACTTCGTGCACGCGAACAAACCGAGCGCCGTGACCGGCGTGCAGGACCCGAACCTCGCGTTCGACTTCTTCGCGCACACGCCCGAAGCGACCCACATGCTGACGAGGCTGTACACGGACGAGGGCATGCCCGATTCGTATCGCCGCATGGACGGCTTCGCGGTGCATGCGTTCAAGTTCGTCAACGCGCAGGGCGACGTGCACTACGTGAAGTTCCACTGGAAGAGCCAGCAAGGCGTGCACGGCCTGCGCCCGCAAGAGATCCCTGCATCGATCGGCCGCGACTGGAACATGATGACGAACGACCTGTACGGCGCGCTGAAACAGGGCGATTTCCCGAAGTGGGACCTGTACGTGCAGGTGCTCACGCCGAAGGACCTGAGCCGCTTCGACTTCGACGCGCTCGACGATACGAAGGTCTGGACCGGCGTGCCTGAACGCAAGATCGGCACGATGACGCTCAACCGCGTGCCCGACAACTACTTCCAGTCGACCGAGGAATCGGCCTTCGCGCCGTCGCGGCTCGTGCCGGGGATCGAGCCGTCCGAAGACCGGATGCTGCAGGATCGCCTGTTCGCGTACGCCGACACGCAGATGTACCGGCTCGGCGCGAACTACATGGATCTGCCGATCAACCGCCCGGTCGTGCCGGTGGTCAACAACAACCAGGACGGCAAGATGAATGCCGGCGACCGCAAGGGCGAGGTGAATTACGAACCGTCGACGCTGAACGAACTCGCGCAGGATCCGCAGTACAAGTCGGTCCGCATGGCGCTCAACGGCACGACGCAGCAGGAAGCGATCCGCAAGAAGCTGCCGTTCCGTCAGGCGGGCGAGTACTACCGGAGCCTGTCGCAGCAGGACAAGGATGACCTCGTCACCGCGTTGTCCGGCGACCTCGGCCAGGTGAAGAACGCGCAGAACCAGTACGCGATGCTGTCGTACTTCTACAAGGCCGACGCCGACTACGGGATGCGCCTCGCGCAGGCCGTTCACGCGAACGTCCAGCAAGTGCAGTCGCTCGCGGCGAAGCTGAGCGACAACTGATCCCGCGGCTTCGGTCGCTGCCGACGTGTGCGATCGCGCCGCGCACGTCGGCCCGCCCCCCCTTCATCAGGACTTCCCCATGCGATCAGAACGCTTCACCCACGCGATCCGCGCGGCCGCGGCGGCGCTTGCACTGGCCGCGCTCGCCGGCTGCGCGCACCTGCCCGACCAGCCGGCATACGGCAAGGCCGACCCTGCCGCGCTGCGCCGCTATGACGGCGACTGGTTCGACGCCGCGCGCGTCGGCCGCGTCGATATCCTGCGCGCGTTGCACGACGCCGGTTATCCGGTCGACGCCACCGACAGCCACGGCTACACGGCCGTGATCCTCGCGTCGTACGACGGCCAGCCCGCGGCGCTCGACTACCTGTTGTCGGCCGGCGCCGATGCGTGCGTCGGCGATCGTCACGGCAACACCGCACTGATGGGCGCCCTCTTCAAAAATGAACCCGACATCGCGCGACGCCTGATCGACACGCGCTGCCCGATCGACCAGACGAACGGCGCCGGCGAAACCGCGCTGGGGTTCGCGACGCTGTTCAACCGCTTCGAGCTGATTCCGCTGCTCGTCGCGCAGGGCGCGAATCCGAACCATGTCGACCGGCGCGGCCAGTCGCTGCTTCAGCTCGCGCTGACGCACGACAACACGTACGCCGCGGACGCACTGCGCAATGCAGGCGCCAAACCGTAGCGCGACGACGCGTCAAAGCAGCATCCACTCGCACCCCACCACCGACGCGACGTCGAGCATCTGCGCCCGGCAGGCCCGTCGTCGCCAGCCGGCGCAGCCGCGCGGCCTCGTCTGACCATCCCCCCTCCCGCCCGCCATCGTTTTTTGCCGCCTTTCGCCGTCTCCATCGAATCTCCATCTTTCCGCATAAAAGACGCCAACTACGCGCGTCAGACTCCAGTCCGTCAAAGCAGGCAGTGGGCTGCCTGCGCTTCCTGGAGTCGCTATGAAGAATCAGAAACGATGCTGCCACGGCGCCGTATGCGCGCTGGTGGCGGCAATGCTGGCGGGTTGCGGGCCGTCCCAACAGCAGGCCGCCGCACCGGCCACCCCGGTGGCGGCCATGACCGTGGCCGCCACGCGCGTCGACGTGACCGAAGACCTGCCGGGCCGCGTCGCGGCCGTGCGGGTGGCCGAGATCCGGCCGCAGGTAAGCGGCATCGTGCAACGCCGGCTGTTCGAGCAAGGCACCGAAGTGCGCGTGGACCAGCCGCTGTTCCAGATCAATCCGGCGCCGTTCAAGGCCGAGATGGACACCGCCGCCGCCTCGCTGCAGCGCGCGCAGGCCGCACTCGAACGTGCGAAGGTGCAGACGGCGCGCTTCAAGCCGCTCGTCGAGGCCGATGCGATCAGCCGCCAGGTGTACGACGACGCCGTATCGCAACGCGACCAGGCCGCGGCCGATGTCGCGCAGGCCCGCGCGACGCTTGCGCGCCGCCAGCTCGACCTGAAGTTCGCGACCGTGGAAGCGCCGATCGCCGGCCGCATCGACCAGGCGCTCGTGACCGAAGGCGCGCTGGTGTCGAGCAGCGACAGCCAGCCGATGGCGCGCATCCAGCAGATCGACCAAGTGTACGTGGACGTGCGCCAGCCGGCCGCCTCGCTCGACGCGCTGCGCGGCGCGCTCGCCTCGCAGCCGCAAGCGTCGGACAGCAACGGCCTGCCGGTCGACGTGCTGCGCGACGACGACACGCGTTACGACGTGAAGGGCCGCATGCTGTTCTCGGGCGTCAACGTCGATCCGGGCACCGGCGACGTGCTGCTGCGCGTGCTGGTCGACAACCCGAAGCGCCAGCTGCTGCCGGGCATGTACGTGCGTGCCCGCATTCCGCGCGCGCACTACGCGAACGCCGTGATGGTGCCGCAACAGGCCATCGTGCGCGCCGGCGGCAAGCCGCAGGTGTGGGTGCTCGACGCGAAGAGCAACGCGCATCTGAAAGCCGTCGAAGTCGGCGAGCTCACGAACCGCAGCTACCGCATCAAGTCGGGCCTGCAGGCCGGCCAGAAGATCGTCGTCGAAGGCATGGAACGCCTGACCGACGGCGCGGCGGCCGCCGCAACCGACTGGAAGTCGCCTGACGCGGCCGCCGCCGCGTCCGCGCACTGAGTCACGAGGAGCCTCCAGCCATGGCTGAATTCTTTATCCGCCGCCCGGTGTTTGCGTGGGTGATCGCCCTCTTCATCATCCTGATGGGGCTGATCGCGATCCCGCAACTGCCGGTCGCGCGCTATCCGTCGGTCGCGCCGCCCTCCGTCACGATCACCGCGACCTATCCGGGCGCCACGCCGCAGACGATGAACGACGGCGTGCTGAGCCTCATCGAGCGCGAACTGTCCGGCGTCAAGAACCTGCTGTACTTCGAATCGTCGGCCGACACGTCCGGCGGCGCGCAGATCACCGTGACGTTCAAGCCCGGCACCGATCCGGAGATGGCGCAGGTCGACGTGCAGAACAAGATCAAGTCGATCGAGCCGCGCCTGCCTGCCGCCGTGCGCCAGAACGGGTTGATCGTCGAATCCGCGTCGTCCGGCTTCCTGATGCTGATCGGCCTGCGCTCCGACAACGGCCGCTTCGACGAAGGCGCGCTCGCCGACTACATGGCGCGCAGCGTGTCCGAGGAGCTGCGGCGCATCGACGGCGTCGGGCGGGTGCTCCAGTTCGGCTCCGAGCGCGCGATGCGCATCTGGGTCGATCCGCAGAAGCTGATCAATTTCGGCCTGTCGATGAGCGACCTGACGACCGCGATCGGCCAGCAGAACGTGCAGATCGCGCCGGGCAGCCTCGGTGCGCTGCCCGCGCTGCCGGGCCAGCGCGTGACCGTGCCGCTCACCGCGCAGGGTCAGCTCACCACGCCGGAGGAATTCGCGAAGGTCGTGCTGCGCGCGAACGCGGACGGCTCGAAGGTCGTGCTCGGCGACGTCGCACGCGTCGAACTCGGCTCGCAGAACTACATGTACGTGAGCCGCGAGAACAACAAGCCGGCCACCCTCGCCGGCGTGCAGCTCGCGCCGGGCGCCAATGCGGTGAAGACCGCGGACGCGATCCGCACGCGCATGGCCGAACTGAGCAAGTCGATGCCGTCGGGCATGACCTACTCGATCCCGCTCGACACGTCGCCGTTCGTGAAGATCTCGATCGAGAAAGTGCTGCACACGCTGCTCGAAGCGATGGTGCTCGTGTTCCTCGTGATGTACCTGTTCCTGCAGAACGTGCGCTATACGCTGATCCCGGCCATCGTCGCGCCGGTCGCGATGCTCGGCACCTTTGCGGTAATGCTGATGACCGGCTTCTCGATCAACGTGCTGACGATGTTCGGCATGGTGCTCGCGATCGGCATCATCGTCGACGATGCGATCGTCGTCGTCGAGAACGTCGAACGCCTGATGGCCGAGGAAGGACTCTCGCCGAAGGACGCGACGTCGAAGGCGATGAAGGAGATCACGGGCGCGATCGTCGGCGTCACGCTGGTGCTGACCGCGGTGTTCCTGCCGATGGCGATGGCGAGCGGCTCGGTCGGCGTGATCTACAAGCAGTTCACGCTGTCGATGGCCGTATCGATCCTGTTCTCCGCACTGTTGGCGCTGACGCTCACGCCGGCCCTGTGCGCGACGATGCTCAAGCCGCTCGAACCGGGCCATCACGAGAAGCGCGGCTTCTTCGGCTGGTTCAACCGCCGCTTCGATCGCATGACGAAATGGTACGAGACGCGCGTCGGCCGCCTGGTCGGCCGCACGGGCCGCGTGATGCTGGTGTTCCTGGCGATTGCCGGCGCACTGGTGTTCGGCTTCCGCGGCCTGCCGTCGTCGTTCCTGCCGGACGAGGACCAGGGCTACTTCATCACCAGCTTTCTGCTGCCCGCGGACGCTACCGCCGAGCGCACACATGACGTGGTCAAGACGCTGGAGAAGCATCTTGCTTCGCGTCCGGCAATCCAGTCGAGCATTTCCGTGATCGGCTACGGCTTCTCGGGCCAGGGTCCGAACGCGGCGATCAACTGGTCCGTGATGAAGGACTGGAAGAACCGCGGCGGCGCATCGACCGTCGAGGAAGGCATGCTCGCGCAGCAGGCGATGGCCGGCGTGACCGAAGGCACGGTGATGAGCCTGCTGCCGCCGGCCATCGACGAGCTCGGCAACAGCTCGGGCTTCTCGATGCGCCTGGAAGACCGCGCCAACCAGGGCACGGCGGCGCTCAAGGCCGCGGAAGTCAAGCTGCTCGAACTCGCCGCGCAAAGCAAGGTCGTGACCGGCGTGTACCCGGACAGCCTGCCGGCCGGCACGAGCATCCGCCTCGAGATCGACCGCGCGAAGGCGCAGGCGCTCGGCGTGTCGTTCACGACGCTCAGCGACACGCTGTCGACCGCGATGGGCTCGACCTACGTGAACGACTTCCCGAACGCCGGCCGCATGCAGCAGGTGATCATCCAGGCCGACGCGCCGGCGCGCATGCAGATCGACAACGTGATGAAGCTGTACGTGCGCAACGCGGCCGGCGGCATGGTGCCGCTGTCCGAAGTGGTGCGCCCGGTGTGGACCGAGACGCCGCTGCAGATGGTGCGCTTCAAGGGCTACCCGTCCGCGCGGATCTCGGGCACTGCCGCCCCCGGCCAGTCGAGCGGCGCGGCGATGGCCGAGATGGAACGGCTCGCCGCGCAACTGCCGCCGGGCTTCGCGGTCGAGTGGACCGGCCAGTCGCTGCAGGAACGCCAGTCGGCGTCGCAGGCGCCGATGCTGATGGTGCTGTCGATGATCGTCGTGTTCCTGGTGCTCGCCGCGCTGTACGAAAGCTGGTCGATTCCGCTGTCGGTGATGCTGGTGGTGCCGCTCGGCCTGATCGGCGCGATCGGTGCGGTGCTGCTGCGCGGCTTGCCGAACGACGTGTTCTTCAAGGTCGGGATGATCACCGTGATCGGCCTGTCCGCGAAGAACGCGATCCTGATCGTCGAGTTCGCGAAGCAGTTGCGCGAGGAAGGCAAGGGCTTGATCGAGGCAGCCGTGCAGGCGTCGAAGCTGCGCCTGCGCCCGATCCTGATGACCTCGCTCGCGTTCGGCCTCGGCGTCGTGCCGCTGATGATCGCGACCGGCGCCAGCGCCGAGACGCAGCACGCGATCGGCACCGGCGTGTTCGGCGGCATGGTGACCGCCACGGTGCTGGCCATTTTCTTCGTCCCTGTTTTCTTTGTGTTCGTGATGAGTATCCAGGAGCGCATCGGCGCATGGCGGGCTTCCCGCAAGCAGCCGGCTATCCCGACTCACGGACAGGAAGGTTGATGCCATGCGATTGCTTATTCTTCCCCTCGTCCTCGCGCTGTCGGCCTGCTCGCTCGCGCCGACGCTGGTCAAACCCTCGATGCCGGTGCCGACGGCCTACACGGCCAACGCGGCCGCCGATCTCAAGGCCAACGCGGCCGATCTCGGCTGGCGCACGATGTTCGGCGATCGCCGCCTGCAGCGCCTGATCGAGCTTGCGCTCGACAACAACCGCGACCTGCGGGTGGCAGCGCTGAACGTCGAGGCCGCCGAAGCGCAGTACGGCATCCAGCGTTCCGCGCGCCTGCCGTCGATCGGCGCCGGCGCGAACTTCACGCGCCAGCGCACGTCGGACGACACGCAGTCGAGTCCGCCGCTGTTCGGCACGACGCAGAACCAGTACGGCGTGAACGTCGGCATCAGCGCGTTCGAGATCGACCTGTTCGGCCGCGTGAAGTCGCAGTCGGATGCCGCGTTCGCGCGCTACCTCGCGACCGATCACGGCCGCCGTGCGGTGCAGATCTCGCTGGTCGGCGGCGTGGCGGACGCGTACTTCGCGGAACGCCTCGCGCACGAGCAGCGCCAGCTGTCCGAGCGCACGCTCGCCGACTGGCAGCAATCGCTCGATCTCGCGCGCCGCCTGAAGGAAGCGCATCAGGCGAGCGGCGTCGATATCGCGCAGGCCGAAGGCCAGGTCGCGAGCGCGACGGCCGATCTCGAAGCGCGCACGCGCGCCGTCGAGCAGGCACGCAACGCGCTGCGCCTGCTGATCGGCGCCGAGCTGCCGAAGGATCTGCCCGAGCCGCTGCCGCTTCAGCAGCAACCGGTGATGACGCAACTGCCGGCCGGCCTGCCGTCCGAGCTGCTGTTCCGGCGACCGGATATCCAGCAGGCCGAACAAAATCTCGTCGCCGCGAATGCGGACATCGGCGCCGCGCGCGCCGCATTCTTCCCGCGCCTGTCGCTGACGTCGTCGATCGGTTTCCTCAGCCCCGCGATGGGCAGCCTGTTCGACGGCGGCCAGCGCACGTGGAGCTTCGCGCCGCAGGTCACGGTGCCGATCTTCCAGGGCGGCCGGCTGCGTGCCGAGCTGCGTCTCGCGGAAGTGCGCAAATCCAGCGCGGTCGCCGAATACGAACGCTCGATCCAGGCCGCGTTCCGCGAAGTGGCCGACGGCATCGCCGGGCGCGAAACCTTCGGCCGCCAGATCGACGCGCAGACGCGCGTGGTCGGCTCGGCCGAACGCCGCACCGACCTGTCGAACCTGCGCTATCGCGCGGGTGTCGAGGGCCGGCTGGAGTTGCTCGATTCGCAGCGGCAGCTCTATTCGGCACGGCAGGCGCTGCTCGACCTGCGCCGCAGCGAGCTCGGCAATGCCGTTGCGCTGTACAAGGCGCTCGGCGGCGGCCTGACGGACCAGGACGTCGCACCGTCGAAGCGCGTGGTGCAGGACTGAACGAACGGCGCCGTTCCGTCCCGCGCGGCAGCGTGGCGGAACGGCGCGACCCGGCCCGGTAACGGGCCGCCCCGACTGTTCGACATCGCACGGCACACTCCATGACGAATTCACTGATATTGATTGCAGAAGACGAGCCCGACATCTCGGACATCCTCGATGCGTACCTTAAGCACGACGGCTTTCGCACCTACCGCGTCGCCGACGGGCAAGCGGCGCTCGACATGCAGCCGCACCTGAAGCCCGACCTGATCCTGCTCGACGTGAAGATGCCGCAGAAAAGCGGCTGGGACGTGCTCGCCGAGCTGCGGCGGCGCGACAACACACCCGTCGTCGTCGTCACCGCGTTCGATCGCGACCTCGACCGGCTGCAGGCACTGCATGCCGGCGCGGACGACTACATCGTCAAGCCGTTCAACCCGGCCGAAGTCGTCGCGCGGTTGCGCGCGATCCTGCGCCGGTCCGCCGCGCCGCCGACCCTGCGCATGCTGCGCGTCGGCGACCTGGAGGTCGACACCGACAGCTATCTGGCCCGCGTGCGCACGGCGGGCGCCGAGGTGCCGATCACGCTGACGCTGACGGAGTTCCGGCTGCTCGCGCACATGGCGAGATCGCCGAGCCGCGTATTCACGCGCGGCGAGTTGCTCGATGCGTGCATGGCCGACGTGAGCGCGCTGGAGCGCACGGTCGACAGCCACATCTGCAGGCTGCGCAAGAAACTCGAACAGGCCGGCGCACCGGGCATGCCCGAAGTGATGCGCGGCGTCGGCTACCGGCTGCGAGGCGTGCAGTGACGCTGCCGGCACGGCCCGGCCGGCAAATCGGGCGGGCGATCGGCCTCGTCGCGATCGTCGTCGTGCTGCTCGCCTGCACCGTCGCGTTCTTCGTCTACACACTGCATGCGCCGGCCGCGTTGCCGCACGACGCGACGGCCGACGCGATGCTCCGCAGTGTGCCCACTTACCTGGTGCTGGCGACGGTGCTGTTCGTCTGCCTGCTGGCCGCCGCGTTCGACCTTGTCAGGCTGCTCCGCCGCATGCTCGCGACGCTCGACGCCATGGCGGACACCGCGGGCCGGATCGTCGCCGGCGATCCGTCGGCACGCGCGGTTTCCCGCGACGGCTGCCCGGCCGACCTGTCGCGCTTCATCGAGCACTTCAATGCGATAACTCATTCCATGAAATCGACGAATCCATCCGATGCGACGGCCCCCGTCGCCAGCAGCAGTCGCGTCACGCGCACCCAGCTCGCTGAACTCGAAACCCGGCTCGACGCCATCAAGGTGCTCGCCACCGATGCGGACGCTGCCTCGCGCGACGCGCTGCTTCAGCATGTCGACGCGCTGTTCCGGTTCGTCGACGACCTTCAGGTTGCCGAACGACAGGCCCCGCCGATTCGAGCATTTCCTCGATAACGAACGGCCGTTTCAACACGCATCGGAAAGGATCGGCGAGTCGCTTTCGGCATTACCTGCTTTACCGGTTTCGAACATTACAAAATGCCGCCGATCTTTTCAAAATCATTGCGGTTTATTCGATTTAATTTTGTTTCATATAATCAAAAAAAGTTTGACATCGCGCTTTCGTTCTTGATACCGTCCGATGCAAGCAATCCGACGGATTGCCCGCCACGCAATCGATTCCGCTCCACGTTTTTTCGCTTCCGCTGCACCGAAGTACGCGCCGCCGAATGAGTCGTTCGCCCGCCGGCGCGTGCAGCATCCCGATGCATTTCACTGGACGGCTGCCATCCGGCAGCGGGCCGAAGGATCGAATCAAATGAGCAGGACAACGAAGCTGTTGCTCTAGCAATCCCGCCCGCGCCGAATCCGGCGCGACTGCCCCGCCCTGCGGCGCAGCCTTCCCGTTATCGCGTTTTCCGTATTTCGCCCCCGGAGAAAAACCGCTTTCCGGATCGGGCGAAAGGCCCTGTCGCGTCCGTGCCATCCGCCCGCATGCGACAGAAAGCGGCGGTGCATGACCCGCACCGCTGTCGACCGTTGTTGTTCGTGCCGTTCGTTGTTCAACCGGAGGGGTAATTCAAATGAATCAGGTTGCAAACAAGAAACAAAAGCACATTCGCGCCGTCAATCTCGCACTCGTTGCCGCGGCAGCCGCGTCGTTCGGCATGGCGACCGCCCATGCCGCGCCTGCGGCCGGCTGGACGGAAACGCGCACCAAGGGGTTCCTGCCGCTCGTGCAGCAGAACGAAGCCGGCACGGCCGGCGCGCCCGCCGCGAGCACGGCTGCCGCTGCCGCCGCAGCGATCGACATGGCGCCCGGCGAATCGGTGGACATCGTGCTCGGGCTGAACCTGCGCAACGAAGCGCAACTCGACCAGTACCTGCGCGACCTGCATACGCCCGGCTCGCCGCACTACCGGCAGTTCCTCACGCCCGCGCAATTCGCCGCGCAATATGCGCCGACCGACCAGCAGGTCGCGTCCGTCGTCGCGCACCTGCGCAAGGCGGGCTTCGTGAATATCGTGGTCGCGCCGAACCGGCTGCTGGTCTCCGCGTCCGGCACCGCGGGAACCGTCCAGTCCGCGTTCCGCACGACCCTCAAGCGCTTCACGCGCAACGGCCGCAGCGTCTATGCGAACACCGACGCCGCGCAAGTACCGAACGCGATCGGCAACATCGTCGGCACGGTGCTCGGCCTGCAGAACGTCGAGCTGATGCATACGGGTGCGGGCAGCAAGCCGCAAGGCAACACCAGCAACCTGACGATCCCGGCCGGCGCGTCGGCGGTGCCGCACAACCCGACCGAGTTCTCGTCGATCTACGGCGGCGACGGCACGCCGACGGCCTCGCAGACCACGGTCGGCATCATCTCCGAAGGCGACCTGTCGCAGACGGTGAGCGACCTCAATACGTTCGCCGCGAACAACGGCCTCGGCACGATCAGCAGCAGCATCGTGAAGACGGGGCCGGCCGGCAGTTCGTACACCGATACCGACGGCACCGTCGAATGGAACCTCGACAGCCAGTCGATCGTCGGCACGGCCGGCGGCAGCGTGAAGCAGGTCGTGTTCTACACCGCGCCGTCGATGACGCTCACCGCGATCACGGCCGCGTACAACAAGGCCGTGACCGACAACGTCGCGAAGGTGATCAACGTGTCGCTCGGCGTGTGCGAATCGTCCGCGAACAGCACCGGCTCTCAAGCCACCGACGACACCATCTTCAAGCAGGCGGTCGCGCAAGGGCAAACCTTCTCGGTTTCCGCCGGCGACCACGGCGCGTACGAATGCGCGAGCGGCACGCCGTCGCGCTCGACCTACACGGTGAGCGAGCCGGCCACGTCGCCGTACGTGATCGCGGTGGGCGGCACGACGCTGTTCACCAATACGTCGACCAATGCGTACAACAGCGAAATCGTCTGGAACGATCCGAGCTGGCAGCCGGGCACCGTGTGGTCGACGGGCGGCGGGTACAGCAAGTACGAGGCCGCGCCAACGTGGCAGTCGTCGACCCTCACCGGCTCGACCAAGCGCGCGCTGCCCGACATCGGCTTCGACGCCGACCTGCGCACGGGTGCGATTCTCGTCGTGAACGGCCAGACGTCCGACACGCTGTGGGGTTCGGGCTACCTGAACA
The DNA here is from genome assembly GCF_902832865.1 of Burkholderia sp. BCC0397. Taxonomy (NCBI): domain Bacteria; kingdom Pseudomonadati; phylum Pseudomonadota; class Betaproteobacteria; order Burkholderiales; family Burkholderiaceae; genus Burkholderia; species Burkholderia sp. BCC0397. Next base: position 463,727 of record NZ_CADFDL010000001.1, on the reverse strand, counting down.
ACGAAGGCGGCACGAGCCTCGCGGCGCCGATCTTCACGGGCATCTGGGCGCGGCTGCAGTCGGCCAACAACAATGCGCTCGGGTTCCCCGCGTCGAGCATCTACAAGTACTTCCCGACCAACGCGGCGCTGCTGCACGACGTCACGTCCGGCAACAACGGCAGCGGCACTTACGGCTACAAGGCGAAGGCCGGCTGGGATGCGACGACGGGCTTCGGCAGCGTGAACATCTCGAAGCTGAACGCGTTCATCCAGAGCACGTCGGATTTCGCGCGCTGATGAACCGTTGACCGAACCGGGTGCGGTTGCGCGACGTATCGCGCGCAACCGCGTCCGACAACCCGCGAAGGCTGCGAAGCCGTCGCGGGTTCTCTGCATGCCGCGTCGTCTCGCCTCTCCGATGCGGGCCTTGCCGCGCCATTCAATCGGCCCAGTTCCGGACATAATCCGGCACCGGCACGTTGCCGTCTGCATGAACCGGTGCGCCGCGCGTCGTCTTCAGCGGCAAGACCCCGGCCCACACAGCAAGCCCAAGATCCTCTTCCTTGTCGGACGGCAGCGAATCGCTGATTTTCACGGCCGCTTCCGCCATTGAAATCCGCAGCACGCTGGTCGCGTTGATTTCCTTCGAATTGCCCGGTCGCGCTTCATGCTTGCGGCCCGGCGCGATCTTGTCCATCAACGCATCCAGAGCGACGAGTTTTTCCTCCCTGCCTTCGATCACGTCGAACTGCCCGTAGATCACCGCGGATCGATAATTCATCGAATGGTTGAAGGCGGACCGGGCCAGCACGAGGCCGTCCAGCAGCGTCATCGCGACGCAAGCCTGCGCGCCGGCCGACAGCGCCTTGATCATCCGGCTGCCGTTGGACCCGTGGATATAGAGCTCGTCGCCCCTTCTCCAGTGCGCGGTCGGGATGCAGTGCGTGTTCTGCCCGTCGCCGAACGCGATGTGACAGACGTACGCATCGTCCACGATGCGGTAGAGCATCGTGCGATCGTGGCTCGCCAGTTCAGGCAGGCGGCGAATGGTCGTACGCGGCGTGGAAGAGAGAGTGGTCTGGTCGTTCATATATCTGTACTGCGAAATGAATTATATCGGAATCGTTCCGTATCCATGGCGGAACGCGCGATTGCCTGGCCCATCGACAGTCGCTCGCCGAATCGAGCAAAATACGCGCGTACCGCAAGCGGCCGATCGCTCAACATGCGCGTGCACCGGCCTGCCCCGCGAGAACGTGAACGATACGATGCGCGCGGCATCTTCGAAAGAACCAGCACAACGAAAATTTCTGGAACCAGCCCATGGATCTCGCGCTGCTCATCTCATCGCTTGCCAGACAGGACGGCGCGCCAACGCATAGTCAGCAGGAAGCCCTCTACCGGAGCCTGCGCGACATGCTGCTGGACGGGCAGCTTCCGCGTGGCACGCGGCTCGCGTCGACGCGCGTGCTCGCGGCCGAGCTGGGCATCGCGCGCAATTCCGCGGTCTATGCGTACGAGCGCCTGGCCGAGGAAGGCTTCGTGGCGGCCACGCGCAACGGCACGATCACGCGATGGGACGGATGCGGCCGCCCGAGCGTCGGCCATGAGGACGGCCCCGCACCGGTTCACCTGTCGGCGCGCGTGCACGGGCTGGAGAACGCCGATCCCGAGCCCGAACGCATGCTGCCGTTCGTTCCCGGCCTCCCTTCCCTCGACGAATTCCCGGTTGCCCAGTGGCGCCGTTGCATCGAGCGCGCATGGAAGACCATCACGCCCGCCCGGCTGGCGTACGGGCCGGTCGAAGGGCTGCCCGAGCTGCGGCGCGCGGTGGCCGCGTACATCCGCGTCTCGCGCGGCGTGCGCTGCGACACGGAGCAGGTATTCATCACCGACGGCACGCAGAGCAGCCTCGAGCTCTGCGCGCGGATGCTCGCGAATCCCGGCGAATACGGCTGGCTCGAGAACCCTTGCTACAACGGCGCGAGGACCGCGTTCCGGTCGACCGGCCTGAATCCCGTGCCGATCGAGGTCGATCGCGAGGGCATGGCGCCGACCGACGAGCAGTGGCGCACCCGCCCGCCCCGGCTGATCTATACGACCCCGTCGCACCAGTACCCGCTCGGCGCGCTGATGAGCCCCCGGCGGCGCGCGGCGCTCGTCGAGCGCGCCCGCGCATGCGGCGCGTGGATCATCGAGGACGACTACGACAGCGAATTCCGTCACGGCGGCGAGCCGCTGCCCGCGATCCAGGGCCTGCATGCGGACGCGCCGGTGTGCTATCTCGGCACCTTCAGCAAGACGATGTTTCCGGCCCTGCGGCTCGGTTTCATGGTGGTGCCGCCGGCGCTGGTCGAACGCTTCACCAGAACGCTGCGCGAACTCGTCCATCGCGGTCACTCGGCCGACCAGCTGGCGATGGCCGAATTCATCGATACCGGCCTGTTTGCGCGGCACCTGCGGAAGATGCGGGCGCTTTATGCGGACCGGCGCAGCAGCCTCGAAGCGGCGCTCGCTCGCCATCTCGGCACGTCGCTGAGCGTGCGCGAAAGCCCGGGCGGCATGCATCTTTCCGCGGATCTCGCGGCGCCGCTGCACGATACCGACGTCGCGCGCGCCGCAGCCGCTCATGGCTTGCTGCTGCAACCGATGAGCAGCTACTGCATCGGCGACGGCCGCCGCGGCAACGGCCGCCGGTACAACGGCTTCGTGCTCGGCTATTCCGGGCTGAGCGACGCGGTGATCGAGACAGCGGCGATGCAGTTTGCGGCCGTCATCGAGCAGCACCGCCGCACGCGGCGCTGAATGTCGCTCACAGTTGCGATTCGATCGGAAACAGCCCGAGAAACCACACTTCCATCCGCCTCGGGGCGGACACCTCCGGCTCGTGATCGATCTCGGTGACCGTCCCGTCCGCATCGGTCTGAATCCACTTGAGCCGCGCTTTGCCGGCCGGATCGGTTCTCGCCTCGACACGCCAGGCGATCTGGTCGAGCCGCGCCTCCAGATCGTTGGCCACCTGCGATGCAATCGCCGGGCTCTCGCAGTAAACGCCGATCTCCGTATTGAGGTTCAGCGAGCGCGGATCGAGATTCATCGACCCGATGAAGATGCTCGTGTGATCGAACACGTAGGTCTTCGCATGCAGCGACGCGCGCGACGAGCCGCCGATGACCTGCTTCGAAATGCTCTTGTCGCCCGATGGCCGGCGCTCGTAAAGCCGCACGCCCGCGTTCACCAGATCGCTTCGATAGCGGCGGTAGCCGGCATGTACGGCTGCCACGTCGGTCGACGCGAGCGAATTGGTCAGCACCGTCACGCTCACGCCGCGCGCCGTGAGCGCACGCAGCCGCTCGACCGCCTCCTTGCCCGGCACGAAATACGGCGACACGATCAGCAGGTCGCGCCGGGGCTGCAACGCAAGCGCACGCAACTGCGGCATCAGGTGCCCGTCGCTGTCCTTCGGCGCGTGCGCGATCTTCGACGGATCGTCGTACAGCACCGTCGCATGCCCCCACGACAGCTCCGTGCCCTGCCCGTGGACGATCCGGTCGAGCCGCTGCCGGGCCTCGAGCACGTACGGATTGTCCTCCATGGCCCGCAGGTAGTCGCGCAACCGTTCGCGCTCGCGGTCGAGCCCGCCCGGCGCCGCATCGTGCCCGACCAGCGTATCGACCGGATACGCATACGGCGAATTCCAGAACGTATCGAATTCGGTCGAGATGTCCTTCACGACCGGGCCGTGCACGACGACGTCGAGATCGCCGAACTCCAGCATCGACGATGCGCCGAAGTATTCATCGCCGATATTGCGGCCGCCGACGATCGCCACCTGGTTGTCCGCGATCATCGCCTTGTTGTGCATGCGCCGGTTGACGCGCGAGAACTCGAACACCGTGCCGAGCTTCTTGAACCGGCGCGTGGCCACCGGATTAAACAACCGGATCTCGATGTTCGGATGCGCGCTGATCTCGAGCAGCTTGCGGTCATCCGCGTTGGTGCCGAGATCGTCGAGCAGCGCGCGCACGCGCACGCCGCGATCGGCCGCGCGCATGACCGCATCGGCCAGTTCGTGCCCGGTCAGGTCGTCGTGCCAGATGTAGTACTGCAGGTCGAGCGAACGGTCGGCACGGTCGGCGAGCAGCACGCGCGCATCCAGCGCGTCGACTGGATCGGTCAGCAGATGAAACGCGTCCTGCCCCGGATGGGCGGCAGCCTGCTGACGAAATGCCGCGCCGAGGCGCGTATCGTCGGTATCGGTGAATGCATGCGTCGGCGCGCGGTCGGCCTGCGGCGGCAGGCTCGCGCACGCGGCAAGCATCAGCAACGACAGAATCGCACCCCACGAACGCAGCATGATCATGTTGGCCGCCCCTCACTGTCGGGCGAAATCGGATTGTGATTGTTCTGGCTGCCGGATCGCACGCGGCGCGGGTCGGCGGTTTGCGCGCCCGACGGAAATCCGATCGTGCACGCCGGTCGCGCTACAGCATACTTCGATCGAGATCGGGACGGCACGCTCTCCGTGTTTCCCGTGGCGGCGATACGACATGCTGCGCAGATCGCTGTATCTGAAGCCAGTCAGCAAGGTCATGTATTGCGAGCAATGCGGTGCGCGCAGTCGGCAAATCCACGAGACGACGGTTCGCCGAGTGGGCGAACTGCCGTTATTCGAATACCGGGTGGTGTTGCATGTGCCTCGTCGCCGGGTCTGGTGCGGACATTGTGGCGGCCCGCGGGAGAAGCTGACGTGGCTGGGTCGCTACCAGCGGCGTGACGGAGCGGTCAGGCCGTGAACCGGAGGGCGTTACTGGCGGCCAATCAGTCGCTGTTTCGTGACCCGTTTCCGCCATCCGCTCAATACCAGCGTCGTCGAAGACATCAACAGCACCATCAAGGCCATCAAGCGTCGAGCTTACGGATACCGCGACGGGGAGTACTTCCTCCTCAAGATCCGCGCCGCGTTCCTCGGTGATCCGCGTTGAACCAAAAATCTGAAAATACCAAATTTAGTTCAGTTCTTTGCTCGAATAACCGAGCAGCCACCTTGCGACGATGAGACGGTTGATTTCACCCGCCCCTTCGAAAATGTCGAAGATCCGGGCATCTCGAAACCACTTCTCCGCCAGGTGTTCCTCCGTTAGCGCGAGCGGCCCGAGAAGTTCCATGCACTCCTGCGTAATGCGACGCGTAGCCAAACCACCCAGCGCTTTCGCCATGGAAGCCTCGATCATCGTCTGCTCATTCGTGACGCCGTTCGCCTGTTCCGACCATTTGGCATGCAAGACCGACAATTTGGTCGCGTCGTACAACGCTTCGAGCGCGATCAGGCGATCCTGCGCGGCAGACCGCGCGTTGCGCCCTTCCGCGTAGTCGGGCGCCTGTCCTGCCTGGCGAAGATTTTCCGCTACCGCGTCCAGCATGTTGCGGGCGATTTTGAGGCCGAATGCCGTAACCATCGCGCGCGACCCGTTGAAAACCATCATCGTGCGCTTGAAGTCTGCGTTCAGCTTGTTCCGTGAAGGCACGCGACAGTCCTGAAGCACAAAGTCCGCCGTGTCCCACGCGCGCATGCCCATTTTGTCGACCTGGCCAAGCAGTTGCAAACCCGGCGCGCCCTTCTCGACGATAAACGCACAGAACGGGCGAATTCCCCGCTCGTCCGGCGCACCCTTCAGCAAAACCACTGCTCCCGCTGCCTCTCCGAAGCCCGAACAATAGATCTTCTCGCCATTCAGTATCCATTCATCGGTGACCTCGTCGTGTCGGGCGCTTCCGACCATCGCTCGCGGATCGGATCCTGCGCCGGGCTCCGAAATGGCGATCGACAGCAACTTGTCGCCAAAGCGCTCGATCTGATCCGGCGTACCCGAGTACTTGACGATCTTCGTTCCGAGAAACCGATTCGTATCGCGCCGCATGCGCACGTCGGGATACTCCAGTTGCAGCAGCGCCTGCGTAACGATCGACCCGCTTGTTTCGGCCGGATCGGCTTCGAGCAATGCGTAAGGATCCGGGCGCCCGGCGGCCTCCGGAAGCTCGACGGGCTCGAGTTCTTCGTGATGCTGATCGTAATAGCGCGCGTATTTACGGGCGATTTCCACGTCTTCACGTGCGATGTTCACCAGATACTCGTCTTTCGGGGTGAGAGTAAAGTCAACCACGTTTGATCTCCTTATCGACAAGTCAAACACCGGCCACGCCTTCGAGCATCGAGACCGCGCGTGAATTCCGGTACCACATTTCAATTGGATGTTCACGTACGAACCCGTGGCCGCCGAAGATCTGCAAGCCCTCATCCGCGATCGACATCGATTGACGCGCAGCATACGTATACGCGAGCTGGGACGAACGCGTGGCGTCTTGTCCGCCCGCAAGCTCGAACGCCGCTCTCCATCCCATCATGCGCATCGCCGCCACGTCGATATGCATATCCGCTATACGAAAGGCGATCGACTGCTTGCTCGCGAGCGCGGAGCCATGAACCACCCGATCCTTTGCGTACGGGATGACGTACTCCATGACGCCGCGCGAAAGACCGGTCATCACGGCAGCAAGCCCGACGCGCGACGAATCGACGATGCGCTGAACGTTCATGCCGGCCCCGTTGCCAAGGCGTGCCGAGTTCGGAACGAATACGCCGTCGAACCGGATGTCGCTCATTTCCAGTGCCCGCAAGCCAACCGTCGGTACCGGCGCCTCGACATTCATGCCAGCCGTGTCGCGCCCAACGATGAAGGCTGCCCGCTCGCCCTCGGCTTGCGCGATGACGAGAAAGTGGCTCGCAGCGGAAGCCAGCGGGACCAGTGTCTTGCGTCCGTTGAGCCGCCATCCGTCTTTGTCCCGCACAGCCGTGGTCGTCAGCGACGACACGTCGGAACCGAAATGCGGTTCCATCAGCGCAATGGCCGCAGCGCGGAATGTGCTTCCGTAAAACAACGGCAACAGCGTCTCCCGCTGCTGCTGCGACCCCTGATCCAGGATGGCCTGGGTAAACGCCACCGGCGCCGCCAGCGCAAGCGCGAGCGTGGCGTCGGCTGCGGCGAGTTCTTCGAGCACAATCGCGTTGAGAATCGGGCACCGAACCTGGTCCTCGTTGCCTTGCATCTGTATGAGGCCAGTCGACCACAGCGCATCCAGTGTCGATACGGGAATTGCCGAATCCCGGTCCAGCTTCTGTGCGATCGGCCGCAACTCTCCTTGCGCGAAGCTTCGCATCGCGTTACGCGCGAGTTCCTGTTCCTCGCTCAAATCGAACGTAATCAAGTCTTCCTCCTGTTTTCCTGAACAACGCAGTTCACATCTGCGTCAAGAAGTGTCGGCGCATCGTTCACGATATTCGCCCTTCTCGATCCGCAGAAAATCGTCGAAAGAAAATCGCTACCTCGCGGTCAAAGCCTGACGGCCCCGCGTAACGTATCGCGCAGAATTTCCTCGGTGTGTTCGCCGAGCAGCGGTGCCCGCGCCTCGACTTGAACCGTTGAAAGACCGAAGCGCACCGGAAAGTTCATGTGCCGGATCACGCCGAATTCGGGATCCTCGTAATCGACATAAACGTCGCTGCTCCGCACTTGCGGATCTTCGAAGAACTCCTCCAACGTGTAGATCGGGCCGATTGCCACGCCCTCGGATTCGGCACGCGCCAATACTTCGGCGCGCGTCATCGTGGTCGCCTTGGCGCCGAGCGCTCGCCACATCTCGCCGTTCTGTTCGATTCGTTTCGCCGCCGACTTCCAGGTCGCGTCATCCAGCAGATCTTCCCGACCGAAGAGCCGGCACGCCGCCGCAAACTGATCGTCCGTCTGGACATGGCCAATGACCCATCCGTCGCGCGTGCGAAGCGGGTGATGAATGTCGAGTGCCGGGGCTTTGCGTGCGTCGGGCGACTGGAACGTGTAGTTTCCGATGTTGTCCGTCAGGCCGAACCACGAAAACGCATTCAGCAGCGAGGCATCAATGCGCTGCCCTTGCCCACCGCTGCGTTCGCGATGCAGCAGCGCCGCGAGAATCGCGCTCGCCGTGATTGTTGCGGTCGACTTGTCCACCATCAAATTGCGGATCGGCTCCGGCGCGCCGCCGCGCCCCTGGAGATACATGACGCCTGTCATACCCTGAAGCACATGGTCGTATGCGGGTTTCGACGCATATGGCCCCGACTCGCCAAAGCCGGAAATCGATGCATAAATCAGCTTCGAATTGGCGCTCTGGAGTAACTCATAACCCAGACCAAGCCGCTCCATGACACGAGGGCGCATGTTGTGAAGCAGCACGTCCGACGCTGACGCCAGCGCCTGAGCGACTTCCAGGTCGCGCGGCGTCTTCAGGTCCAGCACGATGCTTTTCTTGCCCCGATTCACCGTCATGAACAACGCACCCATCCCCTTGTGGAAGGGTCCCACTCTGCGCATCGGATCGCCTTCCGGCGGTTCGATTTTGATCACCTCGGCACCCATGTCCGCCAGAACCTGCCCCGCCAGCGGAGCCGACACCATCGAGCCCAGTTCGAGCACACGAAGTCCCGAACATGGCCCATTCCTCCTCGCTTCCTCGCTCATTCCTTCCTCCAATACTTCAACGTCGAGATTGACATCTCTGCATCGACAAGTTTTCGATACGAACAACGGAACCGGACTGTGCCGGAACGGCTCAACTCCACAACAAAACAAACAAGTCTGTTTGTATTTAAATAGATCTACGAATCAGCCGTCAGAACAGGTGACGTATCCCGACCATCGCGCCCGCCTGTCCGACTCCGCGTGCCGGCACTGCTGGCACGATGCTGCTTGAAGACACTGAATAAGCCGCACCGCTTCCGCTGTTCTTCATGTAAGCAAGTAGGCCATATACCGCGGTGCGCTTGGACAGGTTGTAGTTGACGCGAAAAACCCCCATCGTCCCGTCCGCATCGTATGAACGGTTCCTGATGTGCGAAATTTGCGCGTCGAAAACCCATGCGACATACGGCACCGATACACCGAGGTAGCCGAGATCCGTTCGCACCGTCCGAACATCCCCTTTGATTTCCCGATGCAGCCATCCGCCTCCGAGCTTGACCCTTCCGACGAGAACATAGCCGTTTGCCTGATATCGCCGATCGGTATCGCCCGAGTTCGCAAAAGCGACGCTGCTCAGGCCCGGCACGACGGTCATTGCTGTTGCGCCGGCGCCACCGCGCTGCTCGTCATAGATGAGCGCCGCCCCCCAGTTCGCGCGGTCGTACTTCAGCATCGCGCTGATTGCACGGCATGACATCATGTCCCCGGGAAGCTGCCCGCCGCAGTTGCTTGCGGACAGGCCGTCGCGTCCGAACGAATAGCTCACGCCGACCGTCAAATCCGAAAACTTCCCGCGATACTCGACGCTGTTATCCGCACGTGCCGAAGCAAGATAGGCATCGAACGATCCCACGCTGAAAACGGCAGGGCCGATCACATCTGCATCGGCCATGCCATAGATGGTCATGGTCATTTGCCGCCCAACGGTCAATTGTCCCCATTCGCCCTTGATCCCGACAAACGACTGCCGTCCAAATAGGCGGCCATTCTGAAGCGAGGTTCCCGTCGACATCGCAAAACCGCTCTCGAGCATGAATACCGCCTTGATTCCTCCGCCCAGGTCCTCCTCGCCACGCAGGCCCCACCGGGACGGTAGATCGCCGCCGCTGATCGTCGGGAGCCGCAACATCGCCCCGCCTGTTGGTGACGCGTGAGTAAAGAACTCCACGCCTGTATCGACAATGCCGTACAGCGTAATCGTCGATTGCGCCCATGCCGGCGCACAGATGCTCACCGAGGCGGCAAGCAACGCTGTTCGTTGATGTCTCATTTGTCTCCTTCACCATGTTGATGGCTCGTCTTTTACTGCCGGAACCCATCAGGGGCGGCGCTCTCGTGCCGATACAAGCGATGGCATGTCGCGTCGTCGTTTTTTTAAAACAGACCGTCTCGTTCTTTTGATGCTCAGCAAATCGGCCTCCTTCCGATATGCGAATCTACCGTGCATGATGAAAAGAATTGCCGGTTGGTCACGCCGTATTGCGCAACAGGTCGAGCGCGACATCCACGATCATGTCCTCCTGCCCGCCCACCATCTTGCGACGCCCCAGCTCGACGAGAATATCCACGGTCTTCAGCCCGTACTTCTCCGCCGCAACCTCCGAATGTCGCAGGAAACTCGAATAGACACCGGCATAGCCGAGCGCGAGCGTCTCGCGGTCGACTCTCACCGGACGGTCCTGCAGCGGCCGCACGATGTCGTCTGCCGCATCCATCAGCGCGTACAGGTCCGTCCCGTGGTTCCAGCCGAGCCGCTCGGCCGCTGCGACGAACACCTCAAGCGGCGCGTTGCCCGCGCCCGCGCCCATGCCGGCAAGGCTCGCGTCGACCCGATCGCACCCCTCCTCGACCGCGGCGATCGAGTTCGCGACGCCGAGACTCAAATTGTGGTGGGCGTGGATGCCGGTCTGCGTCGCCGGATCGAGCATCGCCTTCAGCGAGCGGAAGCGATCGCGGATATCGCCCATCGTCATCGCGCCCCCCGAATCAACGACGTAGATGCACGTCGCGCCGTAGCTTTCCATCTTCTTTGCCTCGACGGCGAGGTTCTCCGGCGTCGTCATGTGGCTCATCATCAGAAAGCCGACCGTGTCCATGCCGAGCGAGCGCGCATAGTCGATATGCTGCTTCGAGATATCGGCCTCGGTGCAGTGCGTCGCGACGCGCACGACGCGCGCACCGGCGTCGTAAGCGGCCTTCAGGTCGTGAATCGTGCCGATACCCGGCAAGAGGAGCGTGGCGATCTTCGCCTGCTTGACCACGTCAGCCGCCGCCGCGATCCATTCCAGATCCGTATGCGCGCCGAAACCGTAGTTAAACGATGATCCTCGCAGGCCGTCACCATGTGCCACCTCGATGCTGTCCACGCCCGCTTCGTCCAGCGCGCGAGCAATGCGCTGAGCATCCGCCACGCTGTACTGATGTCGAATGGCATGCATCCCGTCACGCAGCGTTACATCCGAAACGTAGATCTTCTTGCTCTTGTCGTACATGATCTGTTGCCCCCTCAAGCCAAGACCGGCTGACGCGCGGCGATGCGTTCCGCGGTGGCCAGAGCCGCGCTGGTCATGATGTCCAGGTTCCCGGCGTAACTTGGCAGATAGTGCCCCGCCCCCTCGACCTCGAGGAAAACCGATACCTTCAGGCGCGGCGCACGCGGGGCGGCCGGTTCTTGCGGCATGCGTCCGTTGAACGCGTCGAACAGCACGACCTGCTTGAGCCGATACCCCGGCACATACGAACGAACCGAAGCCGCCATCTGCTCGACCGATTCGACGATCGCAGCCTGGTCGGCGTCTCCCGGAACGAGGCAGTACACCGTGTCGCGCATGATCAGCGGCGGCTCCGCCGGGTTGAGGACAATGATTGCCTTGCCGGCCTTTGCGCCACCCACCTGCACGATCGCGCTCGACGTGGTCTCGGTGAACTCGTCGATATTGGCTCGCGTACCCGGCCCGGCAGAGCGGCTCGAGATCGACGCGACAATCTCCGCGTATTCGACCGGCGCGACGCGGGACACCGCTGCGACCATCGGAATCGTCGCTTGCCCGCCGCAGGTCACCATGTTCACGTTCGGCGCATCCAGATGCTGGTCGATGTTGACCGCCGGGACGACAAAAGGACCGATTGCGGCCGGCGTCAGGTCGATCACGCGCACGCCGTGCGGACGCAGCAACTGTTCATGCTTGGCATGTGCACCGGCGCTCGTGGCGTCGAATGCGTAGCGAATGGATCCGAAATCGGGATGGGCGAGCAGCCCGTCGATTCCGGTCGTCACGGTCGACACGCCCATCCGCTCGGCCCGCTTCAGGCCGTCCGACTCGGGATCGATGCCGACGAATGCACCCATCTTCAGGTGTTTTCCGTAGCGGAAGATCTTGACCATCAGATCGGTGCCGATGTTTCCGGATCCGATGATGGCAACTGCATGCTTTTCGTCAATCGAGTTCATGGGAAGTACCTCATCTGGAGAAAATCGCCCGTACCGGAGCAAAGCCGTCGATGTGCGCCGTATAGGTATGGCCGGCCCTCACCGCCACCATCGGACCGAGCGCACCCGTGAGAATCACGTCGCCGGCGCGCATCGGCGTTCCGACCTCGACAAGCGTGTCCGCAAGCCAGCGGGCGGCATTCAGCGGATTGCCGAGGCAGGCTGCGCCAGCGCCTTGCGATACCGTTTCCTCGCCGTCGGTCATGCGCATCGTCACGCCTGCCAGATCGAGCCTCGCAAGCGGAACCGGCTGCGTGCCGAGCACGAACAGACCGGACGATGCGTTGTCCGCGACGGTGTCCACGAAACGGATATTCCAGCCCGCGATGCGGCTGGACACTACCTCGATCGCGGCCAACGCATAGGCGGTTGCGTCGATCAGGTCGGCCACGGTGTGCCGTTCATGGGGCAGATCCTTCTCGAGCACCAGCGCAATCTCGGCCTCGGCCTTCGGCTGCAACAAGCGGTTCGGCTCGATCGGCTCACCGTCCACGATGGCCATGTCGTCGAGCAACGTACCGAAATCCGGGCGGTCGACGCCGAGCTGCTGCTGAACGGCCGGCGACGTCAGGCCGATCTTCCTGCCGACGATCCGCCTGCCGCCCCGCACCTGGCGCTGGATGTTGATCTGCTGTACCGCATAGGCGAGTGCCGCCTGTGCGTTCTCGTCCCGCCCTTCGAAGCGGTCCCTCACGGGAGCACAGGGTGCGTTGCGTTGCTGCGCGTCCCACAACAGCTCGGCAATATCGTTTTCCAAAGTCATGCCGGCCCTCTCACGCGACCGCACCGGTCTTGAAAAACTTCACCGCGACGTCGTTGAACTCGTCGGTTGCTTCGTACTGGGGCCAGTGGGCCGAATTCCCCTTCATGAAATAAAGAATGCTTCCCGGCACCTTCGCCTGTGCGGCTTTCACCGATTCGGTATCGTGGATGGGATTGTCGTGCGTCCACAGGAACAGCGTCCCCTCGGGCAGCTTCTCCAACGGAATCAGATAGTCGTCGTGATGCGCGAGAATTTCGTTGAGCAACGGCAGCACTGCACGGCTTTCCGGGCGCAGGTAGAGGCGCAGGCGCAGATCGACCAGTTCGTCGTCCACCAGGTGACGGTTGTCCGGGTGCATCAACCAGTGCATGCGGGCCTGCACTGATTCGTAGGTGGGCGTGCTGTCGATGTTGCGCTGGTTCAGCCCGATAAAAGTCGCCAGGTCCTGCTTGCCCTTCCGAGTCACGATCGGGATGCCGCCCGCCGTGTTCAGCATGAGGCGTCGCACGCGATGTGGGTTCGCCGCGGCGAAGTGCCCGGACACCCAGCCTCCGAGCGACTCGCCCGAAAGGTGGGCCGTTTCGATGCCGAGCGCATCCATCAATTCGCCAAGCTGCTCCGCAAGCATGATCGGGTGGTATTCCCGAACCGGCTTGCTTGACAGCCCCTGGCCGACATAATCGAAGGCGATGACGTGAAAGTCCTTCGATAACGGCACGATGTTCTTCGCATATGCCTCCAGATGGCCGTTGATGCCATGCTGGAAGATAAGCGTTTCGGGATTGCCTTTCCCGGCCTCGGCGATACGAATCGTGCCGAAGTGCTTCGTGTCGACGTAGCGGATTTCCGCGCCGAGCAAATCAAGCCAGAGACTCATGGGTTTCTCCTCGAAAAGAAGCAGATACGACAACGCCACCGCTGCGGGTCCCGCAGGGGTGGCGTTGGAAGACGAATGGGCGCTGTGAAAGAGGCGCGTGCTGACGAACGCGCGTTACGGCGACGGCTGGCTCGAGTTCATGTATGCGCGCGCGATTTTCGACCACTGCTCGATCGTGAAGCGCGTATATTCCGGATCGTTGCGCAGGAAACGGCGCATCACCATTCCGCGATAGATGCTCTGCGTGATGTTCAGGACGGTTCGCGCCGGCTCTTCCGCCAACCCGGAGCGCAGCAACGCGTCCAGCCACGCCTTTTCGATCGGCAACCGGTGCTTGCGCGAGATCGCGCGAACCTTTTGCCGCAACTCGGGCTCGTGATCGCCGAGATTCAGCAGCGACATCGAAATGATGAAATTCGGCCCAAGATAGAACTTGGCCGAATCCTGCATCAGCGCGTCGAGGACGTCGTCTCCCGGCTTCAGGCCGTCGATCAGTCTCATACTGGCTTCGGTCGATGCCTCGTAGAGCTTTTGCAGCGCGCCGAGGACCAGCGATTCCTTGGTCGGAAAATGATGCGACTGCGCCCCGCGGGAGACGTTCGCCGTAGCAGCGACTTGCTCGACCCGGAATCCCGCGTAGCCTTTGCTCGTGAGTTCGCTGACTGCGGCCTCCAGTATCCGCGCACGCGTTTCCTCGCGCCGTTCTGTCTGGCTGCGACGTCGTTCTGGTACTTTTATTGTCATCGTAACGTGTAGAGTCCGCTGAAACCGGCATTACACTACCCCACACGGCGACCTGACGGCAAGCACCTCCCCCGGACGAACGCGCCGTCGGCTCCACTGCCCTGCCATTTCCGGGCGTCATCACACAGTCCCCCAGGCGGGTGGCGGAAACTCGGCTTCCGTCGCGGCGGCCTCCGGATCCCCTGCCGTCAGGTATTCCCACAGCCGTTCGAACACCGCTCCGGAACTGACCTGACGTGACGCAATCTCGTCACGCGTCAGGCACGCCGACGCCGCGCGCTGCTCGCCCGCGGCGGAGCGCACGAGCGCCTCGATGCGTGCCGCGTCTTCCAGGCACCACGCGAAGCCCGCAGCCAGTTCGAGACTCGGCCCGACGGTGACGGCGCCGTTCGCCCGCATGACGACGGCGGGCGCATCGCCCAGATGGGCTGCCAGCTGCGCAGCCAGCGCATCGTCGCGCAACAGCCGCGGGTCGTCCCAGAATCGGCACGCCGCATTGAATGCACCGACGCCGTGCCGGGGGCTGGGCACTATTCGCAGCGTCGACAGCGCCACCAGATGCGGAGGCATCACGCGGCACACACCGCCGACGTCGGCACGCATTCGGTAGATCTGCTGATGAATGCGCACCTCTCCGAGCACGCCCTGCGGAAGCGGTGCATCCACTCGAACGACGATACCCGGCTCGCCCGGGTCGATACACCCCATCGGTCGCGCCGCGCAAACGACGAAGGACGTCTCGTCGATCCGCGCGCTACAGTGCCCCCACGCCTGTACGAGACCGTGACGCGCAAGCGCTCTTGCCGCCACGCGTACGCGGCGCTGGACGACGGTGAGATCGACGCCGCTCATCATGCGTGCGCTCCGGCGTCGACGAAGACCCGGTCGCCATCCATCTTCACCGGCCAGATGCGAATCGCGTGCTCGCACGGCATCGCGCACGGCGCGCCGCTACGCACGTCGAACCGGCCGAAATGCCAGCTGCATTCGACTTCATATCCGTCAAGCGAACCGTCTTCGGACAACGACGCCTCCCCATGCGAGCAAATATCGTCGGTGACGTAGAATTCGCCATTGACGCGATAGATCGCCACCGCATGCCCCGACGGCAACATGCCGCGACGGATTTCACCGTCAGCCACGTCACCCGACGCGCACAGTTCGACCATTTCAGTGCTTGTGTTCATCTCGATCCTCACAACATCGCGCTGCCGCCGTTGACACTGATTACCTGACCGGTGACGAACCCCGCCTCCGGCAACGTCAGATAGCCCACCATCGAAGCCACTTCGTCGATCTCGCCCACGCGCCCCATCGGAATCACGTCCACAAACCGTTGGGCGAGCGCCGGGTTCGACTGCTTGACCTTCACCCACACGTCCGTATTCACTGCACAGGGCGCCACCGTGTTCACGGTGATGCCGTACAACGCAAACTCGCGCGCCAGCCCCGTCGTCAGTCCGTGCATGCCGCCCTTCGCGGCGTTGTATCCCGCGTGATCCGGAAGGCCGTTTCGCACCGAGTCGGCACCGATATTGACGATCCGGCCGTACTTCGCGGCGACCATGTCCGGAAGAAATACGCGGCTGCACCAGATAACCGTCCAGAGGTTTCTGTCGACGGTCGCCTTCAGCGTGTCGGGCGTGTGCTCGAGGAACGGGCGGATCACGCCGCCGCCCGCACAGTTGACGAGGATCTGCGCCGGCCCGAATCGCTTCGTGGCGGCACGGTGCAGCGCCTGCGCGCCGCGCTCTTTCGACAGATCCGCCGCATGCGCGGCAACCGCGTTGCCGAACGACTTCACGAGACGCTCGCGACCGGCTTCCAGCCCTTCCCGGTCGAGGTCCGACACCATGACCTTCGCACCCAGCTGCAGCAGCCGCTCGACAATGCCAAAGCCGATGCCATGCGCACCGCCGGTCACTACTGCCACACAATCATCCAGACTGGTCTGTTTATTTTTCATTTCGCTTAACCGACTACCTTCTGCATCTTCGGCATGGACACGTCATTCCCGTCGCGCTCGATCGGGCCGCTGCGGCCGAATTGACTGTCCGGCACTGCGCCCCAAACGTCCAGCGATTCGGGTACGGGTTCCATGTAGCGCGCCGGCCGCGCGCCGTGTTCCGCGAATTCCTCCATGCCGAAGCTGTACTCCACCGTCATCCCGTCCGGATCAAGGAAATAGAAGAAGATGCTGTCGGACGGCGGATGCCTGCCTGGGCCGAAGACCACCTTCACATCGTGCGCCTTGATTCTGTAGAGTGCCTTACCGATGTCGTCGATATCCGTCACCATGAAATTCACGTGATGGAAATGACTGCTGCTGGCCGGCCCGATCGCGAACGTGTGGTGAAACGGATTCGGATGGCAACGCATGAACACGATGCGATCCTCGATCAGATCCGAAATCCGGAAACCGAAATCGCGCACCAGCGAATCGCGGCTCGCTTCGAAATTCTCGGCACCGATCACCACGTGGCCAATGCGGATGATCTTCGCGACCGTCGGCACGAATGGCTTGCTCATGTGTGTGTTGCCGACAAACAACTCGAACAGCACCCCGCTATGGCGCTCCCGCACGCGGAATCCCGAGCCCTGCTTCATCAGTCGGGATTCTTCCTGCGACACCCAGACCGGCGCCATATCGAGCCGCTCGAAATGGTCGAACGCCGCGCACACGTCGCTTTCCTGCTCAAGCTCGAAACCGACGCGCTTGAGCCCGCGCTCCGCCGACTCGCAAAGCAGAATGCTGTGGTGATCCCGACTGCATCGCAGATACGCGACGCCGGCAACCTGCTGCATCAGCTCGAGACCGACGACATTCGTGTAGAACGCGATCGAGCGGTCGAGGTCGGTGACATTAATTGCGGCGTAGCCGAGTTTCTTGTAGCGGAAAGGAAGCGTGATATCCATAGTCGGCCTTTCTCAGAGAATGATGCTCACTCGCCCATGCGGACGAAGCGCTTCGAGATCCAGGAAACAGCGCTTTTCCGCGATCCGCAAGTGGCCGTCGATGCGCCGCAGGCGATAGTGCGTACTCCCGACATACGCATCGCTGCTGCCGAATTTGAATCGGTAGGTCACAAACGCCGCAGCGACCTTGATTTCGTCTGGACCGGCGCCGAGGATGCGGACATTGCTGACCAGATGCCGAGTGCGAGATCGCGGGTATTCCGAGTGGGCGGTTTTCTTCATCAGTCGGATCACGCGTTCGCGCAACCGGACCGCATCGTCCGCGATGTAGAACAGGCTGTCGTCCGCGCTAGCGGTACGCGGCAGGTCGGCCGACGGCACATAGTACGTG
Source organism: Burkholderia sp. BCC0397 (assembly GCF_902832865.1). Taxonomy (NCBI): domain Bacteria; kingdom Pseudomonadati; phylum Pseudomonadota; class Betaproteobacteria; order Burkholderiales; family Burkholderiaceae; genus Burkholderia; species Burkholderia sp. BCC0397. The sequence goes on along the minus strand of NZ_CADFDL010000001.1, from coordinate 446,010 downwards.
CCGTCGTCAGTGAACAGCGACAGCCAGTCGTGGAGCTGCCACATGTCGAGCAACTCCGCTTCGTAAAACAGCAGGTCCTCGACTTCGGCTCTCGTCACATATTCCGCGAAGTCGCTGGACGACGGGATACGCACAGGTTCCTTTTCGATCGTAACGGCGTTCATGTGCGTGTCCTCAAGCTGCAGTTTCCGGCATGATTTGGTGGATTTTCGACTTCGACGACGACGCAGCGCTGATGTACTGGTTCCAGCGCGTCCAGAACGCACGCATTTGCAGCTCATCTTCGCAGTTGGTCGACTCCTTGCCCATTCCCTTGGAAATATCGCTCCACGGCACGAGACGATAATTGTTGAATCCGTTCTGACATGACTCCAGCGCCTCGACGTCGTCCGGCGTGCCGAATCCGCCCGGCCCGAGGAACTCGAGGAAGCTGCTGAGCCGGAATTTTTTTGCCCAGTCGGACTCTTCGTTGGGCGCGAGTGACCAGCCGTTGACCAGCATGTAATTGGGTGCCTGCGGATAAAACGTCCGTACCGTGATCGCCATGATGTCGTTGATGATGAGATTCGGGAAAATCAGCAGATTGCGGTTCTTGTGTGCCATGCGCTCGGCCATCTCCTCGCCGTGCAGTTCGACGAGGCGCGCATATATTCCGTCAATCTCCTTCTTGCCATCCTCACCCCACAGCGGCACCCACGACGCAATCGGACGTCCCCACGGCGCGGTGTACTCAAGCACCGCGTGGCCGTTGCCGAGGTCATAGCTCGTTCCTTCGAGCTTCGTGCTCGACAGACTACCGTTGGTGTTCTTCAGATAGTCGAGGTAGGTCGCGTGAGTACTGACGGCGTGATAGCCGTCCACGTTGTTTTCCACCATCAGCTTCCAGTTCGCACGAATCGCATACTCCTGCGTGCCGCTGGAAATCGCCATGCCGCTCTCCGAATACTTCGATACCAGATCGAGGTATTCCTTCGCACCCGCCAGATAGTCGGGCAGCGGCTCCACGTCCACATTGAAGCTGACGAAACAGAAGCCTGCATAGATTTCGAACTTTGGCACGGGGACGAGGTTGCCCGCGCCGCTCGCCATGAAATCCGCGCAATATCGCTCCTTGCCCGGCTGGCTTTTCAGGTTGCCGTCGCAACCGAACACCCAGCCGTGGTAGAAGCACTGGAAGTTCTTCGCGTTGCCGGAACGATCTCGACAGACCGTGGCGCCACGGTGCGGGCACGTGTTGAAGAACGCGTTGATCCTGCTGTCCGTGCCCATGGTCACCAGCAGATTGCGGCGCGCTATCGTACGGGTGACGAAGTCGCCGGGCTTTTTGAACTCCGATACGTGCCCGACATAAAGCCAGCATTGATCGAAAATCTTTTCGTACTCGCTGAACAGAATCTGCTCACTGACGAATGCCTCCCGGGACACCCGGAACTGGAGGTGCTTTTCGTCGACTTCCACCAACTTCGACTCATTGCCCATGGTCTTATCCTCGTGATCTTGAACGTACGCTTTCAGAGCGCACAATTGCGTAACGGTGTGCTCGGCTCGGCGAGCTGATGCGGATCCACCCGATTTCCCTGCTTTACCCAGCGGCGCGCGACCGCCATATCCTTTGGTAGATTGACCGACGCGCATCCGGTGACACGATCGCCTTCGTCCAATCGGAATCCGTGTAAAACGCGATTGAGCGGTCAAGGTCGGTGACATTGATCGCGGCGTAGCCGAGTTTCTTGTAGCGGAAAGGAAGCGTGATATCCATAGTCGGCCTTTCTCAGAGAATGATGCTCACTCGCCCATGCGGACGAAGCGCTTCGAGATCCAGGAAACAGCGCTTTTCCGCGATCCGCAAGTGGCCGTCGATGCGCCGCAGGCGATAGTGCGTACTCCCGACATACGCATCGCTGCTGCCGAATTTGAATCGGTAGGTCACAAACGCCGCGGCGACCTTGATTTCGTCTGGACCGGCGCCGAGGATGCGGACGTTGCTGACCAGATGCCGAGTGCGAGATCGCGGGTATTCCGAGTGGGCGGTTTTCTTCATCAGTCGGATCACGCGTTCGCGCAACCGGACCGGATCGTCCGCGATGTAGAACAGGCTGTCGTCCGCGCTAGCGGTACGCGGCAGGTCGGCCGACGGCACATAGTACGTGCCGTCGTCAGTGAACAGCGACAGCCAGTCGTGGAGCTGCCACATGTCGAGCAACTCCGCTTCGTAAAACAGCAGGTCCTCGACTTCGGCTCTCGTCACATATTCCGCGAAGTCGCTGGACGACGGGATACGCACAGGTTCCTTTTCGATCGTAACGGCGTTCATGTGCGTGTCCTCAAGCTGCAGTTTCCGGCATGATTTGATGGATCTGCGACTTCGACGACGGAGCGCTGATGTACTGGTTCCAGCGCGTCCAGAACGCGCGCATTTGCAGCTCATCGTCGTAATTGGTCGACTCCTTGCCCATTCCCTTGGAAATATCGCTCCACGGCACGAGACGATAATTGTTGAATCCGTTCTGACACGACTCCAGCGCCTCGACGTCGTCCGGCGTGGCAAACCCGCCCGGCCCGAGGAACTCGAGGAAATTGCCGAGCCGGAATTTTTTCGCCCAGTCGGACTCTTCGTTGGGCGCGAGTGACCAGCCGTTGACCAGCATGTAATTGGGCGCCTGCGGATAAAACGTCCGCACCGTGATCGCCATGATGTCGTTGATGACGAGATTCGGGAAAATCAAAAGATTGCGGTTCTTGTGTGCCATGCGCTCGGCCATCTCCTCGCCGTGCAGTTCGACGAGGCGCGCATGAATTCCGTCAATCTCCTTTTTGCCATCCTCACCCCACAGCGGCACCCACGATGCAATCGGACGCCCCCACGGCGCGGTGTACTCAAGTACCGCGTGACCGTTGCCGAGGTCATAGCTCGTCCCTTCGAGCTTCGTGCTCGACAGACTGCCGTTGGTGTTCTTCAGATAATCGAGGTAGGTTGCGTGAGTGCTGACGGCGTGATAACCATCCACGCTGTTTTCTACCAGCAGCTTCCAGTTCGCACGAATCGCATACTCCTGCGTGCCGCTGGAAATCGCCATGCCGCTCTCCGAATACTTCGACACCAGATCGAGGTATTCCTTCGCACCCGCCAGATAGTCGGGCAGCGGCTCCACGTCCGCATTGAAGCTGACGAAGCAGAAGCCGGCGTAGATATCGAACTTGGGCACGGGGACGAGGTTGCCTGCGCCGCTCGCCATGAAATCCGCGCAATATCGCTCCTTGCCCGGCTGGCTCTTCAGGTTGCCGTCGCAACCGAACACCCAGCCGTGGTAGAAACACTGGAAGTTCTTCGCGTTGCCGGAACGATCTCGACAGACCGTGGCACCGCGGTGCGGGCACGTGTTGAAGTACGCATTGATCCTGTTGTCCGTGCCCATGGTCACCAGCAGATTGCGACGCGCGATCGTACGGGTGACGAAGTCGCCGGGCTTTTTGAACTCCGACACGTGCCCGACATAGAGCCAGCATCGGTCAAAAATCTTTTCGTACTCGCTGAACAGAATCTGCTCACTGACGAATGCTTCCCGGGACACCCGGAACTGGAGGTGCTTCTCGTCGACCTCCACCAACTTCGACTCACTCACCATGGTCTTATCCTCGTGATCTTGAACGTACTCTGTCAGAGCGCACAATTGCGTAATGGCGTGCCCGGCTCGCCGAGCTGCTGTGGATCCACCCGATTTCCCTGCTTTACCCAGCGGCGTGCGACCGCCATGTCCTTTGGGAGGTTGATCGACGCGCATCCGGTGACACGGTCCCCTTCGTCCAGCCAGAAAACGCTGAAGGCATCGCCGCGCTCATCGCCTCGGATGATCCTTCTGCCACGTGTTGCGTTGCCCACCACCTGAAGGTTGGTCGCGCCCTGGTCGGACCAGAACCACATCGGCGATTCATAAGGAACCCGCTCACCCAGCAGATTCCTGACAACGTTCGCGGCATGATCCTGGGCATTCGCCCAGGTCTCGATCCGCCCGAACCCGGTGTCGTTGGGCTGCGACGCGATATCGCCCGTGGCGAAAATCCCCTGCGTGGCCGTCTGTCCGCAAACATCGACGCGTATCCCGGCAGCGTCGGTAATTCCAAGCGCCTCGAAACCATTCACGTTCGGCGTTACGCCGATGCCTACCAGCACGTGAGACGCCGTGACAGTACTGCCATCGGACAACTTCAAATGCCTGCCATCGAGCAGTTCGGTGACGAACACCCCGTAGCGGATATCGACGCCATTGCCTCGATGTGTCCGGTCGAGGAAACGGGACACCGCTTCGTCGACGCTGCGTGACATCAGGCGGTCGGCTGCCTCTATCACCGTGACTTCGCAGCCCCTTGCCCGCGCAGCCGCCGCGACCTCCAGACCGATCACACCTCCGCCGACAATCGCCAGGTGCCCGCCCCCTTCCAAGTCGGCGCGCAGGCTGCCGGCGTCTTCGATCGTGCGCAGATAGCGGACCCTGCCGGGATCGTGAGGTCCTCCCGGCAATTTTCGCGGGCTGACGCCCGTGGCAATCACCAACCGGTCAAATGCGAACCGGCGCCCGTCATCCAGCCGGATCTGCCGGCGATCCGCATCGACGGCGGCGACCTTACGGCCCAGGACCAGCTCGATTCGTTGTTCATCGAACTCCGCCCGCGTCCTGATCGATCGATGTTCGGTTCGGTCCGGCTGTAGCACCTCCTTTGACAACTGGGGCCGCTCATACGGTAGATGCATCTCGTCGCCCACCAGCGCGATCTCGCCGTCGAATCCGCCGCGTCGCAGGCCAAATGCAACCGTCGCGCCGGCCTGGCCCGCGCCTGCGATCACGATCCGCTTGATGCCTTCGTCCATTCTCGTTCCAGTTGATTGATTCCGACCAAGCCGCCTCTCAAAAAAACAAACAGACTCGACCGTCTGTTTTTGCATTGTTGTGCCGCTACATGTTCCTGTCAACTCATATGGTCATCTTTCGCTGCTGCGCCGCAGCACCGCGCACATCGGCGAGAGGCCCCATCTGTGAGCGTTTCCCCGGATTGTGCCTATGCCTTACGCCCATCACATCAGGCGTGACAGGATCCTTCGTCATCAAGACACGCGATCTTCAACACAAGCGCCTGAACCGTTTCGTGAATGCAAGCGACGCGGCAATCTGCGAGTGCCTAACCTCGATCGGTACACTCGTGCCCGGAAGACCCCCATTGGGAAAGCTCTTCGGAAATGCATAAGTTAGGGCGACGTTCAGCTATCGCTGTAGCGGTACTGACCATCGATCGAAAAGACGTTGATGTCCTGATAATCGAACGGCAGCGCGAGCTTCAGCGTTTGCCCGGTGCGTCCTGAGTGAACCCGACCAGATATCTTTTATTGCGCCGGACCAGAAGACGCACTGATAGTCCACTGCAACCGTGAGCTGGTCGGTGAATTCGAGCCGTTTCGCGCGAGCGTCCGGGGCCAACCCGGAGCACCTGCCGGCCAATCGGATCAACCACCACCGTGGCGTAGCGATGGCCGTTGTTCAGCGCGAATTCGTTCATCGCCAGATAGCGGGCGTCGACCCGTCCGGTTCGGCCACGCGCGCTCGCAAGCGCATCGTGTCGATCGCTCTCGTTGCGGCCATTCCACCCGCTCTAACCGATAGCCGGTCCAGCAGCCAGTGCCTGAGGTGCCTTTCGATCGAGCAATTGCCTCCTCCGAGATCCTTAAAATCAGGTGTCGAATTATGCAATCGCTCGAAAACGTGCCACGGATTCCTGCGATGAACCAAAGAAAAACCCGCGACGCCGTGCGGCATCGCGGGTTTCGCGGCTTCCCCGGACAACCGTGGAAGCGAATCTGGTGGGCCCCCCGGGAGTCGAACCCGGCACCAACGAATTATGAGTTCGCTGCTCTAACCAAGCATGAGCTAGGGGCCCAGACGAGAAGCAAAGCGTGCTACACGCTGCCCCGGCAACGAGGCCGGGCCGGCATTGTAACAACAAAGACGGCAAAGGGAACAAACGCCACCGGCATCATGGGGATACCGGCGGCGTTCGTGGCAAAGACGCTGGAAATCAGTTCCCTTCGAGGAACGACTTCAGCTTGTCGGAACGGCTCGGGTGACGCAGCTTGCGCAGCGCCTTGGCCTCGATCTGACGGATCCGCTCGCGGGTGACGTCGAACTGCTTGCCGACTTCCTCGAGCGTGTGATCGGTGCTCATCTCGATACCGAAACGCATCCGCAGCACCTTCGCCTCGCGCGGCGTCAGCGAATCGAGCACGTCCTTCACGACGTCGCGCATGCTGGCATGCAGCGCGGCATCCGCCGGCGCGACCGTGTTGGTGTCCTCGATGAAGTCGCCGAGATGGGAATCGTCGTCGTCACCGATCGGCGTTTCCATCGAGATCGGCTCCTTCGCGATCTTCATGATCTTGCGGATCTTGTCTTCCGGCATCTCCATCTTCTCGGCGAGCGTGGCCGGATCCGGCTCGAGACCGGTTTCCTGCAGGATCTGCCGCGAGATGCGGTTCATCTTGTTGATCGTCTCGATCATGTGAACCGGAATACGGATCGTGCGCGCCTGGTCCGCGATCGAACGCGTGATGGCCTGACGGATCCACCACGTCGCATAGGTCGAGAACTTGTAGCCGCGACGGTATTCGAACTTGTCCACCGCCTTCATCAGGCCGATGTTGCCTTCCTGGATCAGGTCGAGGAACTGCAGGCCGCGGTTCGTGTACTTCTTCGCGATCGAGATCACGAGACGCAGGTTGGCCTCGGTCATTTCGCGCTTCGCCTGACGTGCCTTCAGTTCGCCTGCCGCCATCTGGCGGTTGGTTTCCTTCAGGTCCTTCAGCGGCAGCACGACGCGCGCCTGCAGGTCGAGCAGGCGCTGCTGCTGTTCGCGGATCGCCGGGACGTTACGCGACAGCACCGCGCTGTACGAATGGCCTTCCGCGGTGATCTTCTCGGCCCAGTCGAGATCCGTCTCGCTGCCCGGGAAGCGCGCGATGAATTCCGAGCGCGGCATGCCGCACTTGTCGACGACGATGTGCAGGATCTGACGCTCGACCTGGCGCACTTCGTCCACCTGCGCACGCAGCGTGTCGCACAGGCGTTCGACGGTACGCGCGGTGAAGCGGATCGTCATCAGCTCGGTCTGGATCGTTTCCTGCGCCTTCAGGTAGGCCTTCGACTTGTAGCCTTCCTTCTCGAACGCGCGGCGCATCTTGTCGAACCACTCGCTGATCTGCGAGAACTTCTCGAGCGACGCGCGCTTGAGGGCTTCGAGTTGGGCGGCGTTGGCCGATGCCTGCGCGGCACCGTCGTCTTCCTCCTCTTCCTCTTCTTCCTCTTCCTCTTCGGCTTCCTCGTCCTCGTTCTCGATGGCTTCCGCTTCCTTCGCGGAGAAGCCGTCCGTATCGGCGGAGTCCGAAGCATTCGGATCGAGCAGGCCGTCGACGAGCTCGTCGACGCGGATCTCTTCGTTCGCGACGCGTTCGGCCATCGCGAGGATGTCGGCGATCGTCGTCGGGCACGCGGAGATGGCCATCACCATGTGGCGCAGGCCGTCCTCGATCCGCTTCGCGATCTCGATTTCGCCTTCGCGCGTGAGCAGCTCGACGGTGCCCATTTCGCGCATGTACATCCGGACCGGATCGGTCGTACGACCGAATTCCGAATCGACGGTCGACAGCGCGACTTCCGCTTCCTCTTCGACTTCATCGTCCGACGACGCGGCGGGCGCGTTGTCGTTCAGGAGCAGCGTTTCCGCGTCCGGCGCCTGCTCGTAAACCGCCACGCCCATGTCGTTGAACGTGCCGATGATGCCCTCGAGGGCTTCGGTCTCGGTGAAGTTGTCCGGCAGGTGGTCGTTGATTTCGGCGTACGTGAGGAAGCCGCGCTCCTTGCCGAGCTTGATCAGCGCGCGCAGTTTCACGCGGCGCTCTTCGAGCTCCTCGGCCGTGCCCGGCGTGCTCGTCGCGAACGCTTCCTTCAGCAGCGCCTTTTCCTTGGCGCGACGATCGCGCACCTTGGATTTGCCCGGTGCAGCCGCCACTGCGGGCTGCTCGTCGCTCTGATTTGCGTCGTCTTCGACGGTTACTTCGTTCAGCTTTTTGGTCATGGAGTTCGCCGTACCGGCTATATCGACTCGCGGCTGCTGGACGACAGCCGGTTGAACCGTGGGTGCATGAGTAGTACGTACTGCCGTTTCGTCCGCGTCGGCAGTCGTGTCCCTTGCGCTTTTCGCACTTGCCCGCTTCGCCGCCGGCTTGGCCGGCCCGGAGTCGGGTCTGGCGGCAGCCCGTGTTCTGGCTGCCGGTGCCGGCGCAGCCTGAGCAGTGCCGGCCGCGGTTTTCTTTCCCATAGGGGCTGACGTGGCTGAAGACGTTGTCCTGGTGGAAGAAGCAGACTTGGCCGCTGTGACCTTCTTGGTCGGCTCCGTCGAGCCCTTGCCTGTTGCTTTCTTTCCGCCTGTCGTCTTTGCCATCGCGATTCTCGCCTCTGCTTGGAAAACAAACCGCTGGAAACCTTATATTATAGCACGCTGGGGAGCCCTCTCTAAGCGCCCCGGCCGCCTACAGCCCGAGCCGACGCTTCATGTCGGTTCGCTGCTGGTTCAATTCCGTCAATTCAGCCAATTCCTCGGGAGTGAAGGTGGATTGCCGCGCCAGCCTGTCCAGCCGGTCGCAGCAGGCGTCATAGCGCATCTTGAGCACCGCAGCCTGCAGCTCCTCCCCCGCAATTCGCTCCTGCTCACGCTGCCGCTCGGGCACCGTCTCGTCTTCCGGATTCTGTAACAGCAAATCGCGGACGTTTTCATCATAGTCCAGAATTTCGCGGAAGATTTCCTCGTAAGTCGCCCCGTTCGAGGACGTCCTCAGGACATCCGACAGCAGCCGGAATTCCGCGCCGTCGCCCAGCGCACGCGCATGATCGACGACTTCCGCGAACAGCTCGCCGATGCGCGGCAGCGCGCGCAGGGTCGCAATCTGTTCGTCGTCGAGCTGCGATGCGACGCGCGGATGCATCACCAGCGTGCGCAACGCGCGCTTTTCGCTGTCCGTCACGCGGCGCCGCTCGCTGCGCGCGGGCGCCTGGCGCGGCGGCGCCGCGATGCGCGTATCGACGTCCGACAGCGCCGCGACCTCTTCGAACGGGATATCGAGGCGGTCGGCGAACATGTGCATGATCTGCGCGCGCAATGCGTTCGCGGGCAGCGCCTGCAACAGCGGCTTCGCATCGAACAGCGCCTTCGCGCGGCCTTCCGGCTGATCGAGCGCCTTGCCGGCAATCGCTTCGTTCAACAGAAATTGCGACAGCGGCATCGCGCGTTCGACCTGCTCGGAGAACGCGTCCGCGCCGAACTCGCGCACGTAGCTGTCCGGATCGTGCTCGGTCGGCAGAAAAAGGAACCGGATCGTACGGTTGTCGCCCGCATGCGGCAGACATGCCTCGAGCGCGCGCCGGGCCGCGCGCCGCCCGGCCGAATCGCCGTCGAAACTGAAAATGACCGTGTCGGTCTGGCGCAGCAGCTTCTGCACGTGAATCGGCGTGCACGCGGTGCCGAGCGTCGCGACCGCGTTCGGAAAACCGAGCTGCGCGAGCGCGACGACGTCCATGTAGCCTTCGACGACCAGCACGTACTTGCGCTCGCGAATCGCGAGCCGCGCCTCGAACAGCCCGTACAGCTCGCTGCCCTTGTTGAACAGCGGCGTTTCCGGCGAATTCAGGTACTTCGGTTCGCCGCTGCCGAGCACGCGGCCGCCGAAACCGATCACCTGCCCCTTCACGTTGCGGATCGGGAACATGATCCGCTCGCGGAACCGGTCGTAGCGGCGCGCGACGCCCTGCGCGTCGGTTTTCTCGCTGACGATCACGAGCCCCGACTCGACGAGCGACTCGTCGCGATAGTCGGGGAACGCGGCTTCGAGATTCTGCCAGCCGTCCGGCGCATAGCCGAGACCGAAGCGTGCGGCGATCTCGCCGGTCAGGCCCCGGTTCTTCAGGTACTGGATCGCGACGGTCGCGCCGCGCAACTGCTTGCGGTAGTAGTCGCACGCCGCCGTCATCGCGTCGGACAGCGCGGTCGCCACCGATTTCGACACGGGCGCCGGATAGTCGCCGCCCCCGCCTCCGCCCCCACCGCCGCCGCGCATCGACGGCTCGTGCGGCACGGTCAGGCCGACGGATTGCGCGAGTTCCTGCACGGCTTCCGGGAACGTGAGCCCCGCGTGTTCCATCAGGAAGCCGATCGCGGTGCCGTGCGCGCCGCAACCGAAGCAGTGATAGAACTGCTTGGTCGGGCTGACGGTAAACGACGGGCTCTTCTCGTTATGGAACGGGCACAGCCCCATGAAATTGGCGCCGCCCTTCTTGAGCTGCACGTACCGGCCCACCACGTCGACGATATCGACGCGGTTCAGCAAATCCTGCAGGAACGAATGCGGAATCACCGTGGGATCGAGCGAAAAAAAGACAATACGACGCCCGGCGCACGCATCGCTGGGCGCGCCGGGAACGGGTTTTACTTCGTGAGCGCGGCCTTGACCTGCGCGGAAACGGCCGTCATGTCGGCGCGGCCGGCGAGCTTGCCCTTCAGCACGCCCATCACCTTGCCCATGTCCTGCGGGCCGGCTGCGCCGGTTTGCGCGACCGCCGCCTGGACTTCGGCCGCCACTTCGGCGTCCGACAGTTGCGCAGGCATGTAGCCGCCCAGCACGGCCAGCTCGGCCTGCTCCTTCGCGACGAGATCATCGCGGCCGGCCGCCTGGAACTGGCTGATCGAATCCTTGCGCTGCTTGATCATCTTGTCGATCACGGCCGTGATGCCCGCGTCGTCGAGCGTGACCCGATCATCGACTTCACGCTGCTTGATCGCGGCCATCAGCAGGCGAATCGTTGCCAGGCGCTCGCTTTCCTTCGCACGCATCGCGGCCTTCATGTCTTCGCTGATCTGCTCTTTCAAACTCATCTTTCACCCGGGATGGAAACGTGAATCCGACGCCCGCGAATGGGCGTCAACACAAAAACCCGCTTGGGACAGTGTCTCAAGCGGGTTGCTCGAATCCGGCATCGGCGACTCGCCGCCTGATCGGCTGCACGATCGCCCCCGATCGCACGGAGTCGCCGGTGCGCCGCTCAGCGAACCGCGCGGCGCCCAATCGTTCAGTACAGCTTCTTCGGCAGCGTCTGGCTGCGAATACGCTTGTAATGACGCTTCACCGCAGCGGCCTTCTTGCGTTTGCGTTCTGCGGTCGGCTTCTCGTAAAACTCGCGCGCACGAAGCTCGGTCAGCAGACCGTTCTTCTCGATCGTACGCTTGAAGCGACGCATTGCAACTTCGAACGGCTCGTTCTCTTTAACGCGAATGATCGTCATGATCCGACACGAATAAAGGTTTGCAAGGAAAGACTACCGAGTATAGCAGAGCGACTGTCCAAAGGCACGGGGCCGGGCCCCGCCAGAACGGCGCGGGCCGGCGCGTCAGGCGCCGCGCGCATACTCGGCCGCGGCCTGCCCGGCCGCCGTGCCGGACGCCCACGCCCACTGGAAGTTGTAGCCGCCGAGCCAGCCCGTCACGTCCACCGCCTCGCCGATGAAGAACAGCCCCGGCACGCGCGCGCTCATCATCGTCGCCGACGACAGCTCCCGCGTATCGACCCCGCCCTTCGTCACTTCGGCCTTCTTGTAGCCTTCGGTGCCGTTCGGCGTCAGCGTCCAGCCGGACAGCGCGTCGCCGATCTGGCGCAGCGTTTTGTCGGGGAGGTCCGCGAGCCGCGCGTCGGCCGCGACACGATGCGTGTCGAGCCACGCATGCGCGAGGCGCGACGGCACCCAGTCGGCGAGCAGCGAACCGATCTGGCGCTTCGACGTGCGTTTCGCGTCGAGCAGGTCGGCCACCGTGTCGCGCTGCGGCAGCAGGTCGACGCGGATCGGGTCGCCGGGCTGCCAGTAACTCGAGATCTGCAGGATGCCCGGCCCGGACAGCCCGCGATGGGTCAGCAGCAGATCCTCGACGAATTCGCCGCCGCGTTTCTTGTCGCCGGTCGATACGCGCACTTCGAGCGATACGCCGGACAGCGGCGCGAACGGCGCCCAGTCCTGCGGCGCGAACGTGAGCGGCACGAGCGCGGGCCGCGTATCGACGAGCTTGTGGCCGAACTGCTTCGCGAGCCGGTAGCCGAAGTCGGTCGCGCCGATCTTCGGGATCGACAGGCCGCCGGTCGCGACGATCAGTGCGCGCGCACCGATCGGGCCGGCCTGCTGCGTGTCGAGCGTGAAGCCGTCGGACGGCGCATGGCGCACCGCGTCGACGACGACGGGCCGGCGCCACGCGATGCCGCCCGCGTCGCATTCGTGCTTCAGCACGTCGATGATCGCGTCGCTGCCGTGGTCGCAAAAGAGCTGGCCCTTGTGCTTTTCGTGCCAGGTCACGTGATGGCGCTTGAGCAGCCCGAGGAAATCGCGCGGCGTATAGCGCGCCAGCGCCGAGCGGGCGAAATGCGGATTCGACGACAGATAGTTGTCGGGCCCGGCATACAGGTTCGTGAAGTTGCAGCGACCGCCGCCCGAGATGCGGATCTTCTCGGCGAGCCGCGGCGCGTGATCGATCAGCACGACGCGGCGGCCGAGCTGCCCAGCGACCGCGGCGCTCATCATGCCGGCGGCGCCCGCGCCGATCACGGCGATGTCATAAGTTTCCATGGCGCGGATTGTACCTGCCCAGCCTCGGGCCCGGGCCGCCCGCGGCGGCGGCCAGCCCCCGCCTGCTATAATTTTGGGTTACGTTGACCTTCCTGCGGCGCACCCTGCCCTCACCCATGCTCGTTCTCGGCATCGAAAGCTCCTGCGACGAAACAGGCCTCGCGCTCTACGACACGCAGCGCGGCCTGCTCGCGCACGCGCTCCATTCGCAGATCGCGATGCATCGCGAATACGGCGGCGTCGTGCCCGAGCTCGCGTCGCGCGACCACATCCGCCGCGCGCTGCCGCTGCTCGAGGAAGTGATGGCGCAAAGCGGCACGCGCCGCGACGACATCGACGCGATCGCGTTCACGCAGGGCCCCGGCCTCGCCGGCGCGCTGCTGGTCGGCGCGAGCATCGCGAATGCACTCGCGCTCGCCTGGAACAAGCCGACCGTCGGCATCCATCACCTCGAAGGCCATCTGCTGTCGCCGTTGCTGGTCGACGAGCCGCCGCCGTTCCCGTTCGTCGCGCTGCTGGTTTCCGGCGGCCACACGCAACTGATGCGCGTGACCGACGTCGGCGTGTACGAGACGCTCGGCGAAACGCTCGACGACGCGGCCGGCGAAGCGTTCGACAAGACGGCGAAACTGATCGGCCTCGGCTACCCGGGCGGCCCCGAAGTATCGAAGCTCGCCGAAACCGGCACGCCGGGCGCGGTCGTGCTGCCGCGCCCGATGCTGCATTCGGGCGATCTCGACTTCAGCTTCAGCGGCCTGAAGACGGCCGTGCTCACGCAGATGAAGAAATTCGAAGCGGCGAAGCTCGAGGGCGAAGCCCTCGAACGCGCGAAGGCCGACCTGGCACGCGGCTTCGTCGACGCAGCCGTCGACGTGCTCGTCGCGAAGTCGCTCGCCGCGCTGAAGAAGACGAAGCTCAAGCGCCTCGTGGTCGCGGGCGGCGTCGGCGCGAACCGCCAGTTGCGCGCGGCACTGTCGGCGGCCGCGGCCAAGCGCGGCTTCGACGTGCACTACCCCGATCTCGCGCTCTGCACCGACAACGGCGCGATGATCGCGCTCGCGGGTGCGCTGCGGCTCGGCCGCTGGCCCGAACAGGCGAATGCCGACTACGCGTTCACGGTGAAGCCGCGCTGGGATCTCGCGTCGCTCGCACGCTGAATCGCGCCACGCGACTCCGCAAGCCGGAAACTAAAAAGGCAGCTCGGTTCCGAGCTGCCTTTCTCATTGGCGCGACGAAACGCCGCGGTGTTTATGCAGCGTGCCGCTTGTCGCGCTCGATCAGCGCATACGCGCTGTGATTGTGGATCGACTCGAAGTTCTCGGCTTCGAGCACGTAGGCGACCACCCGCTCGTCCGCATCGAGACGCTGCGCGACATCGCGGACGAGATCCTCGACGAACTTCGGGTTCTCGTAGGCACGCTCGGTGACGAACTTCTCGTCCGGACGCTTCAGCAGGCCCCACAGTTCGCACGACGCTTCTTCTTCCGCGATGCGGATCAGCGCCTCGACCGGCAGATCGGCGGCCAGCTCCGCATCGATCGTCACGTGCGAGCGCTGGTTGTGCGCGCCGTACTGCGAGATCTTCTTCGAGCACGGGCACAGGCTCGTTACCGGCACGAGCACCTTCAGGAACAGGCGCGTGTCGCCGTTGCGGCTTTCGCCCGCGAGCGTCACCTCATAGTCGAGCAGGCTCTGCACGCCCGACACCGGCGCCGTCTTGTTCACGAAATACGGGAACGTGACTTCGATGCGGCCGGCCTCGGCTTCGAGCTTCTCGAGCATCGACGCGAGCATCGCGCGGAAGCGCTCGACCGTCAGCGGCGCGCGATTCTCTTCGAGCAACGCGACGAAGCGCGACATGTGCGTGCCCTTCTGATCGGCCGGCAGGCGCACGTCGAGGTTCCAGACGCCGACGGTCGGCTGCACGTCGCCGCTTTCGGTGCACACCGTCAACGGATGCCGGACCGCCTTCACGCCCACGCGCTGAATCGGGATCTGACGGGTATCCACCGTGCTCTGCACGTCGGGCATCACGAAGGCGGGGTTCATCTGGTTCATCTTTGTTCAATCCTTGTAAGCCGCGCGTCCGACGACGCGCACGCCGCGTCACGCAGCAGCCGGAAAAGCAACATGGGCCCGCAGGCCCATGTTTTCCGCATCAATGAAGACCGGTTGCGCCAGTCGCACCGACGCCGCCCGCGGGCGGCGCCAGCTTATGCGACGCGCTTCGCCTGATCGGCGACATCGGCCGCCGGGCTCAGAAAGCGTTCGCGAATCGATTTCGCGATGCCCGCGCCGTCGAGGCCGCATTGCGACAGCAGCTTCGCGGGGTCGCCGTGATCGATGAACTGGTCAGGGAGGCCCAATTGTATTACGGGTCGGATAACCCCACTCTCCATCAGGGCTTCGACGCAGGCCGAGCCCGCGCCACCCATCACGCAGCCTTCCTCGACCGTGACGAGGTAGTCGTGCGTTTCGGCGAGTTCGCGCACGAGCGCCGCATCGACCGGCTTCACGAAGCGCATGTTCGCGACCGTTGCATCGAGCTCCTCGGCAGCAGCGAGCGACGGTGCGACCATCGTGCCGAACGCGAGGATCGCGACGCGCTTGCCTTCCGGCTGCGACGTCCGGCGACGCACTTCACCCTTGCCGAGCGGGATCTCGGTGAATTCCTTCACCGTCGCCACGCCCGTGCCCGCGCCGCGCGGA
Source organism: Burkholderia sp. BCC0397 (assembly GCF_902832865.1). NCBI lineage: Bacteria > Pseudomonadati > Pseudomonadota > Betaproteobacteria > Burkholderiales > Burkholderiaceae > Burkholderia > Burkholderia sp. BCC0397. Next base: position 430,600 of record NZ_CADFDL010000001.1, on the reverse strand, counting down.
TAGCGCACCGCGGTCGGGTTCGGCTGCTGCAGCGCGGTGTGCAGCATCTGGCGGCATTCGTTCTCATCGGATGCGGCCATGATCGTCATGTTCGGGATGCAGCGCATGAACGCGAGATCGTACGCGCCCGCATGCGTCGCGCCGTCCGCGCCGACGAGGCCCGCGCGGTCGATCGCGAACACGACCGGCAGGTTCTGCAGCGCGACGTCGTGGATCAGTTGATCGTACGCACGTTGCAGGAACGTCGAGTAGATCGCGACGACGGGCTTCAGCCCTTCGGTCGCGAGGCCGCCCGCGAACGTCACCGCGTGCTGCTCGGCGATGCCGACGTCGTAGTAGCGATCCTTGAAGCGCTTCTCGAATTCGACCATGCCCGAGCCTTCGCGCATCGCGGGCGTGATGCCGACCACGCGCGTATCGCGCTCGGCTTCGTCGCACAGCCACTCGCCGAACACCTGCGTATACGTCTTCTTCGCGGGTGTCGTCGACGGCTTGATGCCTTCGGCCGGGTTGAACTTGCCGGGGCCGTGATAGAGCACCGGATCGGCTTCAGCGAGCTTGTAGCCCTGGCCTTTCTTCGTCACCACGTGCAGGAACTGCGGGCCGCGCAGTTCGCGGATGTTCTGCAGCGTCGGGATCAGCGAATCGAGATCGTGACCGTCGATCGGGCCGATGTAGTTGAAGCCGAATTCCTCGAACAGCGTGGCCGGCACGACCATGCCCTTCGCGTGCTCCTCGAGCTTGCGCGCGAGTTCGAGCACCGGGGGCGCCACGCTCAGCACGCGCTCGACGCCTGCGCGCGCAGCCGCATAGAAGCGGCCCGACATCAGGCGGGCGAGATGGCGATTCAGCGCGCCGACCGGCGGCGAGATCGACATGTCGTTGTCGTTCAGGATCACGAGCACTTTCGCATCTTCCGACACGCCCGCGTTGTTCATCGCCTCGAACGCCATGCCGGCCGTCATCGCGCCGTCGCCGATCACGGCGATCGAGAAGCGGTCGTCGCCGTTCAGCTGGCTGCCGATCGCCATGCCGAGCGCGGCCGAGATCGACGTGCTCGAGTGCGCGGTGCCGAACGTGTCGTATTCCGACTCCGAACGGCGCGGGAAACCCGAGATGCCGTCCTGCTGACGCAGCGAATGCATCTGGTCGCGGCGGCCCGTCAGGATCTTGTGCGGGTAGGTCTGGTGACCCACGTCCCAGACGATGCGATCGTTCGGCGTGTTGAACACGTAGTGCAACGCGATCGTCAGCTCGACCGTCCCGAGATTGGACGACAAATGGCCGCCCGTCTTCGACACGCTGTCGAGCACGAACGCGCGCAGTTCATCCGCGAGCGGTTGCAGTTGGCGACGATCGAGGCGGCGCAAATCCGCCGGGTCGTCGATGGTTTTCAGCAAGTCGTACATCGTCGTTCCATTGTAGGAAATCAAACGCGCCCGCATTCTTTTGCACGCACCGTAGCGTGTGCGCGGCGGCGGGCTTTCGCGTCAGCTGACCCGGTTCACTACCAGGTCGGCAAGTTCGGCGAGACGCTGTGCGTGTGCGCCGAACGGTTTCAGCGCGTCGTGCGCTTCGGCGCGCAGCTGCGCTGCCAGCTCGCGCGACGCCTCGAGACCGAGGATCGATACATAGGTCGGCTTGTCGTTCGCCGCGTCCTTGCCGGCCGTCTTGCCGAGCGTCGCCGAATCGGTCGTGACGTCGAGAATGTCGTCGACGACCTGGAAGGCCAGACCCACGGCCCCCGCGTAGACATCCAGCGCGGCCATCGTTTCCGCCGAAGGCGTCTCGCCGGCCAGCGCGCCCATCCGCACGGCCGCGCGCAGCAATGCGCCCGTCTTCATCCGGTGCATCGTCTCGAGCTGTTCGCGCGTCAGCTTCAGGCCGACGCTCGCCAGGTCGATCGCCTGCCCGCCGGCCATGCCGATCGAGCCGCTCGCGAGCGCCAGCTCGCGCACGAGCGCCGCCTGCTGCACCGGCGACAGCGCATCGGCGTCGGTCAGCGCCACGAACGCCTGCGACTGCAGCGCGTCGCCGACCAGCAGCGCCGTCGGCTCGTCGTACTGCACGTGCACGGTCGGTTTGCCGCGACGCAGCGCGTCGTCGTCCATGCACGGCATGTCGTCGTGCACGAGCGAGTAGACGTGGATCATCTCCAGCGCCGCCGCCGCGGCGTTGCGTGCCGCCTCCGTCGCACCGGTCAGCTCGCCTGCTGCATGGCACAGCAGCGGGCGAACGCGTTTGCCGCCACCGAGGACCGCGTAGCGCATCGCCTCGTGAAGTTTCGCGGGCATCGCGGTTTCAGCCGGCAGATAGTGGCCGAGTGCGTCCTCGACACGGTCAAGCACGGACCGCATCCATTGTTCGAATGTCATAGATCGTCGTCTTCGCCGTCCGTGGCGGCCGTTCCGGACGAAAGCGGCTTCAGCGTCGCGCCGTCGAGCACGCGAACCTGCTGCTCCACTTTCTCGAGCTGCTGTTGGCAAAACGCAACGAGGGCCGCACCGCGGCGATACGCCGCCAGCGAATCCTCGAGGCTCAACGCGCCGCCTTCCATCCGGGCAACCAGCGTCTCGAGTTCCGCGAGCGCCATCTCGTAATTGTCCGGCAACGGTTCGGTGTCATTGCCGGGCGGCGTGGCGCCTGGGGATGCGGTTTTCGCCATGGACGAGGGTGTCAAATTTCAAAACAAGTCGGACATTCTACGGCAAAAGAGAATTTTCCGACCTGCCGTCGTGGGCGCCCGCGCACAATTCCGGCCCCATCTCCGACGCACAGTGTGCGCCTTTCGACGGTCGCCCGACAAAAAATTGACACAAATCAGGCACTTAATCCTAGCCTTGGGAGGCGAACCGGGTATAATTCCCCGTTTCCCTAAATCGATTTTTCGATGGTTGGGTTGTTCACTGCTTTCACGCTAACACCGGGAGTGGGAATGTCCAATCTGAGCGATGCGCTTCAGTTGAAGTCGGCCCACAGCCAGCTTCCAGTCACTGCATATTTCGATGAGGCGCTACTCGAGCGCGAGATCGAAACCCTCTTCAAGAAAGGACCTCGTTACGTCGGGCACGAGTTGATGGTGCCCGAGGCGGGAGACTATTTTGCGCTGCCGTCCGAGAAGGAAGGCCGCGTGCTGGTCCGTAACCAGACGAACCAGATCGAACTGCTGTCGAACGTGTGCCGCCACCGGCAGGCGATCATGCTCAACGGGCGCGGCCATGCGCAGAACATCGTGTGCCCGCTGCACCGCTGGACGTACGATCTGGAAGGCCAGCTGCTCGGCGCGCCGCACTTCCCCGACAAACCGTGCCTGAACCTCGGCAAGAGCCCGCTGCAGAATTGGCAGGGGCTGCTGTTCGAGGCCGAGGGGCGCAATGTCGCGCGCGACCTCGCCAACCTCGGCACGAAGCATCACTTCGACTTCTCCGAGTACCAGTTCGATCACGTCGAAGTGCACGAGTGCGATTACAACTGGAAGACGTTCATCGAGGTCTACCTCGAGGATTATCACGTCGTCCCGTTCCACCCGGGCCTCGGCAGCTTCGTGTCGTGCGACGATCTCAAATGGGAGTTCGGCGACTGGTACAGCGTGCAGACGGTCGGCGTGCACAACGCCCTCGCGAAACCGGGCAGCACGACCTACCAGAAATGGCACGAGCAGGTGCTGAAGTTCCGCAATGGCGTACCGCCGGAGTTCGGCGCGATCTGGATGGTCTACTACCCGGGCCTGATGATCGAGTGGTATCCGCACGTGCTGGTCGTGTCGTGGCTGATTCCGCGCGGGCCGCAGAAGACGACCAACATCGTCGAGTTCTATTATCCCGAGGAAATCGCCCTGTTCGAACGCGAATTCGTCGAGGCCGAGCGTGCCGCCTATATGGAAACGGCCGTCGAGGACGACGAGATCGCGATGCGGATGGACGCCGGCCGCCGCGCGCTGATGGCCCGCGGCGAGTCGCAGGTCGGCCCGTACCAGAGCCCGATGGAAGACGGCATGCAGCACTTCCACGAGTTCCTGCGCCGCCACCTCGGCGACCTCTGACAGCGGGTGCGGCGCTTTGACGCCGCGCGGCCGCCGGCGAACGAAAAGACGGGCTTCGGCCCGTCTTTTTTTGTTTAGACTTGGAGTGTCAGGTCATTCGCACTCCAGGGAGCCGTCATGCCACACACTCATTACACCACGCTCATCTCCGCCGCCAATCTCGCCGAGCGCCTGGCCGCGGCGCCCGGCAGCGTCGCGCTGTTCGACTGCCGCTTCGATCTCGCCGATCCGGGCGCCGGCGAAGCCGCCTACGCGGCCGGTCACCTCCCCGGCGCGCAATATCTTCATCTCGACCGCGACCTGTCGGGCCGCAAGACAGGCACCAACGGCCGCCATCCGCTGCCGACCCGCGACGCGCTCGCCACGCTGCTCGCCAGCCGCGGCCTCAAGCAGGGTCAGCAGGTCGTCGCGTACGACGCGCAAGGCGGCGCCTATGCGGCGCGCCTGTGGTGGCTGCTGCGCTGGCTCGGCCACGATTCGGTCGCCGTGCTCGACGGCGGCCTGCAGGCCTGGGAAGCGGCCGGACAGCCGCTGACGACCGACGTGCCGCAATCGGCCGCCGGCGACTTCCGCTCGGGAACGCCGCTCGAATCGACGGTCGATGCCGCGGCCGTGCTCGCGAACGTGTCGTCGCACGCGCGCGTCGTGATCGATGCACGCGCACCGGATCGCTATCGCGGCGAAAATGAAACGATCGATCCGGTGGGCGGCCACATTCCCGGCGCGCGCAACCGCTTCTTCAAGGACAACCTGGCCGCCGACGGCCGCTTCAAGACCGGCCATGAATTGCGCGAGGCGTTCGCCACCGTGCTGGCCGGCACCGAGCCGAACCGCGTGATCCTGCAATGCGGCTCCGGCGTCACCGCATGCCACAATGCGCTGGCGCTGGAAGTGGCGGGCCTGCACGGCGCGTCGCTGTACCCGGGTTCGTGGAGCGAATGGAGCGCCGATCCGTCGCGGCCGATCGCGACCGGCCCGAATCCTTGAGCCCCCGCGCGGCGCGACGAGGATGAAGCGGCGGCCGGTGCCGCCGCTCGTCGTTTACATCACGCCGTACTTGTGGAACCACTCGATCGCGCGCTTCCAGCCGTCCTCGGCGTCGCCTTTCACGTAACTCGGCCGATAGTCGGCGAAGAACGCGTGACCGGCGTCCGGATACACGACGATCTCCGATTCGCGCGCGAGCTTCGAATCGCTCGTCTGGATCGCCTTGCGCATGTCCGCGAGCGATGCCTGCGTGATGTTCTGATCCTTCTCGCCGTACAGCCCGAGCACCGGCACCTTCAGCAACGACGCATGGTCGACCGGGTTGAACGGCGTCATCTCGTCGGTCTTGCCTTCGACGAACCCGTACCACGCCACGGCAGCTCGCACGTGCGGATTGTGTTCCGCATACAGCCACGCCTGGCGGCCGCCCCAGCAGAACCCGGTCACGCCGAGACGCGTCAGGTCGCCGCCGTTCTTGCCGGCCCACGCGACCGTCGCGTCGAGATCCTCGGTGACCTGCCGGTCCGGCACCTTGCTGATGATGTGGTCGTACAGCTCCCTCATCGTCGGATACTTCGCTGCGTTGCCCTGCCGCGCGAACAGGTCGGGCGCGATCGCGAGATAGCCGAGCTTCGCGAAGCGCCGGCACACATCGGCGATATGCGCGTGCACGCCGAAGATCTCGTGAATCACGATGACGACCGGCAGGTTCGTCTTGTCGACCGGCTGGGCGCGATAAGCCGGCACGCTCGCATCGCCCGAGCGGATCTCGATGGTATCGACGTCCAGCCCCGTGCTGTCGGTCGTGACCGTCTGCGCCGACACGGGCAGCACGGCCGCCGCGAAGGTGCCGCCCAGCGCGGCCTGCATGAACTTGCGGCGCGAGAACGGGATATGGGGGACCAGGCTGTCGACTTCGGGTTTCAACATGAATGCACTCCTCGATTGGGCGCCGCCGTCACGATCGCGGATACGGCATGACGGGGCATCGCGCCGGCGCACGGCGCGGATGTCGCGGCGGTTGGCACCCCGCCGCAAACGAAAACCCGGACAAGATGCCCAATAATCCGTTGTCGCGTCAACTGTCGGATGTGTAAGACTCGATTACGGCGCGTTGCGGCGCTCGAATCGATCATCGCGCGGCAGCCCGCCAGCGGCCCGCCGAATCACCGTGAGGTAGCGCGTATCGAGGTTCGTTGCGCAACCGAAGTTTTGCGAATCGAAAAGAAAAACGGGCGGGGAACACGCACGACATGCGCATTCCCCGCCCGCTCCGCATGCAAGCGCGCGATCAGTGCAGCTTGACGCGCGGCAGCGTCGTGCGCCGCAGCCAGTGCGCGACCGTGTCGAGGATCATCCGCGGATAACCGTGCAGCGCCGCGATGTGCAGCCGGTACAACGACATGTACATGAAGCGCGCGAACAGCCCTTCGATCAGCATGTTGCCGCCGATCAGCCCGCCCATCAGGTTGCCGACCGCGCTGAAGTGACCGAGCGACACGAGCGAACCGAAATCGCGATACGTGAACTCGGGCAGCGGGCGCCCCTCGAGCCGGCAGCCGATCGCCTTCAGCAGGAAACTCGCCTGCTGGTGCGCCGCCTGCGCGCGCGGCGGTACGTTGCGCTCGTTGCCGGGCCATGCGCAGGCTGCGCAATCGCCGAGTGCGAACACGTTGTCGTCGGTGAAGGTCTGCAGCGTGCGGCGCACGTCGAGCTGCCCGAGCTTGTTGACCTGGAGGCCGTCGAGGTGCGACAGCACGGACGGCGCCTTGATGCCGGCCGCCCAGACCGTCAGGTCCGCACGCACCGCCTTGCCGCTCGCGGTATGCACGAACCCGGGCGCCACCTCGGTCACGCGCTCGCTGAGCATCAGCCGCACGCCGAGCTTTTCGAGCAGTTCGGCCGTCGCCGTCGACACGCGCTCCTGCAGTGCCGGCAGGATCCGCGGCCCCGATTCGATCAGCACGATGCCGACGTCATGGCGCGGATCGAGCTTGTGCAGGCCGTACACGGACAGCACCTGCGCGGTATTGCGCAGTTCCGCGGACAACTCGACGCCCGTCGCGCCGCCGCCGACGATCACGACCTGGATGCGCGGCTCGGCCGACTCGCCCGGCGCGGTCGGTGCCGGCGCCTGGTGCTCGGCGCGCATGCATGCCGCGATCAAGCGCTTGCGGAAGCGTTCGGCCTCCCCGACCGTATCGAGTGCGATCGCGTTTTCCGGCGCACCCTGCACGCCGAAGAAGTGAGTCGTGCTGCCGATCGCGATCACGAGCGTGTCGTATTCCAGCTCGCGCGCCGGCAACAGTTCCGCGCCGTCGCTGTCGTTGAGGGGCGACAGCGTGACGCGCTTCGCCGCGCGGTCGAGCCCGGTCAGTTCGCCCTGCTGGAACTCAAAGCCGTGCCAGCGCGCCTGCGCCGCATACTCGAGCTCCTGCGTGAACGGGTCCATGCTGCCGGCCGCGACCTCGTGCAGCAGCGGTTTCCAGATGTGCGTCGGATTGCGGTCGACGAGCGTGACAAGCGCACGCGCGGGACGATTGCCGCGCGCGCCGTAACGATCGCCGAGCCGCGTCGCCAGTTCCAGGCCGCCCGCGCCTCCGCCTACGATGATGATCCGATGCATCTGATTCCCCCTTTGCGATTCGAAACTGCTGCCGCCGGATGAAGCAAACGCGATGTACTCGCGCCGCCCGGTGGATTAACCGGTTCGGACATCATCGATGTGCAGTTCGAAGCACTTCGATGCGGCCGATCCGGAACGCGGGGCGCGCCGCCCCCGCGTCAATGACATGACTGACATGCATTGTCCGGGAGCTTGCGCGTTGACCACAAGCAAACCATCTCGATATTCAGCATCCCTGCAACAATATGCCGCGGGAAACGGGAATCGCGCGGGGGTGCGTCAGTGTGCCTCTTCCCAGTTCGCGCCGGCACCCACTTCGGCGACCAGCGGCACCTTCAGCTTCGCGACGCCGCACATCATTTCCGGCAGTTTCTCGCGCACGAGCGACAGCTCGCTTTCGGGCACCTCGAGCACCAGTTCATCGTGCACCTGCATGATCATCCGCGACGCAAGCCTGTCGCGCGTGAGCCAGTCGTCCACCGCGATCATCGACAGCTTGATCAGGTCGGCCGCCGTGCCCTGCATCGGTGCATTGATCGCCGCGCGCTCGGCCGCCTGGCGGCGCGGGCCGTTGCCGCCGTTGATCTCCGGCAGCCACAGGCGGCGACCGAAAACGGTTTCGACGTAGCCCTTCTCCTTCGCGGTCGCGCGCGTGTCTTCCATGTACTGCGCGACGCCCGGATAGCGGGCGAAATAGCGGTCGATATAGAGCTTCGCCGCGTCGCGCGTGATGCCGAGGTTCGACGCGAGCCCGAACGCGCTCATCCCGTAGATGAGCCCGAAGTTGATCACCTTCGCGATCCGGCGCTGGTCGGAATTGACCTCCAGCGGCGTCACGCCGAACACCTCGGCGGCCGTCGCGCGGTGGATGTCCTCGCCCTGCGCGAACGCGCGCAGCAGCGATGCGTCGCCCGAAATGTGCGCCATGATCCGCAGTTCGATCTGCGAATAGTCGGCCGACACGATCCGGTGGCCCGGCGAGGCGATGAACGCCTCGCGGATGCGCCGGCCTTCGGCCGTGCGCACCGGAATGTTCTGAAGATTGGGGTCGTTCGAGGCAAGCCGGCCCGTCACCGCGACCGCTTGCGCATAGTTCGTGTGCACGCGGCCGGTGGCCGGGTTCACCATGCGTGGCAGCTTGTCGGTATAGGTCGACTTCAGCTTCGACAGCCCGCGATGCTCGAGCAGCAGCTTCGGCAGCGGGTAGTCCTCGGCCAGCTTCTGCAGCACTTCCTCGTCGGTCGACGGCGCGCCGCTCGGCGTCTTCTTCACGACCGGCAGTTGCAGCTTCTCGAAGAAGATCTGCCCGATCTGCTTCGGCGAGCCGAGATTGAATTCGCCGCCCGCCAGTTCGTACGCCTGGCCCTCGAGCTCGATCAGGCGCGTCGCGATTTCGGTGCTCTGCGCGTGCAGGCGCGCATCGTCGATCAGCACGCCCGTGCGTTCCATCTTGCGCAGCACGAGCGACACCGGCATCTCGATCTCGCGGTACACGCGCTCGAGGCCCGGCTCGCGCGCGACCTGCGGATACAGTACGTGATGGAGCTGCAGCGTGATGTCGGCGTCCTCGGCTGCATATTCCGCGGCCTGTGCGAGCGCCACTTCGTCGAAACCGATCTGCTTCGCGCCCTTGCCGGCGACGTCCTCGTACTTGATCGTCTTGACGCCCAGATGACGCAGCGCGAGGCTGTCCATGTCGTGCGTGCGGTGCGATTCGACCACGTACGATTCGAGCAGCGTGTCATGCTCGATGCCGTTCAGCGCGATGTCGTAGTTCGCGAGCACCTGTGCGTCGTACTTCAGGTGCTGGCCGACCTTCTTGCGATCGGCCGATTCGAGCCACGGCTTCAGGCGCGCGAGTACTTCGTCGAGCGGAAGCTGCTCGGGCATGTCGGGGCCGCGGTGCGCGACCGGCAGGTAGGCCGCCTTGCCCGGCTCGACCGAGAACGACAGGCCGACGAGCCGCGCGAGCATCGGATCGAGCGCGGTCGTCTCGGTGTCGAACGCGGTCAGCGCAGCCGCGTCGATCTTCGCGAACCACGCGTCGAACTGTTCCCAGGTCTGGATCGTGTCGTATTCGCGCACGACGTCGGTTGCGATCACCGGGGCCGGCTCGCCTTCCGGCACATCGGCGCCGTTGCCTTCGGCCGGTGCGCTGTCGACTTCGCGCAGCCACGTCTTGAAGCCGTAGCGTGCGAAGATGTCGCGCAACAGGTCGCGCGCCTCGCCGTCGCTCTTCAGCGATGCTTCGATCGATTCGAGATGCGGCGCGAGATCGCAGGCCGTATCGACGGTCACGAGCTGGCGGCCGAGCGGCAGGAAATCGAGCGCGCGGCGCAGGTTGTCGCCGACCACGCCCTTGATGTCCCCCGCGTGTTCGATCACGCCGTCGAGGCTGTCGTATTGCGACAGCCATTTCACGGCCGTCTTCGGCCCGCACTTCTCGACGCCCGGCACGTTGTCGACGGTGTCGCCGATCAGCGCGAGGTAGTCGATGATGCGCTCCGGCGGCACGCCGAACTTCGCGAGCACGCCGTCGCGGTCGAGCGTCTCGTTGGTCATCGTGTTGACGAGCGTGACGCGCTCGGTCACGAGCTGCGCGAGATCCTTGTCGCCGGTCGACACGATCACGTTCATCCCGTGCCGTTCGGCTTCGCGCGCGAGCGTGCCGATCACGTCGTCGGCCTCGACGCCTTCCACCATCAGCAGCGGCCAGCCGAGCGCGCGCACGGCGCCGTGGATCGGTTCGACCTGCAACGCGAGATCGGGAGGCATCGACGGACGGTTTGCCTTATAGTCGGCATAAAGGTCGTCGCGGAACGTCTTGCCCTTTGCATCGAACACGCAAGCGCTATACTCTGCACTGACTTCCTTGCGCATACGGCGCAGCATGTTGATGATTCCGTAGAGCGCTCCGGTCGGCTCCCCGCCAGGGCCACGCAAATCAGGCATCGCATGGTAAGCCCGATACAGATAGCTCGAACCGTCAACCAATAGCAGGGTCTTACCTTCCAGATTTCGTTCTTCAGGCATTATGAACAAGAGAAAAGTGATTCCGAGTCTGCGTTCGCTCGCAGATCAAGAACGCGCGACGGCCAAGAAGGCCCGCGCATCGTGGCAGATGTTCACGATTATGGCAGAGTTTATCGAGGCGACCGAGTACCTGTCGGAGATCCGCCCGGCTGTCAGCATCTACGGTTCTGCCCGCCTCAAACCCGATACGCCGCACTACAAGCTCGCCGCGCAGATCGCGCGCAAGCTGTCGGACGCCGGCTTCGCGGTGATCTCCGGCGGCGGCCCCGGCATCATGGAAGCCGCGAACAAGGGTGCGCACGCCGGCAAGGCGCCGTCGGTCGGCCTGAACATCGAGTTGCCGCACGAGCAGGCCGGCAACCACTATCAGGACATCTCGCTGCGCTTCCGCCACTTCTTCACGCGCAAGGTCACGTTCGTGAAGAACTCGGATGCGGTGATCGTGATGCCGGGCGGCTTCGGCACGCTCGACGAACTGTCCGAAGTGCTCACGCTGATCCAGACGAAGAAGTCGCGCCTCGTGCCGATCATCCTCGTCGGCAGCGACTTCTGGCAGGGGCTGCTGCAATGGTTCCGCGATCAACTGATTCCGATGGGCCTGATCAATCCGGAAGACATGGATCTGATGCAGGTGATCGACGATCCGGACCAGGTGCTCGACGCGGTGCTCGCGTTCTACGAGGACAGCGGCGAGGAAGAAGGTTCGGACGAGGAAGGTCATCCGCCGCGCCCGGAAGAAGACCGGATGTTCTATCTGTAACCGGTCAGTGACGACAGCCGGCCCGACGGCCGGCGTCGTGCTTTTCACGCAACGAACTCGCGTCCGGCGGCCCGCCGGGCGTGACTTTGTAACGCGCTGTTAATGCCGTTCGCCGTCACGCGCGGTCGAATGTCAAATCCCCGCAGTCGGCGCTGCGCGATGCGGCGGGATCAGCCGCATCGGCGGCCAGTCACTGTCAAATGGATGGCCCGCCGCGCGCCGGCGCACCGCCAACCCTCCGTAATAATCACGACTCGCCTTTTCCGTCGCACGGCAGCACACTGCATTGTGTCGACGCGGCGTTCCCCCGGTGGAACGGTCCCCCTCGCTTCCATCGCGTCGCGTCGGCCCATTCATCACGACACCACGGAAAAGAACATGCAACGCTCGCTGATCGCCCTCGCTTTCGCCGGCCTCGGCCTTTCGCTGTCCGGCCTCGCTCACGCCGTCAACGTCGACGTCAACATCGGCACGCCCCCGCCGGTCGTCGTCGCGCCCGCGCCCGTCGTGGTCGCCCCGGCACCGGCGGTCATCGTCGGCTGGCACGGCGACCGCTACTGGGACGGCCGCCGCTACTGGGAACGCCGCGAGTGGGAAGATCGCGAGCGTCATCACGGCCATGGCGGCTATCACTGCCCGCCGGGGCATGCGAAAAAAGGCGAGTGCTGAACGACAGAAACACAGCACGGCCGTTCGCCCCTGCAAGGCCGCTCGCGCACTTCGGTGCCGGGCGGCCTTGTCGCTTTGCACAACGCGCGCCGGGCGCCGTTTTTCGGCCGAATCACACCGGCAGGATGAAACGGGCGTCAGCCGCTACCTCGCCGTCGATCGAGCAACACGTCAAGCACGCGTCTCCGCAAACGAAAGCGGCGCCAGGTCAGGATGCGCGCCGAGCCGGGCGACGAGGAAATCCATCAGCAAACGGTTCCGGCGCGGTAGATGCTCGCGCTGCGGCATGCACAGGTAGAGACCGTACCGGCAGGTGACATGCCGGGTCAGCAACGGCACGAGCCGCCCTTCGCGGACATGCTCGTGAACCGAATAGCCGAAGAACTGGCCGATCGCGGCGCCACTCAGTACCGTGTCGAGTTCCGCGTCGATGTCGTTGGTCGCGATGAACGGATCGATCTGACGCGAATCGACCCGGCCGTCGACGAGGAATTCCCACGGAAACGGCTTGCCCGTGCGCGGATACAGGAACGCGGTGCAACGATGGTCGCGCAACGCGTCGATCGTCTGCGGCGCGCCATGGCGGCGCAAATACGCGGGCGCCGCGCACACGACCAATTGCAGCTCGGCGATGCGCCGCGCGATCAGCCCGCTGTCGGGCAGATCGCCGGTCCGCACCGCGAGGTCGATTCGCTGTTCGACGATGTCGGCCATGTCGTCGCTGACGATCAGCTCGGCGGTCATGCCAGGATGCTGGTCGCAGAACTCGCCGAGCAACGGCGCAAGAAAACGCCGCGCCAGCGAATAAGGTGCCGCGACGCGCAGCGTGCCGACCGCGTGCGCGCGATCGTCGTCGAGCATGCGCAGCGCGGTCTCCAGTTCGCCGACGGCACCGCGGCATTGCGCCAGCAGGCGCTCGCCCTCGACCGTCAGTGCGATCCGGTGCGTCGAACGCTGGAACAAGCGAACGTTCAGCATCGCCTCCAGCGCGGCGACCTGTTTGCTGGCCGCCTGCGGCGTCATGCCGAGCTCGCGGGCCCCCGCGCTGATGCCGCCCGCGACGGCGACGCGGACGAATACCGTCAGCGCCTTCAAACGATCCATTCGATGCTCCCGTCGAGCCGGGCCTGCCCCGGCATTCGTCCATGGCGCCGCTCCACCGCTCCGTCAAGTTGAATCGGTTTCAACCGGTCCGGTGCTAGTCGCGTGCCGTTCCGCTTCGCACAATGGCGCCGTCTTCAACGATCAGCCCGCACGGGCCGCTCATCATGAAACCGCGCTCGTTTTCCACCGCCTTCCGGGCCGCCGTCGCGGCTGTGTCGATCGTCGCCGGTGCGGCAAAGCCCGCACTCGCGCAACAGAGCGGCGCGCCCGCCCGTGCCGTCGAGACGGTGCTGCTGCAAACCACCCGCGCGTGGGACGGCTCGCCCTACCGCGCCTATCCGACGGCTCGACCGGAGGTGACGGTCGTACGCTACCGCATTCCGCCGCACGCCGTCCTGCCGTGGCACACGCATCCGTCGATCAATATCGGCTACGTGCTGTCGGGCCACCTGACCGCCGTGCGCCGAAGCGACGGCAAGCGGCTGGCGCTCGGCCCCGGCGACGTGGTGCCGGAAATGGTCGACGGCGCTCATCGCGGCGAGACCGGCGATGAAACCGCCGAGCTGATCGTGTTCTACGCGGGCACGCCCGGCGCACCGCTGACGGTTGCGGACGGCGAAGACTGAGCGGCCGGCGCATTTCACCCCAACACGGAGCGCTGCACATCATGTCCGATTCACGCATCTTATCAACGCCTTCCGCCACGATACGGCACCGGCTCGCCGGTCGCGTCGCGCTCGTCACCGGCGGCGGCACCGGTATCGGCCGGGCGGCCGCACTCGCGTTCGCGCGAGACGGCGCTCGCGTCGTCGTCGCCGGGCGGCGCGCGGCGCCGCTCGACGACACCGTGCGGGCGATTGCCGAACGCGGCGGCGAAGCGTTCGCGGTGGCCGTCGACGTCGGCTCCGCCGCTGGTGTGCGCGCCCTCGTCGACACGACGATCGAACGCTACGGCGCGTTGCATGCGGCCTTCAACAATGCCGGCACGGAAGGCACGTTCGCGCCGATCGTGGAACAGACGGAAGCCGACTTCGACAACGTGATCGCCACCAATCTCAAGGGGACGTGGCTGTCGATCAAATACGAGATGGAGGCGATGCTCGCGCACGGCGGCGGTGCGATCGTCAACACGTCGTCGTGGCTCGCGAAAGGCGCGCTGGCCGGCTCGTCGACCTATTCCGCGAGCAAGGGCGCGCTCGATGCGCTGGTGCGCGCGGTCGCGCTCGAAGGCGGCCCGCACGGCATCCGGATCAACAACGTGAACCCGGGCATCATCGACACGCCGATGGCGCGCCGCTTCGGCGACGACGAGATGTTTCGCCCGTTCGCCGCGTTCACGCCGGCACGGCGGATCGGCACCCCCGAAGACGTCGCGGACGCGGCCGTCTGGCTCTGCAGCGACGAAGCACGCTTCGTGACCGGCGAATCGATCCTCGTCGACGGCGGCTACACGATCGGCGGCATGCGCTGACCGGCACCGCAACGGAGATCGAACCGATGGAGTACGTGAGACTGGGAACGTCCGGGCTGAAGGTGTCGAAACTGTGCCTGGGCTGCATGACCTACGGCCATCCGTCGTGGCGACCGTGGGTCGTGACCGAGGACGTGGCGCGCCCGTTCATCCGCGCGGCGCTCGAGGCGGGCGTGACGTTCTTCGATACGGCCGACATCTACTCGGGCGGCGAAAGCGAGCGCATTCTCGGCCGCGCGCTACGCGACTTCGCGACGCGCGACGACGCGGTGATCGCCACCAAGGCGTTCTTTCCGACCGGCGACGGGCCGAATGCGCGCGGGCTGTCGCGCAAGCATCTGCTCGCGAGCATCGATGCGTCGCTGCAGCGCCTCGGGACCAATTACGTCGATCTCTACGTCATCCACCGGTTCGATCCGGATACGCCGATCGAAGAAACGCTCGACGCGCTCGATACCCTCGTGAGGAGCGGCAAGGTCCGCTATCTCGGTGCATCGTCGATGCATGCGTGGCAATTCATGAAGATGCTCGCCTTCCAGCAGCATCACGGCCTCGCGCGGTTCGTGTCGATGCAGAGCCAGTACAGCCTGATCTGCCGGGAGGACGAGCGCGACATGCTGCCGCTGTGCATCGAAGAAGGCATCGCCTACACGCCATGGTCCCCGCTCGGTCGCGGGCTGCTGGCCGGCTCGCGCGGCGCGGAGACGACGCGGGCCGCGACCGACCAGCAGATGGTGTCCTGGTACGATGGCCGCGACACGGTTGCCGCGACCGTCGAAGCGGTCAGGCAAGCGGCGCAGGCGCGCGGCGTGCCTCCCGCCCGGGTCGCGCTCGCCTGGGCGCTGCGGCGCCCAGGCGTCACCGCGCCGATCATCGGATTGTCGAAGCCGCATCACATGGCCGATGCGCTCGCGGCACTCGACCTCACGCTCGACGAACGCGAAACCACGTTGCTCGAAGCGGCCTTCGACCGGACGATCGAACCGGTGCAGTGGTGAGTGCGGCGCTGGCGGCGGGAAGTGGACGATGTAATGGTGGAACACATGACCGGGTTCGACACGTTACCCGTTATTGCGCGTTGATAACGGCGTAAAGCCACGCTTAAATGGCAGTGCGCCAAGTAATTCGCTCATAGACAAAGGGGCTGGATGGCCCCTTTGATGTGACGCGATGGCAATTTCGGCCAGAGTAGTGGCGACAGTGGCCAAAACGAAACAATTACGCGTATCGAGGCGCTTTGGCGGCTACCGCATCCAGCAATTTACGCACCGTCCATCGCTGCGCCTGTGTCCCGTTGTAGGGAAACCCCCAAATCATATTGTTGCTTTGCAAACTGTCGAAATGGTCGTCGATCACGAGATTCCGGTTTGCCAGCGATGTGATATATCCCGGCCGAATAGTAAGACTCCACCGCTGAGATAACGCACCGGTAAAGTAATTCACGACGAGGGGGGTCTCGGCAGCGGCCTTTCCTCCGGCAAAATCGAGCGCCAACCTCTTTTCGCCCGGAATGTCGGTCAGATCGAGAATAAAGGCCCCGAGGGTCGCATTGAAATTCCACACGTTCAGTACCACCGGGTCGGTCAGGGAGCGTAGCTCTACCGGCGTGCCTGGACCTACAAAGCCAGCCTCGTTAGAGTCAGGCTTAACTCCGATACAGCGGCTCGGGTCCGCAGTGAATTCAATTACCACGTCGCTCATGATATTTTCCCTAAGATAGTTTCGAAATAATCGACCTCGTCCGTCTTGAATTCGCCCTTGAAACGCAAGCCCGGAGCGGCTCGCGATCCAAAGGTATCGGCGAGCTACCTGTACCGGTGCTCGCCTGGATCTAAAATTAAATGAATAGCCTCTCGTGCTCAATTACACGTGATTACACGCCGACAAGGATCGAGGCCAATCCAATATTCGGCGCATTAAATTATGGACTACGTAATTTACGTGTCGCATCCCAGCTTCGTAACCTCCCGGTTGCGAACGGTGACTTGCCTGATGTTCTTCGGCAAACGCCCCGCTACCAGGTGCCGCGGGGCGCATGCTCGCCGCAGTATTCATCGCCGCGGTGCTCCGACCGCGAAAGTAGTTGTATCAGGCCGCTGCACAACCTCCCACCCGCGCGGAAGACAATCTTCCGGAAGACTCTCACTTCCGGGAGAAAAGCTTACCTTGTGATTACCACTACAGCATACGCACCCCATCCGCACGGCCGTGCCGGCGGCCGCCTCACCTATATCGGCGCGTACTCAGGGTGGAAACGCGCCTGCCGGCGCACACGATTGGCCTAGGAGAAAGACTGCGAAGAAAGCGAGTCCGCTGTACCTGATCGGCATGCACTTCCACGATCTGCGGGCGAAGGCGCTTACCGATCTGGAGCGGCAGCGGGGGCCGCGGCAGCGCAATCACTGGCCGGCCACACGACCGAAAGCATGACGGCGCACTACACGAAATCACGCGAAATAGAACGCGTCCAACCAGTTCCATTGACACGTGTAAGTTAGACACCGACGCTCATGTTAGACACGAAGGCTCCCCAGATCATCCGGGGAGCCTTATACCGCAAGGGCTTGTTACTGAAACGCCACTTCCGCGAAGCTCCGCAGCTTGCGGCTATGCAGCTTGTCGAGCCCGTTCGTGCGCAGGATCTCCATCGCCTTCACGCCGATCTGCAGATGCTGGTCGACCTGCCCGCGATAGAACGTGTCGGCCATGCCCGGCAACTTCAGCTCGCCGTGCAGCGGCTTGTCCGATACGCACAGCAGCGTGCCGTACGGCACCCGGAAGCGGAAGCCGTTCGCGGCGATCGTCGCGCTTTCCATGTCGAGCGCAATCGCGCGGCTTTGCGACAACCGCTGCACCGGCTCGCGATGGTCGCGCAGCTCCCAGTTGCGGTTGTCGACGCTCGCGACCGTGCCGGTGCGCATCACGCGCTTCAGTTCCGCGCCCTCCAGCCGCGTGACCTCGGCCACGCCGCGCTCGAGCGCGAGCTGCACTTCGGCCAGCGCCGGGATCGGCACCCACAGCGGCAGGTCGGCGTCGAGCACGTGATCTTCCCGCACGTAACCGTGCGCGAGCACGTAGTCGCCGAGGCGCTGCGTGTTGCGCAGCCCCGCGCAGTGACCGAGCATCACCCACGCGTGCGGACGCAGCACCGCGATGTGATCGGTGATCGTCTTCGCGTTCGACGGGCCGACGCCGATGTTGACCATCGTGATTCCGCTGCCGTCCGCGCGCTTCAGGTGATACGCGGGCATCTGCGGCAGGCGCGGCGGCGCGGTGCCCTCGGCCGGTTCGCCGCCGAGGTTCGCGTTGTACGTGACGACGTCGCCCGGCTCGACGAACGCGCTGTACTCGCTGCGGTACGCGCGCACCTCGGGATCGTCGCTTTCCGTCATCATCGTGCGGCCGAGCTTCACGAACTCGTCGATGTAGAACTGGTAGTTCGTGTAGAGCACGTAGTTCTGGAAGTGCGTGGGCGACGTCGCCGTGTAGTGGCGCAGCCGGTGCAGCGAGAAGTCGACGCGCGCGGCGGTGAACAGCGCGAGCGGATGCGGCTCGCCCGGCGCCGGCTCGAACGTGCCGTTGACGATGCGGTCGTCGAGATACGACAGGTCGGGCGTGTCGAAGATGTCGCGCATCGCGAGCAGGCGGTCGCGATCGAGTTCGCCCTCGAGGTGGATGCCTTCCGGAAACGCGAAATGGATCGGAATCGGCTGCGACGACACGCCGATCTCGATCTTGACATGGTGGTTCTTCGACAGCAGGCGCAGTTGCTCGCGGTAGTAGTTCGCGAAGAGATCGGGGCGGGTGACCGTCGTCTCGAATACCCCGGGGCCCGCGACGAAGCCGTACGAGCGGCGCGAATCGACGTGCGTGTTCACGTCGGTGCGGATCCGCACGAACGGATAGCACGCGCGGACGTGCTCGGTAATCGCTTCGTGGCGGCGATAGCGCGCGAATGCATCGCGCAGGAAGCCCGCATTCGTGTCGTAAATGGCGGACAGCCGCGCGACGGCGGCGATCGGATCGTCGAAAGCCTCGACCGACGGGCTTTCGGGCGACAGCACACGGTGCCGGCGGCTCAAATCGTTCTTCATTTTCATTACCTCGTCAGATCCGACGACATTACCACGGAACCCGGTCGCCTTTATGGCCGCCCCTGCGCACGCAGGGGCCGGATGGCGCGCAGTATTTGCTAAAATCGGTAGGTTCACTGGAGACTCATCATGAAGCCGCTCATTTTCGTCGCCGCTGCCGTCGCGTTTGCCGCCGCCAGCGTCGCTCACGCCGCCGGCGGCACGCCTGACGCCGACGCGCAGGCCCGGGCCGAGGCCAACGAAGCCGCCGGCCTGCCCGATCTCCGCAAGATCAACCGGCCGGGCGCCGAAGTCACGTCGAAAGTGGACTTCGCCGACATCCGCCGCACGCCGAGCTTCCACGAAAAGAGCAAGAACGGCACCGAAGTCACCGAGTACCGCGACCGCGGCAAGCCGGTCGAGATCGACGTGAAGTCGAACTTCGGCACGCGCTACCAGATGAGCTCGACGCCCGACACGTCGCCGAAGCCGCACGACGCGGGCGTCCCGATCACGCGCCTGCCGTCGCTGAACCTGCGCTACTGATTCCGTGGCGCGGCGCACCGACCGCGCCGCGCCGCCCCTTCACCTGCTGTCGCGCTGCACGCCGCCCGCGTGCCGACACCCTGACCTGACGCATCCCGCATGGCCGTTTTCACCGCTGTTTCCGACTCCGATCTCGCGCAATGGATGCGCCACTACGAACTGGGCGACGTGCTTGCGTTCCGCGGCATTCCGTCCGGTATCGAAAACAGCAATTTCTTCCTGACGACGACGCGCGGCGAATACGTCCTCACGATCTTCGAAAAGCTCACGGCGCAGCAACTGCCGTTCTACCTCGACCTGATGCGCCACCTGGCCGCCCACGGCGTGCCGGTACCGGACCCGGTCCCGCGTGACGACGGCGCGCTGTTCGGCGAGCTGCACGGCAAGCCGGCCGCGATCGTCACGAAGCTCGACGGCGCGGCCGAACTCGCGCCCGGGGTCGAACACTGCATCGAGGTCGGGCAGATGCTCGCGCGCCTGCACCTCGCGGGCCGCGACTATCCGCGCAGCCAGCCGAACCTGCGCAGCCTGCCGTGGTGGCAGGAGAACGTGCCGGCCATCGTGCCGTTCATCACGGACGCGCAACGCACGCTGCTCGAAGGCGAGCTCGCGCACCAGGCCGGCTTCTTCGCGTCGGACGACTATGCGGCGCTGCCGGCCGGGCCGTGCCATTGCGACCTGTTCCGCGACAACGTGCTGTTCGCGCACGCGGCGCCCGGCACCGGCCACGACGTACGGCTCGGCGGTTTCTTCGACTTCTACTTCGCGGGCTGCGACAAGTGGCTGTTCGACGTCGCGGTCACCGTCAACGACTGGTGCGTCGACCTCGCGACCGGCGTGCTCGACGTCGCGCGCGCCGATGCGCTGCTGCGCGCGTACCAGACGGTCCGGCCGTTCACGGCCGAGGAACGTCGCCACTGGAGCGACATGCTGCGCGCCGGCGCGTACCGCTTCTGGGTATCGCGCCTGTACGACTTCCACCTGCCGCGCGCGGCCGAGATGCTCAAGCCGCACGACCCCGGCCATTTCGAACGCATTCTGCGGGAGCGTATCGCGCATACGCCCGCGCTTCCCGAGATCCAAACCGCATGCAACTGATCGAAGTGCCCGCGAAAACGGGCTATGTCTGGTTCCGTCAAGGCATCTGGCTGTTCCGCCGGAATCCGCTCGCGTTCATCACGCTGTTCTTCACGTATCTGCTCGCCATTACGCTGGTGTCGATGGTGCCCGTGATCGGCTCGGCGCTGCCGCTGGTGTTCATTCCCGGCATCGCGGTCGGCTTCATGGCCGCGTGCCGCGACACGGTGGCCGGCAAGACCGTGATGCCGACGATCCTCGTCGACGGCTTTCGCTCGTACGGCACCATCGCGACCCAGCGGCTGCTCGCGCTCGGCGTGATCTACGTCGCGTCGATGGTGCTGGTGTTCGCCGCTTCGTCGTTCGTGGACGGCGGCGCGCTGTTCCACGTGATGATGGGCGCGGCCGACGAAACCAATACGACGCCCGAGACGCTGGCCGCGCAAGGCACGTTCGGCGCGCTGATGTTCGCGACGCTGCTCTATCTGCCGGTCGCGATGCTGTTCTGGTTCGCGCCGGTGCTGGTCGCATGGCATGACGTCCCGCCCGCGAAGGCGCTGTTCTTCAGCGTCGTCAGCTGCTGGCGTAATCGCGGCGCGTTCGTCGTGTACGGCGCGCTGTGGTTCGGCGTCGCGCTCGGCACGTCGCTCGCGCTGTCGCTGCTGCTGCAGGCGCTCGGCGCCGGCGCGTATGCGCTGACGATCATGATGCCGGTGACGATCATCATCGTCACGATGCTGTACTGCTCGTTCTACGCGACCTATCGCGGCTGCTTCGGCGTGCAGGAACCGGGCGCGACCACGACGATGTCGGGCCGCTGACCCTTCTCCCGGCCGGCGCATGTCGCCGGCCGTCACGCTGTTTCCCGCGCTGGGTGGTCACCCCGGCGCTTCTGATCTCCCCCCTTTTCCGATATCGGCCGCCTCGGTCGCCCCTGTTCAACCCGATCTTTTGCGCGCAAAATAATTTGCGTACAAATCGTTCGCGCATCCGCCGCGCTTCCCGAACCATGGATCGCCTGCCCCCGCTGCCCCAGACGCTCGACGAGCAACTGTGCTTCGCGCTTTACTCGACTTCGCACGCGATGACGAAGGCGTACAAGCCGCTGCTCGACAAGCTGTCGCTGACCTATCCCCAATATCTCGCGATGCTCGTGCTGTGGGAGCGCGACGACATGGCCGTGAAGGATATCGCCGCGCGGCTCGACCTCGATCCGGCCACGGTCACGCCGCTGCTCAAGCGGCTGGAAGCGCTCGGCTACGTGGAGCGCGTGCGCAGCGCGGCTGACGAACGCGTCGTCAACGTGCGCGTGACGCCGGAAGGCCGTGCGCTGAAGGATCGCGCGCGCTCGGTGCCCGCCGACCTCTTTTGCACGATGCAACAGACACCCGAATTCCTGATCAGGCTGCGCGCCGATCTCCAGCAGTTGCGCGACGCGTTGTCGGTGGCCAACGAACGCTGACACTCAAGCGCAAACGGACCGCCTGGCGCTGCCGGGTTTTTTTTTCAAAATTTCATTTGCACACTAATGATTAGTGTTCTATATTTTATTCATGGCCGGCGACATCCCGTCTGACCGGACCGCTTTCCCCCTCTCTTCCCGACAGGAGCTGCACGATGAACATTCTGTACAAGACCAGCGCCACGAGCACGGGCGGCCGCGACGGCCGCGCGGTATCCGCCGACAACAAGCTGGAAGTGAAGCTAGCCGCGCCGCGCGAGCTCGGCGGCACGGGCGCGGAAGGCACGAATCCGGAGCAGCTGTTTGCCGCAGGTTACTCGGCCTGTTTCCTGAGTGCGATGAAATTCGTCGCGGGCCAGAACAAGCAGGCGCTGCCGGCCGATACGCAGGTCACGGCGGAAGTGGGCATCGGTCCGAACGACGCAGGCGGCTTCGGGCTCGACATCGAGCTGCGCGTGTCGCTGCCGGGGCTCGACAAGGCCGACGCGCAGGCGCTGGTCGAGAAGGCGCACCACGTGTGCCCGTATTCGAACGCCACGCGCAACAACGTGCCGGTGCGCCTGACGGTCGTCTGACGCGACGCAGGGTTCGGCAGAATGCAAAAAGGGCGCGTGCGGCATCATGCCGCACGCGCCCTTTTGCGCGATTCATCGAAATGCCGGGCCGGCAGGCCCGTGTGCGCCGCTTAGCGCGCGCCGATCGAATACGGGCGGTTCAGTGCCGCGTCGCGATCGATCTTGCGCATGCGGAATTCGAGATCGTAGATATCGGTGGCTTCGGCCAGGTACGCGTCGGCACGCTCTTTCGCGGCCTTTTCAGCGTTCTTGGTCAGCATCAGGAAGAGGTGGCTCAGCAGGTACATGTTCGATCTCGCTATTCAAAGGTTCTGGACTAGGGTTTTCCCGAATTATAGGGAAAACCCTAGTCTTTGGCCAGCGTCGATCAAACGGTGCGTCGTTCGGTCGCCACAGTGCGGCGATTGGTTTCGAAAAAGGCCCAGATCATCGCGCTTGCGTCGGGGCCGACGGCCGCGTGAAACGGCACGGCTTCGTCGCCGCCGGCCCACGCGTGATCGAGCCCTTTCACGTGGCACAGCCGCACCACCGGCGCGCCGTCGCGGCACACATCGGTCATCTGGGCGCCCGCTTCGCGCGTCTCGACCCGCTCGCCGCCGCGCAACGCGCCCCGGCTGTCGGCGAGCCCGTTCAGGCGCATGAACTGCACGGTCAGTTGGTCGGCATTCTTCGGCGCGACGACACGATCGCCGTCGCCCTGGACGATCAGCGCGGGCATGCCCGGATACGCGCCGGCGTCGACCAGCGCATCGACCGCCGCGGCCGGGTTCTGCCGCAGGCCGCGCCGCATCACGTCCATCGCGGTGATGCCGGAATTCGCCTCGCCGAGCGCGGGGCCGGAGTGCAACGCGACCGCCGCGAAGCGGTCCGGATGGTGCAGCGCCAGAAGCGACGCGAGGCCCGCACCGGCTGACAGCCCCGCGACGTAGATGCGCGACGCGTCGAAGCCGTGCTCGTCGACCAGCGCGTCGACCAGCGACGCCACCGCGTCCGCCTCGCCGCGCCCCGCGCGGTCGGTGTCTTCATACCAGTGCCAGCAGCCATGCGCGTGCGCGCGCAGCGACTGCTCCGGATACAGCACCGCGAAGCCGTGCTTGTCGGCCAGCAGGTTCATCCGCGTGCCCTGCGCGAATTCGTCGACGGACTGCTGGCAGCCGTGCAGCATCACGACGAGCGGCATCGCGCCACGCCGGCGGCCGGGCGGCACGTAGAGCCCGTACGCGAGATTCTGGACGAGGCGGCCGAGCGCGGGCGCCATCGGATGTTCGCCGCGCGTCCACTCGCCCGCCGCCCACGCGGCCGCGCGCGGCCGCACGCGTGATTCGCGCGGCGGGGACGGATCGGACACGGCAGGAGAGGCCGCAGCCTCGAGTGCGTTGCGGGCGATGCGCTGCGCATCGCGCGCCGCGCGCTTGGCGGCCGGGGACAGCACGCGTTTCATGCCGCCCAGCCACACCTTGGTCAGACTTTTGGTCATCGATCGGGCTCGCAGTCAGGAAAAATAGGGGCACCATCAGGGTGCCGCAACGGATGCATCGTTCGACTTTGTGCAATGCACCATAACATTGTTTCCAGGATTTTTCCTGCACGCCGATCGATCCCGGCGACGCAAAAACGGGCCTCATCCGGACGCGGCGCTATACTGGGGTTTCGCCGCTTGTATCCGTTGTAGTCGTTCTTCCCGGCTCGTGCGTTGATTTAAGCATTCTCCCCGCCTTCGTCCGTCCCCTTCCCGATGTTCGACCTGCCCGCTCACCTGTGGATCATGATTACCGCGTTCGGCGGCGCCGGCCTGACCTTGCCGCTCGCGATCACGATCGCCGTCTGGCTCGCGCTCGGCTACTCGTGGCAGCGCGCGGCTGCGTGGCTCGGCGTGCTCGCGGCCGCGATCGGCGTGGTGGCGCTCACGAAGATCGCGTTCCTCGGCTGGGGCATCGGCATCCGTGCATGGGATTTCACCGGGTTCAGTGGCCATGCGATGCTATCGACGTCGGTGTATCCGGTCGCGATTTTCCTCGCGCTGATCCGCACGCGCACGCCGGTGCGGATCGCCGGCATCGCGCTCGGGCTCGCGGCCGGCGTCGCGGTCGGCGTGTCGCGCGTCGCGCTCGACGCGCATTCGCCGTCCGAATCGATCACCGGCTGCATCGTCGGCGCGCTCGCCGCGCTCGCGTTCATCGCCGGCTCGTGGCGCGCGGCGCCGCACCGCTGGTCGGTGCCGGCGGTCGTCGCGAGCCTCGCGCTCGTCACCGTGGCGCTGCACGGCCTCACGGTGCCGTCGCACCGCTGGGTCACCCAGGTCGCGCTGCAACTGTCGGGCCACGAGCGCCCGTTCGTCCGCGCGCGCTGGAAGGCCAATCCGAACTACCATCCCGCGTCGCAGCCGTCGTCGCTGCAGCGCACCGAATCGGCGCCGCATCCGCTTCACGCGTGACCGGCCGCCCGGCCGCCCCTTTTCACGTCTGACCATTTCATGCGCACCGCCGCATGAGCAGTATGTCGAGCGTTATAACCCGCCCTATATTACGATTACGGTTTCCACCCATTCAAAACGAATCCCCCATGCGCTCAACCGTCCGTCCGCTTCGCCGCACCCTGCTTCGCCTGCTGCCGATCGCCACGCTGGCTGCCGGGGTCGCGTTCAGCGCGCCCGCTTCCGCCGCCGACGAACTGGTCGTGTCGGCGGCCGCCAGCCTGACGAATGCATTCAAGGCCGTCGGCGACGCGTACGAGAAGCAGCATCCTGACACCAAGGTGCTGTTCAACTTCGGCGCATCGGACGTGCTGATGCAGCAGATCGCCAAGGGCGCACCGGCCGACGTGTTCGCGTCGGCTGACCAGAAGGCGATGGATCGCGCGGTGAACGAGAAGGTGATCGTGCCCGGCACGCGCCGCGATTTCGCCGCGAACTCGCTCGTGCTGATCGTGCCGGCGGACAGCCGCGCGGCCGCGCCGACGTCGCTGAACGACCTGACCGCGCCCGGCGTGAAGCGCATCGCGTACGGCGACCCGGCCTCGGTGCCGGTCGGCCGCTACACCGAGGGCGCACTGCGCACGGCCGGTGTGTGGGACGCCGTCAGCGCGAAGGGCGTGCTGGCCGCCAACGTGCGCCAGAGCCTCGACTACGTCGCGCGCGGCGAGGTCGACGCGGGCTTCGTGTTCGGCACCGACGCGGCGATCATGCCGGGCCGCGTGAAGGTCGCGCTGACGGTGCCGACCCAGACGGCCATCACCTACCCGATCGCCGTGGTCAAGGACAGCCGCCACGCTGCGCAGGCGCAGTCGTTCATCGATTTCGTCGCGTCGCCGCAGGGCCAGGCCGTGCTGTCGACGTTCGGCTTCAAGCCCGCCAAGTGAGCGTATCGCGATGCAAGACGCCTGGGTCCCGCTGCTGCTGTCGCTGAAGGTTGCCGGCTGGGCGACCGCGCTCGACATCGTGCTCGGCGTCGCGGCCGCGTTCATGCTCGCGCGCTGGCGCTCGCCGCTGCGCGACGTCGTCGATTCCGTGCTGACGCTGCCGCTCGTGCTGCCGCCGACGGTGCTCGGCTATTACCTGCTCGTGCTGCTCGGCCGGCGCGGCGTGTTCGGCGCGTGGCTCGACACGCTCGGCATCGAGCTCGTGTTCACGTGGCAAGGCGCGGTGATCGCGTCGATGGTCGTCGCGTTTCCGCTGATCCTGAAATCGGCGCGCGCGGCGTTCGAGGGCGTCGATCCGCATCTCGAGCGCGCCGCGCGCACGCTCGGGCTCGGCGAAGTCGCGGTGTTCTTCCGCGTGACGCTGCCGCTCGCCGCGCGCGGGATCCTCGCGGGGGCGCTGCTCGCGTTCGCGCGCGCGCTCGGCGAATTCGGCGCGACGCTGATGATCGCCGGCAACCTGCCCGGCCGCACGCAGACGCTGTCGGTCGCGATCTACGCGGCCGTGCAGGCCGGCGATGACAGCACGGCCAACTTCCTCGTGCTGGTGACGTCGATCACCTGCGTGCTCGTGCTGCTCGCGACCGGCTGGCTCGTGCCGTCGCGCGCCCGGCGGAGCCAGCTGACATGAAGCGCCTCTCCCGTCCGTATCGCCGGCGCCGTCCGGCAGCCGGCCTGCTTCGGCGGAGGTTCGCATGAGCCTCGTCGTCGATATCCGCAAGACCTACGCGAACGCCGAACGCCGCTTCACGCTCGACATGTCGTTCACGGCGACGACGCAGCGCGTCGTGCTGTTCGGGCCGTCGGGCGCGGGGAAGAGCATGACGCTGCAGGCGATCGCCGGGCTGCTGACGCCCGACGAAGGCACGATCACGCTGAACGACGAGCCGCTGTTCGACGCCGCACGCCGCATCGACGTGCCGACCCGCGAACGCCGGGTCGCGTACCTGTTCCAGGACTACGCGCTGTTTCCGCATCTGAACGTGCGGCAGAACATCGCGTTCGGGCTCACGTCCGGGCTGCGCAACCCGCGCGCGAAGACGGTGCCGCCGGAGGTCGCGTACTGGCTGCGCGCGTTCGACCTCGAATCGCTCGCGGGGCAATATCCGTCGCAACTGTCGGGCGGGCAGAAGCAGCGCGTGGCGCTCGCGCGGGCGCTGGTCGCGCAGCCGCGCATTCTGCTGCTCGACGAACCGTTCGCGGCGCTCGACGGCGCGATGCGCCAGCGCATGCGTCACGAGCTCGCCGAACTGCAGGCGCGGCTCGACATCCCGATGGTGCTGATCTCGCACGACCCCGACGACGTCGCCGCCTTCGGCGACCAGGTCGTGCAGTTGAGCGAAGGACGCGTGCAGGCGAGCTCGCCGCACGCCGAGTGGCCGACGCGCGTCACCTGAGCGCGCGACGCCGTGGTCGTGACCGTGGCGCTGGCCGCCACGTTGAAGCCTGAGAGACGCCGCGTCGCGGCACATGCTGAAAGCGGAAACGAAGCCGGTGCGGTGCAGACGAGTGCGGCACCGGCTTCGCCCCGCCCCGCACGACGGCCGCCGGCCAACGTGAGCCGCGCTGCCGGCCGGGTCAGCCCGTCACCGCCAGAATCACGCTCGACGCCTTGAACAGCGCGATCGCGCGCCGGCCGGCGTCGAGCTGCAACGCGTCGACGCTGTCGTTGGTCACGACGGCCGTCAGCGTCCCGCCGCCGTCGAGCGCCAGTGTCACCTCGCTGTTCACCGCGCCCGCCGCGACGGCTTCGACGCTGCCGCACAGACGGTTGCGCGCGGACACCTTCAGGTCGGGCCCGCCATCGTCGACCGCGAGCACGACCCACGACGCCTTCACCAGCGCGCACGCGCTCGCGCCTTCCCGCAGCCCGAGCGTCTCGGCGCTTTCGTGCGTCAGCACGGCGACGACGGATTGCCCGCCGGGCAGCGCAAGCGTCACCTCGTCGTTGACGGTGCCGCGCACGATCGACACGACCTTGCCGAACAACTGGTTGCGCGCACTGGTCTTCATCCCGATCCGGCCGATCAACGCCCAGTCGACGTCGAAGCCGGCAACGGCCGCGCTCGCGGCCTCGATGAAGCGGCGATGCTCGCGCTCGATCGTGCGGAATGCGGCGATCAGCGACGTCGCGCGCGGCGTCAGCGTCGTGCCGCCGCCTCCCTTGCCGCCCGTCGAACGCGCGACGAGCGGTTCGCCGGCGAGATTGTTCATCGTGTCGACCGCGTCCCACGCGGCCTTGTAGCTGAGGCCGACGGCCTTCGCCGCGCGCGTGATCGAACCGGTGTCGCCGATCGCCGCGAGCAGCGCGATGCGCGTCGCGCCGCCGAGCGTCTGTTCCCCGGCGCGCAGCCACAGCTCGCCGCCCAGTTCGAGCGGTTCGGCGGACGAGGAAGAATGCGGTGCGTCGGTCATCATCGGCAGGCGTGCGGGAAACGGGCGGCCATTATAGGGTCGGCGCGCGGCGCTCAGCCCGGCTTGCCGTCGAGCTTGGGCGCCCGCAGGCTGGCCAGCAGCGTCTCGGCGTCGCGCGCCGCCCGCTGTTCGAGCGCGGCGCCGTAACCGCGCACGAAGCCGAGCTGATACGGCGGCGCCGCCAGTTGCTCGAGATGGTGCAGCGCGACCATCGCGTCGTTCGCTTCGCCGAGCACGCTCTGCACGCGCGCCAGCGTCTTGACCGTCTCGTTGCGCGTGCGGCGCGACGCCAGCGACGCGAAGAATTCGAGGGCGTAGCGCAGCCGCTTCGCATCGATCCGCACCTGGTGGCGCGCCGCCGTGTCGAGCGACGTGAGCGACGGCGATCCGTAGAGATGACCGAACAGCCGCCGCACGCGCTTGGTCGCGTGACGCCGCAGCGACGGCGCGGCGTCGCCGTGGGCCGCCGGCAGCGCGAGCGCGCTCAGCCATTCGAGCCAGCCGAGCGTCAGCCGCGCATAGCGGGCCGAATGCAGCGCCTGCCGCAGCTCGACGCGCACGGCCATCGACTGCGCGCGGGCGGCGTCGAGCGTGCCGTCCCAGTCGCTGCCGCCGCCGTCGGCCTCGATCAGCGCGGGCAGGCTCTCGGTCGCGAACACGTCCCAGTCGCGCACCGTGCCGAGCAGCGCGGCGAGCCAGCGCAGGTCGACGCCGAGCGTGTCCTTCCATTGACGGTCGGTGAAGCGCGGGAAGAAGCGCATCAGCGTGCGCAGGCGGCGCAACGCGACCCGCATCTGGTGCACGAATTCGGGATCGTCGCGAGCGAGCACGCCGCACTCGTTGCCGAGCCATTGCGCGGTGATGTCGCCGGACAGCGCGAACAGCGCGGCGCGCTGCGTGCGGATGCCGGTCAGGTCGACCGACTGCGCCTTGACCAGCGCGGCGGCCACCGGTCCGCCCGCGCAGGCGCGGTCGATCACGCTCGTCAGTTGCACGAAGGCGGGCCACGCGCCGCTCAGTTCGCGCGCCGCGGCAAACAGCGCGTGCAGCGCGGCCGTGCGCGCGGGGACGGTCTCCCAGTCGGGCGCGGCCAGACGCAGCTCGACGTAGCGGCGCGGCGGCTCGCCGCCGCCGTGCAGCGTGATGTCGTCGAGCGTCATCTCGACCACGACGCCGCTGTCGTCGGCCCAGCGCCCGCGCCGCCGTTCGCTGACGATGCGCAGCGCCGACGCCTGGGCCCGCGCTTCGTCGGTGTGCGGTGCAACGCCGTCGATTTCGGCGGCCGGCGCGTCGGCATCGGCTGCGGCACATGTCGGGGGTATCGGCAGCGGCGTCGCGACGACGATACCCGCGTGCTCCGCGTCGAACAGTTCGCGCTGCGTGACGCCGGGGGAGAACGCCCCGGTGCGCGATGCAACGACCCGCGTGCCATGCGCGTTCGATTCGACCCAGGTCCACCAGCTCGCGCCGGGGCTCCGTTCGGCCTCCTCGATCAGGCTCGGCTCGATCGTCACGCGCTCGTGGCCGCGCCGCATCCGGACCTGCGGGCAGATCCGCCACGCGCGCACGAGCTCGGCGCCGAAGTCGCGCTGAGCGCCCCGGGCGCGGCTTGCGCCCTTGACCGGCCACCCTTCCAGCGACAGCGACAACACGATTTCCAGCACACGCGACATGGAGGCTCCTGCACATGAAGGATCGCCGGCGCATCGACCGCGCCGGCGTCGCTCGTGAAGCAGCTTCCATAGTACACGCCGCCCCAACGCACAGGCGACGATCCGGCCCCGTCGCCCTGTGGCAGGTCAAGACGGCACGTCAGACGGCGTATTGCGCGATGCCGTTGCCGAACGACCAGTTCTCCTTCAGCACCTCGACAAGACTGATGAATACGTCCTGCTGCCGGACGCCGGGCTCCTGCGCGAGGTTCTCGGCGATCGTCCGGTACAGCGCCCGCTTCTGCTCGAGCGTGCGCGTGTTGTTCGCGGTGATCTGGATCATCACGAGATCGTCGCTGCGCTCGATATCGTAGTAATGACGGCCGAACACGAAGTTCTCGGCCGCATGCTCGGTCACGACCATGAAGATGTCGTCCTCGGGTACGTTGAAGGTCTGCATCAGCGCGCGATGCACGCCGTCGACGAGGGCCCTGCGGTAGGCGGCCGGTTTGCCTTCGCGTACGGCGATACGGGTGAATGGCATGGTCCTGCTCCTGTCGGTGAGTGACGTTGAAGAACGAAAACACAGCGTCAGATTAGGCGCGCCAACCTATAATGAACAGTCATTGATGAATATTTCATTCATTTTCATTTGAAATGAAAGTACTCGATCTCGATGCTGTCCGCGCGTTCGTGCTGGTCGCCGACCTCGCCAGCTTCACGCGCGCCGCCGATGCGCTCGGCACCACACAATCGGCCGTCAGCCTGAAGCTGAAGCGGCTGGAGGCCCATCTCGGCAAGCCGCTGCTGGCGCGCACGCCGCGCGTCGTCAAGCTGGCCGCCGACGGCGAGAATTTCCTGCCGGCCGCCCGCGCGCTGCTCGACGCGCACGAGCATGCGCTCGGCGCGATCTCGACCGGCACGGTCCGCCTGTCGCTCGGCGTCAGCGAGCACGTCGCGGTGCCCGACCTGCCGGCCGTGCTCACGAGCCTGCACCGGCAGGATCCGGGGCTGTCGCTGGAAATGCATCTCGGGGCGTCGACGAGCCTGCTTCCGCAATACGACGAACGGCGGCTCGACGCGGTGATCGTCCGGCACGAGCCCGGCGAAGATCCGCCGCGCGACGACGGCACGCCGCTGTTCACCGAGCCGCTGGCCTGGCTCGCCGCGCCCGACTGGGCGCCGCGCGCCGGCGAGCCGCTGCCGCTCGCGGTGCTGGCCGGCCCCTGCGGTGTGCGGGCCGCCGCGCTGCGCGCGCTCGACCGCGCGGGGCTGCCATGGCGCGAGCGCTTCACGGGCGGCGGGGTCGCGGCGGTCGCGGCCGCCGCCGCGGCGGGGCTGGCCGTCTGCCCGCTCGCGCGGCGCGTCGCCCCGCGCACGCTGGTCGACGTCGGCGCGAAATTCGGGTTGCCGGCGCTACCGCCATCGCAGGTCGTGCTGTATTCGCGCGTACGCGACGCCCGCGCCGCCGCCGCGCTGCGCAGGTTCGCCGACAGCCTTGCAATCTCGGCGTAAACTAGCGGCTCCGCCCCGCAATCTCCAGACGAATGCCGATGAAGCCCGACGCCCGCAAGCACCTCCGCGCCAACCTGCTGATGCTCGCGGCCGCCGCGATCTGGGGCTCCGCTTTCGTCGCGCAACGCCTGAGCCTCGACGTGATCGGGCCGTTCCTGTTCACCGGGCTGCGCTTCCTGCTCGGCGCGCTCGTGCTGGTGCCGCTGCTGATGCTGAATCCGGCGTCGCGCGCGCAGCTCGCGGCCATCCGGCGCAAACCGGCGCTGCTGCTGCCGGGCCTCGCGCTCGGCGGGCTGCTCGCCGTATCGATCTCGCTGCAGCAGTTCGGCCTGCAATACACGCGGGTCGCGAACGCCGGCTTCATCAGCTCGCTGTACGTCGTGATCGTGCCGCTGATGGGCGTGTTCGCGCGCCACCGGATCGGCGCGGGCACGTGGTTCGGCGCATTGCTGGCCGCGATCGGCCTGTATTTCCTCAGCATCGACGAGCACTTCTCGGTGCTCTACGGCGACTGGTTCCAGCTCGCGGGCGCTGTCATCATCGCCGCGCACGTGATGGCGGTCGGCCATCTCGCGAAACGCCACGATCCGCTCGTGCTCGCGTTCCTGCAGTTTCTCGTGTGCGGCGTCGCGTGTCTCGCGGTCGGCCTGGCGGTCGAACCGGTCAGCGTCGCGATGCTGCGCAGCGCGCTGCCGACGCTGCTGTACGGCGGGCTGCTGTCGGTCGGGGTCGGCTATACGCTGCAGGTCGTCGCGCAACGCGACGCGGCGCCCGCGCACGCGGCCGTGATCTTCAGCATGGAAGGCGTGTTCGCGGCAATCGCCGGCTGGGCCGCGCTCGGCGAAACGCTGACGCTGCGCGCGCTCGTCGGCTGCGCGCTGATGCTGGCCGGCCTGCTCGCGTGCCAGTTGCTGCCGAACGGCGACGCACGGAAAAAGGACGAGGACGCGCTGCCGGCGTGACACCCACCGTCCCTATAATGGCGATTCGCGTGACTTCCACGCCAACCGCTTCCGACAGGCCCGCTCCGTGACGTCCATTTCCGCCGATCCCGCCGCCGACCTGCTGCGCGAACGCGCAGCGCACTACGCCGCCCAGGCGGCGCTGTTCCTGCGCGACCAGGCGCTCTCCACCGCGTCGCACGACCTGCGCAGCCCGCTGAATGCGATGCACAGCTGGGCCTACGTGCTCGAGCGCCAGCTCGCCAATGCCGATCCGAACCTGCAGCGCGCGCTCGCGGGCATCCGCACGGGCATCGACCAGCAGGTCGCGCTGATCGATGGCGTGCTCGACGCGCCGCGCGCGGAAACGCGCACGCTCGCGCTCGCGCCGCGGCCGTTCGCGCTGCGCGCGCTGCTCGACGACACGATCGCGCTCGTGCGGTTCGCGCTCGCCGACGCACGGCAGGTCGCGCTCGACACGACGCTGCCGGACGGCGAGCCGTCGCTCACCGTCGATCGCGAACGCGTCGCGCAGGCGCTCTGGACCCTGCTGACGGCGGCCGTCGAGGCCAGCGCCGCCGGCAGCCGCGTCGCGTTCGCATGCACGCGCGACGGCGCGCAGTTCACCGCGCGCGCCACCTGCACCGTGAACGCCGGCGTGCTCGTCGATCCCGCGCAGCCGCACATGTTCGAATCGTTCGCCCGGCGCGAGATGCTGCGCGAGCGCGACGCGAAACGCAGCGCTTGGACGCTCGCGCTGTGCCAGCGCGTCGCACTCGCGCACGGCGGCACGTTCGCGCACGACGTGTTCGCCGACGGCGCGCCCGCCACCCTCACGTTCTCGATTCCCTGCGAGGCGCCGGTGTAAGCGATCGGCCGTCCGACACATTACAAATTACTTTCTGGCCCTATACTGATGGGCCTGTCATAACCGGAGTGATTCTTTGTTACAGATCTTCGCGCTCATCGGCGCGTTGTTCCTGGTGGCCCTGAACGGGTTCTTCGTTGCGGCCGAATTCGGCCTCGTCAAACTCCGCGCGACGCGCGTCAAGACCCTCGCCCGCAAGCACGGCCTGCGCGGGCGCATCCTCAGCCTCGTGCACGGCCGGCTCGACGCGTATCTTTCCGCGTGCCAGCTCGGCATCACGCTCGCGTCGCTCGGCCTCGGCTGGGTCGGCGAACCGGCATTCGCGCAACTGATCGGCCCGCTGCTCGACCTGATCGGCGTCCACTCCGAACGCGTCGTGCACCTGATCTCGCTCGTGTTCGCGTTCTCGCTGATCTCGTTCCTGCACATCGTCGTCGGCGAACTGGCGCCGAAATCGATGGCGATCCGCCAGTCGGAGAAGGTCGGCCTGTGGGTCGCGCTGCCGCTCTACGCGTTCTACTGGGCGATGTATCCGGCGATCTGGGTGCTCAACAACAGCGCGAACGCGGTGCTGCGGCTCGCGGGGCTGTCGGCCGACCATGGCGGCGATGCGCACTACTCGACCGACGAACTGAAGCTGATCCTGCGCAGCCGCCGCAGCGCGGCCGGCAATGCGGCACAGCCGGCGCGCGGCACGTACAGCAACGACGAGTGGAACACGCTTGCACATTCGCTCGATTTTTCGTCGATGACCGTGTCGGACCTGATGCGGCCGGCCCATGAAATGATCGGCCTGCGGCGCGACCTGCCGCTGCCCGACAACATGGAGATCGTCGCGCGGCACCGCTTCAGCCGCTATCCGCTGTTCGAGGATGCGTCGCGCGAACAGGTGAGCGGGCTGATCCACCTGAAGGACCTGCTGCTCGCGCGTCACGCGGGCGCCGCGCTCGAGGATCTCTCCGACTACGTGCGCCCGGTCCAGTACGTGAAGCCCGACACGCCGGCGCTGGAGCTGTTCCGCCGCTTCCGCAAGGGCGCCCCGCACTTCGCGCTGGTCGGCAACAAGGGCGAGAAGCCGATCGGCTTCCTGACGCTCGACAACCTGCTCGGCGCGCTGGTCGGCCAGATCCACGACGAGTTCCGCCAGGGCGATGCCGACTGGAGCCGCCTCGACGACGGCACGCTGATGGGCAAGGGCAGCCTGCCCGTCGTGTCGCTCGAACAGGCGCTCGGCATCGACATCGACGAAGGCCGCGCGGAATCGGTCGGCGGCCTCGTGATCCAGGCGCTCAGCGACCTGCCGACCGAAGGGCAGCGCGTGTCGTTCGACCGCTTCGACGTCGTCGTGAAGAAGATGAACGGGCCGCGTATCGTGCTCGTGCGCGTCTATCCGAAGATCGTGAAAGAGGCCGACGAATGACGGCCGCGCGTCGCATCGCGCGATGAACGCGCCGCTGCCGCGCTGCTGCGTGATCACGCCGGAACCGGCATCCGCGTCGGCGGCCGATCGGGCCGCGTTTCTCGACCGGCTGTCGGCCGTGCTCGCGCGCGGCGAAACGCTCGTGCAACTGCGCGTGAAATCGCTCGACGCGGCCGCGTTCGCGTCACTGGCCGCCGCGGCGCTCGCGCGCTGCGACGCAGCCGGCGCGCACCTGATGCTGAACGGCCCGATCGATGCAGCCGGCGTGATGCGGCTCGACGGCGCCGGCTGGCATCTCGACGGCACTGCGTTGCGCGCCGTCGCGCAACGGCCGCTGCCGGCCGGACGCTGGGTGTCCGCCGCGTGCCACTCGCACGACGACCTGCTGCTGGCCGCGCGTGCGGGCGCGGATTTCGTCACGCTGTCGCCGGTACTGCCGACGCTCAGCCACCCCGGCGCGCCGACGCTCGGCTGGGCGCAATTCGACACGCTGGCCGCACAGGCCGCGATGCCCGTGTTCGCGCTCGGCGGCATGACGCGCGCACACCTCGACGACGCACGCCATCACGGCGCGTACGGCATCGCGGGCATTCGCGGGTTCTGGTAATTCGGTGCCTTCCGGCAGCGCTGCCGGGCACGACCGCGCCCGGCTCCGGCGCTTCACGCGTTCATCGCCTCATGCGTTCAGGTTCGGACGCATCCCGCGCCACGACCCGTCGTCGATGCGACGCACGTCGTGCGTCAGCGCGTAGCGATTGACGTCGCCCGTCAGCCACGCGACGAGCGAATACGGCGGCAACTCCCCTTCATCGACCCGGTCGCGCGCGCGCGCCGGCGTCTCGAATACCACCTGTCCTCGCGGTGCGTCGAACGGCACCGCATCGGGCGACAGGTTCAACGCGATCGTCAACGTCTCGTCGTCGGCGAGCCACCATGATGCGCACAGCGCGTCGGCATCGCCGTCGCCGTCCGCCTTCAGCGCATGGGCTTCCTGCGGCCGGCAATCGGACAGCCGCGGCGCGATCAGCTTCGCGCGCACCGCGAGCGCCGACTGCACGAAATGCGCACGGTCGATGTCGCGCGCGGTTTCGTCGAAGATCAGCGGGATCTGCGGCGTGAGCAGCGACAGCGCAAGCCCGGCCAGGCCGGCCGCCTGCTCGTGATCGCTTTGGCCGCTGTCGCGCCATGCGCCATCGGACAGCACGAGCGACGTCAGCGACAGGCCGCCTTCGGCGGCCATCCCTTCCGCCGGCGCGGTCGACTGGTACGCCGCGCCGGCCGCGGTCAGCGCGCGGGCGAGCGTGTGAATCGACTGGTGCGCGGAAATACCTTCATGAGCCGACGTGTCGCGCCCCGTGAGCCGGTGCAGCGCGCGTTCGCCGCAGCCGTTCCACTGCGCATCGAAATGGGTATCGGCGAGATGCGCCGGATGCCGCTCGCTGCCGAGCACGAGGTGGATCAGCCGGTCGGCCGGCACGGCGGCGCGCACGCGATCCGCAATCTCGCGCAGCCACGACACGCCGATCCGGTCGGCTTCGCGCAGGCGCAGCCCGTCGCAGCGGTATTCGTCGATCCAGTACAGCGCGTTGTCGCAGAAGAAATCGCAGACTTCCGGATGATCGAGCGCGAGCGGCGCGGCCTGCAGCGGATCGTCGCGCGTATGGAAGAACGGCCCTGCATAGTGGCGCAGCGCATCGGTGCCGCTGCCGAAGCGCGCGTAGTCGAGTTCCAGCAGCACCGCGAGACCGTAGCCGTGCGCGCCGTCGATCAGCGCCTTCAGCGCGTCGGGGCCGCCTTCGGCCGCGAGCGGCGCGAACGGCAGGCTGTCGTGCGGCGACGCGAGCAGCTCCAGCGCGGTCACGCCGAGGCGCGCGAGCTGCGGCAGGCGGCGGCGCACGGCGTCGAAGCCGCCCACCGCGTGCGGGCGGATCGCATAGAGCGCGATGTCTTCCCACGCGCGCCCGTGCCAGAAGGTATTGCGCCAAGTGAACGCGCGCGGATCGACGACCTCGCTCGGGCCATTGAGCCCCTCGGGTTGCGAGCGCGACGCGGGATCGGGAATCGACACGGTATCGTCGAGACGATAGCGGTAACGCGCGCCCGCGCCGCAGTCGACGAAGACTTCGAACCAGTTCGGGCCGGCGCTCGCCATCGGCACGAGCGTCGGGCCGTAGCCGGTATCGAGTTCGAGCTGGACGTGTGTGCTGCCGGGCGCCCACACGCGGAAATGCGTGCGCGGTGTCGTGCAGAGCGCGCCGCAGGGCTGCGCGCCAAACGGCAAACAATGGATGTAGTGCTGCGCGTACGGATCGTGCGGACAATCGGACATCATGCGCTCCTCGTGCGTACCGAGCGGCATGGCCGCGCCGATGGCGCAGCGCATCGGGGCCCGGCATGCGAAGGCCAGGCGGGGGGAGAGGAACGAGTATGCGCCGGATTCGCCACCGCGATGCATCGTGATCAGACATTTTTAAATGCGAATCGACCCCGGCAAACCGGCCCTGGAAACCGGGGATCGGCACGCGCCGCCGAGTCGGGTAGTTGGCATACCGGAATGATCGCTCGCCTTGTTGTGCCGGCCGCGCGCCCCTACGCTCTGCGTCATGCTCGCGGACACCTCGTCCGCTCCCGACCCGAGGAACCCCGCCATGTCGCTTCCCGCCAGCGCCGCGAAATTCGATCCGTCACGCGCCCACGAATACGCCGAGCAATCGCGCATCGCGCTCGCCGGCTACGATGCCTGCCACGAACTCGCCGCATGCATGCTCGCGTCGGCGATCGGTGCGGCCGATGCCCGAATGCTCGTCGCGGGCGCGGGCGGCACGGGACAGGAAATCTGCGTCGCGGCCGGGCTCGAACCGGGTTGGCGATTCACGGCCGTCGACCCGTCCGCGCCGATGCTCGCGCTCGCGCGCTCGAACGTCGAAGCCGCGGGTTTCGGCGCGCGTACGACGTTCGTCGAGGCGGGCGTCGACGCGTTGCCCGACGCGCCCGCGTTCGACGGCGCGACGCTGATCGGCGTGCTGCATCACGTGCCGGGCGACGACGCGAAAGCCGCGCTGCTGCACGCGATCGCGCGGCGCCTGAAGCCCGGCGCGCCGCTCGTGCTCGCCGGCAACCATCGCCGCTACGCGGACCACCCGCGCCTGCTCGACGCCTGGCAGCAGCGCTGGCGCATGAAGGGCGCCACGCCCGACGCCGTGCGCGCGCAACTCGCGAAGATCCTGCAGGGCGCCGATCCGCCCGCGTCCGAGGAAGCCGTGTTCGCGCTGCTGCACGACGCGGGCTTCGATGCGCCGCTGCGCTTTTTCGGGAGCCTGTTCTGGGGTGCGTGGATCGCGGTGCGGCGCGCATGACGACACGTACTGGCTCCAGGACCTGACCTGCTCAAGTAACCGGCATCAGTTCAGCAACCCCGCCGCGACGTTGATCGACAAGCCGAGCACGGCCATGTTGAAGTAGAACGACAGGACCGACTGCGCGAGCACCGCGCGCCGCGCGGAGCGGTTCGCGAGCGACACGTCGGCCGTCTGCGACGCGACCGCGAGCGTGAACGCGAAATACAGGAAATCCCAGTAATCGGGCTCCGGGTTCCGGTCCGGGAAACGGAGCGCGCGATCGCTGGTCGGCGAGCCGTAATAGAGCCGCGCATAGTGCAGCGTGAAGATCGTCGGAATCAGGAACCATGCGCCGAACAGCGTCGCGCCCGTGATCGCGTAGTGGCTGAGCCCCGCGCTGAAGCCGACGCTCTTCGCGGTCGCGAGTTCGATCGCGATCGCCGCCACGCTCGCGACGGTCGCGAGGCACACGACGGTCAGCACGGTCGTCGCGTTTTCGTCCTCGCGGATCGCGACTTCGCGCACCTTGTGATGATGCGCGGTGACCATGCGCACCCACATCAGCACCAGATACAGCCAGACCGTGCAATCCCAGCCGATCAGCGCCCGCGCGGTCGGGCGCAGCGGAAACGGCAGCAGCACCGCGCACAGCACGCCGGCGACGAATGCCGCGACCATGCGCGGCCGGTTGCGTAATACCTGCGGATAAAACGTCATCGTGGGATTCCGAAAGCGGATGGAAAGGGTTCGGCCGGTGCGCGGGAGGGCCACTGCGCCGGCGGGTAACGCGCCCCGATTATCCCCATTCCATCGTGGCGTGGCGATGGGCGCGAGCGCCTAAGATAAGAGGATGACTGCCACCGCCCTGCTCTGCCGCCATCCCGAGAACACAGCCGGCCGCGACTTCGTCGTCGGCGACCTGCACGGCTGCGTCGACGTACTGCGCGCGCTGCTGCACGACGTCCGCTTCGATCCGGCCCGCGACCGGCTGTTCTCGGTCGGCGATCTCGTCGACCGCGGCCCGGCCTCCGACACCGCGCTCGACCTGCTCGACCGGCCGTGGTGCCACGTCGTGCGCGGCAATCACGAGGAAGTGCTGAGCCTCGTCGCGCGCGGCAAGCTGCCGCCCGACGCGTGGCGCGGGATCGGCGGCGACTGGGGCGCCGACCTGCCGCCGGACCGGCTGCGCGCACACGCGGCGCGCGTCGACGCGCTGCCGCTCGTGCGCGTGGTCGGCGACGGCCCGGCGCGCTTCAATGTGCTGCATGCGGAATTTTTCGGCTCGGACGCGGATCTCGATACCGGCAGCTATCCGCACGACGTGCGCGAGCGGCTGATGTGGGGCCGCGATCTCGTCCAGGGGCTCGCCGATCCGGCGCGGCAGGCCGGACTGTCGCTGACCTGCACCGGACACACGCCGGTGCGTGCGCCGCAGCGGATCGGCGCGCAATGGTTCATCGACACAGGCGCGTTCGCGCCGGCCGGCCGGCTCACACTCGCCGAGCCGCGCACCGGCCGCACATGGTCGATGACGCAGGCCGAAGCGCGCGAACGCCACGCGGGCGACTGGCCGTTGCCTTGACGCGCCGGCCGGCGCCCGCGCCGCGCAATGCAACGGGCCGCCGCGCCGGCCAAGCGAACGCTAGCCGACCTGATTCAGTTCGAACACCGCATCGACGGCCGAGCCGTTCCAGTTGTATTCGAGATAAGCCGCATGCTGGCAGTCGCGCAGCAGCGTCGTGCGGAACGCGGCCAGACACTCGCCGCGCGGGTCGCGCACCGACGGATAGACGATCCCCGCGCCGCCTGCATGGCGCACCGCACGGCCAAACGCCTGCCCCGCGCTGTAGTCGCCCGGATCCAGCAACGCAGGATCGCGCTGCGGCCACGTGCGCACGTCGGCGACGTCACCGTGCGCGAACACGGTGTAGAGCCGCATCTGCTGGCGCATCGGCGGCTCCTTCGTCGCGGCGAGAAACAGCCCGCTGTGATAGCGCGTTTCGGCGATCGCCGTGTCGCGCAAGCGCGTGCAGTAGAACACGCCGTAGCTGCCGTCCGAAAAGCGGCTGCCCAGCGGATTCAGGTGCGTGAACGCGGCCATGATCGGCCCCCAGCCCTGCCCGTAGCGGCGCTCGGCGGGCGGCACGAGGTCGAGCGTGCCGACTTCGTTGCGGATGCGATCGTTGGTCAGCGATTCGAGCGCGTACAGCGCGTCGAAATCGTCCGCCGATGCGACGCGGTCGAACAGGTTGATGGCCGGGAAACGGGTGGGAATCACGCGATAGGCGGGCGCCCAGTCGACGGTGGTGGTGGGCCACCGGGTAACTTCGATCGGTGTCGTCACGCCCAGCCGCCCCGCATCGCGTCGAGATATTGCCGCACGGCCACCAGATCGCCGACGTTGCCGGCCAGCATCCGGTCGAGCGCACGCTTGCCGCCGAACGGCGCCGCATCGTTGGGCCGCTTGACCCACGCATCGGCCGCGGCGGGTTGCGGCAGCAGGATCTGCAATCCCTTGTAGATACCGAGTAGCAGCGACAGCCGCTCGAGCGTATCGCGCGGCAGGCGCGCCGATTCCGGCGCGGCCTTCCACTTGAAGAACGTCGACCGGCCAGGCGACCCGAGCAGCACGATCTGCTCGTCGATCGTCAGTTCCCAGTCGCGCGCGATGTTGAAAAACGCACGCAGGCCGGCCGCCGACATCTGCGCGACCGAAGCGTGCGGCACAGCGGAATACGATTCGTAGGCAGGGTGTGACATGATCGTTAGTCTCGAAACGAATTTACTAACAAGATTAGTCCATTCTCGTATTTTTGCAAGGGTCGCACCCATCGATCGTGCACGCCCCTCCGACAAATCGATATTTTTTGTCCATTCTGGACTCTAATTTTATTTTCTGCGTTAATGGCCGTGCGGACACTGCGTCACGGCGCGAATCGTGTCCGTGGAGACCGTGTCGCACAGAAACCGGATGCACCCCGCCAAGGAACGCACCATGAAGAGACTGATTGCCGCTGTTTCGATCGCCCTGCTCGCGGTATCCGCAGGCCCCGCCGTCGCGAAGGACTGGACCACGATCCGCTTCGGCACCGACGCCAGCTACGCGCCGTTCGAGTCGAAGGCGCCCGACGGCAAGCTCGTCGGCTTCGACATCGACCTCGGCAACGAGATCTGCGCGCGCCTGAAGGCGAAATGCGTGTGGCTCGAGAACGATTTCGACGGGATGATTCCGGCGCTGAAGGCGAAGAAGTTCGACGCGGTGCTGTCGTCGATGTCGATCACGCCGCAGCGCGCGCAACAGATCGGCTTCACGACGAAGATCTACAACCAGCCGACGCGGCTCGTCGTGAAGAAGGGCTCGTCGCTGCTGCCGACCGCCGAATCGCTGAAGGGCAAATCGATCGGCGTCGAGCAGGGCACGACGCAGGAGACGTATGCGAAGGCGTACTGGGGCAAACAAGGCGCGAACGTCGTGTCGTACCAGAACCAGGACGGCGTGTATGCCGACCTGATCGCCGGCCGCCTCGATGCGGCGCTCCAGGATGAAGTGCAGGCCGCGATCGGGTTCCTGAAATCGCCGCGCGGCGCGAACTACACGTTCGTCGGGCCCGAACTCGTCGACGAAAAGGTGCTCGGCATCGGCGCCGGCATCGGCTTGCGCCAGGAGGACACCGACCTGAAGGCAAAGATCGACCGCGCGATCGCCGACATGGTCAAGGACGGCACCTACAAGCGGCTCGCGTCGAAGTACTTCGACTTCGACATCTACGGCGGTTGAAAAAACGGCGTCGCGCGCGTACGGATTGCTGCTTCCGCCGCGCGCGTCCGACCGCCCCTCCCCTTCAACCGGATGGCAACGGCATCGAGCGGTTCGCCGTTGCATCGAATGCTTGTCGTGTTGCGTCGCGCGAAGCCCGCGGCACGACGCTTCGATCATCGTTCGGATTACAAACCAACCGTTCGCGGCAACGATGGGCAACGCCAACGGCCGTCGTACTGCTCGAGTCAATAGGCGAAGATCGGGCGTCGCGGCACCGGCGCCCGTGTGCACATGCCCATGCGGACCGGGTTCGGGTGCAGAAAAGTGCCGACCCGGCGCGGATGACCGGCAACCAGCCGGATCCGCCTCGCACCGGGCGCGGAGAGATGGCCTGTCGAGGCATGCCGGTCGGCCGCAAGCGCGACGTTCGAGCGGCGATGCCCCGGATCACGGCGATCGCGGCCTGCGGACCGCGGCGTGTGACGATCGATCATTTTTCTACCCCGTTTGCTGTCTGATGTTTGTTCCGGCAACCGGACGATGCCGATGCCCCGGCGATCAGGCGACGACGCTCCGTGCTCGCCGTGACGCGGCTGCTGCACCGCGCTCGGCCGCCGCATCCCCGCGGACTGCATCCTGGCCGGTACTGAAGGCTTTCGCTGCCTGACCGGACGGACCTCGCGTCGTCGACTCTCGCACGCCCTTCTCCGCAAGGACCGGGCCAGCGCTGCGCGAGCCCGGCCGGACAAGGCGGTGACCGGGCCGGCTCGCGGCCGGAACGGGCGCGGCATGCCGGAAGTTACGAAACTGAAACATCGGGGCCGCGGCACGCGCCGGCCGTGTCACGGCGGGGCGTTGCGGAATAAGGCTGAACAATGAGCACGGAATTTTTACCGGCGGCGGGCTGGCCGATCGGCCCCGGTTCGCCGCGGAAATTCGCCCGGCCGCCGACGCGAAATGTTTCATGCGCTTTACATGCCGGCGGCGGCGATGCGCACCGCCCGTCGCGGCTGGACGCTGGGCGCGGCGGCCGAGCGCATGGCTATACTGCGACACCGCTTCACGCGACCTCACGCCGCCCGAGCGACCGCCCACGATGATCCGTACCTTCCATGCCGCCGAGCGCGCCAGGTTGATCCGCTTCGGCGTGACGGGCCTGGGCTCGACCGCGCTGCATGCGCTGATCGCCGCCGCGATGTTCGCGCTGTTCGACGCGACGCCCGTCGTCGCGAACGCA
Organism: Burkholderia sp. BCC0397; assembly: GCF_902832865.1. Classification (NCBI taxonomy): domain Bacteria; kingdom Pseudomonadati; phylum Pseudomonadota; class Betaproteobacteria; order Burkholderiales; family Burkholderiaceae; genus Burkholderia; species Burkholderia sp. BCC0397. Next base: position 387,615 of record NZ_CADFDL010000001.1, on the reverse strand, counting down.
ACCGCGTTCGTCTGCTCGACCGCGTTCTCGTATCTCGCCAACACGTTGTGGAGTTTTTCGTCGCCGATGACGTGGGGCAACTTCGTGCGCTTTCTCGCGGTTGCGACGGCCGGCCTGGCCGTGACGATGCTGCTTGCGCACGGCACCGACGCGCTCGGGCTTGCCCGCGCGTGGAGCGTCGTCGCGGTCGTGCTGTGCGTGCCGCCCGTCACGTTCGTGCTGCACCGGCTGTGGACCTATCGCTGAGCCGGTTCGCGCGCCGCTCAGCCGACCCGCTGATGCCCCGCGTCGTCCGACGGCGCGCCGTCGTGCCCGCCGTTGTTGTCGCGATCGTTCAGCCCGTGCTCGATCATCATCCGGTAGAGCGTCACGCGTGAAATGCCGAGTTCGGCGGCGGCCTTGTTGATCCGGTGGTCGTTGCGCAGCAGCGCGTTCTCGATTGCGGTGCGCTCGGCCAGCGCCCGCGCCTGTTCGAGCGTCACCGGTTCGGTTTCGCCGGGCGTGTCGAGCCCGAGATCGTGCGGCGTCAGCAGCCGGCTCTCGGCCATCACGATCGCGCGCCGCACGCGGTTGATCAGTTCGCGCACGTTGCCGGGCCACTCGTAGCGCCGCATCGCGTCGAGCGCGGCCGACGTGAAGCCGCTGATCTTGCGGCCGCTGTCGGCCTTGAATTTCTGCAGCACGTAGTGGGCAAGGATGTCGATGTCCTTGCCGCGTGCGCGCAGCGGCGGCTCGTGGATGCGCAGCACGCACAGCCGGTGATAGAGATCCGCGCGGAAGCGCCCGGCCTCCACCGCGCCGTCGAGATCGACGTGCGTGGCCGAGATGATCCGCACGTCGACCGCGATCGATTCCTGTCCGCCGAGCCGCTCGATCTTGCCTTCCTGCAGGAAGCGCAGCAGGCTCGCCTGGCTTTCGACCGGCATGTCGCCGATCTCGTCGAGAAACAGCGTGCCGCCGTTCGCCGATTCGATCCGGCCCGCGCGCCGCTGGTTCGCGCCGGTGAATGCACCGCGTTCATAGCCGAACAGCTCGGACTGCAGCAGGTGATGCGGAATCGCACCGCAATTGATCGCGACGAACGGCCCCTTGCCGCGGCTGGAGCGCTCGTGAATCGCGAGCGCCGTCAGTTCCTTGCCGGTGCCCGACTCGCCCGAGATGAACACGCTCGCGTCGGTCTTCGCGACCTTGCGGATCGTGCTGAACAGCTGCTGCATCGCCTCGCAGTTGCCGATCATCCCGTGTTCGCCGATCGACGCCGCATAGGCGGCGCCGTCGACGCGATCGAGCGCGGCCATCCCGCGCGCATGACCGAGCACGTGCGAAATCCATTCGTACGGCAGCGGCAGCGTCACGTAATCGAAACAATAGCTGCGAATCATTTCGCGCACGGCGGGGCCGATCGTGATGCCGGCCTGCGCGATGGAAATCCAGCCGATCGCCGGCTGGCTCAGACACATCTTCAGCGCGGGATAGTCGCGCGACGTGAACCCGGTGAAATCGACCAGCCCGGCAGCCACGCTCACGCCGGAGGTCATGTTCTGCGCGGCGCCGGCCGTCTTCGCGACCGCGATCTCCCAGCCGAGCCCCCGCAGTTGTGCCAGCAACGGCTCGTCGGGCGTGCGCATGATCGCGAACAGCTTGCGGCCGGCCTCGGGAGCGGTGACGGACACGTCCGTCATCTCGGGCGCCGCGTGCCCGTTTGCGTCGGGTGACCTTGCAACCATCGTTGTTCCCCGCTTGGCGTTGGTATCGCGCGCCGGCTCACCGCCGCGTCCGACGGACACGATCGAACCGACATATTGGCCGCATTTCCGTCCGAATAAAATCCCCCTGCGCATGAATCGCGCCGGAGGTCGACATCGTCATGAACGGTATATCGATGCGGCCGGCCTGCGGCTAGATGGGTATTATCCCGGTGGCGGGCGCCGCGGGCGACCGGACGGGACCGGCGCCGCGCGCGCAAAGCCACGCCGGTGCTGGCGCGCGGCGATTGCGTGCGACGCGGCGCACGCACGATCGGCGCGCCGGCGCATGCGCGCGCAACCGGTCGGCCGGGCATGCGGGCGCCCGCTCGACCGGTGCCGGTTAATTTTCGTCAATCGTCGGAAGAAGCCGATTGATGCACGAACGCAACATGCACGGCATCCCGCCGCGCGGCGGGGCCAGGTCAGCGGCCCGACGCGAGCGGCGCCGGTGCGTTCGCGCGGCCGCGGCCGGCCCGCGTGCCGCCATGTTCGCCGTAGGCGGCGGCCAGTGCGTCGACCCGCGCGAGATGGTGGTGATTGTCGTGATCCCACGGGTGGAAGCCCGGCCGGAAAAAGCTCAGCCATTCGCCGGCGATGCACGGGAACAGCCCGCGGCGCGGCCCGTACAGGAACGCGATCATCCGCAGCATGCCGCGCACGTGATGGCCGGCGCCGCGATCGCGCCACAGCAGCGTCGCATGCATCAGGAACACGGTCGGCCAGAACGTCAGCGTCGTCAGCAGATACACGCCGACGCGGATCAGGTAACGGCGCAGCCCCGGCTTCATCGCGGCATTCCACACGTCGAACGACACGGCCTTGTGCTCGGTTTCCTCCAGCGCGTGCCAGATCCACATCTGCCGGTAGCCTTCGACCGAACCGTCGAGGCGCGTCGGGTCGCGCAGCAGCCAGTCGGCGAGCATCGCCGTGTAGTGCTCGGCCGCCACCGTGTGCGCGAGCTGCACCGAATGCGGCAGCTTGCGCTTCATGTAGCCGAGCACCGCCCACACGCGCCGGTCGAGCTTGCGCGCGGGCAGCCGGTTCGCCTGCATCAGCTCGTTGTATTCGACGTGCTCGCGCGTGTGCATCGCCTCCTGGCCAATGAAGCCCAGCACCTGCTGCTTCAGCACGGGATCGTCGATCCGGTCGCGGTAGTGGCGCACCGAATCCATGAAGAAGCGCTCGCCGGCCGGAAACAGCAGCGACAGCGCGTTGAAGAAATGGGTCACATGCGACCCGAGGCCATGCCAGTCCTTCGCGCGTTCGACCGGCAGGTCGAAGCGCAGGTCGCGGCGCACCGGCATGATCCCGGCTGCGGTGGCGGAAGCGGCTGACTTCATGTTCATCGTTCTCCTGTTGCGGAGCGGCCCGGCGCATCGTCCGACGCGGCCGGCGCAAGCCCGGGCGACGCGTCGCGCGCCGCCAAAATCCTGACATCGACAGATGTAAAGATAGGCCGCGCGCGCCGACGCACGCAAGCCGCGCGGTAGATGCGCGCTTCCAAACAGGGCACGGTCGGAAAGGCGGAAAAAACGGCGTTCCCAAGGCGCCCGGACGAATTGCGATTCGAACGCGCGGGCGCGTGGACGGGCGGGATATCGGGTGCGGCGCAGCGCCCTGCTATCGGCCCGCAAGCCTCATGCGGCAGGCCTTTCGCCGCATCCGGCAACGGTCGCTCAACATGCGGCAATTCGTGCCGGTTGCGTCGATTCATACGCGTAGCGCACTGCCGTGGTGCAGCCTCGGCCCCGCGGCTCGCGAAAAATTCAAACGCGCGTTCCAATTGCGTTTCGGCCGATCCTGCGCGCAGCGCCCCGCCACGCTTGCCGACACGCGTACGGCAGCGCGAAATCCACACGCGCCGGCCCGCTGCGCGCTCGCCTACAATAGCGGTTTTACGCAACCTCTCTTTCAGGAGAAATCATGTCCGTCATCACGACCGAATCGGGCCTCAAGTACGAAGACCTGACCGAAGGCACCGGCGCGGAAGCGCAAGCCGGCAAGACCGTCAGCGTCCACTACACGGGCTGGCTGACCGACGGTCAGAAATTCGATTCGAGCAAGGATCGCAACGACCCGTTCGCGTTCGTACTCGGCGGCGGCATGGTCATCAAGGGCTGGGACGAAGGCGTGCAGGGCATGAAGGTCGGCGGCGTGCGTCGCCTGACGATCCCGCCGCAACTCGGCTACGGCCCGCGCGGCGCAGGCGGCGTGATTCCGCCGAATGCGACGCTCGTGTTCGAAGTCGAACTGCTCGACGTCTGACCGCGCCTCCGGCCGGTTCCTTCCGATGGAACGCATCGCCTCCCCCGCCATCGCGCTGCGCCGCTACGACACGTGCGAAGCGTCGGACGTGCACGACTTCCACCAGGTCGTGCTCGGCGTCGATGGCGCGATGGTGATGGCGGTGGACGGAATCGGCCGGCGCATCGACCGGCACGCGGCCTGGCTGATTCCGGCCGGCGCGCGCCACGACTACGCGGGCCTCGGCGACAATCGCCAGCTCGTGATCGACCTGCCCGCCGCGTCGCTCGCGGTACCGCAGCGGCTGTTCGACCATGCCCGCGCCGTGTCGATCGACCCGGCGCTCACGTCGCTCGTCGCGCAGGTCGCGGCGGCGGCCGTGCAACACGATGCGCCTGCCGGCGACGCACGGCAGGCTGCCGCGCACCGTTTCCAGTGGCAGGCCGCCGCGCGCCTGTGCGACGCGCTGCTCGACGATGCAGGCATCGCCGCGCCCGCGTCGGGCCTCGATTTCGCGCGCATCGACCGCTGGCTGCGCGCGCGGCTCGCCGACCCGCTGCGCATCGCCGATCTCGCTGCGCACTGCGGCTACGGGATGCGCCGATTTCATCAATTGTTCGTCGATGCGTTCGGCGAAACACCGCATCGCTACCTGCAGCGGCTGCGGCTCGACGCAGCGGTCGTGCTGCTCGCCGACGGCCGCCATTCGCTCGTCGATATCGCGGGCAGCGTCGGCTTCGCGGATCAAAGCACGTTCACGCATGCGTTCACGAAGCGCTTCGGCGTGGCACCCGGACGCTGGCGCGGCGAACGGCATTGAACGGCCAAGCGGCGCCGGTTTTCCCGCGATAACGGATGCGGCGCTCGCTCGCGCCGTGGCGTCACGGACGGACGAGCTTCGACAGCCGCTGTCCGTCCCGCGTGAAGCCGTGCCGCGCGTAAAAGCGGTGCGCATCGAGCCGATGGTCGCCGCTCGTCACCTCCAGTTTCACGCACCCCGCTGTCTCGACTCGCGTAGCCGGCCGGGTCGCGCTCGTGCTTCCGCGCCGAATGCCCTTCGACGGCTCAACCATCACACATGACGCTCACCGTCGTGCCGCGCCGGCCTCGTCGTCGATCTTCCTGACGACCGTGTCGGCCGCCTTCACGGGCCGGCCGTCGTCGTGCCGCAGCGCGAGCTTGCGAATCGCACGCCCGGTGCCGCGATCGACCAGCACCGAATGTGGCTCGCCGCGCGCGAACAGGTGGGCCTCACCCCACTGCCGCAGCATCACGATGACCGGAAACAGCCCCTCGCCCTTTTTGGTCAGCACGTACTCCTGATACGCGGTGCCGTCGGACGCCGGCACGACGTCGAATACGCCCGCGTCCACCAGCATCTTCAGCCGGTCCGACAGGATGTTGCTCGCGACGCCGAGGCTCGCGCGGAAATCGCCGAAGCGGCGCACGCCGTCGAACGCATCGCGCACGATCAGCAGCGCCCAGCGATCGCCGACGATATCGGTCGCGCGCGCCACCGGGCACGGCGAATCCGCAAGACTTTTCTGCCTGGCCATCTTCCTCTCCGCAATCGTGCCGGCCGCCTTCGGGCATGCCGGCCATCCGTGCACGGGCTCCTGGCCCGTCACCCAACATGTTGCATTTTAAAACCAGTTTCCCTACACTCCAAACCAGTTTCAAATTGCAACTACATTGCGTGAGGAAACCATGGAATCGTCCTGCCATTCCGGCACCGTTGCATCGAACGCGCCCACCGGTGCGATCCATCCGGCCGAGGGCGGCCGCCTGTCGTCGGCGCGCGTCGCGCTGCTGGCCGTGTGCTGCGCGGCGAGCGTCGCGAACGTCTACTACGCGCAGCCGCTGCTCGATTCGATCGCGCGGGATTTCGGCATGTCGCAGGCCGCCGTCGGCGGCGTCATCACCGCGACGCAGCTCGGCTGCGCGCTCGCGCTGCTGTTCGTCGTGCCGCTCGGCGACCTGCTGAACCGCAAGCGCCTGATCGCCGTGCAGCTTCTGCTGCTGACCGCGGCCTGCATCGGCGTGGCCGCGGCGTCGACCCGTGTCGCGCTGCTGGCCGGGATGGTCGCGGTCGGGCTGCTCGGCACCGCGATGACGCAAGGGCTGATCGCCTGCTCGGCCGCTCTCGCCGGCGCAGGCGAACGCGGGCGCGTCGTGGGCGCCGCGCAGGGCGGCGTCGTGGTCGGGCTGCTGGCCGCGCGCTCGCTGGCGGGCGTCGTCACCGACATCGCGGGGTGGCGGGCGGTCTATCTCGTGTCGGGCGGGCTCGCGATCGCGATGCTGGTCGTGCTGTCGCGACTGCTGCCCGATACGCACGAACCGCGCGAGCGCATCGGTTACGCGGCGCTGCTGCGCTCGATGGTGTCGCTGCTGCGCGACGAACGCGTGCTGCGCGTGCGCGGCGCGATCGCGCTGCTGATGTTCGCGGCGTTCAGCATCTTCTGGAGCGCGCTCGTGCTGCCGCTGAGCGCGCCGCCGCACGCGATGTCGCACACGCAGATCGGTGCATTCGGCCTCGTCGGTGCGCTGGGTGCGGCGGCCGCCGCCCGCGCGGGCCGGCTCGCGGATCGCGGGCGCGGCGAAGCGACGACCGGCGCCGCACTCGCGCTGCTCGCGTGCTCGTGGCTGCCGCTCGCATTCGGCAATACGTCGATTGCGCTGCTGATCGTCGGCATCGTGCTGCTCGACGTCGGCGGACAGGCCGTGCACGTCGTCAATCAAAGCATGATTCTCGGCGCGCGGCCCGACGCGCATGCGCGCCTCGTCGGCTGCTACATGCTGTTCTATTCGGCCGGCAGCGGGCTCGGCGCGATCGCGGCGACGATGATGTATGCGCGCGCCGGATGGACGGGCGTCTGCGTGCTCGGCGCGGGGGTGAGCGTGGCCGCGCTCGGCGTATGGGGCGCGACGCTGCGGCGCGCGTGATGCGCGCCGGCCATGCGGATCGAACGGGAAAAGCCGGCCCGCCCTCGACGGGCGGCCGGCACGCGAACCGGCCACGCATGCGCGCCGGTCCGGGTTTCGGTGCGGCGCGCGAGGGGCGCGCCGCGGGGTTCAGCCTGCCGCCTGAATCGCCTCTTCGTAGACGCCGGCCACGCGTCGCGCGATCACCGCGTTGTCGAAATGATCGCGCGCATAGCGCTTGCACGCGGCCTCGTCGGGCAGCGCGATCGCGCCCGACAGCACGCCGCCGAGCCCTTCGGCGATCGCGTCCGCGCCCGTCGACGGCAGCACAAGATCGTTCGACAAGCCGGCGACTGCCTCCGGCAGCCCGCCGACCGGCGTGACCAGCACCGGCGTGCCGGACGCCAGCGATTCGACGGTGATCAAGCCGAAGCCCTCGAGCGCGACCGTCGGCACGACGCTGACCGTCGCCGCGCGGTACAGCGCCGCGAGATGGTGGTCGGGCACGAAGCCGAGCAGCTTCACGTTGTCCTGCAGCCCGGCTGCGTCGATGCGCTGCTGCAACTCCTCGCCGATCTTGCCCTTGCCGGCGATCAGCAGCAGTACGTCCGGGTGACGGCGCTTGACGAGGCCGATCGCGTCGATCAGGTCCTCCAGCCCCATGCGCCGCACGAGCCGGCGCACGGCCAGCACGATCGGCCGGTCCTGCGGCAGTTGCAGCTTGTGCCGCGCCTCGGCGGGCGTGAGCGGCGTGTCGAACTGCGCGGTATCGACGCAGCCGGGAATCACGCGCACGCGCGACGGATCGATCCCGTAGCGGTTCGTCAGGATCTGGCCGAACGCCTGCGACAGCACGATCAGCCGCGACGAGCGCGTATAGACGGCCTGCTCGAGATAGCGCTTCGCGCGCTGCCCGAGCGTCGCGGCACCCTCGACCTGGCTTTCGTCGGCCCACGGCCCCTGGAAATGCGACACCTGCGGGATCCCGCGCGTCACGTCGAGGCCCGGGAACGTGTACAGCGCGAAGTGCGACGAAATCACGTCCGGCCGGTCGCTGCGGATCTCGTCGCGCAGCGCGCGCCGCGCGGCGAGCATCCGGCGCGCGAGCGGCTGCGACGCGGGCCCGAAGCCCTGGATCGCCCCGCCCGTGTCGTCGGCGACCTTCGGCGAGCCGGCGACGAGCCCGCGCACCTCGACGCCCGCGCCGGGCAGCGCGCCGACGAGCGAGTAGTACATCCGGTCGAGGCCGCCCGCGCGTTCGGGGAACCAGTGCATGCCGATCTGCAACGATTTGATCGGCCGGGAAGATTGGGACATCACGGTTGCTCCTGCGTGATTGCATGCTCGACCCGCTCGAAGGCGGACGGCTGCGAGGGTTGGCCGATGCGCCGGTAAAGCGCGACGTACTGGGCGCCCATATGCGCCCAGCCGAAACGGGTCATCAGTTCGCGGGCCGCGTCGCCCATCGCGCGACAGGTGTCGCGCGACGCCGCGAGCGAGCCGATCGCCTGCGCGAGCGCGGCCGGATCGTCCGGATCCTCCAGCACGATCCCGCATTCGCGCGTAATGATTTCCGCGCCGCCCGCCGTGCGCGCGGTGACGACCGGCAGCCCGGCCGCCATCGCCTCCAGCAGCGACAGGCTCATCGCTTCGTAGCGCGACGGAAAGACATATGCGTCGACCGAGCGCATCAGCATCGGCATGTTCTTCACGAGCCCGAGGAAATGCACGCGCGCATCGATACCGAGCGCGCGCGCTTCTTCCGGATACGGGCTGCCGGGCAAGTAGCCGGCCACCGCCAGATGCACGTTCGCGGGCAGCTTCGTCAGCGCCTTCAGCACGGTGCCGAGGTTCTTGCGCGGCGTGCGCAGGTCGCCGACGAACAGCAGCAGGAACGCATCGTCCGGCAGCTTGAACGCCGCACGGTCGGCCTGCGCGCCAGCGAACGCGCTGGCGTCGACGCCGTTGTAGATCACGCTGATCTTGCGGCTGTCGATGCCGAGCCCGGCGATCTCGTCGGCCACCTTCTGCGACACGGCGGTGATCGCGCGCGAGCGCTTGTATGCCCAGCGCTCGAGCACGGTATTCACGCGCGTATAGACGTACTGATAGGCCGACCACAGCCCCTTGGTGGGCCCGAACGGATAGTACGGACTCTTGAACCAGCCGCCGTGCACGAAGTGCGCGGTATTCACGTCGGCCTTGATCCACGAAATGAAGCCGTTCACGTGCAGCACGTCGTATTCGCCGCGGTGCGCGCGCAGCCACGCCGCGCTTTTCAGCGCGAACACCTGCTGCTTGACGAGATTCGACGGCCAGAAGCCGCCGACCTTCACCGGCACCCAGCGCACGCGCGGGTCGGCCAGCAGCTCGGGCGCGACATGCGACGCGACCAGCGTGACCTCGTAGTTTTCGGCCAGCGCCGCGCGCGCGATTTCGTAATTGACGCGGCCCTGCCCGTCGTTATGTCGCACGACGTGCGTGACGATCGCGATTCTCAATGGTCGCCTCCCCGTGAACGCGCGGCGGCCAGCAGGCGTTGCGCCTTCTGCCAGTGCGCCGCGGCAAGTATCGAAAAAATGGCTGTGAACATCAGCAGGCCGCCGGTGCCGATCAGCGAGTTCGTGAACACGAGCATCGCGAAGGTCGACAGGCACAGGCTCAGGCACGCGCCGACGAACTTGTCCTTGCGCAGCTTGAACGCCGCGCGCAGCGTGCGGCCGAACAGCATCACGACGCCGGCGAGATACAGCAGCGTGCCGGGCCAGCCGAGCACGAACGGCACGTTCATCACGCCGCTGTCGAAGCTGCCGTACTTGCCGAGCTCGCCGCTGTCGCTCGACAGCTTGGTGGACGCGCCGGTCGCGCCCATCCCTTCGCCGGCGACGTCGGTGAACGCCGTCTGCGCGAAGGTCGCGTAGAACTTGTTGCGGTCGTCGTAGCTGCGGTCGTCCTTCAGGTTCGTGATCGACTGCAGGCGCTGGCCGAGCCGGTCGGCCACCGGCCCGACGGTCAAGAGCGGCACGCACAGCCCGACCAGCACGACGCCGCTGATCAGGATCCGCATCCGCACGCGGTTGCTCGATTGCACGAGCTGGATCGCGAGCGCGATCACCCAGCCGCCCCAGGTCGAGCGCACGAGACACAGCGCGAACGACACGAAGCCGGCCGCGCCCGCGAACCAGCGGATCTTCTGCGGCGCGACCAGCACGAACACCAGCGCGCCCATCATCGCGAACGCGAACGGCCCGGACGAATTCATCGTGCTGAACACCCGCACGCCGTACGGCACCGGCTCGCCCTGCGAGCCCATCTGCGAGCCGACCATCCACAGCACGTCCCACTGCGGCATCACGAAATACTGCACGACGCCGTACACGCCCATCACGAGCATGCCCCACATGAAGGTGGACAGCAGCACGTCGCGGTACTCCGGATAGTTGCGCGCGTTCACCATGATGTGAAAGCCGATCAGGATCGGGTACAGCCAGTTCGCGAGATCGTAGGTCGCGGCCATCACGCCGCTCGACACGATCCCGACCAGGTACGCATACACGAGCCCGAACAGGATCAGCAGCACCGGAATGCCGCGCCGCTGCGCGAGCACGCGGTAATGCCTGACCAGCCCGAAGCTGGCGATCATCGTCACCGCGAGCGGCGCGACCTGGATCAGACTCGTCGGCGTGAACGCGCCCTTCGACCAGTCGGCCAGGCGCCGCACTTCCGGGCTCAGGAACCACACCCACCACATGAAGCCGACATAGCGCGCCGGGCTCTTGAAATACAGCCAGATGCCGACCCCGATGGCCAGCACCGGGAATGCGAGCGTCAGCACCTTGCCCTGGTGGATGGCGATCAGCGCGGCGGTAAACGTCCACAGCCCGGCCTGCCCGGCCCAGTGCTTCGGCTCGGCGAACCAGCTGCGGGCGCGCGACGGCGCGCGTTCGGCGGCAATCGTACTCATCGATCCGCGCTCACTGCGACGAAGGACGCGAATCGGCGAGCGGCATCGCCATGCCGGCCGCCGCGGGCGTGCGGCGCCGGCGCAGCATGTCGCGCGTGATCCGCACGTGCTGCTCGGCGAACGCCTGCGTGGTCAGGTCGCGTTCGCGCAGGCACGCGGCGGCCGCCCGCGCACAGTCGAGCGCCGCCACCGGGTCGGCGATGAAGCGGTCGGCGGCCTGGCGCATCGCCGGCGCGTCGAACGCGGGCACATAGGCGGCCGTATCGTGCGGAAAATAGTCGCTCAGGCCGCCCACGTCGGACACGATCATCGGCTTGCCGACGGCCGCCGCCTCGAGCATCACCGTGATGCCCGACGCGTGGAAATTCGGCCGCAGCGGCACGACGATCACGTCGGCCCATGCGTACAGCTCGTGCTGCTTCGCGAGCCCCGACGCCGGGCCGATCTTCACGTTCGGCGCGTGCCATTCGCGCGGCACGCGGCGGCGCGTCGCGAGCTGCACGTCGTAGCGCGCGTCGCCGCCGAACGCGGCGAGGAACGTGCGCCAGTCGCGGTCGCGGTCGTTGCCGATCGCCGCGATCCGCAGCGGCCGGTTCGGTTGCCATTGCTGCGGCTCGACCGGCGGGAAGTCCTGCGTGTTCAGCCCGTAATAGACGAACTCGACTTCGCGCCCGAGATAGCGGCGGCACAGCTCGGCGTTGTCGCGAGCCAGCGTGGTCAGCGCGTCGGCGCGCGCGAGCAGCTTGCGGTACAGCCAGCGGCGCGGGCCGCCGAAGCTGCCCCACTTGTCGAACAGCCACACGCTCTGCGCGAGCAGCAGCGGGCGCTTGCCCTGCGCGCCGGCGAGCTTGAGGATCAGCGCGGCGGCCAGATGCTCCTGCTCGGTGTGCGTCCAGATCACGTCGGTATCGAGCAGCGCCGCGCGGTTGCGCCACGCATGCACGACGTCGAAGCCGAGCGCCGCCTTCAGCGCGCGACGCGCGAGGCTCGCGACGCGGTTCTCGCCGCCGTCCTGCGAATAGGTCAGCCGGAATTCGTCGGATTCGGCGTGGTGATAGCCATACAGGCAGCCGATGTCGTCGCCTTTCCGGTAGGTACGCGGATCGGCGCCGTAGAACAAATGGACGTGAACTTTCGTTGCAGCCTTCGTGGTCATGCGAGCCCTCCGGGCGTGGCCGCGCGCGATGCGCGCAGGCCGTTCAAGACGTCACCGGCGGCATCGCCGCACGGTGGGGGGCGAGGTTCGTGCGGCGCGCATCGCGTGCGCCGCGGCGCACCGCGCGCCAGTGCGCGAGCACGCGGGCGCGCCGCGCGGTCGGCAGCGACAGCAGCACGTGCGCGAAGCCCGGATAGACGCGCGTGCCGATCAGCGCCCACCACCACCACGCGATCTCGCGCCGTACCGGCGGCAGATGCTCGCGCAGCGTCAGTTGCAGGTTGTACGCGCCGTTGCTGATCGCGTTCAGCGACGCCGCATCACGCCGGTCGTCATCGAAGCGCTCGGCCGGGAAATGATCGACGGCGATCGCCGGGTCGTACAGCAGCGTCCAGCCCGCGCGCTGCACTTCCATGCTGAACGCCATGTCGTTGTGCACCTGCGCGCCGGCGCCGCGCAGCCGCGTGTCGAAGCGCAGCCGTTCGATCGCCGCGCGGCGGTAGCTCATGTTCGCGCCTTTCAGCATGTCGACTTCACGCGCGCCGCCGACGCCGAGGTGATGGTTGCCGATGATCTTGCCGGACAGCGTGAGCTGGCCGACGAGCTCGCGCGACTCGTCGAGCAGGCGGCCCTTCTCGTGCACCCAGTCGCGGCCGCCGACCGCGCCCACGCGAGGGTCGGACAGGAACGCGGCTTCGATGCGCGCGAGCCAGTCGGGGTGCGGCGCCGCATCGTCGTCGGTGATCGCGACGATGTCGCCGTTCACCGAGTCGAGCCCCTTGTTCAGCGCGGCGACCTGCCCGGCCACGTCGACCGGCACGATGCGCAGCGGCAGCGCGCCGCCGACCGCCGGATCGGCGAGCCGTTCGTGCGTGGCGTCGTCCTCCGGGCGCGCGACGACGATCACCTCGTCGGGCAGCCGCTGCTGCCGCTGCAGCGCCAGCAGGCAGCGCGCGAGGTCGGCGGGACGCCGATAGGTCGGAACGAGCACGGAAATTTTCATCGAGGGTTCTCCATTCGGCCGGGCCGATGCGGCGCGCGCCGGCCCGGTTTCGTGCAATGCGATCAAGCGCTCAGGTATTCGTGCACGGCCGCATAGCCGCGGCCGTAGCCGCGCGCCTTCGGCGGCACGCCATTGAAGATCCCGCCTTCCAGGTCGACCCCCGCGGTGCGCAGGCGCTTGATCGCGTCGGCGATCTCGCCTTCGGTATGCATGCCCGAGCGCAGCACGAGGAAGGTCGAGCCGGCCATGCGGCCGATGATGGTCGCGTCGGTCACCGCCAGCACCGGCGGCGAATCGATCAGCACGACGTCGTAGCGCTTGCCGAGCCCTTCGAGGTATTGCGGCAGGCGCGTCGACATCAGCAGCTCCGACGGATTCGGCGGGCGTGTGCCGGCCGCGATGAACGACAGGCCCTGCACCGGCGTCTCGCGCACGGCATCCTCGAGCGGCGACTGATCGCTCAGCAGCTCGGACAGGCCCGGCTGCACGGTGAGGCCGAAGTAGCGGTCGAGCATCCCGCGACGCATGTCGGCGTCGATCAGCAGCACGCGCTTGCCCGAATGCGCGAGCAGCACCGCGAGGTTGACCGTCAGGAAGCTCTTGCCGATGCCCGGCGTCGGGCCGGTCAGCACGATCACGCGATTCTTCGCGTCCATCATCGCGAACTGCATCGCGGTGCGCAGGCTGCGCATGCTTTCGACGCTCAGGTCCTTAGGACGCAGGCTCGCGAGGATCGGCCGCGCGCGGCCGCCGCCCTTCTCCGCCGCCGCGTCGAGCTTCACCTGCTCGGCGCTTTGCGGCACCAGCCCGTACAGCGGCAGGTTGAACGTGCGCTCGATGCGATCCGGATCCTCGATGCCCTGGAACAGGTTACGACGCAGGAACACGACGCCCGTGCCGAGGATCAGCCCGAGGAACACGGCGGCCGACAGGATCAGCACCTTCTTCGGCTTGACCGGCGCGCCCGGACGCAGCGCCGAATCGATGAGGTGGATGTTGCCGCCCGTGCCGGCCTTCTGCACCGACAGCTCCTGCACGCGGTTCAGCAGCAGCACGTAGATGTCCTCGGCGACCTTCGCGTCGCGCTGGAGCTGGACCGCCTTCACTTCGGTCGCCGGCAGGCTGCGGAAGCGGTTGCTGAACTTGTCCTTCTCGCCCTGCAGCTCGGCGAGCTGCTGCTTCGCGGCGATCACCATCGGGTGCGAATCGGTGAAGCGCTGCGCGAGCGACGCGAGCTGCAGGCGCTGCGCGGCGATCTGCTGTTCGTACTGCACGCTGCCTTCGAGGTAGACCTTCGCCTCGTCGCTCGCGTTGATCGAGCCCGACGTGCGCTGGTACTGCGTCAGCGCGGCTTCCGCGCGCTCGAGGTCGGCCTTCAGGCGCGGCTCCTCGCCCTTCAGGAAGTCGAGCATCTTGGTCGCTTCCGCCTGCTTCGCGACCACGTGCTGGTTCAGGTACGACTGCGCGAGCGCGTTCGCGATCGCGGCGGTCTGGTCCGGGTCCTTGCCTTCGAGCGAGATCTGCACGACGCCCGTCTGCTTGCCCTGCTCGGTCACCTGGATGCCGGCCTGGAAGCCGCTGATCGCGTCGAGATCGTTGTAGCGCACCACGGTGAACTGCGTGCCGGGGCGCGCGACGAGCTTCTGCACGAGCAGCGTCACGCCGCCGCCCTGTGCCGATTCGCCGACGCGACCCGCCAGCAGCCGCGTGCCGTTCTCGTCGACCAGCGAATAGGTGCCGTTCGGGCCGGCCGTCAGCGTCAGCTTCTTGCCTTCGAGCGCCGGCACGACGCTGATCGAGTCGACGTCGGCGAGTTCGCCGCCCCATGCATACGACTTCAGGCCGAGCCACGGCCGCGACGGCTCGCCGGGCGTCGCGAGGCGCGCGGCGAGGCTGCCGATCACCGGCAGCGTCTTCGGCGCGACCGAGAAGTTCAGCTTGAACTGCTCGATGACCGGCGCGACGACGCCGCGGCTCTTGATGATCTCGATTTCCGCATCGGTCGGCGCCTGCTGCGGGCCGCTGTTGATCGACGCGCCCGTCTGCGTCTGCGTGAGCGCCTGCGACGTGTTGTCGTTGCCCTCGACCCGCACGTGCACGTCCGCCTGGTAGACCGGCTTCGCGATGAAGCAATAGAGGCCGGCGAACGCGATGACCGTCACCGCGATGCCGAGCAGCAGCCAGATGTCGTCCATGATGACCTGGAGCAACTGGCCGAGGACGAAGTCCTCTTCCTCGGTTTTCGCGGTCAGGTCCGCGTAGGAGTGTTTCGCTTGCGTGTTCACCATTCGTTCCCGCTTGAGTGGTGCCGGGGCGGAGGCGCCGCCCCGGCGGGCTATCAGCGCGTGATTTGCCGCATGTAGAAGATCGTCTGGATCGTCGGCAGCACCTGCTGCAGCACGCGGTTGAACTGCACCGAGCTGGCCGTGCTGACGTAGACGACGTCGAGCGGTTGAAGCGGGAAGCGGCTCGACAGCATCAGCGCATCGGGCTGCGTCATGTCGAGACGGAACACTTCGGGCTTCGTCGGGTTGTCGCGCATCCCGCGCATCACGTAGATCTTGCGCGGGTTCGCGTCGGTGTCGAGAATCCCGCCGCCCGCGGTCAGCGCATCGGCGATGGTCAGCCGGCCCTTGAGCATCGGCACCGTGACCGGCGTCTTGACCTCGCCCATGATGAACACGCGGCTGTCGCTGCGGTCCGGCACGTTGACGATGTCGCCCGGCTGCAGCATCACGTTCTGCTTCACCTCGCCGCGATCGAGCACGCCGTTCGCGTCGAGCGTGTACAGCTTGCCGTCGCGCGTCAGGCGCACGCGCTGCAGGTCGGCCTCGTTGGTCGAGCCGCCGGAGCGCGAGATCGCGTCGACGAGCGTCAGCGGCACGTCGCTCACCGCGAGCGGGCCCGGCTGCTTCACCTCGCCCGTCACCTGCACCTTCTGGCTGCGGAACGACAGCACGCGCACGTCGAGCTGCGGATTCTTCACGTAGCGCGACAGGCTGGACGCCATCTCTTCACGGATCTGCGCGACCGTCTTGCCCGCCACGCGAATGCGGCCGACGAACGGGAAGAAGATCGTGCCGTCGGAGGACACGGTCTGGCCGTACGGATCGGCCTGGCCCGGCAGCGCGGTCGTATACGGCTGCTGCAGCGCGCCCGCGACCGACTGCGTCGTGTTGCCGCCGCTCGAGAACGACTGGCCCTGCGGCGTCGTCAGCTCCGGGTGGTCCCACACGGTGACGCCGAGGATGTCCTGCGGGCCGACGCGATACGTGTACTGCGACGGATCGGTATAGCGCCCGGGCGGCAGCGGATGGTCGACCTGCGCTTTCTGCAGCTGGTCCATCACCACTTTGGCGTCGATGTAATGAACCGGATAGGTCTCGGCCGCTTCCTGCCGGCCTTCGTCCTTCAGGTTCGACGAGTCGAGGTAGTTGCCGGGCGCGGTCGCGCAGGCCGACAGGAAAGTCGTCAGCGCGACAGAGAGCGCCAGCGGGCGCATGGGACGTTTCAGCATAGTTTTTGCAGCCATCCTTGAACCAGACGTTCGATCAATGAGTAGCTCTCGCGATAGTCGGCCTCGGGGCCGCCATGCGGATCCGCGATCTCGGCGTCCTCCCACTTGCCCAGCAGGTGGACCTTGCCGCGCGCAAACGGATCGACCGATTCGACGGCCTTGATCTGATCGCGCTCGCTGACGAGAATCAGGTCGGCGTCGCGCACGATCCGGCGCGACAGCCGCCGCGAGCGGTGGGTCGTCGCATCGACGCCCCGCTCGGCGAGCAGTTGCCGCATCACCGGATCGATGCCGTCGCCGTCGTTCGCGTGCACGCCAGCCGAATGGAACGTCGGACGCGGGCCGCCGCGCGACGCGACGTGCGACTTGAACAGCATTTCCGCCGCCGGGCTGCGGCAGACGTTCGCGTGGCAGACGATCAGGATGTTCCGGAACATGGCGTCTCGTAACGAGTGACGTAAAACGGGTTACGCGCTGGCGCGCGCGGCGCCCGGCACGCGGGCGGCGACGGCCTGGCGCGAGCCCGGCCGGCCGATCGGGTGATACTCGATGCCCTGCTCGCTCATCGTCTCCGGCTCGTACAGGTTGCGGCCGTCGAAGATCACCGGCGTCTTCCACAGGCGGCCGAGCGCGACGAAGTCGGGACTCTTGAACGCCTTCCATTCGGTGACGATCACGAGCGCGTCGGCGTCGCGCGCGGCCTGCGCCTCGTCGTCGACGAAGGTGAGGCGTTCGAGCCAGCTCGGGTGATCGGCGAGATCGAGCGCGATCACGCGGCGCGCTTCCTGCTGCGCGACCGGGTCGTAGGCCGCGACGCGCGCGCCGCGCGACAGCAGCTCGGCGATCAGCTCGCGGCTCGGCGCTTCGCGCATGTCGTCGGTGTTCGGCTTGAACGCGAGGCCCCACAGCGCGAACGTGCGGCCGCTCAAGTCCTCGCCGAAACGCGCGACGATCTTGTCGGCGAGCACGCGCTTTTGCGTCGCGTTGACCGACGACACGGCCTTCAGGATCTGCAGCGACTGGCCGTGCTCGTCGGCCGTGCGGATCAGCGCCTCGACGTCCTTCGGGAAGCACGAGCCGCCGTAGCCGCAGCCGGCGTACAGGAAGTGGTAGCCGATGCGCGGATCGGAGCCGATTCCGCGGCGCACGGCCTCGATGTCCGCGCCGAAGCGGTCGGCGAGGTTCGCCAGCTCGTTCATGAACGAGATGCGCGTCGCGAGCATCGCGTTCGCCGCGTATTTCGTGAACTCGGCCGAGCGCACGTCCATGTACAGCGTGCGTTCGTGATTGCGGTTGAACGGCGCGTAGAGCTTCTTCATCAGCTCGCGGGCGCGCTCGCCCGGCACGTCGTCGTCGCAGCCGATCACGATGCGGTCCGGCCGCGTGAAATCGTCGACGGCCGCGCCTTCCTTCAGGAATTCCGGATTCGACACGACCGAGAACATCTGGTCGCCGCCGCGCTTCGCGAGCTCCTCGGCGACCGCCGCGCGCACGCGCTCGGCCGTGCCGACCGGCACCGTCGACTTGTCGACGATCACCTTGAAACCGGTCATGTAGCGGCCGATGTTGCGCGCCGCCGCGAGCACGTATTGCAGATCGGCAGAGCCGTCCTCGTCGGGCGGCGTGCCGACCGCGATGAACTGCACGTCGCCGTGCGCGACCCCGGCCTCGATGTCGGTCGAGAAGCGCAGGCGGCCGGCCGAGCGGTTGCGCGCGATCACTTCCTTCAGGCCCGGCTCGTGGATCGGCACGCCGCCGTTGTTCAGGACGTCGATCTTTGCCTGGTCGACGTCGAGACAGAACACGTCGTGCCCGATGTCGGCGAGACAGGCGCCGGTGACAAGCCCTACGTAACCGCTGCCGATGATAGTCAGATTCATGATGTGTCGGACCCCTTGACCAATGATTCGAAATTCGGAAAAACCGGAATACCTGCGTGACGCAGCGCGTCGGTGTCAGTACGCGTTGCTGCCGGTGAAGCCTTTCCACAGCGTCAGCACGACGATCTTGATGTCGAGCCAGAACGACCAGTTCTGCATGTAGTACAGGTCGAGCTTCACGCGGCCCATCATCTTCTCGATCTGGTCGGTCTCGCCGCGAAAGCCGTTGATCTGCGCCCACCCGGTGATGCCGGGCTTGATCCGGTAGCGGAACATGTAGCCCTTGACCAGATCCTTGTAGATGTCGTCGTGCGCAAGCGCATGCGGGCGCGGGCCCACCACCGACATCTCGCCCTTCAGCACGTTGATGAACTGCGGCAGCTCGTCGAGGCTCGTGCGGCGCAGGAACCGGCCGACCGGCGTCACGCGCGAGTCGTTCTTGGTTGCCTGCGTGACCTGCCCGGCCACTTCCTGGTGCACCTTCATCGAGCGAAACTTGTAGATCTCGAACTCGTGCCCGTCGATGCCCTTGCGCTTCTGCCGAAAGAACACCGGCCCGCGCGAGGTCAGCTTGATCAGGGCCGCGATCAGCAGCATCACCGGCGCGAGCGCGGTGAGCGCCGCCAGCGCGAACAGCCGGTCGAACACGAACTTCGGCAGGATCCGCACGTCGGTGATCGGCGACGCCGCGAGGTTGATCGCCGGCACGCCGAGCACCTCGACCACTTCCTGGTTGAAGAACGACAGCGTGCGCACGTCCGGGATGAAGCGGATGTTCACGAAGTCGTGGCGGAACACCGTCACGATCTGGTGAATCCGGCGCTCCTCCGTGATCGGCAGCGTGAGCCACAGCTCGCTGATCGCGCGGCTGCGCACCAGCCATACCAGCGATTCGAACTGCCGCTCGATGCGCACGTCGTCGAGCGCGACTTCGCCCGGCGCCTCGCTTTCGTCGTACACGCACACCGGGTTGAAGCCGGCTTCCGGCCGCGCCCGCATCTGCGCGATCAGCCGCCGCGCCGCCGGCGTGCCGCCGACGATCGCGACCGCCTTCAGGTTGTAGCCGCCGCGGCGCAACTGCCGCAGCACGACGTGCACGCAGGCTTTCGAGCCGGCGAGCAGCGCCATCGTCGTGAGCGCCCAGTACCCCAGCCACAGCCGCGACAGGTCGCCCGACTGGTGAAAGCTGAAACTCATCAGGATGCCCGCGAGTTCGACCGCGAGCCACGCGAACGCCACGCGGACCACCAGCCCGACGAGACGCTTGCCGCGCCACGACTGGTAGATGCCGACGGCCGGAAAGAACACGACGACCAGCAGGCAGTCGAACAGCACCGTCGTGCGCTGCAGGTCGTTGAGCCCGATGCTGCCGTCGTGCAGCGCGGCCGCGATCAGCGCGCCCGTCACGACCATCGCGATATCGATGACTCTCGCCAGCACGCTCAACATGTCTGTTTCCTCTTCTTTGAACAGGCGTTTGCCGAACAGCGCCTTGTGCAGCCCGTGCCGCACATTCGATTCAAACGTTGCATGACGCTATTGAACCGACAAGAAAATTCCGCCTCAAGCGCACAAGTATTTCGAAAAATAATCGGAAATTCTTGCCGCGATCTTTTTTAATTAAATCGGCAGGTTTTCCCGAATCGGTCGGGAACGGGGATTTTTTCGGGATCTTTACGCTTTCCGCTCGCCCTTTGCGGGCGGTCATGTCCGGCCGGCGCCCGGAATTATTTTTTATTTTTTTATTGCCGGCCGGTGCTATCGCGGAAAATTCTCCCGGATCAATGCGTAGCGGATATCCGGCATTGGGTCCGGTTTTATTGTCGATTTACTTCATGCTACAACGACAGGCACTGACTTCAACCGTGGAGAGTGTCATCATGAATGCTCCGGCAGTGGTCGCCGAAACGCGCCATTCTTCTTCCGCCGCACCCGCAGCCGGTATGCCCGCAGCCGGCACACGTCTCGCCGTGCAGCCCGTGATTCTCGCTGGCGGTTCCGGCACGCGCCTGTGGCCGATGTCGCGCGAGCGTTTTCCGAAACAGCTGATCGGCCTGCTCGGCGATCATTCGCTGCTGCAGTCCACCGCGCTGCGCCTCGACGGCCTGACGGCCGATCATCCGCTGAACGACGACGTGCTGATCGTCTGCGGCGAGGATCACCGCTTCACGACCGCCGAACAGCTGCGCCTGACGGCCAAGAACGCGACGATCATGCTCGAGCCGCTCGGCCGCGACACCGCGCCCGCGCTGACGCTCGCCGCGCTGCGGCTCGTCGCCGGCGGCAACGACGCGGTGATGACCGTGATGCCGGCCGACCATGCGGTCGCGGACGTGCCGCGCTTTCACGCGGCCGTCGCGGCCGGCGTGCACTGCGCGGCGCAAGGCAAGATCGCGACGATGGGCATCGTGCCGAAGCACGCGGAAACCGGCTACGGCTACATCCGCGTCGGCGCGCCGCTCGGCGACGCCGGAACCGGCCCCCTCGACGTACGCCGCCTCGACCGTTTCGTCGAGAAACCGCACCTCGAACTCGCGCAGCAGTACGTCGCGTCGGGCGAATACTGGTGGAACAGCGGCATCTTCATCGTGCGCGCGTCGGTCTGGCTGAAGGCGATCCAGCAGCTCGAACCCGCGATCTACGCGGCCTGCGAACAGGCCGTCGCGCAGGGCAAGGAAGACGGCGATTTCTTCCGCGTCGATCGCGACGCATTCGCCGCGTCGCCGTCGAATTCGATCGACTACGCGGTGATGGAACCGCTCGCGAGCCTGCCGCAACTGTGCGAAAGCGTCGTCGTGCCGCTCGACGCGGGCTGGTCGGACGTCGGCTCGTGGGACGCGATCTGGCAGATCTCGCCGAAGGATGACACCGGCAACGTCGGCCGCGGCCACGTGCTGTTCGAAGGCGCCGAATCGACGTTCGCGCATTCGGAAAGCCGGCTCGTCGCCTGCGTCGGCACGCAGAACCTGGTCGTCGTCGAAACGCCCGACGCCGTGCTCGTCGCGGATAAATCGCGCGTGCAGGACGTGAAGAAGATCGTCGGGCACATCAAGGCGCGGCAAGGCTCCGAAGCGACCGATCACCGCAAGGTGCATCGTCCGTGGGGCCACTACGACTCGGTCGACACGGGCGAGCGCTTCCAGGTGAAACGCATCGTCGTGAAGCCGGGCGCGCAACTGTCGCTGCAGATGCATCACCACCGCGCCGAACACTGGATCGTCGTGCGCGGCACCGCACGGATCACGCGCGGCGACGAAACGTTCCTGCTGTCCGAAAACGAATCGACGTACATTCCGCTCGGCGTATCGCACCGCCTGGAGAACCCGGGCAAGATGCCGCTCGAACTGATCGAAGTGCAGTCGGGCGCGTATCTCGGCGAGGACGACATCGTCCGCTTCGACGATACCTACGGCAGACAGTAACGCCATGCACCAAAGGGCGCCGCTTCGACAGCGGCGCCCGGGTAAGGCAAGAGATGGAGACACTGGAGTTGCGCGCGGGCATCGTGGCACACGACGGCCCGCGCGTGACACGGCAACGGCGATCAGCCCACGCGGTATGCGTATTCGCGACGCTCCGACGACTGCACGGGATCGTTGCGGCTTTCCGACAACGCGCCCGCGCGACGCTCGGCGATGAAGCGCTTGATGTCCGATTCCGCGCGCGCCAGCGCCGACAAACCGGCCAGCACTTCGCCTTGCGGCTCGCACGCCGGCGCGTCGCTCGCACCGTGGCGATCGATCCACTGGCGCGCCCACTCGAGCGCGTACTGCTCGGCTTCCTCGGCGTCGGTGAAACGCGGGCCGATCAGGCCCGAGCGTTCGACGCGCCGGTCGTCCTGCGAGATCTCGGCCCACGCGCGATACATCAGGTTCTGCACGGGCTGCGCGATGCCGCTGATCGTATAGCCGCGATACTCGTCGACCTGCGGCTCGGCCGCGGCAAAGCTCGCCGCCGACGCCCGCACATGGCGCAACTCCGCGGCCGGCGCGCCGGGCACCGTGAACGACACGTCGGAGCGGCCGTCCACCTGGTCGTCCGGCATCGTGCTCAGCGACGCACCCTCGCCCTCCCAAACGTTTGCCTGCGCAACCGGCAATTGCCACGACTCGGGGTTCTGCCAGAACACGCCGCGCAGACGGTCGTTGTCGGGCACCGGCTCCGCGCGGCGGGCCGGCACGACCGCCTCCGGCGGCGGCGGAATATACGCGAACGTACGCCCGCTGAACTGCGTCAGCACGTCGATCATCTTCAGCAGCGTGCCGTTCGCGAGCCACTCTTCGTAGCGGCGGCGGCACGTCGGCCCGGACGGATAGCGACCGGGCAGCTTTGACCAGGCTTCCCCGGTCGTCAGGATCCAGAGCACCGCGTTGGCGACGACGCGCGGTTCGGCGCGTGGACGCCCACGACGGTTCAGCCGGATGGGTTCATCGGCGATCAGCGCTGAAAGGCGAAACCACTCTTCATCGTTAAGCTCATCGAAGAACATAGTCGATCTCTCCACGCAGCCAGGCCGGGGCTGCGATTGGCGGCGCCGTCGCGACACATCGCGTCGCAGGGCGGCCCAGGTTGCACATTATGGTTATCCGGCGTTGTGCATACCGGGCGACACCGCACTTTCACGGTGCCGCGATTCCCGGCAATGGCGCACAAATCGCGGTCTCACTCCAATGTGGGAATTTTTGTGCACGAAGCATACCATCCTCAGGGTTTATCTCAATATGACAATGACTTAATGTTACGCACTGAAACAACCTGCCATGGGCGGGCAAACCATTTACGCTTGAATTTTTTTGCGAGATCTTTATGCCGGCGGCTGCAAAGGCCCGTCTGGCGGGGCTCCGCAGCGTCTGAAGAATGCCCTCGAATAGGCTGTTACCGGCTGCTCCGACCCCTCCCGGCAACAATCACCGGGATTGCTCCCTGAAATCGGTAAATCAGGGAAAAATTCGTAACAAGATATTCATGAATCGGTAAATCATTCGATTCCCGTTGAATCGAATTATCTCCATGCACAATCTTTTTATTGTTTCTCTGCGAGTGATGAAAACACGCTGACGCATTGCGCCCACTGTGTCCCCGCATGCAAATCCGTCACGCTTGTTACATCTTCGCGGCAATAGGCCAACCGGCGCGCCGCATCGCATGCGGCACGCCGGTTTCGGGTCGGAACGGAAAGGCGGGAGCCGGCGTGCGCGGCACGCGGCGGCGGTGATGAATGGCGGCGTTAGCGCAGATCGCCGGCCAGCGACGCGGCCACGTCCGTGTCGACGCGCTGCGGCGGCATCGTATAGGCCGGGTGATCGCAGCCGATCGACAGCGCCGCCCCGCCCTTGAGCGCCGCGCGCATCGGCGCATCGAACTCGAAGCGGACGAAGTGCACGGCCGACGTCTTCTCGCCGTTGTCGCGCTCGAGATCCTCGTCAGCGATCGCGTAGACGCTCGCGTGCCCGTCGACCCGCAGATACACGCGATCCTCGACGCCGATCAGCCGCGCGAGCGCCGCGCGCCGTTCGATCTCGTGCTCGTATTCGATCTGCATCGTCGCCTTCAGGTTGGTGCCGTCGGGCACCAGCGGCAGATACGCGTCGAGCTCCCCTTCGATGCCGGCTTCGTCGAAGATCTTCTCGATGTGCAGCATCTCGTGGATTTGGTAGCGGATCGTCGTCTCGTCCTCGAACAGGAAACGCAGGTGGTTGCCGAGCGCCACCGCGCGGCGGCGCTTGTACGCGACGAGCCGCGCGTGTTCGGCCTTGCGGATCTTCGCGTACGCTTCGAGCGTCAGCAGGGAGTCGCGGGTCAGCGTCATGGATATCCTCGTGGATGGCCGGCAGCGGCTCAGATGCCGTACGCGCGGCGCAACAGCGTCAGCGGATGCGCGAGCGGCGCTGGCGGCAGCCCCTTCTCGTCGATGCCCTGCACGATGTGATGGCCGGCGAGCGCGCAGTCGGACGACACGACATCCGGCCGCGGCTCGGCCATCGCCTTGAATACCGGTGCGCCGATGCGCATCGCGTCCGCATGAAACGCCTTCTTCACGCCGAACGTGCCCGCGTGGCCCGAGCACCGCTCGACGACGTTCACGCGCGTATCGGGCACGAGCGACAGCGCATCGGCCGTCTTGCGGCCGATGTTCTGCACGCGCGCATGGCACGGCACGTGATACGACACGGTGCCGAGGCCGGTCTTGAAATCGGTCTTCAGCAGCCCGTCGCGATGCCGCGCGATCACGTATTCGAATGGGTCCCAGAAAGCGTCGGCCACCGCGCGCACGGCTTCGTCGCCCGGGAACATCAGCGGCAGCTCGCTCTTGTACATCAGCACGCAGCTCGGGATCGCGCCGATCAGCGCATAGCCTTCGCGCGCGTAGCGCTCGAGCACCGGGATGTTGACGGCCCGCTTCGCGGCGACGCCGTCGAGATTGCCCTGCTCGAGCAGCGGCATCCCGCAACACGCTTCGCGCGTGACGAGTTCGTACGGGATCTCGTTGTGCGCGAGGATCGCAAGCAGGTCGTGGCCGATCCCCGGCTCGTTGAAATTCACGTAGCACGTCGCGTAGATCGCGACCTTGCCGGGCGTGCGTTCGCCGTCGCGCACGGGCGGGTTGTCCGAGCGCTCGGCGGCGCGCCGGAACGTGCGCGGCGCGAATTCCGGCAGCCACGCGTTGCGGTCGACGCCGAGCGCCGCTTCGAGCGCGTGGCGCGCGGGCGGCGTGCGGTTCACCGCGTTGACCGCCTGCGTGACGACCGGAATGCCCGCGAGACGGCCGAGCGCATCGGTATTCGACAGCACCTTGTCGCGCAGCGTCGCTTCGCCGCGTTTGTAACGCGCGGCCTTGCCGCGCAGCATCAGGTGCGGGAAGTCGACGTTCCATGCGTGCGGCGGCACGTACGGGCATTTCGTCATGTAGCAGAGGTCGCACAGATAGCACTGGTCGACGACCTTGCCGAACGCGGCCTTCGGCACTTCGTCGATGTCGCCCGTCGGCGTGTCGTCGACCAGGTCGAACAGCGCCGGAAATGCGCCGCACAGCGACACGCAGCGCCGGCAGCCGGCGCAGATGTCGAATACGCGCGTCATTTCCGCATCGATCGCGGCCTGGTCGTAGAACGCTTCGGACTGCCAGTCGAGCGGATGCCGGGTCGGCGCTTCGAGACTGCCTTCCTTGTGGGGCATGGGGCGCTCCCGCGTGGCGCGCATGTGCGCAAGCGCACCGCCCGCACGGTGCGGGCGGCGATGAACGAACAGCCGGCCGCGTGCCGGT
This sequence comes from Burkholderia sp. BCC0397, assembly GCF_902832865.1. Taxonomy (NCBI): domain Bacteria; kingdom Pseudomonadati; phylum Pseudomonadota; class Betaproteobacteria; order Burkholderiales; family Burkholderiaceae; genus Burkholderia; species Burkholderia sp. BCC0397. The sequence continues at coordinate 361,917 of NZ_CADFDL010000001.1, read as the reverse complement.
CGCACGGCGATGCCGTGCGACCCGCGGCGGCCCGTCAGTCGACGAGACTGTCGAGCGCCTTCGTGTAGCGGTTCGCGTGGCTGCGCTCGGCCTTCGCGAGCGTCTCGAACCAGTTCGCGATTTCGTCGAAGCCTTCGTCGCGCGCGGTCTTCGCCATGCCCGGATACATGTCGGTGTATTCGTGCGTTTCGCCGGCGATCGCCGATTCGAGATTCAGCCGCGACGAACCGAACGGCAAACCCGTGGCCGGGTCGCCCACGACTTCCAGGTATTCGAGATGGCCGTGCGCATGCCCGGTTTCGCCTTCGGCGGTCGAGCGGAACAGCGCGGCGATGTCGTTCTGCCCCTCGACGTCGGCCTTCGAAGCGAAATACAGATAGCGCCGATTCGCCTGCGATTCGCCCGCGAATGCGGCCTTCAGGTTCTCTTCGGTTTTGCTGCCCTTGAGTTGAGCCATTTGCGCCTCCGTTCGAGTCGGCGCGGCCGCGTGCGACGCCGGGCCGATCAGATATGTGGGGAACGATACGTGCGCCGGGCGCGCATCGTGCTCTTCAATCTAGGCGCTTGCGTTCGCATCCCCCAATAGGCTTTTTCAATGCGGGCGATAGTGTCGGGTGCGGAGCGGCGGATGGCCAGAAAGACGGGCGCCGCACGGTGCCGCGCTCGTCATGCGCCAGGCGTCAAGCATCCATCGCGCGCTTGAGCAGCAATTCGCGCTCACGCTCGTTGCGCGTCAGTTCCGCCGCGCGGCGGAACTCCAGCTTGGCCTCGTCGGCGCGGCCGAGCTTCGCGAGCAGATCGCCGCGCACGCTCGGCAGCCAGTGATAGCGCGCCAGCGCCGGATCGTCGCGCAGCCCGTCGACGAGTTCGAGCGCCGCGGCCGGCCCGAACGCCATCCCCACCGCCACCGCGCGATTCAGCTCGACGACCGGCGACGGCGCGACTTCGGCGAGTGCGTCATACAGCGCGACGATCTGCGCCCAGTCCGTGTCCGCTGCGTGCCGCGCACGCGCATGGCACGCAGCGAGCGCGGCCTGCAGCGCATACGGCCCGCGCACGCCGCCGAGCTTCGTCGCCCGCTCCAGCGCCGCGAGGCCGCGCCGGATCAGCAACGGATCCCAGCGGCTGCGGTCCTGGTCGAGCAGCAGCACGGGCCGGCCCTGCGCGTCGATGCGCGCATGCATGCGCGACGCCTGCAGCTCCATCAGCGCGACGAGCCCGAGCACTTCGCTTTCGTCCGGCGCGAGCCCCGCCAGCACGCGGCCGAGCCGCAACGCCTCGTCGCATAGCGCCGGACGCATCCAGTCGTCGCCCGCCGTCGCCGCATGGCCTTCGTTGAACACGAGATAGATCACTTCGAGCACCGACGCGAGCCGTGCGGGCCGCGCGTCGGCGGCCGGCACCTCGAACGGCACGTGCGCGGCCGCGAGCGTGCGCTTCGCGCGCACGATCCGCTGCGCGATCGTCGGCTCGGGCGTCAGGAACGCGCGCGCGATCTCGCCCGTCGTCAGCCCGCCGAGCAGCCGCAGCGTCAGCGCGACGCGCGCGTCGGTCGACAGCACCGGGTGGCACGACGTGAAGATCAGCCGCAGCAGATCGTCGCCGATGTCGTCGTCGGTCGCGTCGGCGAGCGCGTCCGCGATGTCGGGCACGACATGCGCTTCGAGCGCGTCCATCTCGTGACCGAGCTGGTCGCGCCTCGCCGCATGGAGCGACTCCTGCCGGACGCGGTCGAGCGCGCGACGCTTCACGGCCGTCATCAGCCAGGCGGCCGGGTTGTCGGGCACGCCGTCGACGGGCCAGTGCTCGAGCGCCGCGACGAGCGTGTCCTGCGCCAGCTCCTCGGCCACGCCGACGTCGCGCACCACGCGCGCGGCGCGCGCGATGATCTTCGGCGCCTCGATTCGCCAGACCGCTTCGATCGCACGATGCGTCGCCTCATGCGTCACGACGCCTGCCCCTGGGCCGACGCATCCAGCGGCATGGCCATCAGCTCCCAAGTGTGGCCGTCCGGATCGGTGAAGCCGTGGCCGTACATGTTCGGGTACTCGCGCGGCGCCTGCGGCGCGGCCCCGCCGGCCGCCAGCGCCTTCGCGACGATCGCGTCGACTTCGGCGCGGCTGTCGCACGACAGGCACGACAACACCTGGATGTGCGTCGCCGGATCGATGATGGTCTTGTCGGTGAAGGTCTGGAAAAACGGCCGCACGAGCAGCATCGCGAAGATCGTGTCGCTGATCTGGATGCAGGCGGCCTGCTCGTTGGTATAGGCCGGCACGACCTCGAAGCCGAGCGCCTGGTAGAACGTCTTCGCGCGCGGCAGGTCGGCTACCGGCAGGTTGATGAAAACCATCTTGTGCATGACGGGTGCTCCCGGTGAGGTTGGATTCAGGCGTGGCTGCGGCCGACGTGGAGATCGCGGAACCGCTCGACCGCATCGCTCGGCGTAAGGTCGTCGAGCTCGAACAGCGGCCGCACCTCGATCTCGCAATCGAGCTCGGCGCCGAACGGCGCGGGGAACCGGCGCGTCCATTCGAGCGCCTCGTCGCGCGAACGCACCTGGATCAGCGTATAGCCGGCGATCAGCTCCTTCGTTTCGGCGAACGGGCCGTCGATCACCGTGCCCTTGCCGCCCGTGTAGCGCACGCGCCAGCCGTGGGCGCTCGACCTCAGGCCGTTGGCGTCGAGCAGCACGCCGGCCTTCGCCAGTTCCTCGTGATAGACCGTCATGGCCTCGACCAGCCGGTTGTCCGGCAATGCGTCGGATTCGCTGACGGCGTTCGCCCGGATCATGATCATGAATCGCATCGTTCACTCCTTGTCGTCGGTGGAAAGCGGCGCCCGTTCCGCAGCGCCTTACCCGGACGACGGGCGGAAGACGGCCGGATCGACACGCGCCACGACGAATCAGGGTAAATACCGAGTCGCGACGCTCACAGGAAGCACGGGCCGACCGCGCGCACCTCGACCGTGCACCATTGCGCGGCCGGGCACTGGCGCGCGATCTCGATCGCTTCTTCGCGCGTGTCGACATCGACGAGGAAGAAACCGCCGACCATCTCCTTCGCCTCGGCGAACGGACCGTCGAGCAGCCGCGTCTCGCCGTCGCGCACCTGCACGCGCGTGCCGCGCTCCGACCGTTCGAGCGACTCGACGCCACGCAGCACGCCGCGCGCCTTCAACGACTCGGCGAAATCGACCATCCGCGCATAGAGCGCCTGACCTTCGTCGAGCGTGCGCTCGGCGCGCTGTTCGGTCGGTTCGACAATCAACAGCATGTAAGACATGGATTTCTCCTGTGGGGACGGGGCGCGGCGGCATGCGCCGGGCGAGCGGCATGCGACGCCCGATGCGAAAGCGTAACAGCCGCGGAGCCGCTTGCCGCATCGTTGGCCATCCGGCACTGGCCGGACGGCCATTTCGGCCGCGGCCTGACATTTTGCCTTCAAGATGCGGTCCCGAACTGTCGGATTTTCATCCTGTGGACCGTCTCATGTCACGCCCGCTCCCCCTGTTTGCCGTTGCGCTGTTCGTGGTGTCGTCCGTCGTGCTCTCCGCGGCCGGCTTCGCCCGGCCGGCCGCCGCCGCGCTGCCGGTCAGCAGCGGCTGCGGCGGCGCAGCCACGGCGATTGCCGAGATCCGCCGCGCCGGCGGTCCGTCGCCGCTCGCCGGGCAAACGACGTCGATCGAAGCGGTCGTCACCGCGGCGTTCGGCGGCGCCGACGGCCTGGGCGGCTTCTTCGTCCAGCAGGCCGACGCGCAGCGGCAACGCCGGCCGGGCGTTCCGGAAGGCCTGTTCGTCTACGCGCCGAACGCGCGCGCCGAACCCGGCGATCTCGTGCACCTGACCGGCAAGGTCGACGAACGATACGGCCGGACACAGTTCACGCTGTCGGGCCGCATGGCCGTCTGCGCACGCGGGCAGACGGTCACGCCGGCAACGCTCACGCTGCCGGTCGCGTCGCCCGCCGTCCTGGCCGCTCACGAAGCCATGCGCGTACGCCTGCCGCAAACGCTGACGGTCAGCGATACCTACGAACTCGGCCGTTACGGCAGCATCGTGCTGAGCAACGGCCGGCTGCGCGTGCCGACCCAGGTCGCCCTGCCGGCCGACGCTGCCGCACAGGTAGCGGCCAACGCACTGAACCGCATCGTGCTCGACGACGGTTCGAGCCGCCGCGACCCGGCGAGCGTCCGCTATCCGCCGCCCGCGCTGAGCGCCGCCAACACGCTGCGCGCGGGCTACACGGTACGCGGCGTCGAAGGCGTGCTCGAGTGGCGCTACGGCACATGGCGGCTGCAACCGGTGGCCGGCACAGCACCGGTATTCGATGCCGCCGCGAACCCGCGCACCGCGGCACCGCCCCGGCATCCCGAAGCCGACGTGCGCGTCGTATCGTTCAACGTCTTCAACTATTTCAACGGCGACGGGCATGGCGGCGGATTCGACGCGCCGGCCAACCGCGGCGCGAAAACGCCCGCCGCGTTCGCGCGGCAGGAAGCGAAGATCGTCGCGGCGTTGCGCGCGCTGCGCGCCGACGTGATCGGGCTGATGGAAATCGCGAACAACGGCCACGGCGACGCGAGCGCCGTGAGGCGTCTCGCCGCGCAACTCGGCGACGGCTGGCGCGCGGTCGATCCCGGCACCGCGCGGCTGGGCCGCGACGCGATCGCGGTCGCGCTGCTGTACGACAGCCGCGCGGTCGAGCCGGTCGGGCGCGCCGCCACCATCGCACTCGGCGGCCGGCACCGCCCGTCGCTCGCGCAGACGTTCCGGCGCATCGGCGGCACACGCGCGTTCACGGTCGCGGTCAATCACCTGAAGTCGAAGAACTGCCCGCATGCGAGCGGCGTCGATCTCGACCAGTCCGACGGCCAGGGCTGCTGGAATGCGGCACGCACGCGGGCGGCCGCGCGCGTCGCCGACTGGCTCGCCACGTCGCCGACGGGTGTCGCGGCCGACGGCGTGCTGCTGATCGGCGATCTGAACAGTTATGCGAAGGAAGACCCGGTTCGCGCGCTCGAAGCGCGCGGCTACACGAACCTGGTCGCGCGCTTCGTCGGCGATGCTGCGTATAGCTACGTATTTCGCGGCGAAGCCGGCAATCTCGACCATGCGCTCGCCACACCGCAGCTCGCCGCGCGCGTGAAGGCCGTGCGGTTCTGGCACATCAATGCGGACGAACCGCTCGTCCTGCAACCCGTGCCCGATTACAAAACGTCCGCGCGACGGTCGGCTTATTACGCGCCCGACGCCTACCGCTCGTCGGACCACGATCCCGTCGTCATCGACGTCGCGCTGGACGGCAGCGGTACACGGTCGGCTGCGGGCACGAATCGTGCGCATCGATCTGGCGTTGATTAGTGCAATTGCATCAGTACGCGGCCTGCAACGGCACTATTTACCTGACGGCCCGGCAACGCCATATTTACCGGACCTTCACTGCGATCCGCTGCTCGACACGCTGCCTCGCCCCGAGACGCGAAATTTTTTCAACCGCCGCCCCGCCCCGCGTGACGGGGCTTCCGGGCGATCCCGCCGACGAATTGAAAATTTGTCTCGAAACTCAAGCGGATCAAGTGAATCACACTAGTTGCTGGGATTCGTCTTATCTTCAAATTGGCCTGGAATCAAAGGAGGATAAACACCATGGCGCTTACCGACTCGATCGAACACAAGCTGGACCGCGGCCTGTCCGACATCCGTCGCACCGGCCGACGCGTGGGCCGTACGACCCGCGCTGCCGCCCGCGACCTGCATGCCGACGTGAGCGACGATCTGCGCGGGCTGGTCGACGAACTGGAGGATCTGCTGAAAAACGATGGCGATGGCGACATCGCCGCCCTGCGCAAGCGCATCCAATCGCGGATCGACGAAGCGCGTGGCGCGCTCGACTACGCGTCGGGCAGCGCGGCCGCCCGGCTGCGCGATTCGGCCGAACGCGTGTCGCAGGTCGTGCACGAGAATCCGTGGCAGACCGCCGGCGTCGTCGCGGGCCTCGCGTTCGTCGCGGGGCTGCTCCTTTCCCGCCGTTGAACGGGGCCGGCCGCCCCGCTGCCCGCACCGTCCGTCCTCAATCAGACAACGAAGGAGAAACCGCCATGCAGAAATCCCTCGCCATGAAAGCCGCCGCTGCCGTGATGCTCGGCAGCCTCGCCCTCGCCGGCTGCACCACCACGCCTAACAAATCCGACAACGCATCCACCAGCGCATCGAAACGCGAGTCGATCGACGCGAGCGTGAACGCGACGCTGTCGCGTCTCTATTCGACGGTGCCGGGCTCACGTGAGCTCGTCGCGAAATCGCGCGGCGTGCTCGTGTTCCCGAACGTGCTGCAGGCCGGCTTCATCATCGGCGGCCAGTCGGGCAACGGCGCATTGCGCGTCGGCGGCAGCACCGTCGGCTACTACAACACGTCGTCGCTGTCGGTCGGCCTGCAGGCAGGCGCGCAGTCGAAGGCCGTCGTGTTCCTGTTCATGACGCAGGACGCGCTCGACTCGTTCCGCAAGTCCGAAGGCTGGTCGGCCGGCGCCGACGCTTCCGTCGCGGTCGTGAAGATGGGCGCGAACGGCGCGGTCGACTCCAACACGGCCACCGCACCGGTGGAAGTGCTGGTCCTGACCAACGCGGGCCTGATGGGCGACCTGTCGGTGAACGGCACGAAGGTCACCAAGCTCCACATCTGACGATGCGGCACGCGGCCTTTGCGCCGCATTCGCCTCCCGGCAGCGCCGCGGCCCCGGCCGCGGCGTTTTCGCATGTGTCTCACGCAGCGGCTATGATGGCGGCACCTTTGCGGGCATACTCCGCATGGGCCGCCCGGCGGCGCGTTGCGCCGTGAACCCTGACGTTCGCGAACCGATCGCGCACAGGGCAACGAGATTCAATCAAACCACGCATCAATCTGCGCGAATGCCACCCATGGATAGCGGACAAGACCACCAAAAATTCTTCTACTTCCTGCTGTTCGCGGTCACCGTCGGACTCTGCTGGATCCTCGCGCCGTTCTTCGGCGCCGTGTTCTGGGGCACCATTCTCGCGATCCTGTTCCAGCCCGTGCAGCGCTGGCTTGCCGCGCGCTTCGGCAAGCGGCGCAACCTGGCCGCGCTCGTCACGTTGTCGTTGATCATCCTGATCGTGATCCTGCCGCTCGTGTTCGTCGCCGGGACGCTCGTGCAGGAAATCGCGTACGTGTACCAGGAAATCAAGACCGCACAGCCGAACTATTCGCAGTACTTCCAGGACATCATTCACGCACTGCCGTCGTCGATCCAGCATCTGCTGCAGAAATACGGGCTGACCAACATCCCGGGCATCCAGAAGAAGCTGACCGACGGCGCCGCGCAGATCAGCCAGTTCGCGGCGACCCAGGCGCTCAGCATCGGCCAGAACACGTTCCAGTTCATCGTGAGCTTCGGCGTGATGCTGTACATGGTGTTCTTCCTGCTGCGCGACGGCGGCGAGATCGGCCGCCGCGTGCGCCGCGCGCTGCCGCTCGACGACGAGCACAAGAACCTGCTGCTCGCGAAATTCACGACCGTCGTGCGCGCGACCGTGAAGGGCAACATCGCGGTCGCGCTCGTGCAGGGTGCGCTCGGCGGCCTGATCTTCTGGATCCTCGGGATCGAGGGTGTCGTGCTGTGGGGCGCGCTGATGGCGTTCCTGTCGCTGCTGCCCGCGATCGGCGCGGGCCTCGTGTGGGTGCCGGCCGCGCTCTACCTGCTGATGATCGGCGCGGTCTGGAAGTGCGTGATCCTCGTCGTGTTCTGCGTCGGCGTGATCGGCCTCGTCGACAACCTGCTGCGCCCGATCCTCGTCGGCAAGGACACGAAGATGCCCGACTGGGTCGTGCTGATCTCGACGCTCGGCGGGATGGCGCTGTTCGGCATCAACGGCTTCGTGATCGGGCCGCTCGTCGCCGCGCTGTTCATGGCGAGCTGGGACATCTACGCGCGCGCCGAACAGGGCGAATGACCCGCGTCCGGCCGCCGGCGATCCGCACGCGTGCGGACATCGCCGGTCAAGGATGACGGATATGGATCACGACGGGCGCCACGGCGCCCGTTGCTTCATCCGCCGCGACCGTCATCACGCCGCCATACGGGCCGACGCGATGCACCCGGCCCGGCGCCAGCCGCACGCTTCGTTCGTCGCGCGCATCGCGCCACGTGACACGCACCGCTGCGCCGCCGTCCGGCGCGAACGGCGCGCCGTCGGGCTTGACCAGCGCCACCTGCGCACCGGGCAAGCGCCGGCCATGCGCATCGAACCGGAGCGTGGCCGTTGCCCCGCCGTCGGCCGCCTCCCGCGCGTCGACCTGCACGCCCGCCGGGGCATCGAGCGTCACGTCGTAGAGATCGACGAGCGAACCGGTGAATCGCACGACGCCGTCCGACGCGGGCTGTCCGGCCGCCATCGCGTTCGACATCGCGAGCACGACACCGAGCCCGAACACCATCCTCCGCACGGCTCCGGCGCCCACTGCCGTTGCCGATGCCGACCGCTTCGCGTTGTTGCGCATGTTCCCTCTCCTCTGCCGCGTCACCAGAAAAACAGGCGGCGTGACGCGTCGGTCACGCCGCCTGTGTGCTGGCAATCACTGTAGGGAGAGCGGCCCGGACAATATATGGGACAAGTCCTAAACTGCAGCCGCGTCGATCGAACTCAGCGCGGTCGATACGCGCCCGCGGCCCGATCCGACAGGCATGACACGCTCGTCACGCGTCCGGATCGACGCGCAGCACGAGCTTGCCGCGATGGTCGCCGTCGAACAGGCGGTTCAGCACGTCGGGCGCGTTTTCGAGACCGTCGGCCACGGTTTCCTCGGCCTTGAGCCGGCCGTCGCGCAGCCAGCCCGCGAGCGTCTGCACGGCTTCGCGGCTCTTGCGGTAGTCGAGGATCAGGAAACCGCGCATCGTCAGCCGCTTCGAGATCAGCACGCCGACGTCGTCGGCCGCGCGCCCGCTGTTGTAGTTCGAGATCACGCCGCACAGCGCGACACGCCCGCCGATCACCATCCGCGACAGCACCGCGCGCATCACCTCGCCGCCGACGTTCTCGAAGTTCACGTGCACGCCGTCCGGCGTCGCCGCCTTCAGTTGCTGGCGGAAATCGTCGGCCTTGTAGTCGACGGCCGCGTCGAAGCCGAGCGTCTCGGTCAGGTAGCGGCACTTGTCCGCGCCGCCCGCGATGCCGACCACCCGTGCGCCGTGGATCTTGCCGATCTGCCCGGCGATCGAGCCGACCGAGCCGGCCGCCGCCGACACGACGAGCGTTTCGCCCGGCTGCACCGGCGCGATGTCGGTCAGCCCGTAGTACGCGGTCAGCCCGCTCATCCCGCACGCGCCGAGCAGCGTCGGCAGCGGCAGGCCCGACTGCGCGGGCAGCTTCACGAGCTGCGCGGCCTGCTCGGCCGGCACGACCGCGTAGTCCTGCCAGCCGACGAGCCCCTGCACGAGATCGCCTTCCGCGAAATCCGCATGACGCGACGCGACCACGCGGCCGATGCCGAGCGCGCGCATCACCTCGCCGATCGCGACGGGCGGCAGGTACTGCGGCACGTCGCTCATCCACACGCGGTTGGTCGGGTCCATCGACAGATAGAGCACGTGCACGAGCACCTCGCCGTCGGCGAGCGCCGGCACCGGCGTCTCGACGAGCGAAAAATGTTCGCGGCCGACCCGCCCTTCCGGGCGCGTCTTCAGCAGCAGCTGGCGGTTCACGGGTGTCGACATGATGTTCTCCTCCAATCGTTGTGGTTCGGGATGCGCGTCAGACCGCGCACATGCCGCCGTCGATCACGAGTTCGGCGGCCGTCACGAAGCGGCTCTCGTCGGACGCGAGATATACGGCCGCGTGCGCGACGTCGTCCGGCTCGCCGAGCCGGCGAAGCGGAATGCCGCGCGCGAGCTTGCGCGTCGCGTCGCGTTCGCCGAGCGACTGGAACAGCGGCTCGACGATCCCCGTGCGGATGAACGCCGGGTGAATCGAATTGCAGCGCACGTCGATCTCGCGGCGCGCGCAGTCGATCGCGACCGACTTCGTCAGCGACGCGACCGCCGCCTTCGATGCGTTGTACGCGGTGAAGTCCGGCTCGACCTTGAATGCGGCGACCGACGAGATGTTGACGATCGACGCGGGATGGCTCTCGGCGAGGTACGACAGCGCGTGCTTGCAGCCGAGCACGATGCTCTCGACGTTGATCGCCATCACGCGCCGCCATTCGTCCAGCTCGATTTGCGCGGGCGAGCCGATCGAGCCGACGCCCGCGTTGTTGACCAGCACCGACAGCCCGCCCATCGCATCGGTCGCCTCCGCGAGCAGCGCCTGCCAGCGCGCTTCGTCGCGCACGTCCTGGGTCGCGGCGAACGCGACCGGCGTCGCGTGGCCCGCGTTGAGTTCCTGCGCGAACGCGTCGAGCACCGCCGCTTCCGCGATGTCGGTCACGAACACGCGCGCGCCCTGCTCGACCATCCGGCGCGCGATCGCGCGGCCGAGGCCGCCCGCGGCGCCCGTGATGTATGCGCACTTGCCGGCGAGGCGTGGGGAAACGATTGTCATGTGACCTGCTCCTGTCTTGAGTCGTCGTCGCGGAACGCTGCCGCGACGGGGTTTCCGTGCATCTTCCCGCCGACATACGCCGATGGCCTGCGCGCCGACATCACGACGCATCGCACGGTTTCCACAAGTATATCGAGATGAACGCGATGCAAGCCGGACCGGCCGGGCAGCCTGCCCGCGGTTGAACCACAGCCAGCGTACGCGAATGCCACCAATCGATGAAATGAATATTCGTTATGCCCGGTCATAGACATCGTTCATGACTTGCGCGTATCCGCGCCGACGCGCAAACCGGCCGGCGCGGCCGGTCGAGGGCATCAGTCGATTCGTGGATTCGCGAGATGACGAGCGTTGCCGCTCAGGGGAGGAAGCATTCGGGAAGATGACCCGGCGTGGCCTCGTGCCACCCGCCGGACGAACGCCAGAGGACGAACGCCGACGGAGAGAAGGCGGCGCCAGCGCGCCCGCCACCGGCAACCGTCAGAATCGGTCGCCCGACGGCGCGCGCACGAACGCGCAGAGCTGCGGCGAGTGCGTGTCGATCATCTGCTGGAACGGCGCGCGGTGCCCGTACGCGATGCCCGACACCAGCAGCAGGCAGACCGCCGCGACGCGCGGCGAGAACGCGCGTTGCCGCGCGCCGTCGTAGCCGCGCAGGAACACCAGCGCGACCAGCGCGCCGAGCATCCAGCCGACGACGACTTCCGGCACGGTGTGCGAGTGATCGAACACGCGCGCGACGGCCGTGATCGCGCCGATGGCCAGCCCGGCCGCGATGCCGGGCGCCTTGCCCGGCCGGAACGCCTGCCACAGCATCGACAGCGCGACCGTCCACACGGACGTCGACAGCATCGTATGGCCGCTGATCACGCGGAAATCGAATTGCGGAAGCTCGATGCCGCATCCGGCATACAGGATCTTCGTGGCGCCGACAACGCCCATGCCGGCGGCCAGCAGCACACCCCAGCGGGCGGCGAGGCGCCAGTCGGTCAGCACGAGCCATACCGCGCAGGTCAGCGCGATCGGCAAGGTCAGCGCGGCATCGCCGATATTGCTGATTTCACTCCACATAACGGACTTCGGGGACGATCGAAAGGCCAGAGTTTACCGCAAGCGCACGCCGCACCTGTGTCAGCCTGTGACAGGCTGTATCAGCCCGCGACACCGGTAATCAACAGCAGGTTCGTGCCGGTGATCACGGCGAACAGCGCCCATGCGGCCACCTGCGTCCCGCGGCCGATCGCGTGGTCGCCCATCGTGCCGCGGTCGCTGACCGAGCGGATCAGCGGCCACATCGCGAACGGCAACTGCAGGCTCAGCAGCACCTGGCTCCATACGAGCAGTTGTCCGACCGAGCCGTCGCCGAGCCACAGCACGCCGATCAGCGCCGGCACGAGCGCGAGCCCGCGCGTGATCAGCCGGCGCTGATAACACGGGATCTTCGTATGCAGGAAACCGTCCATGATCACCTGGCCGGCGATCGTGCCGGTCAGCGTCGAGCTCTGCCCCGACGCGAGCAGCGCGATGCCGAACAACAGCGCGGCCGCGCCGCCCGCGATCGGCGTGATCAGCCGGTACGCCTGCTCGATGTCGGTCACGTCGTGCTGGCCCGTCGCATGAAACGCCGCACCCGCGACGACGAGGATCGCCGTGTTGACGAGCATCGCGACGAACAGCGACACGCAGGTATCGATGCGCACGAGCGCCAGCGTGTCGCGGATCACGCCGCGCGCGCCGCCGACGACGTGCCGCGTCTGCACGACCGACGAATGCAGGTACAGGTTGTGCGGCATGATCGTCGCGCCGACGATGCCGAGCGCGAGCACGATCGCGTCCTTGCGGTCGTGGCCCGGGTCGCCCGGCACGAGCCCGCCGACCACCGCATGCCAGTCGGGCGGCGTGATCGCCACCTGCGCGACGAAGCAGAACGCCATCGTCGCGATCAGCCCGAGCACGATCGCCTCGATCTGCCGGAACCCCTTGCCCTGCAGGCCGAGCACGATCACCGTGTCGAGCGCGGTGAGCACGACGCCCCATGCGAGCGGCACGCCGAGCAGCAGCTTGAACGCGAGCGCGCAGCCGAGCACTTCCGCGATGTCGCACGCGATGATCGACACTTCGGCGGTGATCCACTGCACGACGCGGCCGAGGCGGCCGTAGCGTTCGTAGCTGGCCTGCGCGAGATCCTTGCCCGCGACGAGGCCGAGCCGCGCCGCGAGCATCTGCAGGAAGATCGCCGCGAGGCTCGAGAACGCGACGACCCACAGCAGCGAATAGCCGAACTGCGAGCCGGCCTGGATATCGGTCGCCCAGTTGCCGGGATCCATATAGCCGATCGCGACCAGCAGGCCGGGGCCGAAGAAACGCCTGAGCTTCTGCCAGCGCGGCGCGGCGGCATCGATCGTGATGCTGCCCTTTACTTCCGACGGGCAGAAAGGGGCGGTGGCGGTAGTGGGGAGGAAAGGCATGGAAACCGGGAATCGAGGTCGCGACACGACGATTCTACGGGTATCCGGCCCGTTTTCCCGTGCTCGGCCACGCACGCGTCGCATCCCGCCCCGTCGCCGTCGCAACACGCGGCGGCGGCCCCGTCATCCGGATCGGGCGACGCCGCGCCGTGCGCGAGGATTTTTTCCCGCTCGGCGACGCGAAATTCGGTCGGCGACATCAACAGGCGCTGACGAAACAGCTTCGCGAGCCGCTCGCCGCTGCCGAACCCGGTGCGCCGCGCGACCTTGTCGGCCGGCAGCGTCGTATGGATCAGCATGTGGCACGCACGTTCGAGCCGCACGTGCTGGACGAACTCGGTCGGCGTCACGCCGATTTCCTTCTTGAAGCGCCGCAGGAAATTGCGCTCGCTCATCGCGGCCGCCTGCGCGGCGTTCGCGATCGAGATGCGGTTCACGCTCTGCGCGCGCAGCCGCTGCGCGGACATCCGGATCGACGGGCTCGCGCTCAGTTCGCGGAATGCCCACATCGACTGCACATAGCGCTGCTCGACCGGCCGCATCATGTTGCTGGCGATCTCCTGCGCGGCGCCGTCGCCGAGGTCGGCGCGGAACATGTCGAGCGCGGCGGCAAACACGTCGGTTTCGCCGGCCTGCGATTCGATCGTCGTGGTGGCGCGGCGCCCGGCCCTGCCCGGCCGCCCGTCGATCGACGACGACGGCCGCCGCGTGGCGGCGAGCGCGGGCAGATCCATCGCGTCGACGATCCAGCGCGCATGCAGGCGAATGTCGGTCAGGCGCCGCTGCAATGCGTCGTCCCAGTTGACGGCCGCACGGTCGCCATGAAGATGAAAGAACGCGAGCGCACGGCGGCTGTGTTCGTCGCCGAGCGGATCGGCCGCGATTCTCACGCCGGACGACGACTGCAACAGTCCCCCGCTTTCGGAGACGTACTTGAGCTGGTAATCCACGCCGTACCCATGCAGGCGATTCGCCAGGTTGAAGGCCTCGCCAAGACGCGCGGCCTGGGCCAACGAAAAACCCGTACTCAAATAGATGATGACCCATCGCTGATCTGCTGCATTCACTGGCCAAGCCCCCGACTTGTTCGACTTCTTCTAATACCGTCGAACTGTCAGGCTTATATTTGGTTTGAATGCGTGCGACAGGACGGCTATCCCGAAATATGAAGCGACGGCATCTTAGCCGAACGGGTAGTGCCTTTGGCGCGAAATGGCCGACCGGGACAGCATGATGGCGGATTACTACAGGCTGCCGCGCGCCGCTGGTATGCAGGCACAGAATCGCGTATGCGATGCGGCCGATTGTTGCGGTCGTCGTGCGTAATGACATGCGTGTTCGATGGCGTTGCGCAGCGGTCAAGCGGGCGCTCGCGTATCGGCGCGAACGGCATCGACACGCGTCGAACGCGTGCGATCGCCGCGTATGCCAACCGGCGCATCCGTTGCCTGCGCATCCTTTAGAATCGATCCGTCCTTCACCACGCCGCCACGCGGCGCCCGCTTTCCTTGATCCGCTTACCGGAGACTTGCCATGTCGCTCATCCACGCCGCCGCCGTCCTCGATGCCGACGCGCCCGACTACGTCGTCCAGTTGCAGGCCGGCACGCATGCGCTGACCGGCGACGAAGCGCCGCGCGAAGGCGGCCAGGATCGCGGGCCGGCACCGTACGAGTTCGTGCTGGCCGGGCTCGCACAATGCACGGCCGCGACGCTGCGCATGTATATGCAGCGCAAGACGTGGCCGGCCGCGCGCATCGCCGTGCGCACCGAGCTGCATGCCGATCGCGAAGGCGTGCAATACGTGCGCCGCGTCGTGACGCTCGACGGCCCGCTCGACGACGCGCAACGCCAGCGTCTCGCGGAAATCTGCGAGAAAACCCCGGTGACGCAGTTCATCAAGCGCGGCACGCGGATCGACACGACGTTGAACTGACGCACGCGGCAGGCCGTACGCACTGCCACTTGAAAGCCTGAAAAACGAAACGGGCGGGCCGCGCATCCAGCGCGACCCGCCCGTTCATCGATCCTGCCCGGCGCTTACAGTCCGAGCGCGGCGAGATCCAGCTTGCCGTCCTTCATCGGCGGGCACCAGAAATACGCGCCCGTCAGCGGCCGCGTGAAGCGGAACAGGCCGTCGACGATGCCGTCTTCCGCGCCGCTCATCCGGCGCATCTGCACGTCGAACGCGCGGAACGAGCAGCCGAACGCGACGAAGTAGAGGCCCGCACGGCGCGTGTCCGACCACGGCGACGAACGGCGCAGCATGAACGCCTCGGGCGCGAAGCTCTCCTGCGCGGTGCGCTTCACGTGCGCGAATTCGGGCGCGTCGTCGAGTTCCTCGTTGTCCGAACGGCGACGCCCGATGATGTGGTCCATGTCGCCCGACGCAATGCGCTCCATCTGGTCGAAGTCGTGCACCCACTGCTGCACCGCGACGAAGCTCGAACCGTCGAGCCCCGCGCCCTGCCCCGTCACGATCGCCGCGGCCACCGCGTCGTCGCCTTCCGGGTTCTCGGTGCCGTCCTCGTAGCCGGACAGGTCGCGATCGTTCGAATAACGGAAGCCGTCGACGGCATCCTGCAGCGCGAATGCCGGCGCCAGCGCGCGTTCGATCGCCCGCGCGCGCAGCACGATCTCGCCGCGGTCGTCCGAGCGCAGCCAGACCCACACGTCGGCCGGCGTCGCCGGCAGCGTGCGGTCGTTCACCGCGAACGCCGGGTAGTCGGTCAGGCCCGGCACCGGATGCCCGAGATAGGCAGCCAGCGCGTGCCCGAAACCGACGACCGTGTCGCGTCCGTCGACGATCTCGCGCAGCGCGGCCAGCGCCGCAGCAACATTGCCGTCATTCGACATCGTGAAAGTCAGGTATCGGGCTGCCGTATCGATCGGAGCCAGGATGCCGTGCTGAACGTCGCTCATCGTTTCCTCGGGAATGGTTCGGAATGAATCCGGGCGGGCGCGCATCGTCGCGCGCCGCGGACGCGGAAGTGTAATCGATGCGCCCGCCGGCCCGAGCCCGCCATCGCGCAACGTACGCGAAAAGGGGCCAAAACCCTGAATACTAACCGTATCGACGCAGCAACGCCGCATTCGTCAGACGTTGCGGCGCGCGCGACTGTCCTGCTAAAATCTTTTCCACGTCTTTTCGGCGTCCTTTCAACCGTTCACTTCAGGGGAGGTGCAGATGTTCCGAATGCCAGCAACCTTCCCGAACGTGGTCCCACGGCGCAGCTGATCCAGCCCGCCGTCCGCGCCGGCTCCCGAGTTTTCCGCTAACCCGTCAGCCGCGCTTTTCCCGACAGCCCGTTTCGTTCCGCCCGCGTGTTTCGCGCGGCCCGGCTGTTGCGTTTTCGACGTTCTCCGAACCGGAAAGTCCCGTCGCGCGATGCGCCGGGCAACGATACATGACCAGAAAAACCTCCCATCTGGGCGGCCATGCATTCCAGGCCGTCTTCGGCTTCACCATCCGCTACTGGCGCAAGCAGCCGGCGCGCATCGCCACGGTCGCGAGCCTCGCGCTGCTCGCCGCGCTCGCCGACGTCCTCACGCCGCTGTTCGCCGGCCGCCTCGTCGACGCGCTGTCGACCGGCCTGACCGACCGCGCCGCCGCGTGGCATTCGGCCCTCGTCGCGTTCGGCACGCTCACCGCGCTCGGCATCGGCGCGACGGTGCTGCGCCAGGGCGTCTACCTGAACATCATCACGCTCACGCTGAAGATGATGAGCGAGATCGCCGCCGCGTCGTTCCACCGCGTGCAGCGCTTCTCGACCGACTGGCACGCGAACAGCTTCGCGGGCTCGACCGTGCGCAAGATCACGCGCGGGATCTGGGCGCTCGACCTGCTCAACGACACCGTGCTGATCGCGCTGCTGCCGTCGGTCACGATGCTGGTCGGCGCGACCGTGCTGCTCGGCACGCACTGGCCCGTGATGGGGCTCGTCGTCGGTGCGGGTTCGCTGCTGTACATCGCGGTGACGGTCGGGGTGTCGCTCGGCATCGTCGCGCCGGCCGCCCGGCTCGGCAACCTGTGGGATACGCGCATGGGCGGCGCGCTGGCCGACGCCGTCAGCTGCAACGCGGTCGTCAAGGCGTTCGGCGCGGAAACGCGCGAGGAAGCGCGGCTCGCGCGCGTGATCGGCAAGTGGCGGCAGCGCACGCGCCGTACGTGGGTGCGCGGCACGTTCAACGGCGGGTTGCAGGGCGCGATGCTCGTCGCGATGCAGGCCGCGATGATCGGCGTCGCACTGCGGCTGTGGATGAACGACGAGGCGAGCGTCGGCGACATCGCGTTCGCGCTGACGATGTTCTTCATGCTGCAGGGTTACCTGCGCGACGTCGGCATGCACATCCGCAACCTGCAGCGCTCGGTCAACGACCTGGAAGAACTCGTCGCGCTCGAACGCCAGCCGCTCGGCATCGACGATCGCCCCGGCGCGCCGGCCATCCGGATCGGGCAAGGCGAGATCCGCTTCGAGCACGTGACGTTCCGCTACGGCAACCATCCGGTGCCGCTGTACGACGATTTCTCGATGCGGATCGCGCCCGGCGAACGCGTCGGCCTCGTCGGCCATTCGGGGTCGGGCAAGACGACGTTCATCAAGCTGATCCAGCGCCTGTACGACGTGTCGGGCGGCCGCATCACGATCGACGGCCAGGACATCGCGCAGGTGCGGCAGGAGTCGCTGCGCAGCCAGATCGCGATCGTCCAGCAGGAGCCGGTGCTGTTCCACCGCACGCTCGCGGAGAACATCGCGTATGCGCGCCCCGGCGCGAGCCGCGCCGACATCGAGCGCGCCGCGCGTCAGGCCAGCGCGCACGACTTCATCGTCGCGCTGCCGGCCGGCTACGACACGCTCGTCGGCGAACGCGGGATCAAGCTGTCGGGCGGCGAGCGCCAGCGCGTCGCGATCGCGCGTGCGTTCCTCGCCGATGCGCCGATCCTGATCCTCGACGAAGCGACGTCGAGCCTCGACAGCGAAAGCGAGCTGCTGATCCAGCAGGCGATGGAGCGGCTGATGGTCGGCCGCACGACGCTCGTCGTCGCGCACCGGTTGTCGACCGTGCGTGCGCTCGACCGGCTGCTGGTGCTCGATCGCGGCAAGGTGATCGAGGAAGGCAACCACGACGCGCTGATCCGCATCGACGGCGGGATTTATCGGCGGCTGTTCGAGCGGCAGGCGCTGGAGCTGGCGAAGGGGCTCGCCGATTCGCCGCGGCGCGTGGCGGATCGCGATGCCGGGCCGCTGGGGGAGCCGGCGGAGGTTTGATGCAGGCTGGTCGTCACGTGGCCCGGCGAAATGGCTTCGATCGCCGGGCCATGTCGGCGATCCGATTGGCGTGGTCGACGCACGACGAGGCAACGATGCTGCAACCGGACGAAACCCGTATCGAATCGAATCGCCTTTCGCTCGCACCGTTCTCGGCGAACGACGCGGATGCGACGCTTGCATGCATTACGCCGTCGCTGACTCGCTATATGGGCTGGGACCCTCCGGCCGACAGGGAAAGTTTCGATCGCATCTGGCAGACGTGGCTGCATGCACAAGCCGCCGGCACAGACTACGTGTTCGTGATTCGACAACGCGACGGCGGAGTTTTCCTCGGCCTGGTGGGGGTTCATCACGTCAAGCAAGCCATCCCGGAATTGGGCGTCTGGATCCGCGAAGATCGGCATCGCGAAGGGATCGGACGAGAGGCGGTCAGGCTCGTCGTGGAATGGGCGTGCGTGACGCTCAACGTTCAGCGCTTCAACTATCCCGTCGCCGAAGAGAACCATCCGAGCCGACGTATCGCCGAGTCCCTCGGCGGCACTGTAACGGGTCACGGCGAGACCCCGAAATTCGTGTCGGTCATTTATCAGATACCGGCCCCGGTGACATGCGAAAGCCCCGGGCAGGCATAGGCGGTCGACTCGCGACGATCGACCTTGTTCGCAGTGATCCTGCCCGCGGCCGGGGCTTCCACGAAAGCGGCCTGCCGCCGTCAGGCCGCCGCCGTCACGCGCCCCTCCCGCGGATCACTTATCATGTCGGCCAGCAAATGGGCGACAAGGGATCGATCATGTTTACAGGCATTGTTCAGGGTGTTGGCACCATCAACGCCATCAAGGATCACGGCGAGCTGAGGACGTTCAGCATCGAATTCCCGGAGCGGTTCACCGACGATATCGAGATCGGCGCGAGCGTGTCGGTCGATGGCGTGTGCCTGACGGTGACGACCCTCCATTCGCCGGTGCTGATCGACTTCGACGTGATGCTGCCGAGCCTGCGGATCACCACGCTGGCCGACCTCACGACCGGCGCGCGGGTCAACGTCGAGCGGGCCGCGAAGGACGGCGCGGAGATCGGCGGGCATCCGCTGTCCGGTCATGTCGATTTCACGGGGACCATCGCGCACATCGCATCGTCCGAGCACAACCGGATGATCCGCATCGGCGTACCTGCCGAGTTCAAGCGCTACGTGTTCGCGAAGGGCTACATCGCGATCAACGGCTGCAGCCTCACCGTGTCGGACGTCAATCGCGACGAAGGCTGGTTCGACGTGTGGCTGATTCCCGAAACGCGCCGCGCGACCACGTTCGATGCGAAGGGCGTCAACGACAAGGTCAACATCGAGATCGAACGCAGCACGCAGGTCGTCGTGGATACGATCCGGGAATCGGTCAAGGAAACGCTCGGCGAATTGAACGGCGTCGTCACCGCGCTGCTGGCGGAAAAAGGCATCGATATCGAGGAACTGCTCGCGCGCAACGTCGCGCGGCTGCCGAAGCAGTAAAGGCTGATTACCCGCGTGCTAGGTGATCCGCTGGATCACCGAGTACCGGCTGCCGTCGGAAAACACCTCGACCCACGGTTCCGATTCCTCGAACGTCCAGAGGACGAGCTCGAGATCGACCGGCTCGTCCCCGTCGTCGGGCCACGGCATGTTCCATCCGCCCGCGACGGCCACCACCCCGCCCATGTAGAGCGGGCATTGCGCCATCCACTCGCGCTCGTAGTCGTGCGCGGCCGCGCCCTTGAAGTTGCCGTTGAATCCCCAGTCGCGCTGCCAGCCGTGTGCGTCGAGGTACGCGCCGATCGCGGCGGAGCCGAAGCGGAACACCGCGTCGACCGGCGGAAGCGACGTTGCGTCGGAGCGGCACAGCGGGCGGTCGGAGCGGACGGGTTGCGTGGAAATCTCCACACGACCTGACGTGCCGCTTTCGTCGAGATACACGTTCAGCCAGACGCCGTCGCGCTCGACGGAGATGCACAACGCGCCGGCGTCGATCCCATGCCAGTAGCCGGTGACGGGTTCGCCGTCGTCCGCGAAGCGGTACTCGTGGCATGGCCTGGCGAGGCGCTTCGCTTCGGTCAGAAAGTCGTCCAGCGTCATCGGATGTCCGTCAGTCATTTGTTGCACCTTGGGTATCACACGGGGCCGCCGCGATCGAACGATATCGAACCACGGCTGCCCGCGCCTCACTCCGCCTCCCCCTGCGCCCCCTTCCCCACCGCCACGCGCTGCGCGCGATAAATCCCCGCGTGTCCCGAGAACAGATACGCGACCACACAGGCGACGATCGCATACACGCCGATATCCGCGCCGAACAGTTCGATCGCCATGATCGTCGACGCGATCGGCGTGTTCGCCGCGCCCGCGAACACCGCGACGAAGCCGAGCCCCGCGAGCACGGGCGCCGGCAGCGCCAGCACTTGACCGAGTGCATTGCCGAGCGTCGCGCCGATATAGAACAGCGGCGTCACTTCGCCGCCCTTGAACCCCGACGCGAGCGTGACGACGGTGAACGCGAACTTGCCCGCGAAATCGTAAAGCGGCAGCGGGCCGCGAAACGCGGCTTCGATCGTCGGGATGCCGAGACCGAGATACTGCGGCACGTTCAGCACGGTCGCGGCCACGGCGACCAGCAGGCCGCCGAGCACCGGCTGCAGCGGCGCATAGCGGATCACGCGGCGAAACCACGCGGTCAGCGCATGCGTCGCAAACGCGAACAGCCGCCCGACCACGCCGAACGCGATGCCCGCGACGACCGTCACGGCCAGCCCGGTCGCCGATACGGCCGGCACGAACGGAATCGCATAGGCCGTGTGATGGACGCCCCACGCGCGGCACACGACGTCCGCGACGATCGCCGACGCGACGCAGGTCAGCAGCGCGTCGTACCGCACGCGGCCGATCGCGAGCACCTCGAGCCCGAACACGGCGCCCGCGAGCGGCGTGCCGAACACCGACGCGAAGCCGGCCGCGATGCCGCCCATCAGCAGCACGCGACGATGCTCGCGATCGAGGCGGAACAGGTGCGTGACGCGATCGGCGAGCGCGCCGCCCATCTGCACGGCCGTGCCCTCGCGGCCGGCCGACCCGCCGAACAGGTGCGTGACGACGGTCGCGACGAGCACGAGCGGCGCCATCCGCTTCGGCACGAGCGCCTTCGGGTCGTGAATCTCGTCGATCAGCAGGTTGTTGCCGCGCGCGACCGACTGGCCGAAGCGATGGTAGACCCAGCCGGTGGCGAAACCAGCAACCGGCAGCCCCCACAACAGCCACGGATGCGCGACGCGCGTACCGGTCGCCCAGTCGAGCGCGATCAGGAACAGTGCGGAAGCCGTGCCGGCCAGCGCGCCGAGCAGCGCTGAAAGCGCGAGCCAGCGGCACACATAGCGCACGGTCGCGAAAAGATCGGCAGAAGTCGTGAAAAACATGATTTCCAGATTCGACAGGACATCAAAACCTGGGCGGCAGAATACCGCATGGACGGCCTGCGACCTCCTGACGACCCAGGAACACGCAGGCATCATCAGCCGGGCAAACCGGCGGTTGAGGGCCGCACCGCGCGCCACGCGCCGGGAACGACCGCAGGGAGGCATGCCATCTCCGCAGGCCGCGATTGTACGCGACGCCGCGCCACGCACGCAATGCGGACGCCGGCGCGCCGCGAAACGACGGCGCCTGCCCGATGCGCGGTCAGTCGCGCGGCGCGAGCGCGATCCGCGCGATCAACTGGGGCGCGATCTGTTCGAGCGGCAGGATCGCCGACGCCGCGCCGATCGCCGCCGCTGCCTTCGGCATCCCGTACACGGCGCTGGTCGCTTCGTCCTGCGCGATCGTGTAGCAGCCCTTCGCGCGCATCGCCTTCAGGCCGAGCGCGCCGTCGCGTCCCATGCCCGTCAGCAGCACGCCGAGCGCATCGCCCTGCCAGCCGTCCGCGACGCTGTTGAAGAACACGTCGATCGACGGCCGGTACGGCGTTTCGGCCGGATGCCGCGTATAGCCGAGCACGCCGCGCGGCGACAGCGTCAGATGGTCGTTGGTCGCCGCGAGCAGCACCTCGCCCGCTTCCGGCACGCTGCCCTGCCGCGCGACGCGCACCGGCAGCCGCGTATAGCCGTCGAGCCAGTCGGCCATGCCGTACGCGAATGCCTGGTCGACGTGCTGGACGATCACGATCGCGGCCGGGAAATCGGCCGGCAGCGCGCGCAGCAGCGCGGTGAGCGCGGTCGGCCCGCCCGCCGACGCACCGATCGCGACGAGCGTCGGCTGGCCGCGCGTGGGCGCCGGCCCCGGCGGCACGAGCGTCGCGGTGCGGCTTTCGAGCAGCCGGCCGATCTGGTCGATCTTCGCGAGCAGCGCCTGCGGCGACGCATCGGTCGACAGCCCGAGCGCGAGCGTCGGCGTGTCGACCGCGTCGAGCGCGCCCGCGCCCATCGCCTCGTACACCGACGACGTGTTCGCGCTGACGCTCGCCGTCACGATCAGGATCGCGCACGGCGCGCGCGCCATGATCCGACGCGTCGCGGCAACGCCGTCGACCTTCGGCATCACGAGATCCATCAGCACGACGTCGGGCGGATGCGCGACGCAGAAATCCACTGCCTCGTCGCCATCGGTCGCGACCCACAGCACACGATGATCCGCGCGCAGCGCGATCACGCGGCGCAGCGCCTCCACGGCCAGCGGCAGGTCGTTGACGATGCCGATGTTCATCCTCGCGCGCCCCCGATCAGGTCGTGCACGGCATCGAGCAGCGCCTCGTCGTGGAAGCTGCTCTTCGCGAGGTAGTAATCGGCGCCGGCGTCGAGCCCGCGACGGCGATCCTCGTCGCGATCCTTGTACGACACGATCATCACCGGCACGCGCTTGAGCATCGGGTCGCCCTTGATCAGCGTGACGAGTTCGATCCCGTCCATGCGCGGCATGTCGACGTCGGTCACGACGAGATCGAACGCATCGCTGCGCACCGCGTTCCACCCTTCCATCCCGTCGACCGCGACCGTCACGTCGTAGCCGCGTTTTTCCAGCAGCTTGCGTTCGAGCTCGCGCACCGTCAGCGAATCGTCGACGACGAGCACGCGGCGGCGCCGGTCGGCGAGCGCGAGCTGCGGATCGCGCGTGAGCCGCGCGAGCTGGCCGCCGCGCACGAGCTTGTCGACCGAGCGGATCAGGTCCTCGACGTCGACGATCAGCACCGGGTCGCCGTTCTCGAGCAACGCGCCGGCCGCGATGTTCTGGATCTTGTGCAGGCGGCTGTCGAGCGGCTGCACGACGAGCATCCGTTCGCCGAGGAAGCGGTCGACCGCGACGCCGTACAGTTCGGGCTCGGCGCCGACGACCACGACCGCCGTACTGGTGCGCGCCACGTCGGGTGCGCCCGCGTCGAGCAGCTGGTGCGCGGCGACGAGGCCCGCGCGCCGGCCGTCGAACGGAAAATGCGGCTGCCCTTCGAGCACGTCGATGTCGTCGTGCGCGAGTTCGAGCGTGCGCCGCACGTGCGCGAGCGGGAACGCATACGGCTCGCCGCCGACCTCGACGAGCAGGCTGCGGATCACCGACAGCGTGAGCGGCAACTGCAGCACGAAGCGCATGCCGGAACCCGGCTCGTTGAAGATCCGCACCGCGCCGCGCACGCCGCGCACCATCTCCTGCACCGCGTCGAGGCCGACGCCGCGCCCCGATACGTCGGTCACCGCATCGCGCATCGAGAAGCCCGGCAGCAGCAGGAATTCGAGCAGTTCGGGATCGGACAGCCGCGCGGCCGTCTCGTCGTCGGTCAGGCGCTGACGCACGACGGCCGCGCGCAGCGCGTCCATGTCGACGCCCGGCCCGTCGTCGATCACGCTGACGAGCAGCGAGCCGGCGCTGTGGCGCGCCTCGAGCGTGACGCTCGCCTCGGCCGGCTTGCCGCGCGCGTGGCGCGCGTCGGGCGAATCGACGCCGTGGTCGATCGCGTTGCGCAGCAGGTGGCCGAGCGGCGCGTCGAGCAGGTCGAGGATGTCGCGATCGACCTGCGTGCCTTCGCCGACGATCGAGAAACGCACCTGCTTGCCGAGCGAGCGCGCGAGATCGCGGACGATGCGCGGATACGCGCGCGTCGCGTCGCCGAACGGCCGCATCCGGCACTGCAGCGCCTCGTCGTACAGCTGCTCGGCGATATGCGTGCTGCGCCGCTCGAAGCGGTCGAATTCGTCCATGCGCTCGGCGAGCGAGCGCTGCAGGTCGTTGAGCATGTGCCGCACTTCGTTCATCGACGCGAGCATGCCGGCGTCGAGATCGTCGGCGAACTGCTCGTACATCAGGTCGAGCGAACGGGCCGCGTCGCGCTGCGCGCGCTTCACGCGCAGCATCGATTCGGCGAACGGCTTGAGCCAGCGCGATTCGACCAGCGATTCGCCGGACAGGCTCAACAGCCGGTTCAGCGTATCGGCGCGCACCCGGCGCATCGCGCCGGCGCCCGCCACGCGGCCGGCCTGGGCCGGGTCGGGCGCCGTGCCCGACACGGCGAGCGGCGGCACCGCGGCACTGGCCCCGACCGGCTCGTTCGCGGCGCCGTCGTGATCGCGATACGGCACGAACGACGGCGGCACCGGCGGCGGCACGGCGGTCGGCGCCTGCATCGTCTGCGCGCCATCGGCGCCCTTCAGCGCCGCCGCGAACACGTCGATCTCGGTCTGCGACACGGGCTGCCCCTGCGGATCGCCGACGCGCACCAGCAAATCGACGCCGGCCAGCAGCACGTCGACGTGCGTGGCCGTCAGCGCGATCGTGCCGGCCTGCGCGGCGACGAAGCATTCCTCCATCCGCCCGGCGATCTCGACGCCGAGCGGCACGCCGACGATGCGCGCGGCGCCCTTCAGCGAATGCGCGGCGCGCATGCACGCTTCGAGCGCGACGGAATCGGGCTCGCCCGATTCGAGCGCGAGCAGCCGCTCCGACAGCGCCTGGGTCTGCGTGCGCGTCTCCTCGCGATACAGCTCGAGCAGCGACAGGTGGCTCAGGTCGTCATCGCCGCTCATCGCATGCTCCGGGTCACGGCGTCGAACAGACGATCGTCGTCGAGCAGCCCCACCGACTTGCCGCGCCACGACAGCACGCCGCGCGACAGGCCGGCGCTCGCGCGCCCGACCGTCGCAGGCACCGGCACCCAGTCGGACGCGCCGAAACGCAGCACGCCCTCGACTTCGTCGACCGGAAACACGACCGGTTCGCCCTGGTGCGCGGCCACCAGCAGCCGCGTGAAACGGCCGTCGCCGCCGCCGCTGCCGGCGTTGCCGGCCTCGAGGCCGAGCAGCGCGCCGATCGAGATCGCGATGCGCAGCGTGCCGCGGATATTGACCACGCCGCGCACCGCCGAATGGCGGCGATGCGGCAGGGAATGGATCGGGCGCGTGCCGGCGATCTCGCGCAGCACGCCGATCGGCAGCGCGAGCCATTCGTCGGCCACCCGGAACGCGAGCGCCGCATGGCGCGTATCGCCATCGTCGTCGCGCGCATGGGCGGTGCCGAACGCGCTCATCCGGCGCGTGACGTCGGCCATCTCGGCGACGTCGAGCGGACGCTCGAGCAGCTTCGCCGCGTGATAGGCGTAGACCGGGCAGTTCAGGCAGCGCAGGCAGTCGTTCAGCCGCTCGCACGAGCGGTCGCCGCGCGTGCCGATCCGGTTCCAGCAATCGTCGACGTCGAGCGTCGCGTCGTCAGTGGCAGCGGCGGCGCGGTTCATGAATTCCTCTGGTCATCGCGGTGTCGGTCCCATTCCCGTCGTCGTGTCAGCCGGCCGAACGCCGGGCGCGTTCGAGCAGCCATTGCGCGCCCGCACGATCGCCGCCGACGTCGAGCAGCGTCGCGAGATGCGTCAGCGCCTCGTGATGCGTGGGGCGCAGGTACAGCGCCTTTCGGTAGAAGTCGCTCGCTTCCGCGGCGCGCCCGCGCGCATCCGCGATCAGTCCGTTCAGGTAGAACGCATCGGCATGCGGGCCGACGCGCGCCGAGAACTGCGCGAGCACGCGCTCGGCCTCGTCGAACGCGCCCGCGTTCGCCAGGGCCTGCGCATCCTCCAGCGTCGGCGCATCGTCGATCGTCGACGCGATGCCGTCGTAGGCCGGTGCGGCCGCTACGGCGGTCGCCACCGCCAGGTCGGCCCGTGCATCGATGGCGGCCGTCTGCACGGCCGGCGCCGCCACGAACGGCTGACGCACGTCGCCGAGCCAGGCCGGCGGCTCGACGGCCACCACCGGGCGCGGCGCGGCGAGCGGTGCGACCGTGAAGCGCTCCGCACGCCGGTACGGCGCCGCCGCGGGCAGCGGCGCAACCGGCCGGGCCGCGCAGGCATCGGCCGCCGCCGCGCCGGCCGGCTCGCGATGAAACGCGAACGCCAGCGGCACGCGCGCCGAGCGCATCCCGTGCCGCATCGCGACGCCCGTCTCCGCCGGCCCGACGAACAGCATGCCGTCGTCGGCGAGACGCGCGTCGAGCGAGCGGATCACGCGATCCTGCGCATCGCGGTCGAAATAGATCAGCACGTTGCGGCAGAACACGAAGTCGTAGCGAATGCCGTTATCGGCCACCGGTTCGACGAGGTTCGCATGACTGAACTGCACACACGCGCGCACACGCTCGTCGAGCAGCCAGCCGTCGCGGGTCGGCGTGAAATACCGCGTACGAAACTCCGTCGCCGTCCCGCGGAACGCATTGCGCCCGTAACAGCCGAGCCGCGCCTGTTCGATCGCGCGCGCGCTGAGGTCGATCGCGTCGATCGCGAAGCTGCTCGGGTCGAGCCCCGCATCCAGCAACGCCATCGCCGCCGAATACGGCTCCTCGCCCGTCGAACACGGCGCGCTCAGCACGCGGATCACGCGGCCGGGCATCGCGGCGAGCCGTTCGGCGGCCTGCCGCGCGAGCGTGGTAAAGGCTTCACGGTCGCGGAAGAACCACGTCTCAGGGACGACGAACAGCTCGATCAGCGCGCGCCGTTCGTCGGCCGACGCGTTGATCTGCTGCCAGTACGCGTCGAGCGCTTCCGGCGTCACGGGCGGGCGCGCGGCCGACGGCACGCGCTCGCCGTCCGCCTGCAACGCCTGCACGCGATCCGCCAGCGCCCGCATCAGGAAATCGTTGCCGAGCGAATCGGGGTCGATGCCGGTCTCGCGCAGCAACCAGCCGCGAAATCGCGATTCGGACGCGTTCATCAGAATTTGCTCCGAGAAACTCCGCCATTGATGGCGGGAAGGAAAGGCGTGCTGTTGACAAGCAGCTTCTTCCACGGGTTAGGATCACCTGCATGATCCTTGTCTACCGCTACCGGGTGAAGTCGCTCAACGGACTGCTCAACAAGCAGAGCCGTGCGGTGAACTACGTCTGGAACTTCTGCAATGACACGCAGAAGCACGCGCTCAAGTGGAGCAAGAAGTGGCCGACGGGATTCGATCTGAACGTGCTGACGACGGGGAGCAGCAAGGCGCTCGGCATCCACTCCGGCACGGTCAACGCAACGTGCGAGCAATATGCGAAGTCGCGCAGTCAACACCGACGCCCGTACCTGCGCTATCGCGGCAGGAAGTCGCTCGGCTGGGTACCGCTGAAGGGGCGTGACCTGAAGCGCGAGGGTGACGCGTTCCGTTTCGCCGGCAACACCTTTCGTGTGTTCAACAGCCGGCCGCTTCCCGAAGGCAAGATCAAGGACGGGACCAACTTTGCGCAGGATGCACGCGGCAACTGGTTTCTCAACATCGTGATCGAGATGCCGGATGTGCAGGCCCGCCCGATCCGTTCCGGCGTCGGCATCGATCTCGGTCTGAAAGACTTCGCCACACTTTCGACCGGCGAGAAACTGCCCAATGACCAGTTCGGTCGACGAGCGGCGGAAAAGCTGGCGAAAGCGCAACGGGCGCGAAAGCACAGGCGGCATATCGCGAAACTGCACGCCAAGGTGGCGAATGCGCGTGCCGATTTCCAGCACAAGCTGGCACTCGATCTGGTGCGGCATTTCGATTACATCGCGGTCGGCAACGTGTCGGCCGCGAAGCTCGCCAGAACCAGGATGGCGAAGAGCGTCTACGACGCGTCCTGGTCGTCCTTCCGGAACAAGCTCCGCTACAAAGCGATCGCGCACGGGGCTACGTTCGAGGAAGTTGACGAAAGCGGTTCCACCCAGTCCTGTTCGGCGTGCGGGTCGAAAGACAGCACGACGCGGCCGAAAGGTATCGCGGGACTGCGAGTAAGAGAATGGGCCTGCAGTGGATGTGGTGTCGTGCATGATCGTGATATCAACGCTGCGCTGAACATTCTCCGATGCGGACGTGCATCGCCAGGTGTGGGAATCCTCCGCCTTTAGGCGTAGGAGGACGTCAAGCGGATTCCTCCCCGTGGCCCGACAGGCCGTCGACCAGATACAGGCGTGCCACGTCGTCGATCAGGTCGGACACGGACACCTGCTGCACGACGCCGTCGGGCGTGTTCGCGACCCGCCCGAGCCAGCGCGTGCGCGCGGTCGACACGCCGCTGGTGCGGAACGCCGCGCGGTCGATCCGCATCGTCTGCGTCGCCCGCTCGACGATCAGGCCGATCGTACGCTCGCCATCGGCATGACCGGCGCGATAGCGGACCATCACGAGCCGCGTCGAGCGCAGCGCCTGCGCGCGCCGCCCGAGCGCCAGCATCGGCACGTCGATCACCGGCACCGGCTGGCCGCCGCGCATCAGCAGCCCGGCGATCCAGTCGGGCGCGCCGGGCACCGCCTTCATCACGGCGAGCGGCAGCACCTCTTCGATGCCGGCCGCGTCGAGCGCATAGCGTTCGCCGTCGAGCTCGAACATCAGGAACAGCGCATGCGCGCCGTGCTGCGGATCGGCGCGCGTCACGCGTCGACCTTGAAGCGCGACACGCTGGTGCGCAACTGGTTCGCGACGAGCGTCAGGTCGTCGATCGCCTGCGACGACTGGCGCAGCGACTCGGCCGTCTGCTGCGCGGCCTCCGACAGCTGCGACAGCGCCTGCGTGATCTGCTCGGCACCGTTCGCCTGCGTCTGCATCCCTTCGTTGACCATCTGGAAGCGCGGCGCGAGCGTCTGCACCTCGGCGATGATCTGCGACAGCTGCCCGCCGACCTGCTGTACGTCGAGCATCCCGCGGCGCACTTCCTCGGAGAACTTGTCCATCCCCATCACGCCCGCCGACACGGCCGACTGGATCTCCTTCACCGTCTGCTCGATGTCGTAGGTCGCGACGGCCGTCTGGTCGGCCAGGCGGCGGATCTCGGTCGCGACGACCGCGAAGCCGCGGCCGTACTCGCCGGCCTTCTCGGCCTCGATCGCCGCGTTCAGCGACAGCAGGTTGGTCTGGTCGGCCACCTTGGTGATCGTCGCGACCACCTGGTTGATGTTCAGCGCCTTCTCGTTGAGGATCGCGAGCTTCGCGTTCACCGAGCCGGCCGCGTCCATCACGCTGCGCATCGTCTCGCCCATCCGCGTGAGCCCGCTCTGGCTCACGCCCGCGAGCGTCGCCGACTGCTCGGCCACGCCGGCCACCTCGTTCATCGTGCGCAGCAGGTCGCGCGACGTCGCGAAGATCTCGCGCGAGGTCGCGCCGATCTCGGTCGTCGTCGCCGCGGTCTCGTTCGCGGTGGCCTGCTGCTCGCGCGACGTCGCCGCGATCTCGGCGACCGACGTCGTCACCTGCAGCGACGACTGCTGCGCGCGCGAGACCAGCTCGGTCAGCTCGTCCGCCATCCGGTTGAAGCCGGTCTCGAGCGTGCCGAATTCGTCGCGGCGGCGCAGGTCGAGGCGGCGCGTCAGGTTGCCGGTGCGCATCACGTCGTGCACCTCGACGAGCCGCGCCATCGGCACGGTGACCGAGCGGTACAGCATGTAGCCGAGCCCGAGCGCGGACAGCAGCATGAACGTCAGCGCGGTCGCCAACACGACCTCGGTGTCCTGCACGGATTCGCGGATCAGCTTCGCGGACTGCTCCGCGAACTTGCGGTTCTCCTGCACCAGCACGTTCGCGTTGCGCACGACCTCGGTCCACGCGGGCAGCACTTTCGCGTACGCGGCGACTGCCTCGTCGTGCGATGCGCGGCTCTTCTGCGCCGCGTCGTTCAGCAACGGCACGTAGTGATCGTAGGCGCCGCGGAACGCCGTGAAGCGCTGCCGGTCGTCGTCGCGGAACGTCGTGTTCTGGTAGTCCACCGACAGCGATTCGACGTCCTTCAGCGCGTCGGCGATCTTCGCGAGATTGCGCTGCACGGTTTCGGGCCCGGTCTCGACGAAGGTCGCCTGCTGCAGCAGCATGAACGATTCGTTGACCGCGCCGCGCAGCGACGACGCGAGGTAGACGCCGGGCAGCGAGTCGCGCTCGATGCTGACGGCTTCGGCGTTGATCGCGCGCAGTCGCTCGTACGACACGCCGGCTGTCACCAGCATCAGCACGAACAGCACGCCGAAGCTGAGCAGGATGCGATTGCCGAGCGTCAGCCGGGCAGCGCCGATCGTCGGATGCAGGCTTTCATTGGTCGCGCGGGGCGTCACGGTAGCCATGTTCGTTATGGGCTTTCTAAATTCAGCGTTGAAAAAATCCGCGCCCGCCTGCGCGCCGGGTGGCGCGCCACGAGCGCATCGGGGTCTCGCGGGCGGCGCGGCGCCGGCAGGCCGCGCCGCGACATCACCGCTCCGCTTGCGCCGGCAGCCGGAGCGCGACCATGAAGCCGCGCGCCGTATTGCGCATCAGGATCTGGCCGCGATGCCGCGCCGCCGTCGCGCGGACGAACGCGAGGCCGAGGCCGAAACCGCTGCGCGCCGCGCCGTGCGCGGATTCGAGCTGCACGAACGACTCGGTCGCGGCCGTGCGCTGTTCCGGCGCGATGCCGGCGCCGGCATCCTCGACGCCGATCAGCCAGGCGCCGTCGTCGCCGCTCAGCGTGCAATGTACGTCCATCCCGGCCGGGCCGTACTTCAGCCCGTTGTCGATCAGGTTCGCGACCGCGCGCGTCAGCATCATGCGGTCGCCCATCGTCACGCACTCGCTATCGGGCACGTGCGCGGTCACCCGGCAGCCGAGCCCGGCCGCCTTCTCCCACAGCTGGTCGACGGCGTCGAGCACGATCTCGTTGAGACTCACGACCTCGTGCGCGCGGCGCTCGGACTGCGCGCGGGTCAGGTGGATGAAGCCGTCGGCGAGCGCGAGCGCGCGCCGCGCATGGCCGGCGATGCGCTCCATGATCGCCGGCATGTCGCCGTGTTCGGTCCGGTAGACGTCGAGCAGCGCGAGGATCGACGTCTGCGGCGAGCGCATGTCGTGCGACAGGAAATCGAGCGCCTCGTCGCGCTGCCGCGACATCAGGTACGAATTCGAGTGATAGCGGATGCGCGCGGTCAGCTCCATCGCGTCGGGAAGCTTCACCAGATAGTCGTTCGCGCCGGCAATGAACGCCTCGCGCTTGACGATCGGCTCCTCCTTCGCGGACAGCACGATGATCGGCACGCGTGCGGTGCCGGCGTCCGCGCGCCAGGCGCGCACGAGATCGAGGCCGTCGATCTCCGGCATCACGAGATCCTGCAGGATGACCGTCGGCTTCACGTCGCGCGCGACCGCCATCGCCCGATGTGCGTCGGTGCACACGTGCAGGTCGATGTCGTGCTCGCTGCGCAGCGCGCGGCGGATCACCTCGCCGACGAACGGCTGGTCGTCGACGAGGAGGACCGATAACCCCGATTCGAGGCAATCCGAGGCATTATCACTGCTCGATTCTTTCATAAATACAGTTTCAAACGCCGAATCTCCAATCGATTCTTTCATAGGAGTTGTTTATCCGACTTGGACACTATCTTATATTGGCAGTTGTAAAAACCGCCTGATTCCGCCGATTTGGCCTGTCGGCACTGCCATGCAGGGCTTCGGACGCCGCTTGTTCCCCCGTCGACGACCGCATTACCTCCGCATTCTTTCTCTCAATAAACATAACCGGCTGATTCTAAATGAAATTAGAACACAGCATCTATCTCGTTCCGGTTTAGTTTTGCCAAATATGCAGAAAGAGACGGAAACAGATAAATCGGATCATTTCCGGATTCGGAAGACGATAACGTTTGCGAGACCGCCGCGATGAGGTTTGCATGCGCTGCAAGGCTGGGGGCCGGTCGGATAGGAAGTCGTATTGGGGGCCGGATTCGGATACCCGGCATCGGCACGCGGGAGAAGAAAAATCGCGCGACGGACGCTCGACCCGCGTGCGTTTCAGGGCCGGCAGGCCGCCGGCCCGTGCGATGCGCGCGCCGCGCGCCCGCTTACCCGCGTGCGTGCTGCGCGGACACTTCCTGCAGGTCGAGGTCGCGTTCGAGCGTGTGCAGCATCTCGTCGTGGATGCGCCCGGACCGGTGCAGGCGCAACAGTTCGGCGCGCCCGGCCCGGATCGCGGCCAGCACCACGTCGTAGTGCGCCGTGCGCACTTCCGCCGGATACGCGGGCTCGTTCTTGGCCCGTTCGGTCAGCTCGGCACGATACGTGTATTGCTCGAGCAGGCGCGGATGGATCACGACGCCGCTCTCGTTCCGCACGAGCGGCTGGATCGCCGCGAGCTGCGCGGCCTCGACGTACGCCCACGTCTGCGGCTCGGTCAGATGGTGCGCCGCGCGCTCGTCGCGCTGCGGCAGGCGCAGCAGCCGGATCAGCGGCCCGATCGTCGTGCCCTGCAGCAGCACGGTGACGAGGATCACCGCGAACGACGCGACCAGGATCACGTCGCGGCCGGGCAGCGCCTCGGGCAGCGACAGCGCGATCGCCAGCGTCACCACGCCGCGCATGCCGGCCCAGCTCATGATCGTCGCGGCCTTCCAGTCGGGCGCCTCGCCGCGCCGCGCGAGGCCGCGCACCGGCCACTTCAGCGCCTCGACCGCGTAGATCCACACGAAGCGCGACAGGATCACCGCCGCCAGCACCGCGAGCACCGGCGGCACCATCGTGCCGAGCACCTGCTCGAAGCCGCCGAGCCGGTGGATCGCGCCGCGCAGCGACAGCCCGATCAGCACGAACACCATCGCCTCGAACAGGAACACGATGACCTGCCAGAACGCGGTGCCGCGCGTGCGCACGGCCGCCGAGAACACCTCGTGCTGATGCCAGCCGACGATCATGCCGGCCGTCACCGTCGCGATCACGCCCGACACCTCGACCATTTCGCCCGCGATGTACGCGATCCAGCCGGCGATCACCGCGACGGTAATCACGAGGTAGTCGTCGTCGAGCAGCTTCAGGAACCACACGACGAGCTTGCCGACCACGAAGCCGACCACCACGCCGCCGAGCCCGAGCTCCGCGAAGCGCACGACCGCATGCTCGAGGCTGAACGCGCCGGTGAGCGCGGCCGCGACCGCGAAGCGGAACAGCACGAGGCCGGCCGCGTCGTTCAGCAGGCTCTCGCCTTCGAGCAATACCATCAGCCGGCGCGGCAGCGCGACGCGTTCGAGCACGGCCTTCGCGGCGACCGCATCGGGCGGCGACACGATCGCGCCGAGCGCGAAGCATGCGGCCCACGGCAGCGCCGGCACCACCCAGTGCACGGCGAAGCCGACCGCGAACGTCGTGAACACGACCGCGCCGATCGCCAGCATCAGGATGCCGCCGACGTTGCGCTTGAATTCTTCCCACACGGAGAAGTACGCACCGTCCATCAACAGCGGCGGCAGGAACACCAGCAGCACCAGCTCGGGATCGAGGTTGATCGGCGGCAGGCCGGGGATGAACGCGATGCCGATGCCGCCGATCAGCAGCGCGGCCGCGGGCGGCAGCCGCAGCCGCTTGGCGATGCATTCGAGCGCGACGATCGCGAGGAAGGACAACAGAACCAGCTTGAATGCCGAGACGGGGGACATGAATCGACCTCGTGAAGAATGAATGCGCGCTTTCCGGCGTCGTACCCCGGTCGGCGGTTTCGCGCGATTACATCACGAGGCGAGGCCCGTAGTCGAGCCTGTATCGGGCGACCGGCCGCGCACAACACGCGCGGTGCCGTGCCGCTGCGCGACGCACCATGAAAAACGGCACGCGGGCCGGCCCGATCGCCCGCCCGCGTGCCGTCGCGGCACCCCGCCGCCTGCCGCGCGTTACCGACGCCGCACCACCATCAGCCGCGGCTCGGTCATGTCCTCGATCGCGTAGCGGATGCCTTCGCGGCCGAGGCCCGAATCCTTCACGCCGCCATACGGCATGTTGTCGACGCGGAACGACGGCACGTCGTTGATCACGACGCCGCCGACCTCCAGTTCGTCCCACGCGCGGTGCGCATGCGTGAGCGAATCGGTGAACACGCCGGCCTGCAGCCCGAAGTCGCTGTCGTTCACGCGCGCGAGCGCGTCGTCGAAGCGGTCGAACTTCTCGAGGATCGCAACCGGGCCGAACGCCTCCTTCCGGTACAGGTCCTGCTCGCGCCCGACGTTTTCCAGCAGCGTCGCCTCGAACATCGCGCCGTCGACCTTGCCGCCCGCGACGATCTTCGCGCCCGCCGCGACGGCCGCGTCCATCCAGCCCGACAGCCGGCGCGACTCGGATTCGGAGATCATCGGGCCGACGAAGGTCGACGGATCCTTCGGATCGCCCATCTTCAGCGAACGCGTCTTCGCGATCAGCTTCTCGCGCAGCGCGTCGTAGAGGTCGGCATGCACGAGAATCCGCTGCACGCCGATGCAGCTCTGGCCCGACTGGTAGTACGCGCCGAACGCGAGCCGCTCGACCACGTAGTCGAGCCGGTCGCGCTGGTCCGCATCGACGATCGCCGCCGCGTTGCCGCCGAGCTCCAGCACGACTTTCTTCTTGCCGGCCTTCTCCTTCAGCGCCCAGCCTACCGCCGGCGAACCGGTGAACGACAGCAGCTTGAAGCGTTCGTCGGTCGTGAACAGGTCGGCGCCGTCGCGATGCGCGGGCAGCACCGAGAACGCGCCCTTCGGCAGGTCGGTTTCCGCGAGCACCTCGCCGATGATCAGCGCGCCGATCGGCGTGCGGCTCGCCGGCTTCAGCACGAACGGACAGCCGGCCGCGAGCGCGGGCGCGACCTTGTGCGCGGCGAGGTTCAACGGGAAGTTGAACGGCGAGATGAACGAGCACGGGCCGACCGGCACGCGCTTCGTGTAGCCCGTATAGCCCTGCGCCCGCGCGGAGATCTCGAGGTTGACGATCTCGCCGTCGATGCGCACCGATTCCTCGGACGCGACGCGGAACGTGTCGATCAGCCGCGTCACTTCGCCCTTCGAATCGTTGATCGGCTTGCCGGCCTCGATGCACAGCGCCTCGGCCAGTTCGTCGAAACGTTCGCGAAACCGCGCGACGCAATGATCGAGCACGGCCTGCCGCTTGTAGGCGGGCATCTCGCGCATCGGCTTCGCGGCGTCGACCGCCGCGGCGATCGCCGCATCGATCGCCTTCGCGTCGGCCAGCGCGACGCGCGTGGCGACCTTGCCGCTGAACTTGTCGGTCACCTCCAGATCGGTGTTCGCGTAGACGGCTTCGTTGGCGAGGTAGTACGGATAGGTTTCCTTCAACATGGAACGACTCCTTCCTGTGAACGGGGAATTCAGAGTTGCGCCGACAGGCGCTTGATCTCGCGGTTCAGCACGCGCTCGTTGTCCGAGTAGTCGATCGGCACGTCGATCACGTGCACGCCCGGCGACGAGAAGCATTCGCGCAGCAGCGGCTCGAGATCGTCGGCCGACTCGACGCGGTGCCCGTGCGCGCCGTAGCTTTGCGCGTACGACACGAAATCGGGGTTCTGCAGCGTCATCGCGAAATCGGGGAAATTCATGTTCTCCTGCTTCCAGCGGATCATCCCGAACGCGTCGTCGCGCAGGATCATCACGACGATGTCGAGCTTCAGCCGCACGGCCGTTTCGAGCTCCTGCGAATTCATCATGAAGCCGCCGTCGCCGCACACGGCGATCACCTTGCGCTGCGGATGCACGATCTTCGTCGCGATCGCCGACGGCAGGCCCGCCCCCATCGACGCGAGCGCGTTGTCGAGCAACAGCGAATTCGGCTCGTGCGCCCGCCAGTAACGCGCGAACCAGATCTTGTACATCCCGTTGTCGAGGCAGACGATGCCGTCGAGCGGCAGCGCGTTGTACAGGTCGTTGACGATCCGCACCGGGTACATCGGGAAGCGCGGATCGTGCTGGCCCTTTTCCAGATGCGCGTCGAAATGCGCCTTGATCATCGTGAAGCGCTCGAAATCCCAGTGCGATTGCGGCGTCACCGCTTCCTTCATCTGCCACACCGCGTTCGCGATGTCGCCGACCACCTCGATCTGCGGGAAATAGACGGGGTCGACCTGCGCGCCGAGGAAGTTCACGTGGATCACGGTCTTGTCGTCGGTGCGCATGAAGAACGGCGGCTTCTCGATCACGTCGTGGCCGACGTTGATGATGCAATCCGCATGCTCGATCGCGCGATGCACGAAGTCGCCGTCGGACAGCGTCGCGTTGCCGAGCCACAGCGGGTGCGTCTCGTCGATCACGCCCTTGCCCATCTGCGTCGTGAAGAACGGGATGCCCGTCTTGTCGACGAATTCGAGCAGCATCTTGCAGGTGGTCTTGCGGTTGCCGCCCGCGCCGATCATCAGGAGCGGATGGCGCGCGGCCTGGATCGCGTCGACCGCGTGCGCGACCGCCTTCTCCTCCGCCACCGGCCGCCGGCTGTAGCTGCGCGGGATCGGCTTGCCGTCGCCCTCCTCGTGCGCGATGTCTTCGGGCAGCTCGAGGTGCGCGGCGCCCGGGCGCTCCTCCTCCGCGCGGCGGAACGCTTCGCGCACGGCCGACGGGATGTTGCCGATCGACACGATCTGCCGCGTGAACTTCGTGAGCGGCTGCATCATGTCGACCACGTCGACGATCTGGAAGTGGCCCTGCTTGCTGGACTTGATCGGCTTCTGCCCGGTGATCATCAGCATCGGCATCCCGCCGAGCTGCGCATACGCGGCAGCCGTCACGAAGTTCGTCGCGCCCGGCCCGAGCGTCGCGAGACACACGCCGGTGCGGCCCGTGAGGCGGCCGTAGGTGGCGGCCATGAACCCGGCCGCCTGCTCGTGCCGGGTCAGCACGAGCTTGATCGTCGATCGCCGCAGCGATTCGAGCAGATCGAGGTTTTCTTCACCTGGAATACCGAACACGTACTCGACGCCTTCGGCTTCCAGCGCCTTCACGAACAGATCCGATGCTTTCATGGGGACTCTCGGTTATGCCGCCTGCCCGGCCTACGGACACGCGGCGTTCAGGACGCGCGCCGGCCTACGGCACGCGGACGCCTTACCTACTGGACACAGACCACGGCACTGCTCGCCGCGCAAGACGCCATGCTGGATGCGTGATGCGCGGCGGCGCCTCCGGATGCCGGAGGACGAACGGACCCGCCCGCGCGCGGCAAGCGCACACGGACGGCAAAGACGTTTTTGATTGTAGACGGATTCGCGGAATTCCGAATTCGACCGGATGGCCGGCTCCCGCAGCGGGACAAAGGTCGGCCTGATGGCCAGTAAACGTCCAGGACGCGCCCGGCCGGGCTGTAATGGCAACGATGTTCCATTCAACAGACATGTGAACCATGGTTGACACATTGCCATTCATGCCCTACAGTGCCCCTGCATTCAGCATCCGGACCACCGACGTCTTCGACGCCTGGTTTGCCGGCCTGCCCGATCGCATCGCCAAACGCCGCATCCAGGCGCGCATCGACCGCCTGTCGATGGGCAATCCGGGCGACTGGAAATCCGCCGGCGCGCCCATCGTCGAAATGCGCATCGATCATGGGCCCGGTTATCGCGTCTACTACGTCCGGCGCGGAACGATCTGGGTCATCCTGCTCTGCGGCGTCGATAAATCGACGCAACAGGCCGACATACGCGCCGCGCACGCAATGCTCGCGCACCTCGACATGGAGTGATCGATGGACAAGATCAACACGCGGCCGTGGGATTCGGCCGAACACCTGAAAACCGAAGACGACATGGCCGACTACTTCGACGCATGCCTGCAGGAGGCCGGCGACGATCCGGCCTTCATCGCGCATGCGCTCGGCGTGATCGCCCGCGCACGCGGCATGTCGCAGGTCGCACGCGACGCGGGCCTGTCGCGCGAAGGGCTGTACAAGGCGCTGTCGCACGACGGCAATCCGAGCTTCGGCACGATCCTGAAAGTCATCAAGGCGCTCGGCCTGCAATTGCACGGCGCCAAGGCTGGCGCGTGACCCGGCGGCGCACGGCATCGCGCCGCGGGCGCAACGCCCGTGCCCGCCTCAGTGCAGCCACCCGGCCGCCCAGCGCGGCGCCAGCGACACCAGATACAAACCAAGCCCGATCAACCCGCCGACCAGCGTGCCGTTGATGCGGATGTATTGCAGGTCCTTGCCGATGTTCAGTTCGATCTGTCGAGACATCTCGCGCGCATCCCAGTTGCGCACCGTG
This sequence comes from Burkholderia sp. BCC0397, assembly GCF_902832865.1. Taxonomy (NCBI): domain Bacteria; kingdom Pseudomonadati; phylum Pseudomonadota; class Betaproteobacteria; order Burkholderiales; family Burkholderiaceae; genus Burkholderia; species Burkholderia sp. BCC0397. Next base: position 323,182 of record NZ_CADFDL010000001.1, on the reverse strand, counting down.
TCGCGAATGTGACGCATCAGGAAATCGGCGAAATCGGGCGCCATTTCGTGCACGGCCTTCTCGACGTGCTCGTTCAGCGACGCGCGCAGCGCCGGGCTCTCGGCAAGCCGCGCGCCGAGCCAGCCGCCGAGCGTCGCGGCCTGCCGGTGCAGCGCCGAATCGGGGCGCGCGAGATCGGCCTTCAGCCACGCACGCAACTGGTCCCACAAGTCGCGCACATACTCGTTGAACGCATCGCCGTCGCGAATATAGCGCTTGATCTCCTCGCCCTTCGCGATGAACGCGGGGTCGTGCTTCAGCCGCTCGGTCAGCCGCACGACGGTCCGGTCGAAGCGTTGCCGCAGCTCGTGCTCGGGGTCGGCCGCGACACCTTCGAGCACGCGGCTCACCGCACTCGCGAGCATCCGCGCGCCGTTCTCGCCGAACCACTGCGTCGGCATGATCTTCTCGACCTTCGGATATTGCGTCTTCAGCCATTCGACGATGAAGCCCGCGATCACCTCGCGGTTCTCCTCCTTGTCGAGCACGTCGACCACCTGTTCGATCGCGTCGTCGAGCAGCGCCTGATGGCGGCCGTCCTTCGTCAGCGTGTCGAGGATCGCGCCGGCCGATTGCGACAGGTCGATCCGGTCGATCACCGCGCGGAACGCATCGTGGACGAACGACTGGATCCGCGCGTCGTCGGTCATGTCGAGCGCGAAGCTCATCAGCTTCGTCACGTAGCCGCCGAGCGCGTCGGTATTCGCCGGCTCGCCGAGCCACGCGCTGAGCTTCTGCGCGGGATCGTGCTGGCGGATCTGCGCGGCGAGCGCGTCGGGGCCGAGGAATTTCTCGCGCACGAACACCGCGAGGTTGTCGGCGATCTTGTCCTTGTTCTTCGGAATGATCTCGGTGTGGCGCGACACGAACGGGATCGGCACGCGGCGGAACAGCGCGACGACCGCGAACCAGTCGGCGAGCGCGCCGACCATCGCGGCTTCGGCCACCGCCTTGACGCCGTCGACCCACGGGCCGCGCGGCAGCAGGATGGTGGTGACGAACACCGCGACGGCGGCCAGCAGCAGCCACAGCGCGCGGCGCTTGCTGCGTTTCAGTTCGAGGGCTTTGTCGGGCGTCATGGAGGACGGGCGGATCGGCGATGTCGCTAATATCCCCGATTTCGCCGCAACCGACAAACCCGCAGCCGACGTCGGCGCGCCCGGCGCACACGCGCCGCGCGTCCCGCCGTTACATGAACGTCTTCAGATTCACCGCCGGATCGGCCAGCTTCACCGGATCGGGCACCGCGCCCGCCGCGATCAACCGCCGCGACGCGCCGATGTCGCGCCCGAGGTTCGCCGCGGCCACCGCGACGATCCTGCCGTCATCGCCGAGCCCGAACACCGTGAACGGCCCGCTCGCCGGATCGCCGCGCACGACGATCGTGCGTTCGCTGCCGAACAGCCCGAGCATCTGCAGGTTGCAGTCGTACTGATCGGACCACAGCCACGGCAGCTCGGCATAGCGCTCGTCGGCGCCGAGCAGGTTCGCGGCCGCGACGGCCGGCTGGTTTTCTGCCACCTGCCACGATTCGATCCGCACATGCCGCCCGAGCAGCGGATTGAAGTGCATCGTCACCTCGCCCGCCGCGAAGATCGCGGCATCGGCCGTGCGGCAGCCCGCATCGACGCGTATCCCGTTGTCGACGTCGAGCCCGGCCGCCTGCGCCAGTTCGACGTTGGGCACCACGCCGATGCCGACCACGACGATGTCGGCCGGCACGTCGCCCTGATCGGTCTCGACGACGGCGCCGCCTGGTGCACGACGGATCGCGTGCGGCAGCGTCGCCATCTGGAAACGCACGCCGCGCGCATCGTGCAATTGCCGCGCATACGCGCCGACGGCTTCCGGCAACGCACGCTGCAGCAAGCGCGCAGCCGGGTCGATCACCGTCACGTCGCAGCCGAGCTGACGCGCCGACGCCGCGACCTCGAGGCCGATGAAGCCGCCGCCGAGCACCGCCACGCGGCGCCCGGGCACAAGTTGCGCACGCAACGCACGCGCATCGTCGACCGTGCGGACGTAGTGCACGTCGACACCTTCGTCGATCGCCCCGCCGAACGTGCGCACGCGCGAGCCCGTCGCAAGCACGAGCTTCGCGTACGGCAGCGTCGCACCGTCGTCGAGCCGCACACGCTGTGCGTCCCGCTCGATCGCATCGACGCGCGTGCCGAGCCGCAGTTCGATGCGCTGCGCGTCGTACCACGCCGCGTCGCGCACGAACGCGCGCTGCTCGCCGCCGTCCGTCAGCAGCGCATCCTTCGACAGCGCGGGCCGGTCGTACGGCAACTCGCGCTCCGCGCCGATCATCACGATGCGCGCCGCCGCATCGCGTTCGCGCAGCGCTTCGGCCGTCCGCCGCGCCGCGTGGCCGGCGCCGACGATCACGAACGGATCAGCCGACATTGACTTCCACCTGCCCGTCGACGATCCGGATCGGATAGGTCCGCACCGGCTCGGTGATCGGCGCGCATTTCGGCGCACCCGTGCGAATGTCGATCAGCCCCTGGTGCAGCGGGCATTCGACGCAGCCGTCCTCCACATAGCCTTCGGACAGCCGCGCATGGCCGTGCGTGCAGAGGTCGTGCATCGCGAACAGTTCGTCGCCGATCCGGAACACGGCGATCGGCTTCTGGCCGGCGACGCGCGCCGCCGGTTCGTCCTCGGAGAATTCGTCGAAAGTGCCGAGCGGATGCCACTCGGCCAGCGTTGCTTCGGTCATGTCGTTTCCTTGCTTCGTCAGATCGGTCAGATCGGCGTCGCGAGCAGCGTCTGCACGCGCGACGTGTCGTAGATCACGCGCTTGGTCTTGTAGCGCAACCCGTCGGGCGTGCGGACCACCGTGTCGTAGTACTTGCCGGCCTGATACACGTTCGATTCGCCGTTGCTGCGCGTCTGCACGACCACGTAGTTGCTCTCGGTATCGAACTCGCCGTCGCGTTCGGCGACGATCGTCAGGCCCGACGTCATGTGCCGGTACGTGTGCTCCTCAAAGATGTTCGCGTGCCGCAGCGACACCACGCGGTCGCGCAGCATCCGCTGGTTCGTGCAGTGGACGATCCCGACCGGCAGCCCGAGATCGGCGTTCTCCTTCGGCACGATTTCGTACGTGCAGTCCTCGGTGAACATGTCCGGCCAGTGTTCGAGCCGGTCGTTGTCGAGGTGCCCGATGTAGCGGTTCTGGAGCATGTAAATCTCGAACCACGTCTTCATGTCTTCCGTCATTTTTTGCTCCCGCCTCAATAGCCCATCAGCTTCTGGTAGCCGACCCAGAACTTGCGGATCAGGCTCTCGGTGATCACCGTGTCCTGCTGGTCCGGATTGCCGCGCGACATCTCGATCACCGACGTCGCGTCGGCATCGCGCACCGTGCCGCGCTGCACGAGCTCGGTCGCTTCCGTGTCTTCCATCGAGATATAGCCGGCCGGCCCGACGAGGTTCGCCTGCTTGATGCGCAGCGCGCGCAGCTCGGGCGTGTCGTCCGCGTAACCGAAGAAGTGGAAGATCAGCTCGAAGTTGTCCGGCCCCTTCGGCAAGATCTGCCGCGCGACCAGCGTGTTGTGGATCTGCTGGATCACGAGCTGCGGGAAGATCGGCTGGATATGGTTCGTGCAGTCCTCGTCGTATTCCGACACGAGATCGAGGATCGATTCGTCTTCCAGATGGAAGCCTTCGTCGAACGAACGGATGTTCTGCTGCTTGTACGCGGCCGACGTGTCGTCGTTCGTCTTCGTCACCGTGATGATGCTGTGCAGCCCGTGGTTCGCGTCCGGAATCGAGCGCGCCTTCATCCCGACGCGGAAGATGTTGAAGGTCGTATGGAACAGGTGCAGCATGCTCGCGTGATACGGGTCCTTCACGTTCTCCATGTACAGCTTCCAGTTCGACTTCGAATACTGGCGCGTGCAGCCGAGATACTCGATCGGCTTGTGGAAGATCCGGTCGATCCACGGCCGCATCTGCTCGCCGAGATACTCGGGCAGCGGTACGACCTCGTCGCTGAAGGTCGCGAACACGAGCCCGCGATAGCTGTCGACGCGCAGCTTGCGCAGCCCGTGCTGCTTCGGGTCGAAATCGGCCGGCATCCCGGTCATGCCCTTCTGGCCGCGCCGGAACGGCACGCCGAGCAGGTTGCCCTGGTTGTCGAAGCTCCACTGGTGATAGACGCACGTGTGCGAACTCGCGTTGCCGCGCGACTTGCGGCAGACCTGCGCGCCGCGGTGCGCGCAGCGGTTCACCCACGCGGACAGTGCGCCGTCCTCGGTGCGCGTGACGACCACCGGCGTGTCGCCGACGAACGTGCTCTTGAAGTCGCCGGCGTTCGGGATCTCGGCTTCGAGTGCGACGAAATTCCACGTCGGCCCGCGGAAAATGCGTTCCTGCTCGCGATCGTAGACCGCCCGCGAGCTGAACACCTTGTACGGCACGCGCGAGCCGTCGTCGTGCGGGAAGGTTACGTCGGATGCGTCGCCGCGGGCGGCGAAAACGACGGGCGATTCTGTCTGCTCCATGTCGGACTCCTGGTCGATCCGTTGCGTTGAATGCATGGAGCCGATTTTTGAAAAGCTAATATTCGGCGTCTATCCGGAAAGTGCGATTGCGGCGGCGCACTATCCACTTTCGGCGGATTTCTGCGCTAGCATGACGGCACACGCGACCCGGCGCCCGATCGCGCCCCATTCGTCGGATCGAAGCGCGCGTCGTCCATACCGAGGCTGAGGCCCATGTCCCCAACATCGTTCGAGCCGCTCGCGCTGCGCGCGCACCGGCTGTTCGAATCCCGCGATCTCGACGAGACGCGCGAGCGGATCTCGCGCGTGATGCAGCCGCACGCGCTGCTGCCGAACGGCCGCGTGCAGGGCGCATCGCACATGGATTTCGTCAAGCTGGGCGGCCTCGGGATCGGCACGATCGCGTTCGGCGACGCGATGCGCGTACAGGTCGACGCCGTCGACGGCTACTATCTGCTGATGTTCTGCCTGTCGGGCCATGCCGAAGTGCGCGCGATGGGGCGTCAACTCGGCGTCGACGGCCAGACCGGCGTGCTGTGCGCGCCCGGCGAGCGCTTCGACGCGGTGCTGTCGGCCGATTGCGAACAGTTCGTGCTGCGCATCGACGCGGCGACCGTCGGCGCGCTGACCGGCGACCCGCGCGCGACACTCGACCCCGTGCTGCACGTCAGCGACGCCGCGCTCGGCGCGTGGCGCCAGCAACTGATGTTCGTCGCGCGGTCGCCCGAGCTGCTCGAACGCGCGAACGCGAACCCGCGGGTCGCGGCGCAGCTCGAGCATCTGCTGATCGACCTGCTGATCGAGGGCCACCCGCCGTCCGTGCTGCCGGCGTCGCATCGCGACCCGGCGCCGGGCTTCGTGCGGCGCGCGCAGGAATTCGTCGATGCGCACTACGCGCAGCCGCTGCAACTCGCCGATATCGTCCAGGCCGCCAACGTGCCCGAACGGACGCTGCGCGATGCGTTCCTGCAATTCCGCGGCATGAGCCCGATGCAATACCTGCGCGCGACGCGGCTCGCGCACGCGCGCGAACTGCTGCGCGGCGCGGCATCCGACCGGCGGATCGCCGATATCGCGCTCGACTGCGGGTTTACCCATCTCGGGCGGTTCGCGATCGCGTATCGGGAGAGGTTCGGCGAATCGCCGTCGGACACGCTCGACGCCAAGCGCTGAAACCGTCCGCGCACGCCACGCTCCACGCCGCACGCCGCATTTCGCGCTTCGTCCTGCCGATCGCCATCCCTACCATTCGCGCCTTCCGCTGGCGAGGACAGCCGCTCATCGACGGTCGGTTGCGCTCGCACGACGCGACCTCGAGATCTACGCCGACGGTTCGCGCCGCCGCACGGCGTTGCGCGCCGCGTCCGCGGACGGCCGGCGTGCAGGGTCGAGCCGTGCCGCCGCGCACGCCAGCGCCCCTTCGATCCGTTCGACCATCGTGCGCGTGGCCTCGCTGCGCGGGCTCGCGCGCAGCAACAGCCCCAGCCACCTCAGCCGCCGCGCGAGCATCGGCACGACCAGCGTTCGGACGATCAGCCGCTGATCGCGGTCCAACGGATCGAAACGCACGCATGCGTCGACGAGCGCATCGAGCGTGAGTACCACGTGAGCAGAACGCGTCGAGCCTTTCATGGGCCTATACCCCCGTCGCAGCAGGCTGCGGACCGTGATCCCGATCAAAACGCCTTCCAGTCGACGGCTTCGGCCACAGCAGGCTCGCTCAGCCCCACTACCAGCGGCGCAACCGCCGGCGGTTTCGTCCGCGCGGGCGCCGGCACCGACGACGCCACGGCCGGCGCATCGACCGCGTTCGGGGCGAGCTTGAACGTGGCCATCGCCTCCTGCAGACGGCCGGCCTGCTCTTCGAGCGAATGCGCCGCCGCGGCCGCCTGCTCGACGAGCGCCGCGTTCTGCTGCGTCACCATGTCCATCTGCTCGATCGCCAGATTGACCTGCCCGATCCCCTGGCTCTGCTCCCGCGACGCGGCCGCGATTTCGGCGACGATATCGGACACCTGCTTGATCGCGAGCTTCACCTGCCCCATCGTCGCGCCGACGCCCGTGGCCTGCTGCGCGCTGTCCCGGATCATCGACACCGACGCGCCGATCAGTTCCTTGATCTCCTTCGCGGCGGCCGCCGAGCGCTGCGCGAGGCTGCGCACCTCGCTCGCGACCACCGCGAAGCCGCGCCCCTGCTCGCCGGCGCGGGCGGCCTCCACCGCGGCGTTGAGCGCGAGGATGTTGGTCTGGAACGCGATGCCCTCGATCACGCCCGTGATGTCGGAAACCTGGCTGGAACTGCTGCTGATCTGCCCGATCGTCGCGACCATGCTCTGCACGGCATCGTTGCCGGCATCGGCCATCCCGGTCGCGCGCGTCGCCAGCGTATTGGCCTGCTGCGCGTTGTCGGCGTTCTGCTTCACGGTCTCGGTCAGTTGCGTCATGCTCGACGCGGTTTCCTCGAGCGACGCGGCCTGCTCTTCCGTGCGGGCCGACAGATCGGCATTGCCGCTCGCGATCTGGCGCGACGCGACCGCCACCGCTTCCGCGCTGCGCTTGATGCCGCGCACCGTCGCCCCGAGCTGCCGATCCATCGTCGCCAGCGCACCGAGCAGCCGGCCGAATTCATCGTGCGAATCGATGTCGATCCGATTGTCCAGCGACCCGCCGGCGATTTCGTCGGCCACGCTCACGGCCTTGCCGAGCGGCGTCGAGATATGCCGCATCAGGTGCGCGGACACCCACGCCGCGACCAGCACGCCGATGCCGATCAGGCCGATCGCAATCCATAAAATCATGACGAAGGTCGATGCGCTGTCGTCGACGAACGACTTCGCCTGCTCGATGTTCAGCGCGATGTCGTCGTCGAGCGCCTGCTTGAGCGCGCCGGCGGCGGGCGCCAGCCGGTCGATCGCCGCGGCGGCCGCGTCGCGGTCCCCGCCGCCCACCGCCGCGAGCGCTTCGTCCACGCCGGCCCGGAACCGCGGCAGCACGTCGCGAATCCGGTCCGCGATGCGGCGCTCCTTGTCGCTCGTGATCGATTCGCTGTAATAGCGGTTCCATATCGTGTCGAGACGGCGTTGCTCGGCACGCGTCTCGTCGATCCCGCTTCGGACCCGCGCGGGATCGCGCTCGGACAATGCCCCACGCATCCGAAGCTGGGTCTCGAAGGTCGCGGCGCGAATTTCCGACAACTCGCTGATCGGCAGCGTATTGCCCGTATAAGCGTCATGGACGTTCGAATTCAGTCTCGACATGCCGAACAGGCCGAACACGCCGATGGCGACCATGAGCGCGACACACGCGGCAAGCGCGAAAAAGATCCTGAACTTTATGCTTTTCCCAAATCGGCTCACGTTGCTCTCCTTGAATGCCCAGGGCGATGCGGAACGGGAAACCCCGCCTCCAACCCTGTTTACGGAGAGCGACACGGCCGATTTATCCGCCGGCGACGGGATAGAAAAAACCATGTGCGGCAATAATCGGCTCGCGGCGATCGTTTTTCGGTCGTCCGGCAGCCCTCACGCCGCCGGCACGATCATCTCCCGCGCAATCGCGCAGAACGCCGCCGTGGCCGCGCTTTCGCCGTGCAGCCGGCGGCTCATGATGATCGGCGACGTCGCGCCCGGCTCCGGCAGCCGCCGATAGACGACGCCCTTCACGCGCACGCCCTCCACGCTCTCCGGCACCAGCGACACGCCCACCTGCGCGGCGACGAGCCCGAGCGCCGTCTGCAGTTCGCGCACCTCGTGCACGGCCGCCGGCACGACCGCACCGTCGCGCAGCGCCGACAACTGCTGATCGGCGAAGCTCGGCCGCGGCGTGCTCGGGTAGACGATCATCGTCTCGGTCGCGAGATCCGCGAGCGTCAGCGGCCGGGCCGGATCGGCGAGCCGATGCCCGACCGGCAGCGCCGCGATCAGCTTCTCCTCGATCAGCGCCTCGCGCACCAGTTGGTCGTCGTCGAAGCGCAAGCGGCCGAACCCCACGTCGATCCGCCCGCCCTTCAGCGCGCCCAACTGTTCGAGCGTGAACATTTCGATCAGCGACAACTCGACGTCCGGCTGCGCCTCGCGAAACGCGCGGATCACGTCCGGCAGCGCGCCGTACAGTGTCGACGGCACGAAGCCGATCACGATCCGCTCCGACAGTTGCGCGAGCCGCCGCGTCAGCGGCCCCAGTTCGTCGGCCTGGTCGACCAGACGTTTCGCCTGCGCATAGAACACGCGCCCGGCATCGGTCAGTTTCAGCGGCCGCGCGCCGCGCTCGAACAGCGGCAACCCGATCTCGTCCTCGATCGCCTGGATCTGGCGGCTCAGCGGCGGCTGCGTCATGTGCAGCCGCTCCGCGGCCCGCGTGATGTTCATTTCCTCGGCGACGGCGATGAAGTACCGGAGCTGACGCAATTCCATTTCATGCCTCAAAGGTATGGAAGTAGTCGGAAAGAGTGTTGGACGACGCGGGGCGGGAATTCCTACCATGTGCACCAACAGGAGGAATCGCATGATAGCAACTGCCGCCACCATCGAGCGCATCGAGACGTTGCTGGTCGACGTGCCGACGATCAGGCCCCACAAATTGTCGGTCGCCACGATGAATTGCCAGACGCTCGTACTGGTCCGAATTCGATGCACGGACGGTATCGAAGGCGTCGGCGAGGCGACGACCATCGGCGGTCTCGCGTATGGCGAGGAGAGCCCCGAAAGCATCAAGGTCAACCTCGACACCTACTTCGCGCCGCTGCTGCAGGGCATGGACGCGACGCGCCCCGGCGCCGCGATGGCGCGTGCGCGCAAGCTGTTCCAGGGCAACCGCTTCGCGAAATGCGCGATCGAGACCGCGCTGTTCGACGCGCAGGCGCGTCGTCTCGGCGTACCGCTGTCCGAGCTGTTCGGCGGCCGCCGGACCGATGCGGTCGATGTCGCGTGGACGCTCGCGAGCGGCGACACGCAGCGCGACATCGCGGAAGCCGAAGCGATGCTCGACGCCCGCCGCCATCGCGCGTTCAAGCTGAAGATCGGCTCGAACGCAGTCGCCGACGACGTGGCCCACGTGGTCGCGATCAAGCGCGCGCTCGGCGAGCGCGGCGACGTGCGGGTCGACGTGAACCAGGCCTGGAGCGAAACCGATGCGATCTGGGCCGGCGCGCGGCTCGCCGACGCCGGCGTGAGCCTCGTCGAGCAGCCGATCGCCGCGACCAACCGCGCGGGGCTGAAACGCCTCACGCAGCTCGCGCAGGTGCCGATCATGGCCGACGAGGCGCTGCACGGCCCCGTCGATGCGTTCACGCTCGCGCAGGATCGCGCGGCCGACGTGTTCGCGGTGAAGATCGCGCAATCGGGCGGCCTGCAGGGCGCCGCGAGCGTCGCGTCGATCGCGGCGGCGGCCGGCATCGAACTGTACGGCGGCACGATGCTCGAAGGCGCGGCCGGCACGATGGCGTCCGCGCAACTGTTCAGCACGTTCGACTCGCTGAAATGGGGCACCGAACTGTTCGGCCCGCTGCTGCTCACCGAGGAGATCCTCGTCGAGCCGCTGCGCTACCAGGATTTCAAGCTGCATCTGCCGGCGACGCCCGGCCTCGGCCTCACCTTCGACTGGGCCCGCATCGAACGGATGCGACGCGACGCCCGCTGATCCCCACACGACAACCGAAACCGGAGACACAGATGAACAAGCCAGCCATCGACGCACTGCTGAAGACCTTCGACGACGCCGCCGAGAAGCCCGGCAACCCGCGCGTGCGCGCGATCGTCAACCGGATCGTGAAGGACCTCTGCTACACGATCGAGGACTTCGACGTGCAGCCGAGCGAGTTCTGGACGGCCCTCAACTACCTGAACGAAGCCGGCCGCGAATTCGGGCTGATCGCCGCGGGCCTCGGCCTCGAGCGCTTCCTCGACGTGCGGATGGACGAAGCCGAGGCAAAGGCCGGCATCCAGGGCGGCACGCCGCGCACGATCGAAGGTCCGCTGTATGTCGCCGGCGCGCCGGAATCGGTCGGCCACGCGCGTCTCGACGACGGCACCGATCCGGGCCAGACGCTGATCATGCGCGGCCAGGTGCTCGGCCAGGACGGCGCGCCGCTCGCGAACGCGCTGGTCGAGGTGTGGCACGCGAACCATCTGGGCAATTACTCGTACTTCGACCCGTCGCAGCCCGCGTTCAACCTGCGCCGCTCGATCCGCACCGATGCCGAAGGCCGCTACAGCTTCCGCAGCGTGCTGCCGGTCGGCTACAGCGTGCCGCCGGGCAGCAAGACCGAGCAACTGCTCGACCAGCTCGGCCGCCACGGCCATCGTCCGGCGCATATTCACTTCTTCGTTTCCGCGGACGGTTATCGTAAGCTGACGACGCAGATCAACATCGATGGCGATCCGCATCTGTGGGACGACTTCGCGTTCGCGACGCGCGACGGGCTGATCCCGCCGGTCAGGCAGGCGGAGGGCGCGGAAGGCAAGCCGTACGGCGTCGACGGGCAATTCGCGCTGATCGACTTCGACTTCTCGCTGCTCAAGGAAAAGCAGGACGTGCCGGGAAGCGAGGTCGAGCGGGCCCGCGCGCAGGCGTGAGCGGCCTTCCCGTTCGACGAATCGACAATGCAAGGAGTGCAGGATGCTGTTTCATGTGGAAATGACCGTTCGCCTGCCGGCGGACATGGATCCGGTCAAGGCGGCCACGCTGAAGGCCGAAGAAAAGGCGATGTGCCAGCGGCTGATGAACGAAGGGACCTGGCGTCATCTGTGGCGGATCGCCGGGCAGTATGCGAACGTCAGTATCTTCGACGTCGAAAGCGTGCAGCAGCTGCATGACGTGCTGAGTCAGCTGCCGCTGTTTCCGTATATGGAGATGGAGGTGCGGGCGCTGTGCCGGCATCCGTCGTCGGTGCGGGAAGACGATCGGTAAGCCACGCTGAATCGCGGCCGTGACCCACGGCCACGAGATGTACGATCCGCACGACCCGGGCGGCCGGCGATGTCACGCAGGCCGCCCGGGTCTTTTGCATGGTGCAATTTGTGTTTGGCGGCGGTTAGCCGTGTCACCCCGCATCGGGGGGTGCAGTAACCGTCAGGCGGTCAAATGCGCGGCGAACCCCACCTTCCCCGGCGCGACCTCCTCTTTCAACGTCAGCGCCGGAATCTCGTAATCGCCCGTGTTCTGCCGGCGGAACGGAATCGGCGGCGTGGTCCACAGATCGTCGAGACGCCGGCCGAGCGCCGCGCGCGTTTCGTCGAAGCGCGCGGCGTTCATCTTGCCCGTCCGATAGATCACGAACGGCGGCAGCACGTCGAACCCCGGGTAATACAGCACCCCATGCTGGATCGGGAACAGCAAGTCGTCGATCGGTCCGTTGATGCCGCGCGGGCTGTAGTGCGGTTCCCACCCGCCCGTCGTGACGATCACCATCGCCCGCTTGCCTGCCAGCATCCCTTCGCCGTAGCGGTCGCCCCAGTGCGTATCGGAGTGCTCGCCGACGCCGTACGCAAAGCCGTATGCATACACGCGCTCGAACCAGCCCTTCATGATCGCCGGCATCGAGAACCACCACAGCGGAAACTGCAGGATCACCGCGTCGGCCCACTTCAGCTTGTCCTGCTCGCGCGCGATGTCTTCGCTCTGCGTACCCGTCGCGAACGCGCGCTTCGAATCGAGCGACGGATCGAACCGTGCGTCGGGCGCACGATCGGTCACGTCGTTCTCATCCAGCACCGCCTTCCAGTTCATCGCATACAGGTCGGTCACCTGCACCGCGTGGCCGGCCGCTTCGAGATGTTCGACCGCGAAGTCACGCAGCGCGCCGTTCAGCGAACGCGGCTCGGGATGGGCATACACGATCAGCACATTCATGTTGGTCACTCCGTGGATTGAATGACTGCAGAATGGGGCTTTCAACGGTATATTTGAAATGAATTCATGATATTCCAGGTATAGCCATGAATAATCTCAGAAGGCTCGATCTGAACCTGCTCGTCACGCTGGACGTGCTGCTCGCCGAGCACAACGTCACGCGCGCGGCCGAGAAGCTGAACATGTCGCAGCCATCGGTCAGCGTGCAGTTGCAGAAACTGCGCGACGTGTTCGGCGATCCGCTGCTGCTGCCGGGGCCGCGCGGGATGCGGCCGACCGCCCGTGCGGAAGCGCTGCGCGAGCCGTTGCGCGACGCGCTCGAAGCGGTCGAGCGCGCGGTGATCCCGGCGACGCCGTTCGATCCCGCGACCGCGACGAACACGTGGCGCGTGGCCGCGACCGACTACGGCGAATCGACGATCGTGCTGCCCGCGCTGCGCACGCTGCGTTCGACCGCGCCCGGCACGCGGCTGGCCGTCGTCGAACTCGTGCCGCCGCGCATCGAGCAGGATGCCGAACGAAACGGCGTCGACCTGGCCTTCCATACGACGGAAGGGTCGCCGCCCGGCATGCGACGACTGCCGCTGTTCGTCGAGCGTTACGTGCTGATCGGCCGTGCCGGCCACCCGAAGCTGAAGCGGCGCCCCACGCTCGCGCAGTTCGGCACGCTCGAGCACGTGATCGTGTCGCCCGACGGCGGCGGCTTCTTCGCCGTGACGGACGAAGCGCTCGCAAAGGTCGGTGCCGCGCGGCGCGTCGTGCTGTCGGTGCCGCACTTCCTGTTCGTGATGTCGGCCGTCGCGAGCACCGACCTCGTCGCGATGCTGCCCGAGCGGCTGGTGCGCGACGTGCCCGCGCTGCGCGTGGTGGACGCACCGGTCGAGGTGCCCGGCTATGAAATGTCGATGCTGTGGCACGAGCGCGTGCATCGCGATCCGGCGCATCGATGGCTGCGGGAGACGATCGCGGCGGCGGTGTAAATCGCTCGCCCGCTCGATGCGATTCGCCCGCGTCGAGCGCCGACGCACGAAATCCTGCATTCGGGACTTGAAACCGCACCAAACACTGTATATATTTACAGTGCTTTTTTGCACCATTTGACCCGAATTCCGTCATCCAAGACGAACGGACTTTTGTGAGGCGACCATGTTCCAGGCTTCCGCATTCGATCCCGAGCAACCCGGCTTCAATCCCGTCCATTTCGAGCGCGCCGCGCAGCGGGCGGTCGTCGATCTGCAGCGTGTCGCGGGCGGCCCCGCGCAGCGGGCGCTCGGCCTGAGGCGCCGCACCCACCCGGCGGCCGTCCGCACGATGAGCTGGCAGGCGCTGCTGAACGTCGAGGAGCTGGCGTTCTCGAACGCCGGGTTCCTGAACCGCAACGATCCGGCCGTCGTCGACGCTTTCATCCGGCTGCGCGACAGCCGGCTGGTCGCGGCGGACGTCGAGGAGCCGGTCGACTGGCGCCGGGACGACGACGACCTGCCGGCCATCTACCTGATCGTCAAGGCGATGCTCGAAGCGGAAGCGGAAGAGCGGGCCGAAGCGGCCTGAGCCGCGCCGGCCGATCGCGGTCACGGTCGGCCGGGTTCGCGCCGCCATGTTGCATGGTGGCGCGGTCGGCACTGCGGCTTGTTATGGTTCTGCGCCCGCGAATCGGCGCATCCTGTGGCAAGCCGCGAACCGTCCCGTCAGCCGATCATCGCCACGCGACGAACGTCCGGATGAGCGTCGCAGCGGTCGCCCGTTACAACCGCGCCGCCAGCCGTGAGCCCTGATCGATCGCGCGCTTCGCATCGAGTTCGGCGGCCAGTTCCGCGCCGCCGATCAGGTGCACCGAGCGCCCGGCCGCCTGCAACGGCGCGAGCAACGCACGTTGCGGCTCCTGCCCCGTGCAGAGCACGATCGTGTCGGCTTCGATCAGTTCGTGATCGGTGCGCTGCTCGCCGTACGACACATGCAGCCCGCGCGCATCGATCCGCTCGTAGTTCACGCCGCCGATCATCTTCACCTGCTTCATCTTCAGCGTCGCACGGTGAATCCAGCCGGTCGTCTTGCCGAGCCCCTTGCCGAGCGGCGCGGCCTTGCGCTGCAGCAGCGTCACTTCCCGCGCCGGCGCCGATACCTGCGCACGCGTCACGCCGCCGCGCGTCGCGGCCGGATCGGTCACGCCCCACTCCGCTTTCCATTCTTCGAGATCGAGTGCCGGCGACTCGCCGTCCTGCACCAGATATTCGGCGACATCGAAGCCGATCCCGCCCGCGCCCACCACCGCGACCCGCCGGCCGACCGGCTGCCTGCCCGCGAGCACGTCGACATAGCTGAGCACGTTCGGCCCGTCCTGCCCCGGAATCTTCGGGTCGCGCGGCGCGACGCCCGTGGCGAGCACGATCTCGTCGTAGCCGCCCGCAATCAGGTCGCTCGCGTCGACGCGGCGGTTCAGGTGCAGCTTCACGCCGGTCAGCTCGACCTGCCGGCCGAAGTAGCTCAGCGCTTCGTGAAACTCCTCCTTGCCCGGAACCCGCTTCGCCATGTTGAACTGGCCGCCGATCTCGGCCGCGCCGTCGAACAGGTCGACCTGATGACCGCGCTGCGCGAGCACCGTCGAGCAGGCGAGCCCGGCCGGCCCCGCGCCGACCACCGCGATCCGCTTCGGCTGCGACGCGGGCGTGTATTTCAGTTCCGTCTCGTGGCACGCGCGCGGATTCAGCAGGCACGACGCGATTCGGTTCTTGAACGCATGATCGAGGCATGCCTGGTTGCAGCCGATGCAGGTATTGATCTCGTCGGCACGGCCCTGCGCGGCCTTGACGACGAACTCGGCATCCGCGAGCAGCGGGCGCGCCATCGACACCATGTCCGCGCAGCCGTCCGCGAGAATCTGCTCGGCCACTTCGGGCCGGTTGATCCGGTTGGTCGTCACGAGCGGGATGCCGACCTCGCCCTTCATCTTCTTCGTCACCCACGCGAACGCGCCGCGCGGCACCGATGTCGCGATCGTCGGCACGCGCGCCTCGTGCCAGCCGATCCCCGTGTTGATGATCGTCGCGCCCGCGCGCTCGACCGCCTTCGCGAGCTGCACGGTTTCGCGCCAGTCGCTGCCGTCCGGAATCAGGTCGAGCATCGACAGCCGGTAGATCAGGATGAAATCGCGGCCGACCGCTTCGCGCGTGCGCTCGACGATCTCGATCGGCAAACGGATGCGGTTCTCGTACGACCCGCCCCACTGGTCGGTGCGCTTGTTCGTATGCATCGAGATGAACTGGTTGATCAGGTAGCCCTCGGAGCCCATGATCTCGACGCCGTCGTAACCGGCTTCGCGTGCCAGCGTCGCGCAGCGCACGAACGCGCGGATCTGCCGCTCGACGCCGCGCGCGCTCAGTTCGTGCGGCGCGAACGGCGAGATCGGCGACTTGATCTTCGACGGCGCGACCGCGAACGGGTGGTAACCGTAGCGGCCCGTATGCAGGATCTGCAGCGCGATCTTGCCGTCCTCCGCATGCACGGCACCGGTGATCTCGCGATGCCGGCGCGCGGCGGCCGACGTCATCAGCGTGCCGCCGAACGGCTTGGTCCAGCCGGCCACGTTCGGCGCGAAGCCGCCCGTCACGATCAGGCCGACGCCGCCGCGCGCACGCTCGGCGAAATATTCGGCGAGGCGCGGCAGCGTCTTGCGGCTGTCCTCGAGGCCGGTATGCATCGAGCCCATCAGCACGCGATTCTTCAGCGTCGTGAAGCCGAGATCGAGCGGTGCGAGCAGGTGGGGAAAGGGTGTCGTCATGATGATTCGGCCAATAAGCGATGCCTGCCATCGTAGGCGCGCGCCGCCTTGAACGTGAGGGGGCAAACAGCCATAATGCTTGTCATTTCCGGCCAAATCGACATGATCTCCCCGTCTCGCAAGGATCGCCTCGGGCTGCGCCGGCCGACGATTCCGGTCGCCTATCCGCGCCTGCTGCTGCAGGCGCTGGCCGCACGCGGCGTCGACCTGGCCGCCGTGCGTGCCGGCACGGGCCTGCGCGACGCGGTGCTGGCCGAACCGGACGCGCGCGTCGCGCCGTCGCAATGGGGGCGGCTCGTGCTCAATGCGATCGAAATCGGCGGCGATCCGGGCATCGGGCTCGCGTTCGGGCTGCTGCTGAAGCCGACCGTGCACGGCTTTCTCGGCTACGCGACGCTGACCGCGCGGGACATCCGCGACGCGCTATCCGTCACGCAGCGCTACTTCCGGATGCGCAATCGCCAGTACCGGCTGACCTATGCGGAAGACGAACGCGGCGCGACGCTCGAACTGCACGGCGTGCAGGCGAACCCCGTGCTGCAGCATCACGTGATGTTCGAATTCGTGCTGACGGGGCTCGCGCAGAACATCTCGCAATGGTCCGGCCGCGCGTCACCGCCGATCAGGCTGCAATTCGCGTGGCCGGAGCCCGCGTATTTCGCGCGCTATCGCGACGCGTTGCCGCCGGTGGCATTCGGCTGCGCGGCCAATGCGCTGTGGATTGCGCGCGACGTGCTCGACTGGCCGCTGCCGCTCGCCGACGAAGTCGCGCACCGGCAGGCGCTCGTGCAGGTCGAGCGCGAGTATGCGCAGGTGCGGCAGGAGGAAGGCGATCTGGTCGAGCGCGTGCGGGCGGAACTGGCGCGCGCAGCCGGCGATTATCCGGGGCCGGATACGCTCGCCGACGCGCTGCTCGTGTCGACGCGCACGCTGCGGCGCCGGCTGGAGGAAGCGGGGTCGAGCTACCGGCAATTGCTCGACGAAGCGCGGTTTCGCGACGCCAGGCAGTTGCTCGCCGCGTCGGATCTCGATCTGAAAACGATCGCCGAGCGGCTGCAATTCACCGACCCGGCGAATTTCACGCGCGCGTTCCGGCGCTGGGCCGGGCAGACGCCGAGCGCGTACCGTGAGGCGGCTGCGGGAACTCGCGAGTAACGCGAAAGATGTGCGCGACGCGTCAGCGGCCGATATGAATCCGCGCGCCGCCGTCCCCCTCGCCCGCTTCGATCCGCACGTCGCCCGTGGCGGCGACGATCGCGTCGTACACGTCATCGCTCACGCACACCACCGGCACCGCGATCGCATACAGCTCCGCGGCCACGATCGTGCCGATCGAGATGATCAGGTCGCGCTCCTTCAGTACGATCCCGACCGGCCCGGTGCCGTTGCGCACCGCTTCCGCGAGCACGCTGCTGCTCGAACTCGAACCCTTCGCGTGCGGCATCACCATCACCTTGCCGGCGAGGCTCGCGCCGGCCTGCGGATGCCCGCGATCGACGATCCTGCCCGCGCCCGAGTCGTAGCCGCCCCAGAAGCTGAGCGGCTTGTCGAGGATGAACGGACGCGCGCACGCGCTGCCCGGCACGAGCGTGTCGCCCGTCAAGAATTGGCCCGTCGCTTCAGTCATCGAATCGCACCTTGCCTTCGTACGCGGAGCGCACGCATTCGCGCATGCTGCCGTACGCGACCGTCACGGCGATGTTCGCGGGCGCATATGACGCCCATTTCCCCGAGTTGGTCATCACCAGCCCCGACAACTGCTTCATCACCGGCGTGATGTACGTGCAGGTATCGACGACGATCTGGATACCGCGCGCGGCGAATTTCTCCGCGAGACCGGCTTGCTCCAGTTCCCACAGAATGAAGCGGCTCGTGTTCACGTAGAAATCGCAGGCCGGCTTGCCGTCGAACGCGTCGAGCAACGTGTCGAGCGTGCGGAATTCGGCCAGCGAAAAATGCGGCGTGCCGAGCGCGACCGCGACGAGCGCGTCGCCGGCCGCACCGTGATTCAGCGTGCGGCGAATCTCGTCGAGATCGGCCATCGTGATATCGACCGTGCGTTGCGCCGCCCGCCCGTGCAATGCGGCGTCGAGCGTCGGCGCCTCGGGCGTCACGCCGACCGCATGGAACAGCGCGACGGCCCCGCTCGATGCGGCGGCCGCGCCGAGCGCCTTGAGTTCGTCCTCGGTGGTGTCCGCCGGCAGCCCGACGATCGCCGGCACGACCGCGCCCGCGATCTTGCCGACCGCCAAACCGAGCGCGGCGAAATAGATGTCGCGCGACGGCAGGCCGGTGAAATCCGGCGCATTGAACACGATCCGCGCGGCGCGGTTCGCATCGACATGCAGCCCCGCATACGGCGCACGCCCGGTGATCGCGGCGGCCAGGTCGAGAAAATCGCCGTAGCGGCTCGTGCGCGCGCCGAGTACCGAGTTCGCGAACACGATCGCATTCGATTCGGCCCACGCGATCTGCTCGCCCATCGCGGGACGATTCTTCAGTTGATATGGCGCGCACGTGAAGCTCGATTCGCAGCCGAGCAGCAAATGCGCGTCCATCAGGCGCTGCGCATCGCGCTGGATCGTGCGGTCGCCGTGGTACAGCTCGGGATGGATCAGGTCGAGCGACCCAACGTTCAAGGTGGTCGGCACCGCGACCTTCGCGCCCGTGTCGACGAAATAGTCGACGAAGTCGAGGCTCGTCTGGCCGTGATACAGACAGCCGTCGATATGCGCGGACGTAATGTCGATCAGGTGCGGCGCGGACATCACTTGCGCGGTGCGCGCGACGATCCGCATCGCGCGGGCGACGCCGTCGCCGAAATCCCCGCGCAACATTGCGTCGTCGCGGTCACTCAACTGCAGCATCGGTTGCTCCTCGTGACGCGTGCCGGCGGCCGCGCCGGCTCATGAATTCAGTCAGAGGACTCTACAACTGGAAATAAAAACTGTCCAGATTACCTTCAAATCGGACGTCATTAAAACCAATTTTCACGAAAGAATTCTTCGGAGGCGACCAATGGCTCGAATTTAGCACCAGTTGAGATCGCCACACCGAACCGCCCGCCCCTCGCCTAGCGTCCCGCCGTCAGGCTGAACAGCTCATCGCGCAACGCCTTCGCGCGATCACGGCCGAATTGCGTGTCGAACTCGTCCTGCGCGGCCTGCCACGCGACCTTCGCCTGTGCGAACGTGCGCTCGCCGAGCTTCGTGAGATGCAGCGCATGCGCGCGCGCATCGTGCTCGGACGCCGCCGTCGCGACGAAACCGTCTCGCTGCAACGGCTTCAGCGCACGCAGCAAGGTCGTGCGATCCATCACGAGCGTATCGGCAAGTTCGCTCATCAGCAGGCCGGGCCGGCGTTTGAGGTTCACCATGATCGAGAACTGGGCGGGCGTGACGCCGACCGGGGCCAGATGGCGTTCGTACAGTTGCGTGACGAAGCGCGCCGCCTGACGCAGCGCGAGGCAGTTGCACGCCTCGGAAATCGGAATGTCGTTCATGTTTGGCAATCTATATGTGCATATGCATAAAGTCAATGTACACTCCGCCGTAACGGGGCCGGCGGCCGGCCATCGCGTCAAGGAGACGGACATGGACTACATCGACAAGCTGCGGATCTTCCGGTCGGTGGTGGAGATGCGCAGCTTCACGCGCGCCGCCGACATGCACGGCCTCGCGCGGCCGGTCGTATCGCGCGCGGTCGCGGATCTGGAGGCGCGTTTCGGCAGCCGGCTGCTGCACCGGACCACGCGCCAGGTGTCGCTGACCGAAACGGCCGAGCGCATCTACGAGCGTTGCGCGGCCGTGCTCGACGAGCTCGACGCGCTCGAAGTGGAAGCGCAGACGCACACGCGCGAGCCCGAAGGCCTGCTGCGCCTCGTCGCGCATACGACGGCCGCGCTGAACCGGCTCGTGCCGCTGATCGCCGGCTTCAAGGCCGCGCATCCGAACGTGCGCCTCGACGTCACGCTGACCGAGCGCCCGGTCGACCTGGTCGGCGAAGGCTACGACATCGGCATCGTCGTGCCGTACATGCTGACGAGCGAATCGACCGTCGTGCGGCTGGTCGAGCGCATTCCGGTCGTGATCGTCGCGACGCCGGCGTATCTGCAGGCGCATGCGCGCCCCGAGACGCCGGCCGACCTCGCCCATCATCCGTTCGTGCCGATCTCGCCGTCGCTGCGCCGCCCGGCGCTGTCGTTCCGGGTCGACGGCAACATGCTCACCGTGCCGTTCCGTTTCGACATCTCGTCGAACAGCCCCGTGTTCAACCGAGAAATGGTGATGCACGACTTCGGCATCGGCGTCGTCCCGAAAACGCTCGTCGAGGCTCAACTCGCGTCCGGCGCGCTCGTGCAGTTGCTGGAAGGCGCCGATCTCGTCGATGCGTTCGTCGAAATCAAGCTCGCCTACGCGAACCGCGCGCTGCTGCCCGCGAAGGTAAAGGCGTTCATCGACTACACGGCCGCGTACTGCGACCGCGAAGGCTGGATCGTTCCGGCGGCGGCTTGACCCGGCGCGCGAACGCGCCCTTCCAACGCCGATTGATACAGCCACGACACCAATCTGATCCCGCCGCACCGCTCGCTTCGCGCCGCCCCGCCACCTAACATGTGCACATGCACAAGACCACGCTCACCGATGACGATTGCTTCGCGGTCCGGCAAGCCGCCCGGCGGATCTCGCAGTTCTACGAGCGTTACCTGTCGCGGGCGGGCGTGACGCCGTCGCAGTACAGCATCCTCGCGCTGCTGCGCGACCGGCCCGGCCTGACGATGGCGACGCTGTCGAACGTGCTGGTGATCGAACGCACCGCGCTGCTGCGCGCGCTCAAGCCGCTCGTCAGCGCGGCGCTGGTGACGGGGCGGATCGAGCCGCCGTGCCGCGGCCAGACGTTCGCGCTGACCGCGGACGGCGAAACGAAAGTCGCCGATGCGCACGTGCACTGGCTCGCCGCGCAGGAAGCGTTCGAGCGGCGCTTCGGGCCGACGCAGGCGGCCCGCCTGAGAGACGAATTGTTCCGGATCACGCACAACCTGCCGGAACGCTAACCCCTTCCCCGATCGACACGACGATGTCGATCGTTTTGATCAGTGCATATACATAGGTGAATCGATGGATACGACCCAAGCCGCTGCCTCGTCACGCGAAGCAGCCACAACCGAGCAGCCCGCGAAACAGCAACGCCGCGTGCCGTGGATGCGCATCGCGGTGGGCGCCGTCGTCGTCGTGGTCGCGGCCGCCGCGCTCGACTGGCTGTTCGTGCTGCGCTTCCAGGAAAGCACCGACGACGCGTATGTCGGCGGCGACGTGACGGTGCTCGCGCCGAAGGTCAACGGCTTCGTCGACAAGATTCTCGTGACCGACAACCAGCGCGTGAAAGCCGGCGACGTGCTCGTGCAGCTCGATGCGCGCGACTACGACGCGAAGCTCGCGCAGGCCGGCGCCGAGGTCGACAGCGCGCGCTCCGCCGTGACCGAACTCGAGGCGAAGCAGCAACTGCAATTCGCGGTGATCGGCCAGCACGCGGCGGACAAGAACGCGTCGTCGGCCGAACTGACGCGTGCCGCATCAGACCGCGTGCGCTACCGCGAGCTCGTGAAGTCGGACGCCGTATCGAACCAGATCGTCGAGCGCGCGGACGCCGATTATTCGAAGGCCGGCGCGGCCGTCGAACGCAGTGACGCCGCGCTGCTCGCGTCGAAGCGGCAGCTCGACGTGCTCGGCGCGCAACTCGCCGATGCGCGGGCCCGCGTGAACACCGCACTCGCCGCGCAGCGCGTCGCGGCGCTCAACGTCGAATACACGACGATCCGCTCGCCGGTCGACGGTTACGTCGGCAACCGCACGGGCCGTGTCGGGATGCTCGCGAACGTCGGCGTGCCGCTACTGACGGTCGTGCCGGCGTCCGGCCTGTGGATCGACGCGAACTTCAAGGAAGACCAGCTGCGCAAGATGCGCGCGGGCGATCGCGTCGACGTCGCGCTCGATGCGTCGAGCACGCGGCTGCACGGCCGCATCGACAGCGTCGCGCCCGCCACCGGCGCGACCTTCAGCGTGCTGCCGCCCGAGAACGCGACCGGCAACTTCACAAAGATCGTCCAGCGCGTGCCCGTGCGCGTGCATCTCGATCCGCAGCCCGGCATCGAGCACGTGCTGCGCCCCGGCCTGTCCGCGGTCGTGACCGTGCATACCGACCACAAGAACTGAGCGGGAGCCGACGATGACCACCGCGTTTTCCGGCGACCCCGCGTCGCAACCGACCAGGCAGCGCGTATTCGCGTTCGCGCTGATGTGCGTCGGCTTCTTCATGGCGACGCTCGACATCCAGATCGTCGCGTCGTCGCTGCGCGACATCGGCGGCGGGCTGTCCGCGAGCCAGGACGAACTGTCGTGGGTGCAGACCGCGTACCTGATCGCCGAGATCATCGTGATCCCGATGTCGGGCTGGCTGTCGAAGGTGATGTCGACGCGCTGGCTGTTCGTCGCATCGGCCGTCGGCTTCACGATCACCAGCATGCTGTGCGGGCTCGCGTGGGACATCAACTCGATGATCCTGTTCCGCGGCATGCAGGGCGCGCTCGGCGCCGCGATGATCCCGACCGTGTTCACCACCGCGTTCGTGCTGTTCCCCGGCAGGCAGCGGCTGATCGCGTCGACGACCATCGGCGCGCTCGCGTCGCTCGCGCCGGCGATCGGCCCCGTGATCGGCGGCTGGATCACCGACCAATGGTCGTGGCACTGGCTGTTCTACCTGAACCTCGTGCCGGGTATCGCGGTGGCCGCGCTCGTGCCGCGCTACGTGCATATCGACGCGCCCGATCTCAGCCTCATCAAGCGCGGCGACTATCTCGGCATCGTGCTGATGTCCGGCTTCCTCGGCTGCCTCGAATACGTGCTCGAAGAAGGCCCGCGCAAGAACTGGTTCGGCGATGATGCGATCGTGATCTGCGCGTGGATCTCCGGCATCTGCGGCTTCCTGTTCATCGTGCATGCGCTGACTGCGAAAGATCCGATCGTCGACCTGCGCGCGCTCGCCGTGCGCAACTTCGGGATCGGCAGCCTGCTGTCGTTCGTGACCGGCATCGGGATCTTCGTGACCGTGTTCCTGACGCCGCTGTTTCTCGCGCAGGTGCGTGCGTTCAGCTCGCTGCAGATCGGCATCGCGCTGCTGTCGGTCGGCGCGTTCCAGTTGGTCGCGCTGTGCGCGTATGCGTTCGCCGCGCGCTACGTCAGCATGCGTGCGCTGCTCGTGTTCGGGCTGATCTGCTTCGGCCTCGGCTGCTATCTGTACACGCCGATCACGCACGACTGGGGCTGGCGGGAATTGCTGCTGCCGCAGGCGCTGCGCGGCATCGGCCAGCAGTTCAGCGTGCCGCCGATCGTGACGATGGCGCTCGGCTCGCTGCCGCAGTCGCGGCTGAAATCGGCAAGCGGGTTATTCAACCTGATGCGTAACCTCGGCGGGGCGATCGGTATCGCGGTGAGCGCGACGATGCTCAACGACCGGCTGAATTTTCATTACCTGCGGCTGAACGAGCACGTGAGCGCCGGCGAACCGCAGGTCGCATCGCTGCTCGATCGCCAGGCTGCGTACTGGGGCTCGGTGGCCGGCAATACGCTGAATACCGCGCAGGCCGGGCTCGCGAACCTGCATCGGCTGATTTATCGCGAAGCGCTGACGCTCACCTATGCGGATGCGTACTACGCGCTGTCGCTGTGCTTCGTCGTCGCGCTGCTTGCCGTCGTGTTTTCCAAACCCATTACGTTGAACGCGCCGCCGCCGGACGCGCACTGAGATCATCATCATGAAAAAGCTACTCGTCGCCGTTGCCGTCAGCGTGTTCGCCGCAGGGTGTGCGGTGCAACCCGCGCAGCATCCGGCGCTGAACGAATCCGTTCAGACGCTCGCGCCCACCGCGTGGGATACCGACGTGCCGCGCGCGGACATCGACGCGGCCGCCTGGTGGGCGCAATTCCACGACCCCGTGCTCGACCGGCTGATCGCGACCGTGCTCGACGGCAACCTCGATCTGCAAGCCGCCGCCGAACGCGTGAAGCAGGCGCAAGCGCTGACCGTGCAAAAGCGCGCGGTGCTGTTGCCCGAACTCGACGCGACCGCCCATGCGGCCGACGCGCGGCAGAACACGCCGCCACCGCTCGGCTATGTGCGGCAGGCCGGCGCGGGGCTCGCGCTGAGCTGGTCGCCCGATGTGTTCGGCGGCGAGCGGCTCGATTTGCTGGCCGCTCAAGCGGAGTTGGTTGGGCAGAAGCACGCGGAAGATGCAATGCGCCTCGCGCTTGCCGCCGATGCGGCATCCGCATATGTCGATCTGCGCTGGGCGCAGCAGGAATTGAAGATCCTCCAGGACAACGCGAAGATCCGGCAGCATGCGCTCGAACTCACGCGCAAGCGTCAGGCGTTCGGGCTGTCGACGGAACTCGACGTGACGCGCGCGCAGAACCAGCTCGATGCGCTCGAAGCGCGGATTCCGCCGACGCAGGCGCAGATTTCGCATCAGTTGAATCTGATCGCCGTGTATTCGGGGAGGACGCCGGAATCGATCGATCGGCTTTTGCTGGCGCAGACGGGAGAGATTCCGGCGCCGCCGGTCGGCGCGCCGGGGACGTTGCCTTCGCAAGCGTTGTTGCGGCGGCCCGATGTGCTGACTGCCTACGCTCAAGTCGAACGGCGTGCCGCGCAAGTCGGCGTGGCGAAGGCCGAGCGGTATCCGAAGTTTTCGTTGAACCTGACGGACGGGATTCTGGCGGCTTCGTATCTCGGGTTGCCGACGTTGACCGATAACCTGTTCAGCGCGGCGCTGAGTGCGACGAGCCCGATCTTCAACGCGGGGCGCATTACCGCCGATATCTCGCAGAGCGAAAGCCGGATGCGCGAATCCGAACTCGGGTTACGGCAGACGATGCTGCAAGCGCTGCGGGAAGTCGAGGATGCGCGCGCGAATCTCGTCAGTTCCGATGAGGCGACGCGGCGGCTGGGTAGCGCGCTTTCCGCTTCGGACAAGGCGCTTGGGTTGGCGAATCAACTTTATAAGGGCGGCGCGAC
Source organism: Burkholderia sp. BCC0397 (assembly GCF_902832865.1). NCBI lineage: Bacteria > Pseudomonadati > Pseudomonadota > Betaproteobacteria > Burkholderiales > Burkholderiaceae > Burkholderia > Burkholderia sp. BCC0397. Next base: position 297,937 of record NZ_CADFDL010000001.1, on the reverse strand, counting down.
GGATTTTCTGGATGTGCTGTCGGCGCAGGAGGTTTATCTGCGCGATTCGGATTCGCTCAATCAGGTCAAGCGCGAGCACGCGCTGGCGGCGGTGGCGTTGTATCGGTCGCTTGGGGGTGGGTGGAGCAGGAATGACGCGGCGGGTGGGACGGAGGTGGAGGCCGTCGCGAAGAATTGAAGCCGATGCCTGATACGGATGCGGACCGCGTCGACGGCCCCGCACCGTTACGCAAGCTCGGCGCCGTGGTTATCCAACATCGGCCAACGGTAGCCGATCACTTCGTTCAACGGATACGCGAGTTCGCGCACTTCTTCCAATTGATTACCGCCGAACAGGTGGACATATTCGGCATCGTGACGCAGGTAGAAACCGACGTGCCCTTTCCAGCTCGTCGGATCATCACGCGTCAGAATCGCGATGCAGCCGTAGACCGGACGCTCCAGCGGTTTGCCCCATTCGAGCCACGAGCGTGCGAGCGCAGACCCTGTGCCGCGGAATCCGGCGTGCGCCATGCACCAGTTCACGAACGACGAGCACCAGGAAATCTTGTCGTCGTAGCCAACCAGGTTCGTCTGGTTGTTGTACTCGACGATGCGCGGGTTGATGCTGCCCGGCGGGTGGCGGCGGATGCCGAGTTCGGCCAGCGCGACGGGCATCCAGGGTGGGTGGACAGCTTTCACTTTGCTCTCAGGGTTTGATAGGGTCACGTCGTTCTCGGTACGTGTCGGTGTTGTTTCGCTCAATCTTCGCACGATTGAATATGGCGAATCCACAGCTGCCTTCACAGATTACGATTTCCGTCGACTCCACCCGTATCATGGAGGCAGCGCCCTCGAATCCCTGCCCGCCATGCGCATCACGCCTCTCCCGCCTCTTCAGTGCCTCATCGCGTTCGAAGCCGCCGTGCGGCATGCGAGTTTCACGAAAGCCGCCGCCGAACTGCACCTGACCCAAAGCGCGATCAGCCGCCAGATCCAGCAGCTCGAGGAATTCCTCGGCCGCTCGCTGTTCGTTCGCGAACACCGTTCGCTGCGGCTGACAATCGCCGGCGAGCAATACGCGGCACAAGTCCACCATCTGCTCACGCAATGCGCGGAAGCCACGCACGACGTAATGAAACCGTACGGCGATCTCGAACTGACGATCGCGTGCTCGTCCGGCGTCGCGCTGCTGTGGCTCACACCGCGGCTACCGACCTTTCGCGCCACGTATCCCAACATCAAGCTGCGCCTGATCGTGCGCGACGGCCTTGCATCGATGTCGCCCGCGGAATTCGACGTCGGCGTCTACTACGTGCGCCAGCAGGCGCCGGCCGAATACACCGCACGCCGGCTGTTCGACGAAGAAGTGTTCCCGGTCTGCGCGCCCGGCTATCTGGCCGGCCGCACGCTCGACGCGGCCGATCTCGCGAACGAAACGCTGCTGCGCCTCGAAGACGGCCAGCGCCAATGGATGTCGTGGTCCGAATGGTTCGACATGAACGACGTCGACCGGCAGAAGGCGCAGCCGCAGGACATCACGATCAACTCCTATCCGCAGATCGTGCAGATGACGATTCTCGGTCAGGGCGTGTCGCTGGGCTGGCGTTACATGATCGACGCATGCATCGAAGCCGGCCTGCTCGTGCGCGTGACGGAAGCGTCCGCGAGCCACGGCGGCGGCTATTACGTGATCTCGCCGAACGACCGCGTGCAGAACCAGGCCGCCCGCCTGTTCACGCGCTGGCTGTTCGAACAGGCGGAGCAACAGACCGGGGCCTGAATGCCCCGCGCGCGACGCATGCGTGCAGCGCATGCAGGCATGCGAATCTTTCGTTTCAGAAAAAAATCCGGCTGTCCTTAGCATGGGATTCACGCGGGGCAGCCGTCCCGTCTTCTGACAGAGGAAGAGACCATGCAAGGAACGCTTTCCCCACGCGCCGCGCCTTCCGTCGATGCGGCGGTGCGACAGCGCCGCCGTGCCATCGTCGCGACCGTGATCGGCAACGGTCTCGAATGGTTCGACTTCACCGTCTACAGCTTCTTCGCGGTGATCATCGCGAAGCTGTTCTTCCCGACCGGCAACGAACTCACGTCCGTGCTGCTCACCGTCGCGACGTTCGGCGTGGGCTTCTTCATGCGGCCGGTGGGCGGCATCGTGCTCGGCGTCTATGCCGACAAGGTCGGACGCAAGGCCGCGCTGTCGCTCACGATCCTGCTGATGGCGGCCGGCACCGCGCTGATCGGGATCGCGCCGACCTACGAACAGGCCGGCATCGCCGCGCCGCTGATGATCGTCGTCGCGCGGCTGCTGCAAGGCTTCTCGGCCGGCGGCGAGATGGGCGGCGCCACCGCGTTCCTCACCGAATACGCGCCGCCGGAGAAGCGCGCGTATTACTCGAGCTGGATCCAGTCGAGCATCGGCTTCGCGGTGCTGCTCGGTGCGGCGACCGGCACGTTCGTCACGACGTCGCTCGACACGCAGGCGCTGCATAGCTGGGGCTGGCGGCTGCCGTTCCTGCTCGGGATCATCGTCGGGCCGGTCGGTTACTTCATTCGCAGCCATATCGACGAGACGCCCGCGTTCACCGCCGTCGAATCGCAGGCGAAGGAAAGCTCGCCGCTGAAGGAAGTGCTGCACACCTACCCGCGCGAGACGTTCGCGAGTTTCTCGATGGTCATCCTGTGGACCGTCTGCACCTACGTGCTGCTGTTCTACATGCCGACCTATTCCGTGCGCACGCTGCATCTGCCGCAATCGACCGGCTTCACGGCCGGCATGGTCGGCGGGCTGATGATCATGTGCTGCTCGCCGATCGTCGGGCGACTCGCCGACGCGTGGGGACGGCGCGTGTTCCTGTCCGGCTCGGCGCTCGCGATCCTCGTGCTGGCGTGGCCGATGTTCTCGTGGATCAACCATGCGCCCGGGTTCGCGTCGCTGATCGTGTTCCAGGCCGTGTTCGGCGTGCTGATCGCGACCTATACGGGGCCGATCCTCGCGGCGTTCGCGGAGCTGTTTCCGACCAAGGTGCTGTCGACCGGGTTATCCGTTGCGTACAACTTCGCGGTGACGATCTTCGGCGGGTTCGCGCCGTTCCTGATCACGTGGCTCATCGCCCGCACCGGCAGCAACATGGCGCCTGCGTTCTACGTGATGCTCGCGGCGGCCGTCAGTTTCGTCGGCACGCGCTTCGTGAAGGATGCGAAGCGTGCGGCCGCAACGACTCGATAAGGACTTTTCCCTCATGACCATTACCGTGCTTCAAGGCGGCAACGTGCTCGACCTCGAACGAGGCGTGTTGCTCGAACATCATCATGTCGTGATCGAAGGCGAGCGGATCGTCGAAGTCACCGATCGGCCAGTGGATTTGCCGAATGCGCAGGTGATCGACGCGCGCGGCAAGACCGTGATGCCGGGGTTCATCGATTGCCATGTGCATGTGCTGGCGTCGAATGCGAACCTGGGCGCGAATGCGACGCAGCCGAATATTCTCGCGGCGATTCGGTCGCTGCCGATTCTCGATGCGATGTTGTCGCGTGGGTTTACCAGTGTGCGGGATGCGGGGGGCGCGGATTGGAGCCTGATGCAGGCGGTCGAGACGGGGCTGATTCCGGGGCCGCGGATTTTTCCGTCGGGGAAAGCGTTGTCGCAGACCGGCGGGCATGGGGATTTCCGGCCGCGCGGCGATGTGCTGGAGCCCTGCTCCTGCTGTTTCAGGACGGGGGCGATTGCGCGAGTCGTCGATGGCGTCGAAGGGGTGCGGCTCGCCGTGCGTGAGGAGATTCAGAAAGGCGCGACGCAAATCAAGATCATGGCGTCAGGCGGCGTGGCTTCGCCGACCGATCCGATTGCGAACACGCAGTATTCGGAGGACGAGATTCGGGCGATCGTCGACGAAGCCGAGGCCGCGAATACGTATGTGATGGCGCATGCGTATACCGGGCGGGCGATTGCGCGGGCCGTGCGATGCGGCGTGCGGACGATCGAGCACGGGAATCTCGTGGATGAAGCGGCTGCCACGCTCATGCATGAGCGGGGGGCGTTCGTGGTGCCGACGCTGGTGACTTATGACGCGCTGGCGAAACATGGGGCGGCGTTCGGGATGCCGGTGGACTCCATCGCGAAGGTGGCTTCCGTGCAGCAGAAAGGACGCGAGTCGCTGGATATCTATGCGAAGGCCGGTGTGAAGATGGGGTTCGGGTCGGACCTGCTCGGCGAGATGCATGCGTTTCAGTCCGATGAGTTCCGGATTCGGGCGGAGGTGCTTGGGAATTTGGAGGCGCTGAGGTCGGCGACGACGGTGGCGGCGGAGATCGTCAATATGACGGGGCAGCTTGGGGTGGTTGCGGTGGGGGCGATTGCGGACCTCGTCGTGCTGGACGGCAATCCGCTCGAGGATATCGGAGTCGTGGCCGATGAAGGCGCGAAGGTCGAGTATGTGTTGCAGCGGGGGACGGTTGTGAAGCGGCGGGCTGGCGGGCGTTGATGTGAAGCCATTCGGCTATTTCGGCAGGCGCGTTGCGGCATCACGGGCCTTGTGGTCGTGACAGTTGTTGAAGGTCGCTGGGGGTGTGAGTCGCGGCGTTCGCGGCAATGGCCGGGGCGGTGTCGCCCCGGCGGTCAATCGCATTCGGGAAACGCCTGCGTTCCACTCGCTAGAGCCGCATCAAGCGGCCCTTGCAGACGTTATAGCGGCGGCGGTACCCAATCAGGATCGTGGTACGGCTGCTCTCGCAGCGCCAACTGGCCGTAGTCCGGCGTGATCGTGATCGTCCGGTTGACGTCGCAGACTCTCAGGTACACGCGGTCGCCCGGCTTGAAGCCGAAGATCTTGAAATTGATATCGATCGCCTTCATCCACGGCAGGTACGGCCAGCCACGCTTGGGAAGGTCCGGGTAGTTGCGCAGGACCAGCTCAAACGTCTTTTGCATGTTGACGGGTTTGTTCTTTCTACGACGTGGCTTAGTATTGGCGTCAGCCATTTCCGACTCCTTGTCCGAGTTGGTGGTGGTCAGCGGGTCGTATGGGTTGCCGCCCATGCGGCCCGCGCTTCTTTGATGCCTTGGGTTTTCCTACTTTCTCCCCTTCGCTGTGTCTTGTTGGACAAGACTTTTTCGACCATCGGTGCGGTGGGGATTGCGGCCAACTTCCGATGGCGAGAAGCAAGGCTTCATAACCAGTGTAGTCGGGCTGGCATCTCAGAATTAGGGAATTGAGGGGGATTGGCCGTTAGGTATAGGGCGTGCGCAACACAAGACGGATGCTGCGAATTCGTCAGGTTACGTTCCTGGATGTTCGTCGAATCGCTAAAACCGAACGGAGCAGATGCGGTTGACCGTTACCGCCCCTTCTCGGTCGCTCGACGCTGTCCCGGTCTTACGTCTGCTCCCGAACTACAGCGGTCATCCGGACGCTGGCTTAGCCGTCGGATACTCCGCCGTTGCGCGCATTGGTCTAGCAGGACAAGCCTTCTCTTTTGCTGACCTCGCCTCCTCAGCGAATTTACGGCGAAGGTTCCTTCAGCCGTTTCAGGCTAGCAATGTGTCGTGGGTAGATTCAAATACCATTGCTCGGAATCGGCATTGCTCGGTTCGTTGCGCAATCCCTTAGGCCGAGCGTGCTGTCCATAGCGATCTAACAGAGGCAATCGTGCGATCTTACGGTCAGCCACGCCTGTGGGTCAGCAAATTCTTCGCATTTGTCCGTAATGCACACGGCCTGAAGTGGAAGGCCGTTGTGTGGGCAATGCGTGCAAGTCCTGATAGCGCCAGGGATCGCTCGATACGCGGATTGGGGATGATGGGGCTTGCCTCCGGCACGTATCCAGAAGGAGACACTGCCGAATCCAGCGATATGATCGTATGCCACTGCATTGGAATCGGCTCCGTGATGCGGCGCGGTCGCGATCAAAGGCCCGTGTGTCCTCTTGCCGGAAAAAAATGAATTCGCATAGAGGGGGCCGTCACCCAGAGGCGAATCGCCACAGAACATGATGTCGACGTGCGCGTCATTGCCTGAAGAAAGAAAGACGAGGCTTTCCCGATTGGCACGGGAGAGTACGATGAAGCGGCGGAATGCCAACCCCAACAGTGTCGGTGGCTCCCGTAACTCCTTTGCATTGACAGGCGTGAGGAAGTCCTCACCGCCCGTCGCTATACGATCCTTAGAATAGGCGAGGTAATCGAACCACCGTACTGGGACGCCTTTGTCGTTCGCCGACAATGCAATTTTCCTGATTCGCTCGGCCGTGTCGATAAGATCCATTGCGCGCCGCGTGATTCCTGGGGCTTTGCCCGCCTTCCTGATTGACTGCTTCGCCTTGGCGGCTGACGTCGTCTTCGTGTCCGGCTTCGCAGGCCGCAACTGAAGCGTGCGTCCTGTTCCGCCTGGATCGCCTTCCTCGGAGACGAACACGTCGGAAGTCAACTTGGCAAGTTCGCGGTCGATCTTCTCGTTTTCTTCGGCAGACAGGGTTTCAATGCGTTCGCCATCAACGTCTTTGATCTCTTTCACCAACTCCTTGTAGAAGAGTTCAGTTTCCTCGACGAGCTCTTTAACGCTTTCTTTCCATGAGCCAGGCAGCCAAAACTCTGATGCCGTTATTCCTGGTTGATCGAGCAGGTTCGTCAACCCACCTGCATGGTCGTTATCACTATGTGTGCACACCACAACGTCTAGGTGGACGTTCGGCTTGCCGAGCTGTTTCTTCAGAACTAGCGCAAGAGCGGCGCCAGTGTAACCACCATCGACGAGAACGCGCTTTCCAACGTACTCCAACAGATAAGATTCACCTTTAATAGGCAACGCTGTAATTCGTTTCATTTTTTGGGTACGAATCTAGTGACTGACGGATGGATCGACACATAACAGCTCCGACGTTGTGTCGAGCTCTTCAATACGCTCGGCGATGCCCCGAATACACACGATACTGCACGAACTCTGTTGCCAGAGAACGTGTTTCTAACGTCAACCCTCGTCAAGGCATTGGCTACACGACGTCATAATCGAACGCGCATGCGGCAAGCGTGTCCGTTGCTGCGTACGGGCCTCGCCCTCCCCCTCTCATGCGTTGCCGCTCTGAGATCAAATAAAGATGTTTGCGTGCCCGCGAACCAATAACGTAAAGCAACTTTTTGGCGCTGTTGACACCCCCATCTGCCTCTGCTTCTTCGCTAAAATGCGGAACCATTCCCTGCAGTAGGCCAAACGCTATCACGACGTCGAACTCCGCACCCTTGACGCCATGGATGGTGTTGACGGTGATGCCGCTTCGGTGTTGGAACACTTTACGGAAGAAGTCAATTCCGCCGATGTACGCGGCACCCTCCCTACGTAGCCTGTCAATCTTCGCGGCCGAACTATCAAAGAAGGCTTGATAATGCTCCGAGAGCAGAGGGTGCGATTGCCAGTCAACTCCGAGGCAATCCATCAATGAGGCAAAGTACTCCGCGAGATATCGAAGCCCATCAGGCTGATTCAGCCGAATAGAATTACTCTCCCGAAGAAGCCGCTTAACGGACAGCTCCCGAGTGTCGATGCCTTCATTGCCTAGGTCTCTGATTACCTCCGCCGCCCAACGCAGCCGCCGCACATGCTGCGCAGGGGACGCCTCCGTCAGTGCGATCCGCGACAACCGATACCAGAAGTTCTCCTGGTCGCGGCTGAAGGGAACCATGCCTGGGCCATCGAACTGGTACTCTGGCAAAGCGCCTGCAAGTCGACGTGTCACTCCCGCCAACAGAATCCACCACGGCGCCAGAACACAGATCTGATCCGCGGCAAAACCTTGGGCGGTGCTGAGCCTGATCAGTCTCACAAGCTCAGCCTCCAGTTGGTCTCGCTCCAGATTGATGTTGTAGCTGATGCTGCTGGGGAACGCTCGGTCGGACGCGGCTCCGCGAATGTCGGTCGCCTGAACGGTGAAGTTCGAGAAGTACCTGATCAGCCGATCGGTGGACCGATAATTTTCAGACAGTGCGCGCTCCTCCAGCCGAACACCACAGAGCTGCCGAAGTTCGGCAACCGGCATTGCGAAGCCACCAAGCGAGCCAAAGATCGCTTGGTTGGGATCGCCGACAACAAACAGTTTTGTTCGCTCTGCTCCAGCCCTCACGATGGCGGCAACGACCTCGTATTGAATCCTCTTCGTGTCCTGGTATTCGTCAACCAGCATCCACGGGAAGATGTTAGCCAGGACCCTAGCGATCTGTGGTTGACTTTGGATCAGGCGCGACGCATAGAAGAGGATCTGCTCAAAGTCAATTTGCCTGTTATCCGCGAGATGGCGGAAATACAGTGCAAAAATGGCATGAAGACGTTCGTGTTTGCCTTGATCCCTGCACGCCAGAACGTACCCCTGATCGGTGAAATAGTATTCGCAGTCCCAGTAGGCGATTCCTCGCTGCGTCCGGCACAGCTCTCCAAGTAGATTCTCTTGCTCATGGCTGTCCATGATCCGGAAGCCATGTGCTAACGCAGGTTCGTAGATGCCGTAGGGCTTCAGAATCCATTCCAGGCAGAAAGAGTGAATCGTTCCTATCCATAGCTGCGAGGTATCGACGCCAAGCCCTTCAATACGCTCATGAATTTCGTCGGCCGCTCGGTGCGTATAGGTGAGAGCGGCGATGAACTGCCGCTTGCTCTGCAGGCGTGATAGCTCATAGGCGATCTTGTAGGTGAGTGTTCTAGTCTTTCCGCTGCCCGGGCAGGCAACCAGAACCACGCTGTTCTCTTCGCGTACTGCCTCCGACTGTTCATCGTTCAGCTCGGTCCGAGTCCAGGTGAACGTCACGGCAGATCTCCAAGGAATGCAAGGATCTGATCGCCGGGGAGCCCTACAGCTGCCTCCGCCCTGATGGTGTTAAAGTCAATTCGGCCTGCGCGATACTCAAGCAGACGTTCCCAATAGTGCAGTGCTGGCGGTGTGGCGGCTCCGCCCGGATAGTTAACAGTAACTCTGTGCTTCAGTATGTTGAAGATCAGCTCGGTCGAGAACGTGCCATGCGCGAAGATGATCGCCTGCCGGATGTAGGGTGGGATGACGGTCCTGTGATCTATCCGCTTGCCTAGAAGAATGGCGAACCAACCCTTGCCTTCATAGTTGGCCATGGTGAGCACTCGCCTCCCGAACTGAGCCGGATCACCCGAGGTCAACTCGGCTATCGACTGAGCGCGCGTTGCGGGCTGCGTATAGACATCGTTGACTGATGCAACCACCGTCCCCACGTTGCCGCATGACACGAAGTCAACTTCGAACGTATTGGCGGCGTAGAAGGGCCGAACCCATGCATTGCCAGCGACCTGCGCATCGAGTGCGACTTTGCGAGCCGCTCCGGCCGTTTGGGATCCGAGCAGTTTGCTCTTGAATTTCAATGTCTCAGGATCGTCGCCCGGTACGGGGTGCGGGTTCATAAATGCCGCGTCCAGGTCCGTGATGATCGAGCAACGTCGGCGAACTCTAGTCTGGTGGAACAGCACCGATACATTGGCGAAGCCAGTGCTGCCGATATTGACCAGACTGACTCCAAGTTCGTCAAGGCTTACGCCAAGAACCCTCTTCACCATCAATGGGATGAGGATTTCTTCGGCGTCACCCTCCACCAGGAGCACGCTCTTTGCGAAGAGCAAGTTACTGCGAACGGCATCGAGGTAGCGCTGGAGGTTGCCCACCTGTTCAAGGGCAAGCCCTGTCGACGGCTGGAACGCCTCACAAGCAGTCCCGTTGCGCCCCAAGATGTTGACGCTCTGGATGTTGCTCACCTCTGAAATGTGCGTCGAGTGCGTCGAGTAGATAATCTGCGCCCCCGCGTATCCGATTCGATCGAACAACGTCTTCTGGACGTGCGTGTGTAGGTGCGCCTCTGGCTCCTCGATAAGCAGGAAGTTCGCAAGCGCCTGACGTTCGTGTTGGTACTTGAACTCCAGAAGCTTCAGCGTCAGGAAAATCAGATTGGCGCCCCCAAGGCTGAGCTCCTGGATACTACCCTCATGGGTCGCATCGAACTCACCGACGAAAAGCTTGAGTGATTGGAACAGCAAATCCGCTTCATCCGGAAGATCAGATTTGATTGCTAGCAAGGAAGGAGAGTAGGTCTGGCCGGCAGCTCCATGGATCGTATCCACGATGTCGGAGCGAACAATTTGCACATCGTTCAGATTCTCAATTTCTCTATTCAGTTGCCGGGCGTGCTCTACGATTGGTTGAAACTGCAAAGGGTCAATCTGTCCGCTCTTGCTCTTCAGCAATGTGAGAAGAGGGTTAGTCCGGTTGTTGTGGAACTCAGATACCACATCGCGCAGTGCTTGAATGAAGGTGAATGACACCTCCTTAGTGACTGACAGCGTACCCGGAATTCGAGCACCCAGTTCCGGAAACTCGACTTCATCGCTAAATACAGCGCTGCTAAAGTCTCCTACGATGCGCCGATAAACTGCCGGATCGGCGAAATCAGCAACACTCCGCCCCGTAAATAGAGTTTCGTAGTCGTCGATCGTTACCTGATCAAGAATCGCGTTCATCCCCGCTACATCAAAGTCCGCGAGCGCTGCCAGATTCATTCTGGTCTGTTTATTGGGACGGAATATCAGGTTGTAAGTTGCTAGCCCTACGGCCCCACCAGCCTGCCCAACTCCCGTGCCATGTACGAAGAGCGCTTGAATCGACTCATCTGCACTGATCTCCTCGAACTCGACGCTGATGATGATCCAGTGGCCGCGCCAGGAACCAAGCCCCCGATAGAAGTCCAACTCATCGAGCCTGTATGACGCCCGAACCATGTTGTCGTCCAACATGAGTCTGATTGCTCTTAGTACGTTGGACTTCCCCGCGCCATTTTCTCCAATGACCGTATTAACACCCTTGCTAAATCTCAGTGTGGCGTTAGCGAAATTTCGATAGTTTATGAGCGTTAGCTTTGAAATGTGCACGCTTCCCCCGTAACCTAATATCGCGCAAGTTCACAAGTTATCACAAGCCCCGCAGGAACGCGCACCGAAGCTAGCAAGAACAGGGGCGGCAACTGCTCATCTGCATAAAGAGTAGCTGCCGGTACAGCCAACCGCGCAAGGGAGCCCTTCATCCGTGCCATCACTGGGACGTCCCGATGTGAGCGCAGATGCTATGGCGTTAGTTTGAGTGGCGCTTGTGGGACGCGAATTCAACCCGTCGCCCCAACAACCTTCGCCCTCACCGCAGCAATGACGGCGACAAGCACCGCCGCCCCAAGCCATTCAATCTGGAAATGCGTTTCATTTCTATAAACCCCGCCAAATCCGGCGCCAATAAGCAAAAGCGGCTACCGTAACCCCACGGCAGCCGCCCTCAGAAACACCCCGAATTCCAAATCAAAAATCAGCCTCTACTCATCCACCTTAAAAGCCGAAACCAGCTTGGTCAATTCCGCCGCCTGCTGCTTCAAACTCTCCGCCGCAGCCGCGCTTTCCTCGACCAAAGCCGCATTCTGCTGCGTCATCTGATCGAGCGACTGCACCGCATCCCCGATCTGATCGATCCCGGCACTCTGCTCCAGGCTAGCCTCGGCAATTTCGCTCATCATCGCGCTAACGCCCTGAACCTGCGAGACAACATCACTCATCACCTTCCCCGCCTCACTAACGAGCCGCGACCCGGCACCCACCGTCCCCGCGCTGTGCTCGATCAGCGATTTAATCTCCTTCGCCGCCTGCGCACTACGCTGCGCCAGGTTCCGCACCTCCGAAGCGACAACGGCAAACCCGCGCCCCTGCTCCCCCGCCCGCGCCGCCTCCACCGCAGCATTCAGCGCCAGAATATTCGTCTGAAACGAAATACTGTCGATCATCACGATGATCTCGGAGATCCGTTGCGAAGCGTTACTGATCTGCTCCATCGTCGTCACGACCTCCCCCACCACCTGCCCGCCACGTGCCGCCGTATCCGCCGCGCCGTTGATCATCTTCGCGGCCGTCGTCGCCGTCTCGGTGTTGTTGCGCACCACGGCCGTGATCTCTTCCATCGACGAAGCCGTTCGCTCCAGGTTGCTCGACTGCCCTTCGGTGCGCTCGCTGAGATCCGCATTCCCCGAAGCAATCTGCGCCGACCCGGTCGCGATCGACGCCGAAGCCGCACGAATCCGATGAACCAGCGTCGACAGCGACGACACGAACCGGTTGAACGCATCCGACAACTGCCCGATCTCGTCCTCGCTCTCGACCGTCATGCGGCGCGTCAAATCGCCATGGCCGCTGGCGATCTCCGACAGCAGCGTCGCCGCACGCCGAATCGGCGCGGCAATCGCGCGGCCCACCAGCCAGATCACGAACAGCGCAACCCCAAGCCCCACCACCGCCGCGACGAGCGCCGCGCTGCGGATCGCGCGCGTCACCGGCCCGAGCAGTTCGGCCTGCGGCACCTGGACGACCACATACGCATTCAGCTCCGGAATGAACGACGTCGCGATGAAGCGCGCGCCGCCATCACCTTCGTAGCTCAGGTACGCATACGGCTTGCCGGCGAGCAGCGTCGACGACGCATCGCCCGGCAGGCCCGGTTCATCCTTCAGGAAATGCTTGCCGTCGATCAGCGACGTATCGCGATGCATCATGATCGCGCCGTCGGGGCGCACGAGATACGCGAACCCGCTCTCACCGATCCGGTAAGCCGAGATGCCCTTCGCGAGCGCATCGACGGACAGGCTCATGCTCGCCGCGCCGATCGGCACGCCGTCGAGTTCCACGCGGCTGTTGATGAACATCATGTAGCCGCCGACGGTCACCTCGCGATCCATGTTCACGTCGAACGCCTTGCCGGACGACAGGAAGCTGGTCAGCCACTGATCCTTGTCGGTTACCTTCCGCTGCAGGCCGGCTTCGTTGTAGTAGTTGCCGCTCTTCACCGACACCCACTGCACGGACGCGGCCTTCTGCTCGTCCTTCACGTTCTTCGCAAGCTGAATCCAGTTGCGCGTGCCGGCATCGGGTTCGCCGTCGGCTTCCCATTGCAGCAGGAACGCATCGCGCGCCAGAATGCGCGACGCGGCGATCGGGCCGGCCATCTGGCGCTGCACGTCGGCGCGGATGCCGTTCACGGCGGTCGGCAGCTCTTCGCGGACGACGCGCTCCCGCACCGCATTGCCGATCAGACGGATGCTGAGCCCGCTCGAAATCGCGACGAACACGAGCAGGCAACTCGTCATGCTGAGAATCAGCTTGTTCTGAATGGAAAGCTTGCGCCAGAAATGCATGGGGAACCCTCGATAACCGCTCGGTCTGAGCCAGATTGGGTTATCGGCATGCACGCGCAGAACCGCATCGCTGATTTCAGATGTTCGTCATGCGAGATTCGATATATGTCAGCCCCAGCGACATTCGGGCTGTTTATTTTGACGATTCCTGGGATTCGGCAACCCGCGGCACATTCGTACACCGTAAAACATCGGACGTGACGGTTTGCTTTGCACCGTCGTCAGTGGTCAAAAACGTCAGCCGGTACTCATACACGGCAACAGCAAGCTTGAAACCAACCGCAATGGTCACCGTCAGAACCAGAAACGATGCAATAGCCATCTGAAGTAACGAGAACCCCGCCTCGTCTGGGATTTCAGCATCGATCTTCTCGAGCAGACGCGCCAGCTCGTCATGCCCGACGTCCTGAATCGTGGCCAGCAACGGACGAACACGCTCCAGCATCTCCATTACCGCAGCCCGCCGGTCAATCGGATCGGTTTCCTGCTCGATGATTTCAATCATCTGGCTCACGGAAGGTGGAGTCGTGCATATGTCCGCCGTCACACCCATGCGGCACGTCCGCTCAGTCAACACGCGGATCCGTGCCAGATCCGCTGCAATCGCAGCGTGGCCGGGTCGCAGAAATCGCGCGTCGAACGACGTATAGGAGGCCATCAGCGAAAATGCTGCGCTGAGTACCGACATCGCAGCGAATACTTCACCGATCATCTTGTACAGACTGCGCTTTCTCTCGACCCGGTTCTTGAGCTGACTTTTCTTCTCGTCCGGCGCGCCCTTCGGCAACTCGCGAAATGCCGCATGCGCCGCCATCAGCGACCGATGCCGTATGACCCCAATCAACGCCAGATACCCCAATGCCACCGGCAACGGCATCCAGCGCCACTGGCTCAACCATGCGTAATCACTATGTGTGGCCATCCACGGCCCCAGCCAGTAATGGCAGGCTAATGCAATCGCCAAGGACAGCACAATCGTCTCGATGATTAGGTTTCTAAGCGACAAATCAGCTGTCAGCACACGCACCAACAGCCTGACAACACCGCGAGGGTTTCGCTTGTCCTCGCGATTGGCAGCGGCCCCGGCATTATTCTCGGTCGACATCTATACATTCCCTCAGGTTCAGATCTTGGGTGAGCGCGAGCAATCCAATTAATACGCAACGAAGATCGTCACCCGCCGATTTCGCGCCCTTGATGCAGCATCGTCCCCCGCGACAAGCGGCTGCGTATCCGCCCGCCCGATCGCCGCCAGCCGATGCGGCGCGACACCGCGCTCGGTCAGGTAGCGCACCACACTCCCCGCGCGCGCCGACGAAAGCTCCCAGTTCGATTCGTATTTCGCGTTCGCGATCGGCATGCTGTCCGTGTGGCCTTCGACGAGGATGTCACCGGTTGCATGCTCGCTCAATGCCTGCGCAATCTGGTTCAGCACCGGCGACGAATCGGGCAGCAAACGCGCATCGCCGACATTGAACAGAATCTTCGCGTCGATGCCGATCTCGACGCCGTGCGGCGACTTCACCAGCGAAATGCGGCCATTCGACTTCAACGAATCGAGCAACGCGAGCCACGGCGGCGCATGAACGGGCGTAGCAACATCGGCAGCACTCGGCACGCCACCAGCCTGCCGCGCAAGCGTCTGATACCGCGCATCGAGCGCGTTGTATTTCGCGAGCTGAAGCACATACAGCGCGAGAAACAGCACCATCAGCGTCGTGATGAGATCCGCGTACGAAATCAGCCAGCGCCCGGACTGCGCGCCTTCGAGTTCGTCATCGTCGCGATCGGCAGCGGATGCGCCGTCAGTTCGAGCAGTCATGCTGTCGGGAATCCGGGTTCGTCATACGGTACAGGTACGGGCACCGGCACAAGCGCACGACCATCACGCCAGCGATTCCGCCGCCCGCCCGCGCACATCGCCGGTCAACCGCGTCTCGATCGTATGCGGCGACTCCTTGCGCGAAATCGCGAGCAAGCCGTCGAGATACAGCTTGCGGAACCGCATCTCGCTGTCGATCTGCGCGCGCAGCTTGCCGTACAGCGGCAGGAACACGAGGTTCGCAAACGCGAGCCCGTACAGCGTCGCGATGAACGCAACCGCGATGCCCGGCCCGAGTTGCGCCGGCTCCAGAATATGGCTCGTCACCTGCACGAGCCCGAGCACCGAACCGAGAATGCCGAAGGTCGGCGCATAACCGCCGGCCTGCTGCCACACGCGCACGGCGGCGAGTCGGCTGCGTTCGTACGCGTCGAGTTCGCGCTGCAACGCATCTTCGAGCACGGCGGTCGACACGCCGTTCGCCAGCAGTTCGAGCCCGCGTCGCGCGAACGGATGAATGCCGCTCACGTCCATCGATTCGAACGCGAGCAGCCCGTCGAGCTTCGCGCGGTCGCCCCATTCGAGCAGGTCGGACAGGTTCTTGCGATCGACTTCGCGCGCCCGCACGAACGCGAGCCGCAACTGCTTCACCGCGTCGAAGAAGCGTGCCCACGTGTTCTGGATCATCACCGCGCCGAGCGTGCCGCCGAGCACGATCACGAGCGCCTCGAGCTGAAACAGCATCGAGAAATGCCCACCTTCCAGCGCGAACCCGAACACGATCGCCGCGCCGCCCAGCACCACACCGACCAGAGTCAACAGATCC
Organism: Burkholderia sp. BCC0397; assembly: GCF_902832865.1. Classification (NCBI taxonomy): domain Bacteria; kingdom Pseudomonadati; phylum Pseudomonadota; class Betaproteobacteria; order Burkholderiales; family Burkholderiaceae; genus Burkholderia; species Burkholderia sp. BCC0397. The sequence continues at coordinate 282,088 of NZ_CADFDL010000001.1, read as the reverse complement.
ATACGCGCCTCCGTATCACGCATTCGACGATGAAGTCGATGCGACGGACATCGCACCCGCCGCAGGCGCCTTCGCCACGCGTACGGCCTCCAGCACGCGCTGTTCGATGTCCTCGATCTCGACCGGGTCGAGCTTGAGTTCGCGGCGCATCACCCACGACACCTCGTTGCGTCGCGCCTCGGTCATCACGGAAAACAGCTTGTCGGCCACCGCGCGATCGTCGAGGTTCGCGATCAGCTTCGCGAGGTCGTAGGTATCGAACGCGCTGATCACGTCGAACAGCGTGCGCTGGTCGATCCATACGAGATCCTCGAGTGCGCGCACGTCGCCGCCGCGACGCGCGTTGCGGCGCGAGAAGTACGCAACGCCCTTTTGTTCGACGTAGTTGAGCACCTTCGATTTGCGGAACGCGAACACTTCTTCCGCGATCTCGCCGTTCGACAGCTTGCTCAGCAACAGCGTCTTGTCGACGCCGATCAGCGATTCGAGATCGGCCAGTTCGATGAGTTCGAGTTCGCTGTTGATCGACAGGTCGAGATCGTGATCGGCAACCTGTTGCGCCCGGTCGATCACGCGTGCGGCGTCGAACGTGACGACCTGGCGCGCATCCGACGATGCCGCGTAGTCGGTCGTGCCGCCGGCACCATCGCCCTGCGCGGCTTCGATCGTGACGAGGTTGAGCTTCTCCATGCGCCGCAGCATCGCGAGCACGTGCGGCCGCGAATGGCCGGCAATCGCGCGGCATTTGCGGATCACGTCGGCGAGCGGCACGGAAGTTTCGGCCGCATGCGCCTGCATCGCTCGGCGCGCCCACGTGTCGCCCGATTCGCGCGCGTCGGCGCCGGCCATCAGCGACAGCACGTGCGCATACGACAGCACACCCGGCATGAAATCCGCATGCGTATAGGTCGCCAGTTGGTCGTCCTTGCGCTTCACGCGCCGGATCATCGTTCGCACGATATGACGCAGCAGCGCGGACACGCGCTCGATTTCCTCATCGAGCACGCCGGCCGGCACGACCGTGAGCTGACAGAACGACAGCGCCTTCGCGGTATGCGCGCGCGGTTCGGCGGCGAGCAGCGCCGATTCGCCGAAGAACTCGCCGCGGCCGAGCGTCGCGACGATCACGCGCTTGTCGTCGCAGCGCGTGGACAGCTCGACCTTGCCGTCGGTAATGAGGAAGAGGACGGGCTCGCCCGCGAAGCCCTCCGAGTAGATGATTTCCCCGGGCGCCGCGGTACGCGTCCACGATTGCTGACGATTCACAAGTCGATCCCCCTGCTGCGCTGGTTATTGCGGACTGCGCGTCGCACGTCTGAAGCATGCGATCACGAGTCGTCCCCGTGACTTGTTTACGTCATCGGGCGCAACGCCCTTTAGGGCATTCGTGCTCGTTTTGAACCGAAATCAAGGTGAAACGTTTGCGGGTTGCATGGGCGCATCGATCGTTCGTTTCGCCCACGGCACATGTAGTGAAATTGAAAGCCCGCCGCGATCGCGCGTCAGGTCAGAACTCCATGTCGAGTTCGTCGATGTCTTCGTGCTCGGCCTTCGCCGCCTCGATCCACTCGGCGACGAACGGATGCGCGAGGACGCGCATGCAGTACTCGGCGACGTCCGATTCGAGCTTCACGTCGTAGGTCAGGAAGCGCGTGACGACCGGCGCATACATCGCGTCGGCGATGCCGATCTCGGCGCCAAACAGCCAGGGGCCGCCGTACTCCATCAGGCACTCGCGCCAGATCGTCACGATCCGCTGGATGTCGTGCTGCGCGCGCGACCAGATCCGGAAACCGGGGAAATGCCCGCGCAGGTTCATCGGCAGCGCGGATCGCAATGCGCTGAAGCCGGAATGCATCTCGCCGCAGATCGACCGGCAATGCGCGCGCGCATGCCGGTCGTCGGGCAGCAGCCGCGCCTGCGGGCGGATCTCGTTCAGGTATTCGGCGATCGCGAGCGTGTCCCACACCGCGTTGCCGTCGTGCGTCAGGCACGGCACGAGGATCGACGGCGACAGCAGCAGCAACTCCGCGCGCGAAGCGGCATCGATCGGCACGCTGATCGTCTCGAACGCGAGCCCGCTCAGCTTCGCGAGCAACCAGCCGCGCATCGACCATGACGAGTAATTGCGGCTGCTGATCGTCAGCGTCGTCCGTCCGGTGGATTCCATTTCGCTCCCCTGCTGAATGTCGTTCGTGCCCCTGCACTGTAAACGGACGCGCCGCACGACCGCGCGCACCACGCCTGTGCGGTCCGTTCGCCGAACTGGCGCAACGGCGCACGGCATCGCGGCACGTGTCGCGCGCCCGGCCAGCAAGGCAACGCATCGCCTTCGCCCAGCCGTCATCACGTACCACGCGCGTCGCCGCGCTCTCAAACCATGTGCAACGCGCGTGCCAGCCGCGTGCTGGCATACGGCTTGCCTCGTTCCTTGCAATGCAGCATCACGAGCGACGGTCATGAACCTGCTTGCCTATCCGTTTTATCAATGGTCTGCGGAATGCCTGCGCCCGGCGCGTGCCTGGGCAGTCGCGACCCGCGCAACGATGTCGCTGTGGCCGCCGGCGACGTCGACACCGACGGGCCGCATGCTCGACGCGCTGTGCGAACTGCTCGAATGCTGCGCGTTCTCGCACCGGCGGCCGCCGTTCGGGATCGCGTCGGTCGTCGTCGACGGCGAAACCGTGCCGATCGTCGAGGAAGCAACCGCGGCCACGCCGTTCGCGACGCTGCTGCATTTCCGCAAGGCCCGGCCGGTTGCGCGCCAGCCGCGCGTGCTGATCGTCGCGCCGATGTCCGGGCACTTCGCGACACTGCTGCGCGGCACGGTGCGCACGATGCTGGCCGATCACGACGTCTACATCACCGACTGGCACAACCCGCGCGACATCCCGCTGGCGGCCGGGCGTTTCGGTTTCGACGAATACGTCACGCACGTGATCGACTTCATCCGCCACATCGGCCCGGACGCGCACGTGCTCGCGATCTGCCAGCCGACCGTCGCCTCGCTATCGGCAGTCGCACTGATGGCGGCCGGCGGCGATCCGGCACAGCCCGCGAGCCTGACGCTAATGGCCGGCCCGATCGACTGCCGCGTGAATCCGACGAAGGTCAACGCGCTCGCGACGAGCCAGCCGATCGAATGGTTCGCGCGCAACCTGATCAGCGTGGTGCCGGCGGGTTTCGTCGGCGCGCAGCGGCGCGTGTATCCGGGCTTCGTGCAGGTCGGCGCATTCATGTCGATGAACCCGGACCGGCATGCGGCGTCGTTCGCCGATCTGTACTACGAACGCGCGAAAGGCGACCCCGCGAAAGCCGATACGTTGCGGCACTTCTACGACGAATATTTCGCGACGGCCGACCTCACCGCGGAGTTCTATCTGGAAACGGTCGAGAAGGTGTTCCAGCAATACGCGCTGGCATGCGGCGAGCTGACGGTCGGCGACAGGCTCGTCGAACCGGCGGCGATTCATCGCACCGCGCTGTTGACGGTCGAAGGCGAGAAAGACGACATCTGCGCAGTGGGCCAGACGGTGGCCGCGCAAGAACTATGTTCGGGGTTACCGCCGTACCTGAAGACGCACCACGTACAAACGGGTGTGGGGCACTACGGCGTGTTCAACGGCAGCCGGTGGGAAACGCAGATCTATCCGCTCGTGCGGGCGACGATCCACGACAACGAGCCGTACGATCGCACCGCGGATGCCGAAGGCGACACGAGCGGCACCCACTACGTCACGCTGCGCGCGCTGCTCGATGCGCGCGCGTCCGGGATCGATGCGGCGACTGAAGCGCAATCGGATCACGTGCACTGAACGCGATTGGCGACACAGCGAATCGCCCCGCCGGAGAGGCGGGGCGACGGTTGCTGCGGCATCCGGACGACGCGCGAGCGAAACCACTCGCGCGCCGGGCCTGCTCGTTACGAACAAGCCTTGCCGTGCGACGCGTGGTAGCCCTTCGTCTTCGCGTCGGCTTCCGACATGTAGCTGCCGTGCTTCGTCTTGCCGTAGTACTTGTCGGTCGAGCAGTGATAGACCTTCGTGGAGTCGTTTGCCCACACCTTGCCCGCGCCGCCGCCCGGCGCGGCGGCCGCGGTCGTCGCGGCGGCGCTCTTCGCGGGGGCGGTGCCCGATGCCGGCGCAGCGGAAGCCGCCATTGCCGGCGCCGCGGCCGGTGCGCTCGCCGCGGCAGCGGCCGATGCGCCGTACCACGTCTTCACGCCCTTGTGGCCGGCACACGCACCCTTCTTCGATGCGCCCGAGTAGAACGAACCGTCCTTGCACAGCCCGGTCGTGCCGGCCGGCGCGCTGGCCGGAACCTGCGCGAACGCACCGATCGACACACCCATGCCGGCGACCAGCGCGGCGATCAACATTGTCTTTTTCATGGTCCTCTCCTGATTTGCCTGAATGATGAAAGCGTCCGGGACATCCCCGGGAACAGCGACGGTTACCGCACCCAGCGGCATGCGCGGTGGTGGTGATGATCGAAATGGCACACGCGGTGCGAATGCGCTTCGGCCAGTGCCGGCACGAGCACGGCGCAAGCCAGTGCGGTTGCCGTCAGGATCTTCGCGATGCGGTTCATGGTGAAACTCTCCCGGATAGGTCAGCCGGTGATCCAGCTGGTACCTCCTTAACGCCGGTCGTCGACAGGCCGTGCACCGCACCGGCGTGCAATTGACGATCTTTGACATCGCATCGCCAATTGCGGGTCGAAGCTGACGAATGTCTTTCTTTTCTTTCCGGTTCTTCAGCTTCGCGACCGTTGGGAATTCGAAATAATGTTTCGAATCGGAAGGCAGGTCGCGGATATCAGCGGAGCAATAAAAAACCGCCTGGATGAAGGCGGTTTGTCAAAGAGGCACACCCAACCGGCAAGCTATGCACCGGCCTCCCCCCACGGCGTCGGCGGCGGCACCGCGCACGGCCCGTCGACGTCGATCGATTTGAAGTCGGCAGGCCCGACGATCTCCAGGTACTCCATGTCCGGCGAATAGTCGAACAGGTAGTGGACGATTCCCGGCGCCTGGTGCACGCAGTCCCCGGCCGCCACCAGCGTTTCCTGTTCGCCGTACATGAAGCGCGCCCAGCCCTTCAGCATGATCACGATATGGAACTCGGCCTCGTGACGGTGCCAGCCGGTGCCCGCCACCGGTGCATGATTGGCCCTGACGAGTTGCGCGATGACCTTGCCGTTCGTCGCGGCGGCGATGCCGAGATCGCGGTACAGGAAAAAGTCGCGCAGGCCCTCGCCTTGATAGGCGGTGTCCTGCGGCTTCACGTGGGAAAAAGCGGTGGGGGTCGGCGTGCTCATCGCGGTGCTCCTTCATCGAAAGGATCACGCGAGACAAGCATTTAGCGTTCCAGTTTGCGGCGGCGCGAAATCGTGCACATAACCGCTTGCGCCGCTCGCCGGTCAGCAGCGTCTTCCAGGGCACGCTCTACCCCGACGCGGCCACCCGTGGAGCACGGCCGAGGGGCAGGCGCTCGCGAACGCGTTCGGCTCGCGGCTTCACGGGCGATGCGTCGCCCCCCACACACGTGCTTACTTCAACCGCCCCGACAGAAACTGCCCGAGCCGCTCGCTCTTCGGATTCACGAGAATCTGCTGCGGATCACCCTCTTCCTCGATCTTCCCCTGATGCAGGAAGATCACGTGATTCGACACGTTGCGCGCGAAGCCCATCTCGTGCGTAACGACGACCATCGTGCGGCCTTCCTCGGCGAGCTTCTGCATCACCTTCAGCACTTCGCCGACGAGTTCCGGATCGAGCGCCGACGTCGGCTCGTCGAACAGCATCACTTCCGGCTCCATCGCGAGGGCGCGCGCGATTGCGACGCGCTGCTGCTGGCCGCCCGACAGGTGCGACGGATACATGCCCTCGACGCGCGGTGCGAGCCCGACTTTCTCCAGATACTGGCGTGCTCGCGCGACGGCTTCTTCCTTGCCGATCCCGAGCACGGCCATCGGCGCCTCGATCACGTTCTCGAGCACCGTCATGTGCGCCCACAGGTTGAAGTGCTGGAACACCATCGACAACTTCGTGCGCATCCGCTGCAACTGCTTCTGGTCGGCCACGCGCAGCGCGCCGTTGCGATCGCGCGTGGTCTGGATCGGCTCGCTGCCGATCGTGATCTGCCCCGAGCACGGTTGCTCGAGGAAGTTGATGCAGCGCAGGAACGTGCTCTTGCCGGAGCCGCTCGAGCCGATGATGCTGATCACGTCGCCGGCCTTCGCCTTCATCGACACGCCCTTCAACACCTCGTTGTCGCCGAATTTCTTGTGCAAGTTGTCAACGGTAAGCTTGTACATGCGGGGTCCTTCCTTGCGGATCTTGCGAATGCGTTAATGGCTGCGCGGCGAGAGATACGCGAGCCAGCGCGTCTCGAGCTTGCGGAACGCCCAGATGAGCGCGAACACGACGACGGCGTACAGCACGGCCGCGATGCCGTAGGCCTGGAACGACATGTACGTCGCCGAATTGACGTCGCGCGTGACCTTCAGGATGTCGGGCACGGTCGCGGTGAACGCGAGCGTCGTCGCATGCAGCATCAGGATCACTTCGTTGCTGTAGCTCGGCAGCGAGCGGCGCAGCGCGGACGGCAGGATGATGCGCGTATAGAGCTTGAAGCGCGACATCCCGTAGGCCATCCCGGCCTCGATCTCGCCGGCCGACGTCGCCTTGATCGCGCCCGCGAAGATCTCCGTCGCATACGCGCATTCGTTCAGCACGAACGCGAGCAGCGTGCAGTTCATCGCGTTGCGAAAGAACGTGTCGAGCAGCACGTGGTTGTGCACGGCCTGCAGGCTGTAGATGCCCGTGTAGCACATCAGCAGTTGCACGTAGAGCGGCGTGCCGCGGAACACGTACGTATAGAGCCACACGGGGCCGGAGATCCAGCGGTTCGACGACGCACGCGCGATCGCGAGCGGCACCGCGAGCGCGAAACCGAGCGCGATCGACACGACCAGCAGCCACAGCGTGATCGCGAGGCCGCTGAAGCGGTAGCCGTCGGAATAGAGATAGCTTTGCCAGTACTGGCCGACGAGTTCGATCACAGTGCGAGCCTCCGGACGCCGACGGAATAACGCTTCTCGAGGTGATGCAGCACGACGTTGGACACCGTCGTGATCGCGAGGTAGATCGCGCCCGCGGCCAGCGTGAAGAAGAAGAAATCGAGCGTGCTCTTGCCCGCGTCCTGCGACGCCTTCACGACGTCGGCGAGGCCGATGATCGACACCAGCGCGGTGGCCTTCACGAGCACCTGCCAGTTGTTGCCGATGCCCGGCAGCGCGAAGCGCATCATCTGCGGGAACAGGATGCGGTGAAACACGCGCCAGCCGCTCATCCCGTATGCGAAGCCGGCTTCGAGCTGGCCGCGCGGCACCGCGAGGAACGCGCCGCGAAACGTCTCGGTGAAGTACGCGCCGTAGATGAAGCCGAGCGTCACGACGCCGGCCACGAACGGGTCGATGTCGATCTGGTCCCAGCCGATCAGGTCGGTCAACTCGTTCAGCAGGATCTGGATCCCGTAGAACAGCAGCAGCATCAGCACGAGATCGGGCACCGCGCGAATCAGCGTCGTATAGAACGTGCCGACCGATTTCAGCGCGCGGTTGGCCGACAGTTTCGCGGCCGCACCCGCGAGGCCCAGTATCAGCGACGCGGCGAGCGACAGCACCGCGAGCTTCACGGTCTCGACCGTGCCGGCCCACAGCAGCGGGCCAAATCCTTGGAAGATCATATAAGGGATCCAGAACGATGTGGCTGGATTGTCAAGAGCCATTAAGCGCGCATCAAACGAGTTCTGCGCACGACGTGATGCAGCCTGCTCATCAAGCCGGGCGCATCACGCGAACGGCAAGACGAGGGCAATACTGAGCGCGAGTTTCTTCATGGCGTTCCTGTCAGAGGCGAACTGGGGCGGGCTCCGGTCGGGTTGCCCCGCCGTGAACCCTTCCAACCGGGAAATCGCCCGTTCCAGCGGCGCTCCAAGTTGTACATACAACTTTGCCTTTTCAAGGATGTGGGCGGCAATCCGTGTTTATCTCTAATTGTCGGCAGATTATGGCCGTGGGCAGGATTTTCCTTAATTTTCAATTAACTACTGATTACGCGAGGCTGACTGACGGCTTTCCAGCGGCGTACGAAGGCGGCCGGACGGCGCTCGGCAGCTGTCTAGACTTCGCGGGCCGAGCCGGCTTTTCCACGCCGGCCAGCCGTTCATCCAACGACAGTGTTGCCGCCACGGGCTCGTCATGCCCTGCCCTTGAGCGCCAGCGCGGCCCGGCACGTTTACGCATCCTTTGCAGACGCGTGGCGAGTCTATACACCGTCTCGCCATGGCGATTTCTAGAATGGGCGACATGTCCAGAACAAGATCTCCGCGGTGCGGAGCTCGCTGCGACCGGGGATGAGCACATGAAACCGACCAGAACCGATTCCGCTGCTTCACGCCATCTGCCGCCCGATCGTTCGCGGCGCCGCTCCCCCACGGACGCACTCGTGCTGCTGTCGATTCGCGTCGAATCGGACAATCTCGCGCTCGTGCGGCGCCAGCTGCATCAGGCCGTCGGCGCCGCGCTCAACTTCTACACGGCCGCTCTCGACAGCCGCACCGGGTGCGCGTGCATCGAACTAGAAGTCGCGCGGTCGCAGGCATCGCCCGCAATCCTGTCGATCCTGCGCGTACTCCCGGCCGCCGAGTTCGGCACGATCCGCCTGCTCCTGCACTAGCCGGCGTTCGCCGCCGCCGCGCGTGACACGCGTCGCGCGCTCCCCTTTCATCGATTCGCACACGCGTTTCCGCACGGACACGCGCGACGAATCGCCGTTCCCGTCGCAACGGGCCTTTCCAGGAAACACAAGCAATGAAAAAAGCAGTCGTCGGTACCCTCTCGCTCGCATGCTTCGGCGCCGTCGCGCATGCGCAAAGCAGCGTCACGCTCTACGGGATGCTGGATGCCGGTATCGCCTATACGAACAACCAGTCGGGCAAAAGCGCGTGGCAGCAAGGCAGCGGCCTGCTGTCGAATACGGTCTTCGGGCTGAGCGGCAACGAGGATCTCGGCGGCGGCCTGCATGCGCTGTTTCGACTCGAAAGCGGCTTCAACCTGAACAACGGCATGCAGTCCTATCGAAACACGATGTTCGGCCGCCGCGCATACGTCGGCCTGCAGAGCGACCGATACGGCACGCTGACGCTCGGCCGCCAGTACGACGCCGTGGTCGACTATCTCGGCCCGCTCGCGATGGCGAACAACGGCGACGGCAACAACCTCGCGTCGCATCCGTTCGACAACGACAACGTCGACGATTCGTTCTACATCGACAACGCGGTGAAATACACGAGCCCGACGCTCGCCGGCTGGCAGTTCGGCGGCCTGTACGGGTTCGGCAACGCGGCCGGCGGCTTCGCGAACAACCGCGCCTACAGCGCGGGCGTGTCGTATGCGAACGGGCCGGTCAGCGTCGGCGCCGCGTACCTGCAACTCAACCGCGGCGGATTGACGGCCGGCGGCGCGCTGTCGACGAACGACGCGCCGAACTTCCCCGCCGTCCGGCAGCGCGTGATGGGCGCCGGCGGCAGCTATGCGTTCGACCGGCTGACGATCGGCGCGTTGTGGACGCATGCGATGTTCGACGAAACGGCCGCGTCGTCGCTGCCCGGCGCACTGAATGCGCTGCGCTTCGACAACTACGAGGTCAACGCACGCTATGCGCTGACGCCGGCGGTCTCGTTCGCGGGCGCCTATACGTTCACCGACGGCCGCTACGACGACGCAACCGGCAGCCGCCGGCCCAAGTGGCACCAGGTGACGCTGATGGCCGACTACGCGCTGAGCAAGCGCACCGACGTGTATGCGGAAACCGTGTACCAGCACGCGTTCGGCGTGCCGTCGGGCGCGACGCTCGGGTTCGCGAACGTCACGGGGCTCGCGGCTTCATCGACCCGCACGCAGGTGGTCGCAACCGTCGGCATCCGGCATCGGTTCTGACCGCGCGCGGGCCGTCGCAGGCCGGCCGCTCTGTGCAATCCCGCATGGACGCGCGCCGGCCGAACAGGGATCATTCGGGGAATCCGGGCCGGCGCGCCCGCGAAACCGGTACACTCGGCGCCGGGCGCGCGCCGGATCGGCATTCGGCGGCGGCCCGCTGCCGACTCTGAAATCGTGATCCCATGACCACACCGATCTATCAGGAAATCAAGGACTTCATCCTCGCGCGCATTCATGCCGGCGAATGGGCGGAAGGCGACCAGGTGCCGTCGGAGAACGAGCTCGCGCGCGAATTCAACGTCGCGCGGATGACCGTCAACCGCGCGCTGCGCGAGCTGACGGCCGAACAGGTGCTCACGCGCACGCGCGGCTCCGGCACCTATGTCGCGTCGCCGAAATACGAATCGACGCTCGTCGCGATCCGCAGCATCTCCGACGAAGTCGCCGCGCGCGGCCACGGCTATCGCGCGCAGGTTCTGCTGGTCGGCGCGGCCGTCGCCGATGCGAAGCTCGCCGACGAACTGCAGCTCGACACCGGCAGCCCGATCTTCCATTCGCGCGTGCTGCACTTCGAGAACGACACGCCCGTGCAACTCGAGGAACGCTGGGTCAATCCTGCCTGCGCGCCCGAATACGCGTTACAGGACTTCACGACGACGACGCCGAACCAGTACCTGACGCGCGTCGCGCCGCTGCAGCGCGTCGAATACCGGATCGAGGCCGCGATGCCCGACGCCGACACGCGCCGCCACCTGACGATGGACGATCGCGAGCCGTGCCTGCTGCTGCATCGGCGCACGTGGTCGCAGGGAGTGGTCGCCTCGGTCGCCAATCTGTGGCACCCGGGCAGCCGCTACCGGTTCACCGGGCATTTCTGATGCCGCTGCGCGCGCTCACTTCGCGCGCGGTTGTCCCCATCGTTCGATCGCACTGACGGCCCGCTTCAAGCCTTCTTCTTGCGCGATGTGCGCACTGAGTTCGGTCGCACGCGCCTTCGTGTCTCCCCGTTCGGCAAACGCGATGGCCCGCGCGAGCGCGGCAGCCTCCACGCGCCGTCCCGGCACCGGCGCATCCGCGACACCGAGTCGTTGCAGCCGGTTCGCCCAGAAGAACTGATCGCCCGCGAACGGCACGACCACCGACGGAATGCCGGCCCGCGCGGCCGAATGCGTGGTGCCCGATCCGCCGTGATGAATCGCCATCGCGACGCGCGGGAACAGCCAGTCGTGCGGCGTGTCGCCGATCACGCGAACGTGCGCCGGCAGCAGCGACGCATCGATGCCGCTCCAGCCCGGATAGAACAGCCCGCGCCGCCCGGCCAGCGCCTGCGTCAACGCCGCGGCCATCGCCGCGCGATCGAAGCCGGCCATGCTGCCGAAACCGATGTACACGGGCGGTTCGCCCGCATCGAGAAACGCCAACAGTTCGGGCGGCGGCGTCCAGGCACGCGCATCGATCCGCCACTGGCCGCATGCGTGCACGTTCGCCGGCCAGTCGGCCGGGCCGGACAGCAGCGTCGGCGACACGCCATACAGCATCGGATGATCGGTCCACACGCGCTTGCGCGGCGGCAATCCGCATACGCTGGCGCGCGCGGCATTCGTCGACTTCCTGAACGCCTGCCACAGCAGCGCATTCACGAGCCGATGGCTCGCGCGATTCAGCCAGCGCGGCAACTTTCCCGGCGGCAGGAACGGCGATGCGAATTCGGCGGTCGGCGTGATCGGGATCATGCCCGTGCCGATCGCCGGTATGCCGCGATACTCGGCAACCGACAACCCGACGAACGACGCGAGCCCCGACACGAGGAACGCGTCGCACCCGGCCGACGCGTCCGCGACTTCGCGCATCCACGCGGCCGTGTTCGCATTCGCGATCGCCGCGAGCGCCTTCGATGTGTCGTTGAAACCGCCGCGCCCACTCACCGCATCGGCCAACGCGCCGTCCGGCGCAATCGCGCGACGGATATCGCCGGACAGCGGCGCCGACGGCACGCCGAGCGCGGCGGCCGAGCCGAGCGTCGCCGCATCGGCGAGCAGCCGGACGTCGTGGCCGGCATCCAGCAGCGCGCGGCCCAGCGCCGCGAGCGGACGCGTGTCGCCTTCGGTGCCGTAGGTGGCGATGACAAGTTTCATGCGGGGCTCCTCGTGCACGGCGGAAAAGGTTGGATTCAAAAAGTGCACGTCGTATACTAATGCAATCCGTACACTTTCAGTCAATCCCCTGCCATGACGATTTCGACCGACGATCCGGGCCGCCGCGCGCGCAAACGCATCCAGATGCTCGCGCATCTTGCCGCGACCGGCGCGCGCCTGTTCGATGCGCACGGCTACGATGCCGTCACGATGGAGCAGATCGCCGCCGAGGCCGATGTCGCGAAGCGCACGCTGTACAACCACTTTCCGACGAAGGAAGCGGTGCTCGCGCACTGGCTCGAAGGCGAACTCGCGCGCGATCTCGCGCATTTGCAGCAGGACGTCGCGCGGCGCAAGACCTTTGCGTCGCGCATCGGCTGCGTGCTCGACGCGTCGGCCGCGTGGTGCGAACACCATCCGGCGTACCTGCTCGCGTACCTGCGGCACCGCTTCCTGAGCATCGGCGCAGCCGAACCGGAGCGTGCGGGAGAGAACGGCAGCGATATCGCATTGGTGTGGCAGCAACTGATCGCCGCCGGGCAGCAGGCCGGCGAACTGAACCGCACGCTGCGGGCCGATCAGCTCGCAACCTGGTTCCATCACCTGTATCTCGCGGCGATGCTGCGCTGGCTGACCGTGCCGGGGCTGTCGTTGAAACGGGAGTTTCAATCGGTCGCGAAGCTGTTCATCGAAGGCGCGGAAGCCAAAGGCTGACGTATCGCTTTCGCGCCCCGCATCGGCATTTTTACGACGCTCGCACACTTCGCATGCCAAATTTCCCGCGCAGCAGTATGCTGATGTCGTACGGCTGCGCACAGTGCATCGGGCAATCCCGTCGTTTGCACGCGATCGCGCCGCCGTCGCGACCGCAATCATGCGTTGCAAGGAGGGTTGTGATGACCACCACGCATCAGCACTTCCACCTCGAACTACGGCACGCCACCGCGCCGACCTACATCATCAGTTACCTGTTCCCTGCGTTGCTGTTCGTCTACGAACTGCTGCGCGTCGGCCAGTGGATCCGCGATCACGGGATGCAATTCGTCGCGTTCAAGCAGATGGGCTACGAGTATCTGCTGATGCTGCTGTTCGTCGGACTGCAGATCGTCGTCGAGGCGATCTTCCTGCTCGGCGCCGCGATGCGCAAGGATCATCGCGATTTCGAGCACCGGTTGCCGAACGTGATTCTCGGCATCGGCTGCTCGATCGCGCTGCTGGCGATCGATCTCGCGATCCAGCTTTCGTTCTGACGGCCGGCGGGCATGCGCCCGCTGGCGATGGCGAGCGCTCAGGGGCCCGCGTCGCGCAGCAACGTCGCGACGGCGGCCAGCACGTCGTCGGTTCGCTCGCGGTGCGGCATGTGTCCGCAGCGGGCGAGCAACAGGAACGACGACGGCCCCGCGACGCGCGCGGCGATCCGCTTCGGATGCACGTCCGACCCGTATTCGTCGTCCTCGCCGTGAATCGCGAGCGTCGCGCACTGCACGTGCGGCAGGTCGTCGTCGAGATTCCAGTCGCGGAACGCCGGCGACAGCCACGTGTCGACCCACGCGCGCAGCACCCATTCGGCCTTGTCGCCGTGATAGCGCGCGAGCCGGTCGAGCTGCCCCGGCTCGTCGAACTGCCGCCCCGCGTCGCGAATGCCGGCCAGCGTGCGATCCTCGACGAACGCCTGCGCGGCGACCGTCACGAGCGCGCGGCAACGCGTCGGATACGCGGCCGCACAGCCGACCGCCATCCCGCCGCCGACGCTGTGCCCGAACGCGACGAACGCATCGACGCCGAGCTGTTCCAGTACCGCGGCAAACGCATGATCGGCCTCGTCGCGCACGAACGTCGTGCCGAGCGTGCCCGGATGGCGATCCGAACGGCCGAACCCGAGGCGGTCGTAGGCGATCACGTCGCGTTGCGTCGCGCGTGCGAGCTGCGCGGGGAAGTCGCGCCACAGGTCGACGCAGCCGAGCGAATCGTGCAGCAGCACGATCGGCGCGGCCGGCCCAGGCGCTGCCGCGTGCCGCGCCGGCCCCGCACGCCAGCGTTTCGCAAAGAGACGCCCTTGCGGCGTCTCGACGGTGGTCTCGTCGGTCAGGATATCGGTCATGGGTCGGTCGTCTGCATGAAAGCGGCCGCCCGTCGGCGGCCGCATCGAATCCGCGCATGGTGGCCTGCCGGCGCGCACAGCGTCAAGCAAGCCCCTACCGCCCGCGCGCTCATTCGGGCTGCGGCGGCAGATACTCCATCTGCGCTTCGTCGTACAGCCGGTAGATCAGCGCCTGCATCGCGCGGATGTCCTCCGATTCGTCGAGCGCACGCATGCTCATGATGATCGGCGACACGAGGTTCGGATCGTCGAGCGGCTTGTAGCTGATGTCGTCGCGCTTCAGCCCGTACACGCTATGCGGCACGACCGACACGCCCTCGCCCATCGCGACGAGGCCGAGCGCGATCTGCAGTTCGCGCGTCTCGTAGATCCTGCGCGGTTGCAGCGCGCGATCGTGGAAGGCCGCGAGCACCTGGTCCGCGTAGCTCGGGCGCGGCGCCTTCGGAAAGATGATCAGCGTGTCGTTCACGAGATCGTGCAGCGACAGCACGGGCTTCGCGCTGTCGAGCACGTGGCCGACCGGCAGCGCGACGATCATCCGCTCCTCGCGCAGCACGACGCGCCGCACGCTCGGATCCTCGTGGCGGATGCGCCCGAACCCGACGTCGATGCGCCCTTCCTTCAGCGCCTTGATCTGGTCCATCGTCGACATCTCGTGCAGGCTCAGCTCGACGGCCGGATATTCGCTGCGAAAGCGCCGGATGATCTTCGGCAGCATGCCGTACAGCGTCGAGCCGACGAAACCGACCGACATGCTGCGCTCGATCTTGCCGACCCGCTTCGTCATCGATTCGAGTTCGGTCGTCTGCGCGAGCAACTGCACCGCGTGCGAATAGAAGAAGCGCCCTGCATCGGTCAGCTTCAGCGGCCGCGCGGTGCGCTCGAACAGCGGCACGCCGAGCGCGTCCTCGAGCTGCTGGATCTGCCGGCTCAGCGGCGGTTGCGCGATATGCAGCCGTTCCGCCGCCCGCGTGAAATTCCGCTCTTCGGCTACTGCGACGAAGTAGCGGAGGTGTCTCAACTCCATGTTCGATGCCTCCCGGCGAGCGATCCGGCGCCCAACCCCGGCCGGATGATGTCGTCACGATACCGCAGGCGGTGCCGACCGCGACGTGCGCCGCCCAAAGCAAAACGGGAAGCCCGCGAGCTTCCCGTCGTTTCAGCGCCGCGTCGCGGCGGCGTCGCGACCGCGCATCACACCTCGGTCGCGTACAGCGCGTCGCGCTGCTCGTTACTCAGCGTGTCGAGCGGCACGTCGGGCAACTGATAGCAGATCATCGTGCCGTACAGCTCGGCGAGGCAGTTGCTGCCGGCGTCGAGCGCGTAGCCGTCCTCGCCGTCCGGCGCCGGCGGATACACTTCGCGCCACGCGTTGATCGCGGCTTCGATTCGCACGATGGAAACGGGTCCGGCCTTCCGCTCGGCGGGTGATGCGCTCATGAATTCCTCTGGGTTGCGCGCTCCGCGGGCCGTGCCGGCCCGGATGGAACGATGAAAACGCCGGGCATCTCGCCGGCCGCCGCGCGCCGCGCGCGCCGGATGCCGATCCGCGCTGCGCCTGTCGCGCCGGCCGGGCCGTGGCCCGGTAGGGTCGGGCAATATAACCGGCTTTGACCCCGTGCAGGCAAAAGCCGGGCAAAAAAAACGGGAAGCGCGCGGCTTCCCGTTTCGTCGACCGTCGTGCGGCCGCCAGCCGCGCCGGCGTCAGCCCACGGTTTCGCGGTTCGCCACCGGCTGCCGCTGCGCGCCGCGGCTCGCGGCGATCCACGGTGCGATCTCCATGTCCTCGTAGCGCACGAACCGGCTCTTCTTCAGGAACCGGAAGCCGAGCCACACGACGACGAACAGCGGAATGCCGACATAGGTCGCGACCACGCCGGCCCAGTCGATCCGGTTCGCGAGGAACGCCTGGTAATCCTGGCCGAGCGCGATCACGAGGCACAGCAAGAACGCGAACAGCGGGCCGAACGGGAACCACTTCGACTGATACGGCAACTGGTCGAGCGAATAACCCTGCTTCACGTAACCCTTGCGGAACCGGTAGTGGCTGACCGCGATGCCGAGCCACGCGATGAAACCCGTCATCCCCGACGTATTCAGCAGCCACAGGTACACGGTCTTGTCGCCGTACAGCGACGTGAAGAAGCACAGCGCGCCGACGGCGGTGGTCGCATACAGCGCATTGCGCGGCACGCCGCCCGGCGACAGCTTCGCGAACACCTTCGGCGCGCGGCCTTCGGTGGCGAGGTTGTAGAGCATCCGCGTCGACGCGTACATGCCCGAATTGCCGGCCGACAGCACGGCCGTCAGGATCACCGCGTTCATCACGCCGGCCGCGAAGGCCAGGCCCGCGTGGCGGAACACCAGCGTAAACGGGCTCACGCCGATGTCGGTCACGTCTGTCTTCAGCAGGTTCGGGTCGGTATACGGAATCAGCACGCCGATCACGAAGATCGCGAACACGTAGAACAGCAGAATGCGCCAGAACACCTGGCGCACCGCGCGCGGAATCGTCGTGCGCGGGTTTTCCGATTCGCCGGCCGCGACGCCGATCAGCTCGGTGCCCTGAAACGAGAAGCCCGCGATCATCGCGACGCCCATCAGCGCCGGCAGGCCGCCCGCGAACGGCGCGTCGCCGATCGTCAGGTTGCCCCAGCCGTTGGAGGGCGCGCCCTTCAGAATGCCGAAGATCATCAGCAGCCCGACGCCGATGAACGCGACCACGGTGACGACCTTGATCAGCGCGAACCAGTATTCGGCTTCGCCGAAACCGCGCACGGTGAGCGCGTTGAGCAGGAACATCACGGCGAGGAACGCCGCGCTCCACCACACGCCCGGCACGTTCGGAAACCAGTAATGCATCACGAGCTGCGCGGCGACGAGCTCCACCGCGATCGTCACCGCCCAGTTGTACCAGTAGTTCCAGCCGAGCGCGAAGCCGAAGCCTTCGTCCACGTATTTCGCGCCGTAGGTCGCGAACGAGCCCGACACCGGCATGAATGCGGCCATCTCGCCGAGGCTCGTCATCAGGAAGTAGACCATCAGGCCGATCAGCATGTACGCGACCATCGCGCCGCCGGGGCCGGCCTGCGAGATCGATGCGCCGGACGCGACGAACAGGCCCGTGCCGATCGAGCCGCCGATGGCGATCATCGTCAGGTGGCGCGCCTTCAGCGCGCGATGAAGCTTGGGTGGGTTCGCGGGCGAACCGGGTGGGTCGGAATTCGGAATGGCGGACATAAAACGAGACGAACGTTGAGCGGGCCGGCATCCGTAGCCGGCGCATGCGGAATCGGAGCGCGGTGCGCGTCCTGCGATGCATTCGATGCGGCCCCGATACGCGTTGCGCGGCGGGCGCCTGCGGCGAAGCGCGGATTCTACCTGATTCGACAGGGGGGCAGCCAAGGTCGCCCCGCCCGCCGCCACGCCGGAGATTTCGCAGAATCAACGGGTTGGCCGCGCCAGCCGCGGCCCCTGCCGCACGCCGTCGCAAAAACCACGATTACGGCCGGGTCATTCGGTTTTCATTTCAGCCGGCCTGCACGCAATCCTGTCCCGATCCGCCAAATACCGCGCCAATACGCAAAATCAACCGATCATTGCGCCATTAATCAGACAAAAAGACCGACACTGCCAATTGATTCAAATCAAATCGCCAGCGCGCCATGCGGTAATGATGCGTAACCGTTTCGAATCGCCGTCTCCGCATGCATGTTTTGCATGCGCACGCGAAATTCGGGAATTCGCGGGATAATGACGCTTAATTCGAAATAATCAGCGCGCGGAACCGCCCATGACGCGAGTAGCCGCCACCCGCTCCCCCCGAGGATGAAGTCATTCCCGCTGCCCGCCACGCTACGCCGCCATACCGCGTCGATCGTGGCACGCATTCTGTCGCCCCGCGGCGTACTCGTGGCGGGCATCGTCCTGCTGATGTTCAGTTGGGGACTTTCCACGTCGCTATTAATCGAGGCACGGCGCGACGCGTATGCCCATGCGGTCGAAAATGCGCGCAACCTGATGCTGCTGATCGAACGCGATATCGCGCGCAATATCGAACTCTACGATTTGTCGCTGCAAAACGTCGTCGACGGCATCGCCGATCCGGAGCTAATGACATTGCCGCCGCGCCAGCGCCACCGGCTGCTGTTCGATCGCGCGGCGACCGGCGCCTATCTCGGCTCGATTTTCGTGATGGATGCGCACGGCAATATCGCGATCGATTCGAGCGCGTCGCCTGCGCGGCAAGGCAATTTCGCCGACCGCGACTATTTCGCCGTGCATCGCGACCGGCTCGTCCCCGGCCTCTACATCAGCCGGCCGTACGCGTCGCGGCTGCGCGGCGGCGCGCTGACGATCGCGCTGAGCCGCCGGATCAACCGGCCCGACGGCACGTTCGGCGGTATCGTCGTCGGCACGCTCAGCATCGACTACTTCCGCGCGCTGCTCGACGGCCTCGCGGTCGGCCGGCACGGCAGCGCGGCTGTCGTCGAGGACAACGGCACGCTCGTGTCGCGCCTGCCGTACGACACGCGGGTGGTCGGCCTCGACCTGCACGACTCGCCGCTGTTCATCGACGCGCAGCGCAGCCGTAACGGCGAGCTGACCGGTGTCGGCGCCATCGACGGCGTGCGGCGCATCTATGTTTACAAGCATCTCGCCGGGCTGCCGCTGATCGTCGACGTCGCGCCCGCCGAGATCGACATCTACGCGCCGTGGCACCACCGCGCGATCTGGACCGTCGTGCTGATGGGCCTGTTCACGGCGTTCATCGCGTGGGGCTCGCTCGCGCTGTCGCGCGAGCTGAAGCGCCGGCAGGACGCCGAATCGAAGCTGTACCGGCTCGCGCACACCGATTCGCTGACGGGCCTCGACAACCGCGGCACGTTCGACGCGGTGCTCGCGAAGGAGGCCCAGCGCGCGTCGCGCAGCGGCCGCCCGCTGTCCGTGCTGTTCGTCGACGTCGATCACTTCAAGGCATTCAACGACTACTACGGCCACCCTGCCGGCGACGACGTGCTGCGCCAGGTCGCGCAATCGCTGACGCGCTGCCTGCGCCGCGACAGCGATCACGTCGCGCGCTACGGCGGCGAGGAATTCGTCGTCACGCTGCCCGACACCGACGCGCCGGGCGCGGCGACCGTCGCCGAAGGCATCCGGCGCGCGATCGCGGGGCTCGACATCGAACACGTGAAAAGCCCGTACGGGCGCGTCACGGCCAGTATCGGCACGGCCACCGCCGCCGACGGCCGGATGAACGCCGCGATGCTGCTGCGGCGCGCCGACGAAGCGCTGTACCGCGCGAAGTCCGGCGGCCGCAACTGCGTGCTGGACGCGCAGTCGAGCGCGGCCGACGCGTGACGCGACGGGATGCGACGTGATGCGACGTGCCGCGTGATCTGATGCGGCCGCCTGCCGCCCGGCCCGTCGGCGCCGCCGTGGACAGCCCGCGCGCGTTCGGCTAGCGTTACGTCTGCTGCGCATGCGGCGCGGCGCCGGCCCGCGCGGGCCGCCGTGCGCGTTCCGGCCACCCTCAGCTCCGCCATGACCGCCTCGCTCCCGACCCGACTGCCGCCGCTCGTGCGCCACGCGCTTCGCCCGCTGCTCGACCCGTACCGCCGCTACCGGCACGCGAAGCTGATCCACGCGGCGCGCGTCGCGCTCGCGATTCTCGTGTCGATCGCGCTGTCCACGGGGCTGAACGTGCCGCATGGCGAATGGTCGACGATCACCGTGCTGATCGTCGTCGGCGGGTTGCAGCACCACGGCAACATCCGCAAGAAGGCGGCCGAGCGCGCGCTCGGCACGTCGATCGGCGCACTGGCTGGGCTCGGACTGATCCTCCTCTACTCGTTCCTGAACGCGCCGTTCGCGATCTACCTGCTGATGGCCGTCGGGTGCGGCGTCTGCGCGTATCACGCGATCGGCAAGGCCGGCTACATCGCGCTGCTGTCGGCGATCACGATGGTGATCGTCGCCGGGCACGGCGACAACGAGATCGTCGACGGCCTGTGGCGCGCGGTGAACGTGCTGGTCGGCATCGCGATCGCGCTGGCGTTCTCGTTCGCGCTGCCGCTCTACGCGACCTATTCGTGGCGCTACAAGCTCGCCGACGCGCTGCGCGCGTGCGCGGCCGTGCATGCGCGGCTCGCGGGCGACCGTCAGGTCACCGACGACGCGCACCTGAAGGAAATGGCCGCGCTGAGCACGCTGCTCGTGCAGTTGCGCTCGCTGATGCCGTCGGTATCGAAGGAATGCGAGACGTCGATGACGCAGCTCGAGGCGATCCAGCGCAGCCTGCGCCTGTGCATCGGTTATCTGGAGATCCTGTCGAGTGCGCTGCCGGCCTCCGACGACGTGGCGGCCCGCGAATACATGCGCGTCGAGATGAAGGGCATGAACCGGCGCATCCGCGACACGCTGGTCGGCGCGAGCCGCGCGCTCAAGTTCGGCACGCCGAGCCGGCTCGCGCCGCGCCGCCGGCCGGCCGACCCGCCGCACGATGCACCGCCGCCGCAGTTGTCCGGCTACGTGTCGATCACGGCCAAGCTGGCCGGCGAAGTCGACCAGTTGCGCGAGCGGCTGCTCGATACCGCGCGGTCGTGGAATATCTGAGGTTCCGGTTTCGCGCGCCAGCCTTTCATATACCTTTCTGCGCGGCGAGGCGACACGCTGGCAACTGCGACCCGGGTTGATGGTCGATCCGGCCCCGGAAATCCGGCCGGCGCCCGCCTCGTCCGCGCGTGTTTCGGCGGAGATACAACGTCGTCCGGCACGGCGTTCTCCACCCGGTTAACCGCCCGTCAGGCCCGCCGCGACAGGCGCGACGACGGTTCCGCACCAAAATCAACCCTTGCCCCAACTTCCCGGACAGCCGATACTCGCATATTCCGCGAAATACGATCCCACCGGCTTCAATCCACGGTAATTCCTATGAGCACGATTCTCGAAAGCCTCCCGACCGGCCAGAAGGTCGGTATCGCCTTCTCCGGCGGCCTGGACACCAGCGCCGCGCTGCACTGGATGAAACTGAAGGGCGCCGTCCCGTACGCATACACGGCGAACCTCGGCCAGCCCGACGAAGACGATTACGACGCGATCCCGAAACGCGCGATCGAATACGGCGCAGCCGGCGCCCGCCTGATCGACTGCCGCGCGCAGCTCGTCGCCGAAGGCATCGCGGCGCTGCAAAGCGGCGCGTTCCACATCACGACCGCCGGCGTCACGTACTTCAACACGACGCCGATCGGCCGCGCCGTGACGGGCACGATGCTCGTCGCCGCGATGAAGGAAGACGGCGTCAACATCTGGGGCGACGGCAGCACGTACAAGGGCAACGACATCGAGCGCTTCTACCGCTACGGCCTGCTTGTGAACCCGGATCTGAAGATCTACAAGCCGTGGCTCGACCAGACGTTCATCGACGAGCTCGGCGGCCGCGCCGAAATGTCCGAATTCATGAACCAGGCCGGTTTCGCCTACAAGATGTCGGCCGAGAAGGCGTATTCGACCGACTCCAACCTGCTCGGCGCGACGCACGAGGCGAAGGATCTGGAAAGCCTCGAAAGCGGCATCAAGATCGTGAACCCGATCATGGGCGTCGCGTTCTGGCGCGACGACGTGAAGATCGCCGCCGAAGAAGTGACGGTGCGCTTCGAAGCCGGCCAGCCGGTCGCGCTGAACGGCGTCGAGTTCAAGGATCGGGTCGAGCTGCTGCTGGAAGCGAACCGCATCGGCGGCCGCCACGGCCTCGGCATGAGCGACCAGATCGAGAACCGCATCATCGAGGCGAAGAGCCGCGGCATCTACGAAGCCCCGGGCCTCGCGCTGCTGTACATCGCGTACGAGCGTCTCGTCACCGGCATCCACAACGAAGACACGATCGAGCAGTACCGCGAGAACGGTCGCCGCCTCGGCCGCCTGCTGTACCAGGGCCGCTGGTTCGACCCGCAGGCGATCATGCTGCGCGAAACCGCGCAACGCTGGGTCGCCCGCGCGATCACCGGCGAAGTGAAGATCGAACTGCGCCGCGGCAACGACTACTCGATCCTGAGCACGAAGTCGCCGAACCTCACGTATCAGCCGGAACGCCTGTCGATGGAGAAGGTGGCGTCGACGTTCTCGCCGCGCGACCGGATCGGCCAGCTGACGATGCGCAACCTCGACATCACCGATACGCGCGACAAGCTGCGCGTGTATTCGCAAGTCGGGCTGCTGACGCCGGGTGAGACGTCGGCTCTGCCGCAGATCAAGGGCGACGACAAGTAAATCGCTTGACTCCGCTCGCGGGCCTGTCGATTTCCGACACGCCCGTGAGCGGCCGACTTGATCACCGGTCAGGTGCTATGCGCCGGGTTCGCCTGCACCCGTTTGACCAGCAACGGCGCGAGAACATCCCACGCCCGAGGCACCGCGCTCTCCAGATACCATCGCCAATACAATCGGCGACTTGCGTCACCTCCCTTCTCCTCCCACACTGCACTGCCCGAAAACGCCAGCGCCCCGTAATAGCCAGCATCCCAATCGTCCGGACGCACGCTTTTTTCGTTTTCGCCGACCACATCGAAATTCGTGTCGTACAAGATCGTATTGATCGCCGCGAAAACGGTCATGCCGGCATAAACCGGGACAAACGCCGCTTCGCCATGTCCAAACAGATCGATGACCCGGGTGTGGTACGCGGCGTTGTCTCTTTCCAGACAGACCAGGTCATATTTTCCGGCCAGCGCGTCAGCGCCATTCGCCAAAATGGTCCGTGCTGCCGTCAGCACGCTCGCGTACGGATTCAGCCGATCGATCGCCTCTTCGGCACACAGCATCGCCAGCCGCGCGCGGCGCAAGTATCCGGCATCGGCATGCTCAGCAGACGACAACGCCCCGATCAACCGAAGTAACTCCCTTCGCGCAGCAGCCGAAAGCTCCCCGTCAGACGTAATTGCCGACAGTGACGCTGACAACGCATCTTCTAACGCTTGCGGAATATTCGTCATCTACGCAGATTCACAATAAGGACAATACGGCGCACTTCACTTTCGGCACACCCGCTTTGAACGACACCCGTACGAATTCCCACACCCGGACCACCCAGTGCGACACGCATCTTACTGACCAAACGCGCGCTGATCCATCGCCATAACCGGCGCCGTTCGGCACTGCACCGCCGCGCCAGTCGTGGCAAGCTGCGAATCGTCCGATTTTCTGCCTTGACTCATGACCACCCTGACCGTCATCCACCTGAACGGCCCGATCAACAGCGGCAAGACGACGATCGGCCTCGCGCTCGCACGCGTGCTGCCCGACGCGCGCTTCATCGACGGCGACGATCACGATGCGCCCGAAGACGCGCCGTTCGACGTGCAATGGGCGATCGCGCTCGAACGCCTCGTCACGCAGATCACGAACGCACGCGAACGCCATCTGGTCATCGCCTATCCGATCGGCGAAGCGGAATTCGAACGGCTGCGCGCGGCCTGCGATGCGCGTGATGCGCGGCTGTTCGTCGTCACGCTCGCGCCGCCCGAGGCGATCGCGGCGTCGGATCGCGGCTCGCGCGTGTTGACGGAATGGGAACGGCAGCGTATCGCCGAGATGTATCGGGAAGGGTATGCGGCGCGGGCGTTCAGCGAGATGGTGCTGGATACGTCCGATGCGACGCCCGACGCATGTGCGACGCGCATCGCGCAGCAGATCGCGGCGACGGCCTCGTAGCGGCGGCGTCTGCACGCGCCGCCCGCGCTTACGAGTGATGCTCCACGCCCGACACGACCTGCTCCCGTGCCCCCTTCCGGCTCAGTATCAGCGTGACGACCGCCGACACCACGAGCGTGCCGGCCACCACATACAGCCCCGCCGCATACCCGCCCGTCACATGCTTCAGCCAGCCGATCGCGAACGGCCCGACGAACCCGCCGAGGTTGCCGATCGAGTTGATCATCGCGATCCCCGCGGCCGCGCCGGCGCGGGCATGCCGATCACCGAATGATCCGCCTGTTAAAACTCCGGATTGCTTATGGTTTGTTGCCCCCTCCATTGTTCGCGCCGCCCTGGCCGAGAGCCGGCTGGTCGGCTGAGATATCGCCGTAGCCGCCCAGGCCGGATGTGCCATAGGTCGGGTCGACTGCCGAGGTTGTGAGGCCAATGTTGATCTTCACGGTCGGCGCCAGCGAGCCGCCACGACGTGGGCCGATTGCGTCGATGAAGGACTCGACCAGGCCGCCGGGCATTACATAGTGCGAATACGACTGGAATGTCCGCGGATTCTGGTTCGGGTCCAGCGCATACGGAAAGCCGACAGGCTGGGTGAGGTCGGTCGGGTTGCCGAGCACCAGGCCGCTGCCCTTGTTCATCGGTAGGAAATCGCTGCGGATCCCGTTGCCGACGAAACCCATCACGCCATCCGGCCCGTCGACACCAGTCGCATAGGTCGAACGGTGGGTGATCGTGAACAGGTAGTACTTGCCGTTGCTCAGATAGATCTGCGGCCGCTCGGTCTGGTCGTCCACGCAGTTCGCGGAAAGAATCGGCGGGAGAAACTTCCAAGTAGTGAGCTGAGGATTCGTCGCGATCGCGAGGCCGACGTTTGCTTTCTGCAGTACCGCACTGGAAGCATTCACCGCTGCCACGGTCTCGGCGAACGGGTCGCCGGATACATAGCCGAGGTCGTCGGCAGTGCACGTGGGCGCCCCACGCGGGCCGGCGGTGTTGCCCTCGAACACCATGTACGTGTTGCCCGGATGCGCCGGGTCGAGAAACACGTACGGGTCGCGGAAGTTGTAGAAATTATTTTGTGCGCCATTCTGATACAGGACGCCGTCGGGTTGCAGCAGCGCCTGGTGGTCGTTGAAGCCGTCGAACCACACATGCGTGGCGTCCGCGTGAATATGGCCGTCCGCGCGCGTAATGATCGCGACTGGCGGGGTGATGTCCGGGCCGTTCGGGGACGTTTTGTTGAACGCCAGCGCCGTGTAGTAGAGACTCACGTTGACGCCGTTGGTGAGCCGGGCCGAGCCGGACCATTCAGCGTTTTGCGTGATCGGTACGGTGGGGCCGAAGACCCTGATGCTCGAGCCATCCGGGAACAGATGGCCGCCGAATATCCATCCGCCGTTCGCAGGCCGCTGCGACGCGGGAATGCCCGTCTTGCGATAGAAGAATCCGATGCGCGCATGCACGTGCCGGTCATCGAACGAATAACCGCCGTGGCGGTCGGCGGTCAGCGCGAAAATCACGTCCCAGCCCTTGTAGCTGAGCTGCACCGCATGCAGGTCCGCAAGCGGCCAGGTATCCCATACCCAGAAGTTGGCGTTGGTGTCAGGGAAGTTCGCGGGGATGTTCGGCATGGTGAGGGCCGGGGGCAGCGAGTTCCCGCCGACTACGGTGGGAAGAGAGATGGCCTTGATCTGCCGGGCATCCGCCCGTGTCCATCGGGAGGTAAAGCTGGCGGCCGGATCGAAGGCCTGTTGAGAATGCGGTGTCGGTGCGGGGAATTGCGCCTGAGCGGGTGCTGCGACGATGGCGAGGAATGCGGTGGCAACTGCGTTGGCAAGTCGATGTGAGTCAGCTATTCGGGTTCGTGGAGAGCAGCGATGTAACATCATTAGTCTCCCAGGTGATGATCTGACGATTGGTCACGCACCGCAATTCTCGCGACGCGCGGCTTCCAGTCAAGAACGCGCATGTGACGGTGTCAAGCGATTGATTGTGTCAGTCCGATGCCCGATCGGGTCAGCCCGTTGCCAGTCTCCATGGAACTACACGCATAATTCAAAATCACGAGTCACTCGTCGCGTTACTGTCAATCCCGTATGCCTCGACGCTCGCGATGCACTGCCTCATCGAGGGCATCGAGCGGTGGATAGCCCGGCACGACCGTACCTTAGGGAAACACTAATTTACCCGGCACGGTGGTCAACGGATTTTGAGCGCCCGCCTCGACTACGAGCTGTTCACGTATTGATGGACGGAGCGTCGGGCGGATCGCCGAGATGTATCGGGAAAGGTATGTATCGCGAGCGTTCAGCAATCGTTTCGTCGCTATGTCGAAAACGATGGCAAACGCATGTGCATGGGACATCGCGAAGGTATTGCCGCGACGAATGCATGGCGGCACTGGAACGGGCGAAGTGCCGCTGGCAGTCGGACCGGACCATGCCGACCCGATTGCGTTGGAAGTGCCAGCACTCGCGCGCGTCTGTCGGAACGAGAGCCGCATCGTCAATGATGCTGCCCCACGCCCGACACGACCGGCTCCCGCGCCCCCTTGCGACTCAGCATCAGCGTGACGACCGCCGACACCGCGAGCGTGCCCGCCACCACATAGAGCCCCGCCGCATACCCGCCCGTCACATGCTTCAGCCAGCCGATCGCGAATGGTCCGACGAACCCGCCGAGATTGCCGATCGAGTTGATCATCGCGATGCCCGCCGCCGCGCCGGCCCCGGACAGAAACGCGCTCGGCATCGCCCACAGCGGCGCCTTCGCGGCACTGATGCCGATGTTGACGACGACCAGCGCGAGCACGGTCAGCAGCGCCGTGCTCGCCTGCCCCGCGAACACGAAACCGATGCACGCGAGCACGCACGGAATCACGACGTGCCACGTGCGCTCGCCGGTGCGATCCGAATGCCGCGCCCACACGATCATCGCGACCACGGCGGCAATACTCGGGATGCCGGTCAGCAAGCCCGTCTGCAACGCGGTGAAGCCGAACTGCTTGACCATCAACGGCGCCCACAGGCCGAGCGTGTACAGCCCCGCCGACGTGCCGAAGTAGATCAGCGCGAGCGCCAGCACGCGCGGATCGCGCAGCGCCTGCCACGCGCCGGCCGTGTGCCCGGCGTGCGTGTGGCGCGCATCCGCTTCCGCTTTCAGCTTCGCGATCAGCCAGTCGCGCTCGTCGGCGCGCAGCCACGCGGCCTGCGACGGCGCATCGGTCAGGCGCTTCAGCACGACGAAGCCGAGCACGACCGCCGGCAGCGCTTCGACGATATACAGCATCTGCCAGTCGGCCAGCCCGAACAGCGGCGGCATCTGCATGATCGCGCCCGACAGCGGCGAACCGATCGCGGTCGAGATCGGCGCGGCCGCCATGAACCACGCGGCGGCCACCGCGCGCTGCTTCACGGGAAACCACAGGCTCAGGTACAGGATGATGCCGGGGAAGAAACCCGCTTCGGCCATGCCGAGCAGGAAGCGCAGCACGTAGAAGCTGGTCGGCCCGGCCGCGAACGCGGACACGGCCGACACGATCCCCCACGTGATCATCACCCGCGCGATCCAGATGCGCGCGCCGACGCGGTGGAGAATCAGGTTGCTTGGCACTTCGAATAGAAAATAGCCGATGAAGAACAGGCCGCCGCCGAACCCGAACGCGGTCGGCGACAAGCCGATCGCCTTGTTCATCGTCATCGCGGCGAAGCCGACGTTGACGCGATCGAGAAAGCTGACGAAGTAAAGCAGCATCACGAACGGAATGATGCGCCACATCAGTTTCCGCGCGACGCGGGTTTCCAGATCCGCTTGCATGTGTCTCCTCCTTCGAGGTCGGGCCGTGCGCCGTCGGTCGGTGGACCTTAAGCGCCGGCCGGCGCCCGGCTCGCGTCGCATGCGCGAGTCGCGGGCAGAAAATGCCTGAGTGAAGCGAACGGGCGGTGCCCGGCTGCGCACGCGCGCGGCCGTCACCGCCTCGCCGCCGTCAGGCCGCGACCGCCGCGTTCGCGACGCGCTCGCAGACGGCCGCCGTCACCTGCGCGGTCGTCGCGCTGCCGCCGAGGTCGCGCGTATGCAGCGACGGGTCGGCCGTCACGGCCTCGATCGCCTGCATCACGCGCATGGCGGCATCCGTCTCGCCGAGATGCTCGAGCAGCATCACGACCGACCAGAACGTGCCGACCGGATTCGCGAGCCCCTTGCCCATGATGTCGAACGCGGAACCGTGGATCGGCTCGAACATCGACGGATAGCGGCGCTCGGGATCGATGTTGCCGGTCGGCGCGATGCCGAGGCTGCCGGCGAGCGCGGCGGCGAGATCGCTGAGGATGTCCGCGTGCAGGTTGGTCGCGACGATCGTGTCGAGCGACGCCGGGCGGTTGACCATGCGCGCGGTCGCCGCATCGACGAGTTCCTTGTCCCATGTGACGTCGGGGAATTCCTGCGCGACCTGCTTCGCGATCTCGTCCCACATCACCATCGCGTGCCGCTGCGCGTTGCTCTTCGTGATCACGGTCAGCAGCTTGCGCGGTCGCGACTGCGCGAGCCGGAACGCGAAGCGCATGATGCGTTCGACGCCGGCGCGCGTGAGGATCGACACGTCGGTCGCGGCCTCGATCGGATGGCCCTGGTGCACGCGGCCGCCGACGCCCGCGTATTCGCCTTCCGAGTTCTCGCGGACGATCACCCAGTTCAGGTCGTCCGGCCCGCAGCGTTTCAGCGGCGCGTCGATGCCGGGCAGGATGCGCGTCGGGCGCACGTTCGCGTACTGGTCGAAGCCCTGGCAGATCTTCAGGCGCAGGCCCCACAGCGTCACGTGGTCGGGCACGTCGGGGTCGCCCGCCGAGCCGAACAGGATCGCGTCCTTGCCGCGCAGCGCGTCGAGGCCGTCGGCCGGCATCATCGCGCCGTGCCGGCGGTAGTAATCGGCGCCCCAGTCGAAATCCTCGAACGCGAACGCAAAGCGGTCGCTGCCGCGGGCCAGCGCTTCCAGCACCTGCTTGGCCGCAGGCACCACTTCCTTGCCGATGCCGTCGCCGGGAATCGTTGCGATACGGTAGGTCTTCATGCGGACATCCTCGATTGATCTGAGCGTGAACGCACTTTACCGAACCGGCAGTACGGAAACCGGGGCTATACTCAAAGCATCTTTAACTTTAATTCATGAATCCCGTCATGGCGGATACCGTCCAGCCGGCCGATCTCGGCTTCTTCTCGACGCTGGCCGCGTCGGGCAGCCTGAGCGCGGCCGCGCGCGAACTCGGGCTGACCGCGGCGGCCGTCAGCAAGCGGCTCACGCAGATGGAGCGGCGCGCGGGCGTGACGCTCGTCAACCGCACGACGCGGCGGATGATGCTGACGCCCGAAGGCGACGTCTATCTCGACTACGCGCGGCGGATCCTCGACCAGATGGACGAACTCGGCGAACTGCTCGGCAGCGCGAAGCAGCGGCCGAAAGGCCTGTTGCGCGTGAATGCGACGCTCGGGTTCGGGCGCAGCCACGTCGGCCCGGCGATCTCGCGCTTCGTCGCACGCTATCCGGAGGTGTCGGTGCAGTTGCAGCTATCGGTGATGCCGCCGCCGCTCACGGACGACGCGTTCGACGTGTGCGTTCGCTTCGGCGAACCGCCCGACACGCGCGTCGTCGCGCGGCGGCTTGCCCCGAACCGCCGGCTGCTGTGCGCGGCGCCCGCGTATCTCGCGCGGCACGGGACGCCCGGCACGCCGCACGACCTGACGCGGCACAACTGCATCGGCATCCGGCAAGGCGACGAAGGTTACGGCGTGTGGCGCCTGACGAGCGGGCGCGGCGCGGCCCGCCACACGGAAGCCGTGCGGATCAACGGCAACCTGACGACGAACGACGGCGAGATCGCGGTGAAGTGGGCGCTCGACGGGCACGGGATCCTGATGCGCGCGGAATGGGATCTGCGCGACTATCTCGCCGACGGGCGGCTGGTCGTCGTGCTGCCCGACCATGAAACGCCGAGCGCCGACATCTACGCGGTGTATGCGCAGCGTCACCAGATGTCCACGCGGATTCGCGCGTTCGTCGATTTCCTGGCGGAAGAATTGGGGCGGTTTAACGCGGTGTAAGGCAGCGCTCCACGCTCCGTGTGGGTCGGGTGTCGGTGCGCACTGGTGCGGGCATGCGCACGCCTTCGCCCGTCCGTATGCGGCTGCACTGCTGGCCCCGCCGCATACGAGGAAAATATTTTGGCGAATTTCGCATCACATAGCCAAAATATTTACATCGTTCGATACGGATCGGATGGCCAGCGCGTTCCGCCTCGCAACCGCTTGAGGACGTTCCGTCCGCATACCCCCGTCAGGCCGCCGCTACCAACCCGTTGTAGCGATCGCAGATAGCGACTGCGCCAAGCGCCGGCCGCCACCCCACTGCCCCCGCCGCCGCCAGCCCTGTCTGCTCGTGCCCGGCCTGCACGAAACGCTCGGCGATCCAGTCGACGAACGCGCGCACCCCCGGCGACACGTGCGGTCGCTTCACGTAGACGGCCGACACGGCCAGCGCATCGGGTTGCCAGCGCGGCAGCACTTCCCGCAACCGCCCCGCGTCGATCAGCGGCTGCGCGGCGACGCACGTCGGCTGGATCAGCCCTAGGCCGTGCACGCCGCAGGCGAGATACGCCTGCTCGTCGTCCACGCTGACGATGCCGTCGAGCCGTACCTTGCGCACCGCGTCGTCCACCACGAACTCGAGCTCGGCCGGACGCTGGCCGAACACGTGCGACCCGCCTACCGCGCGATGCGCGCCCAGATCGTCGGGCGTGCGCGGCACGCCGAAGCGGTCGAGATACGCGGGGCTCGCGCACGTCACGCGCTCGAGCGAGCCGAGCCGGCGCGCGACGAGCGACGAATCGGGCAGCGCACCGAGTCGGACGCTGCAGTCGATCGCGTCGCCGATGCGATCGCCCGCGCGCCCGGCCACGGCGAGCATCAGGTCGAGATCGGGATGCCGTGCATGAAACCCGCCGAGCGCCGGCAACACGATCGCCGCCACCGACGCCGGCAATTCGACGCGCAGCGGCCCGCTCGGATGCAGCGCGGCGCCGCGGATGCTCGCCTCGAGTTCGTCGACGTCCGCGGTGATGCTGACGCAGCGCCGGTAATACGCGTCGCCTTCGGGCGTCGCCCGCAACGCGCGCGTCGTGCGCACCAGCAGCGGCATGCCGAGCGCCGCTTCGAGCTCCTGCACGGTGCGCGTCGCGGTGGCGCGCGAAATGCCGAGCGCCTGCGCCGCGCGCGTAAAGCTGTTCATTTCGACGATGCGCGTGAAGATGCGCATCGCGCGGATCGGATTGTCCACGGGACACCTCTGCGTGGTTGCGATATGCCGCAGCGCGCGTTCGCGCACCGTGCGTGCGTGTCGATGTCGACGCAAGCCGCGCGACCTGCGTGGCCGCGGGGTCAGGCGTTCGCCGCCGCGACGCCGGGCGCCGGTTCGGCGAGCAGCCGTTGCGCGAGCGCCAGCGCGTCGTCGCGGCTCGCCGCCGCGTTCAGCGGATAACCCCAGACCTTCTCGAAGGCGCTCGAAAAGGCATTGAGCGCCACGCGCCGCGCCGCACTGGGCTCGATCGCGATCATCCCGGGGATCCATTCGCGCGACAGCGCGCGGTTGGCCTTGCTCCACTTCGCGAGCTGCTTGCGCATCTCGTGATCGTTGTCGGCGCGATCGTCGCCGGACGGCGCATCGTCGGTCAGAAGAACGAAGCGTTCGCGGCGCGCCAGCAGCGCATCGAGTTCGGCAATCAGCCGGGCGGGATCGGTGTGGGTCGAGCCGCTGTAACGCAGCCAGACAAACGGGAATTCAGTCGTGACGATTTGCATGTCGGCCTCCAGATGAGAACGATTCTCATTTTATGGATCGGCCCCTCATGCGTCATTTCTCATCCCGGCCAACTGCTTTTTCAATCCGGCCAAACGTGCGCGGACGCAGTCCGGCCGTTCAGCGTTGCCGGTCGGTCAGGAATTGCGTCGGCGGCTTGCCGGTCGCCTTGCGGAACATTGTGACGAAGCTGCTCGCGCTCTCGTAGCCGAGATCGATCGCGATCTGGTGCACGCGGCGGCCGGTCGTCAGCATCCGCAGCGACAGCGCGACGTGCAGCCGCCGGCGCCAGTCGCCGAGGCTCATCCCGAGTTCCTTCGTCGCGAGGCGCGTGAGGCTGCGCTCGCTGATACCCGCGCGCCGCGCGAGTTCGGGCAGCGACGACTTGTCGGCCGGATCGTCGAGCAGATGGTCGATCAGCTTGCGCAGCCGGCGGTCGGTCGGCATCGGCAGGTACAGATCCTCGACCGGCGCCGCGACGAGTTCGTCGAGCAGCGTCGCCACCAGCCGCCCTTGCGGCCCGTCGACGTCGTACAGGTTCGGGAAGCTGGCCGCCTTCAGCAGCAACTCGCGCAGCAGCGGCGACATGGCCAGCGTGCAGCAGCGCGTGGGCAGGTCGAGCGCCGCGTCGGGTTCGACCAGTACCGCGTAGAAGGTCGCGCCGGCCGAGCCGCGCGCCGCATGCGGGACATCGCCCGGAATCCAGACCGTGCATTGCGGCGGCGCGCTCCACACGCCGCCGTCGATCTCGCAATAGACGACGCCGCTCAGTGTGTAGAGCAGTTGCGCCTGGCGATGGCTGTGCCGCTCCAGCCGCCATTCGGGCTCGACGACCGAGCCGCCGAACACGACGAGCGGACGCGGCACGTGATAGACGTCGGCGTCCGCGGCGGGATCGGTGATCGGTGGAAGGTCGCGCATGGAACGACGGGCTGTGGAAAAGGACGGACGCCGGTGTCGCGCGTCCTGTCGTGCTTATACCAGAAAGGCGCCGGCGCAGCCGTGCCGTTCGGGAAGGCGTCTGCGGCCGCGCGCCGAACCGAATACAATGCGCCGATCCCCTGCCGCTGCGCCACCTGCCGGAGCCGCCATGTTCGACCTGACCACCCTGACCACCTTCACGGCCGTCGTTCTGGGCCTGTTCCTGATTCCCGGCCCCGCCGTGCTGCTCGTGCTGAGCCGCACCGTGCAGGGCGGGCGCAAGACCGGCATCCTGACCGGCCTCGGCGTCGCGAGCGGCGACTTCGTGCATACGCTGTTCGCGGCCGTCGGGCTGTCCGCGCTGCTGATGACGTCAGCGCTCGCGTTCAACGTCGTGAAGCTGGCCGGCGCCGCGTACCTGATCTATCTCGGCGTGCGCGCGCTGCTGAAGAAAGCTGCCGACCCGTCGCTGCCGCAGGTGTCGCCCGTCACGCCGCTCAACGCATACCTGCAGGCGATTCCCGCCGAAGTGCTGAATCCGAAAACCGCGCTGTTCTTTCTCGCGTTCATGCCGCAGTTCGTGCATCCGGAACGCGGCTCGACGTTCGTGCAGTTCGCAGTGCTCGGGCTGATCTTCGTCGTGCTCAGTTCGCTCTACACGACGCTGCTCGCGTGCTCGATCCGCCCGCTCGGCCGCATCGTGAAGCGGCTCACGTGGCTCACGCGCTGGCAGGGCAAGATCATCGGCTCGATCTTCATCGCGCTCGGGTTGCGCGTGGCCGTGCAGCAGCGCTGATGCGCGCGACCGCATGACACACGCCGGTGCGGACCTGCTCTACACCGACCCGCGCCTCGTCGCGGTGTACGACTTGTTCAACGCCGGCGATCGGGACTTCGCGTTCTACGCCGCCGCGATCGGCGCCGGACGGCAACGCACTCTCGATCTCGGCTGCGGCACCGGCACGTTCGCACGACGGCTCGCGGCGGCCGGGCATGACGTCGTCGCGATCGATCCCGCACCGGCGATGATCGATTACGCGCGACGCCAGCGGGGCGCCGACGCCGTGCGCTGGTTCGCCGGCGCGCTCGACGGCCTGCCGCCCGGCGCGCCGTTCGATGCGGTCGTGATGACCGGGCACGCGTTCCAGTGCCTGCTGACCGACGACGACATCGACGCGACGCTGCGCGGCGTGCGACGCGTGCTCGCCGACGGCGGCCGCTTCCTGTTCGACACCCGTAACCCGCGCACCGAACCATGGCGAGCATGGACGCCCGCGCAATCGGCACGCCGCGTCGAATCGCACGAACTCGGCATCGTCGATCTCCATCACGCGGTGCGTGCGATCGACGGCGCGATCGTGACGTTCGACACGCACTACCGCTTCCGTCGCGACGATACGGTGCTGACGAATACGAGCCGGCTGCGTTTCATCGCGCACCCCGAATTGCAGGCGCGCGTGACGACAGCCGGTTTTGCGTCGGCCGACTGGTGCGGCGACTGGGAGCATGCACCGTTCGACGAGGCGAGCAGCGCGGAGATCATCGCGATCTGCCGCGCCTGAGTGCGCACGCGTCGATGGCGTCAGCCGGCGACGGGCAGCGTGTCCACCGCATACGCATGCCGGATCGTGCGGCCCAGCACCGGGTCTTCCAGCTCAACCTCGAACCGCTCGGCCGGCCGGATGCCGCCGATCGCCGCGAGCGTGCCGCACAGCATCGCGGTGCCGTCCTCGAAGCGGCCGTCATGGCGCGCGAACTGCGCGAGCAGATCGTCCGGCGTACGCATCGCGGTCACGTTGCCTTCCTGATACAGCACGCGCTCGCCGTCGATGGTCGCGTACGCGCGCAACACCAGTCGATCCCAGTGACCGGCCACGTCGTCGAGCTTCCACAGCGTGTTCGCGCACGGCTTGCCGCACATCTGCTTCGACACGGTGATGCCGTACGTCTCGACCTCGCGGTCGGTGTGATCGGACGCGATGCCGACGAAGGTCTCGCCGCCGTCGCGCACCAGCACGAATTCCGCTTCGCCGCTGCTCTGCCCGCCCGAGACCTGGATCGCCGGCGACGGGTCGAGGCGATCGGCCGCGACGCGGTAGAACACCGGCGTGGTCGCCGGGCGCTTCACGCCGAGTGCTTCCAGCTCGCGGATATGCTTTTCCATGGCGACCGTATCGCGGCCGGTCCAGCCCGCGATCACGAGCGTGTCGATCGCGATCGCGCGCTCGGTGCGGCCGTCGCGACCGTCGATCGCGAACGTGATGGTTTTCATCGAATGCTCCTCGTCGCGGGCCGCGCGATGCCACGGGCCCGCTGTCTGTCATTGACCGGCCGAATTCACGCCGGATCGTAATAGTGGATTTCCAGCAGCACGCAGCCGCCGTTCGACTTGAACGGACCGTGCCACGCGCCGGGCGGACGCACCGCGTACGTGTAGCCGTTGAACGGCGTGCCGCCGTTGCCGTGCTCGTCGTTGCCGACGGTCAGGTCGCCTTCGACCAGAAACACCTCTTCCCAGTAGTCGTGCACGAACGGCTTCTTCGTGTGCAGCCCGGCCGGCAGGCGCAGCAGGCGTGTGCGGCTGCCGCGCTTGCGCTCGGTGTCGAGCGCGCCGGACAGGATCAGCTCCTGCGCGCCGGACGCCGGGTCATAGCCCTCCGGCAGCCGCCAGTCGCGCTGCATGTCCAGCGTGTGGAATTCGTCGTGAAGCTTGTTGATGGCCATCTGTCTCTCCTGATTGCGATAGCGGGTAAGCGGGTTTCGATGCGGCCCGTCAGGCGGCGCGCGGCGTCGACAGTTCCTGGTTCAGTGAATAGCTGCCGAGCATCGATTCGACCAGGTGCGACGCGCGCTGCCAGTCGTACGTGCGATACGCATGGCCCTTCGTGACGAACGACGCGCCGGCATAGAACAGTTCGTACTGGTTGTGGCGCGACGCGAATTCGGAGCCGACCGCGTCCCACGCGAGCTTGAAGAACTTCACGCGATCCTCGGACGAGCACACCGGCGACTTCTGCGTCTTCTCGATGATGCGCAGCAGGTCGGGGTTCTCAAAATCGCGCACGCTGGACGGCAGCATGATCATGCCGCCGCCGGCGAGCTCGCGCAGCGTGTTGAGCACCTTCGAATAGAGCTGCTGCGTGACGACCTGCGAGCCGTACAGCATGTTGCGGTCGGGCACGTAGAAGCCGTTGACGACCGTGCCCTTCGCTTCCATCCCGTAGACCCACGCCTCAACCATCGACGCTTCGGCCGCGAGCTGGCCCAGCGTCTCGCGCACCTGCGGGAACGCGTTCGTGCCGTTGACCTCGGAGATCTTCAAGCCGAGTCCGACGAGAAAGCGCAGCTTCGTCATCAGGCGCACCTGGCATTGATAGTTCTGGTACACGTGGGCGGGCGTCGCATGGAACTGCTTCGCGCACATCGCGGTATTGCCGACGACGAAGATCCGCTCCCACGGCACCTTCACGTCGTCGAAATACAGCACCGCGTCGTTCTCGTCGAAGCGGCTCGACAGCGGGTTGTCGAACACCGACGTCGCGTGCTCCTCGTACGACTTGCGCGACATGATCTTCATGCCCTTCGCGTTCATTGGCACCGCGAACGACAGCGCGTACATCTCGTCGCCTTCGCGCAGCGGCTGGATGCAACTGCAGAACACTTCGTTCGCCATGATCCCGCTGGTCGCGAGCATCTTCGCCCCGCGCACCGTGATGCCTTCGGCATCCTGATCGACGATGCCGACCGCGAGGTACTTGTCCTCCTGCTCGTGCGCCGTCTTCGACTGGTTCGCCTGCGGATTCACGATCACGTAGGTCAGGAACAGGTCGCTGTCGCGTGCATAACGGTAGTAGTCGCGCAGCGCGCCGGCGCGCGCCGGGTCGTATTGTTCGAACACGTCGGCGCCCATATACATGCCGGAGAGGCACGACGCGACGTGGTCGGGCGAGCGGCCCATGAAGCCGTAATGCAGCTCCGACCACGCTTCCAGCGCGGCACGGCGCTCGACGAGTTCGTCATAGGACGTCGGCAGTTGCCAGATCCGGCTGACGCGATTACCCGAGTCGGGCGACACGAACGTCATCTTCTCGACGTTTTCGTCCCGTGCCTGATAGTCGTACAGGCTCGCGTAACTGCGGATCGAATTGCGGAATGCCGCGTGCGCGGTCACGTCGCCGACCGGCTGGCCGTTCAGGTAGACCTGCCGTCCGTCGCGCAGCGACGCGATGTGCTGAGTGCCGTTCTTGATCATAATGTCCTCCTGGGTGGAATGAATCGTGGATTGCGTTCACATGGCCGGCGCATGCGCGCCGTCGAGCGCGCGGTAGCGTCCGCCGAAGAAGATCAGCGGGCGCCCGTCCGAGCGCGCGCGGTGCCGCGTCACGCGGCCGACAAAGATCACGTGGTCGCCGCCGTCGTATTGCGCATATGGCTCGCATTCGAACGTCGCGAGCGCATCGGGCAGCAGCACCCCGCCGTCGTCGCCGGCCGCGCCGCCGCGCCAGCCCCACTTGTTGCCGCTCGCTTTCGCGAAGCAGTTCGACAGGTGCTGCTGCGTCTCGTCGAGCACGTTGACCGCGTATCCGTCCGCGCCGGCCAGGTCGCCGAGGCTCAGGCTGCGACGGTCGACCGAGAACAGGATCAGCGGCGGATCCAGCGACACCGAATTGAACGACGCGACCGTGATACCGATCGGCGTCCCCTCCTTGCGCGGGGCGGTAATCACCGCGACGCCCGTCGCGAACATCGACAGTGCGGTGCGGAAGCGCCGCTGCTCGTCGGCATCCGCGCCGGTTCCGGCATGGTTCTCGCTCATCTCGTCCTCCTTGGTTTGCATTGCCGGATTCCGATGAGGAATCCGCACCAACAAAGCACCGTTAATTATCTTTGTTATTTAGCTTTCATTGAATGCAAACAAAAACCCCGGTTCAAGATGTCGTAAACCCTGATGTTGAAAGCTTTGTTTGAAAGACAACCCTACTCGCGGGATGGATGTTGCGTGGCACATGCGAATGTCCACGTACACTGCGGCAACCGCATTCCCCGGCGCTCGCGCCCCGTGCGAGACACCGCTTTCCGGAGCCCTTTCGATGCAATCCCGTCCGATCTACATGGACTACAGCGCGACGACGCCAGTCGATCCGCGCGTGGTCGACAAAATGGTGCCGTTCCTGCACGCGCAGTTCGGCAACCCTGCTTCACGCAGCCACAGCTACGGCTGGGATGCCGAGCAGGCCGTCGAGGAAGCGCGCGCGCACGTCGCCGCGCTGCTCGGTGCCGATCCGCGCGAAATCGTGTGGACGTCCGGCGCGACCGAAGGCAACAACCTCGCGATCAAGGGCGCCGCGCACTTCTATCAAGGCAAGGGCAAGCATCTCGTGACGGTGAAGACCGAGCACAAGGCCGTGCTCGATACGTGTCGCGAACTCGAACGCCAGGGTTTCGATGTCACGTATCTCGACGTGCGGGAAGACGGCCTGCTCGACCTCGACGCGTTGCAGCAGGCGCTGCGCGCCGACACGATCCTGGTATCGGTGATGCTCGCGAACAACGAAACGGGCGTGATCCAGCCGGTGGCCGAAATTGGTGCGCTGTGCCGCGCGCGCGGCATCATGTTTCATTGCGATGCGGTACAGGCGGCCGGCAAGATTCCGGTGGACGTGAATGCGCTGAACGTCGACCTGCTGACGGTGACCGCGCACAAGGTGTACGGCCCGAAGGGGATCGGTGCGCTGTACGTGCGCCGCAAGCCGCGCGTGCGCATCGAAGCGCAGATGCACGGCGGTGGCCACGAACGCGGGATGCGTTCCGGCACACTGCCGACGCACCAGATCGTCGGGATGGGCGAAGCGTTCCGGCTGGCCCGGGAAGAAATGGCGGAAGAAAGCCGCCGCGTCGGCGCGTTGCGCGACCGGCTGCTGGCCGGCCTGTCGACGCTCGACGAGGTTTACGTGAACGGCGACCTCGCGCGCCGGATTCCGCACAACCTGAACGTCAGCTTCAATTTCGTCGAAGGCGAATCGCTGATCATGGGGATCAAGGGCGTCGCGGTGTCGTCAGGCTCCGCGTGCACGTCGGCGTCGCTGGAGCCGTCGTATGTGTTGCGCGCGCTCGGCCGCAGCGACGAGCTCGCGCACAGCTCGATCCGCTTCACGCTCGGCCGCTTCACGACCGAAGCCGAGGTCGACAGCGTGATCGCGCAGGTGCGCGACACGGTCGGCAAGCTGCGTGAACTGAGCCCGCTGTGGGACATGCATCTTGAAGGGGTCGACCTGAATGCCATCGAGTGGGCCGCGCACTGAGCGCCGCCGGCGGCCGGCGCGCGTCAGCCTTTTTCCTGGCGCGCGATCATGTGCGCGAGATCGAGCGTCGCGCGATCGCCGTTGGTGACGAGGCGGTCGATCACCGAGCAGAGTGTCTTGAATTCGGTTTTCGTCACGCCTTCGAACAGCACGTTGTTGATTCGCTGCTGCGTATCGGCGAGCGCTTTCAGCAGCTTCGAGCCGGCCGACGTGACCGTGAGCCGCATCTTGCGCTTGTCGTCGGGGTCCGAGCGCTTGTCGATCAGGCCGAGCTTCTTCAGCTTGCCGGTCTCGATCGTGACGAAGGCGCCGCTCAGGTGCAGGTGATCGGCGAGGCGGTTGACGGTCACGACGTCGTCGTGCGACAGATGGGCGATCGACACGAGCAGCGAATACTGGATGCCGGTGAGGCCGATCAACGAGCCGAAACCGTCGCGCACCGACAGCAGGCGCGCCGCGAACGGCAGCAGCCCGTTGATCAGGTGGCGGAATTCCGTGTCCGTGCCGTCGATCAGGCAGGCCGGGTTGGTAATGGTCAGAACGGACTCCTCTTGCTGCTTGGCCATGACGTCGACGCTCCGTGCGGTCATGCGAATTTAGCTTTGGAACGAAATTATACGGCAAAGGCACCTGCGGCCTCGGCCAGTCCGGCGGCCTGCATGTGGCCCGATTTCCCGTATCTGGAGGCTTGAGCATGCCCTTCCCGCTTCATCCCGTCACGGTCCGCGCGCTGCTCGAATGCTATCTGCGCGCGAAGGACCTGAACGAGGCCGCGCTGATCGCCGACTGCTTCGCAGCCGAGGCCGAGCTGAGCTTTTCGCTCGCCAGCGACGACATCGATTTTCCACCGCGCGTGACGGGCGTAGCGGCCATTGCGCACACGCTGGTCGAGGCATTCGGCGAGCGGTTCGAGCAGTGCCGGACCTATTACGTCTGCACGAACCCGCCGGTCGATGAACACGGCGTCAGCCGCATGCCGTGGCTCGTCGTG
This sequence comes from Burkholderia sp. BCC0397, assembly GCF_902832865.1. Taxonomy (NCBI): domain Bacteria; kingdom Pseudomonadati; phylum Pseudomonadota; class Betaproteobacteria; order Burkholderiales; family Burkholderiaceae; genus Burkholderia; species Burkholderia sp. BCC0397. Next base: position 242,079 of record NZ_CADFDL010000001.1, on the reverse strand, counting down.
ATGCGGCAGAAGGACAGCGGCGCGCTGCGGATCGGACACGGCACGTACCGCTGGCAGTTCGCCGTCGATGGCGAAAACGAGGACGTTGCGCGGATTGCCGCGCTGCACATTCATATCGCGCGGATGGATACGATAGACGATCCGCAGTCGTTGAAACTCGATCGGCTGCAGGCGGCGTTCGGGTATCCGTGGCTGCCGGCGCACGCGTTCGCGCGCGGGATTGCGGACGTCGCGGCAGCACATCCGGATTGGGCATTCCTGGTCCCGTTCCGGGATGCGGCCGCGTCGGCCATCGACTGAAGCCCCGCTGCATCACGGCGCCGCGCGCGATCCCTCATTGCCGGCCAGCAGCTGCGCGGCCGTCATGACGCGCGGGTCGTCGCCCGTCAGATGCGCGCCGTAATAGGCGATCGACGCCTGCTTGTCGAGCAATAGCGGAATCGAGACTCGCCCGAGCAACGCGCGTTCGATCGCGTCGCCGAACGTGAATCCAGTCAGATAGACGCCGTCCATCACGCAATTCGTCGTGAACACGCGACCGCGTGTATCGACATAAAACTCGACGTAGCCGAGATCGTCCTCGGCGATTCCGATCATCGTCGTGTCGAGCGCCCGCTCCCACGCGGCAATCTGTTCATCCTGACGCTTCAGTGCGCGAAATGCGATTCCCATCGGCGCACAGGTCTCCCCGCTGCGCCGGGCCTGCTCCGCGCCCACGATCAACGCGCCGAATTCGCGCAGGATCGCATCGCCCGGATGTTCGCCGTCACGGGTCGATATGCGGCCGTCGGCAGGGCCGCTCCACCCGGCCGCGACAAACAGCGGCCTGACCGTCAACGGAATCTCGATCACGACAATGCTCCTGAAGTTACCGCGTACGATACGACACGCCCGAACGCTCTACGCAGCGCGAACATCACGCGCCCCTCTCGTCATCACACGCCATCGAGCGCGCGCCGCACGCCGTCCCAATCGAGCCCGAACCGCGCGAGATACTTGCGCAGACGGTCCGCATCGTTCGGCTGCTTCTTGCTCTGCCGCGACACCGCGAACAGCGTGCGGCCGGCTTCCGACAGGCTCGCCGACGTGCGGCACACGTCGAGCACGCGTTCGAGCTGCGCACGGTCGAACAGGTCGAGTTCCGCCGCACGCGCACCGAACACCGCGTCGACGCACGCCTCGGACGCTCCCGCGCCGCCCGGCGACGACCACGTTCGCGTCAGCCGCTCGACCTCCTGCTCGGCGAGCGCCTCGGTAATCCGCCCCGCATCGGCCAGCGTCGCCATCCGCGTGACCGAGGCCGACAGTTCGCGGAAGTTGCCGGCCCACGTCGCGCGCGGCGATGCCGCGAACGCGAGATAGCGCCGCTTCGCCTCGACGTTGAAACGCACCTGCTCGCCCTGCTCGCGGCCGAAACGGTCGAGCTCGAATTCGAGGTTCGGCTCGATGTCCTCGCGGCGCTCGGCGAGCCCCGGCAATTCGTAGGTCCACAGGTTGATCCGCGCATAGAGATCCTCACGGAACGTACCAGCCGCCACCATCTGCCGCAGGTCGCGGTGCGTGCCCGCAATCAGCTCGAAATCGCTGCTCGCCTCGACGTCCGCGCCCACCGGCAGGAAGCGCTTCTCCTCGATCGCCTTCAGCAACATCGCCTGTTCGTCGAGCCCGAGTTCGCCGATCTCGTCGAGAAACAGCAGCCCGCTGTCCGCCGCGCGCAGCAGCCCCGCGCGCGCCGACTGCGCCCCCGTGAACGCGCCCTTCACGTGCCCGAACAGCGTCGACATCGCCGCGTCGCCGCGCAGCGTCGCGCAGTTGATCTCGATGAACGGCCCCGCGAGCCGATGCCGGCCGCGCTTCAGCTCATACACGCGCTTCGCGAGAAACGACTTGCCGGCCCCCGTCGGCCCGACCAGCAGCATCGGCGCGCGCGAACGCACGGCCACGCGCTCGAGTTGCTCGATCAGCGCATTGAAGCGCGCGTTGCGCGTCGCGATGCCGGCCTTCAGGAACGACACCGTTTCGTCGCGCTCGCGCGTGAAGCGCTGCGCGATCCGGTTGTAGCGCGACAGGTCGAGATCGATCACCGACATCGTGCCGGGCCCGCTCGGCCCTTCGTCGGTCTTCTGCGGCGGCGCCGTCTGCGCGAGACGCGCAGGCAGGTAGCGTGCCTCCGCCAGCAGGAACCAGCAGATCTGCGCGACGTGCGTGCCCGTCGTGATGTGGATCAGATAGTCCTCGCGATCGAGATCGAACGGGTAGGCGCGGGCGAAATCGTGCAGCGTCGCGTAGACCTCCTCGAAATCCCATGGATCGCGAATCTCCAGCGGGATGAGCCGCACGTCGGTGTGCGGCGACACGCGCTCCAGGTCCTGCTTCACGCGGTTCGCGAGCCGCGCGTAGTTCGGCGAGTGCAGCAGTTCGAGCCGGTCGATCGGCGTGTCACGCTGCTCGCACAGCGAAATCGTCGGCCGCCAGTTACGCCAGCGGCGCTGCGAGCCGCCGCCCTGGTCGAGCACGGTGCCGAGAAAGCCGATCGCGACGGTCTTGCGCATATTTATCCCACAAGATAATAGGCGATCTGATTGTATCGGATTTCCCGCATCATGCGACGGCCGGATGTGCATACCTTCATCCGTCACACAAAATAATTTTTCCTTCTACCTCAAAGGCTTGGGAATTTTTTCGAGCACCAATCCGACCGCTGGCACGCTCCTCGCTAAATAGAAGACGCCGGATGTCCCGCTGGCCCACGAGCCAGGGTTCAGCAAGCCCTGCTGGTGCGCCGCCGCCGAACCTCGTTCGTCGCGGCAGCGCATGCCGCCATGGACAGACGAAGGCAAAGGGGCGCGCCAGGACGCTTCGCCCGGGTTCGAATCCCGGGGCGCCCACTGTTCGGAAGCTCATAGGTCGAGCAGCCGGCGAAAGCCGGCCTGTGGCGGGTTCGAATCCCGCTCGAACGCTGTCCGCAAGGACGGTCTTGTATGAAAAGCAGTACCCGCCGGTGCGGGCCGCAAGGCCCGCCGCGCGTCGGACCGGTTGCGGTTCCGCGCGATCGGCCGGGCGGCCGCACGGCCCGCGCGAAGGCGCACGACGACGCAATGCAGGACGCGTCGCCGTGCACTTCGACGCCGGGCCAGCGCGCCGCCCGCCCGGTTGCGTCGCCCCGCGATCCGCACGATGCGCGTCACCCGGCGGCCATTGAAGAAAAGGACAAAAATATGTGGAAGCGTCATGTTGTAAAAAAGAACGAACGCGCGCTGCTGATGAATGAAGGCGATTTCGTGAAGGTGCTGGAACCGGGCGTGTTCAAGGCCTTCGATCCGTTCAAGCGCCTGTCGGTGCAGACCGCGCGTCTCGACGCGCCGCTCGCCGACGCCGCACTGGCCGACTACCTGCGTCACGACGCACCGGACGTGCTCGCGCAGTATTTCGTCGCGATGGATCTCGCCGACGACGAAGCCGGCTTGCGCTATGAAGACGACGTGCTCGTCGAGATTCTGGCGCCGGGCACGCGCCGGCTGTACTGGCGCGGCCTGACCGCGCACCGACTGGAGCGCATCGATCTCGCGCAGGACAGCATGCTGCCCGCCGCGCTCGTGAAGCGCATCGTGCAACCGTCGCTGCGTGCGCGCGGCGTGGCAGGGCTGACGGGCGTACTGCTGGCGCAAGTGCCGGCGTACCACGTCGGTGTACTGAAGATCGACGGCAAGATCGAGCGATTGCTGGACGCGGGTACGTCGGCGTTCTGGCGCTTCAACCGCGACGTCGCGGTCGAACTGGTCGATCTGCGCTTGCAGGCGCTCGAAGTCGGCGGGCAGGAAATCCTGACGCGCGACAAGGTCGCGCTGCGGCTGAACCTGTCGGCGACGTGGCGCTATGCGGACGTGCTGCATGCGTTCGGCCAGTTGCAGAAACCGGTCGAACACCTGTATCGCGAGCTGCAGTTCGCGCTGCGTTCGGCGGTCGGCACGCGTTCGCTCGACGAACTGCTGGAAGACAAGCAGTCGCTCGACGACGTCGTGATCGCGCAAGTGCGCGCCCGTCTCGACGATTCGGGCGTGGACGTGCGCAGCGTCGGCGTGAAGGATATCGTGCTGCCGGGCGACATGAAGACGATCCTCGCGCAGGTGGTCGAAGCGGAGAAGTCCGCGCAGGCGAACGTGATTCGCCGCCGCGAGGAAACGGCGGCCACGCGCTCGCTGCTGAACACCGCGAAGGTGATGGAAGAAAACCCGACCGCGCTGCGGCTCAAGGAGCTGGAAACGCTCGAGCGCGTCGCGGAACGGATCGACCGCATCTCGGTGTTCGGCGGTCTCGACCAGGTGTTGAACGGGCTCGTCAGCATCAAGGGCGCGTAATGCAGGATCCGGCGCGATGCAGGTGAATCGCGCCGGACCCCGAAATGAATCAGGTGAAGCAAATGACAGACATGGATTACCAGGTGATGGAACTGGCGAACGGCAAGCCGGTGAAGATGTGGACGCAAGGCGTCGCCGTCGAGGACGAAGCACGCGCGCAACTGCGCAACACCGCGCAGATGCCGTTCATCTTCAGCCACGTCGCGGTGATGCCGGACGTCCATCTCGGCAAGGGCTCGACGATCGGCAGCGTGATCCCGACGAAGGGCGCGATCATTCCGGCCGCGGTCGGCGTCGACATCGGCTGCGGGATGATGGCCGCGCGCACGACGCTTGTGGCGTCCGACCTGCCGGATTCGCTCGCTGGGCTGCGCAGCGCGATCGAACGCGCGGTGCCACACGGCCGCGCGCCGGGCCGCCGCGATCCGGGCGCGTGGGGCGACCGCACGCCGGCCGCCGTGACCGAATCGTGGAAGGCGCTGCAACCGGGCTTCCAGCGGATCGTCGACAAGTATCCGAAGCTGGAAAAGACGAACCACTACGCGCATCTCGGCACGCTCGGCACCGGCAACCACTTCATCGAAGTGTGCGTCGACGAGGCGGACCACGTGTGGTTCATGCTGCATAGCGGCTCGCGCGGCGTCGGCAATGCGATCGGCAGCCTGTTCATCGAACTCGCGCAGGCCGACATGCGGCAGCACATCGCGAACCTGCCGGACCGCAACCTCGCGTATTTCACCGAGGGCAGCCGCCACTTCGACGACTACGTCGAGGCGGTCGGCTGGGCGCAGGACTACGCGCGCCGCAACCGGCAGGCGATGATGGACGCAGTGATCGGCGCGGCGCGCGGCGTGATCGCGAAGCCGTTCTCGGTCGACGAACACGCGGTGAACTGCCACCACAACTACGTGCAGCGCGAACGCCACTTCGGCGAAGACGTGCTCGTGACGCGCAAGGGTGCGGTGTCCGCGCAGAAGGGGCAGCTCGGGATCATTCCGGGCTCGATGGGCGCGAAAAGCTTCATCGTGCGCGGGCTCGGCAATCCGGAAAGCTTCTGCTCGTGCAGCCACGGCGCGGGTCGGACGATGAGCCGCACCGAAGCGAAGCGCCGCTTCACGGCCGACGATCAGGCGAAGGCGACGCAGGGCGTCGAATGCCGGAAGGACGCGGGCGTCGTCGACGAAATCCCGATGGCCTACAAGGACATCGACGCGGTGATGGCGGCCCAGCGCAGTCTCGTCGAAGTGGTGCATACGCTGCGCCAGGTGGTGTGCGTGAAAGGATAGCGCGGTGCGCGGCCGATGGCCGGCGGCCGCGCACAACGAAAGGGAAACGACAACAATGAAAACCGACAAGGCAATGACGACCGTGCGCAGCGCGCATCCGGTCGACCCGGCGGTGCGGGCGCGCGTGATGGCGGAGCTCGCGGAAGTCGAGCGCCGCCATGATGTGAGCGTGCTGTTCGCGTGCGAATCGGGCAGCCGCGGCTGGGGATTCGCGTCACCGGACAGCGATTACGACGTACGCTTCGTGTATGCACACCGGCGCGACTGGTACCTGAGCGTCGAACCGCAACGCGACGTGATCGAGCGGCCGCTCGACGACGAGCTCGACGTCAGCGGCTGGGAATTGCGCAAGGCGCTGCAACTGCTGCGCCGCTCGAACCCGACGCTCCTCGAATGGCTCGACTCGCCCGTCGTGTATCGCGAAGATGCGCGCTGGGCGCCACGGCTCAGGTCGCTGGCATCGGCGTTCTTCTCGCCGGTACGAGGGCGTCATCACTACCACGCGATGGCGAAGAAGAATTTTCGAGGCTATCTGCAAGGCGACACGGTGCGTTACAAGAAGTACCTGTACGTGCTGCGGCCGCTGCTCGCGGTGCGCTGGATCGACATGGGGCTCGGGATGCCGCCGATGCGTTTCGCGGATCTCGTCGACGGCACCGTGCACGAGCCGGCGGTGCGCGCGGAGCTCGACGCGTTGCTCGCGCTGAAGATGAGCGCGAACGAAAGCGAATACGGGCCGCGCCGGCCGGCGATCCACGCGCTGGTCGAGACGATGCTCGCCGATGCCGAACACGATCGCGAATACAAGCGGCCGTGGGGCGACGTGGCGATGCTCGATGCGTTCCTGCGCGATGTGGTCGACGGTCGATGAAAGTGAACGGCGCGATGCCTGCGGGCATCGCGCCGTTTTTGCATCCGCACTTGTCCGATCAATGCCGACCAGCAACGTTCGTGCCCGCCCACTACGCGTCGTCGTCACGATCGCAGCCCATTGCGGCGGTATACTCGATGCCGTTCGGCAACGCGCGCCGCCGCATGCGCCGCAGCCTTCGACCTGCCCCGCTTGCTGACGATGCGCTTGCAGTCCGACGTCTTCCGCCCGCCCATCCACAGTCGATACGAACCGTCATGTCGCACCGCCTTTCGCTCGCCATCGCCACCCTCCTCGCCGTTTCCCCGATCGTTGCCGAGGCACGTCCGCTGTCGCGGCCGCCGGTCGAACGCGACTTCAAGAACTGGTCGGTCGTCTGCGACAACGGCAATCGCTGTATCGCAGAAAGCCACGCCGACGATATCGACGATGCACGCACCGGCCTGATCCTGCGCGTGACGCGCGATGCCGGCCCGGACGCGCAACCATCGCTCGATCTCTACGCGTCGGCGCCGGTCGACTTGCGCACGGCACGCGTCGACGGGCGACCGTTCGATGCAATGCCGGCGCAATGGCATGCGTTCGGCGACAAGACCGACGACGTAGCCCGCCCGTTCCGGATCCGGACCAACGATCCGGCAACGGTGGCCGCGTGGCTCGCCGCGGCGCGTAATGCACAACTGCTGAGCTTCGGCGATCCGGCAGCGGCACCCACCGCTCGTACGCCATTGTCGGGATTGAATGCCGCGCTACTGCTGATCGACGACACGCAGGGCCGCGTCGGTACGGTCACGGCGCTGCTGCGCCCGGGCACCAAGCCTGCATCGTCGGTGCCGGCCGCGCCCGCCTTGCCGCCCGCGGTCACGCCCGCGCCGCCGCCCGTGTCAACCCTGTCGGCCGACGAACAGCGTCCGCTCGTCGACGCGGTCCTCGCGAAATTCGGTGCCGACGTGAAGCAATGTGCGGCCGAGGTCGAAGACGAAATGTCGGCGAGCGACCGCAGGAAAGCGTCGAGAGCCGTCGCGATTTCGTCCGACGAGGCGCTCGTCGCGATCCCGTGCCAGACCAGCAGCCTGTATAACCACACCGACCTGTGGTATCGCGTGCGCCGCACCGCACCGTATGCGCCGGCCGCGATGAACTTCGGCGAGAATGCGAGCGCGGGCCTCGATTCGGCGTCGTTCGCGAACGAGCTGACCGACGCCGGCTACGATTCCGCCAGCGCGACGCTGTCGAGCACGGTCCGGTTGCGCAGCGCCGGCGATTGCGGCTCGACCGCGTCGTGGGTCTTCGACGGCCGGCGCTTCGTGCTCGACGGCCTCGCGACGCACAGCACCTGCAACGGCCTGTTCCGGGCTCAATGGCCGCGCCTGTATCGTCGGGCCGATGCGGCCGGCGGCTCGCACTGACGCGTCACCTCACGCGGCGCCGACGATCGAGATCGAGAATCCGTCCCAGCCCTTCTGCCCGACCGTCTGCACGGCGGTCGTCATGAGCGCCGGCTCGGCCGTGAGGCGCGCGAATCCGTCGCGCACGCCGACCACGTCCGGCTCGCGATTGTCCGGATCGGCCACGCGCCCGCCACGCACGACGTTGTCGACGACGATCACCGTGCCGGGCCGCGCCAGCTTCAGCGCCGCGTCGAGATAAACGGCGTTGTTGTCCTTGTCGGCATCGATGAAGATGAAATCGAACGGCGCCTCCCCGGCGTCGACGAGCCGCGCGAGGCTGTCCTTCGCGCTGCCGACCACCACCGTCACGGCTTCCGCGAACCCGGCACGCGCGATATTCTGCGTCGCGACCTTCGCATGCTCGGGATTCAGTTCGAGCGTCACGAGCGAGCCGCCCGGCGGCAACGCACGCGCGAGCCAGATCGTGCTGTAGCCGCCGAGCGTGCCGACTTCGAGGATCCGCCGCGCGCCGCGGATCGTCGCGAGCAGCTGCAACAGCTTGCCCTGGTTCGGCGCGACGTTGATCGCCGGCAGCCCGGCCGCGTCGCTCGCCGCCAGCGCCGCGTCGAGCGCAGCGTCGGACGGCACGAGCGTCGCCGAAAAATACGCATCCACCTGGTTCCACCGATCCTGATCCATCGCGCACCTCTCGTCTGCGGAAAAGGGCATTCTATGCGCCGCCCCCCCATAAGCAACCAACCATTCGTTCTAAGGACAGCTGCGCACGTGCTCCTATAATCGCCGGACGGCAGGAACCCTCGACCTTCACAACAACAAACGGAGCACCCATGACCGATCAGGCCAAGTCGAACTGGCGCCTCGAAACCATCGCCGTGCACGGCGGTTATCGTCCCGACCCGACCACGCGCGCGGTCGCCGTCCCGATCTACCAGACCGTTGCGTACGCATTCGACGACACGCAGCACGGCGCCGACCTGTTCGACCTGAAGGTCCAGGGCAACATCTACACGCGGATCATGAATCCGACGACGGACGTGCTCGAGCAGCGGATCGCCGCGCTCGAGGGCGGCATCGGCGCGCTCGCGCTCGCGTCGGGTCAATCGGCCGTCACGTACGCGATCCAGACGATCGCCGAAGCCGGCGACAACATCGTGTCCGCGAGTTCGCTGTATGGCGGCACCTACAACCTGTTCGCGCACACGCTGCCGCAATACGGGATCACCACGCGCTTCGCCGATCCGCGCGATCCCGCATCGTTCGCACCGCTGATCGATTCGCGCACGAAGGCGATCTTCGCGGAATCGGTCGGTAACCCGCTCGGCAACATCACCGACATCGCCGCGCTCGCGGAAGTTGCGCATCGCCACGGTATCCCGCTGATCGTCGACAACACGGTCCCGTCGCCGTACCTGCTGCGCCCGTTCGAGCACGGCGCGGACATCGTCGTGCACTCGCTGACGAAGTATCTCGGCGGGCACGGCACGAGCCTCGGCGGCGCGATCGTCGATTCGGGCAAGTTCCCGTGGGCCGAACACGCGGACCGCTTCAAGCGGCTCAACGAGCCGGACGTCAGCTATCACGGCGTCGTCTATACCGAAGCGTTCGGGCCGGCCGCGTATATCGGCCGCGCCCGCGTGGTGCCGCTGCGCAACATGGGCGCGGCGATCTCGCCGTTCAACGCGTTCCAGATCCTGCAGGGAATCGAGACGCTCGCGCTGCGTGTCGAGCGGATCAGCGACAACGCGCTGAAGATCGCGCAGCATCTCGCGCGCCACGAGCACGTCGAGTGGGTGAACTATGCGGGCCTGCCCGATCACCCCGACCATCCGCTCGTCGCCCGCTACCTGTCGGGCCGTGCGCCGGGCATCCTGACGTTCGGCGTGAAGGGCGGCCGCGACGGTGGCGCGAAGTTCCAGGATGCGCTGAAGCTGTTCACGCGGCTCGTCAACATCGGCGATACGAAGTCGCTCGCGACACATCCGGCCTCGACCACGCACCGTCAGCTGTCGCCGGCCGAACTCGCGAAGGCCGGCGTGAAGGACGAAACGGTGCGGCTGTCGATCGGCATCGAGCATATCGACGACCTGCTCGCCGATCTCGACCAGGCGCTCGCGCAGCTTTGACCGGAACCGGCGCGCCGGCTTGCCGGTGCGCCCGCATCGAATTGCTTGACCCTGGAGCGGCTTCAAGGTGTTCAATCCCCCGGTTGATGCCGAGGCGACGCCCGGCGCGCACGATCGTGCAACGCAGCTTCCGCTGCCGCATGCCCAACCGCCGAGAGACCACATGACACCGACCGCGAAGCTTGCGCTGCTCACGTTACCGCCCGTGCTGGCGGCCTGTTTCGGCGCCCTCGCGGCCGCGTGGCGCGCGCCCGGCCCGAAAACGTCGAGCGTGATCCAGCATCTCACCGGCGGCATCGTGTTCGCGGCCGCCGCGCTCGAGCTACTGCCGCAGGACCGCGCGCATGCGCTGTTTCCGGTCGTCGTCGGCTTCGTGCTCGGCATTGCGCTGATGCTGGCGATCCGCGCGCTGTCGGGCGCGATCGAGACGCGCTTCGAGGAGGCGCGTTTGCCGGTTAGCCTGATCATCGTCACCGCGATCGACCTCGTCGTCGACGGCCTGGTGCTCGGCATCGCGTTTTCCGCGAGCGACGAAAGCGGCATCATCCTGACCGTCGCGCTGACACTCGAGGTACTGTTCCTCGCGCTATCGGTCAGCGCGGCGCTGGCCGCGGCCGGCATCGGTCGCACGCTGTCGATCGTCGTGCCGGTCGGGCTCGCGGCGCTGCTGAGCCTTGCGGCCGTCGCCGGCAACGCGGCATTCGCGGGGCTGCCGGCGAATATCTACGCGGTGCTGCTGGGGCTCGGCACCGTCGCGCTGTTGTACCTCGTCACCGAGGAACTGCTGGTCGAAGCGCACGAGGTGCCCGAAACGCCGTTCGCGACAGCCTCGTTCTTCATCGGCTTCATCGTGTTCTTCCTGATCGAAGGATCGGTGAAGGCCGGGTAAGCCGCGTTCGGCGGCGTGACGGCTACCAGGTCGTCGCGCCGGTCGGCCAGGTATCGACGATGCGCGCGCCGTTGACCGGCGTGACACCCGCGTTGCGCAGCGCGGTCCACAGGTCGATCGCATGTTCGCGCGACTTGCGGCTGCCGTCGTCGGTCAGCACGTTCAGCGCGATCACTTCGTCGCGTGTCGTCAGTTGCAACTGTTCCTTGAGCTTGCGCGACTGATGCGACGCGGTACGGACGTCGCCGAGCACGATCCGCTTCTCCGCTACCGGCGCGTCGCCACCCGCATCGGCCGGCACGAACGTCAGCCGGCCGTTGTCGACCTCGCATTGCCCGCGCGTGAACGTCGCGCTCCACTCGCCTGTCGGCACGGCCGCGAACTCGCAACGCATCCGCTCGTTCGCGCGGCGGCCGACGTCGTGCGCCGACGCGTGCGACAGCGCACGCTCCGGCCAGCCTGCCGCCATCGCGGCCGTCGACATCAGGCACGCCGCCAGCATGATTCCTTTCGTGACATTGCGCATTGCACTCTCCTTTCCGTCAATGAACGATCAAAGCACCGCGAAGCGGTTGAACGACAAACAGCGCACGCTCGACGGCGGCACGCGCACGCAGGGCATCGTCAGTCTCGGGTTGCGCCACCGGTTCTGACCTCGGCGGCCACCCCTGCGCGCTGCGTGACGAAAATGTCATGTTCCGATCAGGTTTGCGATGCGTCGCGTCGCTACGATCGGAACGGTAGCGGGCCCTGCCCGTTCCCATCCACGCAGCGGGTCGCTGCCGCACGGCACGATCACGCATTAGGCCCGGGCTCGTCGAGTGCCGGGCCGTTTTTTACGCGTGTCCACCTATCATGGCGCGGAATTGCGTTGCGGATACACGCATGGATGCGTCTTCACATACAGGTTCGGATTGCCGCAGCGGTGCCCGGCATAGTCGACTTGCTCACCTGGCGTCAGGTCGGCCGGCACGGGCTCGCGCGGGGCGACGGCGGCAGTCTCTGTGCTGCCGGAACGTTTCGATACGCAGCCCGCGAACAACGGGACGATCAGGACTGCGATAAAGATTAGGCGAATGTCGGGACGATGCAATTTTCGATCCGGAATGAAGGTCTGAAAAGCGCCGCCCGCTATCGATACTGCTGTCGCGACCGGCACGAACGCCGCCGGCGCGGTCGGCCAACAGCAGACTTCATGTTCCGCTTCCCGCACATCGCACCCATGACGCGAACATGACGGTTGCGTCATGTCGAGCGAGTCCGAACGGCGCCCCTCCGCGCCCCGCAATCTGACGCATTTTTCATCTCGCGATCACGGTCACGCACGGCTGCTTTCGCATACTGGGTCCATGGTTCGCCACCCGGCGGCCCTGATCAAGGAGAGCACTCGATGAAAACCGCACAACTCGCAGCATGGTTCGTCACCGCCACGCTGTCGCTCGGCATGGCCACGCAGGCCGCGTTCGCCCAAACGCAAACGCAGGGCAAGTCCCGCACGCAGGTCGTCAACGAACTGAAGCAGGCGCAGCACGACGGCATCGTGCCGACGAGCAAGACGCAGTACCCGCCGACCGGCGAGATCATCGCGCGCAACAAGGAGCTTCACGGGATCTCGGTGCATAGCGGCGAGCAGAAGCCGCAGACCGACAACCACGACACCCTGACCGCGCAGCAATGATGCGCGGCCATACGGCCGCGGGCAGCGCGCCGCGCGCGGCTGCCTTACGGCGAACGCGCGGGCGTAGCCGCCCGCGCTGTCAGGTGCTGACGGCGGCCGGCCGTTCCGGTTCGGCCGGCCGTCGCGGAAAACGCAGCCAGAAGGTCGTGCGGCGGCCCGGCTCGCTGTCGACGCCGCATTCGCCGCCGTGATTGTCCATGATCGACCGGACGATCGCGAGGCCGAGCCCCGTGCCCGACGCCGAATTATGCCGTGACGGATCGATGCGATAAAAGCGCTCGAAAATCCGTCCGACATGCTCTGTGGCGATGCCGGGCCCCGTATCCGACACGGCGATCGTCGTCGCGCCGCCCTGCTCGACGCAATCGATCGTCACGATGCTGCCGCGCGGCGCATAGGTCAGCGCATTCGACAGCAGGTTGCTCAACGCGCGCTGGTACAGCGTCAGATCCGCATCGACCCACGCGTGGCCGTCGACCTTCACCGTCACGCCCTCGTCTTCCGCAAGCGACTCGTAGTAGCCGGCCACCCGCTCCGCCTCCTCCGCCGCATTCAGGCGCCGCACATCGATCGACGTGCCGACCTGTTCCGAACGCGCGAGAAACAGCATGTCCTCGATCATCCGCGACAGCCGCTGGTATTCGTCGATGCTCGACTCGATCACGCTCCGGTATTCGTCCGCGCTGCGCGGCTGCGACAGCACGACCTGCGCGGCCGCCTGCAGGTTCGTCAGCGGCGTGCGCATGTCGTGCGCGAGATTCGACGAGAACTGGCTCAGCCGCGTGAACGATTCGTTCAGCCGCGCGAGCATCCCGTTGAACGCGTGCTCGAGCTCCTTCAGCTCGCCGGACGTATCGAGTTCCGGCAGCGGATGCGCGAGCCGGCTCGTCGACATCTGCTCGGCGCGTGCCGCGAACCGCCGCAGCGGGCTCAGCCCGAGCGCCGCGATGCCGTATGCGATCGCGGCCGCGAGCACCACGCCGAACACCTCGATCACGACGATCGTATAAGCATGCGTGCGCAACAGCAGCACGTCGGCGCTGCGATCGTACTGCACGGCGACGCGCACCACGGGCGCACCGGTGCCGGCGAGCGGCACGGTCGTCAGCAGATACTGGTGCCGTGCGCCGGGCGGCGCGATGCCGACCGGCACGCGCCCGGCGTTCATCGACAGCAGCGGCGCGTACGGACGGAAGCCGGGCGTGCCGACGAGGCGCGCACCGCTGGCATCGAAGATCGCGAGATCCATGTTCGGATGCCCGTGCAACTGGTCGATCCAGCTATCGGTGTTGCGCGCGACGTCGGCCGTCGTGCGCGCCTCGGCCAGGTGCGCGCCCAATGCGGCGGAAATGCCGGCCATCTGCTCGGCTGCCGTCGTTTTGACGCGGTTGCTCAGCGCTTCGTACAGGGCGATGCCGCTCGATGCAAGGATCACCGACGTCGAGAGGATGATCAGCGCGGTCAGGCGGCCGCGCAGCGTCCGCGGCAGCAAGCGCGCGATCATGCGGCCGCGCCGCCGCGCGCTTCGAGCACGTAGCCCATCCCGCGCACCGTATGAATCAGCTTCGGGTCGTATGCGTCGTCGATCTTCGAGCGCAGCCGGCGGATCGCCGAATCGACGACGTTCGTGTCACTGTTGAAGTTCATGTCCCACACTTGCGACGCAATCGTCGCGCGCGGCAGGATCTCGCCTTCGCGGCGCATCAGCAGCCACAGCAGCGCGAATTCCTTCGCGGTCAGCAGGATCGTGTCGCCCTGCCGCGTGGCCTTGCGGCGCGTCAGGTCGAGTTCGAGGTCGGCCACGCGCAGCGTGTTCGAATCGCGCGGCTGGCCGCGCCGCAGGATCGACTTGATGCGCGCGGTCAGCTCGACGAAGTCGAACGGCTTCGCGAGATAGTCGTCGGCGCCGAGCTCGAGCCCCTTCACGCGATCGCCGACATCGTCGCGCGCGGTGAGGAACAGCACGGGCGTCGACTTGCTGCGCCGCAGGTTCTGCAGCAGCGTCCAGCCGTCCTGGCCGGGCAGCATCACGTCGAGCACGAGCAGGTCGTACTCCTCCGTTTCGGCCTGGTGCTGGCCCGTGATGCCGTCCTCGACCCAGTCGACGACGTAGCCGGCCTCGGTCAGCCCCTTGCGCAGATACGCGCCCGTCTTCGGTTCATCCTCGACAATCAGAATTCGCATCACGCATTACCCTTGAAGAAACCCAGCCGGCGCAGCATGCCCGCACCGAAGCCGCCGCGCAACGCCGCGCGCCACGACACCGCATGGCTGACGCGGTACAGCACCGGCAGCACCAGCAGCGTCAGCGCCGTGGACGACAGGATACCGCCGATCACGACCGTCGCAAGGGGGCGCTGCACCTCGGCGCCGGTGCCGGTCGCGAACGCCATCGGCAGGAAGCCGAGCGACGCGACCAGCGCGGTCATCAGCACCGGCCGCAGCCGCGTGAGCGCGCCGTCGCGCACCGCGGCGTCGAGCGGCATCCCTTCGTCGCGCAGGTTTCGAATGAACGAGATCATCACGAGTCCGTTGAGCACGGCCACGCCGGACAACGCGATGAAGCCGACCGCCGCCGTGATCGACAGCGGAATCCCGCGCAGCCACAGCGACACCACGCCGCCGCTCAGCGCGAACGGAATGCCGGTGAACACCAGCAGCCCGTCCTTCACGTTGTTGAACATCACGAACAGCAGCACGAACACCATGAACAGCGCGAGCGGCACGACGAGCTTCAGGCGCTCGCTCGCGCTTTGCAGCTGCTCGAATTGCCCGCCCCACGACACCCAGTAACCGGCCGGCACGCGCACGTCCTGCTGCAACTGCTCGCGCGCATCGGCGACGAACGAGCCGACGTCGCGACCGCGCACGTTCGCGCTGACGACCACCCGCCGCTTCCCGTCCTCGCGGCTGATCTGGTTCGGGCCCGGCGCCACGTCGATGGTCGCGAGCTCCGCGAGCGGCACGTACGGCGCCGCCGCGAGCGGCGTACTCGCGCCGGCGGCCGGCGCGGGCAGCGCGATCGGCAGCCGCCTGATCGCCTCGATGTCGGAGCGCAGCTCCTCGGGCAGCCGCACGACGATGTCGAAGCGGCGGTCGCCCTGGAACAGCGTGCCGGCCTTCTGGCCGCCGACGGCCGCGGCCACCGAGTCCTGCAGATCGGCGACGCTCACGCCGTAGCGCGCGAGCTTGTCGCGGTCGAGGTTGACGGTCAGCACCGGCAGGCCCGTGGTCTGCTCGACCCTCACCTCCGACGCGCCCGGCACCTTCTGTAACGCGGCCGCGATCTGCTCGCCGGTCTGGGTCAGCACGGCCATGTCGTCGCCGAAGATCTTCACGGCGACGTCGCTGCGCACGCCCGAGATCAGTTCGTTGAAGCGCAGCTGGATCGGCTGCGAGAACTCGTACGCGTTGCCCGGCAGTTCGGCAAGCGCTGCCTCGATCTCACGCACGAGCTGGTCGCGCGGCTTCTTCGGGTCGGGCCACCGGTCGGCCGGCTTCAGCATGATGTAGCCGTCCGACAGGTTCGGCGGCATCGGGTCGGCCGCGATCTCGGCCGTGCCGGTGCGCGCGAACACGCGCTCGATCTCGGGGAAGCGCGTCTTCAGCGTCTTCTCGATCGACTTCTGCATCTCGACCGACTGCGACAGGCTCGTGCCGGGAATGCGCAGCGCGGACACGGCCAGATCGCCTTCGTTCAGGCTCGGGATGAACTCGCTGCCGAGCCGCGTGGCGAGCCCGAGCGTGACCAGCACGATCGCGCCCGCACCGATCATCACGCGCGCCGGACGCGTCATGAACACGGCAAGCACCGGTTCGTACGCGCGCCGCGCCCAGCCCATCAGCCGATTCTCCTTCTCCTCGACGCGCTCGCCGATGAACAGCGCGACGGCCGCCGGAATAAACGTGACGGTCAGCACCATCGCGGCGGCGAGCGCCATCACGACGGTAATCGCCATCGGGTGGAACATCCTGCCTTCGACGCCGGTCAGCGCAAAGATCGGCAGGTACACGACCATGATGATCAGTTGCCCGAAGATCAGCGCGCGGCGCGCCTCCTGCGATGCACCGATCACTTCCGCGAAGCGTTCGTCGCGCGTGAGCGGCCGCCCGGCCGCCGCCTGCGCATGCGCGAGCCGCCGCACGCAGTTCTCGACGATCACCACCGCGCCGTCGACGATGATCCCGAAGTCGAGCGCGCCGAGGCTCATCAGGTTCGCGCTCACCTTCGCGTTGACCATACCGGTGAAGGTCATCAGCATCGACAGCGGGATCACGAGCGCGGTAATCAGCGCCGCGCGGATGTTGCCGAGGAACAGGAACAGCACCGCAATCACGAGCACCGCGCCTTCGAGCAGGTTCTTCTTCACCGTCGCGACGGCCTTCTCGACGAGCACCGTGCGGTCGTATACCGGAATCGCCTTCACGCCGGCCGGCAGCGTGCGGTTCACGTCCTCCATCTTCGCGGCGACGGCCTGCGACACCGTCCGGCTGTTCTCGCCCATCAGCATGAACACCGTGCCGAGCACGACTTCCTCACCGTTCGACGTCGCGGCGCCCGTGCGCAGTTCTCGGCCGATGTCGACCACGCCGACGTCCTTCATCCGCACCGGCACGCCGCCGACGTTGGTCAGCACGATGTTCGCGATGTCGTCGACGGTGCGCGCCTGGCCCGGCACGCGCACGAGATACTGCTCGCCGCGCTTTTCGATATAGCCGGCGCCGACGTTGTCGTTGTTGCGTTCCAGCGCACGCACGACGTCGGCGAGCGTCAGCCCGTACGACATCAGCTTCGCCGGATTCGGCGCGACCCGGTATTCCTTCACGTAGCCGCCGATCGAGTTGACCTCGGTCACGCCGCGCACGTTGCGCAACTGCGGCCGCACGACCCAGTCCTGCAGCTCGCGCAGGTCGGCCGCGGTGTAGCGGGTGCCGTCGGGCTTGCGCGCGCTGGCGTCGGCTTCGACGGTCCACAGGTAGATCTCGCCGAGGCCGGTCGACGTCGGCCCCATCGCGGGCGCGACGCCGGCCGGCAGCTTGTCCTTCGCTTCCTGGATGCGCTCGTTGACGAGCTGTCGCGCAAAGTAGATGTCGGTGCCGTCCTTGAAGATCACGGTGACCTGCGACAGCCCGTAGCGCGAGATCGAGCGCGTCTGCTCGAGGCCCGGCAGCCCGGCCATCACGGTCTCGACCGGATAGGTGATGCGCTGCTCGGCCTCGAGCGGCGAATAGCCGGGCGCGGACGTGTTGATCTGCACCTGCACGTTGGTGATGTCGGGCACCGCGTCGATCGGCAGCTTCTGGTAGCTGAACACGCCCAGCGCGGCCACGGCCGCGATCGCCAGCATCACGAGCCAGCGATGTGCAATCGCAAAGCGGATCAGGCGCTCAAACATGACGGGATTCCTTGAAACGTGGAACGGTCGCCCGCACCGGGCGGGCCGCGCGGCCCGTCACGCGGCGGATCGGAAAGCGGGCCGCATAGCAGGCCGCCAGTCGCGCCACGGCGCATGCGTATTCCTGCTCATTCATGTTCCGCGCTCCCCTTGCCGAGTTCGGCCTTCAGTACGAAGCTGTTCGACGCCGCGTATTCCTGCCCGGCCTTGAGCCCCTTCAGCACTTCGGTCGCGCGTTCGTCGCGCCGCCCCGTTTCGACGGCCTGTGCGACGAATCCCTTCGCCGAGCGCACGAACACCGACGGCGCGCCGTCGACGTCCTGCAGCGCGTCGCTCGCGACCGCGAGCGGCACGCCCTGCCTGCCCGCGTCGACCGACACGTTCACGAACATCCCCGGGCGCCACACGCGGTCCGGGTTCGGCAGCACGACGCGCGCCGGCGCGGTGCGCGTCTGCTCGCCGAGCAGCGAACCGACGTACGCGATCGGGCCGCTGGAGCGAGATTCGAATGCGGTCGCGATCACCGTTGCATCGCGGCCGACGCGCACGTCGTTGAGCCGCTGCGCCGGCACCGCCATCTCGGCCCATACGGTCGACAGGTCGGAGATCACGAACATGCTCGCGTCGGCGGCGATCGCCTCGCCCGGCGTCGCATGCTTCTCGACGATCGTGCCCGCGAACGGCGCGCGCAGCTCGTAGCGGTTCAGCGCGCCCCCGCCGACCGGCGCGTTCAGCGCGGCGAGCTTCTGCCGCGCGTTCTGCACCGCGATCTCGGCCTCGCGCAACTGCACCTGCGCCTGCTGGTAATCCTGCTCCGCCGAGATGCGTTCCTTCCACAACGTGCGTTCCCGTTCATAGGTCGCGCGCGCGCCCGACAGCCGGCGCTCGGCCGTCAGCAGCTCGCTGCGGCGGTCGGCGAGATCGGTGCTCGCGATCACGGCGAGCACCTGCCCCTTCGCGACGTTCTGCCCGAGCGACACCGACACCTGCTCGACGATGCCGGCCACGCGCGGCACCACGTGCGCGGTGCGATCCTCGTTGAACTTGATTTCGCCGGGAAGCTGGAACGGCGCCGCGATCTGCGCGGGGCCGGCCTTCGCGAGCGCAATCTTCGACGTCGCCAGTTGCGCGTCGGTCAGCGCGATCGCGCCGTCGGCGCGCGCGAACGGGAACGACGCGGCATCGTTGCCGGCCTTCACGTCGATCGTCGCGTCGAACACGTGCGGCTTCGCGATCGACTGTGCGGACACGAACTTCTGGCCGGCCGCGTCGAACCGCAACGGTTCGTGCGTGCGGTCGTACCGGACCAGCGTGCCGGACACGGTCACGCCCTTGTCCACCGGCTTGCCGTCGACGAACGGATAGACGACGAGCCGTGCGTCGCCGGGCTTTTCCGTCATCACGATCTCGACGGCCAGCGTGCCGCGCTTCAGCACGACGCCGCCGCGCGCGCCGGCGCCCTCGGCCGGCTGCGCGGGCTCAACGGCCGTCGGCGCCGATGCGCTGCTGCCGCCCCGCGTGACGGCGAGTGCGCCGATCACGATCCCTGCGCCGCCGAGCACGGCTGCCGCGATAACGAAGATTCTGCTGCGTGACATGATGATCCTTCAGGTAAGAGGGGCGCTTATTGCGCGACGGCCGCGAGCGGCGTGCCGACGAGCCGGCCGATATCGGCGCGGGCCGCATGCGCGTCGGCGAGCGCACGCACGTATTGCGACTGCCCCTGGAACAGCGTGCGCTGCGCGTCGAGCACGTCGAGGAAGCCGAACTTCCCGAGTTCGTAGCCGCGCGACATCGCATTGAGCGCAAGACGCGCGGCCGGCAGGATGTCGGACTTCAGCCGCTGCGCTTCCTGCTCGGCGGCCTCGAAATTCGCGTACGCCTGCGTGAGCTCCAGCCGCAGGCGCGTGCGTTCGCGATCGAGATCGGCGTTCGCGCGCTCGGCCTTATGCGTCGCCTCGAGCAGCGCGCCCTTGTTGGTGTTGAACAGCGGAATCGGGATCGACACGCCGACCACGGCCTGGTTGTCGGGCACACCACCCGTGGTCACGCGCTTCATGCCCGCGCTGACGGTCACGTCCGGCATGCGTCGCGCGCGCTCCAGCGACACGGCCGCGTTCGAGCGCAACATCTCGGCGCGCGCGATCCGCGCGAGCGGCGCGTCGTCGAGCTGCGCGGTCAGCGCGGACAGCGGCTCGACCGGCCGCACGGCTTCGAGGTCGCCGCGCACCGCGCGCCGGTCGTTGCGCGCTTCGCCCATCACCGCGTTCAGCTTCTCGCGCGCGACCTCGACACGGCCACGCGCGGTCACCACTTCGATCTGCACGCCGGCCGCCGCGACCTGCGCCTTGGTCGCCTCGACCGGCGACACCTTGCCGGCCTGCGCGCGGCGCCCCGCGAGATCCGCGGAGCGCGCGGCGATCGCCGCCGATTCCTCGGTCACCTGAAGCTGGCGCTGCGCGGCGAGCAGCCCGTAGAACGCGGCGATCACGTCGGCGCGCACGGCGGCACCCTGCTCGTCGAGCGACGCATCGGCGGATTGCCGTCCGTACGACGCGACATCGAGCCGCGCGCTGCGCTTGCCTCCCAGCTCGATCGTCTGGTTGAGCAGCACGGTCGACGTGCGCTCGGCGCGGCGGAAACCTTCCTGCAGGAACGAGATTTCGGGGTTCGGCCGCGCGCCGGCCTGCATCAACGCGCCGGCGGACGCATCGACGTCGGCGCGCGCGCCGCGCAGCGCCGGGTTGTTCCGGGCCGCGACCGCGAGCGCATCGGACAGTGTCAATGACGATGCGGAAAGCGTATCGGACGGCGGTGCGCCGATCGGCGCGGTGGCGGCAGCCGGGGCCGGCCCCGGCGACAGCGATGACTGCGCATGAGCCGTCGCGGCCATCGCGAAGACGATGGTCGCGAGGAGGGTGGGCTTGAGCATGTTCGGTTCTGCGGTAACGGTTTGCGACCGATGCTACGGACAGGCCGCAGTGCGAACATGAGGCGAAGATGATATTTCCGTCATGTTGGGCGCGTTGTACCGCCGAACCGGCATGCATATCTGCCCGGACAATCGTCTGTACGCGACGTCTAGGCGTTCGCGTGCGATCCGATGATGTCGTCACATTTCATCGGACTCGTCGCAGCGCCTTCGATCATTCAAATCGGTCACATCAAAATCGGAACAATTTTTTCATTCCGAAATTTCGAACGAGTTCTATAGACGTCTTCGCTCGAAAAGATGAATGTTCAAGGTTCCGGCAACACGAACGGAATCATGCTGTTTTTACGACTCCGGGTCGTGCGGCGCCCTTGAAAACCTATACGGCGAGACTGCATGAGAATTTTTATCACGGCATTAATCGCGCCTATCGCCGCCTCGCTTCTTTTCTCCACAAATACTGCAGCAGAATGTCAGGTATCACAAAACCTGCCATCACAACAATTTTTCGTGGCTTTTCCTCGAAACAGTCACGAGATATCCGAATCCGAGCAAATACGAATTGGACAATGGATCTCAACAATGAATTCCAAGCATCCAATTCAAAACTGGATCGACATAATTGGCAGCGCTTCAAAAAATGAGGACGAGCCCGAACGACTTGCAACGAAACGTGCTTCCGTGACGGCGAAAGTCGTCATAGACGATGGCCTGATAAACGCCCCGCTTCAGATAAAAACGCAAATTTATCCAGCCAATCGCACAACGGAATCAACGTCGGAAACCCGTGAGGTCATCGTTCAAGTGAGTCCCGGCTGCGTCGACAACTGCTGTACGGGCCATTGACATGAAGTTGGCTCATTTATCGCCACCGCGCTTGCGTTGAACGGCGCAGTTCCAACGCTCGCGTGCGACGATCCATCGAGTCTATCCGGACGAAACTTCGCTGTTCGATTCGAGCGACATGTCAATCGCCGAACCGGTGAAGCTATCAACGCGTTCTTGTAAATCAAACGGCCCCTTGCTTCCCCCGCCGCCGCTGCACGAGCCAATCAAGCAACTGCCGCCCGTCGCGTTCGCCGAACCAGCGCGCGTGCCCGATCAGGTAGCCGTCGTACGCGATGTCGACGATCGCCGGCGCATCGATGATGCAGCCGAAATACGCGACTTCCGACAGCGCGAACTCCGTATGCACGATCGGCAGCAGCGCGACCAGCGCCGCATACGCGTCGTCGCTCAGCGGTGCGATCGATTCGTAGCCGTCGAGCAGCGCGTCGATCTGGTCATATTCGATGCGCCGCGCGTCGGCCGGCGCCATCCAGTCGACCGTATTGCGCTCGATCGCGAGCGCGAGGTCCATCACCGCGCAGGTGCGATCCGACAGGCCGAAATCGAGCACGGTGCGCACCTGCGCGCCGGGCCCCGCATCGGTCCACAACAGGTTCGACGCATGCCAGTCGCCGTGCGTCCACAGCGGCGGCAACGCGGGCAGCAGCGGCACGAGGCGCGCGTGATACGGGCCGATCGCGTCCGCCACGTCGCCACGCCAGTCACGCGAGCCGAGCGCACGCACGAGCAGCGGCTGCGCATCGACCCAGCGTTCGAGCGCGCCCGCCAGATCGGCGGACGACAGCACGCGAAAGCTCGACAGCAGCGTGCGCACGGGCCGCGCGGGCGCATCGTAGCCGGCCGACGCGCGATGCAGTTCGGCCAGCGCGCGGCCGGCCGCATACGCATGCGAAGGATGCGTGAACGGCTGCCACGACATCACGCCGCGATACGGGTCGACGCCGGGCGCGAGCACGTGCACCTCGTACGTCCACTCGCCGGACGCGAACGCGGTCGCGCCGTTACGATCGGCCAGCACGTCCACCACCGGCATCCCGCGTTCGCGCAGATGCGCGATGAAGCGATGCTCTTCCTCGAGCCCGGCGACATCGCGCAGGCTCGCGTGATGACGCTTGACGAACAACCCGCGCCCGTCCGCCATCCGCACCAGCACGGCCGCCGCGAACTGCCGCGGGCTGTGCCACGTCAGCCGCACCGGCTCGCCCGCACCGTCGATCCGCGCGAGCACGGCCGCCACCTCGTCGTGCGTCATCAACGGCCAGTCGCGTTCGGCCTGCTCGCCGTCCACGCCGAATTGCGGCGGCGCGACGTCGCGCGAAAGGGGGCCGTCCGGCTCGAGAGGGAATGACATGAACGGCGTTGCTCCGTAGTTGAATCCGTGCGCGAATCAGCGCGCGCCGCCGCCCGATGCGAGCGGACCGCCGGCGGCTGTACGCAATGCGGCAGCCGTCCGGCTCCAGTCGCGCCAGCCGACGACGGCCAGCCCGATGAACAGCGCATAGAGTCCGGCCGTCAGATACAGTTCCTTGAACACGAACATCCCGACGTATACGACGTTCACGACGATCCACAGCCCCCACGACGCGATGTAGCGCCGTGCGGTCCAGTATTGCGCGACGAGGCTGAACGCGGTCAGCGACGCATCGACGAACGGCAGCGCCGCATCGGTCCAGCGCGCCATCATCCCGCCGAGCAACGCGCTGCCGACGACGGCCGCGATCAGGTCGGGCAGCATCTGTCGCGGCCGCACGCCGGTGACGGGCGCCACGTCGCCGGCCGGCGCCGCACCACCTTCAGCCTCGCTCGCGCGCTGCGCGAGCCAGCGCTGCCAGCCGTACACCTGCAGCACCGCGAACGCGCCCTGCAGCAGCATGTCCGAGTACAGCTTCGCATCGAAGAAGATCCAGCCGTACAGCGCGACCGACGCGAGGCCGACCGGCCAGCACAGCATGCGCCGCTTCGCGGTCAGCCAAATCGCGAGCGCGCTGACGATCACGCCGGCGATTTCGAGTGGGGACATCGTCTGTGCTCTCCTGGTGGGCTGCCGGGGCCGCGCGTCACGCGGCCGATTCCGGTCGGTCAGAAATCATAGGTCAACGACACGCGCGCGGTGCGCGGCGCCCCCGGGAACAGGTACGCATCGCCCTGCTGCTCGCCCGCGTCGCGCCAGTAGAACTTGTTGAACAGATTGTCCACCGACACGCGCAACACCGTGCGATGGCCGCCGATCTTCGTCGTATAACGCGCGCCGAGATTGAACACGAACCACGATGGCACGCGCGCGGTGCCTTCCTCGTTCGCGTTGCGCGCCGCGCTGTA
Organism: Burkholderia sp. BCC0397; assembly: GCF_902832865.1. Classification (NCBI taxonomy): domain Bacteria; kingdom Pseudomonadati; phylum Pseudomonadota; class Betaproteobacteria; order Burkholderiales; family Burkholderiaceae; genus Burkholderia; species Burkholderia sp. BCC0397. Next base: position 217,966 of record NZ_CADFDL010000001.1, on the reverse strand, counting down.
TTCCACGCCGCCGAGCACGTTCAGGCCCGCGACGCCCGGCACCGCGTAGTCCGCATACAGCGACGCGCGCAGCGCGGGCACGTTGATGATCTGGTGCCCTTCGTAGGCCGGCGACCCCGAATCCACCGCGCGGGCGCGAATCGCCGCGACGCTGGCCGTCAGCCCCAGCCGCTCGGTCACGCGCCCGGCCGCGCCGAGCTCGATCCCTTGGTGCCGCTGCGTGCCACGCTGCACGAACGTGTAAGACGTACCCGATGCGTCCGGGTCGGCGAACTGGAACGGCTTGCTGATCGAGAACACGGCGGCCGTGAGGCTCAGCCGGTCGAGCCAGTCGTATTTCGCGCCGACCTCGAACTGATGCGATTCGACGGGCGGCAGGAACGCATACGCATTGGTCGCGCGCACCGGCGCCTGATCGCCTAGCGACAGCGCCTTGCTGTACGACGCATACAGCGACAGCACGTTCACCGGCTTGTAGACGAGCGCGACTTGCGGCAGGAACACCGAACGGTCGGTATGCGTCGTATCGCCGTCGAGGCTGCTCCAGCTGCGCTGGCGCAGCAGCACTTCCTTGCCGCCCGCGAGCACCTGCCAGTGTTCGCCGATGCTGATGCGGTCGAGCCCGAACACGCCGTACTGCCACGCGTCGAGGCGCGGATACGACGGCCCGGGCGAATTCGGCGACGGCGAGAAGGTCAGGTCGGGCCCGTAGATGTTCTCGCTGCCCACGTAGTCGTACACGGCGTCGGCCATGTGCACGACGCGGCGCTGCACGCTCACGCCGAGCGTCAGCTCGTGCCGCAGCGGCCCCGTCGCGAACTTGCCGGTCGTGACCGCGCGCAGATCGTCGTTGCGCCGGTATTCGCCGGGGCTGCGGAAATCGTACACGTCGTAGTCGCCGTTCGCGCCGAAGAAGAACGGCGACGCCGCGCCGGCCGCGCAGCTCGCCGCATACGAGCAGCCGTACGCGAACGCGCTGTTGTCGTCGATCATCGTGCGGCTGCGGCCGGCGGCGATGTACGCCTTCCAGTCGTCGTTGAACTGGTAGTCGAAGCGCGCATTCAGGTTCAGCGCATCGGTCGTCACCGGTTTCGCCCACGGCTGCGTGCCGAGCGCCTTCGACGTCGTCTTGACCGACGGCACGACGGTGCCGCCGAGCAACTGGTAGCCGGGCGCGGAACGCTGGATCCACTGCTGGAATTCGGCGTTGAGCTGGAGGCTCGCGCGCGGGCTGATGTCCCAGTCGGCGGCGATCGAGCCGAACGTGCGCCGCCCGTTCGTGCCGTCGATATAGGAGTGCATGTTCTCCTTCGCCGCATTGATCCGGAACCCGAACTGATGATCGGGGCCGAAGCGGCGGCCGAGATCGACGGCCGCCGACGTCGAGCCGCGGCTATCCACGCCGCCCGTCACGCTCGCGACGTTCGCGGAGCGCTTGGTCACGAAGTTGATCACGCCGCCCGGCGCGACGACGCCGCTGTCGATGCCCGCGAGCCCTTTCAGGATCTCGACGCGCTCCTTGTTCTCGAGCGGCACGTTCTGCTCGCCGGACACCGTCAGCCCGTCGATCCGGATCGCGCTCGCGAGATCGACCGGAAAACCGCGGATCGCGAAGCCTTCGAAATAGCCGACCGGCGCATAGTCGTTGACGACCGACGCATCGTTGCGCACGACGTCGCTCAGCCGCTTCGCCTGCTGATCGTCGATCAGCGCGCGCGTGATGACGTTCACCGACGCCGGCGTGTCGCGCAGCGGCGCGTCGTCGAGCCCCGCGACCGACGCTTCGCGCGCCCGCAGCGGGTGGCCGCGCTCGCCGCTCACCGTGATCGCGGGCAGCGTCGCGGTGCCGGCCGCCTCGGCGCCCGATGTGGACGCGTCGCCCTGAGCCGCGGCAGCCTGCACCGCGAAAAGCGTGACGCCGAGACCGACACCGAGCCCGACCTTCGCGCGCCGCCGCCGTGCGGGCGCCGCTGTTGTTCTATTCACCGTCATTGTTCTGGATGGAAAACTCGCCACTCGACCCTGTCGAAACCCGTTACGAAGCTGCGAAGCGTACGCCCGCGTACGCCGCCGCACCCGTCGCCGGACGCGTGCGGCGACACGATATTCATCAGACGAACCGGACCATGCGGCGTACAAGCGGGCCGACCGGTCGGAACAACGCAGGATGGGACATCGAATTCGGATGACGCGCCGGGCACCGACGCAGCGGCCGACAGGTTCGTCGACGGCTTGTCGGGCGGCCGGCTGCCTCGCGCGGTCGTGTCATGCGGGGGACGCTTCGAACGCCCCGGTGCGGGCGGCGGGCATTCGCGCCGGCCGTTCGTCGGAACGGCGGCCTGCCCGGCGCGCGACATCGCGGCGTGGCGCGCATTTTACCCCGGGCGGGGCGAAGGGCCGCGGAATCGGGCGGAAAGGGAAACGGAGAAGGCGGGAACGGGGACAGGCGGTTCGGGCGACGCTACGACGTCGGCGGCGGCCGCGGCGGCGACGGCGATTCGCGTCGTGCGCGCCGGCCGCTGACACCGGCGTCATCATGCGCCGGTCTCGGGCGGCCGGGAACCGGAGCGGAAATGGCGGCCCGCTACCGGTTCACCAGCCGTTCGCTCAGAACCCCTGCATCGTCACGGTCGGATCGACAACCAGATGCACGACGCCGTAAATGACCGCGCCGACCAGCAGCGCAAGCAGGAGCGCCACGAACGGCAGCAGCGTGAAGTTGGCGTTCGCGAGATCGGTCGCATGCGCCTTGCTATTGCGTACGCCGAAAAAACTCCACAGGACCAGGCGGACCATGCCGAGCAGTTTCATGATGGGCTCCTTTATCGAATCGGTTGACGCTATCGTCGATCCGGACGACATTCGAAAAAAGAAGCAGTTGCGCGCGCTTTTCGCGCAGCAGGCCATCTGCGGCCGCATGTCGCACGCGCGTCAGCGGTCGAGCACGAGCGGCTCCGTGGCCCCTTGCGCGGGCCGCGCGACGCACAGCAGCGCGCAGCCGGGTTCGACCGGCGCATCGGGCGTTTGCTCGTAGTCCACCGCGCCGGACAGCACGCGCGTCACGCACGTGCCGCACGAACCGGAGCGGCATTCGGACGGCACGGCCACGCGCTGCCCTTCCGCGAATTCGAGCAGCGTGCCGTCGGCAGGCGTCCACGCGGCTTCGCGCGCCGTGCGCCGAAACACGACCGGCACGCTTGCCGCCGTCGGCGCGGCAACCGCGCGGGTCGCACTGCGCGAGACGGTCGACGGCCCGAACGCCTCGAAACGGATGCGCTCGTCCGGCACGTTCAGCGCGCGCAACCCGTCGTACAAGTCGCGCATGAACGCCGACGGCCCGCACAGGTAGAAGTCGTAGTCGTCGAACGACAGGACCCGCTTCAGTTGCCCGACGTCGATGCGGCTGACCCGCGCGACCGAATCTTCGTGAGGATGACTGTCGAACCAGTGAAGCGACAGGCGTGCATCGGCGGCCGCGATGCGCGCCAGTTCCGCGGCAAACGGCCGGCCGGTCGGTCGCTTCGCGTGCGCCGTGCACGAACACGACACGGCGCGACGGCGTGTCGTCGGCCAGTGCCCGGCGCAGCATCGCGACCATCGGCGTGATGCCAATGCCGGCCGATACGAGCACGGCCGGGCGCGGGCTCGCGAGATCGAACGTGAAGCGGCCGCGCGGCATCTGCGCGCCGAACGTCATGCCGGCCTGCGCATGATCGTGCAGCCACGCCGATACGCGCCCCTCGCGCTTCACGGTGATCCGGTAATGCGCGCCGCCCGGCGCATCGGACAGCGTGTAGCTGCGAATCGACGGCCCGTCGCTGCCTGGCAGCGCAATGCGCAGCGTCAGGTGCTGACCGGCTTCGTACGCAGGCAATGCGCCGCCATCCGCCGGTTCGAAATGGAACGACCGGATCGCGCGCGCTTCGTCGACGATCTTCGCGATGCGCAGCGGCCGCCATGCGGGCGCCGATGCCGGCGCGGCCGCGGACGGCGCCGGCCCGGCCGTTGCCGCCGCGCCGCCCGACGACGACGCCATCGCCATCGCCGCGAATTGCGGCGCGCGCTCGACCGCCGACCACCGGAACGGCAGCACCGCACGCACGCGCCGCACTTCCCGCACATGGAAGCGCACGACGCGCTGCGCGCCGTCGAACGACGCGACGACCGGCCCATCCCACACGATCTCCGCGTGCGCGGCCACATACAGCACATCGCCGCGGTCGAAATCGACGAACAGCAGCCCCGCGCGCGGATCGTGCTGCAGGTTGCCGAGCGTGTTGAAGAACCGGTTGCCGCTGAAATCGGGCGTCGTCAGCGTGCGCGCATCGTCGACGCGCACGAAGCCCGGCATCCCGCCGCGATGCGACACGTCCGCGCCGCGCGCCGCGCCCGCCTCCGCCGACGTGTTCGCACTCGCGACGAAGAACGTATCGGCCTGCGCGAGCAGCGCGCGATCCGCATCGCTCAGCGCGTCCGACACGTCCGACACGTCCGACACGTCCGACACGTCCGGCGCGACGGATGCCTCGACGTCCCGCGCGACGAAGGTCGGCTTGCGGCCCTGGATGTACTTCGCGCAATTGCCGAAGCTCTGCTCGACCGCGATCGTCAGCGCATCGCCGTCCACCGCGCGCACGACGCCGTTCACGCGATTGCGCCGCCGCGTATCGAATTCGATCCCGAGCCCGCCGAACGGCGCGCCCGCCTGCCACGCGCCGGCCAGCGGATCGCCCGGCAGCGCGCGCGCCGCAATGCGCAGCGTGCGGGCGTCCGGCGACGTGACGAAACCCGGCGCACCGGCCCGCAGCGTCGCCCACGGCTGGCCGTTTGCATCGACGCCACCGAGCACGAAAAACGGCAGTTGCGCGAAAAACGTCCGGTGCTGGTCCGGCATGAAGCGCCGGATCCCGCGCCGGCCGGCCGCGCTCGCCGCGTCCGTCACGCCTGCGCGTTGCTGCACGGCAAGCTCGCCCGCATGAAACGGTGCGGCCTCGAGTTCCCAGCCCGGTACGGCGGCGGTCGGCGTATTCATTTCGTTCTCCTGAAAAGACGCGTGGCAGTGGGCGTCAAGCGGCGAGCAGGCCCGCGCGCGTCGTCGGCATCGCGACGAAGCCCGGCAACGCCTCGATACGGGCGAGCCATGCGCGCACGTGCGGATACGGTTCGAGCGACACGCCGCCTTCCGGTGCGTGCGCGATGTACGTGTACGCGGCGATGTCCGCGATCGTCGGCTGCGCGCCGGCCGCGAACGGCTTGCCGGCCAGTTCGCGATCGATCACGTCGAGCACCTTCGCGGCCGTACGCTTGGCCGCTTCCGGGTCGAGCTGCGCGCCAAACACGGTCACGAGCCGCGCGGCCGCGGGGCCGGACGCGATCGGGCCGGCCGCGTACGACAGCCAGCGCTGCACGACGGCCGCGCCGACCGGATCGTCGGGCAGCCAGTGCGCGTCGCCGTAGCGCTTCGCGAGGTACACGAGGATCGCGTTCGAATCGGCGATCACGGTGCCGCCATCGTCGATCACCGGCACCTGCCCGAGCGGATTGAGCGCGAGGAACGCCGGTTCGCGCTGCGCGCCGGCCGCGAGATCGACATCGATGGTCCGGGACGGCAGCCCAAGCAGCGACAGGAACAACCGGACACGGTGCGCGTGCCCGGACAACAGGAACGAATAGACTCGGATCGGCGAGGCAGGCTTGCTGGCGGCAGACATGGAAACACTCCGGAATCTCGCGCCGCCGGGGATCGGCGACGAACGGCTCCAGCGTAGCGCTCGCCGTTCGTCGCCAGAAGACGGATAATCGCGGAAACATTATCCGCTTTCATAGGACAATCGACGATGGCCGATCTGCGCGACGTGAACCTGAACCGGCTGGCGATCTTCGTCGCGGTGGTCGAGGCCGGCTCGCTGACGGCCGCGGCCGAGCGGCTCGGCCTCGCGAAGACGGTCGTCAGCACGCACATGCAGCGCCTCGAATCCGAGGTCGGCGCGAACCTGCTGGTGCGTACGACGCGGCGGCTGAGCGTGACCGATGCCGGGCGCGTGTTCTACGACGCGTGCCGCGACATCGTGCGCGCGACCGAAGCCGCACTCGACGCGGTGTCGTCCGACGCCGGGCCGCTGCGCGGCACGCTGCGCGTGAGCGTGCCGATCGACTATGGCGCGCTGGTCGTCGCGCCGGCCGTCGTCGCGCTGCGCGACCGGCATCCGGCGCTCGCCGTCGAACTCGTCGCGAACGACCGCGTCGTCGATCTCGTCGCGGACAACCTCGACGTCGCGATCCGCATCGGCCGCCTCGCCGATTCGAACTATCGCGCGGTGCAGCTCGGCACGTACGAGAAATGGCTGGTCGCGAGCCCGGCGTTCGTCGCGCGACACGGGCTGCCGCGCGATCCGGATGCGCTTGCCGCGCTGCCGTTCGTGATGTTGTCGTCGCTGCCGCGCCCGCATACGCTCGAACTCGATAACATGCGCGGCGGCCACACATCGGTGCGCTGCGTCGCGCCGGTCGTATCGAACACCGCGACCGCGTGCCGCGCGATCGTGCTCGCGGGCGGCGGCTTCGGACTGCTGACGGATTTCTCGAGCGCGGACGACGTCGCGGCGGGCCGGCTCGTGCGGCTGCTGCCCGGCTGGCGCACGGCGCCGGCCGGAATCCATGCGGTGTATCCGTCGACGCGGCTGCCGTCGCCGAAAGTGCGGGCGTTCATCGATGCGATGAAGACGCGGCTCGGGGAGACGCCGGCAGCGCCGCCCGTGCGTGCGCCGCGATCGAAACGCTCGGGGGGCTGAGCGTTTCGCCGTCCGTCACATGAATCTCAAGTAGCACTGTTTTTTGGCGACTTCCTCGCGCTTGAATCCCTTTTCGCTCATGCACGAAGCAAACTCGTCCGGAAACGGATTCAGATTGAAGATCCGGTCCTGAACGTTGGCGGGAATACCTCGGTCCAGTTGGGCTTGCGCTTCCGCACAGGTCGCCTTCGCGAAGGAGAGCCTGACGGGCTCCCCGCTGATGCGGTTGCGGATCTTTTCATACGCCCCGTCCTTGCAGGCCGACACCGTGTCCTTGAGGTGTTGTGTATAGAGGGCATCGAGGCAGGCGTCGCCCGCCCGGTCCGAATCCCTGAACAGCGCCGTGACCGTTTGCGATTTCCACTCGGTTTCGTAGCGCGTGGACTCACTCAACGGCCAGCAGCCGCAGCCCGTCAGCATCAGGACGGAAACAGCCATCCCCGCCGACATCGTGCGGCGCCCCCATCGGTTCCGTGCTTGCATAAGTTCCTTGTTATCCATTGACAACCATCCATGATCGCGGGCGACCGGCCCCGTTCCCGCGAATCTACGCCGCCGCCTGCAACGTCCCCAGCAGCACCTTCCTGCAACTGGCGATCATCTGCGCCTCCGAATCGCGATAGTCGGTCAGCAGCCATGCCGCGCCGACGTTCGTCATCGCGCCCACCAGCGCGAGCCCGATCAGCCGCTGCTCGGTCCGCTCCGCCGGCGTCACGGCCTCGCGCGACACGCCGATCGCCATGATCAGCTTGCCGAAGTCGATCAGCATGCGCTGGTACGTCATGTCGGTATCCGCGCTCACGCCCATCACCTCGAGCAGCAGCACGCGCGCCGCGCACGGGTCGCGCAGAAACGCGAAGAACGCGGCGAGCCCCGCGTCAACGCGCTCGCGCAGATCGCCGCCGCGCGCGGCAACCGCCTGCGCGACCGCGTCATGCAATTGCTGCGCGTGATGCAGATAGGTGCAGCGCAACAGATCCTCGGTGCTGTCAAACGCCGCATAGAAATAGCGATCGTTCAGCTTCGCTTCCTGGCAGATCGACCGCACGGTCGCCTTGCGAAAACCCACCGTGCCGAATACGCGCGCCGCCGCGCGGATCAACGCGTCGCGCCGCTCGGCGGCCCGTACCTCGGGCGCCACGCCGCCATACGACCGGCCCCTTTTTTCCGTTTCGAGTGCTTTCTCCATTCCGCTATTTGACATCAGGACACCCGAAAACTAAAGTGGTGACGATCAACACCACAATAGATGCGCCGCCGGTACAGCGCAAGCGGAACGGGAGGGACGACGGATGAAGGGGTTTTCCGGCAAGGTCGCCGCGATCACGGGCGCAGGTTCGGGCATGGGCCGCAGCCTCGCGGTCGAGCTCGCGCAGCGCGGCTGCGAGGTCGCGCTCGCCGACGTCAACGATGTCGGGCTCGCCGGCACGGCGGCCACCTGCGCGCGGCACGGCGTGCGCGTGAGCACGCGCCGGCTCGACGTCGCCGACCGCGAGGCGGTGTTCGCGTGGGCCGATTTCGTGCGCGCCGAGCACGGCAAGGTCAATCTGATCTTCAACAACGCGGGCGTGTCGCTGGCCGCCAGCGCCGAAACCGCACGCCTCGCCGATCTCGAATGGATCGTCGGCATCAATTTCTGGGGTGTCGTGCACGGCACGCAGGCGTTCCTGCCGCATCTGCGCGCGTCGGGCAACGGCCACGTCGTCAACACGTCGAGCCTGTTCGGGCTCGTCGCGATGCCGACGCAAAGCGCGTACAACGCGACCAAGTTCGCGGTGCGCGGCTTCACCGAGGCGCTGCGGATGGAACTCGAACTCGACGGCGCGCCGGTGAGCGCGACCTGCGTGCATCCGGGCGGCGTCGCGACGAGCATCGTCGACGCGGGCCGCGTCGATACCAGCATCCACGCGCTGACGGGCCAGGACGAAGCGACCCATCGCCGCCAGGCGAACCGCCTGATCAACGCGACGACGGCCGACGAGGCCGCGCGGCAGATCCTCGCGGGCGTCGAACGCAATGCGCGCCGCGTGCTGGTCGGCGCCGACGCGCGCCGGCTCGACAGGATCGCTCGGCTGCTCGGCGCCGGTTACCAGTGGCTGATGCTGCGCCACGTGCGCCGCGCCCGCGCACGCAACCTCCGCCCGAAGGAAGTCCCTGTGGGAGAACGCGCGCACGCTCCGGCTGCGCGCCCGACCACGCCGACCCAGGATCCCGCATGATCTCGACGACGACCGACCGGCGCGACGCGCCGCCCGCTCCCGGCGCCCGCCGCGACAACAACGACCTCGACGTGCTGATCGTCGGCGCCGGCCTGTCCGGTATCGGCGCCGCATATCACCTGAAGCTGCGCTGCCCGCATGCGAGCGTGGCGATCGTCGAGGCGCGCGACGCGATCGGCGGCACCTGGGACCTGTTCCGCTATCCGGGCGTTCGTTCGGATTCCGACATGTTCACGCTCGGCTACAGCTTCCGCCCGTGGCACAGCGACAAGGCGATCTCCGACGGCCAGACGATCCTCGACTACATCCGCGACACCGCGCGCACCTACGGCATCGACAAGACGATCCGCTACGGCCAGAAGGTCGTCGCGGCCGACTGGGATTCGAACCGCGCGCGCTGGACGGTACGCATCGAGCGCACGCAAAACGGCGCGACCGACACGCTCGTCTATACCTGCGGCTTCCTGTTCATGTGCAGCGGCTACTACGACTACGACGCCGGCTACCTGCCCGACTGGGCAGGCATGGACACGTTCGAGGGCAAGCTCGTGCATCCGCAGCACTGGCCGAAGGATCTGTCGTACGCGAACCGGCGCGTGGTCGTGATCGGCAGCGGCGCGACGGCCGTCACGCTGGTGCCGTCGATGGCAGCCGACGCGCAGCACGTGACGATGCTGCAGCGCTCGCCGACCTACATCGTGTCGCTGCCCGCGCGCGACAAGATCGCGAACGCGCTGCGCCGCGTGCTGCCGTCGCGGCTCGCGCACCGGCTCGTGCGCGTGAAGAACGTGCTGCTGACGATGTACCTGTACAACGTGTCGCGCCGCAAGCCCGACCGGACGAAGCAATTCATCATCCGCGCGGCGAGCAAGCAGCTCGGCCCCGATTTCGACGTCGCGAAGCACCTGACGCCGCGCTACATGCCGTGGGACCAGCGCGTGTGCCTCGTGCCGAACGGCGACCTGTTCAAGGCGATCCGAGCGGGCCGCGCGTCGATCGTCACCGACGAGATCGAGCGCTTCACGCCGACCGGCCTCAAGCTGAAAAGCGGCCAGCAGCTCGACGCGGACGTGATCGTCACCGCAACCGGGCTGAAGGTGAAGATGCTCGGCGGTGCGCGGGTGACGGTCGACGGCCGCGCGGTCGATTTGCCGGAAACGGTGTCGTACAAGGGGATGATGTACAGCGACGTGCCGAACCTCGCGTCGTCGTTCGGCTACACGAACGCGTCGTGGACGCTGAAGGCCGAGCTGATCGCGCGCTACGTGTGCCGGCTGCTCAACCACATGCGCGCGAACGGGTACGACACGTGCGTGCCGCGGCTCGGCGCGGGCGACCTTGGCGACGTGCCGGCCGTCAACCTGAGCTCCGGTTATATCCAGCGCGCGGCCGGCATCCTGCCGAAGCAGGGGTACCGCAAGCCGTGGAAATTCCACCAGAACTATGTGCTCGATCTCGCGTCGCTGAAGTTCAGCGCGCTCGCCGATTCCGCGATGCATTTCGAACGCCGCGCCCAAACCGGCCCGGCCGCCACCGCGCCGGCTGCCGAACCCGCACTCGAAACCCGCTGAGGCCGACATGACTCCTGTGCTCCATCTGATCCAGAACGTGCTGCTCGGCGTCGTCGCGGTGCTCGCCGCGCTCGCGCTGTTTTCCGGTTACGTGGCCCGTCGCGTGACGCGCGCGTTTCCGCCCGAAGGCCGCTTCGTCGACATCGACGGCGACCGCATCCACTACGTCGAATACGGCAACGGCCCGCCGATCGTGTTCGTCCACGGGCTCGCGGGGCAATGGCGCAATTTCGCGTACCTGCCGCTCACGCGGCTCGCGCAGCAGCATCGCGTGATCCTGATCGACCGGCCGGGCGCCGGCCGCTCGCTGCGCGGCGCGGCCTCGCAGGCGAACGTGTTCGCGCAGGCCCGCACGGTCGCCGCGTTCATCGACGCGCTGAAGCTCGACAAGCCGGTGCTGGTCGGCCATTCGCTCGGCGGCGCGATCGCGCTCGCGGTCGGCCTCAACCATGCGGACCGCGTGAGCCGGCTCGCGCTGATCGCGCCGCTGTCGCACGAGCAGACCGAGCCGCCCGCGCCGTTCAAGCCGCTGATGCTGCCGTCGCCGCTCGTGCGCCGTTTCGTGTCGTGGACCTTCGCGATCCCGCTGACGATCCTGACGGGCCGCAAGGCCGTGCGTCAGGTGTTCGCGCCGGAGGACGTGCCGCGCGACTTCCCCACCAAGGGCGGCGGCCTGCTCGGGATGCGCCCGCACGTGTTCTACGCGACGGCGACGGACCTGCTGTCGGCGCCCGTCGACCTGCCCGCGATGGAGCGTCGCTATGCGGAACTCGCGCTGCCGGTCGACGTGCTGTACGGCCGCGCCGATCCGATCCTGAACTGGCGCGAGCACGGCGACGCGCTCGCGAAGAAATCGGCGCGCGTGCGGCTGAAGGTCGTCGAAGGCGGGCACATGCTGCCGGTCACGATTCCCGAAGCGACGGCCGACTGGCTGCTCGACGTCGCCGCCGCGCCGGTCGACGTCGCCGCGCAGACGGTACGCATCGCGTAGGTCGCGACAGCGAAGCGGGGCCTGATTCCGATCCCGCGCCGGGCAGCCGGCGCCGCGACGGAATCAGGCTTCGTCGTCGGGTATCGACAGCCCGAGATCCGAGAGCACCTCGCGCGCGAAGCGGAACGCCTCGACCGCGGCCGGCGCCCCGGCGTACAGCGCGCTGTGCAGCAATACCTCGCGGATCTCGACGAGGCTCGCGCCGTTGTTGAGCGCGCCGCGAATATGCCCCTTCAGTTCCGTGCTGCGGCCGAGCGCCGCCAGCATCGCGCACGTGCACAGGCTGCGCGTCTTCAGGTCGATCCCGCCCCGCTGCCACGTGCTGCCCCACGCATGTTCGTTCAGCCAGTTCTGCAGCGGACGCGAGAATCCATCGAGGTCGCGCATCGCGCGCTCGACGAACGCCTCGCCCATCACGTCGATCCGCCGCGTCTTGCCGTATTCCCTGTCCTGTTCGCTCATGTCGGTGTCCTGGTTGGAGTCGGGGCCGCTGCGGGGCCGCTTCGGCGTCACCGGCAGCCGGGAGATGTCGCGTCATGTTCATCGGGTCGGCGGGTTTCGTCAAAGATGCGGCGCTCGGTTCGCGGCCGTTCGCGTGACGGGCGGCCGAACGCTACGTAACATCCGGCCGCGCGTTACGGCGCCTTACGGGAACATCGCAGCCGCGACGTTCGCGCACCGCGGGTGCCTGTCGCGCGAAACTGCCATTCCTCCGTTTAAATCGCGTCGATATTCCCGATTCCCGCAACAAATCGCGACACCGTTTCGCGAAACCTGTCATGGCGCGGAATTTGCAGTGAAGGCCTGGACACACTTCCAATGTCGAGGCCAACATGCACACTCTCTTCAAGAAGACGACGGTAACGATGGCCGTCTCGTCACTGCTCGCGCTGTACGGCTGCGGCTCGGTCGATGGACCGACGACCCCGCCGACGATCAAGCCGAGCACGTCCGGGACGAGCGGCACCTCGGGGACTTCCGGTACGTCGGGCGGCGGTTCGTCGGGGACTTCGGGCGGCGGTAGTTCGGGGTCGTCGGGGACTTCCGGCACGTCGGGCACTTCCGGCACGTCGGGTACTTCCGGCACGTCGGGTACTTCCGGTACCTCGGGCACCTCCGGTACGTCAGGTACTTCTGGCACCTCGGGCACCTCCGGTACCTCGGGTACTTCTGGTACCTCGGGCACCTCCGGTACCTCCGGTACCTCGGGTACTTCTGGCACCTCGGGCACTTCCGGCACTTCCGGCACTTCCGGCACTTCCGGCACGTCGGGCACTTCCGGTACCTCGGGCACTTCCGGCACTTCCGGCACTTCCGGTACGTCGGGCACTTCCGGTACCTCGGGTACTTCCGGTACGTCGGGTACTTCCGGTACGTCGGGTACTTCCGGTACGTCGGGTACTTCCGGTACGTCGGGCACTTCCGGTACATCAGGCACCTCCGGTACGTCAGGTACTTCCGGTACGTCGGGCACTTCCGGTACATCAGGCACCTCCGGTACGTCAGGTACTTCCGGTACATCAGGCACCTCCGGTACGTCAGGTACTTCCGGTACGTCGGGCACTTCCGGTACGTCGGGCACTTCCGGTACGTCGGGTACTTCCGGTACATCAGGCACCTCCGGTACGTCAGGCACTTCCGGTACCTCGGGTACTTCCGGTACATCAGGCACCTCCGGTACGTCAGGCACTTCCGGTACCTCGGGTACTTCCGGTACGTCCGGCACCTCCGGCACCTCCGGCACCGGCGTCACTCCCCTCGGCAACGTCCTGCAGAAATCCGGCAACGTCGTGACGACGCTCGGCACGACGATCGTGAACGGCGGCGGTCAGATCGGCGGCGTGCAGATTCCCGGCACGAACCCGACGACGGCCACCAGCATCGGCAACGCGGTCGGCAGTCTCGGCAACGGCGTGCAATCGCTCGGCAACGGCATCGCGGCCGGCCTCGGTTCGATCGGCGTGTCGCCGAACCCGCTCGGTCCGACGCTCACGTCGACCACCGGCCTGCTGACCGGCGCAGGCGGTGCGGTCAACAACCTCGGCAATGCAGTGACGAGCCTCGGCACCGGTCCGCTGTCGCCGCTCGCACCGGCGACGACCCTGGTCGGCAGTCTCGTCAACACGGTCGGCACCGCGGTCAATTCGACCGCATCGGCGCTGAACACGGCGCTGAACAGCTCGCCGGTGCAGCAACTCGAGACGCAGCTCGGCAGCGTGATCAACCCGATCACGAACACGCTGACCGGCGGCGTCACGACGCCGGGCGTCACGCAGACGCTCGGCAACACGACCTTGCTCGGTGCTCCGCTCAGCAGCCTGCTGAACACGCTCGGCAGTGGCCTCGGCCTCGCCGGTTCGCAGGTCGGCGGCGCAACCGGCAACCCGGTCGGCACGAGCGCCGGGAACAGCGTGTCCCAGCTCGGTAACACGGTGTCATCGGCCGGCGGCCTGCTGTCCAGCGGCAGCTCCAGCAGCGGCACCAACCCGCTCGCCCCGATCACGGGCCTGCTCGGCACGTTGACGGGTGGCCTCGGCGGCGGCAGCTCGAGCGGTTCGGGCGGCACCAGCGGAACGAGCGGCACCAGCGGCGGCCCGCTCGCGCCGATCACCGGCCTGCTCGGGACGGTGACGGGTGCGCTCGGCAGCATCGGCTCAAGCGGTACGGGCGGCACCAGCGGCACCAGTGGTACGAGCGGGACGAGCGGCGCAGGCGTCGGCGGCCTGCTGGCGCCGGTCACCAACCTCGTCAACGCGCTGACGCCGCTCGGCGCGAGCCTCACCGGCACCGTCACGACGCCGGGTGGCAACGCGTCCGGCACGCTCGGCGGGGTGCTGACGAGCGGCCCGGTCGGCACGCTCACGGGTGCGCTGGGCACGCCGGCCGGCGCGGCCGGCGCCACCGGCACGGTCAGCCCCGGCGGCGCAGCCGGCACCGTGACGACGCCGGGCGGCAGCGGCTCCGTGGTGACCGGCCTGACCGGCAGCACGAGCGGCGCCGCCGCAGGCGGCACCGGCAACCTGCTGTCGCCGGTGACCAACCTGCTCGGCGGTCTGCTGGGCGGCGGCACCAAGAAGTAAGCGTCAACGCATCACGTATCAGAACGACAGGCCAATGGCCGGGCGCGCATCCATAAACAGCCCGGCCGACGGCCGGCGTCACCCGCCAAGCGGGGGCGCCGGCCCTCATCCCTACGAGGATCCGATCATGAACTCCACGCTCGACGGCATCGTCGCTGCCCCGGACCGCCCGCCCCGCTCTGCCACGCCGTTGCGCGCCGGCCTGCTCGGCATCACGGCCGGACTCTTCGCGCTGTGGATTACGCGCGACCACCCGGCCCTCGACGCGGCCACCCGCGCGGTCATCTCGAGCCTCGCGATCATCGGCACGATCGCGCTGCACGAACTCTTCATCTCGCGCGTCTACCTGCGCCCGAGCGCAGGGCTGTCGCGGCAGGCCGTCCGGCCGCTCGGCATCGCGCGCGTCGCGACGCGGCTCGGCGCGCTGACGTCGATCTACGCGGGCATCGGCGTGATCTACTGGCTGCTGCCCGAATACCACGGCGCGTTCTACCTGCCGTTCTGGTCGCTGCTGCGCTCGCTCGCGCCGTACGTGATCGTCGCCGCGCCGTTCTACTTCGCGTGGATGGACCGCCACCAGCGCGAGACCGACGACGCGTACCTGCTGTGGGGCCGCTTCCTGTTTCGCCGCGAGCAGCCCGCGAGCTGGAAGCCGGTGCGCGAGATGCTGGCCGGCTGGGGCGTGAAGGCGTTCTTCCTGCCGCTGATGACGGTGTACCTGTCGAAGGACGCCGATCACCTGAGCGCGTCGCTCGCGAATGCGATGCATGCGCCGATGACGATCGCGACCTTCGTGTTCATGTACGACCTGTCGTTCACGATGGACCTGATGTTCGGCACCGTCGGTTACCTGTGCACGTTCCGCATCCTCGACAGCCACGTGCGCACCGTCGAGCCGACGACGCTCGGCTGGGTAGCCGCGCTGATCTGCTACCAGCCATTCTGGTCGCTGATCTCGAACAACTACATCCGCTACGAAGGCTCGGTGTTCTGGGACAACTGGCTGCTGTCGGCGCCGACGCTGCGCGTGGTCTGGGGCGCGGTGATCATCCTGCTGCTGCTGACCTACGCGCTGTGCACGATCTCGTTCGGGCTGCGATTCTCGAACCTCACCAACCGCGGGATCATCACGTCGGGCCCGTACCGCTTCACGAAGCACCCGGCCTACATCACGAAGAACCTGTCGTACTGGATGGTGTCGGTGCCGTTCGTCGAGCCGCTCGGCTGGCAGATCGGGCTCATGCACTGCGCGGGGCTCGTCGCGGTCAACCTGATCTACTACACGCGCGCGAAGACGGAAGAGCGTCATCTGATGCGCGATCCCGACTATCGCGCGTATGCGGAGTGGATCGCGCAGCACGGCTTGTTCGCGCGGATCAGGCAGGCGTTTGGGGCGCGGCAGGCGGTGTGACGGAGCGATTCCCGGCCGGGCCGCTGATGCATCGACCCGGCCGGGAACGCACACACCCCGGTTCATCCGCGCGTGCGCTTCAATGCGGCGAGCGCGACGACGCATGCCGCCGGCATGACGAAGCAAAACGCCGCCAGCGGCCACGGCGTATCGCCGGGCAGCACCAGCGTCACGAACGTGCCGGCCCCGCCGACGATCAGGCTCTGGACGCAGTAATACAGCGCAACTGCCGTCCCCGCCGCGTCGTCGAAATCCCGAAGCGCGCCGTTTGCCGTCACTGACGACATCAGGACGATGCCGACCGCGACGATCCACATCGGCATCACGAACGCGATGAACGACGGCGCCATCAAGACCGTGCATGCCGCCAGTGCGAGTGCGCCG
The DNA here is from genome assembly GCF_902832865.1 of Burkholderia sp. BCC0397. Lineage (NCBI taxonomy): Bacteria > Pseudomonadati > Pseudomonadota > Betaproteobacteria > Burkholderiales > Burkholderiaceae > Burkholderia > Burkholderia sp. BCC0397. The sequence goes on along the minus strand of NZ_CADFDL010000001.1, from coordinate 201,519 downwards.
GCCATCATGATGCCGGCGCCGCGAACGAAACAGCCCGGAATCCCCCAGTTCGACACGAACCATCGCGCAAAACGCGCGGCCACGATCATCACGATCGCGACAGTGGCAAACGCTGCACTGAATTCGGTGCGGGAATAACCGGCCTGTCCGACCAGCACGCGCGGCGCAATCGAGAAGAACACGAAAAAAGCGCCCATGGCCGTGCCGAAACCGAGTGAATAGACGAGGAAAGACGGACTGCGCAGGATCGATACGACCGATTGCCGCGGCCTGCCGGCGGCCCGCGGCCGTGTTTCGTACCAGTGCGACAACGCGCGGCCGAACGCGAGACACCCGGCGCCGCCGAGGGTCACGAAAATCGCGCGCCATCCGAAACCGTGCGCAATGCCCGCGCCGAGCATCGGCCCGAGCGCCGGGACGAACGCCAGGATCGCCCCGAACTGGCTGTAGAGGGTGCTGCCTTCCGGACGGTCGGCATAGACATCGCGCACCGTTGCAAAGGTCGCCACCAGCGCGGCGGACGCACCCAGCGCCTGCAGCAGGCGCAACGCGACGAACACGCCGCCGCTGCCCGCCGTCGCAAGCGCCAGCGAAGCCGCCGAGAACAGTAGCGCACCGCCCAGGAGCACGGGTCGACGTCCGAACCGGTCCGACAGCGGGCCGAACACCAGTTGGCCCAGGCCGAGGACGACCATGTAGACGCTCAGCGTCAGCTGCACCACGGCGGGCGACGTGCGCAGCGCCGACGGCATCTCCGGAACCACCGGCAGATACACGTCCATCGCCAGCGACGCGAGGAGATCGAAAGGGGCCATCAGCAGCAAGGCCGACGGCAGCGAGCAAGCCCATGCGGGCGTAGTTTGGGTTTGATCAGGCATGACGAAGCATCCGCTCGGAAAAGGGAAATCCGGCGGCAATCTGCCTGCTGAGTCATCGACGAGAGGAGATCGCCGCAACAACCGGGTGAAGCACGTTGTTGCGGCTCAGCGATCCGTGGACGGGCCTGCTCCCATGGTCAGATCCTTGTGGGGTTCGTTCGCGGTGAAGTGTATGCGATTTCCCGGCTTGAACGCGGGCTGCCACTGGAAACCGCTATGCGATCGATCCCGGATCTTCGCGGCGAATCATGGCGTGCTCACAGCCCCCCATGCGGCCAATTGTCGCGAAACATCGCAATTCTCCGCTTTTCGTCACCTTTCTCCGCCCGTCCGATTGCCCGCCCCCGGCGCGTCGCGTATGGTGCTGACCGTCCGCGTGCGCCCGTCGCCCGGACGCCCGACCGTCGTCCCGCACGACGGCCGTGCGGGCCGTGCCCGCCGCTCACCGTCTCCGCGACGCCGCCCGCCGGCGCCGTGCATTCAAGAGGAAAGAGGCGTGATCCACAAAGTCCTGATCCTGTTCGCACTCTGCATCGCGGGCCTCGCCGCGATCGCCGCCGGTTTCCAGCACATCCCCAGCTGATTCGCGGCCCCGGCTCGCTTCGCCGAGCCCGGGGGCCGCTTCCATTTCCGTTCCCCGTTGCCATGAACCCCTTTCTCGATGCGCCCGGGACGGGCGCCTTTTGCCATGCGTATCGACGTACAGCATTCCCAACACGACATCGACGACGAACTCGACACCCTTTATGAACGCCTGCACCAGCCGGGCCATCGCCTGCACGGCCTGCCGGCCGTCGCGCTCGGCCGCTCGGGCCTGATCGTCCGCCACCGCGAAGCGGACGGCGAATACTTCCTGTATGTCGAGGATCCGTCGGCCCGCCAGCTCGCCGGCTATACGGTGTTCAACCGGCTTCCCGAACTCCCGCGCCGCGCGGACCGCTACCTGCGCGCGCCGCATACGCGGCTGCGCGGCTCGGCGCAACGCAAGGGGCTCGCGACGACGCTGTATCGATGGGGGCTCGACGCGGGCCTGTGTCTGATCAGCGGCGCGCGCCAGTCGGTCGGCGCCGCGCAGTTGTGGACGGCGCTCGCGCAGGATTACGGGCATGGCTTCGTCGATGTCGAAGGCCGCGCGCTACGTTATCTCGGCGAAACCGTGGCCGACGACGTACACGGTGCGCTGCATACGCGGCGGCTGTTGCTCGGGAATGGGTGGGGAATCGGAGAATTCGCGCGTGCGGTCGGGATGACCGGCGTCGATGCCGCTGAATATGCGAACGCGAATGTGCGGCGCAGCGAACACGAACGACATCCCGTGCGGAGCGTCGGCCACGCGCGGCCCGTCGCTCACGCGGCTCAGGTGGCTCACGCGCCAATGCGATAATTCGGCGGATCCGCGCGCCGCCGCGCGAGCCTCCTACCCCACACGTTCCGCGATGGCCAACGAAACCCGAACCGATTCCGAGCGCCCCATCAACATCGTCGCGCTGTGCGGCAGTCTCCGCGCGCAGTCGTACAACGCCGCACTCCTCGACGCAGCCGCGCTCGTCGCCCCGTGCGGCATGTGCATCGCGCGCTTCGATCGTCTCGGCGAATTCCCGCTGTTCAATCCCGATGCCGAATACCCGACGCCTGCCGCCGTGCGCGACCTGATCGACCGCCTGAACGCGGCCGACGGCGTGCTGATCGCCAGCCCGGAATACGCGCACGGCGTAACCGGCGTGATGAAGAACGCGCTGGACTGGGTCGTGGGATGCGAGGCCGTCGTGTACAAGCCGGTCGCGGTGTTGAACGCGTCGCCGCGCGCGACGCATGCGGACGCGGCGCTGCGCGAAACGCTGTCGGTGATGTCGGCGCGCATCGTCGAGCCCGCATCGATCGCGCTGCCGATTCTCGGGAGCCAGCTCGACGCGGCGGGCATCGCCGCGCATCCGCCGTTCGCGTCGGCGCTCGTCGAAGCGTTGCACGCGCTGCGCGCGGCGATCGACGACCCTGCTGCCGACCGGTAGGCGACCCACACGCTGAATGCGTGCGCCGTGGCGTTATCGCGCCTTGGCGCGCGTCGTCTTTCTCGCCGGTTTGGCCGCCTTCGCACGCGGCGCTTCCTTCTCGGGCTGCGCGCCGCCGCCGGCGAGATCCTCGAGCCATGCAAGCGCATCGACATACGACAGGAACTGCTGCAGATAGTCCGGCGACAACTCGCGCATCGTCGCGAGCGAGCGGTGCACGAGGCTATTCGAATTGAGCGGCCCCGCATTGCGCGGCACCTGGTCGAGCGACTGGCGGTATTGCTGTTCCGTGCGGACTTTCGACCACATCGCGCGGAAGTAGTCGACCAGTTCCGGATCGAGCCCGCGCCGGTCAGCCTGCGCATCGCGCGCGAGCCCTTCGACGAGCGCGGCAAGCGCGCCGCGCGCGGGCGCATCCGCCGCGGCTGCCGCCGTCTCGCGCGTGGTGTCAGCGTCATCGACGCGCGCGACGATCTCCGCAAACCCTTCGATCAGCGTCGCCAGCCGCGCGTCGAGCAGCGCGCGTGCAGCGCCATCGAGCACGGCCGCGCGCCGTTCGAGCGCGTCGATCCGGTGAAATCGCACGGGATCGAGCCGATCGGCGCCCTGCTCGCGCCATGCGTCGAGCGTCGCGCGCACGTGCGTCGCGTCGCCCGTCACTTTGCCTTTCCTCCGTTCGACGCCGACTTGCGCGGCACCGGCGCGATTTCCACGCGGCGGTTCTTCGCGCGGCCTTCATCGTCCGCATTCGAGCTGACCGGCTGTTCGGAACCGAACGCGGCCGCGAACACCGACGACGCCGGCACGCCGGCATCGATCAGCGCACGCGTGACCGTCAACGCGCGCTTGGCCGACAGTTCCCAGTTGTCCGCGAACAGGCGGTTGCCGGCGTGCACCTGCTGGTCGTCCGCGAAGCCGCTGATCATCAGGATCTCGTCGCGCGTCTTCAGGTACGTGGCCAGCGGGCCGGCCAGCGTCTTCAGCAGGTCGCGGCCCGCGGGCTGCAACTGGTCGGAGTTCAGCGCGAACAGCACGTTGCCGCTGATGCCGATGCGCCCGTTCACGAGCGTCACGCGGCCGGCCGCGAGCGGCCCGGCGAGGGCCTGTTCGAGCGACTTGCGCTGCTGCGCCTCGAGCTGGCGAGCACGCACCGCTTCCTCGAGCTTCGACGTGAGCTGAAGCTGCATGCCGATCACGCCGACCAGGATCAATACGAACGCGCCGAGCAGCACCGACATCAGGTCGGCGAACGCGGGCCACACCGGCGCCGATGGCGCGCCGCCGTCGATTTCGTCGTGCATGCGTTACGCTCCGACGGGCGCCCGCCGGCCGGCGAGCTGCTGCAGGTCTTCGACGATCTGCTTCTGCGACATCACGCTCAGGTCGATCACCTCGCGCGCCTGCGCGACGTAGTACTCGAGCTGTTCGTCGCTGCGCGCGAGCGATTTCTCGAGCGCGGCCTCGATGCGCTGCAGATGCGTCAGCAACTTGTCGTTCGATTCGCCGAACACCTGCACGGCCATCCCGAACGCGTCGCCGAGGCTCGCCACTTCGACGGCGCCGGCCGTGACCTGCGCGGCCACCGAATCGAGCTTGCGCGTCTCGGCGTCGACGGTATCGTTGAAGCGCGCGCCAACGCGGTCGAGCAGATCGGCCGACGTGCTGACGAGCGCGTCGATCGCGGTGCGCTGTTCGGTCGACGCGTGGTTGACCGCGCCGAGCAGCGTTTCGAGCGTCGCGAGCAGGCGGCTGCGTTCCTCGAGCGTCGCGGTGTCGCGCACCATGCTGTCGGACAGGCGCTGGCGCAGCTCGGCGACGACGTCGGCCGCAGCCTTCGGCGCTTCCGATGCAGCCTGCACGAGACGTGCGATTTCGTTGATCGTGTCGCTCGCGTGAACCTGCGCCTGCGCGGTGATGTCGTTCGCGGTGCGGGCCAGCGTGTCGCAGATGTCCTGCTGGCGCGCGGCGGCCTGCGCGCTCGTCTGTGCCCATTCGTCGCGCAGCGCGGCGGCCATCGCGGCGAGCGAATCGTTCCACGCGGACAGGCGTTCTTCATCGCGCGCAGCCAGTTGCGATTGCAGGCCGGCGTGCGACTCGCGGATCGTCGTCAGCAGATCGTTCGAGCGCTGTTCGAACGTCGACGCCTGTGCGGTGAGGTCGCGCGTTGTTTGTGCAAGCGCGTCGCAGATTTCCTGCTGGCGGCCGGCGCTGTGCACGCCTGCGCGCTGCCATTCTTCGCCGAGCTTCGCGGCCATCGCGGCGAGCGAGTCGTTCCAGGCGGACAGACGTTCTTCGTCGCGCGCAGCCAGTTGCGATTGCAGACCGGTGTGCGATTCGCGAATCGTCGACAGCAGATCGCTCGAGCGTTGCTCGAACGTCGAAGCCTGTGCGCTAAGGTCGCGCGTCGTTTGCGCGAGTGCGTCGCAGATTTCCTGCTGACGGCCCGCGCTGTGCACGCCCGCACGCTGCCATTCGTCGCCCAGCTTCGCGGCCATCGCGGCCAGCGAATCATTCCACGCCGACAGACGTTCTTCGTCGCGGGCAGCCAGTTGCGATTGCAGACCGGTATGCGAATCGCGAATCGTCGACAGCAGATCGTTCGAGCGTTGCTCGAACGTCGAAGCCTGTGCGCTAAGGTCGCGCGTCGTTTGCGCGAGTGCATCGCAGATTTCCTGCTGGCGGCCCGCGCTATGCACGCCCGCACGCTGCCATTCGTCGCCGAGCTTCGCAGCCATCGCGGCCAGCGAGTCGTTCCACGCGGACAGACGTTCTTCGTCGCGCGCAGCCAGTTGCGATTGCAGACCCGTATGCGACTCGCGAATCGTCGACAGCAGATCGTTCGAGCGTTGTTCAAACGTCGAAGCCTGTGCGGTGAGATCGCGCGTCGTTTGTGCAAGCGCGTCGCAGATTTCCTGCTGACGGCCCGCGCTATGCACGCCCGCACGCTGCCATTCTTCGCCCAGCTTCGCAGCCATCGCGGCGAGCGAATCGTTCCACGCCGACAGACGTTCTTCGTCGCGCGCAGCCAGTTGCGTCTGCAAACCCGCGTGCGACTCGTGCATCGCGGCGAGCGTCGCGGCCGAATGGCGTTCGAACGTCGCGGCGGCTTCGCCCAGCGCGCGCGCATGCTGGCCGGCCAGCGTCTCGCCGACCTGCTCCTGGCGCGTCAGCGCCTCGCGCCATGCGTCCGACAGGCGGCCTTCGGTCGATTCGAGGCGCGTCGCGACGCCGTCGAGCAGATCCGACGAACGCTGCGCGAACGTCTCGGTGAACTGGCCGAGCGTCGTCTGCAACTGCTGCGCGACGGCGTCGCCCGCGCGGCGCTGTTCGTCGAGCGCGCGGTTCCACACGGCCGTCACGTTGCCGGTGGTCTTCTCGAAGCCGTCCGTCAGCCCGTCGAGCTGACGCTGCACCGCGCCCGTCACGGTGTCGCGCAGCGCGGCCATCTCCTGCGCGAGCCCCGTCATCGTCGCGGCGACGACCGGCTGCAACGCCGCACCGGCCACGCGCGCGCTTTCGGCGGCGCTTTCCTTCAGCGCGTCGCCGACGTTCGACGCCAGGCCCGCGTACGCCCGCTCGGTCCGGTCGAAAAACGCCTGCTGGCTTTCGATCTGACGATCGTGCAACGCGACGCTGCGCGCCTCGAGCGTCGTCATCATCGTCTGCAACCGGTCGACCAGCGCCGGCATCACGTCGGCCTGGCGCTGCAGCAGCCGGAACGATTCGTCGCGCTGGTGCGCGGACGAATGCACGCGCAGCGTCGTCGCGATCTTCGCGTCGAGCTGCTGGGCCGCGTCGATCCGCTCGCGGCGCACGAGCGCGGACAGCAGCCCGAGCATCGCGGACGTGGCCACACCGGCGATCGACGTGCCGAACGCGAACCCGAGCCCCTTCACCGGCGCGATCAGCGACGCGCGGATCGCATCGAGATCGGTCGCGCTCTCGAGCGCGGCGCCCGTGCCCTTCAGCGTGACGACCATCCCGAGCAGCGTGCCGAGCATGCCGAGCAGCACCAGCAGGCCGACGAGGTAAGGCGTGAGCGCCGGGCCCGGCAGCGCGACGCGCGCGCCTTCGACACGCGCGCGCACCGCGCCGCGCAGGCCCGGATGCAGCGTGTCGAGCCACGTGTCGAGCTTCGTGGGCGGCTCGGTCAGGCCGGCGACCGCGCGCGACAGCGTGGCGGTCGCCTGCCGGTAGCGCAGCAGCTCCCATGCGCCGGCGACGTAGCACGCGCCGATCAGCAGCGTAACGGCCGCCGCCAGCGGGTTCGACGCGACATAGCCGGCACCGATCCAGCCCACTGCGAGCAGACCGGCGACGAAGACAACGAGATCAAGGCGAATTCTGGACATAGCGTGTTGATTAGCTGGTGCGAAGGGCCGCGAGCAGCCCGTCTACCGTTTGAAACCGGACTTCGAGTTCGGCAAGCAGGATGCTGTGCATCTCGTCGCGAAACGTATCGAGCCATGCGCCGGGCACGATTGCCGCGACGGCCGGGGTGCCGGCCGCCGCGCCTTCCGCGGCCGGAGCAGCCGGAGCGGATGCGTCGGCGGCGTCGGGCGCAGCGGCGGCCGCGGATTCGGCCTCGGCCAGCGCCTGCCGCTCCGCGTCGCGCAGCCGCGCGAAACGCGTGCCGAGCAGCGCGGGCACGGCCGACAGCAGGCTGCGCTCGCGCGCGCCGAGCACACGCTCCATGATCGTGTCGAGCGTCGCAAGCCGCGCCATCCCGGACGAGCGCGCGGCGAGCGCGACCCGCAGGCGGCCGCGCAACTGGCCGATCGCCGTTTCCATGTCCTGCTGCAGGGTCAGATAACGCTGGCGGAAATCCGCGAAATCGGCCGTGTCGGCGGCCGGCGGCGGCAGGTCGCCCGGCCGGCGCCGCGCCCGCGGCCGGTGGGTGGCCGTGATCGCCTGCGCGAGGTCGTGGCGCACGCGCGCGCAGTCGCGCTCGGCGTCGTAGCCGCGCACGCCGGCCGCGACGCCCGGCGGGCTCGCATTCAGCGCGGACGACAGCGTGATCGCGTCGGTCCAGCCGAGCCACTGGCTCAGCCGGTCGGACAGCGTTTGCCGGGATTCCGCGACGTCGGCATCGGCCAGGCGCGCGAGCAGCCGGACGAGCGTCGGACCGCTCAACGCCGGGCGCGGAGATGCTTGCACCATGCTGCAAACCGTCAAAAAAGGCAGCAGTTTACACGTCGTCGGGCGGTCGACCGCCAGAATCGGGGAAGCGGCGCGGTCCGGCGCGTCGTGCGACCCACGCGAACGCCCGTCGCGCAAGGCTCGGCGGGCGGCGGTGACGGGCGGAAAACATGTTCGGCGGCGGCCGGCGAGCGGCCGCGCCATCGGGAAGCAACGCGTTTGCGGAACGCCGACGCGCGCTCGGGCGGGCGGGCCGGCCGTCGCCGGCCGGTTCGTGCCGGCGACGACGATGGCCATGATCGGCCGCCGCGCGCGCTGCCGCAGATCGGGAATGAAAGCGCTCAGATCCCCGCTTTCGGCGCATTCAGGATCAGCCGCAGCCCGAGCAGCGTGATCGCGCCGGCCGCGATGCGGTCGACCCATTTCTTTGCGCGCAGGTAGAGCTCGCGGGGCCGGCGCGTCGAGAAGCACAGCGCGACGAGCATGTACCAGCCGAATTCGACCGCGAACACGAGCGGCGGCAGCGCGAGGTAGCACCACAGCGGCGGATGCTGCGGGAGCAGCGCCGCGAAGATGCTGCCGTACCAGATCGCCGTCTTCGGGTTGCTGAGCTGGGTCGTGAGGCCGGTCCAGAACGACTTGCGCGCGCTGCCGCCGGCCATCGCCTGCGGATCGTCCATGGCGATCGGCCGGTCGGCGCCGCGCCAGATCTTCGACGCCATGTAGATCAGGTAAACGCCGCCCGCGACCTTGAGGCCCACATACAACCATTCGACGGCCTGCAGCAGCGTGTAGAGCCCGGCCAGCGCGACGCCGCCGAACACGATGCCGCCGATGCCCATGCCGAGCGCGGTGGCCAGCCCGTCGCGGCGCGACAGCCCGATCGAATTGCGGGCAACCAGCACGAAGCTCGGGCCTGGAATCATCGCGCCGAGAAACAGCGCAGCCAGGATGGCGAGTACGGCAGCCGATGCGGTCATCGAAACCTCCTTGGTCAGCGACGCCGCTTCGCCGGCGCCTGCGTGTCGTTTCCGACGGTCGGAGCGCTGATTCTGGCACGCTTCGCGCATGGCCGAAAGCGGCCGTGCGCTGCTATGCTGGCCCTCTTTCCTATCATTCCGCGCCGCCCCATGATCGAGATCCGCGCCGCCCGCCATCCCGACGATGCCGCTGCCGTCGAAGCGATCTTTCGCGGGTACGTCGCGCGCTCGAGCGTCAGCTTCGCCCTCCAGGACTATGCGCCCGGAAATCCGACGCCCGGCACCGAGTTTCCCGGGCGCGATCTGTAACGCCGCGCGGCTCATCCCCTTTTCTTCCATCGACCGGACCGCCCGCCATGCGCGCTCTTCGCCTTTCTGCCCTGCTGCTCCCGCTGCTCGCCGCACTCTCGTTCGGCGCCCGCGCCGACGGCCTGCCGAAGTCGATCGCCGCGCAACTGCCGCCCGGCTACCAGATGCTGAGCGAGCACCCGGGCCCCGATCTCGACAACGGACGGCACAGCTTCCTCGTCGTCGTGCATCGCGCGGTCGATACGCGCGAGCAGCCATCGCCGCGCCCGCTGCTGATCTACGAGGAACAGGCCGACCACACCTACCGGCTCGCCGCACGCAACGACCAGGTCGTGCTGCGCGCGAACGAAGGCGGCCAGTGCGATCCGTTCGACCCCGACGATGCGGCCGACAACGGCCTTTCGGTAAAGGGCCGCTATTTCACCGTGCAGAACTTCGTCGCGTGCGGGCAGCACTGGACCGACTACATCACGTTCCGCTACGACCCGCGCACGCACGGCTGGCTGTTTTCGAACCAGATCGTCACCGAATCGTTTCCGCTCGACGACAAGCCCGACCACGTCACCGTCACGCGCGCCGACGCGCACCGGCCGGTGTCGTTCGGGCAATGGAAACGCAAGGACTAGACGCTGAGCGCCGTGACGCCCGCGGCGGTGCCGTTTTTCAACGCAACGCAACGCGACGCGACGCGTCGCCCGCCCGCCGCTCGCGGCACCCGGCCAACAGGTCTACCATAGGCGCTCGTCGCCCGCGCGACCGCCGGCACGGCATGCGGCTTGCGCCTGCCCCTTTCCTCGTTGCCCCCGCACAGGAGGACGTCATGACGCAACACTTCGATGCGATCGTCATCGGCACCGGCCAGGCCGGGCCGCCGCTCGCCGCGCGGCTCGCCGGCGCCGGCATGAAAGTCGCGATCGTCGAGCGCGGCCGCTTCGGCGGCACCTGCGTGAACACCGGCTGCATCCCGACCAAGACGCTGATCGCGAGCGCATACGCCGCGCAGCTCGCCCGGCGCGCCGGCGAATACGGCGTGTCGGTCGGCGGCCCCGTCACCGTCGACATGAAAGCCGTGAAAGCGCGCAAGGACCAGATCTCCGGCCGCTCGAACCACGGCGTCGAGCAATGGGTGCGCGGCCTCGACAACACGACCGTCTTTCAGGGTCATGCCCGGTTCGAACGCGCGAACGCGGTGCGCGTCGGCGATGAAGTGCTCGAAGCCGAACGCATCTTCATCAACGTCGGCGGACGCGCGCAGGTGCCCGCCATGCCGGGCCTCGACTCGGTGCCGTACCTGACCAACTCGACGATGATGGACGTCGACTTCCTGCCCGAGCATCTCGTGATCGTCGGCGGCAGCTACGTCGGGCTCGAATTCGGCCAGATGTACCGCCGCTTCGGCTCGAAGGTCACGATCATCGAGAAAGGCTCGCGCCTGATCGGCCGCGAGGACGAAGACGTGTCGCAGGCCGTGCGCGAGATCCTAGAAAACGAAGGGATCGACGTGCAGCTCGACGCGAACTGCCTGAGCGCGCGCCGCGACGGCGACGGCATCGTGGTCGGCCTCGACTGTGCGGGCGGCGGCCGCGAGGTCGCGGGCTCGCACCTGCTGCTCGCGGTCGGGCGCGTGCCGAACACCGACGACCTGGGGCTCGACCGCGCAGGCATCGACACCGATGCGCGCGGCTACATCACCGTCGACGACCAGTTGCGCACCAACGTGCCCGGTATCTGGGCGCTCGGCGACTGCAACGGGCGCGGCGCGTTCACGCACACCGCGTACAACGACTACGAGATCGTCGCGGCCAACCTGCTCGACGACGATCCGCGCAAGGTGTCCGACCGCGTCATGGCCTACGCGATGTACATCGATCCGCCGCTCGGCCGCGTCGGCATGACGCTCGCGCAAGCGAAGCAGACGGGCCGCCGGCTGCTGGTCGGCACGCGCCCGATGACGCGCGTCGGCCGGGCAGTCGAGAAAGGCGAAAGCCAGGGCTTCATGAAGGTGATCGTCGACGCGGACAGTCACGCGATCCTCGGCGCGTCGATCCTCGGCGTGACCGGCGACGAAGTCGTGCACGGGATGCTCGATGTGATGACCGCCGGCGCGCCGTACACGACGATCAGCCGCGCGATGCACATCCACCCGACCGTGTCGGAGCTGGTGCCGACGCTGCTGCAGGATCTGCATCCGGTCGAATGACGCACCGCAGGCGGGCGGCCGCGCGCCGGCGGTGTGCGAAGAGGCCGCTCGCCACGCCATCCGGGAACGCCATGGACCGCCTGCAAACGATGCAGATCTACGTACAGATCGTCGAACGCGGCAACTTCACGCAGGCCGCCGACGCGCTGCAACTGCATCGGCCGGCCGTCACGAAAACCGTGCAGCAGCTTGAACAGGCGCTCGGCGTGCGGCTGCGCGCGCTGGCCACCGACGGCACGTTCTTCCAGTACGGCGCGCTCGATACGCGCGACATCCGGTGCCGGTGATGGACCTGCTCGCGCGCCACCTGACGCTGCGCGGCTACGAGCTGTTCGAGATCACCGGCGACGTGCAGCGGCTCGAACGCGCGAAGCGCTTCATCGTCGACGGGCTCGCGGCCGGCACGCTGAAGCCGCGAATCGATCGCACGTTCGCGTTCGACGACATCGTGGACGCGCACCGCTATATGGAAGCCGGTGCGCAGGTCGGGAAGATCGTCGTCACGGTCTGAGCCGCTGTCCGAGCCGCACCCATGGCGGGCGGCGCGCGCCGCTCGTCAGCTTTCGAAATACTGCGGCCGGTCGATGTCGGCCAGCAGCCGCGGTTGCGTCGGCGCCCAGTCGAGCGAGGCCCGCGTGCGCTCGCTGGTTGCCGGCGCATCCATTCCCGCAAACATCGCGAACCAGCCGAAGTGCTCGCCGGCTTCCGCCGCCGACTTCGCGACGACCGGCACGTTCAGCCGCCGGCCGATCACCTCGGCGATCTCGCGGAACGGCACGCCCGTATCGTCGACCGCGTGATAGCGCGCGCCGGCCGCGCCGCGTTCGATCGCGAGCCGGTACACGCGCGCCGCATCGAGCCGGTGCACGGCGGGCCAGCGGTTCGCGCCGTCGCCGACGAACGCCGACGCGCCCTTCTCCCTCGCGAACGCAATCAGGCGCGGCACGAAGCCGTGATCGCCATCGCCGTGCACGGACGGCGGCAGGCGGACGACCGACGCGTGCACGCCGCGCGCTTCCAGCGCGACCGCGGTCGCTTCGGACGCACGCGGATAATTCGCCGACACCGGCACGTGCGGATCGTCCTCCGTCGCCGCGCGGCCGGGCGCGACGAGCGCAAGGCCCGACGTGACGACCAGCGGCCGCGCCGAGCCGGCGAGCACCGCGCCGATCGTCTCGATCGCGCGGCGGTCGAGTTCGCAGTTCTCCGCGAAGCGCGAGAAATCGTGATTGAATCCCGTGTGGATCACCGCGTCGGCGGCTTCGGCGCCGTGGGTCAGGCTGTCGAGATCCTCCAGCGACCCGCGATGGACGTCGGCGCCGGCCGCGGCAACCGACGCCGCGGCCGCATCGGATCGCGCCAGCCCGAGCACCGAGTGCCCGGCCGCCACGAGTTCGGCCACCACGGCCGAGCCGACGAATCCCGACGCTCCCGTAACAAAGACACGCATGTTCAGCACCTCCGGATGAAATGGAGGCTTACTATCTGCCGATGGCCGCTCACGGTGAAGTCGTGACGGTTTACCGGTAAACGAACTAACAGGATATGGCTGACGCCCCCGACAACCTGCTCGGCGCGTACCTGCGGGACCGCCGCGAGAAACTCGACCCGACCGCGCTCGGGCTGCCGGCCACGCGCCGCCGCACGCCGGGCCTGCGGCGCGAGGAAGTCGCGCAGCGCGCGCACGTGAGCGCCGCGTGGTACACGTGGCTCGAACAGGGGCGCGGCGGCGCGCCGTCGGCCGACGTGCTCGACCGGCTCGCCCGCGCGCTGATGCTCAACGAGGCCGAACGCGAGCACCTGTTCCTGATCGGCGTCGGCCATCCGCCCGAGGTGCGCTATCACGCGCCGGCCAGCGTGACGCCGCGCCTGCAGCACGTGCTCGATTCGCTCGACGCGAGCCCGGCGATCATCCGCACGGCGACGTGGGACGTCGTCGCGTGGAACGACGCGGCGGCCGCGACGCTGACCGACTACGCGACACTGCCGCCGGCCGCGCGCAACATCCTGCGGCTGATCTTCGTCGACGGGCGCGTGCGCGACGCGCAGCCGAACTGGGAGCGCATCGCGCGGTTCGCGGTCGGCGGGTTTCGTGCGGACGTCGCGCGCAGCGGCGCGACGCAGGCCGTGCAGACGTTCGTCGACGAGATGCGCGCGACGAGCACCGAATTCGACGCGATGTGGCGCGACCACGATATCCATTCGCATCACGAAGGCACGAAGGAGATCCGCCATCCGCAGGCCGGCCGGATCGCGCTCGATTATTCGGCTTTCTCGGTCACCGGCCGCCCCGACCTGAGCCTCGTGATCTTCACGCCGGCGACGCCGGCCGACCGTGCGCGGATCCGGGCGCTCGTCGCGGCCCGCGAACAGGCCCGCGCGGCGCAGGCGCCGGCTGCGTGACCGCGCATGGCTTTCTCGGGATCCTGATTCAGAACGGCACGTATCAGCGGATCGCGAAGCGGCACTGCTCGTTCGGTACCCACGACTGACGAACGCGGGCGGAAAACGCAAAGGGGCGTCGCGCGCGAATGCGCGACGCCCCTTGTTCATTCACGGAAAAGTGCCGACTACGCCGCGCGCTGCAGCAGGTCGGTGGCGAAAGACTTCGCATGCGCGACGGCTTGCTGCGCGTCGCCGAATACGCCGAGCTGATCCCAGTGCTCTTCGGCCGCGTAGGTGCCTTTCACGGCGAGCGCCCGCTGGACGCTCAACTGCGCCGCGTATCGGCCGTCGTCCAGCGGTCGGGCCTTCGCGACGACCTTGTGCGGCGGGCTCGCCCGCTCCGGCTGAACCAGATCGACCGGGCCGCTGACCGTGCCGATATTCATCAACTCGTTCCTGGTGTTGCAGTCGGGGCAGTAGAAGCACCAGCCCGCGCCTTCCTGATGGTGCCTGACTTGCCCGCGAGCCAGCACGGCACGACATTCAACGTTTTCGCAGATGAACGGCATCGCAGTCTCCGGAGTTGTTTGATGGAAATCCTAGCATGTCCGCCGGCGGTCAACCATCGGCATCCGCATGATTTCCGCACCGGCGGTTTCGGTTCGTTACCGAGGCCGGGCCGGACGGGCGTCGCCGACTTTCGCTGCGCTGCAAAATCGACGTTTTTTTACCGGGTGGGAAAACCGCATACGCAACCACGCACCGGATCGTGCTCCGCGCATTCTCGGAGAATCGTGCAAGAAATGCGGACTCGCGAGATAACGGCCGCGCCCGTTTCCGCGCGATGCTGTCGGTTCTTCATCCCGCACCGAGGAACGGATATGACGAACCACAACATCGAACAGAAAGTGATCCTGATCACCGGCGCGAGCAGCGGCATCGGCGAGGCCACCGCCCGCTATCTGGGCGCGCGCGGCGCACGCCTGATGCTCGGCGCGCGCCGCACCGAACGCCTTGCCGCGCTCGCCGACGACATTCGCGCCGGTGGCGGCACCGCGGCCTGGCGCGCGCTCGACGTCACGCAGCGCGACGACAGCGTCGCCTTCGTCGACGCCGCGCTCGCCGAGTACGGCCGGATCGATGTCATCGTCAACAACGCGGGCGTCATGCCGCTGTCGCCGATGGCGTCGCTGAAGGTCGACGAGTGGGACCGCATGGTCGACGTCAACATCAAGGGCGTGCTGTACGGCATCGCGGCCGCGCTGCCGGTGATGAATCGGCAGGGGTTCGGCCAGATCGTCAACGTATCGTCGATCGGCGGATTGCGGGTATCGCCGACGGCCGCCGTCTATTGCGCGACGAAGTACGCGGTGCGCGCGATCTCCGACGGCTTGCGGCAGGAGAACGACAAGCTGCGCGTCACGAGCATCTGCCCGGGTGTCGTCACGTCCGAACTGGCCGACACGATTACCGACCCGGTCGCCGCCGAAGCGATGACGCGCTACCGCAGCATCGCGCTCGAACCCGAAGCAATCGCGGCGGCCATTGCGTATGCGATCGCGCAGCCTGCCGATGTCGACGTGAACGAAATCGTCGTGCGCCCGACCGCGACCGTCGCCGGTTAACGGGTGGCAACGCGGGGAGGCGATGCGGGGTGGCGATGCATCTTCTCGAGATCACTCGGGATAAACTGTCGGCCCGACACCGAACCGAGAGATGCTCCATGTTGATCCGCGTTGCGACCCTGGCCGATGCCGTCCCGCTTGCCGAATTGAAGCGCGATACGTTTCGCGAAACCTTTCTGCAGGACGGGTTCGGCATCGACTACCCGCCGAACGATCTGGCCGAGTACGAAGCCCGTACGTACTCGGTTGCAGCGATCACCGAGCAGCTCGGCGACCCGCAGTGCCGCACGTGGGTCGCGGAAGGCGACGACGGCACGCTGGTCGGGTACGCGCAAGCAGGGCCGTGCAAGCTTCCGCACCCGGAAGTGGCAGACGGTTCGGGCGAGATCCATCAGATCTACCTTCGACGCGGCACGCAGGGAACCGGCGCCGGACGGGCGTTGTTCGACGCCGCGCTCGCGTACCTCGCCGCGACGCGCCCCGGCCCGGTATGGCTGGGCGTGTGGTCGGGCAATGCGAAGGCCATCGCGTTCTACGAGAAGGCCGGCTTCAAGCGTGTCGGCACGTACGATTTCAAGGTCGGCGAATCGACCGATCTGGAGTTCATCTACCGTCGCTGATCGTCGCTTCCTGTCGGCATCACGTAAGCGCGGCGCAAACGAATACAGCCAATCGATGACGGCGTAAACGACGTCTTTCCCTCGTTTCGAGCCAAATGACATGATTCGAGGGTTCCCGGTAAAATTCGCCATTCCGGGGTTATCGACTCATTGCTTCGTCATGCATCGAATTGGATTTTTCGTCTGCCGCGGCTACGACGCGCTCGATCTTGGCGGGCCGCTGTCGGCCTTCAATCAGGTGGCCACGGCCGCCGGCCATACGCCATACGATCTTCACGTCATCTCGCCTTCCGGCGGCCCGATTCCCGGCAATACCGGCCTTTCGATCGACACGAAGCCGATCGGCAGGCGCGCGTTCGACACCGTCGTGTTCGTCGGCGGCGATATCGCCCCGATGCAGACTTCGGAAAATATCGCCGCGGCCAGCAAGCTCGCCGCCAAGACGCCGCGGGTGGCAAGCGTGTGTACGGGCGCATTTCTGCTTGCGGAAACCGGTTCGCTGGACGGTTTGAGAGCGGCGACGCACTGGCGCTACGCCGCGCAATTGCAGTCGCGCTTCCCTCTCACACGGGTCGACGGCGACAGTATCTATGTCGTCGATGGCCATGTCTGGACGTCGGCGGGCATCGCCTCCGGCATCGACCTGGCGCTCGGCATGATCGAACGGGACATGAGTGCGGAGATCGCGCGCGAGGTCTCGCGGCTTCTGGTCGTTCCGTATCGGCGGCCCGGCGGGCAGTCGCAATTCTCCGCGATGTCGCAGATGGAGCCGGAATCGGATCGCATCCGCATCGCGCTGAATTTCGCCCGGGAACATCTGGCTGAGGCGTTGCCGGTCGAACGGCTCGCCGATGCGGCCAGCTTGAGTTTGCGTCAGTTCGGGCGCGCGTTTCGACGGGAAACCGGCGAAACACCGGCGAGGGCCGTCGAGCGTTTACGCGTCGAAGCCGCGAGGCTGCGCCTTCAGGGCGGCAGCGAACCGATCGAACAGATTGCGCTGGCGGTGGGATTCACCGATCCGGAACGGATGCGCCGAGCCTTCATCAAGCTGCTTGGACACCCGCCGCAAGCGATTCGACGCGAGAGCAGATCGAACGCAGCGGCAGCGCGCTGATCGACCGTCTGCCGATCAGCGCGCTGCAGGGTCGACGTCTCGCTAATGGATGATTGGCGCGTGAGTACGCAACGCGCCATTTCGCCGGACGTCGATGACCGTCAATCCTTGACGGGCGGGTAAGCGTTCCACATGTCGCGATGCAGCTTCCACATGCCGCCCTGCTTCAGGAAGATGAGCGTCTGCTTCGCGCGGACCGTGAGCTTTCCGTCGTGATCGCGCACCTCCGCGTCCGACACCTCGGTCACGACCCGGTCATTACCGTAGAACTCGTAATTGCTGAACGCCACGGTGCCGGGTTTCGATCCGGCATACCCTTTGACGAGGTACTCGGTGATCGCACGGTGCCCCGTGACCTTGTCGCCTCCCGGCGGCAACAGCGTGCCGTCGTCGGTATAGAGGCGGCCTATCGCGTCGTAGTCCCCACGCGCAAAAGCATCCGCCCATCGCACGTTTTCGGCCTTGATGGCCGCTTCGGGCGGGCGTTGCGTACCTCCGGCGATAGCCGGCGCCGTGAATGCAAAAAAGGACACGCACGCTGCAAGCGCAGCCGTACCAAGATGAATCTGTCGCATCGAGTGATTTCCGAATCAGGTTTGAATGAAAGAGGCGGCGACCCTGCATGCGTTGCCGCCAAGCGTGTCAGCGAACGCCGGGAATGCGTGCGAGTCCCTTTGACGCGCCGGGCAGCGTCTTGTCGACCATCGCGACGAGTTCGGGCCGTGCATCTCTCGGATGACCGGAGTGGAACGGCGGAGCGGGATCGTATTCAATGACGAGCTGCGTGTATTCGGCAGCCTGCTGGCCGCGCAGCTTCGCCGCGACGCGCAGCGCGAAGTCGATACCCGCCGTCACGCCGCCGCCGCTCATGAAGCGGCCGTTGTCGTCTTCGACGAAGCGATCGGGCACAGGAATCGCGCCGTATTCGGCCAGCTTGTTGACGAACGCCCAATGGCAGGCGCTGCGCTTGCCATTGAGCACGCCCGTCGCGGCGAGTACGAGCGAGCCGTTGCACACCGACGTCACGTGTTTCGCGCTTTCCGCCAGACGCCGGATCTGCGCCTGATACGCCGGCCGCATCGGCGCCGACAAATCGGACCCGCCGGGCACGAGGATCACGTCGGTCCTGTCGATATCGGCCAGCCGTTCGGTCTTGCCGTACACGACGCCGAATTCGAGCGTCACGTTGCCGCCATCGAGGCTCGCGTAGCGAACGTTCGTATTCGGCAGCCGGTGGAAGATCTCGCTGGGGCCCGCGAAGTCGAGCAGCGTGCCGCCGTCGTAATTGACGATCAGGATGTTGAGCGGCTCGTTCGGGGCAAGCAGCCCTGCGCTGCCCGTCTGTGCCAGCGCAGGCGTGACGCGCCCGAGCAACGCGCCGCCGCCCAGCACGGCGCCGAGGGTGGCGGCGCTGCCGAACTTCAGGACATCGCGGCGCGAACGGCCTGCCCGCGTGAGTTGCCCGGCCGAGACAGGGTTATCGCTACTGTCGGTCAAGATGATTGCTCCTTGCACTTCGGCCCATGGGCGAGCGCAACCCCGCCGGGCCGGATGGAATAACCGCCACGGCGAACGGCGCGGCGGACGTGAAATCGGGATGGGGATGCGCCGGGATGACGTGCCGGGCTCAGGAAGCGTGAAGCGCAGGCTTAAAGCTGCGACGCACCGCCATCGACCACCAGCTCGGTGCCGACGACGAAGGACGATTCGTCGCTGGCGAGATAGAGCGCTGCGTACGCGATGTCGTCGGCCTTGCCCATGCGGCCCACCGGAATCGCCTCGGCGAATTCGGCCTTGCGCTCGCGCACCCATTCGTCGGGCATGCCCCACTTGGAGAGCAGAGGCGTGTCGATCACGCCGGGCGCGATCGCGTTGAAGCGGATTTTCCGGTCGAGAAATTCGTACGACCAGCTGCGGGCCAGCGATCGCACGGCGGCCTTCGCCGCCGCGGTCAACGAGATGCCGTGCTTGCCGGTCTGCGCGACGAACGAAGTATTGAGGATCACCGACGAACCTTCGCGCAGATACGGCAGCGCGGCTTGAAGCGTGACCACCACGCCCTTGACGTTCACGTCCATGATGTCGTTGTAGAGCGTGTCGTCGATGTCGTTGACGGCGGACGGGAAAGCCCAACCCGCGTTGGCGAACACGACATCGAGGCCGCCGAACGTCTCGTTGACCTCGGCGGCAATCGCGCGCATGTCGTCGAGCGACCGCACGTCGCCCTTGAGCACGACCGCATGCTCGCCCAGCTCCGCCTTCACGCGCTCGAATACGGCCTCGTCGCGCCCCGTCACCGCGACGCGCGCACCTTCTGCAATGAACAGCTTCGCGGTGGCCAGACCGATGCCGCTGGTGCCGCCCGTGATCAACGCCGACTTGTTCTTGAGTCTCATTTTCCGTTCCTTTTCATGTCCGTGATTGACCAGGCCGAATACGCGACGCGCCATTGCGTTTGCGTGGTTGTTCCGGCTTGATCGTCCAGGTGAAGTATGGAACGGGAGGCTAATGGCGCAAAGGTCTTATAACCCTCGAAAAACGCCATTCGGTGAGAATGGGGGCGACACCGGATACTTCATTCCCGGTACGTCGGTGGCGGCCGTGCCCACGTGATCGCTCAGTAGCGACTTCGCCCGCGACAGCATCTTCGGTTCCAACGCGCGCCGCGCGCAGTGGGATACGCGCTGGAGCCGGCAGATCGAGCGGTGACGGGCCCCGGCGCGCGCTGGCACTACCCCGCGCGCCCCGACCATCATTTGCCGGAGTGATGACACTCCCCTTTTTCTGCGGATTTGACCGGGGAGCGGCGGGCCGACAACACTAGCCCGCAGCGCCGCAACAGACGGCACGCGCCCG
Organism: Burkholderia sp. BCC0397; assembly: GCF_902832865.1. Lineage (NCBI taxonomy): Bacteria > Pseudomonadati > Pseudomonadota > Betaproteobacteria > Burkholderiales > Burkholderiaceae > Burkholderia > Burkholderia sp. BCC0397. Next base: position 181,404 of record NZ_CADFDL010000001.1, on the reverse strand, counting down.
CTCCCCTTCAGAGTCCGCCATGTACCCGACCGACACCGTGCAATCCCCGAGCGCCGTCCGGCCGCTCGCCGACCGGCAACTGCGCCGGATCGTCATCGCCTCCGTCGCCGGCAACGCGATGGAGTGGTACGACTTCTTCGTATACGGCACGGCCGCGGCGCTGGTGTTCGGTCACGTGTTCTTTCCCCCCGGCGCATCGCCGCTCGCCGGCAGCCTCGCCGCGTTCGCGGCATTCGCGCTCGGCTTCGTCGCGCGGCCGCTCGGCGGGATCGTGTTCGGCCACGTCGGCGACCGCTACGGGCGCAAGGCGTCGCTCGTGTGGACGCTGCTGATCATGGGCGCGTCGACCTTCGCGATCGGCCTGCTGCCGACCTATGCGCAAGTCGGCCTGTGGGCGCCGGCCGCGCTCGTCGTGCTGCGCCTGCTGCAGGGCATCGCGTCCGGCGGCGAATGGGGCGGCGGCGTGCTGATGATCAGCGAGAACGCACCGCCCGAGCAACGCGGCTATTACGCGGCGTGGAGCCAGCTCGGCGTGGGTGGCGGCTTCGTGCTGTCGTCGGCCGCGTTTCTCGCCGCGCAGGCGCTGCCGGACGACGCATTCCGCACGTGGGGCTGGCGGCTGCCGTTTCTCGCGAGCATCGCGATCTTCGCGATCGGCATCTATATCCGCCGCCATCTGCCGGAAAGCCGCGACTTCGAGCAGGCCGGCAAGCGCGGCGCGCACACGCATTTGCCGATCGTCGAGTGCATCCGCCGCCATCCGAAGGAAATCCTGCTCGCGATGGGGCTGCGCGTGGCCGAGAACGGCGGCGCCTATATCTTCCTCGCGTTCTCGCTCGTCTACGGCAAGTACGTCGGGATTCCGAACGGCACGATGCTGACCGGCGTGATGATCGCGATGATCGTCGAAATGGGCGCGATGCTCGCATGGGGCCGGCTGTCCGACCGGATCGGCCGCAAGCCCGTGTACCTGATCGGCGCGCTGAGCCTCGTCGCGTGCGCGTTTCCGTTCTTCTGGCTGCTCGACACGCGCGTGACGCCGCTCGTGTGGCTCGCGCTGACGGTCGGCACGGCGGTGAGCCACGGCGCGATGATCGGTACGCTGCCGGCGCTCGTCGGCGAACTGTTCAGCACCGAGGTGCGTTACTCGGGCGTCGCGCTCGGCCACGAAGTCGCGTCGATCTTCGCGGGCGGGATGTCGCCGCTGATCGCGACCGCGCTGCTCGCGCGCTATCACGCGTCGTGGCCGGTGTCGCTGTTCCTCGTCGCGCTCGGCCTCGTGACCGTCGCGACGCTGTGCGTGATGCGCGAGACGCGCACCACGCCCGCCGACGGTTCGCGCGGCGACGCGGCATGACCGTGCCCCCGCGGCATGCGCTCGCGCGGCCCGGGACGGTCGACGGCTCGCGGCGCGGCGTGCCACGTCGCCCGGCCTGGTCCGCGACCGCGGCAACGCGTGCGCACGACGCCTCGACGCAACGCCTACTCGCCGACCGGCCGCCGTGCGCCGTCGAATTCGGGCGCGAGCCCGAGATGATCGAGCAGCCGCGCGAACTCGCCGAGCCGCTGCCGCATGTAGGCCGGCACGTCGACCTGCGCATAGTCGTGGAAGCCGGCACCGGTGCGCACGCCGTCGCGACCAGCCTCCATGTTGCGCACGACGCTCGCGGCCGGTGCGAAGCGCGGGCCGATCTCGCCGGCCAGGTACTGCGACGCGTAGTACAGGATGTCGCAGCCGCCCCAGTCGATGAATTCGAGCAGCCCGAGCACCGCGAAGCGCGGGCCGAAGCCGGTGCGGATCGCCGTGTCGATGTCCTCGGCGCTCGCGACGCCTTCCTCGACCATCCGCGCGGCCTCGTTCATCGCGAGCGCCTGGATGCGCGGCACGATATAGCCGGGCGCCGGCCCGCAGATCACCGGCTTCTTGCCCACGCGTTCGAGCAGCGCCGCGAGCGCGTCGACGACGGCTTGATCGGTCGCATCGCTGCGGCTGACCTCGACGAGCGGCATCAGCAGCGCGGGGTTCAGCCAGTGCGCGTTCAGCATTCGCTCCGGGTGCGCGACATGGCGCTGCAGTTCGGTCACGACGAACGTCGACGTGGTCGACGCGATCGTTGCGTGCGCATCGACGTGTTCGCCGAGCCAGCGCAGCGCGTCGGCCTTTGCATCGAGCACTTCGGGCAGCGCTTCGAACACGATCTCGGCATCGCGCACCGCGTCCGCCGCGCCGTCCCGCGCCACAAGCGCGATGCGCGCGACGACGGCGTCGGCCTGCGCGGCATCGATGCGGCCCAGTGCGACCTGCGCATGCAGCGGCCGGGCGATCTCGTCGCGCGTGCGATCGTCGAACGCGCGACGGCCGGCCGCATCGCGCGGCTTGAAGTCGATCAGCGTCACGTCGAGGCCCGCGAACGCGAACACGAGCGCGATGCCCTGCCCCATGCGTCCCGCGCCGAGCACGTGGATGCGCGTCACATCGGCGGCCGCCTTCATGCCGCGTACCCCGCGTCGAGCAGCGCGCGCAGCGCGTCCTTCGACAGCGCCGCGAGCCCGAGCCGTTCCAGCGTGCGGCCTTCCGCATACAGGTCGCGCACCGCGACCGCGCTTGCGATGCTCAGCAGCCCTTGCGCGACGGGCGTCGGCACGCCGGCCCAGCGCCCGCACGACACGATGAACGACAGCCCGAGCCGGGTGTCTTCGAGCATGTAGCGATGCGTGCGCAGATCGATCTTCTCGCGCCAGCCGCCGCTATCGGTCAGCTTGCCGTGCGCGCCGCGCCCGTACATCCACTCGTCGCCGTCGGTCGCATAGTGATCGGCGAGCGGGAAATGCGGCGCGCGGTAGCCGAGCGCTTCGCGCACCGCGATGCGTTCGGCGTCGAGCGCGTTCGTCACGCGGCGGATCGACGGCTGCGTGCCTTCGTTGTGGATGTCCCACGCGTCGAAGTGTTCGAGCGGCCCGGCGTTCATCAGGATCAGCGGCGGGTGAATCACGGGGCCTGCGTTCATCAACGCGCCGGACAACGCATCCTCGACCGGCTCGACCGACGGATAGCCCGCGCGCAGCACGTCGAACGCCCAGCCGGCCGCGTCCGCCGGCCACACGCCGGTCGGCAGGCGCGTCGCGTACGCGCTGATCACAACATCGTTGTCGCCATGCTTGCGCACCAGGTACGGCAGCGTGCCCGTTTCGGCGAACGCGACGCGCGAACGGTTGCCGGCGTCGGCCGCCGCGCGGGCGAACACGACGCTGCCGAACGTGCCGGGCGGCAAGAACACGACCTGGCCATCCGTCAGCAGCGGCGCGACCTGCGCGGCGAGCGCGTCGTGCGACGTGGCCGGCAGCGGCACCACGACGAGCTGCGCGCCACGCAGCGCGGCGGCCAGATCGTCGGTCAGGCGGATCGCGCCCGGCGCATCGCCGAGCGGCACCGCCCGCTTGCCGCGATAGTCGGTGACGTTCAGCACGCCAAGCTCGCGCAGCCGCGCATGCGGCTCGCGATCGCGCCGCCACCACGTCACGTCGTGGCCTTTTTCGAGCAGGTCGATGGCCGCCGCATGGCAGCCGTGGCCGCCACCCAGAACACATACCTTCATCGTCTTCTCCTGGTGATCGAGTCTGTCCGAGACTACGCGGCCGCCTGCGCCGCGTCGCTTCAAAACGCGCAACGACACGCCCGTTCGCGCAACGCAATCGCGGCAATGCGCATGCCGCCGCGCCCCTGCATCCGCTACGAGGTCCAGGCATGAACATCGCCCTTTCCCGCCATGCGCCGAACCGGCTCGGCACGCTGCAGGCGCCCGACGAAGTCGAACGCGCGGTCGCGCACCGGCTCGGGCCGCACCGGATGGCCGCGTCCGGCCGCGATCCGTTTCATGCGGAGCTATACGAGGTGCCGCTGCATCACGGCGCGCTGCTCGAACTCTGCTATGGCCGCGAGACGCGCATCGATTTCGGCGACGACGCCGATCACTTCCTGTTCCGGCTGACGCTCGCCGGTGCGTGCGAGTTGCAGGCCGGCAGCGTCGTCGCGCGCGCCGGCCCCGGCGCGCTGACCGTGTCGTCGCCCGCGCTCGCGAGCCGCCTGCGCACGAGCCCCGATTGCCGCAACCTCGTGCTGCGGCTCGAACGCGGCGCGCTCGAACGCAAGCTGCAGGACATGCTGCACACGACGCTCACGCGGCCGCTGCAATTCGACCTCGCGGCCGGCGGCGCGGGCGCCGCGCTCGTGCTGCCGGCCTTCGAATACCTGTGCCGGCTCGGCGCGCAGCCGGGCATCGGCGCGGCCTCGCCGGTGTTCGGCGCCGACCTCACCGCGTGGCTGATGTCGCTGCTGCTCACACACCTGCCGCACGCGTACAGCGACGCGCTGCTGCGCGGCACGCCGCCGCTGCCCGCCCACGTGCGGCGCGCGTGCGCTCACGTCGATGCGCACCTCGGCGAGCCGCTCGCGCTCGCCGCGCTGGCGGCCGTCGCCGGGGTCGCGCCGCGCACGCTTCAGCACGCGTTCCGCGCGTTCCTGCACACCACGCCGGCCGCGTACGTGCGCGAGCGCCGGCTCGCCGCCGTGCACGCGGCGCTGCAACGCGGCGACGCGCGCAGCGTGACCGACGTGTTGATCGCGCACGGCATCCATGGCTTCGGCCATTTCGCGAAGGCGTATGCGCGGCGTTACGGCCATGCGCCTTCGGTCACCGCGAGGCAAGCTCGATGACGCACTCCGCCCCCAGCCGGCCAGCGGGCCGCTCCGACCCTGCGCCGCACGACGCGGACGCGTCCGACGGCCTGCGCGTGCAGGATCTCGATCTCAACCTGTTGAAGACGTTTCGCGCGGTGTATGAAGAGCGGCACGTCGGCCGCGCGGCGCTGCGGCTCGGCGTCACGCAGCCGTCCGTCAGCTACGCGCTCGGCCGGCTGCGGCTGATGTTCCGCGACGCGCTGTTCGTGCGCACCGGCACCGGCGTCGAGCCGACGCCGCGCGCGCAACGGCTCGCGATCTCGGTCGACAAGGCGCTCGCGATCCTGCAGGACGTGCTCGACGAAGGCTCGCGCTTCACGCCCGACAGCACGCAGCGCGTGTTCCGCCTGCACATGAGCGATTTCGCGGCGAGCGCATTCCTGCCGACGCTACTCGCCGCGTTCGACCGGCGCGCGCCGGGCGCCGTGATCGAGACGCTGCACGTCGACGAATGCCAGCTCAACGTCGCGCTCGAATCGGGGCGCATCGACTTCGCGCTCGGGCATTTCGCCGATGCGTCGAGCCACTTCCAGCGCACCGCGCTGTTGCACGAGCGCTGCGTGCTGCTGATGCCGCGCCGCACCGCGCAGCGCGTCGGGCTGCCCGACGATTTCGTGCTCGACGGCACGGCGCCCGATGCACTGCGCTTCGTCGCGGTCTCGTCGCATCCGCAATCGATGCAGTTGCTCGAACGGCACGAACTGATGCCGCGCATACGCGCGGCGCTGCCCGATTTCATGGTGGTGCCGGCGTTGCTGCAGGACGGCGATTACGCGCTGATCCTGCCGGAGACGATCGCGATCACGTTCGCGGCACGCCAGCCGTGCGTGCTGTACGAGATCGCCGGCGCCGGCGAATGGGCCGTCAACGCGTACTGGCACCGCCGCTTCGACGCGGACCCCGGTCATCGCTGGCTGCGTGCGCTGCTGCTCGAATTGTTCAACATCGGCGAGCAGGCGCCGTTCGATGCATGGCTCGCGCCGCAGCCGCCCGCCTGCGCATAGCGGCGCAAGCGGGCCCGCGCACGGGTGCGGGCGCGGGTCCGCCGAAACGGTCAGAACGACGTGAGGATGCCCGCGACGAGCGAGCTCGCGGTCGCACCCGGCTTCGCCACCGCGACGCCGCCGCCCGCCGCGCCGTTGACGACGAAGCGCGCATGCGCGCCGTTGCGCACCATCGCGGCGCCCGTGTACAGCACCGTGCGCTTCGACAGCGGATAGTCGAAGCGGATGCCGTACGAATCGGCGTTGCCGTCGCTGTCGGCCACCTTCCGGTAATGGCCGACGCTCAGCAGCAGCGATGCGCGCCCGATCGGCACCGTCGCGCTGAGCTCCATGATGTCGCTGTGCGGATACGCGCTCTGGCTGTCGATCGCGGTGGCAACATCGGGGCCGCCGCGATGGCGCATGTACAGCGCGGCCACCTTCACGACGTTGAAGTCGTACGCGATCGCACCGAGCGTGTAGTTGCCGTTCGCGGCCGTGCTCGTAGCGCCGAGCGTCGATGCGGCTACCGGGCTGAACTTCTGCTGCATGTAGTCGACGTCGACCGACAAGCCGCCGCGCACGTAGTTGATGCCGGCGCCGTACGTATCGCCGAGCGTCGCCGGCTGCCCGGCCGCGCCGTTGGTGCCGCGCGCGGCCATCGCGCGCAGCAGGAAGCCCGCATAGCGCGGCGACGTGTAGCGCATCGAGTTGCGCACGCGCAGGAACGCGGGCCCGACGAAGTTGTTGGTCGCGTTGCCCCAGGCGAGCCCCGCGCCGAGCCCGGGCAGGCTGTACGTGACGAGCGTCGTATGCAGGATCGTGTAGAGCTCGCCGAACTGCACGCCGCCGAACGGCCCCGTGATGCCGACCCACGCTTCGCGGCCGAACAGCGCGCTGCTGTTCGACAACGCACCGCTCGCCGCGTTGAAGCCGTCCTCGAGCTTGAAGATCGTCGCGTAGCCGCCGCCGAGATTCTCGACCCCCTTCAGCCCCCACTGCGACGCCCACAGGTTGCCGCTGCCCATGCGAGTCACGTGGTTCGGCCCGGCGTTCGCGTATTCGATCGCGGTATCGATGCGGCCGTAGAGCGTCACGCTCGACTGCGCGACGGCAGGCAGCGTCATGCATGCGAGCAGCGCGGCAAGCGGTACGGCAAGCCGGTCGGCCCGCCCGTTCGATTGGTTCATGTTCGTCGTCCCGTAGAAGTGCCGGCGCCGGTCAGCGTCGCGCCGCGTGGTGTGAAGCGCGTTCGCCGCGAACGGCCAACGCTGCCGATCAAAACCGGGCCGAGTCTAGGAACGACAATTTCGGACGTCGACGCAATGCGCTCTATAACGCTTATAGATGCGCCGCATGAGACACGCGGGCCCCGCCGCACGCGCGCTGCGCGGCGGCCCGCGCGCACGGCCTCGGTGTTTTCTTTATCCGGGTCGGTAAAGGTCCGTGTGGCGCGGCTGTCACTCCGGCTATGGCGGCCGAATTTGGCCGACTACGCTGCGTCACCGATCGTGTCACCCGCACGCTTTCGCGCCGCGACGGCGCCCGGCCCGCGAGGCCGATGCCGCGCTTTTCCACTGCCCGCTCCTGGAGAACCCGCATGTCCGCATCCACGGCTCGCGCTGCCGACGGCAAGCGCTATACGTACGAATGGTATGTCGTCGTCATCTGCATGCTCGCGTACATCTTTTCGTTCGTGGACCGTCAGGTCCTCGTGCTGATGATCGAACCGATCAAGCGCGACCTGCACCTGTCCGATACGCAGTTCAGCCTGCTCAACGGCTTCGCGTTTTCGCTGTTCTACGCGGTGATGGGGCTGCCCGTCGCGTATCTCGCCGACCGCTATGCGCGCCCGCGCATCATCTCGCTCGGCATCGCGCTATGGAGCGTCGCGACCGCCGCGTGCGGACTCAGCCAGCATTTCGTGCAGATGTTCGTCGCGCGGATGGGGGTCGGCGTCGGCGAGGCCGCGCTGTCGCCCGGCGCGTATTCGATGCTCGCCGACTACTTCCCGAAGGAGAAGCTCGGGCGCGCGGTCGCCGTGTATTCGCTCGGCTCGTTCATCGGCGGCGGCATCGCGTTCCTGATCGGCGGCTACGTGATCGCGCTGCTCAAGCATGCGAGCGCGTTCACGCTGCCGGTCGTCGGGCAGGTGCATGCATGGCAGGTCACGTTCCTGATCGTCGGGCTGCCGGGGATTCTCGTTGCGCTGCTGTTCGCCGCGACCGTGCGCGACCCGCAGCGCAAGGGGCTCGCGCAGGATCGCTCGGGCGCCGTGCGGCGCGTGTCGATGCGCGATTCGATGCGCTTCGTCAGCACGCATCGCGCGACCTTCTCGTGCCACTACCTCGGCTTCTCGTTCTACGCGATGGCGCTGTACTGCCTGCTGAGCTGGACGCCCGCGTTCTATATCCGCCGCTTCGGGATGACGGCCGTCGAAGCCGGCTACACGCTCGGCACCGTGCTGCTGGTCGCCAACACGGCCGGCGTGTTTTGCGGCGGCTGGCTCAACGACTGGCTGCTGCGGCGCGGCCGCGGCGATGCGCCGATGCGTGCCGGTGCGATCGGCGCCGCGTGCATGGTGATCCCCGCGACGCTGTTCACGCAGCTCGACAGCCTGCCGGCGTCGCTCGCGATGCTGGTCGTCGCGATGTTCTTCGCGTCGTTCCCGATGCCGACGTCGACCGCCGCGATGCAGACGCTCGCGCCGAACCAGATGCGCGCGCAGATCTCCGCGCTGTTCCTGCTCGTGTCGAACCTGATCGCGCTCGGGATCGGCACGACCGTCGTCGCGCTGTTCACCGATCGCGTGTTCGGCGTGCCGGCCGCGGTCGGCCATTCGATGTCGATCGTCAACGTCGCAGCGGCCACGCTGGCCGCGCTGCTGCTCGCCGCCGGCTGCCGGCACTATCGCCGCAGCCTCGAGCGCGAGCGCGGTCACGCGTCGGCCGCGGCGCCGCAGGCGGCCAGCGCAGGCGAAGCGGTCGCCGCGCGTTGAGCGCCGGGCACGATCGAGCGCCCGAGCATTATCCATCTCACTGATTCAGGAATCGCTTTTTAATCGATTTGATTTATGCGATGCCCGTCCCTATTCTCGCTTGCATGACGGCGCGGGGCTCTGCCGCGCCGCTTTCCTCTACCCCACGGAATTTCCCATGCAAGCGAATCGCCACCAGGTCCGGATCGACGCGCTGATCGACGCGGCGCAAGACATCCGCTGTTTCCGGGTCTCGCGCATCGACGGCCAGCCGTTCGACGCGTACGAACCGGGCGCTCATATCGACGTCACCGCGCCGTCCGGCATCACGCGGCAATACTCGCTGTGCGGCAATCCCGACGAGCGCGGCAGCTACCTGTTCGCGGTGAAGAAGGAGGCGCAGTCGCGCGGCGGCTCGCGTTCGCTGCACGACGACGTGAGCGTCGGCGCCGAATTGGCGATCGGCACGCCTCGCAACCTGTTTCGTCTGACGGATGACGCGAGCGAGCACGTGCTGGTCGCGGCCGGCATCGGCATCACGCCACTGCTGTCGATGGCGTATGCGCTGCACAAGCGCGGCGCGCGTTATCAACTGCACTATTTCGCGCGCAGCCGCGACCACGCGGCCTTCGTCGACGAACTGTCGGCCGAACCGTTCGCGTCGCACGTGACGTTCCACTATGGCGTCGAGCCCGATGCGCTCGCGGCCGAACTCGGCCGCTGCGTCGAGTCGATCGATGCGCACGCACATGTCTATACGTGCGGCCCGGGGCCGTTCATGGATGCGGTCGTCGCCGCAGCCGCCACGCGCGTACCCGACGAGGCGATCCATCTCGAACGCTTCGCGGCGGAACCCGTCGCCGCGGATGCGGGCAAGACCGAAACCGACTCGGGTTCTGCCGACGGTTTCGAAGTGCGCCTGCAACGCAGCGGGCAATCGGTACGCGTGACGCCCGACACGTCGATCGTCGACGCGCTCGCGCGCATCGGCATCGAAATCGATACGTCATGTGGCGAAGGCGTATGCGGCACCTGCATGGTGCCCGTCGTCGACGGCGAGCCCGATCACCGCGACCACTGCCTGAGCAAGGCCGAGCGCGCGAGCAACACGGTGATCTGCTGCTGCGTGTCGCGTGCGCGCTCGGCGGTGCTCGTCCTCGATCTCTGATGCGCTGACGCGTGGGTGCGCTGGTGCGCTGGTGCGCTGATGCGCTGATGCGCTGATGCGCTGATGCGCTGATGCGTCAGCACGCTACCGGCTGAAACTCAGCCATGGCAACGCCCGAGCCGCACGCGGCGCACGGGCCCAGCCTTCATTCGTCGAAACGCTCGACGATCTCGGCGAGCAGCGCGCGCATCCACGCGTTGCCCTCGTCCTCGTGAAAGTGCTCGTGCCAGTGCATCGTCACCGGCGCGGGCGGCAGCGTGACCGGCAGGTCGTACAGCCGAAACGCGTTGTCGCGGTTCAGGATCTGCGCGAGCCGCTTCGGCAGCGTCGCATACAGATCGGTGACCGACAGCACGCTCGGCAGCGCGACGAAGTGCGGCACCTCGAGCGCGATGTTGCGGCCCACGCCCTGCACGCGCAACGCGTCGTCGAGCGCGTGGTGGCTGTGCTCGACCGATTTCACGTTGACGTGCGCGGCGCGCACGAACTGCTCGAGGCTCAGCGCCGCGGCGGCCGGCAACCCGCGCCGGCGCCCCGTCATGCACACGTAGGTTTCCTCGAACAGCACCTGATGGCGCGTGCGCGGCATCAGCTCCGGCAGGTTGCCGATCGCGAAATCGAGCCGGCTCGCGCGCAGCGCTTCCTCGATCTCCTCCACCGGCAACGGCTGCACGCTCAGCGTCACGCGCGGCGCGCGCTCGCGCAGCGCCTGGCAGATCGCCGGCAAATACGCCATCTCGCCCGCATCCGATAGCGACAGCCGGAACGTGCGCGTGCTGGTGGCCGGATCGAAGCGCTCCGCGTAGCGCAGCGCGACGCGCACCATGTCGAGCGCCTTGCCGACGATGCCCGCGAGCTCGAGCGCGACCGGCGTCGGCTGCATGCCCGAACGCGTACGCACGAACAGCGGATCGTCGAATAGCGTACGCAGCCGGCCGAGCGAATAGCTGACCGCCGGCTGCGACAGCGCGAGCCGCTCGCCGGCCTTCGTCAGGCTGCGTTCCTCGACGATCGCCTGGAATACGCGCAACAGGTTCAGATCGAGATGATCGACCGACGTCATGACCGCCTCCGCTATTCGTCAAATTGATGCGTGAACGCATTCTAAATCAGTGAAGCGGATGTTGACGCACGTGCGTGGGGCATCGTCGTCACGCGTCGGAAGCATGCCGCCTCCCGAGAGCCGACCATTCAATTATCCATACGGCTTATTTGATTGCCTTTTTTAGATCAATTTGACGGATGGGATCGCGACGACGAAACTGGCTCTGCTATCCGCACGAGGTCCGCCCCACCGGGCCTTGCACTTCCTCGCGACTCTTTCCCACGACGACAATGAGCGACATTGCCTACCAGACGATCGACACCCGCGCGTTGCATGGTCTCGCGCAGCCCGACCGCATCGCGCCCGCGATGTATCACGATCCCGCGCTGTTCGAAGCCGAGCTCGACCGCATCTTCTACCGCACCTGGATCTGGGTCGCACACGAAAGCGAACTGCCGAACCCGGGCGACTTCATCACGACGACGATCGGCCGCCAGCCGGTGATCGTCGTGCGCGACAAGACCGGCGAGATCAACGTGCTGCAGAACCGCTGCCGCCATCGCGGCGCGACCGTGTGCGAATCGCACAAGGGCAACGCGAAGGGCTTCACGTGCCCGTATCACAGCTGGTCGTACGCGCTCGACGGCACGCTGCGCGCGCTGCCGTACGGCGACGGCTACGAAGGCGTGTGCGAGAAAGGCGACCTGCCGCTCGTGAAGCTGCGCGTCGGCGTGTACCAGGGGCTGATCTTCGCGAGCTTCAACGATGCAATCGAGCCGCTGGAGGATTTCCTCGGCGGCGCGAAGCCGTGGATCGACCTGTTCATGAAACAGGGTGCCGGCTACCCGATCAAGGCGAACGGCGAGCACAAGTTCAAGTTCAAGGGCAACTGGAAGATCCAGCTCGAGAACACCACCGACCTCTACCACTTCCCGGTCGTGCACAAGTCGTGGATGAAGTCGATCGACGACGAGACGGCTGCCGCGATCACCAGCTTCATGACGAGCGAGGACGCGTTCTGCCGAGGGCTCGGCAACGGTCACAGCCTCGCGGTGCTGATGCCCGAGCTGATCGATCTCGATGAAGACGACGGCGCGCCGCTGCCCGAACGCTTCGCGCCGCTCGCGGCGAAGCTCGCCGAACGCCACTCGCCCGACGAAGTGCGCCGCATCGTGCGCTCGCTGATGGGCGTCGGCTTCAACCTGAACCTGTTCCCGAACCTCGCGCTGTCGATGGCGTTCTTCCGCGTGCTGCGGCCGATCTCCGCGAACGAAACCGAGATTCGCCACGTCGCGCTCGCGATGGACGGCGGCCCCGACGAAGCGAACCGCGAGCGGCTGCGCATTCACGAGCATTTCCAGGGCCCGTTCGGCTTCGGCAGCCCCGACGACGCGGAAGCCTGGGAGCGCGTGCAGCGCGGCGCGCATGCGGGCCCCGACGTGCCGATCCTCGTGAATCGCGGGCTGAACCGCGAGACGACCGCCGCGAACGGCGAAAAGACCGCGCATGCGACCGACGAAACCGGCATGCGCGAGGCCTACCAGCAATGGCGCAAGATGATGGAGCAACAGTGATGGACGACCGCAACGCCCTCTTTTCCGAGCAGACCTTCTCCCGCGCGGTCGAATTCGTGTGGCGCGAAGCCGAGATGCTCGACCGCCGCGACTACCGCGCATGGCTCGACCTGTGGAATCCGGCCGGCCACTACGTGGTGCCGATCGATCCCGACGCGACCGATTTCGCGGCGACGCTGAACTACGTGTTCGACGACCACGACATGCGCGAGAAGCGCGTGCAGCGGATGGTGTCCGGCTATTCGGCGTCGGCGACCGACGCGGCGCGCACGGTGCGCACCGTGTCGCGTTTCACGATCGAAAGCGGCAGCGCCGACACCATCGAGCTGAAATCGGCGCAGGTCGTCGTCGCGTACAAGCGCGGCGTCGCGACGCTGTTCGCGGCCGACGTCACGCATAAGCTGCACGTCGATGCCGACGGCGAGATGCGGATTGCCGAGAAAGTCGTGCGCCTGATCGACTCGACCGAAGCGCTCAGCGCGATCGGCTTCCTGCTGTAAGCCGTGGCCGGTTCACCGTCGCCAACGCAATGGTGAACCGGACACCTTCACCTGTGAGCGGCTGCCGGTTCGCCATCGCCAACGCAAAGGTGAGCCAGTCACCTTCACCTTTGAGCGGCCCACCGGTTCGCCGTCGCCCACGCAACGGTGAGCCAGTTACCTTCACCTTTCCGGACGACCATGCCCACCCTCGAAGTTTTCCTGCCGGCCGGCCACGACGACGCGCGCAAGGCCGAGCTGATCGCCCGGCTGACCGGTGCGACCGTCGACGCGATCGGCGCACCGATCGAATCGGTGCGCGTGCTGCTCACTGAACTGCCCGCGACGCATATCGGCCTCGGCGGCCGCAGCGCGGCGGATGGCGCACCGCCGTCGCTGCCGGTGATCGTCGCGATCCTGATCGCCGGCCGCACCGACGAACAGAAGCGCGCGTTGATCGCCGCGCTGTCCGACGCGGGCGCGAACGTGCTCGACGCACCGCTGCAGGCGACCCGCGTGATCATCAAGGACATCCCGAACACGGACTTCGGCATCGGCGGCCAGACCGCCCGGGCGCTGGGGCGCTGACCATGCGCCGCGCGTCGCCGCCCTGCCGTGACGGTGACGCGCCGACGCGGTTGCGCTCAAACGTCGGCGAGCGGCAGCGTCACGCGGCAGTCGAGCCCGCCGCCCGCGGCCGGGCTCGCGGCGATCCGCCCGCCGTGGCGCGTGACGATGCTCTTGCACAGCGACAACCCGATCCCGTTGCCGCCCACCTTCGACGACGAGAAGCCGTCGAACAGCCGGTCGTGCGCGCCGGCCTCGATGCCCGGGCCATTGTCGATCGCCCGCAACTCCGCGTGGCCGGCCACGTTCGCGGTGCCGAGCGTCAGCGTGCGCGGCACGCGCTCGCAACTGGCGAACGCCTCGATCGCATTGAACGCGAGATTCAGGATCACCTGCCCGAGCAACACGCGCTCGCAGCGGATCGGCAGCGGCGCGTCGGCCTGCACGATCGCGACCGTCACGCCGGCCTCCTTCGCGCGCAGCTCGATGAAGTACGCGACGTCCGCGAGGATGTCGCGCAAGTCGGCCCGCGCGACAGCCGGCTCGCGCTTCACGATGAATTCGCGCACGCTCTTGATGATCAGCGCCGCATGCTCGGCCTGCCGGTCCGCGCTGCGCAGCCCCCAGATCGCGTCGTCGACGGCGCCGTTGCCGTTCAGCCGCCGCACCGCGCCTTCGATGAAATTGCGCACGGCCGCGAGCGGCTGGCTCAGCTCGTGCGCGATCACGGTCGCCATCTCGCCCATCGCGTTGTAGCGGCCCGCGTATTCGAGCATCCGCGCCTCGGCGCGCCGCGCGTCCTCGATCGCGACTTCGTCGCTCACGTCGCGGAACTGCACGAGCAGCCCGTCGAGATCGCCTTCGATCTCGACCTGCCGGCACAGGAGGCGCAGCCAGCATGCCGAGCCGTCGCGCCGCACGATCCGGTAGCGCTGCGGCGCGGACGGGCACGCCGACGGTGCGTCGCGCAACTGCGCGACGAGCCGGTCGCGATCGGCCGCGGAGCAATAGTCGAGCACCTCGCCGAGCGGTTCGTCGGGCGCGAGCCCGAGCACGCGGCGGCCCGACTCGCTGATGAACTGCACGCCGCCGTGCGGCGTCACGACCGCGATGCCTTCGTCGAGATCCTGCATGAATTCGCGCAGCCGCGCCTCGTAGCGGCGCAACTGCTGGCGCACCGCCTCTTCCGCGCTGATGTCGCGGAACTGCACCATCACGACGTCGCGCCCGCGCAGCGGCACGTAGGTCGCGGTGGCCTCGGACAGCATGTCGACGCCGGTACGCGATCGATAGCACCATTCGTACACCTGCGGCCCGTCGACGAGCGCACGATCCCATGCGCTCACCGCGATCTCGCGCCGGTACTTCGGCTCGGGGCGCGTCATGTCTGGCGCCTTCAGCGGCAGCAGTTCCTCGACGGAAAAGCCGAGCGCGATGCACGCGGCGCGATTCGCCCACACGATCGCCCGGGTGCGCGCGTCGTGCAGCAGCACGCAGGTGGTCAGCGCGTCGAGCAGCCGGTGGAAATCGTCTTCGTCGGGAAAACTCATGATCGGATTCGGAGGAAGGCGCGCGGCATCGCGCGGCCGGAAACCCAACATAGCACCGGCGCGCGCCGATCGCATCTGAAGATTTCTTTAGACCGGCACGGAACGTCACCAGTCGCGCGGCCCAACGCACCAATTGCTGCGTGTTTTCGGCGTTTCTAGACTAGGGTCTGTTTGCATTGTCTTGCCCCCGCAACCGCCCCCGACATCCGCCCCCATCCCCAGGAGACTTTCATGCCGCAAGCCGCCCTCGCCATCGAATCCGCACCGACCTCGCCGCCCGCGGCAGGTGCCGCGGCCGGGCAGTTGTCGCCGCTCGACGCGGTGATCGAAACCGTCGCCGCGCGTCGCGAGGAATTCGAGCGCCTGTCGCACGTGCCGCGCGATGTGATCGCGCTGTTCAAGCAGGCCGGCATCTATCGCGCGGGCACGCCGCGCCGCTTCGGCGGCGATGCGCTCGCGCCGACCGCGTTCCTCGACATGATCGAACGGATCGCGACCGCCGACGGCTCGGCCGCATGGGTCGCGAGCTTCGGCTCCGCGAACGTCTACCTCGCCGCGCTGCCGCTCGACACCCAGGCCGATCTGTATGCGAGCGGCCCCGATCAGGTGTTCGCGGGCGGCCTGTTCCCGGTGCAGCCCGCGCAGGACGCGCCGGGCGGCTGGCGCGTGAACGGCACGTGGAAATTCGCGAGCGGCTGCAAGGGCGCCGACTGGCTCGGCGTCGGCATCGCCGTGCCGGGCCCGCACGACGCCGCGCCGAACAAGCCGCGCACGGCCGTGTTCCGCGCCGCCGACGTCGAGATCGTCGAGAACTGGAGCGTGGTCGGCATGCAGGGCACCGGCAGCCACGACCTGCGCGTGAACGACCGCTTCGTGCCCGAGGCGTGGACCTTCGTGCGCGGCGGCGAACCGACCGTCGACGAGCCGCTGTACCGCTACCCGACCGTCGCGTATGCGGCGCAGGTGCTGGCCGTCGTCAACCTCGGCCTCGCGCGCGCGGCGCTCGACGTCGTGAACCGCATGTCGGGCGGCCGCCAGACGACGACCGGCGCACCGCGTCTCGCCGATCGCGCGTATTTCCGCATCGAGCTCGCGAAGGCCGAGGCGCAACTGCGTTCGGCGCGCGCGTTCTTCTACGATGCGACCGACTCGGTCTGGCAATCGATCCTTGTCGGCAATCCGGTGACGCCCGACCAGGTCAGCCTGCTGCGGCTCGCGGCCACGCAGATCGCCCGCGAAGGCGCGAGCGTCGTCGAGCGCGCGTACCGCCTCGGCGGCACGGCGGCGATCTATCGCACGCATCCGCTGCAGCGACTGCTGCGCGATGCGATGGTCGTCACGCAGCACGCGTTCCTGGCCGAAGGCAACTTCGATGGCGCGGGCGCGGTGTTCACCGGCGTCACGCCCTTTCCCGGCTATCTGTAACCGGCATCGACCGACGCTTTTGACGAACGCGCATGAAGCCGGACCCGTCGCACCGTCGCCGGCTGGCTCATGCGCCCGACCGATTCCTCTGGAGAACCCGATATGTCCGATTCGAATCCGCTGCCGCTGCGCGTCCTGTTCTGCTGCGGCGTGTCGCAGAATTTCTTCGACCTGCCGCGCGAGCAGATCGGCGAAGTGTGGCAGGCGTACGGCGCGATGCTCGCGGCCGTCGAAGCGATGGCCGGCGTGCGCGTGCTCGGCGTGATGGACGACGACCGCCTCGTGGTCGGCCAGGCCGACGGCGCGCCGTGGACCTTCTACATCATGGCCGACGTCGCCGATTTCGACACGACGGTCGCCGTGTGCAACCTGTACCGCACGACACCCGTCGGCGAATACAACCTGTGGCGCTACGGCAAGATCGAGGCACGCGTGGGCCGCGCACTGACCGTGCCGCCGGCCGCTAAGCCCGCGGCGTGAGGCGCGCGATGACCGATCCGTCACCCGCTGCGATCGACGCGCTCGCGCAGCGTGTCGCGGCGCTGGACGCCGAGCGCGCGGTGCGTGCGACGCTCACGCGCTACATGGCGCTGTGCGACGTACCCGAAGACGCCGGCGCCGGCCCGTCGCTGGCCGACCTGTTCACGGCCGACGCCGTGTGGGAAGGCGTCGGCCCGCAGTACGCGCAGAAGTTCGGCCGCCTCGAAGGCACCGCCGCGATCGTCGCGATGCTCGGCCGCTATCTGCCGCCCGATCCGCATTTCTCGGCGAACCTGCACTTCCTGACGTCGGAGTCGATCGAGATCGGCGCCGGCCACGCCAGCGCGCGCGGCTGCTGGATCATGCTGCAGGCGTCGCGCTATGCAGATGGCTCGGCCGAGCTGATCGCCGCGCGGCTGACCGTCGATTTCGCGCCGGCCGACGACGGCTGCACCTGGCTGATCCACCACTTCCGCACCGAACGCGTGCTCGACGGCCCGTGGCCGCTCGCCGCCGCGCCCCGGTCCTGATGTTTCCCGCTGCTTTCGCACGATACCGACCATGACAGGCTTCATCGACACCTTCACGCTCGGCGGCCCCGGCCCGACGATCGCGATCAAGGACACGATCGACATCGCGGGCCATCCGACCCGCGCGGCGAGCCGCGCGCTCGCCGATGCGCCGCCGGCCATCCAACACGCGGACGTGGTCCGCCTGCTGCTCGACGCCGGCTGGCAGATCGCCGGCAAGGCGAACATGCACGAGCTCGCGTTCGGCATGACCGGCATCAACGACTACACGGGCACGCCCGTCAATCCGCAGGATGCCGCGCGCATTCCGGGCGGCTCGTCGAGCGGCTCCGCGTCGCTCGTCGGGCTCGGCGCCGTCGACGCAGCGCTCGGCACCGATACCGGCGGCTCGATTCGCGGGCCGGCCGCATGCTGCGGCGTGGCCGGGCTGAAACCGACGTTCGGCCGCGTGTCGCGGCGCGGCGTCGCGCCCGCCGACACGACGCTCGATTGCGTCGGGCCGTTCGCCCGCGAGATCCGCACGCTCGTCGCGGTGATGGCCGCGATCGCGCCGGGCTTCGACCGCGCGCAAGCGGCGGCTTCCGCGGCGGGCTGCACGGTCGCGCAACTCGCCGTCGAAGCCGATCCGGCGATCGCCGGCGCGCTCGACGCAGCCGTTCGCGCGTCGGGCCTGCGTTCGCACACGGTCGTGCTCGATGCAATGCCGGCCGCGTTCGCGGCAGGGCTCACCGTGATCAACGCGGAAACGTCGCGCGCGTTCGGTCACCTGGTCGAAACGGGCCGGCTCGGCGCCGATCTCGATGCGCGGCTGCGCACGGCCGCGACCACGACGCCGGCCGCGCTCGCGGAAGCCGAGGCCGTGCGTGCACGCTTCACCGCGCAGGTCGATGCCGCGCTCGAACATGCTGACGTGCTGGTGCTGCCGACGCTGCCCGCGTTACCGATCACGCTGCAGCAGGCCCGCGACGGCGTATCGGTGATCGCGATGTCGTCGCTGATCCGGCCGTTCAACCTGAGCGGCCATCCGGCGCTCAGCCTGCCGCTGCCGCTCGCCGGTTCGCCGCTGAAGGCCGGCTTGCAGATCGTCGGACGCAAGGGCGCGGACGAACGTGTCTGCGCGATCGCGGCGCACTTCGAAGCGGCACTCGCCGCATGAACCACGATGCGGGCGCCGCTGCCACCGGCGTGCGCCCGCGAACCACGGAACCCCACACCATGTCAGACCGAGTCGTCCTCGTCACCGGCGCCGCGCGCGGGCTCGGCGCCGTCATCGCCGAACGCTTCCATGCGGCCGGCTATCGCGTCGCGCTGGCCGACATCGCCGCCGACGCCGTTCACGCACATGCACGTGAGCTCGACCCGAGCGGCGAACGCGCGATCGCGCTGCCGCTCGACGTCACGTCGAAACGCGATTTCGAAGCCGCGCGCGATGCGCTCGTTGCGCGCTGGGGCACGATCGACGTGCTCGTCAACAACGCGGGCGCATCGAAGGTCGTGCCGGCGATGGAGATCACGGCCGAGCAGTTCGACCAAGTGATCGACGTGAACCTGCGCAGCGTGCTGTTCGGCTGCCAGGTGTTCGGCCAGTACTTCGCGCAGCGCGGCGCGGGCCGCATCGTCAACATCGCGTCGCTCGCCGGGCAGAACGGCGGCTCGGCGACGGGCGCGCACTATGCGGCCGCGAAAGGCGGCACGCTGACGCTGACCAAGGTGTTCGCACGCGATCTCGCCGCGCAGGGCGTCACCGTCAACGCGATCTCGCCGGGGCCGCTTGATCTGCCGATCGTGTACGAAAGCGTCGCGCCCGAAAAACTGCGTCAGGTGCTCGCGAGCCTGCCGGGCGGCAAGCTCGGGTCGGCCGCATTCGTTGCGGATGCAGCCATATTGCTCGCGTCTGGCGACGCGCATTTCGCGAACGGCGCATGCTGGGACATCAACGGCGGGCTGTACATGCGCTGAACGCGCCGGGCCCTATCGCGACGACGCCCCGTCGTCGCCCCACACGACCATCACGTCGCGCACCAGCGCGGCGATCGACGTCGCGCCGAGCTTCTCCTTGATGCTCGCGCGATGCACGTCGACGGTCTTCACGCTGATCGACAGATCCGATGCGATCTGCTTGCTGCCCTTGCCGTCCACGACGCCGCGCAGCACTTCCTTCTCGCGCGCGGTCAGCGCATCGAGCCGCTGGCGCAGCTCGCGGTGGCGCTGGCTCACCGCGTGCCGCTGCTGCGCGAGCCGCAGCGCACGCTGCACGCGCTCGAGCATCTGCTGCGAGTTGTACGGCTTCTCGACGAAATCGATCGCGCCGTTCTGCAGCGCGCGCACCGACATCGGAATGTCGCCGTGCCCGCTGACGAAAATCACCGGCAGCGTCGCGCCGCGCGCATTCAGCTCGGCCTGCACGTCGAAGCCGCTTTTCTCCGGCATCCGCACGTCGAGCACGAGGCACGCGGGCAGGCTCACGTCGAAGCGGGCGAGAAAGTCGGCGGCGTTCGCGAACCCTTCGGACGCGATGCCGACCGATTCGAGCAACCACGCGAGCGACGTCCGCATGCCGCTGTCGTCGTCGACGATGTATACGATCGGTGCGGGTGACGTCATCGCGGCTGTCTCGCTGAATATCGGTATGGGTATCGGTATCGCACGCGCCGCGCAAGGCCGGTGGCCGGCCTGTCGCGAGCGTCGTTCGCTGGGGGTGTGCGGCACATCATAACGAGCCGAAAACCCGCTGAATACCCCTTCACGTGCCGCACGAACGCACAATCGCGGTTTTTTTCGCACGCGATGGCGCGCATCTAGGTAGAACCTTTAGATGCGTCGGCAGGAACGCCATCTTGATCGCCAATCGTGCGAATGGTCGGCCGCATTTTCGCGACGTACGCTTGGGTCATCGTCGGCGATCCGGCGCTGCACCGGCAGCGCCGCGCGGTTCGCCGCTTTCGTCCAACCAGGAGCGCCCATGTCTTCCACGTCCGATATCCAGCGACCGGCGCGCGTCGAACCGACCGACGCGCAGAAGGCCTTCCGCCAGGCGATGGCCCACCTCGGCGCGGCCGTCAACGTGATCACCACCGCGGGGCCGCACGGCCGCTGCGGAATCACCGCGAGCGCCGTGTGCTCCGTCACCGATGCGCCGCCGACGCTGCTCGTGTGCCTGAACCGGTCGAGCGCGATGCGCGCAACCTTCGAGCGCAACCGTCATGTCTGCATCAACGTGCTGCCGGCCGAGCACGAGTTGCTCGCACGACACTTCGCAGGGCTCACCGACCTGCCGATGGAACAACGCTTCGAGTTGCCCGTGTGGGATCGCGGCGAACAGGACGTGCCGGTGCTGCGCGATGCGCTCGCGAGCCTGCAGGGCACGATTGCCGAGATGAAGGAAGTCGGCTCGCATTCGGTGATGTTCATCGAGGCGACGTCGATTCGCGTGCGCGACGATGGCGACAGCCTCATCTACTTCAGCCGCGCATTTCATCGCGTGTCGCGCACCGCATGCGTACGGTGACCGGCACCTGACTACGCGGACGGACGCAGCGCGCGCTGCCCGGCCGCGAATGCCGCGCCCGCGAACAGCGTCAGCGCCGAGTACACGAGCCCGCGCGCCAGCCCCGCACTGTCCGACACCCAGCCGATCGCGACCGGCCCCGCGATCTGCCCGAACGCGAAGACCGTCGTGAATGCGCTGATCCCCTTCGCCCAGCCATCGGCCGGCAGGTTGTGCCGCACGAAGGCCGTCGTCGACGCAACCGCCGACAGGAACGTCGCGCCGAACAGCAAGCCCGATGCGAACGCGGCAGCCGGATGCACGAACAGCGCGGGCATCAGCGTCGCGACGCCGAGCAGCGCGTTGAGCACCGCGAGCGCCTGGCCGCCGCGCATCCGGTCGAGCAGCCCCGACCACAGCCGCGCCGACACGACGGTCGCGATCCCGAGCATCACGTAGAACGCGGCGACCACCGTGCCGCTCATCCCCGCGCCGCGCAGCAGCGCGACGATGAACGTCATGTAGCCGATATAGCCGACGCCGAACAGGCCGTAGCCGGCCAGCGCGAGCGCGAAGCGGGCCGGGCTCGCGGTCGCCGCCGGTGTCGCGCCGCCGGCCTGTCTCGCCGGCGCCGCATGCACGCGCTCGATGCGAAACGCGGCCGCCACGGCCGCCGCCGAGAACAGCGCGCACGCCGTTGCGAGTGCGAACCACGCGGGCTGCCAGCCGTGCACGCGTGGCACGAGCGTGGCCGGCACGAGCAGCGACGACGCGACGATGCCCCATCCGGTGCCGCCGTAATAGAGGCCGAGCAGCAGCCCCGCATCGCGCGGCGATGCGGATGCGAGCCGCGCGGCCAGCACGCCGCCGCTGATGAAGATCAACGCGCTGCCGATACCCGTCGCCAGCCGCTGCGCGAGCAGCGCGTGCATGTCCGAAGTGAACCCGCCCGCGGCCATCAGCCCGGCGGTCAGCCCGCAGCCGGCCGCGAGCAGCGTGCCCGCGCGCCAGCGCCGCGACAACAGCGGGAATGCGAGCGCGCCGATCAGGTAGCCGGCCGCGTTCGCCGTATTCAGCGCGCCGGCCTGCGCGAATGTCCAGCCGAGATCGGCCTTCATCGGCGGCAGCAGCAGCGCATACGAAAAGCGCGCGAGGCCGAGCGCGATCGCACTGCCGAGCGACAGGCAGATCGCGAGCCGCCACGCGGCCATGCGGCCGGGATCGGTTGCGCCGGCGTCCGGCCGCGAGCGGCCGCCACGCTCCGGTTGCGGCACTGCGCGCATCGGGGGTGTCTCCATCGTTGTTTGATTCCGGGGCTTCCGCCGCCGTCGGTCGATCATACTGGAGCCGCCGTGAAACCGGCGCGCGCAGGCGGCAAAAAGCCGACGGCCGGTGTGCCCGGTTCCCGCTCTCCGGCGCGACGGGCGCGACGGCCGGAAAACGCGGAATACCGGCCGGCGCCGGCACGCACTACCGCCCGAGTCCGGCCGCAAACGCCGCAAGCAACGCGCGCCCTTCGGCCCATCCGGCCAGCCCAGACGCCGCGTTCAAATGGCCGTATGCGCCGAGCAGAAGCGGCGTCGCGCCCTGTTCCGTTACCCATTCGAGCGCGCGCCCCAACGGGTCGTACGGATCGTCCGCGCTCGCGATCGCAAGCACCGGCAAGCGATCGAACCGACTGCTCGGCAGGTTCGCGAACGTGGCGGCGGCAACCGGAAAACGCGGCCCTTCCGGGTCGGGCACGGCCACGAGGAACGCGCCACGCACCGCGCGCGCCGACACGGCATGCCAATGCGCGAACAACAGACAGCCCAACGAATGACAAATCACGAGCGGAGGCGCCCCGGCGTTCGCGACGGCCGCGTCCAGCGCCGCCGTCCAGTCGGCCAGGTCGGGCGCATCCCACGAAGCCGGCGCGATGCGTGCGGCGCGGGGAAATGCCGTCTCCCAATGACTCTGCCAATGATCCGGTCCCGAATTGCCGATACCCGGCACGATCACGATCGCTTGATCCATCACTCTCCTCCATCAACGGAAGCCCGCAGTGTGACGGGGCGCCGATCGGCATGGAATGGCAAGTCATCGGTTATTGAGACAAAATGCCGATGAATCAACGGTACTGGAGGACCGTCATGCCGGACGAAGCACTCGATCGCCTGGATCTTGCGATCCTCGAAGCGCTGCAGGACAACGCGCGAACGCCGCTGTCGGAAGTGGGCAGGCGCATCGGGCTGTCGCAGCCCGCCACCTCGGAGCGCGTCAAGCGGCTGGAAGAACGGGGCATCATCGCCGGCTATGGCGCGCGGATCGATCCGGCGGCGCTGGGGTTGGGCATGATGGCCATCATCCGGCTCAAAACGACTCACGAGCACATCAAACCGGCGCTGCACACGTTCGCCGAGATGCCGCATGTCATCGAAGTCCACCGCATGACCGGCGAGGACTGCTTTCTGCTGAAGGTGCTGGTGCCGACACCGGGCCAGCTCGAAACCCTCATCGACGCGATTGCCCGCTTCGGCGCGGTCACGACTTCGCTGGTGCTGCACTCCGAACCGACCAAGGCGATCGGAAAGGCGCTGCTCGGTTGACGAGCGCACGCGGACCGACTGCGTGGCGCGTGAAATCAGCGGAGCGGTTCGAGCGCCTGACGATCGCGCATGCGGCTTTCGTGAATGACATAAATCGCATCAATCCGGGCAATTGAATTTTAATTAAAAATAATCGCATCCCTTTCGTCGATCCTGATTCCATTTGCTAAAAAAAATGATGCGCGATCTTCACTCGTTTTATTCGGCTCTTTCGATCTGAAAATCGCAAACTCTCCGTGTTTAGCACGCTTCTGCTAAAAATCCTGCAACGCATTGCATTCGCAAATTCATCAGACTAATATCGACGCCACTCGTCCGGCATTCACAAAATGCGGAACGAGGAGCGGCACTATTTTTGCCGCGCTTTCATGTTGAATCACTCATGTTCACCACAGGAGAATTGACATGCAGGAAACCCAGCAAATCGAATTGCTTGACTGGATGCAGGAAGACACGCACCCCGAGGCCGTCGACATGATGGTCGAGGACGCCGTGGTGCCGTTCGGCACCGCGCTCTGGCCGGTCTGAGCGGGCCACCCGTTCTCGCGGAAGGGCCGCGGCCCTTCCGCCGCTTCCGGAGATACGCATGCTGAACCTGCACCGCGCGCTCGGTTTTCACCCGGCGCTGCGCGACAAGCTGGCACGCGGCGAATCGGGAAAACTGCTGGTCGGCTACGACACCCGCAACCGCGACATCGCGTTGCGCGCCTTTTCCGCCCTGCCCGATTCGCTCGACGCGACCACCCTCTGCCTCGAAAGCACCCCGCCCGCCGACATTGCCGCCGCGCTCAACGACGCCGACCTGTTCGTGCTGCTGTACGACTCGTCGTGCCTGCCGACGCCATCGCCGAGCGGGCCGCCGTTCCTCGCTGCGATTCGCCCCGCGATCGTCGAGCACTGGAGCAAGTCGGTTTTATTCAAGGATTACGGCCCGCACCTCGACGAGGCGTTCGCCGAATCGCTCGACGACATCGCCGCGCGCAACGGCCGGCTGATCGAGGCCGCCGCACGCGCGTCGCAGATCCGCTTCATCGACGAAGCCGGCAACACGCTCGCGGGCTCGCTCGCGCCGGACCAGAAATGGACGAGCGTGGACGGCATGGGCAACCTCGACGTCGTGCCCGGCGAGATCGCGACGCACGTGACCGACCTGAACGGCACCGTCGTGTTCAGCGGCACGTTTCTCGGCACCGTGCCGTTCGCGATCAAGTACAAGGTGGCCGAGCGGCTCGCGACGCTGCATGTCGAGCACAGCACGATCGTCGATTTCGACACCGACGATGCGGGCTTCCGGCGCGATTTCTCGACCTATCTCGACCGGCACGCGAATCATCGGCGGATCGAGGAATTCGGCATCGGCACGAACCTCGGCATCCGCGGCCTGTACGGCCGCAACGCGGGGTTCGAGGAACGCCACCCTGGGCTGCATCTCGGGCTCGGCGGCGGCGAAAACGGCAGCCACCATCTCGACCTGATCTTCGCGCGCGGCACGCTCGCGCTCGACGAACGGATCGTGTTCGACGGCGCGTTCGCCGTCTGACGCAGCGGCGGGCTGCTCAGGCTTCGGCGGCGGCCGCGTCGCCGAGCCACTTGAACATCACGAAGCAGTCGACGAAGCCGAGCCGCGCGTGACGGTATGCGCGCGGCAGCCGGCCGACGATCTCGAATCCCAGCTTCTGCCACAGCGCGACCGCGACCTCGTTCGTCGCGACCACCGAATTGAACTGCATCGCGAGGAAACCGCGCTCGCGCGCCACCTGCTGCGAGTGCTCGCACATCAGGCGCGCGACGCCGCGTCCGCGCGCGGCCTCGCTCACCATGTAGCCGCAGTTGCTCACATGCTTGCCGGGCCCGGCCGCGTTCGCCTTCAGAAAGTACGAGCCGAGCACCACGCCGTCCTCCTCGGCGATCCACGTGCAGAGCGGCGCGTCGAGCCACAGGGCGCGTGCCGCTTCCGGCGTCGGTTCGGGATCGAATGCGTAGGTTTCCTGAGCAGAAACGATGGCGTGGTAGGTCGGCCAGAAGCGTGCGAAATCGTCGTCGGTCATCGGGCGGATCGTGATCATGCGGGGTCTCTCGTGAGGGTGATGTCGACAGGCAAGGCAAGCAAGCGAGCGAGCGATCGTACCGCGATTCATCGCGGGTCGCCTTCTCGCCGCGCCGTGCTGCGATACGCGCCCGGCGGCACGCCGTACCAGCGCTTGAACGCCTGCGAGAAACTGGAGAGATCGCTGAAGCCGAGCCGCTCGGCCACGTCCGCGAGCGACAGCCGCGCATCGCCGAGCAGCGTCTCGGCCATCGCCCCGCGCGTCTGCGCGAGCAGCGCGCGAAACGTCGTGCCCTCCTCCTGCAACCGCCGCTTGAGCGTGCGCGGACTCGTGTTCATCAGCCGTGCCATGTCCTCGAGCGAGAACGGCGCGCTGCCGGGTGTCGAGTTCAGGTACTGGCGCACCATCTCCGACGTGCCCACGCGTGCACGCCGCGCTTCGACGAGTTGCCCGCACATCTGCTCGCACATCGACACCGTCAGCGGATTCGCATGCGGCAGCGGCAGGTCGAGGAACGCGCGATCGAACGCGAGGCTGTTCGCACGCGCCGAGAACGTCGGCTCGATGCCGGCGATGCGCGGCGCGGCGAGCGCCGGCGAACGCGCGGCCTGCAGCGTGAAGCGCGACAACGCGAAATCGCCGCTGGCGATTTCCTGCAGCAGCACGGCCGCGGCCGTCATGTCTCGCTCGACGAGGAACCGGCTCAGGTCGGCGTCGAGTTCCGGCGCGCCGAAGTTGAGCACGCCGGTGTCAGCGGCCTCACGGTACGTAATGACGGTGTACGCATACGTGAGCGGCAAAAAGCGCATCGCCAGCGCGAGCGCATCGCGCCCGGTCGCACTCGCGATCAGCCCGTAGCCCCACACGCCGTACGCGGAGAAGTGGTAACGCTGACCGACCTCGAACCCGAGGCCCTGTGCCCGGCCGAGCGCGCGGAGCAGGTTGGCGGTCAGCCGCAGCTCCTGCGCGGCCGTCACCTCGACTTTCGGGTCGTCGAGCTGCGCGCTCGCGAGGCCCGTGCCGGCCAGCAGCGTGGCATGCGGCACGCCGCGTTCGTCGCCGAAATCGACCAGCAACCGGGCGCTGGCCGGACTCCGGGTGAAATCCCAGAAGCTCATGCGGAGAAACCCTCGAAGCGCCGATTTGGCCCAAATACTAAAACAATTGTCCCCAAGCAGCATTGGTGTTTTCCCATGCGGCCCGCACCATCGGCGTCATCCAGCCGTCGCCCGAACGACGCCATCGCCCCAGGAGGAGACACCATGCGACCGAGTCGCCCGACCGATCCCGCCGCCCGCTTCGCCCGCCGGCGCGCCGCCTGTGCCCGCATGCCGACACGCATCGCGTGACCCACCGATTACCAAAGAAAGGAGACGATTCCATGAGCAAGACTTTCGACTACATCGTGGTCGGTGGCGGGTCGGGCGGTTGCGTCGTCGCAGGCCGGCTGACCGAGGACCCGGCCGTGACCGTCTGCGTGCTCGAGGCCGGCGGCCGCGGCGACAGCGCGGTCGTCAACGTGCCGATCGGCGCGGTCGCGATGATGCCGACCCGCCTGAACAACTGGGCGTTCGACACGGTGCCGCAGCCGGGGCTCGGCGGGCGCATCGGCTATCAGCCGCGCGGCAGGACGCTTGGCGGTTCGTCGGCGATCAACGCGATGGTCTATATCCGCGGCCATCGCGCCGACTACGACGGGTGGGCCGCGCTCGGCAACGAAGGCTGGGCGTACGACGACGTGCTGCCGTACTTCCGCCTGAGCGAGCACAACGAGCGCTTCGACGATGCCTGGCACGGCCGCGACGGCCCGCTGTGGGTCAGCGACCTGCGCACCGGCAACCCGTTTCACGCGCGCTATCTGGAAGCCGCACAACAGGCCGGCCTGCCGCTCACCGACGATTTCAACGGCGCGCAGCAGGAAGGCATCGGGATCTACCAGGTCACGCAGAAGCACGGCGAACGATGGAGCGCGGCGCGCGCGTACCTGCTGCCGCACGTCGGGCGCCGCGACAACCTGAAGGTCGAGACGCATGCGCAGGTGCTGCGCATCCTGTTCGACGGCACGCGTGCAACCGGCATCGAAGTGCGGCAGCACGGTGAAGTCCGCACGCTGCGCGCGCGGCGCGAAGTCGTGCTCGCGGCCGGCGCGTTGCAGACGCCACAGTTGCTGATGCTGTCGGGCGTCGGCCCAGGCCGCGAACTCCAGCAGCTCGGCATCGCCGTACAGGCCGATCTGCCGGGCGTCGGCCGCAACCTGCAGGATCATCCGGATTTCATCTTCGGCTACCGCACGCGCAGCGTCGACACGATGGGCGTGTCCGTTCGCGGCGGACTGCGCATGCTGCGCGAATTCGCCCGCTTTCGCCGCGAACGACGCGGGATGCTGACGTCGAACTTCGCGGAAGGCGGCGGTTTCCTGAAAACGCGTGCCGATCTTGCCGTGCCGGACATCCAGCTGCATTTCGTCGTCGCGCTCGTCGACGACCATGCGCGCAAGCGGCATGCCGGCCACGGACTGTCGTGCCACGTGTGCCTGTTGCGGCCGCGCAGCCGCGGCTCGGTCACGCTGAACAGCGCCGATCCGCTCGCGGCGCCGCGCATCGATCCCGCGTTCTTCGACGATCCGCGCGATCTCGACGACCTGGTCGCGGGCTTCCGCATCACGCGTCGCTTGATGGATGCACCGGCGCTCGCCAGCTGGGCCACGCGCGACCTGTTCACCGCGAACGTGACGACCGACGACGAGATCCGCGACGTGCTACGGCGACGCACCGACACCGTCTATCACCCGGTCGGCACCTGCCGGATGGGGCACGACGCGCTCGCCGTCGTCGATCCGCAACTGCGCGTGCATGGCCTGCAAGGGCTGCGCATCGTCGATGCATCGGTGATGCCGACGCTCATCGGCGGCAACACCAACGCGCCGACGATCATGATCGCCGAGAAGGCCGTCGACCTGATGCGCGGCGTGTGCCGCGTGCCGGCGCGACGGCATACGGAAGAAACCGTCAGGACATCGACGGATTGCGACCCTACCCTTGCAACCCACGCCGCGCACGATGCCGACCAGCCCGAGGAAACCCGCCATGCTGTCGCCTGATCCTTCCCGTTCCGCCGGCTCCACCACACCGCTTGCGGCGATCATCATCGGCGCCGGCTTCGCCGGCATCGGCATGGCGGTTGCGCTGCAGCGCGCCGGCATTCACGATTTCGTGATCGTCGAACGCTCGCACGACGTCGGCGGCGTGTGGCGCGACAACCGCTACCCGGGCGCCGCGTGCGACGTGCCTTCGCACCTGTACTCGTTCTCGTTCGAACCCAATCCCGCGTGGTCGCACGTGTTCGCGCCGCAGCCTGAAATTCTTGCGTACCTGCAACACTGCGCGCGCAAGTACGGTCTCGCACGCTATCTGCGCTTCGGCGCCGAAGTCGAACACGCACGCTACGACGAAGCCGGTGCGCTGTGGCACGTCACGCTGCGCGACGGCACGACGCTGAGCGCCGCGCTGCTCGTCAGCGGCACCGGCCAGTTGAGCCGCCCCGCCATGCCGAACCTGCCCGGCATCGACACGTTTCGCGGCCGTGCGTTCCACTCCGCACACTGGGATCACGATTACGCGCTCGCCGGCAAACGTGTGGCCGTGGTCGGCACCGGTGCCTCGGCGATCCAGTTCGTTCCGGCGATCGCCGGTGACGTGCAGCGCCTGACCGTATTCCAGCGCTCGCCGGCCTATGTGATGCCGCGCCCCGACCGCGCGTATCGCCCGTGGGAAAAGACGCTGTTTCGCCGGCTGCCGACGGCGATGAAACTGCATCGCGCATCGATCTACCTGCGCTACGAAGCGCGTGCGATCGCGTTCACGCGCCTGCACGGGTTGATGAAGGTTGCGGTCGGCCGGCCATTTCGCAAGCTGCTCGCGCGCGACGTGCCGGACCTCGCGCTACGCGCACGGCTCACGCCCGATTATCCGGTCGGCTGCAAACGCATCCTGCTGTCGAGCGACTATCTCGCCGCGATGAGCCGCGACCATGTGGAACTCGTCACGCAGCCGATCCGGCGCGTGACCGAGGACGGAATCGAGACCGTCGACGGCGTGCATCATCCCGTCGACGCGATCGTCTACGGCACGGGGTTCGCGGCGACCGAATTCCTGTCGCCGATGCGCATCACGGGCCGCGGCGGCATCGACCTGAACGATGCATGGCGACGCGGCGCGCAGGCGTATCTCGGGCTCACCGTACCCGGCTTTCCGAACTTCTTCATGCTGTACGGCCCGAACACCAACCTCGGTCACAACTCGATCGTCTACATGCTCGAAAGCCAGATCGCGCACGTGATGCGCTGCGTGCAGGCGATGCGTCGCGACGGCGCGCGCGAGATCGACGTCGACGCGCACCGCTACCGGCGTTTCAACGTGCACGTGCAGCAGCGGCTCGAAGGGTCGGTGTGGAGCCGTTGCAAGAGTTGGTACGTCGATGCGTCGGGGCACAACAGCACGAACTGGCCGGGCTTCACGCTGACCTACCGGTGGATCACGCGCTTCACCGGCATGTCCGCGTACCGCTTGTCGCAGCCGCTGCCCGGGTCGGTCGCGCCGATGCACGGCACGGTGGTCGCGCCGCCCGCCGGCGGACTCGAAGCCGTCACGGCCGCTTCGCTACGCGGTTTCCTGCGCGTCGCGTTCCGGCCGCTGATCGGGCCGCCGTTCGGCGCGCGCATGCAGCGCCGCGTCGTCGCGCTGCTGTCGCCGCTGATGCCCGGCGCGGGCGGCACGCTGCGCTACCGCACGTCGGCGCAGCGTGTGCCGGTCGAAGTCGTCGCGCCGAAACGCGGCGATACGGGTGGCGCGATCCTCTATCTGCACGGCGGCGCGTTTTGTCTCGGCGGGCCGCATACGCATCGCGGCGTGACGACGCGCCTCGCGAACGATGCGGGCCTGCCGGTGTGGGTGCCCGATTACCGGCTCGCGCCCGAGCATCCGAGCCCAGCCGCGCTCGACGACGCGCTGGCCGCATACGACGCGATGCGCACGCAGGGTTATGCGCCGCACCGGATCGTGATCGCCGGCGACTCGGCCGGCGGCGCGCTGGCGCTGGCGCTCGCCATCGCGCTGCGCGAGCGCGGCGAGCCGGCTGCCGCCGCACTGCTGCTGATCTCGCCCGTGACCGACCCGGCGCTCAGCGGCGCGACGCTGGCCTCGCGCCGCCACGACGATCCGATGATCCGGCGCGGCTGGCTCGAACAGGGACTGCGCTGGTATCACGGCACGGGCTCCAGCGCGGCGCGCGGGCCGCTCGACACCGACCTGCGCGGCCTGCCGCCGATGCTGATCCAGGCCGGCGACCAGGAAGTGCTGCTGTCCGATGCGCAGCGGCTCGCGGAGCATGCACACGCGTGCGGCGTGCCGTGCCGGCTGGAGATTCATGCGGCGCGCTGGCATGTGTTTCATCTGCAGGCGTTTTACTTGCACTCGGCGCGGAATGCGTTGCGTACGTTGGCGAAGTTTGCGTCGGAACGCGTCGCCACGACGGCATGACGATGAAACGAGGACGCACGACGATCAGCGCATGTCCGATCGTCGTACCCGCTTGCAACGAAGCGACACCGACTTGCGAAAACCGGTCGTTTATTTTTTTCCGCCGCATGCGGCCGCCATGATCTCCCGCAAACCCCGGCGCGCCGCCGGGGCGACAACCATCCCACCCTGGCGGAGACATCATGAAAAGAAGGCACACCCTCAACGCGCTTGCACTGCTCTGCTGCGTCGGCATTCGCCGACGAACCGAAGAAGGTCGCGTTCGTCGATACCGGCAACACCGGGCGCAGCGTGATGGCCGAAGCGATTGCCGGCCAGTTGATCGCGCAGCGCCACGCGCATGTCGCGGTGATCTCGCGCGCGGTCGATGAGGATCCGTACGACGAAAAGCCGGAGGAGAACGGCGTGATCCTGATGAAGCAGCGCGGGATCGACACGTCCGCGCACCGCTCGGTGCAGTTGAACGCGAACGACGTCAAGCATTCGGACGTCATCCTCACGATGACCGACAAGCACCGGGAAAAGGTGCTCGCGCTCTATCCGTCGGCCGCCGGCAAGGTGTTCACGCTGGCCGAGTATGCGACCGGGAAACACCTCGACGTGCCCGACGCATGGGGCAAGCCGATCGACTTCTACGAATCGGTGACCGCGCAACTCGACACGTACATCCCGGCCGCGCTCGACAAGGTCGCGACGGCCGCGCCGGCGCAGCAGTAATTCACACCATCTGCCGGCTCGCAGCACGCGCGGCGTACCGGCAGATTTTCCGCCCCATCCTTCATTCCCTCGCGCTCCCCGTCTCGGCGTACGTCTCCCCTCATCACTCCATCGATACCGGCCATTTGGCCGAATCGTCATGCGCCATCCCGGATGAAAGAATGATCGTCGTCCGGGAAGCCAGCGCTCCCGCCGTCAAATCCCGAACCAAGAAGACGCCGCATGCGCGTCGGCCACCCGGCCATTGCGATGCGAACCGTTTCGTTCCAGTTACCCTTTTTGTAGTTTATAAGTTACAACGCTCTCCAAGTTCGAACTGCTTCGCTATCAGCGCGACGACGGTCGCGAGCCTTTCACGGAATGGCTCAACGCCGTGCGCGACAAGGTCGCGCAGGCACGGATTCGCGAACGCCTGCGCCGCGTGCAGACCGGCAACTTCGGCGATTGCGAGCCGGTCGGCGAAGGTGTGATCGAACTGCGCGTCCATGTCGGCGCCGGCTACCGCGTGTACTTCGGCCGGCACGGCGGCGCCTTGGTGCTGCTGCTGTTCGGCGGCGACAAGGCCAGTCAGTCCGACGACATCAGGCGCGCCAAGGAACACTGGTCGAACTGGAAACGGAGGCAAACATGAACAAGCTCAAAGGCGCGGTATCGCACCACGATGCGGAAGTCGCCGAACTCGGCGCCGACCGCGAACTCGCGGTCGCCTATCTGCGCGTCGCGATGGAATCGCTCGACGATCCCGACAACCGCGCGGCCGGCCTGCTCGCGCTGCGCACGGTCGCGGAAGCGTACGGCGGGCTCGGCGCGGTCGCGGCCGAAGCCGGCATCAGCCGCGAATCGCTGTATCGCACGCTGTCCCCGAACGGCAACCCGACGCTGAAAACCCTGCTCGCGGTGCTCAAGACGGTCGGCCTGCGCCTGTCCGTCGTTCCCGCGCAGCCGTCGCACGCGTAAGCGGCGCACCACGCGCCGGCCCCCTCACGGCGTGACCATCCAGACCAGCAGCATCGCGTCCGGCGCGGCCGTCGTCCCCGCCGGCGGATGCGCGATCGTCGGCTCGACCGCGAGCGCCTGCGCAATCGCCGCCGCATCGTCGATCGTCGTCGTGTGCACGATCGTCATCAGCCGCACCGGCCGGCGCAGTGTTTCGCGATACAGCGCGCCGTACCACAGCGGCCGCATGCCGAGCGCATCCTGCAGCACGTACGGATAACGCCACAACCGCAGCACGAAGCGGCTTTCCGGGCGGGCCGGATCGACGCGGACGAACACGCGCCGCGTGCTTTCGCCATGCGTGTAGCGCGGCAGCACCGGCAGCGTGTCGGCCGGCGCTTGCGGCAACAGCCAGCGCAGCGCGGTGGCCGGCGACCACGGCGTCGCGCGCTGCCAGCCGGCCTGCGCGAGATGGCGGTCGAGCGTGTCCGACGTCGCGCTCCATTGCAGCGGCAGATATTCCTCGCGGTCGCCGCCGATCTCGGTGCGCCGCGTCGGCACGCGCTGCCACCCGCCGCGCAGCCACTGGTCGACGGTCATCGCGACCACATCGCCGACATGCGGACGCGCCGCGCGATCGAGCTGCCATTGCGCGGGCACCGTCCATACGCCGGCCGTCGCGAGCACGACGACGACCGCGACGAGCGCGCCTCGCGGCTGCACATGCTCACGCACGCGCCAGTACGCATAGGCGCCGGCAAGCAACGCGAACCACGCGAGCCCGAGGCTCCATCCGCCCAGCAAACCCGACAGCCAGGTATCGCCGGCGTACAGCCGCGCAAAGCCGCCGAGCACGATCCACAGCACGACCGCCGTCACGACCGGAATGCGCCACAGCGCGGGCCGGTCGCGCGTCAGCGCCCAGCCGAGGCCGCTGCTCGCGAGGATCGCGAAGGCGGCATCGGCGTCGGGCAGCGGCACGTGCAGCGCGCCGGGCGGCAGGCTCGCGGGCGTCGCGCCGGGCACGCCCGCGCCGAACACCAGCACGAGCGCGACGGCGACGCCGACCGTCGCGAGCCACCATGCAGCCGTCAGCCAGCAGCGATGGATCATCAGCCAGACGAGAAACGCGGCCGCGACGATCAGCCCCGTGTCGTGTCCGTGCAGCACGGCGAGCGCGCTCATCGCGGCGTCGACGGGCGGCGTGCGCAGGTTCTGCAGGAACGCGTATAGCGCGATGTCCGCATGCATCAGCGGATCGTTCGCGACGACGTCCTGCACGATCCTCGCGAACAGCCACACGCAGCCGATGAACAACAGCGCGAGCACGGGCACCGCGCCCGGCAACCCGCGCAGGTAGGCGATCCCGTCGTGCAGCCGCGCGCCCAACCGCGGCCAGCGGCGCGTGCATGCATGCACGGCTTCGGCGAGCGCACGGCACA
The DNA here is from genome assembly GCF_902832865.1 of Burkholderia sp. BCC0397. Lineage (NCBI taxonomy): Bacteria > Pseudomonadati > Pseudomonadota > Betaproteobacteria > Burkholderiales > Burkholderiaceae > Burkholderia > Burkholderia sp. BCC0397. The sequence goes on along the minus strand of NZ_CADFDL010000001.1, from coordinate 147,133 downwards.
ACAACGGCCAGCCGCGCCGCAGCGCGACGCGCACGCCGATCCACACGAGTGCGACCAGCGCGGCCACGACCAGCAGGATCGCGGCGACCCGCACGCTGATCGCCGCGGCCAGCGCGGCCGACGCGCCGAACAGGATGCCGGGCGCAATATGGACAGGCGCCCACACGAGCGCCGAGATCACGTTGACCGGATAGAACGACCGGCGCGGCAGCGTCGCGCAGCCGACGACGACCGGCACGACCGCCCGCACCGGCGCGAGAAAGCGCGCGAGCACGATGCTCTTCATGCCATGACGCAGCACGAATTCCTCGCCGCGCGCGTAGGCGCTCCCATAGCCGAAGCGCGTCCACGCGTTGCGGATCATCCCGCGGTAATGCCGCCCGAGTTCGTAGCTGATCCCGTCGCCGATCACCGCGCCGACGGCCGCGATGCCGATCGTCGCCCACGCGTCGAGCGCGCCCGCGCCGATCAGCGCACCGGCCGCGAACATCACGGCGCCGGCCGGCACGATCGTGCCGATCAGCGCGATCGCCTCGGCGCAGGCGGCCACGAACACGATCGCCAGCACGAGCAGCGGATGCGCGCCGATCGCACCGATCCACGCATGGATCGTGTCGCTCATCGCACACTCCCGAACGGTGCGGTCCGGTGCGCGAACACCGGGCCGGCAGGGGCATTGGATACGTTCATCGCGACATGCGCACGCTCGCGCCGGCGTCTGGGTCAGGGGGCTGGTGTCAATCGAACTCGTGTTGCCGCGCGTCGGCCTCCAGCGGCGCGTCGTGGTAGCCGACCGTCGCGATCTCGTGCAGATAGCGAGCAAGAAACGCGCCGATCGAGCCGGCGGCCTCGTATTGATGCACATGACGGAATTCGTGGGTCAGCAGGCGGCGTGTGTCCTGCCCGCGCAGCACGTACACCGCGTGACCAAGCGTGAGGCCGATCGTCCCGGGCGACAGCAGCCCCGTATCGCGCGCGATCGCGGCAAGCGTTGGCGTCTCGGGAAACGGCATGCGGTCGACCGCCACCACGCGGATCCGCTCCGGCTGCGCGACGCCCACCGTGCGCGCGTCGTCGGCTTGCCCGGGCGTCAGCGGCGCGCCCTGCGCGATTCCGCGCGCCGCCTCGGCTTCGGCCCAGGCGACGGCGGCGGGCAGTGCGGACGGCAGGATATCGGCAAGGTCGATCATTGCGGGGCTCCTCGGTTCGCGTAGATGGCATCAGGCACCAGTTTAGTCCCGAATCGGAACGGTTCGCGGGGTGGTTCCGGTGATGCCGCACCGGCTGCAACGCCCATCCGGGAATACCCTGATTCGCATGCGCTCCGCCCCGTACCCTGTCCCTGAAATTATTTCGTTTCAGTGCGCATTCCGCGATCAACCATCCCGAAAATTTCGCGAACGCGTACCGTTTTCGGGTTCGGGGGCATATATTGATCAGAAGAACGGCCGCGGCGACAACCCGGACAGCAACGACAGCAACTCGCGGCGTCATCCCGAAGAGGATCGCTGGAAGATGATCAGGGTAATTCTGGCTGACGATCACGCAGTCATGCGGGACGGACTGCGTCACATCCTGGAGAGGGCCGGCGGTTTCGAGATCGTCGGCGAGGCGAGCGACGGCTCGGGCACGCTCGCGCTGGCCGAGCGCGCGGCCGCCGACGTGCTGCTGCTCGACCTGTCGATGCCCGCGCCGACCGGCATCGAGCTGATCCGGCTGGTCAAGCGCCATGCGCCGTCGCTGCGCACGCTGGTGTTGACGATGCACGCGGAAGCGCAGTACGCGGCACGTGCGTTCAAGGCCGGCGCGACCGGCTACCTGACGAAGGACAGTGCGACCGCCGAGCTCGTCGAAGCGGTCGGCAAGGTGGCGGCGGGCGGCGTCTACGTGAGCCCGTCCGCGGCCGAAAGCCTCGCTCACACGCTGCGCGCGCCGGCTCAGGCCCTGCCGCACGAGCGGCTGTCCGCGCGCGAGCTCGACGTGATGCGCCGCATCGTCGCGGGTCAGACCGTCACGCAGATCGCGTCCGAACTCGCGCTGAGCGCGAAGACGGTCAGCACGTACAAGACGCGGATCCTCGAGAAGATGGAGCTGCCGCACGAAGCCGCACTGGTCCGCTACACGGTGCGCCACGATCTCGACCTCGGAGCCGACGACGCATGATGGCCGCCTTCCGCTTCCCGCCCGCGCCGCCGGATGACGACGATCCGGACACGTCGCGCCTGTTCATGTCGTCGCTGCCGCCGGGCCGGCGCGAGCGGCGGCTCGCGCTCGCGACGGTACTCGTATCGGCCGTGATCTTCGCCGCGCTCGCGCCGTTCGCGGCCATGCCGCTCGCGCCGGGCTGGGCGTTCATTCCCGTGTACCAGTCGGCGATCGTCGTCAACGACATGGTGACGGCCGGCCTGCTGTTCGGCCAGTACGCGATCCTGCGCGAGAAGCCGCTGCTCGTGCTGGCCGGCGGCTATCTGTTCACGGCGTTCATGGCCGGCACGCACATGCTGACCTTCCCCGGCCTGTTCGCGCCGACCGGCCTGCTCGGCGCCGGCGAACAGACCACCGCATGGCTGTACCTGTTCTGGCATGGCGGCTTTCCGCTGTCGGTCGCCGCGTACGCGCTGCTACGCGCGACGTCGCGCAGGCGCCCTGCCCCTGCCCCGCAGCGCCGTGCGGCGATTCCGGTCGTCCTCTGCATCGCGGCCGCGGTCGGCGCGACGGTCGCGCTCGCGCTGCTCGCGACCGCCGGCCACGACCTGCTGCCGCGCATCATGAGCGGCAACCGGATGACCGCGACGATGACGAACGCGATCACGGTCGTCTGGGGGTTGAACCTCGTCGCACTGATGCTGATGTGGCGGCAGCGGCGGCGCCATTCCGTGCTCGACTTATGGGTGATGACGGTACTCGTCGCGTGGCTGTTCGACATCGCGCTGTCGGCGATGCTGAATCACGGGCGCTTCGATCTCGGCTTCTATGCGGGGCGCGCGTACGGCCTCGTCGCGTCGGGCGTCGTACTGTTCGCGATGCTGTTCGAGAACGGCCGACTGCATGCGCAGACGGTGCGCGCGCTGGCCGGCGCACGCTACCAGCACCTGCTCGTCGTGCAGAAAAGTGCGCAGTTGAACGATGCGAACGAACGGCTCGAACAGCGCGTCGCCGCGCGCACCGCACAACTGAGTGCGTCGAACCGCGACCTGCGGCGCGAAGTCGAGGAGCGCGTGCGCGCGGAGCGCGCATTGCAGACGTCGCGCGAGGCGTTACGCGAGATTGCCGCGATCAGCGCCAGCGCACGCGAAGCCGAGCAGCGCCGCATCGCGCGCGAACTGCACGACGAACTGGCGCAGACGCTCGCGACGTTGAAGAACGATCTCGAATGGCTGATCGACCACGTGCCGCAGGACGACGCGGCGCTCGCACGCAAGATCGCGGCGATGCATGCGCTCGCGCGCGGCGCGGTGGCCGCGACACGCCGCATCGCGTCGGACCTGCGCCCGCTGATGCTCGACGATCTAGGCTTCGCGGCGGCGATGCAATGGCTCGTGGAGGATTTCCGGCACCGTCACGGGATTGCGTGCGCGCTGCATGTCGAGCCGCCCGAGCTGCAACTCGACGAGCCGTATGCGACCGCCGTGTTCCGCATCGCGCAGGAAGCGCTCGCGAATGTCGCCCGGCACGCGGCCGCGTCGCATGCGGACGTCGAGCTCGTGTGCGGCGGCGAAGCGATCGCGCTGACGATACGCGACGACGGCGCGGGCTTCGATCCCGCGGTGCCGCGCAAGTCGGGTTCGTTCGGGCTGGTGGGGTTGCGCGAGCGTGCGTATCTGGTCGGCGGCACGCTGCGGATCGCGACGACGCTCGGCGAAGGCACGACGGTCGAGGTCGAGATTCCGCTGTCGCCGGCGCCCGTCGCGGTCGCGCATGGCGGGGGCGGGGTTGCGCGGGGGTAGATCGGGGGAAGCGGACGACGCCGAACAACGATGGTCTAGTCGGCCGCCTTCGTCGAGCGCACCGCTTTCAGCATGCGCTCGAGTTCCGCGTGGACGTTCGCCGCATCGATGTATTCGCCGGTCCGCCGCGCGTCGTCGCGCGATGCCAGTCCACGTGCGACAAACTCGCGCTGCACACTGGGGGGAACAACGCCATCACGAGACATCTTCATCGTCGTCAGTTTCTTCATTGCACGCTCCACTCGTCGCATTTGCACCGCATGGTAGCGCGCTCGAGTACTTGCCGTCGAACCGGCATGCGTCGCGCAGTTTCAAGATCATCGGAAACCGGGCGACGCGGCGATAGCGCCGCGCCCCCTCACGCCCGCGCCGCCACCATCCCCCGCTCCGACCGCGTCCACGCGACCAGCGCGCCGACGCCGAGCAGCGCGAGGCACACGATCGGCACGATCATCGGCCCGAACGCGCTGCCCGTCACCTTGCCCGCGAACGGCATCAGGTTCTGGCTGAAGAAGCCGCCGAGGTTGCCGATCGAGTTGATCGCCGCGACGCTCGCGGCCGCCCGCGCGCCGGTAAAGTAACGCGGCGGCATCGACCAGAAGCACGGATACAGCAGCGGGATGCACGCGCCGCCGAGCACGAGCGCGATGAAGCGCAGCGGCGTCGACGGCAGCACGAGGCTCAGCAGGAAGCCGAGCGCGCCGAGCGCCGCGACGATCGCGATCGTGCGCAGGATGCTCTTCGCGCGGCGCAGCTTCGACGGCAGCCACACCAGCAGCACCACCGCGAGCGCCCACGGCAGCATGCTCAGGAAGCCGTTCGTGCTGCTCGACACGCCGAACGATTTCACGAGCGTCGGCAGCCAGTACGTGACGCCGTACAGCGACGTCGACATCAGCATGTAGGTCGCCGCGAACAGCATCACGCGCGGATCGAGCAGCGCCTTCCACGGCTGACCATGCTCGGCTTGCGCGGGTTTCTCGCGCTCCAGCGCGGCCGCGACGATCTGCTTCTCGCGCTCGTCGAGGAACCGCGCTTCGCGGAACGACGCGGGCAGCACGCGGAACACGACGATCGCGACGATCACGGCCGGGATGCCCGTTGCGATGAACACCCACTGCCAGCCCGCGAGCCCCCACACGCCGTTCAGGCTCAGCAATACACCACCGACCAGCGAGCCGAGCATGTTCGCGAGCGCGCTGCCGAGCGTGAAGATGCCGAGCACCTTCGCGCGGTAGCTCTGCGGGAACCACAGCGTCAGGTAATAGATCACGCCCGGATAGAAGCCGGCCTCGGCGATGCCGAGCAGGAAGCGCAACGAGCAGAACGCGGGCATCGACGTCGTGAAGCCCATCAGCACCGTGATGAGCCCCCACGTCAGCATGATCCGCGCGAGCCATACGCGGGCGCCGTAACGATGCAGCGCGAGCGTGCTCGGCACCTCGAACAGCAGGTAGCCGATGAAGAACAGCGACGACGCGAGCCCGAACGCGGCTTCCGTCATCCCGAGGCTGTGCACCATCTGCAGTTTCGCGAAACCGACGTTCTGCCGGTCGATGAACGCGATCAGGAACATCACGACGAGGATGGGCAGCAGGCGCCGCGCCATCTTCGACATGATGCGCTGTTCTTCGGTGGACGCGGGGTCCAGGGTGTCGGTAGCGTTCACTTCAGGCTCCTTGCGTGAATCGGTTGAAACGGCGCCGCGCGTGACGAACGCGCCGGCGTCAGGTGGTTCGATGAATGGAATCGGATCGCGGCCCGCGTGGCTCAACCCGAGCGGTAGTCGTCGAGCATCGGCGCGAACATCTCGTGCCACGCGCGCGGCTTCGCCTTGATCGTGCCGGCGAGATACAGGAATTCGACGTAGTCCATCAGCTGGTTCGGCAGCACCGAGAAGCGCGTGTCGGGCGCGGCGAGCATCCGTATCACGTCGTCGTGCGACACGCCGACGCCCGACGACGCCGCATACAGCGCAGCCGCAGCGCGCGGGTCCTGCGCGATCAGGCGGTTCGCTTCGTCGAGCGCGCCGAGAAACGCGGCGGCCAGCGCGGGCTCCGCATCGACGAGCCGCTTCGGCGCGAACACGACGTCGAGCGTCAGCGGGCCGAGCACGTCGACCGAGCTCACCACGCGATGGATGCCCGGCTGCCGCAATTCGAGCGTCGAGAACGGCGGCGACGTGAAGTGCGCGGTCACGCCGTTCTCGCGGCGGATCAGCGCCTGCATCGCCTGCGGATGCGGCAGGTTCACGGTGATCGAATCGAGCTGCGCGAAATGCTTCGCGCCGAGCTGCCGGCTCGCGACCATCTGCAGCACGACCGCCGACAGCGACGTGCGGATGCCCGGCACCGCGATCCGGTCGGACGGCGTGAAGTCGCGCAGCGACACGAGGGCAAGACGGTTCGCGTTCAGCGACAGCGACGTGGTCGACAGCCCGCTGATGCCGATCACCTCGACATTCGGAATGCCGCGCGCCCGCGCCCACAGTTCGATGAAACCCGGCGCGCCGGCGCCCGCGAAATCGAGCGTGCCGGCCATCATCGCGTCGTTGACGGAATTGCCGCCGTCGAGCAGCACCCATTCGACCGCGACGTCGCGCACGCCGTGGCGCGCCGCATGTCGCTCGAACAGCCGCTGCCTCTCCATCACGAGCAGCGGCAGGTACAGCACGCCATAGCCTTTCGAGATCCGCACCGTGCGCGGCTTCGCGCGCACCAGCGCCGGCGCGGCGAGTACGCCCAGCACGCCGAGCCCGGCGGCGATCAACGCGCGGCGGCGTGGCGACGTCGTCATGCGCGCGCCGCCGTGCGGCGGACGGCCAGCGGCCACGCGCAGGCCGGCGTGGCGCCGCGACGCGCGTTCGTCGTGCCCATGACATGCTGCATGTTGCCGTCTCCTTGAATATTTCTGGTATTAATGCCGTCCTTGCGTACTGCTTCCGGCTCGACACAGGTTATCGACCGAGTCTGAGAAAATGCTGACATCCCGGCCCCGGGAAAACCCCTAATCCACCTACCTGCAAACGGCACCATGCGCATTCTCGTCGTGGAGGACGATGCCGAAATCGGCGCGGCGATCCGCAGCCGCCTCGCCCGGCTCGGCCACGCCGTCGATCTCGAAACCGACGGCGCGACCGCGAACGGGCTGCTGCGCGTCGAGCGCTTCGATCTCGTCGTGCTCGATGTGAACCTGCCCGGCATGGACGGCTTCACGGTACTGCGCAACCTGCGCGCGTCGGGCAGCACGACGCCGGTGCTGCTCGTCACCGCGCGCTCGGCGATCGACGACCGCGTGAGCGGCCTCGGCCTCGGCGCCGACGACTACCTCGTGAAGCCGTTCGACTATCGCGAACTCGACGCGCGCGTGCAGGCGCTCCTGCGCCGCAACAGCGGCCACGCGAACGACGTGCTGACGCTCGGCGGCCTCGTGATCGACCGCAGCAGCCGCCTCGCGGAACTCGACGGCCAGCCGCTGTCGCTGTCGCGCCAGGAATTCGCGCTGCTCGAAATCCTCGCGAGCCGCCCGCAGCGCATCTTCTCTAAGGAAGAACTGCTGAACCAGTTGTTCAGCTTCGGCAACGAGCCGACCGCGAATGCGGTCGAGCAATACGTGACGCGCGTGCGCCGGAAGCTGCAGGGCAGCTCGGTCGAGATCCGCACCGCACGCGGGATGGGGTATCAGATTGCCGCGCATTGACTGGTTCCCGAAGACGCTGTTCGGGCGCACGCTGCTGTTCATCGCGCTCGTCGTCGCGACCGGCGCGCTCGCGCTCGCGGCGATCGCGCGCTACTACGCGGGCGTCGCGGCCGAACGCGCATACGACCAGTTGCTGGCGGGCGCCTCGATCCAGGTCGCGGAAAACCTGTACGTGCAAGGCGGCGTGCTCGCGCTGAATCCGCCGGTCGCCGCGCTGTCGACGCTGTCGCGCTACGACCTCGTCTACTACAAGGTGGTCGATTCGCGCGGCGTGGTCGTGGCCGGCTACCACGATCTCGCGAGCCCCGCGACGCTCGCCGCCGCGAAGCAGGGCCCCGCGTTCGCGAATGCCGTCTACCAGGGGCACCGGATCCGCACCGCGACCATCGCACGCTACATGCCCGAGGAAAGCACGCCGGGCTGGGCGCTCGTGACGGTTGCGCAGACAACCAATGCGCGCCAGCAGCTGACGAACGACATGAGCATCAAGGTGTGGACGCTGATCCTGCTGATGAGCGTGCTCGCGATCGGCGCAAGCGGCCTCGCGATCCGGCGCGGCCTGCGCCCGCTCGCGCAGATCGGCACGATCATCGCCGCGCGCGACCCGGCCGACCTGCGGCCGGTGGCCGTCGATACGCCGAGCGAGATCGACGCGATCATCGGGTCGATCAATGGCTTGATGCACCGCCTCGCCGAGCGGATCAACGCGATGCAGCGCTTCATCGCCGACGCCGCGCACCAGATGCGCACGCCGCTCGCGCGGCTCGACGCGCAGATCGAGCTGCTCGACGGCGAATCCGACCCCGCGCGTCACGCGGCGCGGCTCGATGCGCTGCGCGCGACCAGCGCGGACGTCGGCCGGCTCACCGGCCAGCTGCTCAATCATGCGATGGTGATTCATCGCACCGAGGCCGTGCCGCTGCAACCGGTCGAACTCGTCGCGCTCGCGAAAGAGGTCCTGGGCCGCACGATTCCGCTCGCCGGCGAGCGCGACGTGGCCGTCGCGTTCGCGAGCGATGCGCCGCAGGCATGGATCGACGGCGATGCGATCAGTCTTCAGGAAGCGTTGTCGAACGTACTGCACAACGCGCTGCTGCACGGCCATGCGGACGACATCGTCGTGTCGGTCGCGACCACCGGCAACGCGGATCAAGCGGTGACGCTGACCGTCACCGACAACGGGTGCGGGATGCCGCGCGAGCATTGGGACGCGGCCTTGCAGCCGTTCGTGCGGATCGCGCCGGACAGCAGCGAGCGGCGCACGGGGTCGGGGCTCGGGCTCGCGATCGTGCAGGAAGTGATGAAGGCGCACGGCGGATGCGTCGGGTTTGCGTTTCCCGATGCGGGCGGGTTCGCGGTGGTGTTGACGTTTCCGCGAGCGGTGGGGATCGACGCAGAAAAGGCGTAATCCGGCGAATTCGCACCGGATGATGCGCGACAGCCACTCAATCGTCGTTGTCGAACCGGTTGCGCTCCGCCTGCCGCGCCACCCCGCTGGTCCAGTTCGTCGTACTGGCGATCGCAGAACAGCCGGCACAGCGTATCGACGTCTGCACGCTTGTCGCCATCGATCGTATCGACCTGCTGCTCCAGTTTTCCGTTCCCGATCCCGAACCACCCCTTCTTGATCCGCATGGACACCGCGTTCAGCTGGAAGCCGTCCGAATGCGCATCCGTCAACGCAGTCACCCACAGCTCGCGCTGATCGTCGGCATGCTGCAGCACGAGCGCCGGTAGCGGGCCGTCCTGCGTCTCGTTCCATTCGACGTGCTGGGCCGCCCAAGGGAACGCATCGAAGGCATGAACGAACGACGCGTAGTCGGTCGCGCCCTGCTGATCGAGCCGATTGAAATCGTAGCCGACTTGCTGGATGGAATAGGTCAACATGGCGCGGCAACCTCGTGGTGTTCGAGATCAGGAGATCGTCAATCTACCGTGAATTTCGGTGTCCATGACGATTTATTCCGCGCGGCTCATGAACACGCATTCGCCGTCGCGGCGCCGTGATCTTCGAGGTAACCGCAGGCCAGCCTGACGAGCTCGCGCTTCAGTTTCGGATTCGCCAGCACCCCGCGCCGGGCCGCGTTGTGCACGACGCCTTCGAGCGCGGACGACAGCACCTGCGCGGTCAACGTATCGGCCTTGACCGGCGCACGCCCGCGACACGCGGCAACGATCAGCGCATACCGGCGCAGATATTCCTTCTGAAACGTGTCATACGCATCCTTCGCCCCGCCCGGATCGGGAAGATCGAGCAGCGCCCGGTGCAGCGCAGGGTAATCGCGATGCGCGGCGATCAGGTCGCCGATCAGGCCTTCGACCAGACGCCCCGTACTCGCCCGACGATCGTGCGCGCGCTGCAGCACCGCGAGCACGTCATCGAAATGGCGGCGCCGGATCGCATCGACCAACGCGAGCTTGTTCGGGAAATACTGATACACGGAGCCGATGCTCACGCCGGCGACCTGCGCGACCTCGTTGGTCGTGAATCCGGCCCACCCGTGCTTGTCCAGAACGCGAGCCCCGGCCGTGACGATCACGTCCACCGTCGCGCGTGAACGGGCCTGCCGCGGGGCTTTGCGCATCGTGGCGGCTGCATTGGAAACGCGAGTGGACATGCGGGCTCCCACTGAAAATAATGGTGGCGAAGCTCACATATTAGGCGAACCCGACAAGGAAACGACCATGAGCGCGAACGCACTCCTGTCCCGCATGCTGCGCTACCAGGCATGGGCCAATGACGAAATGCTGAAGGCGATGTCGGGACTCGACGCGGTGCAGCATGCGCAAGCACGTCATCTCGCGCTGCGGCTGATGAACCATTGCCTCGTGGTGAACCGGATATTCGCGTCGCATCTGACCGGCGCGCGTCACGGCTTCGTGTCCGACAACACGCCTGACACGCCGGAGCCGGAAGCCCTGCGCGCGGCATTCGCCACGCTCGATCGCTGGTATCTCGACTATGTGGAGGCCGCGACACCCGACATGCTGTCGGAATCGATTCCCTTTGCGTTTACCGATGGCGACAACGGATACATGACGCGCGAAGAGATGCTGACCCATGTCGTCACGCACGGCGGCTATCATCGCGGCGAAGCGGGCAGACTGATGATTCAGGCGGCCGCGCGTTCGGCACAGGATATCGAGCTCCCTTGGGACACTTACGCCGTTCACTTGCATCGGACGGAGCCCGAGCGCAGGCTTCAAGGCGAGATCGGAGACGCGAACTCGGCGAATGCCGGGCGATGACGCACGCCACGCCCGCTACACCGCCACCGCCTCCCCACCGAGATACGCATCGCGCACACGTTCATCGTCGAGCAATGTTTTCGCCGGCCCTTCCAGCACGACACGCCCCGTCTGCAGCACGTAGCCGTAGTGCGCGATCTCCAGCGCGAGGCTCGCGTTCTGCTCGACCATGAACACCGTCACCCCTTGCTTGTTGATCGCGTCGATCAGCTCCAGCACCTTGTCGACGTACAGCGGCGACAGCCCCATCGTCGGCTCGTCCATGCAGATCAGTTTCGGCCGCGCCATCAGCGCACGCGCCATCGCGAGCATCTGCTGCTCGCCGCCCGACAGCGTGCCCGCGCGCTGCGCGAGCCGCTCGCGTACGCGCGGAAACAGGTCGAGCACGCGTTCGTAGTCTTCGGTCACCGCCGCACGATCGCCGCGCGTGTACGCGCCCATCAGCAGGTTCTCGCGCACGCTCATGTCGCCGAACAGCCGCCGCGCCTCGGGCACGGCCGCGATCCCGCGCCGCACGCGCTGCGGCGTCGCGAGCGCCGTCACGTCGTCGCCATCGAAACGCACGACACCACGCTTCGGCCGCATCAGCCCCAGAATCAGCTTCATCGTCGTCGACTTGCCGCTCGCGTTGCCGCCGAGCAGGCTGACGATCTGCCCGCGGCCGACTTCGAAGTTCACGTCGAAATGCACCTGCACCGGCCCGTAGAACGTGTCGAGGTGTTCGAGTTTCAGCAGCGCGTCGGTCATAGTTGACTCGGGTCCGGAAGAACGTACGGTCATGCGGCCGCCTGCACGGTGCGCGCCGCCGCGGCGCCGCCCGCGTGGCGGCGGCCGAGATAGGCCTCGATCACGCGCGGATCGTGCCGCACGTCGCTCGGCGCGCCTTCGGCGATCTTCACGCCGTTGTCGAGCACCATCACGCGGTCGGACACGCGCATCACGAGTTCGAGCTTGTGCTCGATCAGCAGGATCGTCAGGCCGCGCGCCTTCAGCGACTGGATCAGTTGCAGCATCTCGGCGGTCTCGGTCTCGTTCATCCCGGCCGTCGGCTCGTCGAGCAGCAGCAGGCGCGGATGCAGCGCGAGCGCGCGGCCGATCTCCACGCGCCGCCGGTTCGCATACGACAGGCTGTGCGCCGGATGATCGATGCGCGGCGTGAGCCGTTCGCCGAACCCGGCGACGATCGTGCGCGCCTCTTCGCGCAACGCGGCTTCCTCGCGCCGCACCGACGCGGGCCGCACGAGCGCACGCCACACCTCGGCCGCCGCACCGAGCGCAGGCCAGCCGGTCCGTGCCGCGCGCAGCCGCGCATGCGCGCCGATCAGCACGTTGTCGAGCACGCTCAGGTTGCCGAACACGCGGCCGTGCTGGAACGTGCGCGCGATGCCGAGCGCCGCGAGCCGTTCGGGCGCGGAGCCGGTGATGTCGCGGCCGTCGAACGTCACGCGGCCGGCATCGGGCCGGTCGGCGCCCGCGATCAGGTTGAACAGCGTCGACTTGCCCGCGCCGTTCGGGCCGATCACGCTCAGCAACTCGCCGTCCGCCAGCGTCAGGCTCGCGCCGTCGAGCGCGGTCACGCCGTCGAAGCGGCGCGTGAGGCCCTGCACGTCGAGCAGGGGTCGAGTGGTCGTCATCGCATTCCTCCTCACACCGTGCCGAGCAGGCCCTGCGGCCGGAACCGAACGAGCAGCAGCAGCACGAGGCCGTAGATCAGCATCCGGTAATCGGCCGCCCAGCGGAACAGCTCCGGCAGCCCGATCAGCGCGATCGCGCCGACGATGCCGCCGAGCACGTTGCCGAGCCCGCCGAGGATCACCATCGTCAGCGCGAGGATCGACACCTGCGAGTCGAAGGTCTGGTGATTGATGTAGCTGTACAGATGCGCGGCGATGCCGCCGCTCACGCCCGCCGCGACGCCGCCGACCGCGAACGCGATCGCCTTGTAGCGGTTCGGCGCGATGCCATGCGCACGCGCGGCGACGTCGTCCTCGCGCACCGCGCGCAGCGTGCGGCCCAGATGCGAACGCAGCAGCCGCACCTGCACTAGCGCAAACACGACGAGCACCGCGAACGTGAACCAGTACGCGGCGCGTGCGGTCGTCGCCCACGGCAGCGGTGCGATGCCGGTGATGCCGAGCGGGCCGCGCGTCAAGCCGTCCCAGTTCAGGATCACGAGGCTCACCACTTCACCGATGCCGAGCGTCGCGATCGACACGTAATGCCCGCGCAGCCGGAACGCCGGATAGACGAGCAGCGTGCCGAGCACGGCCGTGATCGCGCCCGCGCACGGAATCGTCACGGCCGGCGACCAGCCGAGATCCGACGACAGCAGCGCCGACGCATACGCGCCGATCACGAGCAGCGCGGCATGGCCGAGCGAGATCTGCCCGACCGTGCCCGCGACGAGCGTGAGGCTCAGCGCGAGCAATCCGTACAGCCACGCGTTGGTCAGCGTCTGCAACACGTAGGGCGATGCACCGAGCCACGGCAGCACGGCCGCCGCCGCGATCAGCACGACGAGCACCGGGCGCGGTACGCGCACGGCTTTCGCAGCCGCGAGGAAGGTGCCCGTCATCGGCTCGGGCGGCAATGCGCGGTTCGCGCTGAACAAGCCGTTCGGCCGCCACACGAGGAACACGATCAGCAGTCCGAACGCGAACAGGTCGCGATAGCTCGTGCCGAACAGCGCGACGCCGTAGCTTTCGACGAGACCGAGCAGCAGGCTGCCCGCGATCGCGCCCGGCACGTTGCCGAGCCCGCCGATCAGCAGCGCGACGACGCCCTTCAGCGTCGCCTGGAAGCCCATCGCCGGATCGATGCTGTTGTAGTACATGCCGACCAGCAGGCCACTCACGCCGCCGAGCGCGCACGCGATCGCGAACACGGTCTGGTTCACGCGGTCGACGTCGACGCCCATCTGCAGCGCCGCGTCGCGATCCTGCGCGGTCGCGCGCACGGCCCAGCCGAGCCGCGTGAAGCGCAGGAAGCCGTACAGCAGCGCGGCCGCCGCGATGCCGATGCCCGCGATCAGCAGGTCGAGCGAGCCGAGCGTCGCGCCGGCGATCCGCACGTGCCAGTCGGGCAGCGGCGTCGGCACCGCGCGCGGGTCCGCGCCGAACGCGAGCTGCGCGAGCTGGTCGAGGATGAAGCTGATGCCGATCGTCGCGAGCAGCGGCGCGATGCGCGCGGCATGGCGCAGCGGCCGCAGCCCGATCCGCTCGATCGCGATGCCGAGCGCGCCGCAGCCGACGACGACCGCCGCGAGCGCGACCGGCAGCGGCAGCCCGAAGCGCGTCAGGCACAGCCAGCCGATGAAGGCGCCGACCATGTACACCGAGCCGTGCGCGAAGTTGATCAGGTGCGACACGCCGAAGATCAGCGCGAGCCCGACCGCGAGCAGCGCGTAGATGTTGCCGACGATGAGGCCGTTGAGCGTGTAGTCGAGCCAGGAAGCCATCACGATGCGTCCGTCACTTGCATGCGGTTCATGTCAGATTCAGCGCGCGGCGAGCTGCGGCTTCGCGCCGTCCCACAGCGCCCACTGCCCCTGCTTCACGACCAGATAGACGGTGCGTGCGCCCGCAACGCGGCGCGTCTGCGGATCGAAGCGCACCTTGCCGAAGATCACGCTCGGCACGTCGCTCACCTTCGCGAAACCGTCGTGCGCGGCCTGGCGCGTCGTGCCGTAGCGGCGCAGCACTTCCGCCGACAGGATCAGCGCATCGTACGCGCGCGCGACGAACGAATCGGGATCGGCGTGGAATTTCGCGCGATAGCGCTGCACGAACGCCTGCACCTCGGGGCGCGGTTCGGCCGGGAAGAAGTTCGATTCCGTATAGACGCCTTCGACGGCCGTGCCGCCTAGCTCGAGGAACTTCGGCGAATACACGGAGCCCACCGCCGCGATCGGCAGCGCGACGCCCGACGTGCGCGCCTGGCGCACGATCTGCGCGCCGTCCGCGTAGTACGAGATCAGCACGATCGAATCGGGCTTCGATGCGCCGATCCGCACGAGCGTCGAGCGGAAATCCTTCTCCGCCGGCTGGTAACCTTCGGCCGCGACGACCTGCGCGCCAAGCCCCGTCACCGCCTTCGCGAAGATGTCCTTGCTGGTGCGGCCCCAGTCGGTATTCAGGTACAGCACCGCGATGCGCTTGAAGCCGAGTTCCTTCACCGCATAGCGCGCGAGCAGCGGCTGCTCCTCGGCCTGGCTCAGCGCGGTACTCCACAGGTAGTCGCCGCCCTTCGTGAAATCCGGATGCGAATTCGTGAAGCCGAACTGGATCAGTTGGCCGCGCTGGTAGATCGGCGACGCGGCCATCGACGTCGCGCTCGAGAAATCGCCGAGCTCGATCGCGATGCGCGGATCGGCGACGAATTTCTGCGCGATCGCCACGGCCTGGCGCGGGTCGCTGCGGCTGTCCTGGAAGTCGATCGCGAGCGGCCGGCCGTGAATGCCGCCGCTGCCGTTGATCTCGTCGAGCGCGAGATCGAAACCGCGCTTCCATTGCTCGCCGTATTGCGCGTCCTGGCCGGTGAGCGGCCCGCTCACGCCGATCACCACCGGTTCGCCCGACACGCCGGCCGCAAGCGCGCCGCCCGTCGACAAGCCCCATGCGGCAGCCAGTGCCGCCACCGTGCCCAGCACGCGCCGCCATGCGCCGCGCGCGTCGTTCCCCGAAACGTTCATGCGTCCCCCAGCTTCAGTCAGTCGAAAAGAGTGAGGGCATGTAACCATCCGGTTCCGGACGATCCAACGAAGTTTTGTGCATATCGATATCGCACGCGGCGCGAAGCGGATGACGTTCGCGAACGTCATCCATACGCCCTGCATCGAGCGACGTGCCGGCACGCATCGCATCGCGTTGATTCGATTGGCGTTTCGTTCTTATGACCGTGCGCAATCGGCGTGCATGCGCGCACGATCGGCCGCCGCGACGATCGCGCGCTTCGCAGTTTCCGCGCTGTCGATAGCAAAAATCATTATATGAATCGCGCATGCTCGCACTTCTACAATGCGCAAATCGCATCATCGGAACGCGTCATGGAGCTGCATCAACTCGAAGCCTTTTCCGCGGTCATGTCGGCTGGCAGCGTGACCGGCGCGGGCGAACTGCTCGGCCGCTCGCAGCCTGCCGTCACGCGGCAGATCCAGGAACTCGAAGCCGATCTCGGCTACGCGCTGTTCGACCGGCATGGCCCGCGCGTCACGCCGACGCGGCGCGCGTTCCTGCTGTACGAGGAAGTCGAGCGCTCGCTGGTCGGCCTGCGCGCGATCGAGGCGCGGGCCCGCGCGCTCGGCGACGAAACCGCCGAACCGGTGCGCATCGCGGCCACGCCGTCGCTCGCGGCCACGCTCGTGCCGGCCGCGCTCGCCGCGCTGCCCGACGACGCGCATGCGCCGCACTACCAGTTGCGCAGCGAATCGGCCGAGCACGTCGTGCACGAGGTGCTGGCCGGCACGGCCGATGTCGGCGTCGTCACGCTGCCGATGGCGCATGCCGGGCTCGACGTGCACTGGATCGCGCAGACGCCGTGCGTTGCCGTGCTGCCTGCCGACGATCCGCTTGTGGCAAAGCCGCGCATCGCGCTGCGCGACCTCGCGCGGCGCCGCATCGTGACGGTCGCGAACCGGCACCGGCTGCGCCAGCGGATCGACGCGGCGTTCGCGGCCGCGCGGGTCGATGCGTGCGTGTTCATCGAAACCAATGCGTCGCTGAATGCGGTGATGGCCGCGCGCGCGGGCATCGGGATCGGCATCGTCGATCCGGCCACGGGCGTCGCGCTGCCGGTGGACGGCGTCGTCGCGCGAGCGCTCGACGTCGACATCCCGTTCGCGTTCGGCGTCGCGACGCCGGCCGGCAAGGCCCGCACGGCGGCCGTCGATGCGCTGCTCGACGCGCTGCATCGCACGACGCGCACGCTGCTCGACGACGTGATCTTTCACGACGCCGCCGCGCACGACGCGCTGCTGCGCGGCGACCGGCTGCGCACCGACCGCGCGGCGCGCCCGCCTCGCCCGACCCGTGCCCGCCGTGCGCGCCCGGAGGCCGCATGACGACCCCGCTCGATGCACTCGAAGCACGGCTCGCGCAAGATCTGCGCTGGCTCGACCTGCCCGCGCCGTCGTGGGTGCCGCCGCGCGAAGTGGACGGCGCGCGCGTGCTCGACGTCGCGATCGTCGGCGGCGGCATGGCCGGGCTCGCGGCGTCCGCCGAACTGCGCCTGCTCGGCATCGACAACCAGTGCGTGATCGACCGCGCGCCGGCCGGCTACGAAGGCCCCTGGGTCACGTTCGCGCGGATGGAGACGCTGCGTTCGCCGAAGCAGCTTGCCGGCCCCGCGCTCGGCCTGCCCGCGCTGACGTTCCGCGCGTGGTTCGAGGCGCAATACGGCCGCGACGCGTGGGACGCGCTGTACAAGATCCCGCGCCCGCAATGGATGGACTACCTGCGCTGGTATCGGCGCGTGCTCGACCTGCAGGTGCGCAACGACACGACGCTCGTCGCGCTGCGCCCGCGCGACGACGGGCTGCTCGCGCTCGACGTGCGCGGCAACGGCGAAGCGCAGACGCTGCTCGCGCGGCACGTCGTGCTCGCGACCGGCCGCGACGGGCTCGGCGGCCCGTACGTGCCGCCCGTCGCCCAGCGCGCGCCGCGCACGCGCTGGGCCCATTCGTCCGAGCCGATCGATTTCGCCGCGCTCGCGGGCAAGCGTGTCGGCGTGGTCGGCGCGGGTGCGTCCGCGTTCGACAACGCGGGCACCGCGCTCGAAGCGGGCGCCGCACGCGTCGATTTGTTCTTTCGCCGCGCGGACATTCCGCGCATCAACAAGCTGACCGGCATCGGCAGCCCGGGCCTCGTGCACGGCTACGCCGATCTCGACGACGCGACGAAGTGGCGCTTCATGCACTACGCGCTGACGTCGCAGACGCCGCCGCCGCGCGACAGCGTGCTGCGCGTATCGCACCACGACCATGCGCATTTCCATGCGGGCAGCCTGATCGAGACGCTCGCCGACCATGCGGATGGCCTCGACGTGACGACGCCGCGCGGACGCTACACGGTCGACTTCCTGATCTTCGCGACGGGCTTTCATTCGGACTGGACGACGCGCGAGGAATTCGCGTCGTTCGGCGCGCACGTGCGGCGCTGGAAGGATCGGTATCGGCCTGAACCGGCGCTGTGGCTCGACGAGCTTGCCGAGTCGCCCGACCTCGGCCCCGCGTTCGCATTCCAGGAACGCGAGCGCGACGCCTGCCCGGCCGTCACGCGCATCCATTGCTTCAACCATGCGGCGAGCCTGAGCCACGGCAAGCTGTCCGGCGACATCCCGGCCATCAGCGCAGGCGCGAAGCGGCTGGCGCGCGGCATTGCGAGCCGGCTGTTCGATGCCGATCGCGACCGCCACTACGACGCGCTCGTCGCGTACGCGAATGCCGAACTGCAAGGCGACGAATGGCGCGACGCCGACGCCATCGATCACTTTGACGACCAAGGAAAACCAAAACGATGACTGACTCCATCACGCCGGCCGTCGTGCCGGATACGATCGACGCGGCAGCCGGCCTGCGGGAAGGCGACGCCGTCGCCGCGCTGCGCCGCGCACGCGACAAGGTGCTGTTGCATACGCAACTGAGCGAAGCCGCGCAGTTCGATCCCGCGTTGCCCGATCTTTCGCTGATCGAGCGGCTGCATGCGGCGCGGTATGTCGCACGGCAGTCGAATGCGCACGCGCTGGCCGACATCTATCGCGCCCGGCTGCTCGACGCAGGCGGCACGCCCGACGACATCGAACGCGTGGATGCCGACGCATTCGACACGCTGCCCCGACGCCTCGGCGCGGTCCTGCTGCACGCGAAGCGCCTGACGCACGCTCCGGTCGACGCACGCGCATCCGATCTCGACGCGTTGAAATCGGCCGGGCTCACGACGCCCGCGATCGTCGCGCTGTCGCAGCTCGTCGCGTTCGTCGCGTATCAGTTGCGCGTCGCCGCGGCCGCACGGGCACTTCAGGCACGCGCCGCCAAGGAGGCCGCATGACGACTGCCGCTCACGGCTTCACATTCGACACGCTCGGCTGGCGCGCGTGGCTCGACACGGTAGCGCTCGACGCGGCGACGCCCGATCAGCTCGCGGTGCTCGAAGCGAGCCACCCACAAGCGAAAACATCCGACTATTACCTGCTGCTCGTCCATCTTCCCGAGATCCTGCGGCAGCGCTCGGGCGTGTTCAACGCAATCATGTACGGCCCCGGCGGGCTGTCGCGCGCCGAGCGCGAACTGGCGAGCACGGCGGTATCGCGCGTGAACGGCTGCGTGTATTGCGCGTCGGTGCATGCGCAGCGCTTCGCGCAGCTCGCGAAACGCACCGATGCGATCGAACAGGTGTTCGACGATCCGGCGACGGCCGGCACCACGGCGCGCGAACGCGCGATCCTCCGCTATGCGATCGCGTTGACCGAACGGCCCGACTCGATCGACGAAAACGACATCGCCGCGCTCGAAGCCGAAGGACTCACGCATGAGGAGATGCTCGACCTGTCGCACGCCATCGCGATCTTCGCGTGGGCGAACCGGTTGATGCTGACGCTCGGTGAGCCGGTGTTCCCGGCGCCGACGGCCAGCGCCTGACCGCACGGAAAAGCGTGGCGCGGGCCGCGCCCGCGTCACGCCTTGTGCGTCGACAACAAGATGCTCGTCTCGGTATTGGCGATCCCGTCGATCAACCGGATCGCGCCGAGCACGCGATCGAAGTGTTCGAGCGAATCGGCATGCAGCTCGGCGACGAGATCCCAGCGCCCGTTCGTGCTGTGGATCGACGCGACGTTCGGATGCCCGCGCAACACCTTCACCACCTCCGCGCCGCGATTGCCCTGCACCGCGATCGACATCAGCGCGCGGATCCGGTGCCGCTCGGCGGCCGGCTTGAGCCGCACCGTATAGCCGACGATCACGCCGTTTTTCTCGAGCCGCGTCAGCCGGTTCTGCACGGTCGCGCGCGCCACACGCAATGCCTTCGCCAAGGCGACGACCGGCAGTCGCGCGTTGTCGCGCAGCAGCGCGATGAGCTGACGGTCGACGTCGTCGAGCGTGATCATGAACGGGTCTTCCTGTTGAGCGTGAACCGGCCGCCAGCGTGCCGGAGGCTGCGCATTCCGGCCAGCGCGTACCGAGCAAACTGCCGGAATTAGCTGGCAATTTGCTCAGTCTATCGATAAATCTGCCACTTTTGCCGTCTTTTTGTTGGCTCGACTCACGGAAATAATGACTCCATCGACCGGCCGACCCGCCGCGCCGCTGCTTTTTCAGGAAGCCCGGATTCGCGCCGAAGCCCCGCCCGGTCGACCAGAACACCCGGACACCCGTACCGGCACTGAATATGGAGACAGACCGATGACTCGCTTCCTCGACGTTCCCGCCACCGCCCGCCTGATCGCCCAAACCGGCGTCACGACGTTCCTGCGCGAACTCGTCGACACGCTGCGCGCCGACTACCTGCACTGGGCCGATTTCGACAAGTCGCCGCGCGTCGCGTGCCACTCGCGCGACGGCGTGATCGAGCTGATGCCCGTCGCGAACGCGTCGTTGTTCGCGTTCAAGTACGTGAACGGCCACCCCGTCAATGCGGCGCGCGGCATGCACACGGTGATGGCGTTCGGCGCGCTCGCCGAAGTCGATACCGGCTACCCGCTGCTGCTCGCCGAACTCACGCTCACCACCGCGCTGCGCACGGCCGCGACGTCGGTCCTCGCCGCGCAGGCGCTCGCGCGGCCCGATTCGCGCACGATGGCGCTGATCGGCAACGGCGCGCAAAGCGAATTCCAGGCGATCGCGTTCCACACGCTGCTCGGCATCGACGAAATCCGCGTGTTCGACGTCGATCCGCGCGCGACCGACAAGCTCGTGCGGAACCTCGCCGCGTACCCCGGCTTGCGCGTCGTGCGCGCCGCGTCGACGGCCGACGCCGTGCGCGGCGCCGACATCGTGACGACCGTCACCGCCGACAAGGCGTACGCGACGATCGTCACGGCCGACATGATCGAGCCCGGCATGCATCTGAACGCCGTCGGCGGCGATTGCCCGGGCAAGACCGAACTCGACGCGGGCGTGCTGAACGCGGGCCGTGTGTTCGTCGAATTCGAGCCGCAGTCGCGCATCGAGGGCGAGATCCAGCAGATGCCGGCCGACTTCCCCGTGACCGAACTGTGGCGCGTGCTGCAGCGCGAGACGACCGGCCGCGAACGCGCGGACGAAGTCACGGTGTTCGACTCGGTCGGCTTCGCACTCGAGGATTACTCGGCGCTGCGCTACCTGTACGCACTCGCGCAGCAGCACAACGCGGGCGTCGAGATCGCGCTGATTCCGCCGGCCGTCGATCCGAAGAACCTGTTCGCGCTGATCGACGATCCGGCCGCGATCGCGCACGGCCACGCGGCGTTCGTGACCGAAGCCGTCGCCGCGTTCGCGCGCTGATCGTCCCCCGGGGCGGCATGCGCGCCGCCCGGTTTCCCGCCTTTACCTCCACCGTTCATGAATCTCGTATCGATCCAGGCGCCGTCCGCCGTCGTGATGATCCGGCCGCACCGCTTCCTGCCGAACCCGCAGACCGCGGCCGACAACGCGTTCCAGCGCACGGCCGGCAGCGGCGCAAACGACACGCGGTCGGTGTCGGCCACCGCGCGCAACGAAGTCACGGCCGCCGCGCAAACGCTCGCCGATGCGGGCGTGCACGTGCACGTGTTCGACGACCACGGCGAGCGCGACACGCCCGACTCCGTGTTCCCGAACAACTGGTTCTCGACGCATCCGGGCGGCCATATCGCGCTGTATCCGATGCACAGCCCAAACCGCCGCCGCGAGCGGCGTGCGGATGTGATCGAGATGCTGAAGGCCGAGTATCGCGTGCAGGACGTGATCGACTACTCGGGCCTCGAATACGACGACGTGTTCCTGGAGGGCACCGGCGCGATGGTGCTCGACCACGTCGCGCGGATCGCGTACACCGCGCGCTCGCGCCGTGCCGATCCGGTCGCGCTCGAACGCTTCTGCACGCACTTCAACTTCGAGCCGATCTGCTTCGACACGGCCGACGCGAACGGCAAGCCGATCTATCACACGAACGTGATGATGAGCGTCGCGACCGAGTTCGCGATGGTCGGCCTCGATTTGATCGCCGACAGACGCCGCCGCGGCGACATTGCGCAACGGCTGACCGAAGCCGGGCGCGCGGTGATCGCGCTCGATCCGTCTCAAATCGCGAATTTCGCGGGGAATACGCTGGAATTGTCGGGGAAGGATGGCCGCGTGCTCGCGCTGTCGCGGCGCGCGTTCGACTGCCTCACGCACGACCAGCGCACCGTGATCGAGCGCTCCGCGCGGCTGCTGCCGCTCGACGTGCCGACGATCGAACTGGCCGGCGGGTCGGTGCGCTGCATGCTCGCGGGGATTCATCTCGCGCGGCGGGCAACCGCGCCGGATGCGATCACCGTGGAATCGGCCGCATCGCCACGCGAAACGACGCCGCAGATCTGACCGGCAGGCTGGCAAAGCGCAAACGGCTGCCGATGCAATGCACCGGCAGCCGTTCTCGTGTTCGAAGGGTATTGAATCGGCAACGCCGCGGAATGCTCCGGTATCCGAACGATGCCGGAGCGGACCGCGCTGCTCACCCCGCCAGCAGCTTCAACCCGGCCGGCAGCGTTTCGCCGAACACGCGCACCGTATCGGCTTCGTCGAACGCAATCGCTTCACGGACCATGTCGATCCACGCGGCCGATGCATTCGCGGCCGACAGGCGCTTGATGACGGCCTCGCGCGTGTCGTCCGGCAGGTCGCGTGAGCGGTCGCCCGTCATCCGCGCAATCTGCGCAGCCGCGAACGCAGCCGGCTCGACCTGTTTCCAGTCGAGCGCGAACAGCGCATCGAGCCAGCCGTTGACGATTTCCGCCGGCACGACGCTGTGCGCGCTGCCGTAGAACGGCCGCCTTGCGCCGATCCGCCCGAGCGCCCACGCACACAACGCGCGTTCGGCCGGCTTCTGCAATTGCACGATCAAACGCTCGGCCAGTTCCACCTTGCGCTCGACGGGCAACCGTTCGAGCGATGCGGACAACCGCGTCATGTCGGCCGGCCCGACCTTGGCCGGATCGAACGGCAGCTTGCGCCGCTTGTCGTCGGACGGTTCGAGGAACGCGATCGCGTCGCGCACCTGCGTCTGCGCAGCGTCGTCGAGGCCGCCGGCCACGCGCCGCCACAGCGTCCACCACTCGGACCACACCTGCGCGTCGGTCACGTATTGAATGCCGTCGTCGAACAGCGGCCACAGCTGCTCGATGCGCCACGCGTCGAGCGGATGACCGAAACCCGGACGCAGGCAATACCCGGCGAGATTCAGCCACGCGCGCTCGTGATCGGCCGAGCGACGGCGTCGCCGCGCCCGTGCGAGCAACGCGTCGAACAGTTCGCGCGCGAGCGCGACGTCCCAGTCTTCGCGCGCGCCGAGCACCTGTTCGAGTTGCGCGCGCAACCGGCGCGTGTCTTTCGGCGTAATGCCCGCGGCCTTGCTGCCGAACGAACGCTCGATCAGCTCGATCGCCTGGTCGAGCCGCGGATGCCGCGTGGGCGCGGCATCGTCGCCGTGAACCGGCGCGTCGCCGCGCAACTGGAATTCGAGCCGCCAGCGGCGCGCCGCGTCGTCGATCGCGATGCAATGCATTTCGAGCGTGCCGACTTCGGTCAGCGACGCGGTGAGCTTCACCGGCGTTTCGCGTGCGTCGCCGCCCGCCTTCGCATCGACGACCGTCGCGATCGGCGGCAGCCGCACGAAATCGTCGCCGTCGAGATCGACGAGATCGCCGGGCTGGTACGTCGTGTCGGCCACCGTCGATACGAGGTGGAAACGCACCGGCTGCCCGAGCTGCAGCGCGAACGTGCGATCGTCGAGCCGGATCTCATGGCCCTCTTCCGAGCCGCGCGGCAGCAGGCAGACGCCGCGTGCGGCTGCGTCATCGGCGCCATCGTCGAGCACGAGGAAATAACTGCGCGCGGAGCCGCCGCCGATGCGCGGTGCATGCCCGGCGCGAGCGAGCCCGTAGGCCACCGCGCCGCGCGCGACGGCCACATCGGGATGCGCGTTGTGCAGCACGTCGAGCGGTGCGCCGCGCCACGCGCCGAGCGTCTGCGCGAGACGGCCGGCGAGCGCGCCCGCGCGGAACACGCCGCCGTTGAGCAGCAGCGTGTCCGGCAGCGGGCCTTCCGCATGACGCTTCAGGAACGCGGCGACGTGGCGCGTGACGGCCGCGTCGTTCGCATACGGCAAGCCGAATTCGACGATCGCCGCGCGCGCACGGCGCGGCAGTTCACCGGCATCGACCTGCGGAAAGAACCCGTCGACGACGATCTGCTCGACTTCCTGCCGTGTCAGCTCGGCCGAGCGCGCGCCGCCGACGAGCTTGCTGCCCGCGCCGAGCAGCGTGACGGTGACGGACGCCGGCGCGTCGTCGCCGAGCAGCCGCTCCTTCGCCGCGCGACAGCGCTCGACGAGTTGCGACAGGCTCGCGGCCGACAGCCGCGTACCGGGCTCGGTCAGCCGCGACTCGACCAGCCGCGCGAGCGCGAGGTCCATGTTGTCGCCGCCGAGCATCAGGTGGTTGCCGACGCCGACGCGCGTAAAGGTCGGCTCGCCGTCGTCGCCTGGCGCGACGTCGACGAGCGTGAGGTCGGTCGTGCCGCCGCCGACGTCGCAGATCAGCACGCGCCGCGCCGCGGCGAACGTCTCGCGCAACGTGTCGCGCTGGCCGTACAGCCAGTCGTAGAACGCGGCTTGCGGCTCTTCCAGCAATCGCAGCGCCGGCAGCTTCGCGCGTCGCGCGGCCTCGACCGTCAACGCGCGTGCGCCGTCGTCGAACGACGCGGGCACCGTCAGGATCACATCCTGTTTCGCGAGCGGCGCATCGGGAAAGCGCGCGTCCCACGCGTCGCGCACATGCGCGAGATAGCTCGCGCTCGCATCGACCGGCGACACCTTGTCGACGCCGTCGGCCGCGCCCCACGGCAGGATCGCCGCGAGCCGGTCGACCGACGCGTGCGACAGCCAGCTCTTCGCGCTCGACACGAGCCGGCCCGGCACCTGCGCGCCGAGCGTGCGCGCGTAGCGGCCGATCACGGCCGGCGGCGCACCGGCCGCGTTCGCTTTCGCATCGGTCGCCCACGGCAGCCGCAGCGCGTCCGGCGGCAGTTCGCCCGCCGCCGGGTGATAGCGCACCGACGGCAACAGCGGCTGCGCGGCCACCGCGCTGGGGCCGACCAGTTGCTCGACGTCGAACACGCGGATCGCGTCGGAGCCGACCTCGACGTACGCGACGACCGTGTTGCTGGTGCCGAGGTCGATGCCGACCGTATAACGCTTCATCGCGCTCAGGCGGCGCCGCGCACGTCGAACTCGACCTTCCAGCGCTCGTCCGTGCCGCTCGGGATCGCCTCGAGCTCGAGCGTGCCGGCTTCGGTCACGCGCGCATGCAGCTTCACCGGCACGACTTCGCCGACCGTGCGCCCTTCGGCGGGCAGCGTCGCCTGGATTTCTTCCAGTTCCTGCAGCTCTTCCGGCGACCAGTAGTCGAGCAGCGTGCCGACCTGGTCCTGGCGGCGCACCGACGAACCGAAGAAGCGGAACTGCACCGGTTCGCCGACGACGAGGCCGAACTCCTGCGGCGGCAGCGCCGCGTCCGAGCCTTCTTCCATCCCGAACGGCGCGACGCACAGCGCCTGCACCGGCGGCTCCAGCCCCGGCACCGCGGGCATCGCCGATTCGATCGCGACGTAGTACGCACGCGCCGTGCCGCCGCGAATGCGCACGCCACGGCCGCGCTTCACGTAGCCGTAATACGCCGCGCCGCGCGCGACCGCGAGATCGAGATCGGCGCCTTCGAGCAGTCGGGCGGGCGGCGCGCCTTCGGCGGCGAGCCAGCTGTTGAGCGTGTCGAGCACGCGCTGCGTGAGCAGCGTCGACTTGAACACGCCGCCGTTGAACAGCACGGCGGTCGGATGCAGGAACGTCGCGCCCTGCGGCAGCGTGCGCTGCACGCCTTCGAGCGTGTCGAGTGCCGCGACCTGGCGGCCGAGGAACGCCGCGAGATGGCGCGTGATGCCTGCGTCCTGTGCATACGGCAGGCCAAGCTGCGTCAGGCCGACACGTGCGCGGCTCACCGGGCGCGCGGCGGCATCGACTTGCGGGAAGAAGCCTTCGAGGATCGTCTGCGTGAGTTCCGCGCGCGTCAGCTCGGTGCGGATCGAGCCGCCGATCAGCTTCGAGCCGCGGCTCGGCACGACGAGCGGCACCGCGTCGGTGGTCGGGTCGGACAGCAGCGTTTCCTTGGCCGAGCGGCACGCATAGGTCAGCGCGCGCAGTTGCCACGGATCGGCCTGCGTGCCCTGCTGCGCGAGCTTGCGCGCGACCACGTGCGCGAGCGCGAGGTCCATGTTGTCGCCGCCGAGCAGGATGTGCTCGCCGACGGCCACGCGATGCAGTTCGAGATTGCCGTCGCGCTCGACCACCGCGATCAGCGACAGGTCGGTCGTGCCGCCGCCGACGTCGACGCACAGGATCAGGTCGCCGACCTGCACCTGCTTGCGCCAGCCGCCTTCGCTCTTCTGGATCCAGCTGTACAGCGCGGCCTGCGGCTCTTCCAGCAGCGTCATCCGCGTGTAGCCGGCGGCTCGCGCGGCTTCCGCCGTCAATTCGCGCGCGGCCGGATCGAACGACGCGGGGATCGTGACCGTCACGTCCTGGTCGGCGAACGGCGCGTCGGGGTGCGCGTGGTCCCACGCTTCGCGCAGGTGCGTCAGGTAGCGGATCGAGCTTTCCAGCGGCGACACGCGCGCCACTTCCGGCGGCGCATCGCTCGGCAGGATCGCCGCGCGGCGGTCGACGCCCGGATGGCACAGCCAGCTCTTCGCGCTCGACACGAGGCGGATCGGCGTGCCGGCGCCGCGCGTGCGCGCCATCTCGCCGACCGCGAAGCCGCGCGCGTCTGTCCACGGCAGCGTCAGGTCGCCCTGCGTCAGTTCGCTTTCATGCGGCAGGTAGAGGAACGACGGCAGCAGGTCGCGCGATTCCAGCGCGCCGGGCGCGGTGAGCTGCGCGATCGGCAGCACCTGCTGCACGATCTTTTCGCCGTCGCTCGTGCTGCTGTCGACGTACGACAGCGCGCAATGGGTCGTCCCGAGGTCGATACCGATCGAATAGCGCGGATCGCTCACAGTTCCACCTCCGCCGGTGCGACCACCGATGCGTCGTGGCTGCCCGTCAGCTTCGGCAGGCGCACGTCGGCCACGCGCCAGCCGCGATGGCTGACGGTGCCCGTGAACGGCGCGGAGCCGACCACGTTGCCGGTCACGCGCACGGCCGTCGCGTCGAAGCCGGCCGGCAGCGTCACGCGGCTGCCTTCGGCTTCGTCGCGCACCGGCACGATCGTGAAGTGTTCGCGCAGCGCGGCGCGGCAGCCGTCGTGCACGAGGCGCGCGGCCGCGCCGATGTCGGCGTCCGCGTAGCCGGCGATGTCTTCCTCGACGAAATCGATGAAGCGTGCGTCGCGTTGCAGCAGGCCGAGCAGTTGCAGTGCGGCCTGCGGGCTCGCTTCGCGCAGTTCGGGCGCCGGCGCCTTCACCGGCGCGGGTGCGACGGGCGCGGCAGCCGGCGCCGGGGTCGGCGCGACCGGGACCGGGGCGCCGTCGCGTACGCGCAGCACGCCGGCTGCGAACTCGCGATTGCCGAGCACGGAGAAGAACGTGCCGACGGCCAGCGACAGCCGGCCGAAGAAGGACAGGTTGGATTCGGGCATGGGGTCTGGACTCCTGTGGGCTCGCAGCGTGGCGAGCGATCTTGCCTGGGCGCCCGGCGGCAGCGTGCGGCATGCGCACTGGCGCCGCCCGGCGCGTGATTCGAACGCGCCCTCGCGGGTGCGGAAAACCCGTATTTTGCCCTGTGGCGGGCAAACCGGGCAGAAGTTGGGGGACAGAACATGGCGGCGCGACGGTTTCGGCCGCGCCGGATCGTGCCGGATTGCACGTCAGGCGCGCTCGATCGGGATGCTGCGCCGCGTCAGCGCGTGTAACCCCGCAGCGCAGCCTTCGCTTCGAAATCGCGCGACAGCATGCCGAGCGTGACTTCGCCGAAGCGTGCCAGCAGCGACGCTTCGGCCTCCTTCAGCGTCGCCGACAGATGCGCGTTGACCGCCTGTTCGACCAGGCATTCGGGCTCGTCCTCGGGCACCAGATCGGAAAACAGCGGCGGCTCGCCCACTGCGCGATAGACGTCGAGCAGCGTGATGTCGTCGAGCGCGACGCTCAGCACCCAGCCGCCGCCATGCCCCTTCTCCGACTGCACGTAGCCGCAATCGCGCAAGCCGCCGAGCAGGCGCCGCACGACGACCGGATTCGTGGCCAGCATCGTCGCGATCGTCTCCGACGTCAGCGGGCCGTCGGCCTGGTCCATGTGGATCAGCGCATGCAGCATGCGCGACAAACGGCTGTCGGTTCTCACAGGCGGTGCTCCCCTCTCTCGAAACTTCTGAAGTTGCATGAATGATACCATCGCCCTATCATGCAACTTCTCGTGTTTCATGAGTTGGCCGCCAGCGGAGCACGTGGGTCATTCACGCAGGTTCAGAAAGGAGTTGATGCATGCATTCCCATCATGAAGTGATCGTGATCGGCGGCAGCTTCGCGGGGCTGTCGGCCGCGATGCAGCTGGCGCGGGCACGCCGCCGCGTGCTCGTGATCGATGCCGGCCGACCGCGCAACCGCTTTGCCGAACACGCGCATGGCTTCTTCGGGCAGGACGGCAAACCGCCCGCGCAGATCGTCGCCGAAGCGAGCGCACAGCTTGCCGTGTATCCCACGGTACAGCGCATCGAAGGCGAGGCGCACACCGCCGAACGCGACGCGGACGGGCACTTTCACGTGACGCTGGCCGACGGCAGCCGCGCAAGCGCCGACCGGCTGATTCTCGCGACCGGCATCCGCGACGAACTGCCCGCGCTGCCGGGGCTCGCCGAACGCTGGGGCATCAGCGTGCTGCATTGTCCGTACTGCCACGGGTACGAGGTCAGCGGCCAGCGGCTCGGCGTGCTCGCCACGCATCCGTTGTCGGTCCATCAGGCGATCCTGATTCCGGACTGGGGCCCGACGACGTGGTTCACGCAGGGCGTGGTCGACGCGAACGAGGAAGAAGCCGCGTTGCTCGCGGCGCGCGGCGTGCGTATCGAGCGCTCGCCGGTCGTCGAGATCGTCGGCGATGCGCCGCGTATCGACGCGCTGCGGCTCGCCGACGGTCAGGTCGTGCCGATCGACGCGTTGTTCATCGGCGCGCGCACCGGCATGGCGAGCGACCTCGCGCAGCAGCTCGGCTGCGCGTTCGACGAAGGGCCGCTCGGCCCTGTCGTTCGCGTCGATGCGTTGAAGCAGGCGAGCATCGCCGGCGTATTCGCAGCAGGGGACGCGTCGACGCCGATGAGCAACGCAACGCTCGCATCGGCGTCCGGCGTGATGGCCGGGGTCGCCGCGCACCGGTCGCTGATCTGGGGGCTGCACGCGTAACAACGCGTGCAGCGTCCCGTCACGCGATCAGGACTTTGCGATGCCTTCGAGCATGCGGCGTGCGTCGTTGATCAGCACGCTGAAATCGACCATATCCGGCGCGGTTTCGACACCGGTGATCACCGCGGTAATCACGGCCTTCGACCCGTTGTGATACGGGTACACCTGCGTGACGTACGTCATGTCGCGGCCGTGCAGCGTCGACACGAAGTAGCTGCTGTAGATCTTGCCCGTCACGGGATCGGCCCAGCCCTGCTGCGCGGTCATCGGTCGCGCGAGACGCATGAAGTTCGCGGTCACCGATTCGGAGTTGTACGGCGAATCGACCTCGAAGCGATAGACGATCTGCAGCGACGTCAGTTGCGTACGCAGGTCTGCATCGTTGAAGTTCGGCACCGGAAACTTGCCGATCAGCCCCTGCTGATAGGCATTGCGCGTCGTCGGCTGAAAGGTGACCTGATAGCCCTTCGGCGATTCCTGCACATTGAAGTTGACGTCGTACTTCACGCCGGAACCGGCAACGCCATTGTCCGTGCGGGCATGCACGACGAACGAGCCGGGCGTCAGGTTCTCGAACCGGAGCCGGTAGTACTTCGCGTTCGCGATGACCTGCACGCTGCGGCTGTCGTAGCCGACGTCGCGGACGATGACCGTCGAATAGGGCGCGACCTTGCGCGGCTGGATGCCGGTATCGTTCGGAATCTTCAGGACGATCGGCTTCAGGCTCGACACGTCGGTCCGACCGGCGTCGGACGTCAGTGCGCCCATGATCCCCTGGCCAGCCTGTTGCAGCGGATTCGACGTGCCGCATGCAGCGAGCGAAGCGGCCGCGACGACAATCGCGATACGACCTGCAAGGGGACGGGACAAGATGGACTTCATACGGTGAGACCCTCCTTTGTTTTCGTTGGCATGATCGCGGCCCTCGGTCATGCGCGCCTCGCTGGTCTGGACAGGGCGCGCAAAGAACCGGACATCGCCTCTATATCGGCACGATGTGGCCGTTCCTTAAGCCAGCGGCACGGGCACGTCGCCGCGCCGATGGATTCGCGTCGCGATGTGCGGTTTAATGCTCGCCACCACCCGCATTAAGAGCCACGAAATGCTCGACCTCGACGACCTTCGACTCGTCCGCGCGATCGGCACGTCGCGCTCCCTGGCCGCGGCGGCCCGGCTGCTCGACCTCACGCCGCCCGCGGTCACGATCCGCCTGCAGCGGATGGAGGCGCGCCTGAACGCGAGGCTCGCCGTGCGGCAGCCGAAAGGGATTGCGCTGACCGACGAAGGGCAGCGGCTGTACCAGGAAGCCATCGGCATTCTCGAGCGCGTGGAGGCGCTACCGGTCAGCATCGCGGGCGACCACGGCGACGTGCAGGGCACGCTGCGCGTCGTCGCCCCGCTCGGCTTCGGCCGCAAATACGTCGCGCGGATCGTGCGCGACGTGCAGCGCGCGCATCCGAAGCTCGAAATCTCGCTCCACCTGTCGGAAAGCCCGCTGACCAGCGCGTCGGGGGCCGACGTGGTCGTCCATGTCGGCGGCCTCAAGTCGTCTTCGTGGATCGGCTATCCGCTCGCGCCCAACGAGCGCTTCCTGTGTGCGAGCCCCGGCTACGCGCGCCGCATCAAGGACCTGAACCATCCGTCCGACCTGACCCGATACGACTGCCTGTGCCTGCGCGAGAACGACGAAGACATCCCGCGCTGGCGCTTCTCGCCCGCGAGCGGCGTCAAGGGCGAATCGCGGCGGGCTACCGTCATCCGCGTGACCGGCGCGCTGTCGTCCAACGACGGCACCGTCATCACCGAATGGGCGCTCGCCGGGCTCGGCATCGTCGAACGCTCGGAGTGGGACGTCGCGCCGCTGCTCGCGAACGGCAAGCTCGTCCGGTTGCTGCCCGGCTGGCGCCTGCCGCCCGCGCCGGTGACGGCGCTGTTGCCGTCGCGTACCGGCCGCTCCGCGCGGCAGCGGGTTTTTCTCGACGCCACGCGGCAGTTTCTCGATCCGCCGCCGTGGCGCGGCAAGGCATGAGCCTTAAATGCAACTTAATGGCAGATTAGTCCCGCATTAAACATGATGCAGGCCAAGCGCCGTACAGTGTCCGCATCGGCAACCCCGCAATCGGACGCATCGTGGACCTTCGCACCCTCAACACCCCGGCCGCCTTGATCGATGTCGGCCGCATGCAGCGCAACATCGCGCGCATGCAGACGCATCTGGACGCACTCGGCGTCCGGTTCCGGCCGCACGTCAAGACCACCAAATGCCGGCACGTCGTCGACGCGCAGATCGCGGCGGGCGCGCAGGGCATCACGGTGTCGACGCTCAAGGAAGCCGAGCAGTTCTTCGCGCACGGCATCCGCGACATCGTCTATGCGGTCGGCATGGTGCCCGCCAAGCTCGGCCAGGCGCTTGCGCTGCGCCGGCAAGGCTGCGACCTGAAGATCGTCGCCGACAGCCTGCCGGCCGCGCATGCGATCGCCGCGTTCGGGCGCGAGCACGGCGAACGTTTCGACGTATGGATCGAGGTCGACGTCGACGGCCACCGCTCGGGCATCCCGCCCGAATCCGACCTGCTGATCGACGTCGGCCGCGCGCTGGCCGACGGCGGCATGCTGCTCGGCGGCGTGCTGGCTCACGCGGGCTCCAGCTACGAATACGACACGCACGATGCGCTGGTCGCGATCGCCGAACAGGAGCGCAGCCGCACCGTGCGGGCCGCGGAACGCCTGAGGGTCGCCGGGCTGTCCTGCCCGGTCGTGAGTATCGGATCGACGCCCACCGCGCTGGCGGCGGAACGGCTCGACGGCGTGACCGAAGTACGGGCCGGCGTGTACGTGATGTTCGACCTCGTGATGCACAACATCGGCGTATGCGAACCGTCCGACATCGCGCTGTCGGTGCTGACCACCGTCATCGGCCACCAGGAAGAGAAAGGCTGGGCGATCGTCGACGCGGGCTGGATGGCGATGAGCCGCGACCGCGGCACGCAGCGCCAGGCGCGCGATTTCGGCTACGGGCAGGTCTGCACCGAAGCCGGCGACGTGCTCGGCGACTACCTGATGAGCGCCGCCAACCAGGAACACGGGATCGTGTCGCGCGCGGGTACGCCGGATACCGGCATCGCGCAACGGTTTCCGATCGGCACGCGGCTGCGCATCCTGCCGAATCATGCATGCGCCACCGGCGCGCAACATCCCGAGTACCAGGCCATCACTGATGACGGCGCCGCGCAGACGTGGCCGCGCTTCTACGGGTGGTGAGCGGCGTTCGGCATTCCTGCCGTGTCATCCACGCATTGACTATTTGTCCATATCTGGACAAACTTTAAACATTCTCGATTCGTCTCGTGCCGACCAGGCACCCCCCGACCATGCCGACCGACGCCCGCCTCCTTCTCCTCGACCGCGATGCCATCGCGCCCGCCCTGCAGGCCGAGCAAGTGATGGCGGCCGTCCGCGAAGCCTTCGTGCTGCACAGTCAAAGGGCCGGACGCGTATTCCCGGTGGTGCGCGAGAAGCTGCATACCGGCGGCGTGTTCGGCATCAAGTCGGGCGACGTCGCCGGCCAGGATCTGCTCGGCTTCAAGGCGGCCGGGTTCTGGCCGGGCAACCGGGCGCGCGGCGGCGAGCCGCATCAGGCCACCGTCGCCTTGTTCGATCCGGCGACGGGCAGGCCGCTATGCATCATGGACGGCAACGCGATCACCACCGCGCGAACCGGCGCCGCCGGCGGCCTCGGGCTGCAACAGCTCGCGCGCCGCGACAGCACGCGGCTCTGCGTGTTCGGCACGGGCGTGCAGGCGCGCGTGCAGCTCGACTACGCGCTCAGGCTGCTGCCGCAGCGCTGCACGGTGCAGTACGTGAACGTCAGCGGCGAGCCGGACCCGGCGTTCGAATCGCACTTCGTCGAACGGTGCACGATCGGCGTGGCGCGCGACCGGAACGACGCGGTGGCCAATAGCGACGTGGTGATCACGGCCACGCCCGGCGGCGGCCCGTTGTTCGACGCGGATGCGGTTCAGCCGGGCACCCACCTGACCTGCGTGGGCGCCGATACCGCGGGCAAGCGCGAACTTCCGGCCGGCGTGCTGGAACGCGCGCGCATCGTCGTGGACGATCACGACCAGGCGCGCAGCATCGGCGAGTGCCAATGGGCGCCGGATTTGCCGCGCACGGAAATCGGTGACATCCTCACGGGTGCGACATCGGTCGACCGCGCCGCGCACGAGATCACCGTCTTCGACATGACGGGCCTCGCGCTTCAGGACCTGACCGTCGCGCGCTTCCTGTATCGGCATGCCCTCGACAACGGCACCGGAACCTCCGTTCCGTGGCCCTGGTAAAACGACTTCCTGCTTTCAACCGCCATGCGTCTCGCCAAAGTTTCCGCCCTCTCGTTCGACCTCGACGACACCCTGTGGCCATTCGGGCCGTCCGTCGTCCGGGCCGAGGCGACGCTTCGCGCATGGCTGATCGAGCACGCGCCGAATACCGAGAGCGTGCTGCCCACGCAACAGGCACTCAGTGCGTTACGTGAGGAATACGAACGGTTGTGCCCGGATCTCGCCAGCGACTATCGCGCGATGCGAATCGGATCGATCCGGCTTGCGCTGGAGCGCGCGAACGAAGATGTCTCGCTGACCGATCGCGCTTACGACGTCTTCTATGCGGCGCGCAACCGCGTCGAGTTCTACGAAGACGCGCTGCCGGCGCTGGCGTGGTTGAGCGCGCGCTTTCCGTTGATCGCGGTCACCAACGGCAACGCGGATCTCCGGCTGACCGGCGGCGGCGAATTCTTCCGCACGACACTCAGCGCGCGTGCCTTCGGCTTCGCCAAGCCGGAACCCGAGATCTTCCATGCGGCGGCGGACGCACTCGACGTGCGTCCGGCCGAATTGCTGCATGTGGGCGACGACTTCCACCTCGATATCGTCGGTGCGTTGAATGCGGGGCTTCAGGCCGCGTGGGTCGTGCGCGAACCTCGGGCGGAAGGGGAACAGGCTTCGCTGCATCCGGCGACGCCGCATCTCACGTTGCGCGACCTGGCGATGCTGTGCCGTGCGCTGGGTGCGCCCGATACGGTTTCGTGATCGCAGGCGGACGCGGCGGGTCGTGCCGATGCGGCGCATGACCCCCCACCCGTTTCACGCCGCCTTCCTCGCCTCCGCGATCCGCTGCGGCGCCTTCGGCCGTGCATACAGCCGTTCGAGATACGCGCGCAATTGCGGGAACGGTTCGATCAGGTGGCACTCGCTCGCCCAGTCGATCAGGTAGGCCGTCACGCAATCGGCCACCGTCAGCGCATCGCCGACGATGAACTCGCGCCCTTCGAGATGCTTGTCGAGAATGACGGCCATCGTCGCGAAATCCTCGCGCGCCAGTTCGATATCGGCCGGCGAGCGCTTCTCCGGCGGATAGAGGAACGTGTGCCGCGTGATCCGCCACAGCGGCTGCTCGAGCTCCGTCACCGCGAACATGACCCACCGATAGGCCTCCGCCCGCAGCGCCGGATCGACGGGCAGCAACGCCTTCTCCGGGTACTTGTCCGCGAGATACAGCACGATCGCGGCCGATTCGGGAATCACCAGGTCGCCGTCCACCAGCACGGGCACCTTGCCGGCCGGATTGAGGTGCAGGAATTCGGGCCGCTTGTGCTCGCCCTCGAGCAGGTTGACCGACACGAATTCGAAATCCGCATCCAGTTCCTTCAGCCCCCACAGCGCCCGTTGCGAGCGGGTGCCGGCAAATCCGTAAAGCTTCATCGCCAGTCTCCATCGAGAATGTCGGGAAAATGTCTGCCGCATGCGGGCCACCGCGCCTCGAACGAAGCGACACGCGTCGCCCGGCATCACGCGTCGCTCATGCGCCCGGAATCGCCAGCACCGGCATCACGTCGATCGACACGCCCGGGAACAGCGTGAAATGCGGATGACCTTCGAACAGCGCGGCGGCCGCGTCGTGCGACGCCGCCCGCACGACGGTAAAGCCGCTCAGCGCATTGGCCGTGTCGTGGATGCCGTCTGCATCGATGGTCTTGGTCTTGCCGAGCGGCCCGCCCAGCTCGACGATCGCGTCGCGATGCCGGTCGACCCACGCATGCCATGCGGCGATGCCGTCGCGCTCGCGCGTGCGCCGCTCGTCGTCCGGCAGCGCAAGCCATGCCTGCATCGCCGGGCTATCCGGGGTTCCGAGAAATACGGCGAGATACAACTGTTGTTGCGCACTCATGCCTTCTCCTCCGATGACGGACGCGGCGGGTTGCCGCGCCTCGACCTTGACAAGATAGGTTGATATCAACACAATTGCAACATGGCACGAAAAGAAAAGCTTCCCTTCGAAACGACGCTGATGGTGCGCGATTGCTGCCTGTGCCTGCACATGCAGCGCGCGGCGCGCAATCTTGCGCGCATCTTCGACGATGTGCTGCGCCCGCTCGACCTCACCAACGGCCAGTTTTCGCTGCTGATGTCGTTGAACCGGCCGCAACCGGCCCCGATGAAATCGGTCGCGTCGCTGCTCGCGATGGACCGCACCACGCTCACCGCGGCGCTCAAGCCGCTCGAGCGGCGCGGTCTCGTCACGATCGTGCAGGATCCGGACGACAAACGCAGCCGCCTGCTCGCACTGACGCCGGCCGGGCACGACCTGCTGGCCGAAGCGTTTCCGCTGTGGCAGCAGGCGCATGCCGAGATCGAGCGGCCGTTCGCGCCGGGCGAAGTCGATCAGTTGCGCGGCCAGTTGCGCACGCTGTCGGTCGAGCCGGGTTCGCGCGACTGAGCCGGCGCGCGGATCGCCCCGCGCGGTCACGCGCACTTCCTGCCACGCGCTGTCAGCAGACATTGCCGGCCCCCGTCGCGCCGCCCGATTCGGTGGCAATATCGCTCGGCACGACAACCAATCCGGTATCCACGAGGAGACGAGCATGGGCAACAACGAGAAAGGCGCGATTTTCCGATCGCTTCACCGCGCGGGCCAGCCGCTGGCGCTGTTCAACGTGTGGGACGCCGGCAGTGCGCGCACGGCGGCCGACGCGGGCGCCGTCGCACTGGCGACCGGCAGCTGGTCGGTCGCGGCGGCCAACGGTTTCGTCGACGGCGAGCAGATGCCGCGCGCGCTGATGATGGAGGTGCTGGCGCGGATCGTGCGCGCGACGGCGTTGCCCGTCACGGTCGATCTCGAAAGCGGCTACGGCGAGCGGCCGGAGGATGTCGCCGAGACGATCGCGATGAGCATCCAGGCCGGCGCGATCGGCTGCAATCTCGAAGACAGTTTTCCGGCCACGGGCGAACTGCGCGACGTCGACGAAGCGGCGGCCCGTCTCGCGGCCGCCCGGCAGGCGGCCGATCGCGCGGGCGCCGACTACTTCATCAACGCGCGCACCGACGTGTTCTTCCAGGCAGCAGCCGATACGCACGACGAACGCTTGCTCGATGCGACGCTGGCACGCGCCCGCGCGTATGCGGCAGCCGGCGCCGACGGCCTGTTCGTGCCGGGCCTGCGCTCGCCGGCGCTGATTCGCGCACTGACGGCCGCGTCGCCGCTGCCGGTGAACGTGATGCGCGTGTCGGAAACACCGACGCTCGCCGACCTCGCCGATTACGGCGTGGCGCGCATCAGCCACGGGCCGTATCCGTATCTGGAGGCGATGAAGACGCTGGCGGCGCTGGTCAAGCAAGGCGGCTAACGGATTCACCGGGCGGTGGGCGTCCACCGCGCGTCAACCGATTACATCGCATGTAATTGGCACGCGGCACGGCCGCTCCTACGCTTCGGGTGTCGCGCCGCCCTTCCGGCGGCGCCCATCGCCCGGAGACATCATGTCCGCCTACCCGCTTCATACGATCGATTCCGCACCCGCGGAATCGAAGCCCGTCCTCCAGCAACTCCAGCAAGCGTTCGGCGTGGTCCCGAACATCGCGGCGGCGATGGCCGCGTCGCCGGTACTGATCAACGGCTTCATCGGCCTGTTCGAGCGCGTGCACGCGAGCAGCCTCACCGAACCGCAGATCCAGACGCTGCTGCTCACCAACGCGGTCACGAACGCGAGCGAGTGGCCGGTCGCGTTCCACACCGCGCTCGCGCTGAAACAGGGTGTGCTGCCCGCCGACGTCGACGCGATCCGGCGCGGCGAGTTGCCCGCCGACGCGAAACTGGCCGCGCTGTCGGCCGCGGCGCGCACGCTGATCGACACCCGCGGCCGCCTCGCCGATACCGACCGCCAGGCGTTCGTCGATGCCGGCTTCACCGCCGAGCAGTTGCTGGAAGTCATCGCCGTGGTGGCCGCGTCGACGATCACGAACTACGTCGGCAGCGTCGCGCACGCGCTGGTGCGCTGAGCAACGCTCAGGACGCCCTGATGAAATCGATGAACGCGCGTAGCGCCGGCGGCACGAGACGCCGCCCCGGATAGTACAGAAAGGGTCCCGAGAACGGCCGCCACCACGGCTCGAGCACAGGTTCGAGTGCGCCGCTGTCGAAATGCGGGCGCAGCCAGTCTTCGAACAGATGCACGATGCCCGTACCGGCGATCGCCACATCGACCAGCAGGTCCGTCGCCCCGCCGATCTGCACCAGCAGCGGGCCGGCGGCCGGCTCGACCCGCACGACCTCGCCGTCGCGCTCGAACTCCCACGGCGGCATCGCGCCGCTGGCGAAGCGCCCGCGCAGGCACCGATGGTCGAGCAGGTCGCGCGGATGCCGCGGCCGGCCGTGCCGCTCGAGATAGCCGGGCGCCGCCGCGGTCGCGAACCGCTGGATGCGCGGGCCGATCGGCACCGCGATCATGTCCTGTTCGAGCCGTTCGTCGTAGCGGATGCCCGCGTCGCATCCGGCCGCCAGCACGTCGACGAAATTTTCGTCGGCGATCACTTCCAGCCGGATATCCGGATACGCATCGAGAAAGCGCGGCACGATCGCCGGCAACACGAGCCGCGAGGCGCTGACCGGCACGTTGAGCTTCAGCGTGCCGGCCGGTCGGTCCCGGAATTCATCGATACCGTCGAGCGCCGCCGCCACTTCGGTCAGTGCGGGCCCGAGCCGCGCGAGCAGGCGCTCGCCGGCTTCGGTGGGCACGACGCTGCGCGTCGTGCGGTGCAGCAGCCGCACGCCGAGCTGCGCTTCCAGCCGGCGCACGGCCTCGCTCAGCCCCGACGCGCTGAGGCCCGTCTTGCGTGCGGCGTCGCGGAATCCGCCGGCGCGCGCCACGGCCATGAACGCGTTCAGATCGCCCAGATCGGTTTGCATCGTTCGCCTTTTCGTACAACCCGTGCGAATTATGCCGGCTTATCGCGCAGATGACTCATCCCTATGCTGAACGCATTCATCTCATCGACAGGAGCACGGCATGCCCGACATTCGCCACACCGCCACCTTCAGGCTCGGCGACCGCCACGTCAAACGGATCGGCTACGGTGCGATGCAGCTCGCGGGCCCCGGCGTATTCGGCCCGCCGAAAGATCGCGAAGCCGCATTGAACGTGTTGCGCGAAGCCGTCGAATCCGGCGTCGACCATCTCGACACCAGCGACTTCTACGGCCCGCACGTGACGAACCGGCTGATTCGCGACGCGTTGCATCCGTATCGCGACGATCTCGTGATCGTCACCAAGATCGGCGCGCGACGCGGCGACGACGCATCGTGGCTGCCCGCCTTCGCGCCCGACGAACTCGAACGGGCCGTGCACGACAACCTGCGCAACCTGGGGCTCGATGTGCTCGACGTCGTCAACCTGCGCATCATGTTCGACACGCACGGGCCGGCCGAAGGATCGATCGAAGCGCCGCTGGCCACGCTCGCCGAGCTGCAGCGGCGCGGGCTCGTACGGCACGTCGGCCTGAGCAACGTCACGCCCGCGCAGGTCGCCGAAGGCCGGCGGATCTGCGACATCGTCTGCGTGCAGAACCACTACAACATCGCGCATCGCGGCGACGATGCGCTGATCGACACGCTTGCCCGCGACGGCATCGCGTACGTGCCGTACTTTCCGCTCGGCGGCTTCTCGCCGCTGCAGTCGTCGACGCTGTCCGGCGTCGCGGCCCGTACCGGCGCGACGCCGATGCAGGTCGCGCTGGCGTGGCTGCTGCGCCGCGCGCCGAATCTCCTGCTGATTCCCGGCACGTCGTCGGTCGCGCATCTGCGCGAGAATCTCGCGGCAGCCGACCTCGATCTGCCGGCCGACGCGCTCGCGGAACTCGACCGCATCGCGGGCGCCGGCGCCGCCTGACGCGCGGACGATCGCCTGGCCGCCCGTGCCACGCGGGCCGCCAGGCGGGTCAGGACGCGACCACGCCGACGCGCTTCGGCACGCCGGTCACGATCGTCGCGACCGCCACCGCCAGCACGACCGCCGCGCCGACGAACACGCCGGCCGCGCCGTTCGCATCGAACACGACGCCGCCGACTGCCGCGCCCGTCGCGATCGCGAGCTGGATCGCCGCGACGATCAACCCGCCCGCGCTCTCGGCCTCGTCGGGCACGGTGCGCGTGACCCACGTCGACCATGCGACCGGCACGCCGCCGAACGCCATCCCCCACAACGCGACCAGCACCGCGTCGATCATCGGCGCGCGGCCGAGCACGACGAGCGCGATGCCGAGCACGACCATCAACGCGGGCATGCCGATCAGCATCGGCCGCAGCCGGTGTTCGAGCACGCGGCCCGCGAGCGACGTGCCGACGAAGTTCGCGATGCCGTAGCCGAGCAGGATCGCCGACAGCCCGTTCACGCCGACGCCCGCCACCTGTTCGAGGAACGGCCGCAGATACGTGAAGAACGCGAAATGCCCGGTGAACACGAGGATCGTCGCGAACATCCCGAGGCCGACGGTCGGCCGGCGCAGCACGTCGATCAGCGTGCGCAGCCGCGTCGTGCCGCTCGGCGGCATCGACGGCAGCGTGAGGATCTGCGACACGAACGCGATGGCGCCGAGCACGGCCGCGATCAGGAACACGTTGCGCCAGCCGATCAGGTGACCGAAGTAGCTGCCCATCGGCGCGGACGCGATGGTCGCGACCGCCACGCCGCTGAAGATGATCGACAGCGCGCGCGGCACCATCGCCGTCGGCACGAGCCGCATCGCGGTGGCGGTCGCCATCGTCCAGAAGCCGCCGAGCGCGATGCCGAGCACGACGCGGCCGATCAGCAGTACGCCCAAGTTCGGCGCGAACGCGACGGCGAGGTTCGATGCGACGAGCAGCACCGAGAACACCAGCAGCACGCGCCGCCGGTCGATCGTGCGCGTGAGCGCCGAGATCAGCAGGCTCGTGACGAGCGCGACCGTCGCGGTGGCCGTGACGGCCTGTCCGGCCACGCCTTCGGTCACGCCAAGGCTGTCGGCCATCGGCGTCAGCAGGCTCGCCGGCAGGAATTCGGCCGTGACGAGCCCGAACACGCCGAGCGCCATCGCGAATACCGCGCCCCAGGCCGGTTCGCGGGGGGCCGCCGTCGAGGCGGCCGAGGAGATTCCGGGATTCATGCGGGGTTCCGTGTCGGTTAGGGAAAGTACTGATGAGGGCATATCGTAGGGAACAGCGACAGGACGGTCTATGACATACAATCCGCTCTTGTTGATCGAACGTCCGCATCTCGATATATGTCCGAACCCCTTCTGCCCCCGATTCCCGACGTGCACGACCTCGTCAGCGAGCTGCTGCTGGGGATGCGCCTGAGCGGCGTCCAGTACCGCCGCATCCAGGTCGCGCGGCCGTTCGGGCTGAATTTCGGCCATGCGCCGGGCCGCGCGCAGTTCCATTTCGTCGTGCGCGGGCCCGTGCTGCTGCGCGACGCGTCGGGCGAGACGATGCGGCTCGAGGCCGGCGACGCGATCCTGCTGCCGCACGGCGGCATGCACGCGCTGGTGTCCGATCCGGATGTGCCGTGCCGCGAGATCAACGGCTTCGAGGTCGCGAAGATCTGCGATACGGTCGCGTCGGTGGCGTCGGCCGGCGTCTCGCCCGCGACCTGCGCGACGACGGAGCCCGGCGCCGGCGACGCGCTGATCTTCAGCGCGTGCATGGAACTCGATCTCGGCGGCATGCAGCCGCTGGTCGGCACGATGCCGAAGTTCATGCACGTGGGCACGCTGCTCGCGCGCTACCCGGAAATCCGCCCGATGCTCGACGCGATGGAGCGCGAAGCGTGCACGGCGCGCGCAGGCTTCGCGGGCATCCTCGCGCGGCTCGCGGACGTGGTCGCGGCGTTCATCGTGCGCGGCTGGGTCGAATGCGGATGCGGCGATGCGACCGGCTGGGTGCAGGCGCTGCGCGAGCCGAAGCTCGGCCGCGCGATCGTCGCGCTGCATCGCGACCCGGGCCGCAACTGGAGCGTCGCGGAGCTCGCGACCGAAGCGGGCGTGTCGCGCTCGGTGTTCGCCGAACGCTTCCTCGCGGCGACCGGGATGACGCCCGTGCGCTACCTGACCGAGCTGCGGATGCGGCTCGCCGCGCAGTGGATCGCGCGCGACCGCGAAGCGATCGAAGCGGTCGCGTACCGGCTCGGCTACGGTTCGCTCGCCGCGTTCAGCCGCGCGTTCAAGCGCGTGGTCGGCAAGCCGCCGGGCGCCGTGCGCGCGGACGGCGACGTGCACGCCGAAGCGTAACGCCCGACGCGCCAACGCGCGCCGCCGGCGCCGCCCCGCGCGGCATCACTTCAACGTGTCGAGCCTGTCGACCAGCGCCGTCGCGCACTGCACGGCGAGCGCCGCGCACTGCTCCACATCGACTGCCGCGCCGGTCGCAATCGTGCCCTGCACGATCCGGCCCAGCAATTCCTTCGAGAGTTCGGCGATCTCGTGATCCCGCTCGGTCATGATGTCCTCCTGCGCGTCGGCAATTGCGGTCATTCACCCGTTCGGAGCGAATGCCGTGCCCGCGCCGCTCAACGTGGCTTCGCCCGCACGACGATCTGCGCCTGCGTGTCGCGCTCGATGCGCTCGAGCGACGTGCGCAGCGCGACAAACTCGTCCGGCGTGCACACCTGCCGGCCGAAATCCGCCTTCATCCGCCGCGTGACCTGCACGACCCGCGCGGCCGCATCGAACACGTAATGCGACGTGAAGTCGACGAAACGGTCGTGCACCGCCGCATCGGCCGGCAGGTCGGTCACGGCGACGCCCGCCGGCAGCGCGATCTGGCCGGTCTCGTCGAACGCGCCGCCGACGCAGCCCCACGGCTGCGTGCGCACGGGCTCGGCCAGCCAGGTCTCGACCTGCGTCGCGATGCCCCCGGTGAGGCTCGACAGCGCGGGCAATGCAGTCGTGCCGTCCGGCCAAACGACATGATCGAGCGTGCCGGTCACGGTCACGTCGAACGGCCCGTCGGTCACGCGCCGGTCGCTGGTCGACAGTTGCGCGCGGCCGCGCAGGCCGCTTTGC
Organism: Burkholderia sp. BCC0397; assembly: GCF_902832865.1. NCBI lineage: Bacteria > Pseudomonadati > Pseudomonadota > Betaproteobacteria > Burkholderiales > Burkholderiaceae > Burkholderia > Burkholderia sp. BCC0397. The sequence continues at coordinate 104,273 of NZ_CADFDL010000001.1, read as the reverse complement.
CGCAGGCGCTCGTTCGCCAGTTGCGCGATGCGGTCCCGCGACGCGCGGCGAAACAGGTTGCGTTCGAGTTCGGCGGTCCAGCCGTCGTCCTCGACATAAGCGTGAACACGCGCGGCGCCGGGCTGCGCGGCATCGATCGCGATGCGCGCGGTGCGGACGCGCGGCTGCGTGGCCGGCGTGCGTGACAGCACGCCGCTATCGACCAGCAGCGCGGGGCGATCCATCACGATCGGCGGCAGGTAGCCGAACGCGATGCCGGCCGTCGTCGTATCCGCATAGAGCGCGAGATCGGGCAGCCACGTGATCGCATGATTGATCGCGCCGCCGCCGTAGCCGGGCACCGACGGCAGCGTGTACACGGCGCCGAGATTGATCAGCACCGGTTCGCTGCGAATGCCGACCGCCGCGAGCAACGCGCCGAACAGCGCGACATGATCCTTGCAGTCGCCGTAGCGGTTGCGCAGGATGTCGGTCACGCGATGCGGCGCGGCAGCCGTTTCGCCGAGAAACAGCCCGACGTAGCGCACGTTCGCCTGCACCCAGTCGTACAGGATGCGCGCCTTGTCGCGCGGATCGGCGGCATTCGCCGTGAGCGCACGCGCCAGTTGCACGACCGCAGAATCGTTCGCGCTCGGGTCGACGGCTGCGTTGCGGTAGCGCGCGGCGAACGCCGCGTAGTCGGGCAGCGTCGACACGACGAGCCGGTCGCCGTAGGTCGGGTAGCCGACCGCGCCGCTCTCGATGCGATCGTATGCGCCATGCCGGTAGTCGAATTCGTAGCGCGTGCGGCCGTTCGCCGTGACGGGCGGCAGCGCGACGTAGCCGCGCGCATCCGCATACAGCGGCAGGTCGGCCGGCACGTCGAAGATCAGCCGCTGGCTGTCGACCGGCTCGCGCGACGGCTCGACGGTGTAGCCGAAATAGCCGCGATTGACCGGCTTCGTGCGGGTCTTGCGGAACGCGACGCGGGTGCTCGACCCGGCTTCGACGCCGGGGAACACGACGGTGCGCAGCAGCCCGTCCTGGAACGTCGGCGCGCCGGCCGAGCGCGGCTCCTGCACGTCGCGGATGCCGTCCGCGCCGACCGGATGCGCGACGCCGTCGCGGTCGATCGTCTCGGCCGCGAGCAACTCCACTTTCTCGAGATTCTTGTCGAACCACACGTAGCGTTGCGCGACCGCGTCGATGCCGTTCGCGTCGTTCGCGCGCAGCGTCGAATCGTCGTGCTCGTCGAGCGAACCGTCGTGCTGGATCACGAATTCGTGGACGTCGCTGACGAGGGTCACGGGCGCTGCATCGCCGGCATCGACCGTATCGGCTGCGGCCGACCGCACGGCCGCGACGACGCCGAATGCGACGGCGCACGCAAACGCAAAACCGGTCGGTCGGGAAAGAAAACGCACCACGTCACGCTCGTTTCGGAACATGGCGGCAACACACCGGCACGGACGATCCGCGCCGCGCTCACGCGCGCCTGTCGCGCGCCGCCTTGCAGCCCAGTGTGGGTGACGCATCGGCGAGCGTCAAGCGACGCGCGATTGACCGCTGGCGCAACCTATAATCAAATCAGGTCACATTGCGTGCGCGATCTCGCCAGGACAAGCGCCGTCTCGACGAACGCGGCGTGCCCGACATGGGCAAGGAGGCATCATGGCCGTGATCAACAGCGATTTCGAAACCGGCTTCCTCGTGGTGCTGTTCACGCTGCTGGGCGTGATCCTGTTCGGCGCGCTGCTGACGAAGCTGCATCTCGGGCGGTGGCATCCGAAACTGATCGGCGCCGCGATCGGCGCGCTCATCGGTATCCTGCTGGTCGAAGCCGTGCCGATGCTGACGTGACGGTGATCCGCCGCGCACGGCGGGATGCGCGGCGCGGCCTTCATTCATCCGATCAAATGCCGCGCAGGCCCGCTCATCCGATCCGTGAGGTCGGACACCAACGCCCGCGCGCCGGCGGCTTCATCCCCGCAGGCTGACCGCAACCGCGGCGCTCACCCGGAGCGCAATCTCCTTCCAATCGGAGGCGACATGGTGGAACACGACCTCGTCTCGATCCTCGTGCTGCTTGCGGTGCTCATGCTAGCCGTGCTGTTCTTCGCGGAAGGGCGCAGCCGCAACCGGATTCGCGGCCAGTTGCAGCGCAAGTCCGCACGGCGGCCGCGCTCGCATACGCATCGTCATCCGTAACGCGCCGACGCAGTGCGCCGCACGGAAGGCCGGCCGTCATGCGCGCGTCGTTCGAGCGTACGACGCGAGACCGCCGGCGGAGGTTCGACCCGCAGCGGGCGCGACAAAAAACCGCGTGCGATCCCGCCGCGGATCGCTACCCGACATTCATCGGCAGCAGCACCATCTGCTTGCCCTCGACATGCAGGCGCGCCTGCAACTCGACCGGCGTTTGGTTGTGCAGCCAAGCGGTCAGGAAGTTCACTCGCCGGAAGATCAGCTTGCTCGCGAAGCACACCGCGTTCGGATACTCGTCGAGCGTCGCCGACGCGAGATTCATGAACTCGACGACGGGGTTCGTGCCGAAGGCGATCCGGTAGTCGGCGGCGATGCCGTTGCGGCGGCAGTGCGCAACATAGTAATCGAGCGATTCGGTGATCGTGTGACGCAGCCGTTCGAGATGTTCGTGCCCGTCGTATGCCTTTGCATCGACCTCGCCGACGGCGAGAAAGATCACGTTGCGGAAATGCCCGGGGAACAGCCGGTTGACCCACAGCAATGCGTGCATGCTCGCACCGCGGTGCTTGCCGACCAGCAGCACGGCCGTCGGCTGCGACGGATCGGGCTTGCCCGGCGCGGTGGCCTCGTCCACGACGGACGGCTTGCCGGAGAACAGTTCGTCCTCCTTCGCGAGCCGGGCGCGCGTATCCGCGTAGTGGCGGTTGATCACGAAACACAGCGCGATCACCGCGCTCGTCACGGGCACCGTGAGCCAGCCGCCCGCGGTGAACTTCTCGATCAGCGTGATGACGAGCACCGTCGCCGTCACGCTCAGCCCGAGCACGGACAGGAAGAAGTGCTTGAACCAGCCCGGCTCGCGGCGATGACGCAATCAGTACGCGCACAGCCCCAGCAGCGACAGGCTGAAGGTGAGGAACACGTTGATGCTGTAGAGCACGACGAGCACGTCGACGCTACCGTGCGTCCACAACAGGATCAGCAGGCTCGACAGCCCGACGACGACGATGCCGTTCTGCCGCACGAGGCGCGTCGACAGGTCGCGGATGGCGTGGCACCCACGAATCCGACGCCATGTTCGACAGCACCGTCGGGCCGTCGAGGAAACCCGTCTGCGCGCCGACCAGCAGCAGCCCGGCTTCGAACGCGAGCACGGCTGCCAGCAATGCATGACGCGCGAACGCCGAGCCGAGCCCGAGATGGTCGATCACGCTGTCGAACACGACCGCGTTGAGCGTCTGGCCGTCGACGGGCCGCGCGTGCCACAGCATGTACAGCAGGATGATGCCGCCGGCCGTGAACGCGAGCGACGTCGACATGTACCACATCGTGACCTTGCCGTTCGGCACGCGCGGATCGGCGAGCATGTTCACGTTGTTCGACACGGCTTCGAGGCCCGTATAAGTGCCGCCGCCGAGCGAGAACGCGCGCATCAGCAACGCTGAGCATCACGAACAGGCCGAGCGACTGCGACATCCCGTGCGCCTCGTGCGCCGCGTCGGGCACGACCATCGCGAGGCTGCTGCCGTGCACGGCGACGCCATACACGATCAGCCCGAAGTGGAGGATAACGACGAAGATCGGCAGCATCACCATGATCGATTCGCGCATCCCGCGGAAGTTGAGCCCCGTCATCAACAGGATCAGCACGATCTCGGTCGTGAGCTTGAACGCCTGCGCGCCGACCGGCAGCAGCGGCGTCACTGCGATCGCATGCCGCGTGCGCGGATCCAGCGGATCCAGCGGTTTTCCGACCAGCAACTGCCACACCTTCTGGAAGGTGGTCATGGTCTGCTCCCGAGGCGCCGGGTGCGCGCAGCGTGACCCTGCAAAGCTAATCGATGCGCCGGTGCAGCGCCAGTCCGCACATTCCATAGGCCGCGCCCGGCAGGCCGACGCCGCTTTCAGCGCGTAAGCGAACGGCGCCGGCGATCGTACGCCGGACCGGCTGCCCGCACCGACGTGTGCCCGCGACCGTATCCCTGCCCCGCCCGTCGTGATCCGGCAAACCGGCCGCCGCCCCACTCGCGCCGCTTCGTCGCCCGTCGCCGCGCACCACGTCCGCCGAACGCAGCCCTCGCCCACGTCCCCGTCGTGCGTTGTTCCCCGCATTTCGACTTTTGTGCGCGCGCAACAATGGCGATGCCTCGCGCCAGGCGCCATGCAGGCAACCCGATTCCCGCATGGCGCCTGGCGCGGCGCGCTTTAAAAATCACATCTCACGAGGACATACCATGCAACTCCAATCTCATCCGGCATGCCGCCCGTTTTACGAAGCCGGCGAACTCTCGCAACTGACCGCCTTCTACGAAGAAGGCCGTAATGTCATGTGGATGATGCTGCGATCGGAGCCGCGGCCGTGCTTCAACCAACAACTCGTCACCGACATCATCCATCTCGCGCGCGTCGCACGCGACTCGGGCCTCACGTTCGACTTCTGGGTGACGGGCTCGCTCGTCCCCGAGCTGTTCAACGTCGGCGGCGACCTGAGCTTCTTCGTCGACGCGATCCGCAGCGGCCGGCGCGACCAGCTGATGGCCTACGCGCGCTCGTGCATCGACGGCGTGTACGAGATCTACACGGGCTTCGGCACCGGCGCGATCTCGATCGCGATGGTCGAGGGCAGCGCGCTCGGCGGCGGCTTCGAGGCCGCGCTCGCGCATCACTACGTGCTCGCGCAGAAGGGCGTGAAACTCGGGTTCCCCGAGATCGCGTTCAACCTGTTCCCGGGCATGGGCGGCTATTCGCTGGTCGCGCGCAAGACGAACCGCGGCCTCGCGGAATCGCTGATCGCGACCGGCGAAGCGCATGCGGCCGAGTGGTACGAAGACCAGGGGCTGATCGACGAGACGTTCGACGCCGGTGATGCGTATCTGGCGACGCGCACCTTCATCGACGTGGTGAAGCCCAAGCTGAACGGCATCCGTGCGATGCTGCGCGCCCGCGATCGCGTGTTCCAGCTGTCGCGCTCGGAGCTGATGGACATCACGGAAGCGTGGGTGCATGCGGCGTTCACGATCGAGCCGAAGGACCTCGCATACATGGAACGCCTGGTGATGCTGCAGAACCGGCGCGTGTCGAAACTGCGCACGGTGTAATGCGACGGGCGCCGCCGACGGCCGGCGGCGCCTTGTTCCGGAACGAGCTCAGGCGATCAGCCTGAGCTTTCTCGTCTCCGCGAGCCACGCCTCGAACGCCTGCACCGGCATCGGCCGCGCGTAGTAGTAGCCCTGCGCGTAATCGACGTCGAGCTGCTTGAGGAATTCGGCTTCCGCATGCGTTTCGACGCCTTCGGCGACCACCGCGAAATTCAGCGCCTTCGCGAGCGACACGACCGAGCGCACCAGCGCCTGCGAGCGCGGATTGCGGTCGATGGCCGTGATGAAGGTGCGATCGAGCTTGATCGCGTCGAGCGGCAGGCGCGACAACTGCGACAGCGACGAATAGCCGGTGCCGAAATCGTCGAGATGGATCTCCGCGCCGAGCTGGCGGAACTGCCGCATCAGCCCGATGGCCGCCTCCTCGTCCTCGATGAAGCAGCTCTCGGTCAGCTCGATGTCGAGCAGGCCGGGCTTCAGCCCCGCGCCGTCGAGAATCGACGCGAACTGGTGCACGATGTTCATGTCCTGCAACTGCCGCGCGGACACGTTCACCGCGATCCGGATGCCGAGCCCCTTCGCCTTCCATGCGGCGGCCTGCGCGGCCGCGGTGCGCATCACCCAGCGCCCGAGCGGCGCAATCAGCCCCGACTCTTCCGCGAAGCGGATGAACTCGATCGGCGCGACGAGCCCGCGATCGGGCGACTGCCAGCGGATCAGCGCCTCGACGCCGTGCACGTCGCCCGTCGCGATATCGACGACCGGCTGATAGTGCAGCACGAACTGCTCCTCCTCGAGCGCCTTGCGCAGGTTCGTGTCGAGCCACATGTACTTCGCGACCTTCTGGTTCATCTCCAGCGAGAACACGCGATACGTATGCTTGCCCTCTTCCTTCGCGACGTACATCGCGGTGTCGGCGCTGCGGATCAGCGTCTCGAGCGAATCGCCGTGCAGCGGATACATCGCGATGCCGATCGAACAGCTCGTGTAGACCTCCATCAGCCCGAGATGGATCGGCGTGCGCAGCCGTTCGAGGATGATCTGCGCGGTCGCTTCGAGCAACGGCCGCGTGCTGTGTTCGAACAGCACGAGGAATTCGTCGCCGCCGAGCCGCGAGAGCGTCGCGCCGGACGGCAGGCAGCCGCTGATGATCGCCGACACGTCCTGCAACAGGCGGTCGCCGGTGATGTGCCCGTAGTGATCGTTGACGCGCTTGAAGTTGTCGAGATCGAGGAACAGGATGCCGACCTGGCCGCGCGCCTGCTCGCTCTCCTGGGCGATCGCCGTATGGATGCGCTCGCTGATCGCGTGGCGGTTCGGCAAGCCGGTGAGCACGTCGGTGTTCGCGAGCTCGGTGAGCCGCTGCTGCGCGTGGCGCTCCTCGGTGATGTCGATGCCCGAGCAGATCAGGAACTGCTCTTCGACGCCGCTGCCGCTCTGCACGAACTTGTTGCGGAACTGGAACAGGCGCGGCCCGTTGACCGTGTTGATGTAGCGCTCGACCGCGAACGAGTGGTTGCTCGCGAAGAAGCCCGTGATGTTGCTGCGCGACTGCGCGCCCTGCTCGGGGCTCATGAACAGCTCGAACGCGCTGCGGCCGATCACGTCGACCTCACGCTTGCCCGTCACTTCCTCGCACAGGCGGTTGAAGCGCTGCACCATCCCGTTACGATCGAGGATCACGACGAGCGAATTCACTTCGGACACGACCTGCTCGGCGAACGCGAGCCCGTGCGACAGGTCGCCGGCGACGGACTCGGTATCGGAATAGGCGGACGCCGTGCCGGCCCAGTCGACCGTATTGACCTTCCTGCCGACGAGATGGAGGCTGACCGGGTTGCCGAACAGCACGATCTCGAGCACGACGTGCGACGTGACGCCGGTCAGCGCGCGGATGCGCGCGGCCTGCTCGACCGTCAGCGCGATCGCGACGTTGGTCAGGCCGCGGACCGCGGCCAGTTCGAGCGCGTTGCTGTCGCTGCCGAGACGCCAGCAGGGGCTGCGCGTACCGACATGCGCCTCGAGCACCGCGCTATCGTTTTCGTCATCCATGGACACGCCCCGATCCAAAAAAAACGCACAGTGTAGACGGAGGCGAGCAGGCCCACCGCCTTCCCGGGCCGCGCAGTGCGCGTGCCCGGCAGGGCGGCCGTGATGCCGTGACAGCGAGCCTCGCCCCGTACTCGTTTGCAGCTGATGCGGCCGGCGTTCGCGCGTGATGCGCGCAGGTTCTGCCTTACGAATGATGAGAGCCATCTTATCAAATGACAATGAAGATTGGGACTCACATTTAGAGAAGAGTGTCAAGGAATCGGGACTCGATTGGCAAGCGGGATTTTTCATGATTGGCCGCTTGCGAATGGGTGGATGACGCGGTGCGCATCGGGGGCGGCGTGCCGGGCCGGGAGCCCCGCCGGGCGGGCGTTCGAGGCCGATCCATGGATATGGGGGCCCGATCTTCGGCGAGACCGTGGCGGCAGGGTCGAATCGCATGCCGCGATCCGGTTTCCCGCCATTTTTGATTCTGTTCGTGCGTGAATGCGCGGCTTTATTCCACAGTTCGTTGCAATATCCTCCACCCGCACCCCCGGCACCCGGCGCGGGGCGTCCGCGCCGGGTGCACGGCTCAGCCTGCCGCGCCGTAGCCGCCGCCGCCCGGCGTCTCGACGACGAACACGTCGCCCGGCGCCATCTGCGCGCGGCCGATGTGGTCGAGCGCCTCGACGGTGCCGTCCGCCCGCTCGATCGTGTTGCGGCCGAGCGCGCCGGCTTCGCCGCCCGCCGCGCCGAACGGCGCGTGGATCCGGTTGTTCGACAGGATCGACGCGGTCATCGGCTCGAGGAAGCGGATCCGCCGCACCGCGCCGTCGCCGCCGCGCCAGCGGCCGCCGCCGCCCGAGCCGGCGCGGATCCGGTGCGAATCGAGCCGCACCGGGTAGCGCCATTCGAGCACCTCCGGATCGGTGAGCCGCGAGTTCGTCATGTGCGTCTGCACCGCGCCGACGCCCGCGAAGCCGTCGCCCGCGCCACTGCCGCCCGCGATCGTCTCGTAGTACTGGTATTGATCGTTACCGAATGTGAAGTTGTTCATCGTCCCCTGGCTCGACGCGACGCAGCCGAGCGCGCCGTACAGCGCGTTGGTGATCGCCGACGACGTCTCGACGTTGCCCGACACGACGGCCGCCGGATACTCGGGGTTCAGCATCGAACGGGCCGGCACGATCACGGTCAGCGGCTTCAGGCAGCCGGCGTTCAGCGGAATGTCGTCGCCGACCAGCGTGCGGAACACGTACAGCACCGCGGCCATGCAGACGGCCTTCGGCGCGTTGAAGTTGTTGTCGAGCTGCGCGGACGTGCCGGTGAAATCGATCTCCGCGCACCGCGCCGCGCGGTCGACGCGGATCGCAACGCGAATCTCCGCGCCGTTGTCGAGCGGGTAGCGGTACGCGCCGTCCTGCAGCGCGCCGATCACGCGCCGCACGGCTTCTTCCGCGTTGTCCTGCACGTGCCCCATGAACGCGAGCACGACGTCGCGGCCGAACTGCGCGACCATCCGGCGCAACTCGTCGACGCCCTTCTGGTTCGCGGCGACCTGCGCGCGCAGGTCGGCCATGTTCTGCTCGACGTTGCGCGCCGGGTAGCGGCCGGATGCCAGCAGCGCGCGCGTGTCGGCATCGCGCAGCACGCCGGCCGACACGAGCTGCCAGTTGTCGATCAGCACGCCTTCCTCGTCGATATGGGTCGAATCCGGCGGCATCGAGCCCGGCGTCGTGCCGCCGATATCCGCGTGGTGGCCGCGCGAGCCGACGTAGAACAGCGGCGCGTCGGAGCCGTCCGCGAACACCGGCGTGATGACCGTCACGTCCGGCAGGTGCGTGCCGCCGTGATACGGGTCGTTCAGCATGAACACGTCGCCGTCGCGCATGCGGCCGCGGTTGCGCTCGATCACCGTGCGGATGCTTTCGCCCATCGAGCCGAGGTGCACGGGCATGTGCGGCGCGTTCGCGATCAGGTTGCCGTCGCCGTCGAAGATCGCGCACGAGAAGTCGAGCCGCTCCTTGATGTTCACCGAATACGCGGTGTTCTGCAGCCGCAGCCCCATCTGCTCGGCGATCGACATGAACAGGTTGTTGAAGATCTCGAGCCGCACCGGATCGGCGTCGGTGCCGAGCGAACGGCGCGTCGGCAGCGGCGTCGTGCGCGTCAGCACGAGGTTGCCCTGGGCGGTCATCGCGGCGCGCCAGCCGGGCTCGACGACGGTCGTGCCGTTCTGCTCCGCGACGATCGCCGGGCCGTCGATCGCGTCGCCGGCGCGCAGCGTGTCGCGCACGTACAGCGCCGCGTCGTGCCACTGGCCGCCGGAATAAAAGCGCACGGCCGTGTGCGCTTGCGGCGCCGCGCCTTCCCCGCGCGGCGCGAGCGGCGCGAGGTCGACCGGCGCGTCCGAGCGGCCGATCGCCTCGACCGACGCCAGCTCGGCGACGAGCGGCGTGCCGGGCATCAGGAACGCGTAGCGCTGCCGGTACGCGGCCTCGAACGCCTGCTGCATCGCGGCGACGCTGCCGGCCGGCACGTCGAGCGCCGAATCGGTGCCCTGGTAGCGCAGGTGCACGCGCCGCTCGGTCGCGATCCGCTGCGGCGGCACGCCCTGTTCGAGCAGCGCGCCGATGGCCTCGTCGGCCAGCCGGTCGAGCGCCGCGTTCAGCGCCGGCAGCGACGCGTCGGTCAGCACGGCCTCGACCGCGCGCTCGCGCATCGCGGTCTGGTCGGCGAGGCCCATCCCGTACGCGGACAGCACGCCCGCGAGCGGATGCGCGAACACCTGCGTCATCCCGAGCGCATCGGCCACGCCGCACGCGTGCTGGCCGCCCGCGCCGCCGAACGTCGTCAGCACGTAGCGCGACACGTCGTGGCCGCGCTGCACGGAAATCTTCTTGATCGCGTTCGCCATGCTGCCGATCGCGATCTCCAGGAACCCTTCGGCGAGCGCCTCGGGCGTCTCGCGCCGCCCGGTCGCCGCGTGAATTTCATCGGCGAGCGCCGCGAACTTCGCGACCACGCCGTCGCGGTCGAGCGGCTGGTCCGCATGCGGACCGAACACGCGCGGGAAATGATCGGGCTGGATCTTGCCGAGCATCACGTTGCAGTCGGTCACCGTCAGCGGGCCGCCGCGCCGATACGCGGCCGGCCCCGGGTTCGCGCCGGCCGATTCGGGCCCCACGCGCAGCCGCGCGCCGTCGAAGCCGAGCACCGAGCCGCCGCCGGCCGCGACCGTGTGGATGCTCATCATCGGCGCGCGCATCCGCACGCCGGCCACCTGCGTCTCGAATGCGCGCTCGAATTCACCGTTGTAGTGCGACACGTCGGTCGACGTGCCGCCCATGTCGAAGCCGATCACCTGACCGAAGCCGGCCGCGCGCGCCGCGCGCACCATCCCGACGATGCCGCCGGCCGGGCCCGACAGGATCGCGTCCTTGCCCTGGAACGCATCGGCGCGCGTGAGGCCGCCGCTGCTCTGCATGAACTGCAGGTTCACGCCCGGCATCTCGTGCGCGACCTGCTCGACATAGCGGCGCAGGATCGGCGACAGGTATGCGTCGACCACGGTCGTATCGCCGCGGGACACCATCTTCATCAGCGGCGACACCTCGTGCGACACCGACACCTGCGTGAAGCCGATGCGGCGCGCGAGTTCGGCCAGCGCGCGTTCGTGCGCGGTATGGCGGTAGCCGTGGATCAGCACGATCGCGAGCGCACGCACGCCGCTGTCGAACACGCGGCGCAACGATGCTTCGGCACCCCGAACATCGAGCGGCACGACCACGTCGCCATGCGCGCCGACGCGCTCGTCGATCTCGACGACCGTTTCGTACAGCGCGTCGGGCAGCACGATGTCGAGATCGAACAGGCGCGGCCGGTTCTGGTACGCGATGCGCAGCACGTCGCGAAAGCCGCGCGTCGTCGCGAGCGCGGTGCGTTCGCCCTTGCGTTCGAGCAGCGCGTTGGTCGCGACCGTGGTGCCCATCTTCACCATGTCGACGCGTGCAGGCGTGATCGGCTCGCCTGCCGCGAGGCCGAGCAGGTGGCGGATGCCGGCCACGGCCGCGTCGCGGTACTGCTCGGGGTTCTCCGACAGCAGCTTGTGCGTGACGAGCGTGCCGTCGGGCCGCCGCGCGACGATGTCGGTGAAGGTGCCGCCGCGGTCGATCCAGAATTGCCAGCGCGCGGCGTCGGAGGGAACGGGGGAAAGGTGTCGGTCAGTCATGATGTCGGGTCGATGCGTCGTTGATTCGAGGGACGAGCGCCGCCGCACGGCGCGCGTCGCGCGCCGTGTCACGGTGTCGATGAAAGGGGAAGAAAAACGCAGGGCCGGCCGGCCGCTGCCGTCGGTCAGGCGGCGTCGAGTTCGCGGCCGCGGGTCTCGGGCAGCGTCAGCGCGGCGACGATCACCACGCCGTACGCGGCGACCGCGAAGATGCCGATGCTCGTGCCGAGCCCGTACTGCTTGGACAGCGCGCCGATCAGGAACGGGAACAGCGCGCCGATCGCGCGGCCCACGTTGTAGCAGAAGCCCTGGCCGGAACCGCGCACGCGGGTCGGGAACAGCTCGGTGAGAAACGCGCCCATCCCCGAGAAAATGCCCGATGCGAAGAAGCCGAGCGGGAAGCCGAGCCACAGCATCGACGCGTTGGTCAGGTTCAGCGACGTGTACGCGAACGCGATCACCATCGAGCCGACCGCGAACAGGATGAAGTTCGGCTTGCGGCCGAGGCGATCGGTCAGGTACGCGCTCGTCAGGTAGCCGACCCACGAGCCGAAGATGATCATCGCGAGATAGCCGCCGGTGCCCATCACCGTCAGGTGCCGTTCGGTCTTCAGGAAGGTCGGCAGCCACGTCGTGATCGCGTAGTAGCCGCCCTGCGCGCCGGTCGTCAGGAGCGCCGCGCGCAGCGTCGTCGTGATCAGCTTCGGCGCGAAGATCTCGGTGAGGCGCGGCGCATCGGCCACTTTCGCCTGCGCGGCCTTCTCCTTCTCGTAGACGTCCGGCTCCTTCACGTAGCGGCGGATCGCGACGACCAGCAGCGCGGGCGCGAGCCCGACGAGGAACAGCGCGCGCCACGCCTGCTCGGCCGGCAGCACCGAGAACAGCAGCGCATACAGCAGCGCGCACAGCCCCCAGCCGATCGCCCAGCCCGACTGCACGAGGCCGACCGCCCTGCCGCGGTCGCGCGCGCGAATCACTTCGCCGATCAGCACCGCGCCGGCCGTCCATTCGCCGCCGAAGCCGAAGCCCATCAGCGCACGCGCCGCGACCAGTTGATGGTAGTTCTGCGCGAGCCCGCACAGCGCGGTGAACACCGCGAACCACAGCACCGTGAGCTGCAGCGTGCGCACGCGGCCGATCCGGTCGGACAGGATGCCGGCGAGCCAGCCGCCGAGCGCCGACGCGAGCAGCGTGACCGTGCCGATGAAGCCTGCGTCGGCGAGCGAGATGCCCCAGGTCGCGACGAGCGTCGGGATCACGAACGACAGCATCTGCGTGTCCATTCCGTCGAGCATGTAGCCGACCTTGCAGCTCCAGAATGCGCGGCGCTCGCGCGGCTGCGCATCCGCGTACCACGAGAACAGGCCGCTGCGCTCGCGGCTCGCGGGCTCGGCGGCGCTCGCCGCGAGGGTCTTGCTTTCCATGGTGGTGCTCCTGTCGTGATGCGTCGTCAAATGGCGTGGGGTGCGGTGTGTCGCAGGTGTGTCGCGTACGGGGCGGTCGGCCGGTCAGAACACGGCCAGCGACGCGTTCGTGATGTCGGTCATCAGCATGTGGCCGGGCGTATGCGCGATCGCGATCGGCAGCTTCGCGTCCATCAGCGCGGTTTGCGGCGTCACGCCGCACGCCCAGAACACCGGCAGCTCGCCGTCGCGGATCGTCACCGCGTCGCCGAATTCGGGCGCGTTCAGATCCTCGATGCCCAGTTCCCGCGGGTGGCCGATATGGACCGGCGCGCCGTGCACGCCCGGGAACCGGCTCGTGATCTGCACCGCGCGGATCGCGTCGGCGCCGCGCAGCGGCCGCATCGACACGACCAGCTGGCCGCCGAAGACGCCCGCGCGGCGGTTCGCGATCGACGTACGGTACATCGGCACGTTGCGCCCCTCTTCGACGTGGCGCAGCCCGATCCCTTCGCGGGCGAGCATGTCCTCGAACGAGAACGAGCAGCCGATCGCAAATACGACGAAATCGTCGCGCCACAGCGCTTCGAGCGACTCGACGCGCTCGGTCAGGCGGCCGTCCCTATATACGTTGTAGCTCGGCACGTCGGTGCGGATGTCGAGATCCTCGCCGAGCGCGTCGATCCGGAACGCGCCCGGTTCGCCGACGCCCAGCAGCGGGCAGGCCTTCGGGTTGGCCTGGCAGAAGCGCAGGAAATCGTGCGCGTACGCGTCGGGCAGGATCGCCAGGTTCGCCTGGGCAAACGGGCCGCAATGGCCGGCGGTCGGGCCGCGGAACGCGCCGCGGCGCACGGACTGGCGGAATTCGGAAGGCGTCATGATGGTCGGTCAGAGAATCGGGATGGCGTGGCGATGACGGTGGTGTGTCATCGGATACGGCGAAGCATAGAAAGGAAAAAATTTTGTCGCCAACGAGTTTTTTTGCGTCTGTTGTATAGAATTTCTTAACGGATCCGCGGGTTTTCCCCGGTCCCGTTCATTTTTCGTCGCCGGCAAGCTGCGCATCCACTGCTCGCCCGACCGCCATGAACACGCGTTTTCTCGAAACCTTCGTCACGCTCGCGAAGCTGCGCAACTTCCGCACGACCGCGGCGGCGCTGCATGCGACGCCTGCCGCGATCTCGCAGCGCCTGAAGGCGCTCGAGGACGAACTGCACACTGTCCTCGTCGATCGCGACAGCCGCGGGTTCCGGCTCACGCCGAACGGCGAATACCTGCTCGGCTATGCGAAAGCCGTGGTCGAGGCGACGCAGGAACTGCAGGCCGCCGCATCCGGCGAGCGTGCGCTACGCGGCAAGCTGCGGCTCGGCGTGATCGAGACGGTCGTGCACAGCTGGCTGCCGCACTATATGCGGCGGCTCGCGGCCGACTATCCGCAATTGGAAATCGACCTGACCGTCGACGTCAGCGTCGTGCTGCAGCGTCGGCTGATGGCCGGCGAGCTCGACCTGATCATCCGCGTGGAAGGCAGCGACGAGGCGTCGGTCGTGTGCGACGCGCTCGCGAACTACCCGGTGCGCTGGGTCGCGCGCGCGGGGCTGCTGCCGAACACGCGCACCGGCCTCGCGCGGCAGGTGCTGCGCCAGCCAATCCTCACCTACGGGCGCGGCACCGCGCCCCACCGCGCGCTGGAGGACATCGTCCGCACGCTCGCGCACGCGCACGGCGTGCCGCTGTCGGAAACGCGCATCACCGGGTCGCCGTCGATCTCGGTGATCGTGCAACTGGTGCGCGACGGCTTCGGCGTCGCCGCGATTCCGGTGCTGTTCGTCGACGCGCTGATCGAAAGCGGCGAAGTCGTCGAGTTGCCGCTGCAGCCGTCGCCGCCGTCGATCGTCGTGTCGATGTCGCGGCGGGCCGACGCGCCGCGGTTCGTGCATGGCGCGTCGATCGCGGCGCGGGCGGCGTGTCACGAGTATTGCGAGAAGAGCACGCGGTTGCTGGTCGAAGCGCTTTGACTTCGCAGCGGTGAACCACGTGCGTTCGACATCGCCGCGCGAATCGCCCACAATCGCGTTCGGCGCATCGCCACGTCGGCGCCGCGCTTCGTGAATGAAGGCCGGGCCGTCCGGCATTCGTCGCTTCGCATGACCGTGCACGACAGGAAGGCAACATGCAGATTCGCTCCGCTTCGCCCCGCCTGAACCTCGCGCGCGTCGTGATCATCGCGCTGTATGCCGCGTCGCTGCTGCTGCCCGTTGCGGCCGAACCGCCGAATGCGGCCGGCGCGGTGAGCTGGTGGCACGGCTACACGGTGCTCGCGCTCGGCGGGCTCGCGATCCTCGACCTGCAATTCGCGTGGCTCGGCAACCCGCTGTTCGTCGTCGCGCTGCTCAGGCCGAGCCGTACCGCGTCGGCGCTGCTCGCCGTGGTCGTGGTCTTTGCGCTCGGGTGGCATACGATCCCGACCGACGCGAACTATGAAACGATCCGCACGTTCGGGGCCGGATACTACTTATGGATCGCGGCGATGGTGGGTGCCGCCGCGCTGCCGTGGATCGACGGGCGCGGGCGGCAGGACGGCGTGGCGCCGAGCCTTGCCGTCGGTGCCGTGGATGGGGTCGTACCGACCGGCGCGGGCACAGGCGCCGGCAGCCCGGCCCGGCCAAATGCCGCGCCGGCATCGGCCCGACCGTTTACCCGGCAGAGCGGCTGGACCGTGACGGCAACCGATACGCGCATCGCGTCGACCGACCAGACCGGGACGACGCGCGGCATCGCGCTGTCCGACCTCGGCGCGATCCTGATCGAAACCAGCGACCACGGGCCATTCGTGTCGGATGTCTGGTGGGTGCTGTTCGATACGAACAAGCAGTTCGCGTGCGGATTCCCGCAGGACGCACACGGCGCGAAGGCGGCGGTCGACCGGCTGCTCGACCTGCCCGGCATCGATCACCGCAAGGTCATCGACGCGCAGACGTCGGTCGAGAACGCGACGTTCCCGATCTGGGAGCGCGCGGCGGGCAAGCCGGCCGCCGCCGGAGAAGCCGGGGCGGCTGCCTGACCGGCAACCCTTACGCGGATGGCCCCGGATGCGGCGGCGTCAGCTTGCCGTCGCCATACTCGCGAAGCACCTGCGAAATCACGACGCGATACCCGTCCAGCCAGCGCGCCTGCTTCGCCTTGGCCTCGAGATGCGCGGGATGCTGCATCAACTGCCGCAGCGCCGCCTCGGATTCCCAGTAGTAGACGTTCTGGATCAGGCCGGCTTCCGCGTTCTCCCACGTTTCCTCGCCGAGATAGCCGGGCGTCGCACGCGCCATGTCGGCGATCTGCCGGTCGAGCCGATGGAATTCGTCGTCGTACTGCCCGGCACGGAAAATGAAGGTCGACGCGTACATGCGCTCCATCCGAACGATTGAAAGAGCGCCAAGTGTAAGGCACACGCGGTGTGCCGCGATCGTCACGCGGCGAGCGGAGCGGCGTCGACGCGATCGTCGAGCCAGGCTTCGATGCGCGACGCGTCGTCACGCGTGACAGCGGCGGGTGCCGGCGTTGCCGCGAGCGCCCGTCGCGCCCGCTCCAGCGCCTGCGCGAAACCGCGCAATTCGTGCGTCGCGGGCCGGTCGTCGGCATGCCGGCGCACGAGCGCTGCTTCGATGTTCGTGCCGATCAACGCCAGTTGGGTATCGATGAAGTCGATGCACAGCGCGCGGCAATGCGCGGAAACCTGAGCGACGGCCAGCAGGACCGGCACGATCGACACGGTCAGGTAGCCGCCGGGCGCAAGCCGCGACAGCGTATGGCTCACGCCCGGCCCGCCGTCGGCCAGCGACGCGAACACGGCGTCGCGCCACACCGCGCGCTCGAACACGAGCGCATCGCGATGCGCATCGAGCGCCGCACGATCCGCGACCTGCCCGGCCGTCACCAGCGGAATCGGGAACGCCGATTCGTCGGCAGACTGCACGCTCCCTGCCTCGACGATGCAGTTCGCGCCCAGCCATGCCGCATCGTCGCGCCGTGCCGCGAGCACGCCGGCCTGCAACCGGTCGGGCAGCATCGGATCGAGCGGCACCGCGCGGCAGATCGACGGCTTGTTCGCGTGCACGCCGCAGCGGCCGTCGTCGGCCAGCGCCGCGCAACGGCCCAGCGACGGATAGTCGTAGCCTTGCAGCGTCAGCGCGAGCCATTCGCCCTGCACGCCGCCGCGATGGAACAGCCGGGCCGCCAGCGCATCGGCCGCCGCGACGTCGTCCGCATCGAGCGCATGCTCGCGCCCGCCGGCCTGCCAGCGTTCGCCGATCCGCCGCGTCGGCACGCGGCGGATCGTCAATGCGCCGACGAAGCGGTGCCGATGCCGGAACAGTTCGCGCAACGACAGCGTCGGCGCGCTGTTGCAGCAGCGTCCGCACGCGTTGCACGCGAGCAGGTAGGTGTCTACCACGGCCGCCGCACCGAATCCTGGTAGCGCGTGAGGATGAAGCGCGCGACGTCGTCCGAGTGATACGCGGCGACGAGCTGCGCGACCCACGGCTTCGCACGATCGGTATCGCGCACCGTGAGCACGTTCGCATACGGCGAGCGCGCGTCCTCGAGGCTGATGCTGTCGCGCGCGGGTTGCAGCCCGGCGCGGGCCGCGTCGTCGCTGTCGATCGCGACGAACGCGGCCGTATCGAGGGCCGCGTAAAGCCGGTCGCGGCGCAGCGCGACGAACTTCAGCCCGAGCCGGTTGCCCGTCACGTCGCGCAACGTCGGATGCAGGCCGGCCCTCTCGCGCAGCGTCACCAGCGTGTCGTTCTGCAGCAGCACGAGCGCACGCGCCATCCCGCGCGGATCGGCGGGAAGCGCGACCGTCGCGCCGGGTTGCAGTTCGTTCAGGCTCTTCAGCTTGCGCGAATAGAACGCCATCGGCAGCGTGACGGTCGGCGCGACTTCGGTCAGCGCGTAGCGCTTCTGCGCGCGGGTCGCGGCAAGCTGTTGCGCATCCTCGAAGCTGGCCGCGTCGATCCGCCCGCCGGCCAGCGCCGTGTCGATGCGCGACGCATCGTCGAATTCGACGACGTCGATGCCGAACCCTCGCGCGGCGGCCACCCGCTTCACTTCGTCGAGAATCTGCGCATGCACGCCGCGCGTGACGCCGACGCGCACGGCCGGTGCCGCCGCTTCGGCAGCCATCGCCGATCCCTGATGCATCGCCGCGCACACAATCAACAGCCATGCCGCAGCGAGACGCCCGATGCCCGCCGTCATGACGCGTCCCTCAGGATCGTGCGAAACCCGATATGCGACGCACCGAGATCGGCTTCCTGCTGTTCGCGCGACGATGCGCGATAGCGCACGCAGTAATCGCGCGAGCACAGGAACGAGCCGCCCTTGATCACCATCGGCGTATCGTGCCGGCGCGTCGGCGGTGCAACGGCCGCCGTGTCGCCGTTCGTGTGCGACTGATGCGGGCCCGTGTACGCGTCCTTCGTCCATTCCCATGCGTTGCCGATCATGTCGTAAAGACGAAAGCCGTTCGCCGCATAGCAGCCGACTGGCGCCAGCCCCGCGTGGCCGTCCTCGGCCGAGTCGAGCACCGGAAACGCGCCCTGCCAGTAGTTCGCGGCCGGCTTGCCCTGTGCGTCGCGCGGCGCCGCATCGAGCGACGCGTCGTCGCGGCCGGCCTTGCCCGCGTATTCCCATTCGGCCTCGGTCGGCAGGTCGCGGCCGAGCCAGTGCGCATACGCGAGCGCATCGCGCTGCGTGACGAGCGTCACCGGCAGGTTGCCGAGTCCATCGATACCGCTGCTAGGCCCGCGCGGATGCCGCCACGACGCGCCCTTTACCCACGACCACCATGCGAGGTCACGCGCATTCATCTCGTCGCGCGTCGGCACATGGAACACCGCCGCGCCGCCCTGCTGCTCGGCCTCGGTCACGTAACCGGTCGCCTGCACGAACGCGGCGAACTGCGCGATCGTCACGTCGGTCTGGTCGATCCAGAAGCCGCCGACGCGCGTCTTGCCGTCGCCGACCGGACGCTCGTCCGCATAGCCGCGCGTGCTGCCGAACACGAACGCGCCGCCGCGCAAGTGCACCATCCCCGCCTGCGGATCGTCGCGCCACTTCGACGGCAGCCCCGCATAGCGTTCGCACTGGCGCTCCGAACCGAGCGGCGCGAGCGCGCGGCCGCGATTCAGGTCGTCGAACGCGCCGCCTGCCGGCGCCGCCGGATTCGCATAGCCCGCCGCGAACGCGGCGGCGAACAGCGTGGCGGCAAGCGCCGCGCCGATCGTCCAGAAGCGCAACCGCATCGTGTCGCCCCCGCGCTCAGTAGTAGCCGCGCGGACGCAGCGGCTCGACGCCGCCGACGTTGCCCATGTAAGTCTTCCACTGGTCGACCAGCGTGCTGATCACCGACGGATTCTGCGCGGACACGTCGGTCGTCTCGCCGCGATCCGCCGCCAGATCGTAGAGCTGCCAGTGACCGTCGAGCGGCCCGAGCGGCGGCTCGGTCCACAACGCCTTCCAGCGGCCGTCGGCGCTGCGCAGGTACGCGCGGCCATACGCTTCGTCGCCGAACGGCGTCGTATGCACTTCGCCCGTCGCGGAGCCGGTGAGCACCGGCAGCAGCGACTGGCCGGAGACCGGATACACGTAGCGGTTGTTGTAGACCACCTTGCCCTTGTTCTGGTCGACGCCCGTCAGCGTGTTGACGAGCGGCGGCGCCGGCTGCGACGGCGGCGTGACGCCCGCGACCGCGAGGAACGTCGCCGTGTTGTCGGTCACGTGCGTGAACGCGCGCAGCGTCGGCAACGGCTGCGACTGGCCCGGCAGGTGCACGATCGTCGGCGTCGATACGCCGCCTTCGCCCGAATAGCCCTTCGTGAGCCGGAACGGCGCCGCGCTCACTTCGGCCCAGCGCAGCCCGTACTGCAGGCGCTGCGCGTTCTGCTTGCCGTTGTCGGTGCCGAGCGTCGAGTAGATCGGGTCCTGTCCGTTCGCGGTATCGGTCGCCGTCGGGTCCGCGCCGGCATCGATCGGCCAGCCTTCCGCGCCGTTGTCCGACTGGAACATGATGAACGTGTTGTCGTATTCGCCGATGTCCTTCAGATGCTGGATCAGGAGTCCGATGTTGTAGTCGAGGTTCTCGACCATCCCCGCGTAGATCTCCATGTAGCGCGCCTGCGCACGGCGCTCGGCCGGCGACAGGCTCGACCACAGCTTGTCGACCTTGCCGGGGCCGTAGTCGCTGTAGCCGTCCGCGGCCGAATGCACCGCGTTGATGTACTTCGCGCTGGCCGTGCCGTTGTTCGCGGTCGCGGGCGATGCGGCCGTCGTCTCGGGCAGTCCGTCGAACGGTTTGAAATCGGCCGGAATCAGGCCGAGCGCCTTCTGTCGGGCGATCCGCGCATTGCGGATCGCATCGTAGCCGGCGTCGTATACGCCCGCGTACTTGTGCAGCCACGGATCGGGAACCTGCAGCGGCCAGTGCGGCGACGTGTAGGCCGCGTACGCGAAGAACGGTTTGCCGTCCTGCTTGCTCGCATCGATGTACGAGATCAGCTTCTGCGTATAGAAATCGGTCGAATAGAACACGGCCGGGCTGCCGCCCGCGCCGCCCGGCTGCCCGGGCTGGCCCGGCTGCACGTAACGGCCGTCTTCCGTGTAGTTCGACGAGCCGGCCGGCTCGTGCGCGAAGTGGTTCGTCGCCGCGCCGCCGAGCAGCACGTAGCTGCGCTCGAAGCCCCACTGGTCGGGCGTCTGCCCGCCGCCCGTCGTACTGCCGACGATGCCCGAGCCGATGTGCCACTTGCCCGCGATATACGTGTGATAACCGGCGTCCTTCAGCAGTTGCGCGAACGACAGCGCGCGATCGTTCAGGTAGCCCTCGTAGCCGGGCAGCCCGCGCCGCTCGTCGGTCGGTACGCCCATCGTACCTTCGCCGACGAGATGGTGATCGGTGCCCGATACCAGCATCGCGCGCGTGATCGCGCAGACGGTGCCCGTGTGGTGGTTCGACAGGATGCGGCCCGACGCGACGAGCGCGTCGAGGTTCGGCGTGTTGATTTCGCCGCCGAACGCATGGATGTCGGAATAGCCAAGATCGTCGGCCATGATGTACAGGATGTTCGGGCGTTTCGCGGCCTGCGGCGGTGTCGTGCCGGCCTGCGGAGGCGGCGGATCGCTGTCGACGCCGCCGCACGACGCGAGCGACACCGCGCCGGCAATCGCGGCGCAGACGACACGGAAACGAAAAGCATGCAACGGCGACGCGGACTTTTTCATTCTTGTTGACGCTCGATCTACGGGAGCGGCGATCTTAGCGTCGCGCGCGCAACGCCCAAAGTCGGATTCGTCACATGCTAACGGGGCGGGGGAATATGCGCTGCGCGCCGTCCGCCGCGCACCGAACCGCCGTGCGTCAGCTGCGCCCGCCGAGGCTGCCGCCGCCGTCCACCGACAGCACCTGCCCGGTAACGAAACCGGCTTCGTCGGACAGGAAGAACGCGGTCGCGGCCGCGACGTCGTCGGCCGTGCCGAGCCGGCGCGCGGGAATCGTCGCGAGCACCTTGCGCTCGGCTTCGCTGCCGACCGGCCGCGTCTGGCGGAACAGTTCCGTCTCGATCGGGCCGGGCGCCACCGCGTTGACGGTCACGCCGTGTTCGGCGAGCTCGAGCGCCCACGTGCGCGTGCAGCCGACCAGCGCGTTCTTCGCGGCGGAATACGCGGTGCGGTCGAGGCTGCCGAAGATCGCGCGGCTGCAGATGTTGACGATGCGCCCGTAGCC
This sequence comes from Burkholderia sp. BCC0397, assembly GCF_902832865.1. Lineage (NCBI taxonomy): Bacteria > Pseudomonadati > Pseudomonadota > Betaproteobacteria > Burkholderiales > Burkholderiaceae > Burkholderia > Burkholderia sp. BCC0397. The sequence goes on along the minus strand of NZ_CADFDL010000001.1, from coordinate 82,547 downwards.
GCGCGCCTTCATCGCGTCGGCAAAGTGCTGCGTGACCTGGATCGCGGCCCGCACGTTGAGATCGAACACGGTCTGCAGCGACTGGAAATCGATCTTCCCGAGCGGTTGCGGCAACACGATGCCCGCGTTGTTGACGATGCCGTCGACGTCGTGGCGCTCGCCGATCTGCGCGAGCGTCGCGGCGGTCTGCTCGATATCGGCGAGATCGCACGCGAGCAATTCGCCGGGAAAGTCGATGCCCTGCGCCTGCCGCGCGAGACCGACGACGTGATGGCCACGTCGGGCGAGCGTCGTGCTGATCGCGAGGCCGATGCCGCGCGACGCGCCGGTGACGAGATAAGTGCGGGATGACATGGGCGTGCCCTTGACGAGGAATCCGGAGGAAACGGCGCGACGCGCCGGTGTTCACACGGTGTGCGCGTGCGCCGGCCGATTGTGCCGCAGTGGTGAGAAACGCGTACGGTCGTCGGCAGCGTTGCGTCGAGCGGTCGCTACAACGTTCGCCATACCGTCGCCGTGCTTGGTGTTAAAACGTTAGAAAAGGTCTCAAGACGGTCAAGGCGAGCGACAAAACTACGCCGATCGCGACAATCGCGGAGGCTGGCGCGATCGGTCGGCATGTCAGCATCAACGCCACCCGGCACGATTGGTGGGGATATCACCGGCGCCATCATCCGATCTAAACTCGATCGGTCTGCTCGACAACCTGCTAGAGTTGCCGGTCAATCTGGAGAAAGGGATATGTAAGAATTTCACGACTTATCCCGAGAAAATCCAGATGTCGAAATGTCCGAGTTTTTCCACAGCCTTCCATGCAAACATGACCGCGTTGCACATGCCCGTTCCAACAACGCTTTTCGCAACACTACAAACGTCCATCGTCAGCGTTGCCGCGATGATGGATGTCTTGAAAACATTAGGTGCAGATGCAACGTTCGGTGAACTGATTGGCGCCACGACGAAGTTGGAAGGCGTCACCATCGGCAGTTCTATTCTTGCCAGCATCTATCTGGGCGCAGTCATTGGCAGCTTGATGGTCGCAACCGATGCGTCATTGGCATGCGGAGTCGGCAAGCGAGGAATCAATATGTCTTTGGCGGTCGCTCGATGGGGTACACGTTACGGACTCGCGGTTCACCCTTTGGTCATGGCTCAAATTCTGCGCCATCCCGAAGTGCTTGCACCGGGCTCGCACAGCTATCTCGGCCTGAAGGCGAACACTGCGATCCGGGGTACGCAATGAAGTGGCTTGCAGACCGATTGCTTCTCATCGTCACGGCACTGATTGTCACGGCCGTAGGCTGGGCGATCATCAGCGCGACAGGCGAATGGTTTCCGATCCTGATGACGGTGACCGCGTTCGCTTCACTGTGGATCGAAAACTCGCGGCTGCGCAAGCTGCTCGAACAACACGGTATCGATCCGCGACGACGCAAGCGCTAGTCGCCCGAAAAAAGCGACTTGCCGGCTTTTCCTCCCTCGGTTCAGGCTGACTATGCGAGACGCGCGCGAGCGCGATGCGCATCCAACCAGATTGTCGCGTCGTCGCCGGAGAATCGGTCGCCGTCATCCGCGTTCGCCGCTCGCGTCATCGGACGCCAGCATGTGCGGAATCTCGTCGACCAGCGCGTCGACGACCACACGCACCTTCGACGGCACGTGACGCGACGCCGGCCGCACCGCGAACACCTCGGCGCCCGACACGCTGTCGCTGTCCATCACGAGCGCGAGGCGGCCGTCGCGCACGTACGGCGCCATCAGCCAGCACGGCAGCCATGCGAGGCCCGCGCCGGCCGCAGCCGCGTCGGCGATCGCCTGCAGGTCGTCGAACCGCAGCCGGCCGGCCGCGCGATGGTCGTGCACCGCGCCGTCCGCGCCGATGACCCGCCACGGCGTCGGCTGTCCGCCGCGCGAATACGCGATGCCGACGTGCGACGCGAGTGCATCGAGCCCCGACGGCCGGCCATGACGCGCGAGATACGCGGGCGATGCGCAGATGCCCATGCGTTGCACGCCGAGCTTGCGGCCGACCAGCGCGTTCGTATCGGCCAGCTCGCCGATGCGCACCGCCAGGTCGAAACCGTCGTTGACGAGGTCGGCCACGCGATCGCTGAACGACACGTCGATTTCGAGCCGCGGATGGCGCTCGACGAGACGCCGCACGACGGGCGCCACGCACTGCCGCCCGAACAGCACGGGCACGCTGATGCGCACGCGCCCCGCCGGCTCGCGGCGGCCCGCGTCGAGCGCGGCCTCGGTCTCGCCGAGTTCGGCCAGCAGCCGCCGGCATTGCTCGTAATAGACGAGCCCTTCATCGGTCAGGCCGAGCTGACGCGTCGTGCGCTGCAGCAGCCGCGCGCCGAGACGGAGTTCGAGCCGCGCGACGATCTTCGCGACGGCCGAGCGCGTCATGCCGAGGCGCAGCGCCGCCGCCGCGAAGCTGCCCGATTCCACCACGTCGACAAATTCCGCGACGCCTCTCAGCCGTTCGTCCATGCCGTTCCGCTCCGATGGGATGACAGGGTTGTGTCCGTGCCGGCGACAATCGTTGGCCGAATTCTCGCCAATGCGTCCGCCTGCGCAACACTATGATAGTCCCGACTATCTCGAAAAGGAGTCGACATGCATGCATGGCAAATCAAACCGGGCGACGGCATTGCCGGGCTCCGGCGCATCGACGCGACGCTGCGCACGGTCGGGCCGACCGACGTGGTCGTCAAGATCCACTCGGCCGCGCTGAACTATCGCGACCTGATGTTCGCGCGCGGCGACTATCTCGGCATCGGCCCCGATGCGCTGATCCCGGTCGCCGACGGCGCCGGCGAAGTCGTCGAGACCGGCCGCGACGTCACGCGCTTCAAGCCGGGCGACCGCGTGATCAACACCTACTTCCCGCGCTGGATCGACGGGCCGCCGACGCCGCACAAAGTGTCGGGTTCGCCCGGCGCGCAATTCGACGGCGTGCTCGCCGAACGCTTCGTGTCCGACGAAGCCGCGCTGGTCGCGATTCCCGCGCATCTCGACTACGACGAGGCGGCGACGCTGTCGTGCGCGGGCGTCACCGCCTGGAACGCGCTGTTCGTCGACGGCGGACTGGGGCCGGGCGCGACCGTCGTGCTGCTAGGCACGGGCGGCGTGTCGATCATCGCGCTGCAGCTTGCGCAGGCCGCCGGGTTGCGCACGATCATCACGTCGTCGAGCGACGCGAAGCTCGAACGCGCCCGCGCACTCGGTGCGGACGCAACGATCAACTATCGCGCGACGCCCGAATGGCAACATGAAGTATTGCGGCTCACCGGCGGTGCGGGCGCGGATCTCGTCGTCGAAGTCGGCGGACGCGACACGCTGCCGCGCTCGGTCGCCGCGACGAAAATCGGCGGCATCGTGTCGGTGATCGGCGGGGTCAGCAGCTTCGACGGACCGGAGCTGGGGCTGCTGTCGCTGATTGGCGGCATCAAGCAACTGCACGGCCTCATGGTCGGCAGCCGCGCGATGCTCGACGACGTCGTGCGGCTCGTCGACGCGAAACGGATCAAGCCGGTGGTCGATCGCGTGTTCGGCTTCGACGAGGCGCCGCAAGCGTATGCGTACCTGCAATCGGGGCAGCACTTCGGCAAGGTGGTGATTCGCGTCGCACAGTAACGAACGAAGGCGGCGCAAGTCGCCTTCATCCGCCATCTCCCCTCCCCCTTCCCCACTCTCCCGCCCAAAGCGCATTCGCGCAAATGCTTTTCGGAATCCGTTATTGGATCGCGCGGCCGCGCATTTTTATACTCGTCAGCACTCTCTGTTAAAGAGTGCCAGCCCATTTCGACAGAACAGCACAGGACGAAAAGATGAGCCTACGCCCCTTGCACGACCGCGTGATCGTGAAGCGACTCGACCAGGAAACCACCACCGCATCGGGCATCGTGATTCCCGACAGCGCCGCCGAAAAACCCGACCAGGGCGAAGTGATCGCCGTCGGCCCCGGCCGCAAGGACGCGGACGGCCAGCGCATCGTGCTCGACCTGCAGGTCGGTGAACGCGTGCTGTTCGGCAAGTACGCAGGGCAAGCCGTCAAGGTGGACGGCAACGAGTTTCTCGTGCTGCGCGAGGAAGACATCGTCGCGGTCGTCAATCAATAACGGAGCGCAATCATGGCAGCCAAGGAAATCATTTTCAGCGACGTCGCACGGTCGAAGCTGACCGAAGGCGTGAACATCCTCGCGAACGCGGTGAAGGTCACGCTCGGGCCGAAAGGCCGCAACGTCGTGCTCGAACGCAGCTTCGGCGCGCCCGTCGTCACGAAGGACGGCGTGTCGGTCGCGAAGGAAATCGAACTCGCGGACAAGCTCCAGAACATCGGCGCGCAGCTCGTGAAGGAAGTCGCGTCGCGCACCAGCGACGCGGCCGGCGACGGCACGACGACGGCCACCGTGCTCGCGCAGGCGATCGTCCGCGAAGGCCAGAAATACGTCGCGGCCGGACTCAACCCGCTCGACCTGAAGCGCGGCATCGACAAGGCCGTCGCAGCGGCCGTCGACGAATTGAAGAAGATCAGCCGGCCGACCACCACGAGCAAGGAAATCGCGCAGGTCGCGACGATCTCCGCGAACGGCGAGGAATCGATCGGCCAGCGCATCGCCGAGGCGATCGACCGCGTCGGCAAGGAAGGCGTGATCACCGTCGAGGACGGCAAGTCGCTCGCCGACGAGCTCGACGTCGTCGAAGGGCTGCAATTCGATCGCGGCTACCTGTCGCCGTATTTCATCAACAATCCGGACAAGCAGATCGCCGAGATCGAAAGCCCGTACATCCTGCTGCATGACAAGAAGATCTCGAACATCCGCGACCTGCTGCCGGTGCTCGAACAGGTCGCCAAGTCGGGCCGGCCGCTGCTGATCATCGCGGAAGACGTCGAAGGCGAAGCGCTCGCGACGCTCGTCGTGAACAACATCCGCGGCATCCTGAAGACGGTCGCGGTCAAGGCGCCGGGCTTCGGCGATCGCCGCAAGGCGCTGCTCGAGGACATCGCGATCCTCACCGGCGGCCAGGTGATCGCCGAGGAAACGGGCCTGACGCTCGAGAAGGCCACGCTCGCCGAGCTCGGCCAGGCGAAGCGCATCGAGGTCGGCAAGGAAAACACGACCGTGATCGACGGTGCGGGCGATGCGAAGAACATCGAAGCGCGCGTGAAGCAGATCCGCGTGCAGATCGACGAAGCGACGTCCGACTACGACCGTGAAAAACTGCAGGAACGCGTCGCGAAGCTCGCGGGCGGCGTGGCGGTGATCAAGGTCGGCGGCGCGACTGAAATCGAAGTGAAGGAGAAGAAGGATCGCGTCGACGACGCACTGCACGCCACGCGTGCGGCCGTCGAGGAAGGCATCGTGCCGGGCGGCGGCGTCGCGCTGATCCGTGTGCGGCAGGCGATCCGCGAACTGAAGGGCGTGAACGCCGATCAGGACGCAGGCATCAAGATCGTGCTGCGCGCGCTGGAAGAACCGCTGCGCCAGATCGTCGCGAATGCGGGCGAGGAAGCGAGCGTCGTCGTCGCGAAGGTCGCGGAAGGCACGGGCAACTTCGGGTACAACGCGCAGACGGGCGAGTACGGCGACCTCGTCGAATCGGGCGTGCTCGATCCGACCAAGGTCACGCGCACCGCGCTGCAGAACGCGGCATCGGTGGCCGGGCTGCTGCTGACGACCGATGCAACCGTGTTCGAAGCGCCGAAGGATGCGGCGCCCGCCGCCGCGCCGGGCGGCCCGGGCGCGGGCGGGCCGGGGTTCGATTTCTGACGACGCGGCAACGTGCGCGCCGGTTCGCCGGCGTACACGCAGTTATGCAGAAAAAGGAAACGCGTGGCGACGAAAGTCGTCACGCGTTTTTCTTTGGGATCGACCATCTGCGGAGCCGTTACCGTGCTCGGGTAAGATGAAGCGAACGACCACCGTTCAGCTCCCATGCCTACCGCACAAACCATTCTGGACGATTACGAACGCCTCGGCTGGACCGGCAACGACCCGATGGCGCAGATGCTCGCACTGCGGCGCGATGAACCAGCCGCGCTCGTCGATCTCGTCATCGCGTCGTTTGAGCGCACGTTGCCGCATGCGACGTTCATCGACGCTGCACTCGATCTGATGGACGACACCTCGTTCGAGAAAGTTGCCGCCGAAGCGTGGCGACGGGTGCTTGAAGGTGCATGGAACGAGCGGCTCGCGAATGTCCTGTCGAGCGTGGCGCTACGGTTGCCGCAGGTGTTTGCCGGTCACTGGAACACTCTGCTCGACGTAGTCCTCGGCCCGCGGTCGCCGAGCCTGTATCTCGCGGAGCACGCGTGGCGGGCGCTCGATCCTGCGACGATCGACGCGTGGCGCCAACGGCTTGCGGAAACCCCTGCCCTTGACGATGCGGCGCGCACACGCGCTGTCGCACTGCTCCATTCGCGACAGCCTGCAGCCGTACTCGACGCGGCGGCCCGGCTTTTTCCGGACAATCCACAGCAAGCCGCTAACTGGCTCATGTCCACCGGCTACACGCTTGAGCACGGCACGTTGCGCACATTGCACGGCGCGTCGCCGCTGCATATCGACTTCGGACGAACGTTGCGGGCGCCGGCGCTTCGCGAGATGCCGAAGTGGAAACGCGAAATTCAGGCGAATCATGCAACCTGGCACGCAGGCGAATCACATCGATGGATGGCGCACTTCGGCGGCGTGTCGACGCATCGATGCGGCCTGTGCCATCAGCCGCTGCACCGCCTGGTGACGCTGCCGCAACCGACCGAAGCCGGCATCGACAGCGCAACACCTGTGTCGTTCGACACCTGCCTGTCGTGTCTCGGCTGGGAGAGCGACGGCCCGCTGTTCTACCGGCACGACGAGTGGGGCCATCCGACCGCTCATCCATCGCAGCAGCGCGACACCGCGATCCAGCCCGACTACCCGGCCGCCACGTTTGTGGAATCCGACGTCACGCTCTTTGCCGCCCCCGCGCGCTGGGCCTGGCAGGACTGGGGCGAGTCGAACGACCGGCAAAACCTGAGCCGTATAGGCGGTCCGCCGTCGTGGGTGCAGTCTGCGTGGTATCCCGCTTGCCCCGATTGCGGCCGCACGATGTACTTCGCGATGCAGCTCGATTCACATCTTCCGCAGGTCGATGGCAGCGCATGGCTGTGGGGCAGCGGCGGCGCGAACTACACGTTCTGGTGCGCGCCCTGCCGCACTAGCGCGCATCTATGGCAGTGCACGTAACCGGCGATTCACACGCCTTTACGACCTTTTTACTTGCGCCCGCGCATCCGTTCACTAGAATGGGTTCGCCATCCACCTCCGAGCACGCGCCATGCGCATTCGAAGTCCTCGCCCTCCGAGTTGCTTTTCCGCCTGACAGGCCGGACGCCTGCGTCTCCTTCCCGAGCCACCGTCCTGCCGCCACGCGGACGGTGCGCGCCGTAGTCCTTCCCGTGCACGCTTGAACACGGTGTCGATGCGGTGGTCATGCATCGCCATGCGCGCGTTCGAGCACGTGCATGCGACACATTCCGTGTAACGACACGTCATCGATCTACCGAGACGATCCAGTTACTTTGCATTACTGATTTCATTCACGGAAATTTCGATAGCGGAGCATCGCACGCCCCGCCTCGATCGTCTTTCATATAGGAGCAGTGAAATGATGCTTGGCTTGACGTTCTGGAAACACGTGATCGGCGCGCGGACCCATGCCATCCGCGAGGACCGAACGACGGCGCACGACCGGCATCGCCGGATGTCGAGAACGCTCGTGCTGGCGAGCGCGGCGGTGGCGTTCGCGGCAATCGCGTTCGGTGCGCCGGTCGTCGGCATTTCGGTGTTTCTGCTGACGACGCTGCCGTTCGTGCTGTCGGGCACCTGAGGCCATCCGTATCGGATGCAGTTCCATCGGCGCTCGATACGAAATTTTAATGCCCGGCCCCCGCGTATCTGACACCGTCTTTACGCGTGTTTGTCTAGGATTTCCCTGTCATCCCGACACGGAGAGATCCGCATGCAAACGCAGCAGGCCGCCGTCGGCGGCCAATCCGACCTCCCTCACCGACGCAGTAGCACGTCGTTCGCGGCTCGGCTCGCCGACGCCTGTCCGCCGGACCACATCCTGCTCGACGTGCCGGTGGAAAGCGCGATCCAGTTGTTCGACCTCGTCGCACGCCATGTCGCGCGCAGCAACGTCGTATCCGCGGAACGGATCCAGGCCGAACTGATCAAGCGCGAACAACTCGGCTCGACCGGCCTTGGGCAAGGCGTCGCGATTCCGCATGCACGCGTCGCCGGGCTCGGCTCGGCCGCCGCGCTGTTCGTTCGCGCTCGGTACCCATTCGCGTTCAACGCGCCGGACTGCAAGCCCGTGCGCGAGTTCATCGTGCTGGTGCTGCCGCAAGCGGATGACCGCGCGCACCTCGAACTGCTCGCCGATGCCGCGCGATGGTTCAGCGAACGCGCGACGCGACAGGCGTCGCGCAACGCGCAGACGCCCGATGAGATTCACCGGCTCCTGCAATGCACTGTTTGACCCAACATCGTGCGACGACAGGTATCCCCTTCATCATTTTGGATTCCCATGTTCCCAGACCCTGAAACTCCCGCCCGACGCGTGGCCAGCCTGACCCGCTCGCTGCCGTTCATGCAGGCGCTGCATGGGCAGACCGTCGTCATCGTCGACGGCGGCGCCGCGAGCGACGCCCGCAGGCGCACCGCCTTCGCGCAGGATGTCGCGCTGCTCGCGCTCACCGGTATCCGCCCGATCGTGATCCAAAGCATTCCGACCGCGTCCGCCACGCAATCGGTCCATACCGTGCACGCCGCCATGGCCGGCGTCAATCATGAACTGGTACGCCTGATCGGCAGCCACGGCGCCCGGGCGATCGGCATCGACGGTCACGACGGCGGCCTGCTGATCGCCAGCGCTGAACCCGACTGCGCGAACACGAGCGCGGTCGCGCGGTTCGACGGCGCCGCGTTGAATGCGTTTCTCGACAACGGACTGGTGCCTGTCGTGATGCCGGTCGCACCGGACGATGCGGGCCATGATCGCCTGCTGCGCCCGGAACGGCTCGGCAGCCTGTTCGCGCAACGCACGGGCGCCGTCACGCTGGTGATGATGGTCGGCAGCGCATTGCTGCGCGAACTCGGCGAGCTTGCCGGTCTGTACGGCATCACGGAGCTCGAGCAATGGCTCGCCGAGCATCCGGCCGCCGAGGCAGCGCCTTGCGTACGGGACGCGCTCGATGCGCTCGCGCACGGCGTGCAGAACGTCCATCTCGCCGATCTCGGACAACCCGAATCGCTGATCGATGAACTGTTGACGGAGGAAGGATCGGGCGTGGTGTTCTGCCGGCGCGGCAACACCGATCTGTTGTCGGAAATCCGCCGCTACTTCGCCGATTCGGCGTGCGTGCTGCGCGACGGGTTCAGTGTCGAGCAGAAGCCGGTCGTGCGCTTCTGATCGGTAGCATGAAAACGCTTGCGGCGGCCCGCGAAGGCCGCCGCAAGCGGGCAAGCATCGACATCGCAACGACGTCAGCGTCGCGCCGCCAGTCTCCTCACGACTCGCACCAGCGCATCGACTTCATCGCACGTGTTGTAGAACGCGAGCGACGGCCGCACCGTGGCTTCGAGCCCGAAGCGCCGCAGGATCGGTTGCGCACAGTGATGCCCCGAGCGCACCGCGATGCCCTCTTCGTTCAGCGCCTGCCCGACTTCCTCGGTTTCATAGCCCTTCAGCACGAACGACAGCACGCTCGCCTTGTCGCGCGCGGTACCGACGAGCCGCACGCCCGGCACCGGCGCGAGCACACTCGTTGCGTACGCAAGCAAATCGTGCTCGTAGCGCGCGATGTTCTCGATGCCGACGCGGTTCACGTAGTCGAGCGCCGCGCCGAGCCCCACCGCATCCGCGATGTTGCCGGTGCCGGCTTCGAAGCGGTTCGGCGGCGGCTGGAACACCGTGCGCTCGAACGTCACGTCCGCGATCATGTTGCCGCCCCCCTGCCACGGCGGCATGTCGTCGAGGATCGCGCGCTTGCCGTACACGACGCCGATCCCGGTCGGCCCGTAGATCTTGTGCCCGGAGAACACGAAGAAATCCGCAGCGATCGCCTGCACGTCCACACGCATGTGCGAGATCGACTGCGCACCGTCGACCAGCGCCTTCGCGCCCGCGCGATGCGCGAGCTCGACGATCTCCTTCACCGGCACGACCGTGCCGAGCGCGTTCGACACCTGCGTGACGGACACGATCTTCGTGCGATCGTTGAGCAGCTTCCGGTATTCGTCGAGCAGCACCTGCCCCGAATCGTCGACCGGAATCACGCGCAGCTTCGCGCCCTTCTGCGCGGCAAGCTGCTGCCACGGCACGATGTTCGCGTGATGCTCGAGATGCGACACGACGATCTCGTCGCCTTCGCCGACGTGCTGCACGCCCCACGTCTTCGCGATCAGGTTGATCGCCTCGGTCGTGCCGCGCACGAACACGATTTCGTCGGGCGACGATGCGCCGATGAAGCGCTGCACCGTTTCCCGTGCATGCTCGTACGCATCCGTCGCGCGGCCGGCCAGTGCGTGCGCCGCGCGGTGGATGTTCGAGTTCTCGTGTGTGTAGAAGTATGCGAGGCGGTCGATCACGGCCTGCGGCTTGTGCGTCGTCGCCGCGTTGTCGAACCAGACGAGCTGCTTGCCGTTCACGCGCTCCTGAAGGATCGGGAAATCGCGGCGGATCGCATTCACGTCGAACGGCGGATGGGCGCCGCGATGCAGTTGGCCTTGCGGCTCGGCTGCCTGCGCATCGTCGATGAAGTAGCACGGCACGTCGGCACCCGACGCGCGCGACACCGGCACGTCGCGATGCACGGCGAGCAGCGCGCGCAGCGCGTCGTCGCCCGGCAGCCCGAACGCTTCCGGCGACGCGAGGCCGTTCGACGGCACGACGATGTCCTGCGGCGTCGCCTGCCAGCCCTGCAGCGAACCGTCGGTGAAGTAGTACGGCGACGCCTTCGTCGCGCCTTCCGGTGCGGCCGCGTTCACCTGCGGCACGCCGAGCGCCGCGCCGCCGACACGCGGTTCGAGCGCGGGCGCGATCGACACGGCGTTGTCGGGCAGCCCGTTCTGTGCAGCCGCATGCGGCGCGAGCGCGGGTGCGCGGTTGCCGAGCGACAGCACGTGCGTCGGCGCGGACGGCGCGAGGTTCGCGCCCGGTACCTTGCCTTGCGGCAACGCAAGACCCGGCACGCCGGTGCCCGCCCCGCCCGGGCCCGCGAGCGGCGAACCGCCCGGCACCGGATTGCTGACGGACGCGAGGATCGGCGCCGCCGCCGGCAATGCCGACGGCACGCCGCCGACCGCGCCGCTGCCCGCCGACAGCCCGGGCGCGGTGGCCTGCCCGGGCGGCGTCGCGAAGAACTCGGACGCGAGCCGCGCGAGCGTCGCCGGGTCGGGCAAGCCGGCCGGCAGCGGCGCATGCGGCAACGCGTGCGCGTCGCCGCCGGCCAGGCCGGGATTAACGGTAGGTGTCGGGATAGTCATGGAACTTGGCGATTTCGACGTCATCGAGGACAGCTAGCGCATCCGGCGAATGGACCGCGAGCGAGCAATACAGCGAGATCAGGTACGACGCGATCGCCTGGTTGTTGATCCCCATGAAGCGCACCGACAGGCCCGGCCCCTGCTCGCCCGCGACGCCCGGCTGATACAGGCCGACGACGCCCTGGCGCTTGTCGCCGACGCGCAGCAGCAGGATCTTGGTCTTGCCGTCCGCGACCGGTACCTTGTCCGACGGAATCAGCGGAATGCCGCGCCACGTCAGGAACTGCGAGCCGAACAGGCTGACCGTCGGCGGCGGCACGCCGCGCCGCGTGCATTCGCGGCCGAACGCGGCGATCGCGAGCGGGTGCGTGAGGAAGAATGCCGGCTCCTTCCACACCTTCGTCAGCAACTCGTCGAGATCGTCCGGCGTCGGCGCGCCCGTCAGCGGGAAGATCCGCTGTTCGTCGGTCACGTTCGCGAGCAGCCCGTAATCGGGGTTGTTGATCAGCTGGCTTTCCTGCAGCTCCTTGATCGTCTCGATCGTCAGGCGCAGCTGTTCCTTGATCTGGTCATGAGGACTGCTGTAGAGATCGGAGATCCGCGTATGCACGTCGAGCACCGTGCTCACCGCGTTGAGGAAGTACTCGCGCGGCTGTTCCTCGTACGGCACGAAGGTCTGCGGCAGCACGCTTTCATCCTCGAGCTGCGTGCACGCGGCGCGCACCGCTTCCGGGTTCTTCACCTGGTTCAGGCGATAGATGCCGGCCTCGACCGGCACCCATTGCAGCAGATGGGTCAGCCAGCGCGGCGTGATCGTGGAAAGCTGCGGGACGGTCTTGGTAGCGTTCGCTAGTTGGCGGGCGGCGTGATCGCTCAGCGCGGCCGTGCCGCTTGCAACGGTCGACATGTGTGGCTCCGGGTTCTTAAGATGAAAAACGGGATTGCTTATGACGCTCGGTGATTATCGGAAGCACGCCCCTGCCGGCTCAACATGCTATAGCCGTCAGGTCATGCAACCGAAGGGGAAACGATGCGGGGCGACCTCAGGTGACGTACGCGCCCGGCAGCAGCGTCGAGATCGACACGTCGAACGCGCGTGCGATCTTGTCGGCCGTGACGATCGACGCGATCGCCTCGCCGCGCTCGATCTCGCCGACGTACGAGCGGTTCAGCCCCGCATGCTCGGCCAACTGCTCCTGCGACCACGTGCGCGCTTCGCGCAGCTTGCGCACGTTGGCGCCGAAGTGATGGATGAGGTCGCTCATCGCGCCTCCTAGGCGACGTGCGCCGCCGTGCGCGGCACGGCGTTCGCTTCGCTGCGGAGCACGGCCTGCGTGACGTTTTCACCGGCCGGCACGTCCTGCGTGAGCCATACGTTGCCGCCAATCACCGCGCCGCGCCCGATCGTCACGCGGCCGAGGATCGTTGCGCCCGCATAGATCACGACGTCGTCCTCGACGATCGGATGGCGCGCGAGCCCTTTCTCCAGATGGCCGGCCGCATCGCGCGGAAAGCGCTTCGCGCCGAGCGTGACGGCCTGGTACACGCGCACGCGCTCGCCGATGATCGCCGTCTCGCCGATCACGACGCCCGTGCCATGGTCGATGAAGAAGCCCGCGCCGATGCGCGCGCCCGGATGAATGTCGATGCCCGTTTCCGCATGCGCCTGCTCGGCGATGATCCGCGCGAGCAGCGGCAGGCCGAGCCCGTACAGCTCGTGCGCGAGCCGGTGGTGGATCATCGCGAGGATGCCCGGATAGCACAGCAGCACTTCGTCGACGCTGCCGGCCGCCGGATCGCCGTGGAATGCCGCCAGCACGTCGCTGTCGAGCAGCCGGCGAATCTCCGGCAAGCGCGCGGCGAATGCCTGCACGGCCGTCGACGCGACTTCATCGATGCGATCGAGCGGCGGCCCGTCGGCATTGCGCTGACGTGCCGCGTAGCGCAATTCGAGCGTCACCTGTGCGAGCAGCGCATTCAGCGCCGCGTCGAGCGCGTGGGCCACGTGGAAGTTTTCGCTTTCCTGCCGCAGGTCGGGCGGCCCGAGCCGCATCGGGAACAGCACGCCCTTCAGCGCGCCGACGATCTGCGCGAGCGCTTCGCGCGCCGGCAAATCGCGCCCGCCCGGTTCGAGCGAGCGCCGCTGCTTTTCGCGCCATGCGCGGCGCACCGTCTGCAGCGATTGAACGATGTCGTCGATATCGAATGCGGCCATGCTGCTTTCTCCCCGTAACGGCCGTGAATCAATCCTGCGCCCACGGCAGGCCGCGAAAGCGCCAGCCGTTCTGGCCGCCGCGATGCTGCCGCTCGTCGAGGTCGCCCTCGAAGCCTTCGAGCACATTGAATACCTGCTTGAAACCACCCTTCGCCGCGGCCTCCGCCGCCTGCGCCGAGCGGTTGCCGCTGCGGCACAACAGCAGCACGACCGCGTCCTTGCCGGTCTTCGCTTCCAGTTCGCGCACGAAGCGCGGGTTGCGCGTCAGGCTCGTGCCGGTCGCCCACGGCACGTGCAGCGACTCCGGCACGTAACCGACGAATTTACGTTCCTCGGCCGTGCGCACGTCCACCAGCAATGCGTCGCCCGCCGAGAACAGCGCCCACGCGGCTGCCGGCGCGACGCCGCCCGCATAGGGCGTGCCGGCCGCCACGGCTGCCGCGCGCGCGTCTTCGAGCGCCTGCTGCGCAGCGGTTCGTTCTTGCAGTTCAACCGTCATGACACTTCCTCGTTTTCGCAGATTCGTATGAACAAAAACACCGGGAATGCGGCCGTTGCAGCTTGCGTGCTGTCTATAGCCGTCAGCGCCACTATGCGAGTGCGGTCGGGGAAGCAGAACCAATAAAAATTCATTTCCTAATCAGCGCCGCGGGGAATGCAATAGCAGAGGAGCGCTATCGATGCGCGGTCGCTGGCGGGCTGGAAGGGGAAGACGAGGGCCGTTCGATGTCGCGCATCGAAGGGACTTGAAAGGAAGGATGAGGACGATCAGCGCAACATTCGGCGCATCGTCATGGAATCCGAAATGGCGCGGATCACGCCATGCACCGACGAAGCCACCGAGCCTCGCCGATGCACATGCCCTCAGTACATCACACCACCGGATCAACCACCGCAACCGGCACGCCACGCGCCTCGATATCGCGCCCCGCGAGCAGACACAGATCCTCGCGATGATGCGAGGCCACCACCTGCACGCCCACCGGCACGCCATTCGCGAGCGACGTCGTGACGGCCAGCCCCGGCAGCCCCATCGCGGGCAGCGCGCGCAACGTGAGCTGCGCTTCCCACACGCGTTCGAAGCCGTCCGGCCCCTGCCGATCGAGATCGTCGGGAAACGGCAGTTCCGACGAAACAGGCAGCAGCAACACCGCATATTCATCGAGAAACAGCCGCCACTCTCGCGTCAGCGTCGTGCGCCGGACCAGCGCGCGGCTGATCACATCGGCCGGCAGATCGCGCACCTTGCCGCGCACGGCGGCGATCACCGCAGCCGCGCCCGGATCGCCATCTTGCTCGACCGCGTTCGCCAGCGCGCCGAACCCGTCGCCGAGCCACAGCTGCTCCTGCAACAACGCAGCCTCGCGCATCGGCGGCGTATCGTCGATCTCGTCGACGGTCCAGCCGGCATCGACCAGCCTGCGCGCAGCATCGCGCAACGCGGCCTCGACTTCGGGCACGACCTCCAGGCCGCGCGGACGCACGCACAGCGCCGCGTGCTTCGGCACCTCGCGCCCGTCGAACGGCACCGCGACGTGCCACGGATCGCGCGGATCCGGCGCGGAGAACGCCCGCAGCGCGAGCGAGAGATCGTCGATCGTGCGCGCGATCGGCCCGGCCGTCGACATCAGTTGCGCGCCGATCGCCCGCTCGGGCGACGATGCATTGAATGCCGGCACGCGACCGAGCGACGGCCGGATGCCGTGTACGCCGCACGCATAAGCCGGGTAGCGCACCGAGCCGCCGATGTCGGTGCCGACCGCGAGCGGGCCGATCCCGGCGGCCACGGCCGCCGCCGCGCCGCCGCTCGATCCGCCCGGCGTCAGCGACGGGTTGCGCGGATTGCGCGTGCGGCCATGCACGAGATTCGACGTGAACCAGCGCAACGCGAACGTCGGCGAATTGGTGCGGCCGAGCAGCACCCCGCCCGCCTTGCGAATGTTGGCGACCACCGGGCTGTCGGCATGCGCGATCAGGTTTTCCTGCAGGCGCGTGCCGTTGGTCGTCGCAAAGCCGGCCTGATCGATGTTGATCTTCACGGTGACGGGCACGCCCGCGAGCGGCCCCGGATCGTCGCCGCGCGCGATTGCGCGATCGACTTCGTCGGCCTGCCGCCGCACGTCGTCGGGGCGGTGTTCGACCACCGCGTTGATCGCCGGATTCACTGCATCGAGACGATCGAGCACGGCGTCCGCCACTTCGCGCGCAGACACGTCGCGCTGCCGCACGCGTTTCGCGAGTTCGGTTGCCGACAGTTGCCAGAGTTGCGTCATGACTTCTCCTCGGGGGAAAGACATCACAATCACTCACGGCGCGCGCCTCCTCACGAAAGCGCGGCGCCGCATTCGCTCACTGCGTATCCTGCTTCGCGCGCTCGGCGGCAGCGATGATCGCGTCGGCCACGGCCTTCGGCTGGCTCAGCATCGCGACGTGGCTGGCGTTCACGCGCGCGACCGTCGCGCCGATCCGTTTCGCCATCGCTTCCTGTAGCGTCGGATCGATCATCCGGTCCTGCGCCGCGACGACGAACGTCGACGGCTTCGCATGCCAGGCTGCCTGCGTGACCTTCTCCGAGATGCACCCGCTATACCACGGCCCCTGGGTCGCGGCAACGATGCGCTGCTGCGCGGGCGGCAAATCGGGCGCGAAATCCTGCGCGATCGCCTTGTCCGACAGCCGTGCGAAACCGCCGGCGTCCTTGCGCAGTTCGCCGGCCCATGACGGCGCCGGCAGGCCCTGCGTGACGTCGGCGATCGACTGGCCGTTGTCGGGTGCGAACGCCGCGACGTACACGAGCGACTTCACCTTGTCGTCGTTGCCCGCGTCGCTGATCACGACGCCGGCCCACGAATGGCCGACCAGCACGACCGGCCCTTTCTGTTCGTCGATCGTGCGCTTCGTCGCGGCCGCGTCGTCGGCGAGCGAGCTCAGCGGATTCTGCACCGACACCACGTGCAGCCCGCGCGCCTCGAGCAGCGGAATCACGCGGTTCCAGCTCGACCCGTCGGCGAACGCGCCGTGCACGAGCACGACGTTGGTGCCCTTCAGGTCTTCCTTCGGCGCGGCCTGCGCCGCGACCGCACCGAACAGTCCGCCGATCATCGCGGCAGATACCAGAACGCGTTTCATCAAACCGGCCATCGTCATGCTCCTTGCTTTATTGTGTCGTTGAAGTGAAATACTGTCGTAGCGGCCGCGCCTGCATGCGTCAGGCGCGGCGCCGGATCACGAATGGGCGTACAGGTCGTCGGCGGCGTTACGTGCGGCGCGCGACTGCGCGGCTTCGCGATGGCCGGCCGGCGCCGACGCGTCGGCCACGTTGTCGTCTTGCGACTTCGACGGGCCGTTCTGGTCGGAACGCGCGACCTGCTCGGCAGCCGCGACGGCGTTCTGTGCGGCGGCGATGTCGTCCGGGTAGTGCGCTTCGCTGCCGGCCGGGTTGTAGCCGGCCTTCTCGAGACGGATGAGGTCGGCGCGCACTTCAGCACGCGTGAGGCTGTGGCCGGTATCGGCGAACGACAGCGCGGGGGCGACGGCGAGTACGGCAACGGCGAGGATTCGAGCGGCTTTCATGAAGGTTCTCCTGGAACAAAGTTGACGTGTCGATCACTGGGCATCCGGTGTGAACGTCTTGCACCGAACGTTTGCTGCATGTCGACAGTAGAACCCGCGCACGTATCCGGCATGTTTCCGAAACCGGGCTTTCTGCATGCCAGTTTTTCAGGAACGGCCGCAGATACAGTGCGATACAAACCCGCTTGCCGATGCGCTCCACCGTTCCCTGCGCACCACGAAAAAAAGCGTGCCTCGCAGGGCACGCCTTTCCGTCACCTTCACACCGTCATATCACGTCACGGCGCGAGCCGCGTGAACACATAGTCGTGGTTCTTCACCCGCGCCTGATGGCACGCAAAGCATGTCTGATGCTGGCCGATATCGGCCGGCACGCCGTTGATGAAGCGCCCGAACCCCCAGCCGCCCGTCGCGGCATAGCGGCGCGAGTCCTTCACCATCACCTGCACGGTCGTCGCCTGCCCGGGCACCGTCGCGGGCGCGAACTCGTCGGACTGCTTGCGCTTGTACGCGAGCTTCACGAGGATCGTGCCGTCCGGGAACGGCAGCGTCGCCTGTTCGAGCGCGCGGATCGCGACCGGGTTGCCGAGCACCACGCGCAGTTCGTCGAGCGGTGCGGCCTCTTCGGCCGGCGCGACCATTTCCCACTTCCGGTAGCCGGGCGGAATCGTCACGCCATAGATCGGCGACGCGGCCGCGGCCGGCTTCGGCTGTTCCGCGAACGCGGCCGGGCCGCTTGCCGACCACGCGCCGACCAGCAGCACACCCGCGACGAGCCCACGGCGCGCACCGCGCCGCCACACCCTTACGCGGGCCCGCATCACAGATGCTCCACTTGCAGGATTGCATCGGCGAATGCCTGCGGCGCTTCCTGCGGCAGGTTGTGGCCGATGCCGCCGGTGATCGTCCGATGCTGGTACTTGCCGGTGAACTTCTTCGCGTACGCGGCCGGCTCCGGATGCGGCGCGCCGTTCGCGTCGCCTTCCATCGTGATCGTCGGCACGGTGATCGCGGGCCCGGCCGCGAGACGCCGCTCGATGTCGTCGTATTGCGCTTCGCCCTTCGCGAGCCCGAGACGCCAGCGATAGTTGTGGATCACGACGGCCACGTGGTCGGGATTCCGGAACGATGCTGCCGACCGCGCATAGGTCTCGTCGGAGAACTGCCACTTCGGCGACGCGAGTTGCCAGATCAGCTTGTTGAACGCATCGCGGTTCTGTGCGTAGCCGAGTTCGCCGCGCTCGGTCGTGAAGTAGAACTGATACCACCACTGGAATTCGGCCTGCGGCGGCAGCGGCTTGGCGTTCGCCGCCTGGCTGCCGATCAGGTAGCCGCTCACCGACACCAGCGCCTTCACGCGCTGCGGCCACAGCGCCGCGATGACGTCGGCCGTGCGCGCGCCCCAGTCGTAGCCGCCGAACACCGCGCGATCGATCTTCAGCGCGTCCATCAGCGCGACGATATCGACGGCCGTCACCGCCTGCTGGCCGTTGCGCACCGTGTCGGCCGAGCGGAACGTCGTCGAGCCGTAGCCGCGCAGGTACGGCACGATCACGCGATAGCCGGCCGCGACGAGCAGCGGCGCGACTTCTGCGTAGCTGTAGATGTCGTACGGCCAGCCGTGCAGCAGGAACACGACCGGGCCCTGCTTCGGCCCGAGATCCGCATAACCGACGTTGAGCACGCCCGCGTCGATCTGGTGGATCGTGCCCAGCGACGCGGCGCCGGCCGGGCGCTTCGCCGTCGATGCATCGGGCGCCGACTGCGCATGCGCCAGCGCGCTAAAGCCGAGGTCGGCCAGGCTCAGGCTTGCCAGCGTGGTGCCCAGGATCAGGCGGCGGCGGGTGTTCACGGTATCAGGCATGACTCGTTTCTCCATTGTCGATCGCTAAGGAAGGGGCCCGCGGCACGTGCGGGCAATCGGGTGTCGCCATTCGCAGCGGCAGCGCATGGCACCGCGCCGCCGTGTGAATCGCTTCACCGGTTTTATATCCGAACCATCCGGAGGCTTTGTATCCCAACGTATCTGTCTGCGAACACGACACACGGCGATTCAAAAATCGCGCGAGAAACGACACTTTCGGGCGATCGCGCGGCACACGCGGTCCCCATGCGCCGGTCCGTCAGAACAGAACCTGTATCTGTGGGCCGCGCTGCCCGGCTGGCCCGATTCGATGCAGCTCGCACAGGCGAGGCTCGAGCGTGGGATGATTCCCGCACCCGGTGAGGTGTCTTCGCCGCAAGCCGATCGTCCGTCGAAGTACTGCCGGTTCAATGTCGCGCATCTTGCGCGACAAGCGACTCGCGCAGGCGTTGCAAGCGGTTGCGTAGCCGGCATGTCTGCCGGGAGAAAAGCAGAAGCGGTTGTTGCACACCGCTATCCACTCGACGTCAGGTGATTCAATTGACAGATATACATGAACAAACTATCCCGCCGTTGAAGCCAGCCCAAAGCCTGCGGCCACTCTGGGTCGGAATACTCTGGGCATTGCTCGGGCTCCCGACACTCGCGTTCGTGGGCACTTTGGGCTTCTTTACACCGTATTGCGGTTCACTCGGTGGCGCATTGTTCTGGGCGTTGCTTTGGTCAGCCGCCATCGTCATGCACGACTTCGTGCCCTATGCGCTCAATCTGTGGACCGTACTTGCGGCATGTGCCGCCGTCGCGCTGGTTGCCTGGCTTCTTCGAAGATTCAAAGTAACGTGGAGAGGATTCCTGGTCACGCTGGCCAGCGTATATTTCATTGCGGCCACCGTCGCCTGGTTGATACATGCACAAGGCGATTGCCGTCTCTTTTGACGGCAGATCTATCGTCACTCGACTGCCGACGATAAATATCGATCCACGTCGAAAACCCGGCATTTCAAAAACGCGGGCCGCACAACCGCTGGCCCGTGTTCGTCGTGCAACCCCGCTTACACGCGCCGCAACGGCCGGAACCCCGCCCGCACTTCACGCGCAAACAGTTCCGGCTCCTCCCATGCCGCGAAGTGTCCGCCCTTGTCGACTTCGTTGAAGTAGATCAGGTTGTGATAACTGCGCTCGGCCCAACTGCGCGGCGCCTGGTAGATCTCGCCCGGAAACACGGTAATCGCCGCCGGCAGCGAGATATCCACTGCGTTGAAGTTGTTCGAGTGATCCTCCCAGTAGATCTGCGCGGCCGACGTCGCTGTGTTCGTCAGCCAGTACAACGAAATGTCGTCGAGGATCTCGTCGCGCGGAATCGAGCGCTCGGGCACGCCGCCGCTGTACGTCCACTGCGAGATTTTGTCGTACATCCACGCAGCCTGCCCGGACGGCGAATCCGCAAGCGCATAGCCGACCGTCTGCGGCCGCGTGACCATCATCGCCGAGTAGCCGCAGTTGTCGCGATAGAACGTCGCGAGCTTCTCGTACGCGGCCTTCTCCTTCGGCGACAGCGAAGCCGGCGCGGGCGCATCGGTCGCGAGCAGCGTCGCGATATCCGGCGGCACCGTCGCCGGCATGTTCACGTGAATCCCGGCCAGGCCCTGCACGCGCTGCATCGCCATTCGATGCGAGATCACCGAGCCGCAGTCGCCGCCCTGCGACACGAAGCGCGTATAGCCGAGCCGCGCCATCAGTTCGCCCCACGCTCGCGCGATGTGGTCGGAACCCCAGCCGGTCTTCGTCGGCCGGCCCGAGAAACCGAAGCCCGGCAGCGACGGCACGACGACGTGGAATGCATCGTCCGCGCTCGCGCCGTGCGCGGTCGGATCGGTCAGCGGGCCGATCGCCTTCAGCAGCTCGAAGATCGAACCGGGCCAGCCGTGCGTCATGATCATCGGCATTGCGTTCTCGTGCCGCGACCGCACGTGAATGAAATGAATGTCGAGCCCGTCGATTTCGGTGATGAACATCGGGAAACCGTTCAGGCGCGCCTCGCCCTTGCGCCAGTCGTAGTCGGTGCCCCAGTAGCCCAGCAGCGCCTGCATGCGCGCGAGCCGCACGCCCTGCGATTCGTCGGCGACGGTCTCGCGGCCCGGCCAGCGCGTCGCGGCAATGCGGCGGCGCAGGTCGGCCACGGCTTCATCGGGAATATGCGCGGTGAACGGGCGTATGCCGCTCGCGCCGGTGGCGGCATGCAGCCCGGTGGGCAGCATCGCCGAGACCCCGGCGGCCACGGAAGTGGCCAGTAGGTGGCGACGCATTGGGGAAAACGGTGTGGAAGACATCGTTCGGCATCTCCTTTCGTGAAGTGGAAAGTGAACATGCCGCACGCGGGATCGCGCCCAGGCTTTCAATCCGGCGCGCCCTCGTCACGCGGCGTCGCCCATTTGAAAGGTCTGATGTATCGCGAATTTGTCTGATTTGTACGCGTTTGTAGCTGCTGCGCGGCGAGCGAACACGCTTGCGCGGCCGCTCGCCCGTGTGACGCTCAGAGCGCCTTCACGATCGCGCCATCGACGCGAATGTTCTGCCCGGTGATGTAGCCCGCGCCGTCCGACAGCAGGAACGCGACCGTCTTCGCGATCTCGCCGGTCTTGCCGAAGCGGCCGGCCGGAATGCGTGCGACGATCTCCGGCGTTTCCGGCCAGCTGTCGATGAAGCCCGGCAGCACCGCGTTCATCCGGATGTTCTCGGCCGCATAGCGTTCCGCGTACAGGCGTGTCCATGCGCTCAGCGCCGCGCGCAACGCCGACGACACGGGCATCGGCTGCTCGGGCGCGTCCGCCGCGAAGCTCGAGATGTTCACTACCGTGCCGCCGCCCTGCTTCTGGAAGATCGGCGTCACGCGGCGCATCACGCGCACCACGTTCAGCAGGATCAGGTCGAGCCCCGCGTGCCAGTTGTCGTCGGTGATCGCCAGCAGCTCGCCCTTCGGCGGATGGCCGGTATTGTTCACGACCGCGTCGATCCGGCCGTAGCGCGCGACTGTTTCCTGCACGAGCTTGTCGATATCGGCTTCTTCCGTCACCGAGCCCTTGATGCCGAAGCCGCCCAATTCCTCGCCGAGCGCCACCGCGCTGCCCGACGGCGACATCAGCGCGACGCGATAGCCCGTCGCCGCCAGTTCGCGCGCGATCGCCGCGCCCATGCCCTTGCCCGCCGCCGTGATCAACACCACTTTTTCTACAGTCACGATCCGCTCCTCGCTCCGATTCTGCCGCCGCGCAGCCGCCATTCGGCGCGCCATGGTGGTAATGTAGGCGCATCGATTCCGACTGTCGAACCAGTATTTCTGCCGCCAGCCGATAGTTTTTCTACAGCCTGACGATGCCGCCACGCCCTTCCCGCCTGCCGCCGCTGAATGCGCTTCGTGCGTTCGAAGTATCCGCGCGGCACCTCAATTTCCGCGCCGCCGCCGACGAGATCGGCGTCACGCAGGGCGCCGTCGCGCAGCAGGTGCGCCACCTCGAAGACGTGCTCGGCCTGAAGCTGTTCGAGCGCCTGCCGCGCGGCCTCGCGCTCACGCACGACGGCGCCGCGTATTTCTCCGACGTGCAGCGCGCACTGCACGCGATCGCCGACGCGACCGACAAGCTCGTGAAACGGCGCGCGGCGCTGACGATCAGCACGACGCCGTCGTTCGCATCGAAGTGGCTGATCCCGCGGCTCGCGCAGTTCACCGATGCGCACCCCGACTACGACGTGCGCGTGATCGCCGACCCGCACATCGCGACGTTCCGCCACGACGGCGTCGATCTCGCGATCCGCTACGGCAAGCCGCCGTTCGGCAAGCATCTCGCCACCCACGCGCTGTTCCCGCTCGACGTGTATGCGGTGTGCAGCCCTTCGGTGCTGACCGCGCCGGCTTCGCCGCGTGCGCTCGCTGGCCAGGTGCTGCTGCACGACGCGCACGACCTGTGGCCCGAGTTCCTCGCTGCGATGCCCGAACCGGTCGACATCGATCCGCACAAGGGGCTGCGCTTCAACCAGACGTCGCTCGCGATCGATGCGGCCGTCGCCGGCCAGGGCATCGCGCTCGCGACCGAGCCGCTCGTCGAGCGCGACATCGCCGCCGGACGGCTGTGCAAGCCGTTCGACTTCGCGTTTCCGCTGTCGATGGGGTTTTATCTCGTGTATCCGGCCGAGCGCCGCGACGACGATGCGATCGTGGTGATGCGCGAGTGGATGATCCGGGCCGCGTCGGACGGGCGACCTTGAATGGCGTGAGCGCGCTTGGCCAGCGTCAGGGCGCGATCCAGCGGGCTTCGTAGCCGCTTTCGGTCAGATCGAATACCGCTCGACGATGGCCGGCGCGCGCGAGTTCGAGCCAGTCGATGCGCGCGACCGTCATGCGGATCAGGCAGAAGTTTTCGTAGCCGTCGGCGGGGGGTGCAGCGCTGTCGATATGCGCGGCTTCAGGCGACGCGACCGGCGTGCCGGGCGGCAACGGCGCGCGATACAGCAGCAGCGTATGCGGACGGCTCGATGCCCAGATCGCCCGCCGTTGCGCTTCGTCTTCGCAGATCGACGCAACGCCTTCCGCGCGAATCTGCACGAGCGCGTCGAGATCGTTGGCGACGATCGAGATACGCGGATCGCGACGCAACTCCGCAACCTTCGCCGAACGTGCATCGGTATGAAACGACAGCACGCGCTCGGTGCGATTCACCTGGCGCAACACGATCGTCCGAACCTTCGGCGCGCCATCGAGGCCGAGCGTCGCCGCCTGCAACATCGTGAACGGCGAGCGCTGCACGCTGACGCCGGATTCGAGGCCGGACCACAGGCGGTCGTAGGTTTGCGCGAGCGATTCGGAGGTCGAGTCGGACATGAGGCGGCGGCGATCGTCGGTGTTTCGATCGAGCAAGCTTAACCGTTTGTGTCGGCGACGGCTCGCATGCGATGCGCCGCCGCCCGTGCGCCGCTCAGTTGTAGCCGAGCACGACCGGCGCCGCATCGTCGGCATCGGTCGCCGGCTCCGCGCCGAAGCGACCGAGCACGTCGGCCACATACTGCGGCCCGGCGCTGATCTGCGACGAGCGATGCTTCGCCGGCCGCTTGTCGCCGGCGCTCGACGCTGCGCCCATCGATGCCATTTCGTTGACGGTGATCGTCATGTCGATGTCTCCTCACGCGGCCCGCGCCGCCCCATACGCGCGCACGAGGCGCGCGACGCCTTCCCGGATCGCATCGACGTCCGGCGCGGCGAACGACAGGCGCAGCGACGCTGCGTCGACGTTGTCCGCGAAGAACGCCTTGCCGGGCACGAACACGATCTTGTTGGCGATCGCCTGTTGCAGCAGCACGTCCGACGGCACCGCGCCGATTCGCGCCCACACGAACATCCCGCCTTCGGGACGATGGAATTCGATTGCATCGCCGAACCCGTCGCGCAGTGCGTCGCACATCGCGTCGCATTTGCGCCGGTACGCGGCCGTGATGCGCGGCAGATGGCGTTCGAGCGCACCGTCCGCCAGATATTCGGCAGCGGTGGCCTGCGTCCACGGCGCGCTGCACAGATCGACCGTCTGCTTCGCGATCACGCAGCGCCGCGCGATTTCGGCCGGCGCGATCGTCCAGCCCACGCGCAACCCCGGCGCGACGATCTTCGACAGGCTCGCGAAATGCACGAGCCAGTCGCGTGCACCGTCCACTTCGCCGGCCAGCGCGAGTATCGACGGCACGGCTTCGCCCGCGAAACGCAGGTCGCCGTACGGATCGTCCTCGACGATCAGGAAACGGTATTGCACCGCGAGACGCAGCAGCTTCAGCCGGCGTTCACGCGTGAGCGTCGCGCCCGTCGGGTTCGCGAAAGTCGGGACCGTGTAGAGCAGCTTCGGCTGCGCGATCGCGCCGGACGCGAGTTGTTCGCCGAGACGATCGACGTCGAGCCCTTCGCCATCGACGGGGATCGTCACGATGCGCGCCTGTTGCAAACGCATCGCCTGCAGCGTGGCCGGGTACGCCGGTTGTTCGGTCAGCACGACGTCGCCGGGCGACACCATCACGCGCAGCAGCAGGTCGAGACCTTGCTGCGAACCGGTCGTGACGAGCAGTTCGGCCGGCGTGCACGCGACGCCGCGACGCGCCATCAGCGCGATCAGTTGCTGCTTCAGTTCGGCGAGGCCGTCGGTCGGGCCGTATTGCAGGCAGCGGACGGGCTGCGCGTACGCGCGTTCGGCGGCCGCATTCAGGCCGTCGACGTCGAACAGGTCGCTGGCCGGATAACCACCCGCGAAGGAAATCATGCCCGGTTCGGACAGGTACTTGAACAACTCGCGGATCGGCGAGCCGGCAGGATTTTGGAATGAGGGCGTGAACGCGTACATGTCGTCGTGAGCGGGTGGGCGCGGACGGCCGGGATAGCCGTCGAGTGCCGGCCGCCAAGGCGCTTCTGGCGCCGCGGCGGTGAATTCGAGCCACGATTGTCGATAGTCATTAAGAGCTCGGCAAACGATATCTATGCACTAGGTCTTGCGGTTTGGTCATTACGTTGCGGTTGGGGCGGGTGTTGGCGGTGCGTGGGGGATGCGGGGTTCGGGGGCGGTTTGTCGAACGGGCGTTTGTTCGGGCGTTTGTTCGGGTGGTTGTTTCGCCGGATGAGGCTCGGCCTCACGGGCCTTGCGGCAGTGACAGTTGTTGAAGGTCGCTATAGGTCTGAGTCGCGGCATTCGGCCAACGGCCGGGGAGGTATCGCCCTAGCGGTCAGCCACTTTCTGTAAACGCCTGCATTCCACTCACTAGAGCCGTATCAAACAGCCCTAGCAGGCGTTATAGCGGCGACGGTCCCCGGTCAAGATCGAGTGGTACGGCTGCTCCCGCAACGCCAACTGCCTATAGCCCGGCGTGATCGTGATCGAGCGGTCGACGTGGCTGACTCTGAAGTACACGCGCTCGCCCGGCTTGAATCCGAAGATCTTGAAATTGATATCGATTGTCTTGATCCAGGGCAGTTACGGCCAGCCACGCTTGGGAGGATCCAGGTAGTTGCGCAGGACCAGCTCAAACGTCTCTTTCATGTTGACCGGTTTGTTCTTCCTGCGACGTGACTTACTATTGGCCTCAGCCATTCTCAACTCCTCGTATGAGTTGGTGGTGGTCAGAGGCCGTATGGGTTGCCGCCCATGCGGTCCGCGCTTCTTTGTTGCCTCGGGTTTCCCCTTCCTTCTCCCTTTCGCAGTGTCTTGTTGGGCAAGAAGCTTTTCGGCCATCGGTGCGGAGGGGCCTGGGTTCAACTACCGACGGTGAGAAGCGTGGCTTCATGACGAGTGTAGTCGCACCGCATCTCAGAAATGGAAATTTACGGGGCCGGCGGCCGAAGGGTATAGGAATATCGCAAAGGCGGCGCTCCATCGTCGCCAAATACATCAAACTAGACACTTCTTGCTCGGGCCGTATACGATGCATCTGTCGCTAGATCAGTAAAAAATTACGAAAACCGGGGGAAGACATGGGTGTAGTCGTGACAGTAATGAACATGAAAGGTGGCGTAGGCAAGACGACCGCCTCAATGCATCTCGGGGCAACAGCCGCAGCTGTGCGTTTTGGCAATCCCGAAACAAAGCCGCGCAAAGTATTACTGATAGACTACGATCCTCAATTCAATTTATCCCAAGCCCTGCTTTTCCCAAAAACCTACTTCGAATTAGAGCAGAAAAATAAAACAATCCTATCAGTCCTTGTTGACGATGACATCAACCTAAACCCGTATCATTTACAGGTACCAGGGAACGAAACCCCACCAAAACTTGAAGATGTAAGAACCAGAGTTCTCACATTTCAGAATGGGTCAAAGCTGGACCTAGTTCCATCAACCCTTGACCTAATGTATGTTGCATTAGGTCAAGCCAATAGCAGCATCAAACCCATAGAAGAACGATTCTCAAAATTTATATCAGAGTGCCGAAAAGAGTATGATCTTATAATTATAGATTGCCATCCAGCCGGATCGGTTTTCACAAAAACATCACTCAGAAACTCAGACCACGTCTTGATTCCAGTGGTACCGCAACGTTACGCAGTTCGCGGGATCGGATTAATGATGACTTTTATCGAAGCCAAAAAGCAAGGAGCAAACGGACCAAAACCTCACATCCTCTTCAATTTAACAGGCAGAACAGGGATTTCAAACGAAGAGCAGCAAATAAGGTCAGACAAAAAATATTCTGAATACTGCCTGAATAATACACCAAAACGCTACGGAGCATTCAATGAACTAGATGGCGGAAATGGATTCGTCTGGAGTAACAAGAAACCATACAGCTCACAAGCATGGCACAATCTCTACAGCGTAACAAAAGAATTCCTGTCTCGAGTTGAGGTAATAA
This sequence comes from Burkholderia sp. BCC0397, assembly GCF_902832865.1. Taxonomy (NCBI): domain Bacteria; kingdom Pseudomonadati; phylum Pseudomonadota; class Betaproteobacteria; order Burkholderiales; family Burkholderiaceae; genus Burkholderia; species Burkholderia sp. BCC0397. The sequence goes on along the minus strand of NZ_CADFDL010000001.1, from coordinate 54,980 downwards.
AATGAAAAATGAAGCCAATCGCCAAGAAATCATGAGACGCATGATTGGCGCATTACTTGCATCCGGATTATCCTCTCGAGATCTGTATTTGATCTCCGAAAATATCACCAGAGATCAGGATTTTTCATATGATCTCGGCCGCCTACTAAAAGATCACCTAGATATTATTGGAACGACCTCTCCACATAAAACATCGGCGACGGCGCCGAAAGATCCCAGCTGGCTTATATCAGCCCTGGAAGCAGTAAATCGGCGCGGACTCTCAAAAAAGGAGCTCATCTCAATAATTCAGAAGCAAACGCCTCTTAACGCTTCGGCCGCAACACTAAATCGCCTCTCGGCAAAAGAAATTCTACTCCGCGCATTCGAGAATTCTAGCAGCGCAAAAATCAGCTCACTATTAAATAACCTAAGCGAAAAGATAGAACCCGACATGTATCTAAAAGGCATCGAACAACGATAAATGGAGATATGAAAATTGACCAAGGAGCTCTCAGACGCGCTAAAATCGGTTGACTGGAATGGAAACGTATCCGCATTCTTGACAAACGACGCCACCATCAAGCAAATAGATAATGCCTGCTATCGCTTAGCAATTTGGTCAAAGCAACTTGAGAATGTCGACCGCGGAAATCCAGCACTTACCTTTGTGCGAGCAATGCAAATATCTGCACATCATGCTGTCGCGACGGCCAGCCTAGCAATCTACAAGGCAGCCGCAAGTTCCATACGTAGCATTGTCGAAAATGCCCTTTACTATACGTATTTTCGATCACACCACGCAGAGCTCTCATCCCTGATACGCGAAGACAGCTACCACATTTCAAAATCAGAGATTTTGGCATATCATAAGATTCACACTCCGAGCTTTCGGGATTTGCAAGAAAAATTTGGATTATTAACTCGCATCGAAAAATGGTACAGCTCAATATCAGCAATTGTTCATGGTCAGGTCCCCGGCATTTGGATCGAACACGCGACCCTTGCTGAGACGAAGCCAAGCCCAGCGACATTAAAGTCATTTTTAGAAAAATTTTGCGATGCAGAGAAAATAGTACATGACCTTTTTCTGCTAACTATCGGGACGGAACATTGGGATGACTTCTCCCCCACAGCAAAAAAGCTACTCGTGACTGGTATGTCCGGAGAACATAAGACGATGATGAAATTAGATAGGCACTGATCCTTTTTCATTTCAAAACCCCTCGATCACAAAACACAAGTCATCCAAATCAAGCAATCTGATTGACGCACCAAATACCTCCCTATCGACACGGTGGCCCTAACGAACTACACGGCATTCCTATCCACGACCCGAAACTCTTAAAAGCACGTGTCGAGTCGCGAGATAAAGGTCAAGACTTTCATAAGTCCTCCCGCAATTAGATCACCCACGCCCGCCAGCGAGCACTCTCAGGGCACATACGTCCTCACATAGTGCGGCAACCGTGGTACCGTATGTTTCTTCGAAAGACTAATGCACACGATTCCGATGTGTAGCACGACGCGACCAAGGGGAGTGGCAGCGGACGTATGGACCCGCAGAAGCAGAAAGAGGAGTTCAACTATGCCTATGTGTGCGCTCTCGCCGCACACGCAGGGCTGAATCGCACCTCTTCATCCGTTGACGACGACAGTATTGATGTTGCTTTCAAAAGCAAGGGATACCATGGACACCTCGTCCGCAGTCCTCAAATCGAGTTTCAGCTCAAGTGCACTTCTCAGAACCTTGTGGATCTAGACGGCGAAGTGATCAGGTTCCCGCTCCCTCGCAAGAATTACGACGACCTCCGAGGCGCAGACTTCGCCTCCCCACGCTATCTTGCGGTGCTCCTTGTACCCGAAGACGTTGAACACTGGATCGGGCACAACGATGAACATATCGAGCTTCACAAAAACTGCTACTGGCTATCGCTGCGTGACTACGAGCCAACCGACAATACGAACACGGTGACTGTCTCAATCCCGTTGCATCAGCGGCTGACGACTGGCACTCTAAAGGCGATGATGGACCGTGCTAGCGATGGGGAGTGGCTATGACTAACTCTGATCGCCGCCGCGACCTTCAGGTGTCCACTGATCAGCTGAGGGCATACCTGGAACACAAGCAGTGGTTCGAAGACGGGAAAATTCGCAACGTAGCAACAATCTGGCACCGACAGGACAATGAAGACGCCGAGGTCATCCTGCCGCTCGCGTACATCAAGGACTATTGGCAGCGAATGGGCGACGCCCTCGCATCGATAGCGTCCTTTGAGGGACGCGCGATTTCTGACGTCTTAAGCGAAGTCAGACGCCTGCTCGCAAACGTCATCACTATTCGCGTAGTACATGACGATACAAACGATGGAACAATCCCGATCAACGACGGCGTCCTCCTGATCGCCAAGGCTAAGGACCTTTTGTCTGCGGCAGCACAGTCACTATATGCGAAGCGAAAGCAATTCACCCGAGGTGCTCCAAAAGAGGCAAAGGAATACCTTGAGACACTGTTGCTTGGACAAACTGAGGTTGGCAGCTACGTCGTCAACGTTATCGCTCCAGTAGAGGCGGGTGCCGTTGGACCAGAGATGACTGCAACGATGCCACTCGCACAAGCAATCACATCGAACCTCGTCACCAGCCTCAGCGCTCTAGAAAATGCGACTGTCACCTACGAAGAGAATGGTGATCTGGGCTCATTTGATGCGGCTATTCTCGCAGGTGTAAGTTCCAACATGTGCGACGCGCTGCTCGGCTTTAGCGGTGAAAAGCGCAACCGGACTTTTGAGGTCACAGTGACGGCGGCGCCAAGCCCACTGTTCGAATCTAGGCCGGCAAAGTTTGTTTTCGATGACAAGCACGTTGAAGTGTTGGAAAAAGCAACGAGCTACTACAAGGGCGACTACGTCCTTTCCAATCGCAGACTGACTGGATATATCACAAAGCTGAGCAGACCGAAGGACGAAACGTCGGGCACGGTCACTATCGACTCAACCGTTGGTGACGTCGAACGAAAGGTGCAAGTAGAACTAGCGGGCGACGATTATCATCAGGCCGTCGTGGCTCACGATAACTCAAAGATGGTTCGCGTTGATGGTGACGTACACATCAAGAGCAAATCTGCTCAGTTGTTGAACCCGAAGAACTTTGGCGTCATCGAAATCTGGGACCTTCTCTAGGTCAGCACCAATATGCGTGCACCTGTGAACCTCATTCAGCACCTGCTTTTCCGCCATTGAGTGTTCATACCGGAATACCGCGCGATTTGGATCCCGGTATTCAATCCGAAAATACTCCATATGAAACGAACGATCACTTTCTGACCCGGTGCCGACGAACGAGAGGCGGCCTCGGCCGCCCCGCAACAACCAATCAATCAGCCTGCCACACCCCGATTCGCTTCAATCACAGTCAAAGCAGCCATATTCACGATCCGCCGCACGGTCGCGCTGGAAGTAAGAATGTTCACGGGAGCATTCACGCCCAACAGGAAAGGCCCCACCGCCACGTTACTCCCCGCCTCGGTCTTGAGCAGGTTGTACGCGATGTTACCGGCGTCGACATTCGGACAAACCAGCAAATTCGCCGCCCCCTTCAACGGCGACATCGGCAGCAGCTTCGCCCGCAGCCCTTCATCGAGCGCACAGTCGCCATGCATCTCGCCGTCCGCCTCGATATCCGGCGCCTGTTCCCGCACGATCTCCAGCGCCCGGCGCATCTTCACGCCTGAAGCCGCACTCCCCGACCCGAAATTCGACCGCGACAGCAGCGCGACTTTCGGCGTCAAGTTGAGCCATTCCATCTGCCGTGCCGCCGCGATCGTGAATTCCGCGATCTGCTCCGCATCCGGGTTGTCGTTCACGTGCGTATCCACCAGCGCGACCGTCCGCTGATCGAGCAACAGGATGTTCATCGCCGCGTAGGTCGACGCACCGGGCTTCTTGCCGATCACTTCGTCCACGAACCGCAGGTGATTGTGATACTCGCCCACCGTCCCGCAAATCATCCCGTCCGCGTCGCCGAGCTGTACCATCATCGCGCCGATCAGCGTCAGGCGGCGGCGCATTTCCACGCGCGCCATTTCCTTCGAAATACCGTCGCGGCAGCGCAGTTCCCAATACTTCGTCCAGTACTGCGGGAAACGCTCGTCATATTCCGGATTGGTCACTTCGACGTCCTGACCAAGTCGCAAACGCAGGCCGAACCGCTCGATGCGCGCAAGCAGCACCTCCGGACGCCCGACCAGAATCGGCCGCGCAAGCTTCTCGTCGACGATCACCTGCACCGCACGCAGCACACGCTCGTCCTCGCCTTCGGTGAACACGATCCGCGCCTTGCCGCCGTCACGCACGAGCTGGCGCGCGGTTGCGAACAGCGGCTTCATGAATGCGCCCGAGTGATAGACGAATTGCTGCAACTGCTCGACGTACGCATCGAGATTCGCGAGCGGGCGCGTCGCCACGCCGCCTTCCATCGCCGCCTTCGCCACGGCCGGCGCGATCCGCACGATCAGGCGCGGGTCGAACGGCTTCGGAATCAGGTATTGCGCGCCGAACGACACGTCGTACGCACCGTAGGCCGCCGCGACGACTTCGTTCTGCTCTTCCTCGGCCAGCCCCGCGATCGCGTGCACCGCGGCGATCTCCATCTCACGCGTGATCGTCGTCGCGCCCACGTCCAGCGCGCCCCGGAAAATGTACGGGAAGCACAGCACGTTGTTGACCTGGTTCGGGTAGTCCGAGCGGCCCGTCGCGATCACGACATCGTCGCGCGTCTCGTGCGCCAGTTCCGGGAAAATTTCCGGCGTCGGGTTGGCCAGCGCGAGAATCAGCGGACGCGCCGCCATTTCCTTCAGCATTTCCGCCGTAAGGATGCCGCCGACCGACAGCCCCAGGAACACATCCGCGCCGCCGATCACTTCGGCGAGCTTGCGCGCATCGGTTTCCTGCGCGAAACGCGACTTGGCCGGGTCCATCAGCGTGGTACGGCCGCGATAGACGACGCCTTCGATATCGGTCACCCAGACGTTTTCCACCGGCAGCCCGAGGTCGACCAGCAGGTCCAGGCACGCCAGCGCGGCCGCACCGGCGCCCGACGTCACGACCTTCACCTCCTTGATGGACTTCCCGACGACCTTCAGCCCGTTGATGAACGCGGCGGAAACGGTAATGGCCGTGCCGTGCTGATCGTCGTGGAAGACGGGAATCTTCATGCGTTCGCGCAGCTTCTGCTCGACGGTGAAGCATTCCGGCGCCTTGATGTCCTCGAGGTTGATGCCGCCGAACGTGGGTTCGAGGCCGGCAATGATGTCGACCAGCTTGTCCGGGTCGGTCTCGTTGATCTCGATATCGAACACGTCGATCCCGGCGAACTTCTTGAACAGGACGGCCTTGCCCTCCATCACCGGCTTCGACGCGAGCGGGCCGATGTTGCCGAGGCCGAGCACCGCGGTGCCGTTCGTGATCACGCCCACGAGGTTGCCGCGGCTCGTGAAGCGGTGCGCCTGCAGCGGATCGGCGGCGATCGACTCGCACACGCTCGCCACGCCGGGCGTATAGGCCAGCGCCAGATCGCGCTGGGTCACCAGCGGCTTGCTCGCCACGACCGAGATTTTCCCGGGGGTCGGAAACTCGTGATAGTCGAACGCGGCCTGCTGCTGTGTCTCTGTTTGTTTCATGTTTGGGTCCCGGCGTGGGCGCCAGGCCAGTCCCGGCGCGATCCATGAAGGGGATTCTAGGGATCCACCATAACGTGATGATTCTGTTTTAATATCGGTCCATCACTTTTTCCTGATTAATGCATGACCAGTCAATGAATTTCGATGCAAACGACGTGGTCAGGCGGCTCGGCGCGCGTCTGAAGATCCGGCATCTGGTGCTGTTGCTGCAGATCCAGCAGCACGGGTCGCTGACGCGTGTCGCCGAGCACATGGCGAGCAGCCAGCCGGCCGTGACGAACGCGCTGTCCGAGCTGGAGAGCATGTTCGGCACGCCGCTGTTCGAGCGCTCGTCGCGCGGCATGCGGCCCACCGCGCTCGGCGCGGTCGTGCTCGAACGGGCGAAGGCGATGATCAAGGATCTGGACCACCTCGCCCGCGAGATGGAGGCCGTCGCCGCCGGGCATGCGGCCCATCTGCACATCGGCGTGATTCCGTTCATCTCCGGCCAGATGCTGTCGGCCGCGCTGAAGCGGCTGCAAGCGCGCATGGAGCGGCGCCTGACCGTGACGATTCACGAAGGCACCAGCGACCAGTTGCTGCTGCAACTCCGGGATCACAGCGTCGACATCGTGATCGGGCGCGCGTCGTCGGCGATCGATCTGGGGCAGGTTTCGTTTGAAGTGCTGTACCAGCAGCAGCCACGCATGATCGCGAGCCGGCGTCTTGCCGCCAAGCTCGCCCGCACGCCGCTGGACTGGCACAAGTTGCACGCGCTCGACTGGATTCTCGGCGCGCCGCATACGCCGATGCGCGAACAGGTGACCGACCTGTTCCTGTCGGCCGGCATCGCACCGCCCGTGCCGATCGTCGAAAGCTACTCGTCGAAGCTGATCGGCGAAATGATCGCGTCGAGCGACGAGGCCGTGTCGATCGTGCCGGCCGATATCGCGGAAGAACTGGTGCGGATCGCCGGCGTGGCGATCGTGCCTTATTCGCTGGTGTGGACGTTGCCGCCGATTGCGCTGTTCACGCGCTCCGCCGATTCGCAGTCGCCCGCGCGCGATCTGCTCGTCGACGCGCTACGCGAGGTGTGCAAGGAGACTTACGGGGACGCGCAGCGATAAGGCGCTACTTGCCGGCGGCGAGGCGGCGCAGAATCTCCGGACGTTCGGCGCTCAGCACGTGGTCCCCGCCCTCGCCTCTGTCGTAGCGTTTGCTCGTGCGGTAAGCAAAGCGCTTCGCGTATTGATTGGCGGCGGGATCGAACACCCATGCGTCGACTTCGAAGAAGTGCTTGTCGAAATGAACTTCGCCCTCTTGCCACTCAGCGTCCGCCCGGACAAACAGCGGATACGGCGACACCTCCGGCAAGTTCCACATCGCGCGGTCGGCCATTTCCGTCTGGGTGACTTTCGGCATCAGGTTCTCGATCTTGCCGTTCGCGCCGACCCGCAGCACGGCCACACGCTCCAGCATCCCGCTGCCGCCACCCGAGAACATCCCGGAGAAGAACACCCACGAGCCACCCGACGCAATCGGCAACCGCTCGGACCGTGGATTCAGACCGAACTGGTACCACTCTTTCGAAGAATGGGGAAGCGGCGCCGGCGGCATCTCGAAGCACGGCGCACGGTCGGGAAGCACGCAGAGCTTCACGCCGGACAGCGGAAGCCCGTCGCTGTCGAGCTTGCCTTCCGTCTGGGTGAAGCGCGGGAATGCAGTTTCGCGGGGCGCTGCTTGAACGCAGGCGATGCCGACGAACGCAATGCTTGCGATCGCCGCGAGCGTTTTACCGATCCAGCGCATTACCCCTCCGCCCGATGACACACCACCTCGATATTGTGTCCATCCGGCCCAATGACGAACGCCGCGTAGTAGTTCGCGTGATAATGCAGCCGCAGCCCCGGTGCGCCATTGTCTTTCGCTCCGGCCTCCAGCGCCGCACGATGGAACGCATCGACTTGCTGCCGCGTGTCGGCCGCGAACGCGATGTGGAGAGGCGCCAGCTTCTCGTCGGTCGGGAACAAACACAGCGAAGACTTGCTGGGCAGTCCGATCTCGATCCCGTACGACGGCTCGCCTTCCCCGACAATTTCGGCACCCAGCGGTTCAAGTGCCTTGAGGAAAAACGCCTTGCTGGCGGCGTAGTCGCTGACGCCGAATTTGACGTGGTCGAACATGAGTTCCCTCCGAAGGATGCATCAGTCAGCGCGCTGATGTGATGTAGCGATGACCGCAATGTTGCCACATGCGGTGGTGGTCCGTTACCGGCTCAAAACGACCCTGAGCGGGCGCTCGCATCGTAGACCTTGTTCTTCACGAAGACCAACGGCCGGATGGCCACGAGAATGTCTCGGCTGCCGATGTGCTTGTTCAACGTGTACACACCGGCTACGGTGCAAACGATGCGGCGCCTATTGTCCGTGAGCGCTTGTGGCTCGCCTCCATACGCCTTCCAGCATCGCCGGCACCCATTGCTCGGCCGGGCAGCGACTCCACGTGTCGGCAAGAAAAATCATCGATTCGTCACCGCTTGCCTGCCGAGCCTTCTCCAGCTCCAACAACAGAAGCGTACCCGCAGCGTAGGGGCAGCCACCTACCGTTCCACTCGATGTCGCTTGACGAAGGACCACGCCCGGGGCGAACAGACAGCGACGGCTGGTCATCTCGGGCGTGAGTGTCTGCCGCATCGAGGCGTCGAGGTAAAGAACACGCATTTGATCCAGGCCTTTTACGACATTATGTATTGCTACGCTGACCGCGTGGACGCCTGCAAGGTCTCCACCGACCATCGAAGCGAGTAATGCCTTGGCGCGCGTCACCTTGCCGGTCACTTGCCAGGTCAGCTTACGCAGCGCATTCCCCGGCGCAAGCGACGCAGCAATCACTTGCGCGGCGGCCCACGTGGCCTCGCCAGCTTCAAAGGTGGGGTTGAATAAACGGCCTATGACCTGCTGCACGAGCGGCCCGACTGCAACGCCGGTGTTCGTGTCGCGGACCCACACTGCCAATGGCTCCAGGTCGGCGGGGGCCGCACGGATATCCGGTGCGACAGCATTAAGTTTCTGCCATAACGCGTCCTGTTGAGTCTCGCGTCCAGGAGCCTTTCTCGCACTCATCGTCGGGAATCGACGGCCTTTGTGAGACAGCACCTTGAGTATGCGTCGGACCAACAGACTGTTGAGCAATGGCTTGCCGGATCCAAACGCGCGGTCAAGCGTGCCGTCACGTGCGATTTGAAGGATGTCGGCAGGCCGATCCACCTTGATGACATCGACAAGACCGGAAATATGTTTATGTTCCACGACTGCGCACCTTGTAAAGGAAGTCATTTGTTCGGCTCGCATGGCGCTTCAGGCGCTGGCATTTTGCCATTGCCGCCACGTGCCACTCTTGCCGCTCGAACAGGGCCGACGCCCGCGATGATCTCCCGGTGCCGTCAGACATGAGCCCCAATCATGTCGTCAAAACCGGCTAATATCTATCAGCTACCCGACAGATTGGCGCCAGATGAATCCCGATGTACAACGCTACAGGCCACAACTTGCGGTAACACCGTGGTTCAAGAACTTGCCGGTCGAGCTTCAGGACTATCTCGTCGCGCACGCTGACCTGCTCCGATTAAAGAAGGGGCAACAGCTTTACCGGCGCGGCGAACAGTCGTTCGGCCTTTACGCGGTTCTCGACGGTGCATTGTCGCTCGGCACAGTCGGAGCGGATGGAAAAGAGGCGCTGCTCGCGGTACTTGGGCCGACCGCCTGGATCGGCGAAATCTCGATGTTCGACGGGTTGCCCCGCCCGCACGATGCGTCAGCAATCAGTAAGACTCTCGTGCTTCACGTACCGGGCCCCGCGTTGGAAAGCCTGCTTGAAGCTCACCCTGCTTACTGGCGGAATTTTGGCGTGTTGATGGCGCAAAAAATCCGGATCTCCTTCGAGAACAACGAAGCCATGATACTGTTGCCCGCCGCTCAGCGACTGGCAAGTCGCTTATTGCTGATCGCTGGCGGCTACGGCGGAATCGATGCCGAACGGAGTAGCATCAAGCTTTCGCAAGACACCTTGGCTTCAATGGTTTCGCTGACACGGCAGACGACAAACCAGTTGCTCAGGAACCTCGAGAGTCAGGGTATCGTCGCGCTGAGATTCGGGGAGATCGTTATTCTCGATTTTGATCGCCTGCATGCTGCCAGTGTCGAAGATCCAGGTCGTTGAAGCGCCCAGTCCGGATGCCCGGACTGGGCGGGTCTCAGTGCGTTACCGCGGACCGTGAACGACGAAAGCGCGCCAGGGCTTGCTCGGCCAGAGCGTCCGTCAGATATCTCATACCAGTCGCTTGCGGATCGATACCGAGCGTCTCTTCATGGCCGAGGGCGGCAGAAACTGGCCGGAAGTTGCGCCAATTGTCCGTGCTGCAAACTCGATATATCGCGCGGACTTGCCGATTTCAGCCCCCTTCAGCAGCATTCCGCGCGACCTTGGAAGTTCGATGCCATGCTGCTATCGTCGAGCATTCCTTGATGACTTCGGAGTGGCCGAACCATGCCCCTGATCTTGCGTCGCGCGACTATGGCCGATGCTGCGGCGGTGGCCGACGTCTATCTTCGGTCGCGCGACACGCTGGCATCCTATGCGCCACTCGCGCACGCCGAAGCGGCCGTCCGCGATTGGGTTGCCAACATGCTTGTTCCGTCGGGCAACGTTACCGTTGCCGTGAACGATGGCCTCATCATCGGCATGGCCGCACACGCTGTTACTGACGGCGTGACATGGCTCGAGCAGTTGTACGTGTGCCCCGAATTCAAACGGCGAGGGATCGGCACTGCCCTGCTGGAGTCGGTGAAGTCGCAAACGGACGGTACGCTCCAGCTCCATACGTTCCAAATGAACCACGATGCTGCTGCGTTTTACGAGCAGCACGGGTTCGTTGCCATTGCGTATAGCGACGGAAGCAGAAACCAGGAGGGTTGTCCCGATGTTTTGTATCGCTTGACGCGATAGCGCAGCCATCCGTTCGCTCGTCCCATCCGCCCCGTTATCGACCGACGCAGGGCCAGCTCAGCTCAGCATCGCAAACACCGGCTGGTTCCTGACGCTCTCACGCTCCAGCATTCTCGCGTACCAGGCTCGAAGCGCTTCGCATTCCTCAGGCACCGGCAGCTTCACGAGCATCGCAAAGATCAGACCACCGATGACGGTGATGTCGGCCATCGAGAACGTCTCGCCCGCAACATACGGTTGCCGTTGCAGAACGGAATCGAAGTAGCGCATGCCCCTCAGCGCCTTGTCGCGTTGACGAAACCCCCACTCCGGGTTTTGATACGTCTCGACGTCCGGGCCCAGCCCCGGCGTGCCGTGATGGAAATAAACGCTGATCGCGTCGAGCAACTCCAGCTCGGCGCGCTTGCTCATCATGTGGATGATGCCCTTTTCGCGCGGCGTGCTGCCGGTGAGCGTAGGTACGCCATCGAGCGCGTCGAGGTACTCGGTAATGGCCGTGCACTCGGCGATACAGGTTCCATCATCGAGCTCCAGCACCGGCAACGTACCCGAGTAATTCTTGCCGGCGAGGAACTCGGGCTTTTTATGCTCGCCCTTGTAAAGATCGACCATCACGAACTGGACGCGCGATTGCAGCCCCTTTTCGGCCAGCGCAATGCGCACGCGTGTCGGATAGGGCCCTGTCGGGAAATCGTGGATCTTCATCATGGGCAGTCGGGCTGTGTCGAAATCGGCGTTACTGGAAGTCATTGCAGGGGCGCTCCGTAGTCGGTTGCACTGGATCGGACGACGTAAAAATACGTCGCCGCACGAATCTACCTAACGTTTGTTAGTTTAACCATATAAGGTACAATCCGGGGTGTCAACATCCATTTCCTGCGCGCGGAGGCTGAAGCGGTGACGAACGACGCGAGTTCGAACTCGAGAGAGAAAATCCTGGCAGCCGCCACGAGGCTCGCGCAGACGCACGGCTACGGCGGGTTGAATTATCGGGATCTCGCCAACGAGGTGGGCATCAAGGCCGCGAGCATCTACCACCACTTCGACAGCAAGGCCGATCTCGGCGCCGCGGTAGCGAGGCGTTATTGGGAGGATTCCGCGGTGGCGCTGGACGACATGCTGGCCGGATCGCGCGATCCGCTGGACTGCCTGCGTCGCTATCCGGACACCTTCCGCAAGGCGCTCGAGACCGGCAACCGTCTGTGCCTGTGCAGCTTCATGGCCGCCGAAACCGACGATCTGCCGGAAGTCGTGATGAAAGAAGTCCTGGCCTTCGCCGACGTAAACGTGGCGTGGCTCAGCAAGGTTCTGTCCGCAGCGGCGGTGGTCAGCGCTCGGGAGAGCAAACAGCGGGCGCGGGCAATCTTCGCCGCCATCGCCGGCGCTCAGCTCATCGCGCGGAGTCGCGCCGATCTCTCGCTCTATGACGCGCTGATCGACAATTATCGGAAAGCGGGGCTTTTGCCGGCGTAGCAGTGCAACGGTGACGCAGCTTCAAACGACGTCGAACCTTCGCGAACGCGCGATGTTCAACCGCGCGACCCACCCCGTCAGAAACCCACTGCACTGCATGCTCGACGAGTGCTCAGCTTGATCGTCGCGCCGAGGCGATGCCGGCAAGCCACGCCTGGAAACTCCCCGCGATACGCTCGCGCCGCGCATCGTCATGCCAGACACGAATCACCTGGCCTGCGACACCGCCTTCAGCGGGATCGAGGTCGATACACAAGTGATTACCGCTTCCGTCATGCGTAAACGGAATCCACTTCAGGTTGTACCAGTCGTCGGCGATGCCGGGATCCGGTTCCGATGTCATGCCGTCAAAATCGCCGGCGTCCACGAGACCTTTCCAGATGCGCCATTGCGCGAGGATCTCGCGGGCGCTCAGCAGCGCATCGCTTCCAGAAAACGCATCGCCCAACGCCGCCTGTCCATCGTGAATGCGCAGACTGTCGACGAGTGCGTCAGGCGGCGTCGTACCCAGCGCGACCTGCAAGGCAGCGATGTCGTCGTCGGACGCGGGTCCGTTGAGTCCGCCAGGCAAGCGCGACGCATCGGCGGCGAATGCTGCGTCGAGCCGTTGCCATGTTTCGCGAAGGTCGATGGCGCGTGCGTCGTCGATATCGACGGTTGTCGTGCGGGTTTCGACGGCCGGCGGCGATTGTGAGGCTGCCTCGGCAGATGTCGGCGCCACCTGGCGCGGCGGCTCGCTGGAAAGGTCGCGATCGAGACGCAGGAACAGCACGGGCGAACCTGCCGCCATCGGATATTCCGCAGCCGGGATCGCGACGAGCACATCGGCACGAACGACGCCGCCGATCAACCCGTCGCCTTCGGATGGCAGCAGGCGGATGACCAGGTTGCCATCGACGCCACGATGCAGATTGCCCCATCGCATCGCGTTCAGCCTAGCATCGCGCTCGACACTGTGATCGACGATCCCGGTTTCCCAATGCGGCCCCGGTGTTGCAGCGTGCTCGAGCAAATCGAGCACACGCGGCATGATCGCGTGCATCAGCATCGCCACTGCGCTCGTGTGGCCCGGCAGATTGATCAGCGTGGCCTGATCGTAGCTGGTCAGGACCGTCATCCCGCTCTGCGTACCGTCGGGCCGCCTGAACAGAAGCGTGGTTTTCTTCGGCGGCGAGCGATCGTCGCTGCGTCCGAAGTTGAAACGATCGGCCGGCGTTTGTTTGATCTCGACGGTCGCGTCGTCTTGCGAATAGACCCGTTGCGCATTCAGTCCGATGTCCCGGAAGGGCGGCGTGGCAGGCAATCCGGCTCCGACGATCAGGTCGTAACGTTGCGCGAGCTCGGCGAGCTTCTTCTTGAATGCGTACTCGTTCTGTTGCACTTCGAGCGACGGCAGTGTCATGTCCGGAGGCTCGATGTACTCGACCGACGACACCGTGTATCCCCAGCGCTGCAGCACCGCACGGATATACGGTCCGCTCGTGTCGGGCCGCTGCCACCGCTCGCGAGCGACGCCGGGAGCGCACTGCTCATACCCGACGATCACCACGCCGATGCGTGGCCGTTTCGTCACCTCGATGTCGCGGACGCCAGCCGCTGTCAGCGCGATCTGCCATTCGGTCGTTATCCGGCTGCCCTTGGGCAGGAGCAGGCTGCCTTGTCGATACTCGCTGCCGGAAGCGACCACGTATTGGCCGGCGGATACCGGCGCGTGCAGCAGCAGGAAAGACCGAGCGCCGCGATGCGTAATTTCAAGATCGCCTTTCGGGACGACGGTGTCGGCGTTTTCCGGCAGCGGGAAATACGGAGGGACATCGACCGCACACTGCGCGCCGATTGCGCGAGCCGCCGGACTGCCCGCTGGCGAAGCCAGTGCGCGCCGACTGAACTCGAAATCGAGCTCGACCGGTGCACGATGCGTCGCATGTACGGTATCGGATGCGCGCAATGCATAGCCTTCGACCGCAGCGAGCGGAACGGGCGGGACATTCTCCGTTGCGAAAACATCGGCCGCTGTCACGCGCGCCAGCGCATCCTCGATCGGCACTGTCTCGGATTGCATCGCGCCCGGCACGACGCGGCGACAGCGTTCATAGGGCTGGTTAAGCCAGGAAGGGACGTTCTGGTGATCGCTCATGTGGTGAATGTTTTCATGCCGCGGTCCGAAGATACGCACGAACCGCGGCAACGGTACGGTTTTCCTCCCCAGCGGCTCAACGTTTTGCCGCAGGCTGCTGAGACCCGACATCGACGTAGAATTTCTCTTGGTCGAGCACGCGCTGGTTCAAATAGAAATTGCCGAGAAAAGCGCCCGCGCGTCGATTATCGCTGGCATCGATACGTTTGACCGATACTTCCGGGTCACTTGATGCACCCTGCTCGGTCGACGCAAACGGATACTCGTCGCAATCGCAATCGGTCGGCGTTTCGTCCGGATCACCGGTGAACGTGCACTGGCCGTTAACCGAGCCGTATTTCGCGACGCATTGCTTCTTGGATGCATCCCGATTGTCCCGCCGAAGCGTTGCGTCGCGCGTGCGTGTCAGCGGCCTGGACTCCCAGGTATCAGGAAAAATCGTGCCGTCACCCTTCGGCACGAACTTGCCGGGGCGCCCGGCCGCCTGCGCCTCGCGAATATGGATTGCCGATTCGTCGACGTCGGGATTCGTGGCGACGATGGTACGGAGAACCGCCGGTGCGTCCGCGTAGACGCATCCTTGCGAGTTGCTCTTGACGAGCGCGACGTCGCATCGAATGTCGGGAATATAACCCACACCCGCGTACGGACTCACGCTTGCCCCGTTCTCGAACGAGTCTCCCGACTTCGCGACCCGATACTCGAGGGTCGGACTGAACCTGAGCGGGTTACTGGATCCCATGTTCGGCGTGACCATCACCGATATCTCGTTGGACAGTCCACCGAGGGCAAGCGGTACACCGGCATTGGGTGCAACCGTGCAATCCGAACCGCATTCGACGACGGGCTTGATCATCAGGCCGCCCGGATTGCCGGAAATGATGCGTGTGCGAAATCGGAACTTCAATGGCCATGCGAGCTGATTCGATGGATTGTCGGAATACGCGTAGGCGTCGATAGCCACTCGCCCGATTTCATTGTTTTGATCGTCCTTCGCGACATATTCGAGCGGGACCGTTTTCTGGCAATAACTGCTTCGGCTCAATAGCGAGTCCCGGGTTGGTTCGGTCCGGACTGTCGTGCAGATGGGAGAAACGTCCGTGGCGCTTTCCGCATGGGCAGGCATCGCCGTTGTAAGCACAATCGCGCCGGCAAACAGCATTCGATGAATCACATCCCCTCCTGATTATTTCATTAATCGAAATTACCGATTTATCTGCAAATCAATTTAAATTAACATTTAAATGAAATGCAACTGTCAACTTCGTCAGGTAGATGTAAATCAACGATCAACTATATCTCGATCGTTTTATTTTTATAAATAAAGTCACTCATAAAATCGCACAACCTGAATTGGCCACACCGTGCCAATGAAGCCAATTCCGTCACTACGACGCAACTGATCTCGGCGCGCCGAAAAATTGAACGCCTTCGTCACTGGGTGCGGTAGCTGTCCGCGTTCAGCTGTTCCCGGTCACGAGCGGTTCTTCCGGCATGCCGCCGGCAGCACAGCCCTACGGATGAAAAGTCTCGCCCCGCTTCAGCATGTCGATGAATTCCGCGATTTTGCGCGCCCGTGTTTCCGGCTTCTTCGCGTTCTGTATCCGAAACAGGATCGCATAGCGATTACGGCTGTTCAGCGTTGCAAAAAACTTCGCGGCTTTTGGATTGGCGTCCAGAGCCGCCTGCAGGTCATCCGGCACGGTCGAGTTGCTGGCCGACGTATAAGCTGCCTCCCAGCGGCCGTCCTTCCTTGCCTTCTCGATTTCGCCCATGCCCGCCGGGCACATTCTGCCTGCGGCGATCAGCGCTTCGGCCTTGTCCTTGTTGAGTTTGGACCAGATGCTTTTCGCCGAACGCGGGGTAAAGCGTTGTAACCAGTATTGCTCGCTCTCGGCCTTCTTTTGGCCATCGATCCAGCCGTGGCAGAGGGCGCTTTCCACCGCCTCTTCATAGCTGACGGTTCGCTGCCCCGCGCCTCTTTTCGCGAGCCGCAGCCATGCTCCGGTCGACGTGCCGCCGTTCTGCCCCAACCAGCTCTCCCATTCAGTCTGACTGGCAAACGTTAGAGCGCCTTCGGTCATGTCACGATCCCGAATGGTTGCGTTTTCAACGACTCAGAAGTCGCCACTCAACGAACGAGCGGCGACCACCGGAGCACTCCATTCCGCACAACCGCCTCAAAGAATCCGGTTCAACGCATCGGCGAACCGCTTCACCGCGCCATCGACATCATGCAGTTTGTCGAGACCGAACAACCCGAGCCGGAACGTCTTGAAATCCTCCGGCTCGTCGCATTGCAACGGCACACCCGCCGCGATCTGCAAACCGACATCGGCGAACTTCTTCCCGGTGCGAATACCGTCATCGTCCGTATAACTGACCACGACACCCGGCGCCTCGAACCCCTTCGCGGCCACGCTCCTGAACCCCTTCTCCGTCAGCAGCGCACGAATGCGCTCGCCGAGTTCGAGCTGTTCCGCCTTCACCTTGTCGAACCCGTACGCGTCGGTTTCCTTCATCACGTCGCGCAGCGTCGTGAGGCTGTCGGTGGGCATCGTCGCGTGATACGCGAACCCGCCGCCCTCGTACGCTTCCATGATCTGCAGCCACTTGCGCAGATCGCACGCGAAGCTGGTGCTGGTCGTCGAATCGATGCGCTCGCGCGCGAGCGGGCTCAACATGACCATCGCGCAACACGGCGATGCACTCCAGCCCTTTTGCGGCGCGCTGATCAGGATATCGACGCCGCTCGCCTGCATGTCGACCCACACGGTGCCGGACGCGATGCAATCCAGCACGAACATACCGCCGACCGCATGCACGGCATCGGCCACCGCCCGCAGGTATGCATCCGGCAGCATGATCCCGGACGCGGTTTCGACGTGCGGCGCAAACACGAGATCGGGCTTGTTTTTCTGGATCGCGGCGACTACTTCGTCGATCGGCGCCGGCGCGTAGGCGGCCTGCCTGCCCGCTTCGACCGGGCGCGCCTTCAGCACCGTCGTTTCGGACGGAATGCTGCCCATGTCGAAAATCTGCGACCAGCGGAAGCTGAACCAGCCGTTGCGGATCACGAGGCACTTCTTGTTCGTCGCGAACTGTCGCGCCACGGCTTCCATGCCGAACGTCCCGCTGCCCGGGACGATCGCGACCGACTTCGCGTTGTAGACTTTTTTCAGCGTGGCGGAGATGTCGCGCATGACGCCCTGGAAGCGCTGCGACATATGGTTGACCGAGCGATCGGTGTACACCACCGAATATTCGAGGAGCCCCTCGCGGTCAACATCGGGAAGTAAACCTGGCATGCTCGCCTCCGGTGAAAGATGAACGATGGAATCAGGACAAGCAGCGTCTTCGATTCGATACTGCTCTGCACCATGCAAATGCGTCATTTCCTCGACGAAAGCAGATTCTAGCGAACGCCGCCGGCCGGTTGGCGCATATTTTGTCTGCTGCCGGGCTCGGTATTCGTCGACGCCGGCCGTGCCGCGCACATCGCCCTGTTCGGTGTAAGGGTTAACGACGCGTGCGGCAACAGCCTCATAACATGTCGACCAGACCCTTCACGACGGAAACTTCGATGATCTCCTCTCCCGCATCGTCACTGCAGTCGTCAACCGATCCGGCGCTCGCCGAGCGCATCGACGCGGTCCTGTCCCGCCAGCTCGACACGCAGCGTCTCGTCGGCGCGGTCGTCCTCGTCGCCCGCGACGGCGAACTCGTCTATCGCCGCGCAGCCGGGTTCGCGGACCGCGAATCCCGTACGCCGATGCGCGAGGACACGCTGTTCCGGCTCGCATCGGTGACGAAGCCGATCGTCTCGGCGGCCGCGATGGCGCTCGTCGCGCAACGCAAGCTGTCGCTCGACGAAGACATCACGCGCTGGCTGCCCGCGTTCCGTCCGGCGCTGCCCGACGGCCGCGTGCCGACGATCACGGTGCGGCAGTTGCTCGTGCATACCGCCGGCCTCGACTATCGCTTCAACGAAACCGACGCGAACGGCCCCTATGCACGTGCGGGTGTCTCCGACGGGCTCGATGGTGCATCGATCACGCTCGCCGAAAACCTGCGCCGGATCGCGAGCGTGCCGCTGCTGTTCGCGCCGGGCACCAGCTGGAACTATTCGCTGTCGATCGACGTCATCGGCGCACTGATCGAGGCCGTCTGCGACGTGCCGCTCGCCGATGCGATCGACGCGCTCGTGCTGCGCCCGCTCGGTGCGCGCGACACGGGCTTCGTCGCACGCGATCCCGCGCGGCTCGCCACGCCGTACGTGAACGACACGCCGCAGCCGCACCGGCTCGCGGAGAACGAGACGGTGCCCATCGTCGACGGGTTCGTCGGCGTCACGTACTCGCCGTCGCGCGCGCTGAATGCACAAGCGTTCCCGTCAGGCGGCGCCGGAATGGTCGGCACCGCCGGCGACGTGCTGACGGTGCTGGACACGCTGCGCGCAGGTGGCGGCGCGATCCTGCCGGCCGAGCTGGTCGACGAGATGGGCCGCGTACAGACCGGCGATTTCGAATTGCCGGACCTGCCCGGCGCGGGCTTCGGTATCGGCTTCTCGGTGCTGCACGACCCGCAGGCGGCCGCATCGCCGGAATCCGTCGGCACCTGGCGCTGGGGCGGCGTCTACGGTCATTCATGGTTCGTCGATCGCGCCCGCGGGCTCACCGTCGTGTCGCTGTCGAACACGCTCTACGAAGGGATGAACGGGCAGTACACGCTCGATCTGCGCGACGCGATTTATGGCGTGCGGTAGCGCGCGGAATGGAAAAGGCCCGGCAAAGCCGGGCCAGTATCGTTCCGCGCAGATCGATCACGTCCTCGCGTCCAGCATCGCGAATGACGTGTCGTGACATCCCTGAATCGCCGTAACGCCACTTCCGGCTGACCGCATCGTTATCGCAATCCGTCGCCGACGTTTTCCCTACCTGGCAAGGATCGCGTACAAGGCCAAGCCGGTATAAACGATGAACAAGACCGCAACGACCATACAGACAACACGCCCGATCCCGCGCAGACGCGTCACACCGAAATACATCGACCCTGCTCCGACAAGCAGCCACAACGGCCAATAGCTGGTGCCCAAAATCAGCATCATGACCGGCCACGGTATATCGATAGCGATGTCGCTCATCCCGGCAAGCCCCCGTTGCTCAAGTAGAGATCGTGTGTAAAAACCTCCGCGATGTTGCCACATTCCGGCATCGACGACTTCGAGCACGGTGCGGCACGCCGACAATGAAAAAAGGCCCGACTAAGTCGGGCCAACGGGTTTGAGACACAAGGAGAATCCCGCCCACCCCATAGCGGGCGGTCACGCCGCACTACACGACGTTCTTTTCGACGATCGGCCGGTTTTCGAGCACGCGCGCCCAGCCGAGCGACGACAGGTCGAGCGTGTCGTAACGCCCGCCCAGAATGAGTTCGCTGACGCCCCGCCCCGTCGCCGGCCCTTGCTGCAGCCCGTGGCCGCTGTAGCCGTTCGCGAACACGACGTTGTCGAGTTCGGGGTGGTAGCCGATGATCGCGTTGTGATCGAACACGTTGTACTCGTAGTAACCGGACCAGCAATTCTCGACGCGCAGCGCCTCGAATTCCGGCACGCGATGCGCGAGCGTCGGCCAGATCACGTCGTCGAACAGGTCGTGGTCGACTTCGTCGAGCGGCAGGTCGTCCGGGTCGCGATCCGGGCTCGGCGACGTGCCGCAGATATACGTGCGCCCTTCCGGCCGGAAATACACACCGGTCGGATCGATCAGCAGCGGGCAATCGGCAAGCTTCGCCGGCGACGATACGTTGAAGATGCTGCGGCGCCGCGCATACACGGGAATGTCGATGCCCATCATCGACGACAGCGTGCGCGTCCATGCACCGGCCGCGTTGACGAGCGTGTCGCATGCGTAGCGCTCGCCGTCGCCCGTCACGACATGCGTGATCCTGCGGCCGTCGCGCACGACGTCCTTCACGTCGGCCGGCACGTAGCGCGCGCCGAGCGCCTGCGCCTTCTTGCGCAGCGCCTGCACGAGCCCGTAGCCGTCGAACCAGCCTTCGCCGCTCACGCCGTACGCGCCCGACACGAGATCGTCGACGTTCAGCCACGGAAACTTCGCGCGCAGCGCGTCGCCGTCCATCAGCCGGATATCGGCGCCGAGGCGTGTCTGCAGCGCATGGTTCTCGCGCAGCGTCGCGTCGCCGGCCGGCGTGGCGAGAAACAGGTAACCGCCTTCGTGCAGATCGATCGACGGCCGGTTGCCGTCCACTTCGAGCCGCTCGCCGATCGTGCGCAGGAAGTCGATGCCGAACAGCGACATCTCGATCGACAGCGGCGTGGAGAATTGCTGGCGAATCGACGCGGCCGACAGCGCCGACGACGATCTTGCATAGGTGGGATCGCGTTCGATGACGGTCACGGCGACCGTGGGATCGGTAGCACGCAGGAAATAGGCGATCGAGCTGCCGATCACACCACCGCCGACGATGACGACTTGAGAACTCACAACTGACTCCGGTTGCACGTAAAAGGCTCAGCGCCTGTAGGTGATTCGTGCCGCGTCGCACGCGGCGTCGCGCGGGCAGGCTTCCTCGACGATCGCTTCGGCTATTTCAGCACGTCCGGCATCGCCGCGAAAGCCCGCCCGCGCGTGTTGCGTTCAGTCCGCCGATTTCGTCGTGACGGGCTGCCACGCGGCGTTCTTCACTTCATACAGCGTCGAGCTCGGGTTCTTCAGGTCGCCCGTGTTCGTGAACGCGACCGTGCCCGTGATGCCGTCGTAGCGCGTGCCCTTCAGCGCGCCGTTGAAATCAGCCGGCTTCGTCGAGTTCGCCTTCTGCATCGCGTTGATCGCGATCCACGTCGCGTCGTACGCGAACGGCGCATACGCGAGCATGTCGACGCCGTACTTCTGCTTGAATTTCGTTTCGAACAGCTTGCCCTTCGCGAGACGCGACAGCGGCTGCCCGTATTCCCACACCGATGCGCCTTCGGCCGCATTGCCGGCCAGCCTGATGAAGTTCGCGTTCATCACGCCGCCGCCCGCGAGAAACTGCGCGCGGATGCCGAGCTGGCGCATGCGCTTCACGAGCATCGCGGCCTGCGCGTCGAGGCCGCCGAAGAACACGAGATCGGCGTTCGTGCTCTTGATCTTCGTGAGCTGCGCGCTGAAGTCGACGGCCTTGTCGTTCGTGAATTCGCGCGCGACGATCGTGCCGCCGTTCGCCTGCACGGCCTTCTCGAATTCGTCGGCTTCGCCCTGGCCGAACGCGGTGCGATCGTCGATGATCGCGATGCGCTTCGCCTTCGTCACGCTCGCGGCGTACGCACCGGCGTTGCCGGCGTTCTGCGTGTCGGTCGCGATCACGCGGTATACGGTGTCGAGCCCGGCGCGCGTGATGTCGGGATTGGTCGCCGACGGCGTGATCATCGGAATGCCGGCCTTCGCGTAGATCTTCGACGCGGGCAGCGTCGTGCCTGAATTGAAGTGGCCGATCACAACGGCCACCTGCGCATCGGCGAGCTGCTGCGCGGCCTGCACGCCGGTGCGCGGATCGCTCTGGTCGTCCTGCGACGCGATCACGAATTTCACCGGCTTGCCGCCGACGGTCGTACGCGCGGCATTCGCTTCGTCGACCGCCATGCGCACGCCGTTCTCGATGTCCTTGCCGTACGCGGCGCCGCCGCCCGTCAGCGGGCCGGCCACGCCGACCTTGACGATCGTCTCCTGCGCATGGGCCGCGCCCGTCTGGAACGCGAGAAGCGCGGCGGTCAGTGCAACGCCGGAAAGCGAGCGAATGCGAAACGTCATGGCAGTCCTTCTTCTGGGGATCGGGATGCAACGCGCGATGGGCACGCGTCGGCAACCTCCTGCGCGCCGGTGATGCCTTTCCGTGCGGAGGGCGCATGCAACGCACCGATCCGGCCGGACGCTCACCGCGGTTCCGTCTCCGAAGAACCTTTCATCGCGAAAGAGGTGAAGGGATTGTGGGTAGCCAATACCCGTGCAGCAAACGAAATATCGGAACTATGTTGTGAGGATTTGTCATCAAGTTCCGTGGTCATGGCCGATCCGCGGCCCGTACGACGGTGGGCCGTGGATGGAGGTCTTCCGTGGGGAATGGCGGCCGCGCCGCTGGGTAAAGGCCGGCCGTGGTCATGCCGGCAACGCATCATCGTTGCGACGCCGTCCGGCCGGCCTTCGCGACGCCCACGGGGGGCCGCGTCATCGGTCAGTGCCGATCAGTGCCCGTATGCTTGCGCACCGCATCGGCCGCCTCGCCGGCCTTCTCCTGAAGCTTGCCGGCCTGCTGTTCGGCCACGCCTTCCGCTTCGGTCTCGCGGTCGCCCGTCACCTTGCCGAGTGCTTCCTTGACCGAACCCTTGACCTGCTTGAGCTTGCCCTCGATGCGATTCCTGTCCATGGTCTTCTCCTGCGATGGTTGAGGAAAGCCGGCAATGCAGCGGCCTGCGCGGCACCGCCGAGTGGACAGGATCGCAAGCGGGCGCCGCGGGCGGCAGATGCGGATGCACCAATCGGCATGGTGCATTCGTACCGCCGCGGTCAGTCCTTGCCCTTCGCGCCGCCCTTGTCGCCGCGCGCGCCGTTCGTTTCGGCCGCGCCGACGATCCCGCGCTCGCGCGCCCAGACGATCGCCTCGCCGCGGCTGTGCACGTCGAGCTTCGCGTAGATCGTCGCGACGTGATTGCGCACGGTGTTCGGCGCCAGCCCGAGGCGGCCGGCGATCTCCTTGTCGGCCAGGCCGTGGCACAGCAGGTCGAACACGTCGCGCTCGCGCGCGGTCAGGTCGGACAGCTGCGCGCCCGCATCCGGCGCATTCGCGCGCCGCACGTTCGCGAGCTTCTCGATCAGCGTGCGGCTGAACCACGACGCATCCTGCATCGCGGTCTCGATCGCATAGACGAGCTCCATCTCCGTGCGCTTGCGGTCGCTGATGTCGAGCAGCGCGACGAGCAGGCAGTCGCGCCCGTGAATCGCGACAGGGTCGGCCGACACGACGCAATCGCGTACGTCGCCGTCGCGCGTGCGGATCTGCACGTCCGCATTGCGCACGTGGCCGTCGCGCGCGAGCCGGCCTTCGATGCGCGGCCACACGCCGCGCTCGGCCCACAGCCCGATCTCGTCGGCGGACTTGCCGAGCAGGTCGCCTTGCGCGTGGCCCGTCATCGCGGCAAACGCATCGTTCACGTCGAGCAGCTCGAAGCGCTCGGCCGTGACGATCGCAGTCGCGACCGGCGCCATCCGGAAGGCCGTCGCGAAGCGTTCCTCGCTTTGCATCAGCGCGCGCTCGGCCTGCTTGCGCGGCTCGAGATCCATGAACGTGAACAGCATGCACGCCTCGCCGTTCATGTCGATCGGCTGCCCGGCGACGACCACCGCCTTGGTGCTGCCGTCGGCAAGTTTAAGCACGGCCTCCATCTGCGGGATCGTCGCGCCTTCGCCGAGCCGCTCGATCGCCAGCTCGCGCCGCTCGGCCTGTTCGAGCACGTCGATCTCGTACACCGAGCGGCCGAGCACGTCGTCGCGCGCGTGGCCCGTCATGTCGAGAAAGCCCTGGTTGACCTTCACGTAGCGCAAGTCGTCGAGCCGGCAGATCACGGCCGGCGCCGGATTCGCGTTGAAGGTCCGCTCGAAGCGTTCCTCGGCGCTCGCCCATTCGGTCGCGTCGTGCAGCACGAGCGCGAGGCAGTCGGGTGCGCCGGCCGCGTTCGTCAGCACCAGGCTGCGGATGCGGTGAACCCAGCTCACCGTCTCGTCGGCGGCCGATTCGACTTCGACCGTCACGTCGCTGAACTCCTCGCCGGCGATCACGCGATCCATCGGATAGTGGCCGTCGCGCACCGGATGGTTGTTCCGGTAGCGCAGCCGGAATCGCTCGCGGTATTCGGTGACGTCCGCGCCGAGCGCCTTCAACTCGGTCACGCCGTGCATCGCGAGCGCGGCCTCGTTCGCCCAGACGATCCGCTGGTCGGGTTCGATCAGGATCACGCCCTCGGTGAGCCCGGCGATGATCTGGTGCAGTTGACGCCGGTCGGTATGCGACTTGAGCGCCTGTTCGTCTACTTGTTCGTTCATCAGAATTTGCTCCGAGAAACCCCGTCATTGATGGCGGGAAGGAAAGGCGTGCCGTTGACAGACAGCTTCTTCCACGGGTTAGGATCACCTGCATGATCCTTGTCTACCGCTACCGGGTGAAGTCGCTCAACGGGCTGCTCAACAAGCAGAGCCGTGCGGTGAACTACGTCTGGAACTTCTGCAACGACACGCAGAAGCACGCGCTCAAGTGGAGCAAGAAGTGGCCGACGGGTTTCGATCTGAACGTGCTGACGACCGGCAGCAGCAAGGAACTCGGTATTCACTCCGGCACGGTCAACGCGACGTGCGAGCAATATGCGAAGTCGCGCAGTCAGCACCGTCGACCCTACCTGCGCTATCGCGGCAGGAAATCGCTGGGCTGGGTGCCGCTGAAGGGGCGTGACCTGAAGCGCGAGGGCGATGCGTTTCGTTTCGCCGGCAACACCTTTCGCGTGTTCAACAGCCGGCCGCTTCCCGAAGGCAAGATCAAGGACGGGACCAACTTCGCGCAGGATGCACGCGGCAACTGGTTTCTCAACATCGTGATCGAGATGCCCGATGTGCAGGCCCGCCCGGTCCGTTCCGGTGTTGGCATCGATCTCGGCCTGAAAGACTTCGCCACACTTTCGACCGGCGAGAAGCTGCCCAATGACCAGTTCGGTCGACGAGCGGCGGAAAAGCTGGCGAAAGCGCAGCGGGCGCGAAAGCACAAGCGACATATCGCGAAGCTGCATGCCACGGTGGCGAATGCCCGTGCCGATTTCCAGCATAAGCTCGCGCTCGATCTGGTGCGGCGTTTCGATTACATCGCGGTTGGCAACGTATCTGCCGTCAAACTTGCCAGAACCAGGATGGCGAAAAGCGTCTACGACGCATCCTGGTCGTCCTTCCGGAACAAGCTCCGCTACAAAGCGATCGCGCACGGGGCCACGTTCGAGGAAGTCGACGAAAGCGGTTCGACCCAGTCCTGTTCGTCGTGCGGGTCGAAAGACAGCACGACGCGGCCGAAAGGTATCGCGGGACTGCGAGTAAGAGAGTGGGCCTGCGACGGCTGTGGTGTCGTGCATGATCGTGATACCAACGCTGCGCTGAATATTCTCCGATGCGGACGTGCATCGCCAGGTGTGGGAATCCTCCGCCTTTAGGCGGACGAGGACGTCAACGAATCGTTGTCCCTGTCGTCAACATGAGCGGTCAACATGAGCGCCGGCCGAGCGCCCGTTGCAGTGGCATGCCCCGCCCGGCGCGTGCGGCGATGATCGCGTGCCGCGCAACGGCGCGACAGGCGCGGATGCACTATCTCAAATAGTACATTCGTACGCCGCCCGCGTTTCGTGCGGTGCCCCGCCGAACGGCGCAGCGCGGCCCGCGCGCCCATCGCGCCGCGTTGCCCGGGTCATGGTGCACGTGGCGTGCCCGCCCGTGCGTTCCGTCCCCGGTGCAAACGCACTAGCCAATCAGGTGAATTTGCGCGATGTCCGCTCGCGTTCGCGTCGGTACGCTGGTACTGCATCGGCGCTCATGCGCTGCCCTTTCATACCGCAAAGGGAGGACACCCGGATGAAATTGCATCAGACACCCGATCCGACGCGGCCCGAACCGCCCCCGGACCATCCGCCCGAACCGGCGCCCGGCACCGACCCGCCGGTGCCGCGGCCACCCGACGTGCCGCGCCCGGACATGCCGCCGCGCGAGCCCGGCTACGACACGCCGATCGCCCGCTAAGGCCCGGAAATGCACGCACGGGAACGAGCCGTGCTCACCCACTGAGTGATTCACCCCGCCAATCGAAGGAGAACATCAATGAACAAGACCTCGCACCTTTCGACGCTGCTCGCCGTCAGCGCGGCCTTCCTGCTTTCCGCTGCCCCGCTCACGAACGCGCACGCCCAGGCTTCGTCGACCGACAGCGGCATGGCAACCGAATCGAACCAGCCTGTCACCGACACATGGATCACCACCAAGGTGAAGGGTGAGCTCGCGACCACCGAGGGCGTGAAGAGCACCGACATCAGCGTGAAGACGGTGGACGGCGTCGTCACGCTCACGGGCGTGCTGCCGACGAAGACCGCCGTCAAGAAGGCCATCGCCGTGACACGCTCGATCAAGGGCGTGAAGCACGTCGACGCATCCGGCTTGAAGGCGAAGGCCTGAGCTATCCCGCGGCCGAGCGCCGCACTTTTCTCCCCTTACCAAAGGAGCACACCATGAACGAGGACAAGATCAAGGGCCAGTGGAAGCAAATCACCGGCAAGCTGAAGGCCAAGTGGGGCAAGCTGACCGACGACGATCTCGCGGTCGCGGAAGGCAATCGCGATTATCTGGCCGGCAAGATTCAGGAGCGTTACGGGATCGCCCGCGACGAAGCCGAGAAACAGTTGAAGGAATTCGACCGCGAGCTGTAACGCGCCAGTCGTCTCACCCCACCGCGACGCGCGCTGCGTCGCGGCCACGAGGAGGACAACGACATGGGCAAATATCTGATCGCATGGCTGCTCGGCGTACCGATCGGGCTGCTGGTGCTGTTTTATCTGGTCACGCACCTCTCCTGACGCACGCAACGCCCCGTCAACGAACGAAAACGTGCCGGCGGCTGAAACCAGCCGCCGGCCCATCTGCTTTTGTACGCGCCGCGCGATGCGTCGCGCTTACTTCGCCGCGTTCGCCGTCATCTTGAAGATGCCTTGCGCGTTGCCCGCGTCGAAGCGCAGGTCGGTCACCCAGCGACGCGACGCCTGGTCGAACGTGCGCTTGCGCGTGATGAATTCATAGAACGAACCGGGCACGTTGCGCTTCACTGTGCCGCCGTCGCGGGTGCGAAACTCGCGCTCGACGGTATCTGCGCGATAGGCCGTCTGGAACACGCGGCCCGAGCGCGAACGTTCGACTTCCGGCTTCATCGGCCGGCCCTTCGCTTTCTCGTCGTCGGACAGCTTGAACACGTCGGCGACGCGGTCGGTCGCGTGATTGAACGCGTTGCCCTCGGTCGCGATCCACGCCATTTCCGCCGACTCCATCAGCAGCGTTTCATAGTCGAGCTCGTTCGGCAGATCGTGCTGGCGCGCGAACGCGCCGACGATTTCCGGCAACAGCGCGTGCGCGGCTTCCAGCGACAGCCAGCCTTCGCGCTCGACTTCCCACAGCAGCGCGACGGCCGCCGGCGACAGCGGGTCGCGCGACGAGCTGACGACGTTCGTCACGGCCTGCTGGAATTCCTTCGAGAAGCGCTCCGGATGCAGTTCGCTGACGAAGAACTGCGCGATTTCGTCCGGCGCGTCTTCATGCGCATACGCGCGGCCGGTCATGCCGAGCTTGTCGAGCGGGTAACGACCGTTCAGGCGGAAGCCGAGCGGACGCAGGATGCGCGTGAACGCCGCCTCGCCCGGCGGCAGCGCGCCGGTGTGCGGCCAGCGCACCGTGCGCAGCGCGCCGTGGTCGAAATAGACCGAGCCGCCGCTTTCGATCGCGTCGGCCGTGTACGCGCGGCCGTTCGCCGAACGCTCGAGCAGCCCCTCGAACAGCGCCATGTTCATCGCCTGCGCGATTTCCGCGCGCGTCACGATGCCGTCTTCCCATTCTTCGAGGATGGCCGGCATGTTCAGGGTCGAGAACAGGGCGTCGGTCTTCGCCTGTCCCAGCAGCTTCGTCAGCAAGCTGTCGATATTCGGATTGCGCATCTGGATTCTCGTTTCGGGGGCCCGCCGGCAAACGTGCCGGCCACTCGTCGGCCGGCCGCCCAGCGGGCGCCTGACCTTGCACGGGAAGCATTATTCAAAGGGTTGCAGCGGGGCGTAAAGCGAGATTAAATTGATACGTGATGAGTTTTTGGAATTATCAGCCGTTCTTCGCCGGCGCTTCACCCGGCGCCGTGCGGGTCCATTCGTCAGAAAAATCGAGCATCATGCGCAAATTCAAGATCCCCAACATGGGCGCGCTCGTGGCTTTCGAAGCCGCCGCCCGCCACGAGAGCTTCACGCACGCGGCCAAGGAGCTGTTCCTGACCGAAAGCGCGGTGTCGCGGCAGATCGCGACGCTGGAGGCGAGCCTCGGCGTGCGACTGTTCGCGCGCGTGAAGCAGCGCGTCGTGCTGACGCGGGCAGGCAAGCTGTACGGCACGCAGGTGCGGCGCGCGCTGGAAACGCTCGACCGCGACACGCTGTCGATCATCGCGCACGGCAGCGGCGGCGGTTACCTGGAACTCGCGGTGCTGCCGACCTTCGCGTCGCACTGGCTGATCCCGCGCATCAAGAGCTTCTACGACCGCACGCCCGACGTGCGCGTGAACATGGGCAGCCGCACCGACCTGTTCTCGTTCGAGGACACGCATTTCGAAGCCGCGATCCACTACGGCAAGCCGACCTGGCCCGGCACGTCGTCCGATTACCTGTTCGGCGAGGAAGTCGTGCCGATCTGCTCGCCGGCGCTGCTCAAGGGGCCGGTCGAGCGCGTCGAGGATCTGCTCGCCTATCCGCTGCTGCACTCGACGACGCGCCCCGGCGCGTGGGCGCAGTGGTTCGAGACGCACGGCGTGGAGGACATCCGCACGATGCAGGGCGTGCGCTACGAACTGCATACGATGCTGATCAGCGCGGCCGCGGCCGGGCTCGGTGTCGCGCTCGTGCCGAAGTTCTTCGTCGAGGAACAGTTGCAGCAGCTCGGGCTCGTCGTGCCGTGCGATGCGGCAACCGTCGGCGATTCGGCGTACTACCTCGTGTATCCGACCGAGTTCAGCCACAGCAAGCCGCTGGAATCGTTCCGCAGTTGGCTGCTCGAACAGGCGAGCGCGTATGCGGCGCCGGAGCGCGACGCGCACGACGCCGCTGAGGAAGACGACGAAGACGTCAAGTAACGGCGCCGTCGCGCCGGCGTCATCGCGCGGTGGCGTTGCATGCGTGCCGCGCCGGCACGTCGGCTGAAACGACCGGGCCGCACGCCAGCAACGATAAAAGCAGCGCGCAGGCGCGGCTGGTCATGGTCGATACATCAATCGCGGGACGAATCATGGGCAGTCAGGTGCGGGTCATCGTGACGAAGACCCGCATTGTCGCGCACCGTGTGCGTCACATGTGCCACTTCACCGTGGCGGTCAGCGTGCGCGGATCGCCGGGCATGTTGTACAGGTCCGCGTTGCCGTGCGCGGCGATGAAGTAGCGGCGATTGAACAGGTTGTCGAGCGTGAGCGTCACGTCGACCTTCTTGCTGCGATAGCCTGCGCCCAGGTTGAACACCGTGAACGACGGCAGCGTGACGAGATCGCTCGCCGACGTGTAGCGCGCCGACTGGAACTGCATGCCGGCCGCCGCATAGAAGCCGTACGGCAGCTCGCGCTTGAGCCACAGGTTCGCGCTGTGGCGCGGCATCAGCCCCGGCGTGTTGCTCGACACCGCGAGGCCGGCCGCCGTCGATTGCGCGGAACCGTCCACCGTGCCGTTCAGGTACGCGTAACCGGCATACACCGACCACTTCGGCGCGATCTCGCCGGTGAAGCCAAGCTCCATCCCGCGCACGTGCTGCGTGCCGATCGGCAGCGCATAGCCGGGATTCGCCGGGTCGCCGATCTGCTGGTTGGTCTGGCGCATGTCGAACAGCGCGACGCTGGCCGTCGCCTTGCCGCCGAGGTCGAAGCGCGAGCCGACTTCATACGCGGTGGTCTTCTGCGGCGCGAGCGCGGCGCCGTTCGAGAACGCGCCGGAACTGATCAGCGTGTCGGCCAGCGGCGAGAACGACTGGCTGAACGACCCGTACAGCGTGAGCCAGTCGAGCGGTTCGTAGATCAGGCCGACGCGCGGGCTCCACGCATGATCGGTGCGGTCGAGATTGACGTTCGACGACGTGTAGTCGTGGCGGATCTGGTTCAGGTAGTCGAAGCGCAGGCCGGCGAGCACCTTCCAGTGTTCGGTCAGCGAAATCAGGTCCTGCGCGTAGACGCCCGCGAGCCCGACGACGGTCGACGCGTTCGTCTTCGCACGCGTGCCGGCCGGCACGCCGGGCAGGACGACCGGCCGCGGATTGAAGAGATCGTAGGTCGCGACCTTCGACACGCTGTAGATCGTGTCGAACTTCTGCTGCTGCGACAGCTCCAGCCCGTACAGCAGCTCGTGGCGCATGCCGAACAGCGACGTCTTCTGCGTGAGTTCGAACAGCCCGTCGATGCCGTGATCGGTGCGCTGGCGCGTCGACTGGTCGAGCGTGACGACCGGATGCGCGGCGGTCTTGATCGGCTCGTACGTCACGTAGTTCTTCCGCTCGAGCGAGAAGTCGTACGCGCGGATCGCGCCGTGGAACGACAGCGAATCGTTGAAGCGGTGATCGAGCGACACCGTCGCGCTTTTCGCGGAGACGTCGTTGTACGAACTGTTCACCCCGTCGGCCGACCCGTAGTACGTGTTGATCGGCACGTCGACCGGCCGGCCGCGATACGCGGGCAGGCCCTGGTCGGACGTGCGGCGGTCGTGCAGGTAGTCGAATTCGACGTTCAGCACCGTGTCGCGGTCGAGCTTGAACTGCGCGGACGGCGCGATCGCCTGCCGGTTGAGCTGGAACTGGTCGCGGAAGCTGTTCGAATTCTCGGCCGCGCCGGTCATGCGAAAGCGCGCCGCGTCGTTCGCGTTCCAGCCGAGGTCGAATTCGCCGCGCCGCTCGCCGCGCGTGCCGAGCGTCACGCCCACGTCGTTCACCGGGTTCGCCTGCGGCCGCTTCAGCACGCGATTCACGATGCCGCCCGCCGAGCCGCGCCCGTACAGCACGGCCGCCGGCCCCTTCAGCACCTCCACGCGATCGACGTTCGACAGGTCGCGGTAGTACAGCGCATCGTCGCGAATGCCGTCGACGTATTGATCCGTGATGCTGTTGAAGCCGCGGATCGTGATCTGGTCGCGCTGGCCGTCGCCGACCGAGAAGCCGACGCCCGGCACGTTGCGCAACGCGTCCTGCAGCGACGTCGCGTTCTGATCCTCGATCACCGCATGCGGCACGACGTTCACGGTCTGCGGCACGTCCATCAGCGACATGTCGGTCTTGGTCGCCGCACGCGAATGGCCGCCGTCGTACGACGCATGCTCGGCGGCCGCGTTGACGGAAATCGCGGGCAGGGTCGCCGCGGCGTCGGCCGCCTGCGCAAACGAAGTGCGGGCGCCGGCCAGCGACGTGGCGATCAGAAGCGCATGGCACGCGCTCGTGTTGAGTTTCATCGTGAACGTAGAAGGTGGTGAAGAAAACGGCGAACGAGCGCACGCCGGCCCGCGCGCCTGTCACGCGGCGAATCGGCCGGCGAAGCCCTTTTTCGTGAAGACGACGACGCGCGTGGAGGATCGCCCCGTCGCGCAGGCCGGCGGGCGAACGGCCGGCGCGGATCGATGCCGGCCGGCGCAACCGGCACGAAAAAAGCCGTGACGCCTCGTCACGGCTCGTAATGCGGCGAAATAATAAACGAGAATGATTCGTGTTTTTAATTAATTTTCAACGTGTCGCCTGCCCGCAACGTGAACGCGCATGGCGCTCTGTATTCCTGACGAATACCTTTCTGTTTCAGGCCATTGAGCGGCTTGATTCGTAATGGAAACGAAAGCGTTGAATCGGTCGCCTGATGCGGCAACGATCGGTAAAAGGCGGGAATCGGGATAGGGCGACGGAGGAACTGGGGAGGATCACGAAGGACCGGGCAAGCAGACGGGACGGATTCAACGGTCCGGTGCGCGCCGGACCGGGCAACTCCGGCCCGGCGCTCCGGGCAGCCGACCTCGTATCGGCAGCGCGGCGGATCTTCTTCTGTTCTTCACTACGTCTGCTCTCAGGTTCACTGCATTTTTTTCCTCACCGCGTCGAGCCATTATCCGCTCAATTCGGCCGAAGTAAAACGTTTGCGGTTGCACCCAGGCTGTTATACCGGCGATTCGGAAACATTCTTTCCAAATGCTTACGGTAATGACGACGCGATTCGACCCATGTTGCATTCATTGCGGCGTTCCTTTTAAATGGAACTGGTTCCATTCGTTGAATCGGCCATGTTCGCGCGTGACGCGCCGCCGCGTGCGCGTCATGATGCCGATTCAGGATCGAGGATCATTCAGCTCAGGATTCGCATCACCCGTCCTTCCCGGACACCCCGTCAAACGAGACCGTCATGCCCGATTCCGCCTCCCTGCAGCATCTGTTTCCCGCCTTACAGGACATCCCCGCCGAATTCCGGCTGGCTTCGCCGATTCACCAGCGCGTGTCGCTCGTCGACGGCGAATTGCGACCGTGGGACGGCACGACCAAGACCGTGCTGTCGCCCGTGTGCGTGCGGCAGGCGGACGGCAGCGTCGAGCAGGTCGAGATCGGCAGCTACCCGGTGATGGGCGAAACGGAAAGCGATGCGGCGCTCGACGCCGCGGTTCGCGCGTACGACGCCGGCCGCGGCGAGTGGCCGACGATGAAGGTCGAGCAGCGCATCGCGTGCATGCAGGACTTCATCAAGCGGATGGTCGCGCAGCGCGAACTCGTCGTGAACCTGATCATGTGGGAAATCGGCAAGAGCCTCGCCGATTCGCAGAAGGAGTTCGACCGCACCGTCACGTACATGACGCAGACGATCGACGCGCTGAAGGAGCTCGACAACGCGAACTCGCGCTTCGTGATCGCGGAAGGCACGATCGGCCAGATCCGCCGCACGCCGCTCGGCGTCGTGCTGTGCATGGGCCCGTACAACTATCCGTTGAACGAAACCTTCGCGACGCTGATCCCCGCGCTGCTGATGGGCAACACCGTGGTGTTCAAGCCGCCGCAGTACGGCACGCTGCTGTTCGAGCCGCTGCTCGAGGCGTTCCGCGACGCATTCCCGAAAGGCGTGATCAACACGATCTACGCGCCGGGCGCGGTGGTCGTGCCGCACATGCTCGCATCGGGCAAGATCAACGTGCTCGCGCTGATCGGCTCGAGCAAGGTGGCCGATCACCTGAAGAAGCAGCACCCGAAGTCGCACCGGCTGCGCGCGATCCTCGGCCTCGACGCGAAGAACGCGGCGATCGTGCTGCCCGATGCCGATCTCGACCTCACCGTGAAGGAGTGCCTGCTCGGCGCGCTGTCGTTCAACGGCCAGCGCTGTACCGCACTGAAGATGCTGCTCGTGCATCGCTCGATCGTCGACGAATTCCTGAAGCGCTTCACCGCCGCGCTCGAACAGCTGAAGATCGGCATGCCGTGGGAAAAAGGCGTCAGCATCACGCCGCTGCCCGGCATGCATCGCACCGCGTACATGACGGATGCGATCGACGACGCGAAGGCGAAGGGTGCGCAGGTCGTCAATCATTCGGGCGGCGAATTCAGCAAGACGCTGTTCTACCCGGCCGTCGTATATCCGGTGTCCGAAGGGATGAAGCTGTATCGCGAGGAACAGTTCGGGCCGATCATTCCGGTCACGCCGTTCGACGACGTGGAAACCGCGCTCGACTACGTGACGACGTCGGAGCACGGCCAGCAGGTCAGCATCTTCGGTTCCGATCCGGCGCAGATCGGCGCGCTCGTCGATCCGCTCGTGAACCAGGTGTGCCGCGTCAACATCAACTGCCAGTGCCAGCGCGGGCCCGACGTGTTTCCGTTCGCGGGGCGCAAGGATTCGGCCGAGGGCACGCTGTCGGTGAGCGACGCGCTGCGCGCGTTCTCGATCCGCTCGATGGTCGCGGCGAAGCAGACCGACAGCAGCAAGCAGCTGCTCGACTCGATCGTGTCGGATCACCACTCGAAGTTCATCAATACGGGCTTCATTTTCTGAAGCCGGCTTGATCGATGCCGGCGCCTCCGTCGCACGTCGGTGCGGCGGGGCATCCGGTCGAACGCGTACCCCGTCGCCCGCCTCCGGTCAGATCGCGCCCGGTCGCGCGCGCAGGCCGTTCAGCAGCGTGTCCCATGCCTGCAGCGCGCCCGTCTCATCGACCGGCGAGGTCGCCTGAGCCGGTGGCAGGTCGTTCCGCGCGGCCACGCCCAGCAGCATCTCGATCGCGGTATACGGTTGCGCGAGCGTGGCGGCATTGCCCGGCGCGAGCAGGTAGAAGCGATAAGCCGTGACGGCGCCGTCCTGCAGCTCGAACAGCACTTCCTCGGCATCCATGCCGGCAATCGACCGTTTTCCCTGGCGCAGGATGCGATAGCTTCCGGGCAGGCGGTCCAATGTCGCCCGCAACGCGGGCAGCGCACGGCTGAGCGGCGGCTGCCGATCATCGTCGACGGCATTGCGCAACTGGATCACGAGCAGCGCCGGTCGGCCCGGCATCAACGCGAACGATTGCCTGACTTCCTCGGGGTAGGCCGACGATCCGGTGACGATCCCGCCGTCGAAGCAGAAACCCGGTTCGGTCGGAACGACCCAGTTGTCGCGAAACCGGACGCGCCGGAACGTGTCGTCATAGATGCTTTCGGCACGATCCAGCGCATCGGCGCCGATGCTGCCCGTCGTGCGGACGAGCGTGCGGTTCGAGTACAGATAGCCTTCAGTATCGAACGGCAATGTGACGGATTTCGCCGCCGCTTCGTTGAAGACGAAAACACGCGAATTCGGCACGGGGGAAAAGGCCTTTTCCAGCCAGACGTGACGCGTCTTCCAATCCATCTCGACCGGATTCAAGCGCGGCCTGGTACGCATCTCCTGCTCGCGAGCGGCGACTGCGGCACGGTAGGCGTCCGGCGGCACATCGTGCGTCGTGAGCAGTGTCTCCCCGCGGTACGCGTAACGCTGATTCGAGATCTCGCTCGAAACGGGCCGATCGAACACCAGGCGGCCGATACACCAAGGACGTACTTTGGACAGCAGCGGATTGCCGGTCGCCGGATCGGCGGAAAACACCGAAGAGCAGGCCAACAGTCCCGCCAGCACCCAGAACAAGCGCAAGAAATGAATCATCGGCATCTTCCGGCACCTCGTGCATTCTTCATGGCCTGCGCCACACTGTATCCGGAAATACGCGGCATTCGCCGTTGCCCGGGATCGCGCAACAGTGTGGCTGTGCGAGGCTCCGATGCCTGCACGTCAACCGGCACTTCGGCCACGACGGTCGCGACGGCCACGCGTGATGCCGTCGTCGGCGCGACCCTTGCCCGGTTGACCGCCTCTCGCAGCCAATGCAGTTTCGGCGCGCGATACCTCACACGTTCGTCACCAGCAGCCGAATCCCCGCCACGCCGAACACGACGGCCAGGCACGCTTCCATCGCGCGACGGCCGCGCACGTACAGCCGGCGCGCACCGTCCATCGAGAACACCAGCGCATAGCCGCCGAACACCACGCAGCCGATCGCGAGGCAGCCCGGCACGACCGCGCCGTGCGCCCCGCCCGCGCCGTTCGACGACAACGCGACGATCGACACCCACACGAGAATCGCCTTCGGATTGGTTAGGTGCAGCGTCGCGCCGCGCACGTAGAAGCGCGACAGCCGCTGCTCGCGCGCCGCGTTCGCCGCTGCCGGCGGCGGGCCCGACAGCGCCGTGCGCCCCGACTTGAACGCGAGCCACAGCAGGTACAGCCCGCCGAACACTTTGATCGCGACCAGCAGCTTCGACCACGCGAGCAGCGCAGCCGAGACGCCGAGCGCCGCCACCGTCGCCCAGAACATCGACCCTGAAATCACGCCGAGCGCGAACGCGAGCGCCGCCTTGCGGCCCTGGTTCGCGGCGACCGACATGATCGCGAGATTGCTCGGCCCGGGGCTGGCCGTGCCGATGAAATAGGCGGTGTAGGCAAGCAGCAGGTTGGCGGAGAAAGGCGTGGACGCTCAAGTCGAACCTCGCGGGGATGATCGGGAGATTGTTGGCAAACCCGCGCCGTCTGCCCATGGACAATTGCGCGGCAATTCGCTGGGCCAGTTGCGTGGCCATGCAACCGATCGTCGCTCGCCGGACCGTCTCTGTTTTGAAACAACCGGCGCATGCGCCGCCGGTTCGCGCGACGCGGCAGCGTGCGCTCCATGCAGCCGTTTCCCGTCGGCGAACGCACGGCGGGCGTGGCCGAACCACACCGCACGCGCCGTTCCGGCCGTTCGCCGGCACACGCGCGCAATGCGCCGGATGCCCGCGTTACGTTACATCCGTGAAGCATTTCGCGTCGTCGCGCCGGATCGGGCGCCCGACGCCGCCCACCTCCCGCCCGTAGACACCCTCCTCGGCCGCCTGCGCGATCCAGTGCCGACGGGACTCGCCGACCGATGCCGGATCGCGGCTCAACAATGCTCAACAATCGTCCGGCGGCGCTGGTACGGAATCTGCATTCGGTTCGGGCAGAAGCCGCGCGCGGTACCGCGCGGACATGAATTCACCCTCGGGCGCTCCACGGATCCGCCCGTACGATATGCACACGCAACGAGGCTCTCCATGGATGCGCAGCCCAACTCGTCCGATTCGTCGTTCCAGCTCTTCCTCGCCAAGGTGCTCGAACAGCCGCTGCCCGACTGGACCGAAAAACAGCAGATGGAACTCGAGATGGCGCGCACGCTGTCGACGCACATGGTCACGCTCGCCGAAGACATGCGCAGCCGCACGCCCGATCTCGCGCGCTGCCTCGTGCTGCTTCGCTACGCGAAGGTGCTCGACTTCATGCTGACGTCGCTCGCCGCGCACCGCGACATTCATCCGCAGACGCTGCGCACGCTGTTCCGGCTCGCGAACCTGAAGGTCGACGATGCGTATCCGGTGTGAGCCGGCGCAACGGATCGGGGGCCGCGCACGGCCGTCGCGGCAACGGCGGTCATTCGCGATGCGCGCGAATGTCGGATAACCTCCCCCGCTTCCGCCTGACCTGACCCACCCCGCACACGCACGGCCTGCCTGCCCGTCCGCGCAAACGGAGGTACAATCGCGCGCCATGAACGCACTTCGCCGCTTCCTGCTCCGGCCAGGCGTCGCGCGACAGTTGCTGTGGGGGTTCCTCCTCGTGACGCTGCTGTCCCGCGCGCTGATGTCGGGCGCCGTGATGCTCGATCCGGACGGTCCGGATGCGGGCTCGGTGGTGCTGTGTTCGGGCCAAGGTCCGCTGATCATCACGGGCGCCGCACTGGCCGCCCGCTTCGACGCGAGCGCGCCGATCACGCCGGCCAACGATGCGCGCGCGCTCGTCGACGCGCTCAAGCATGACGCGCACGCCGACAAGACGGCATCCTCCGGCAACGGCGACAGCCTGTGCGCATTCGGCGCCGCGCTGTTCACCGCGCTCGCATCGTTCGTGCTGCTGGTGCTGCTGTTTCCCGCGGCCGCGCCGCGGCGCTTCCGCGTTCACGTCGACAGTCTTCCTTTCGTGCGATCGATATTCGACGATCGCCCGCCTTCCCGCGCTCCTCCTCGGTTCTGCTGAACGTTCCGCCCTGTGGCGCATGCACGTCGATGTGCATGCGCGTTCACGCCGTTCGTTTCATCCGACCTGATTCACGCGTTCACCCGCATGCCCGCTTCGCGCGGGCGACGCCGCCTTGCGCACCGTTTGCGCAGCCTGCCGCGCCGCCTGTTTCGCCGATGCACGCACGCGGGTGCGACGCACGTTGACGGCAGCCGGCCCGCGCCGGCCTCGCCGCTCGACGAACTTGAGGAGCTCACACCATGTCGACCACCGTCGATCGGGCCGTCTCGCCCGCCCGTTCCGCCAGCGCCGGTTACCGGACGCTCTGGCGCTGGCACTTCTATGCCGGCCTGTTCGTGATGCCGTTCCTCGTGATCCTCGCGATCACGGGCACGCTCTACTGCTTCCAGCCGCAGATCGAGCCGCTGCTGTATCCGCACCGGCTGATCGTCGAACCGCGCGCGACGCCGCGGCTCGATGCCGACGCGCTGCTCGCCCGCGCCCGCACCGCGATGCCGGCCGGCGCAACGCCGGTTTCCGTGCAAGTCTCCACCGCGCCTGACCGCAGCGCCGAGTATGGTTTCCGGCTGCGCGACGGCAGCCGCGAGAGCGTGTACGTGAACCCGTACGACGGCCGCGTGCTCGGCACGCTGAGCGTCGAGAACCGCTTCATGCAGGTCGACCGGATGCTGCATCGCAAGCTGCTGCTCGGCAAGACCGGCGAGTGGCTGATGGAGCTCGCCGCCTGCTGGACCTTCGTGATGATCGGCACCGGCATCGCGCTGTGGTGGCCGCGCGGTACGGCGCGCGTCGGGCGCGCACTGCGGCCCGACCTGTCGCTGCGCGGCCGGCCGCTGTGGAAAAGCATTCACGCGACGGCCGGCATCTGGCTCGCGGCCGGCACGGTCGCGTTCATCCTGACCGGGCTGCCGTGGTCGGGCTCGTGGGGCAAGAACTTCAAGGCGCTCGCCGCGACCGTGAACCTCGGCGCGCCGGAAGGCGCGTGGGGCGGCGCGCCGGTGCGCTCGACGCGCCCGGGCGCCGCAGCGACGCCCGAGACTGCGCGTGCGCCGGCCGCCGCACCGTCCGGCCATCATCACGATTCCGGCGAATCGATGCCGGGGATGGTGATGGACGACCTGCCGTTGCCGCAAACGCCGTGGGCGGTCGGCAACGTGCCCGTGCCGCATTCGCCGTCGGCGCAGTCCACGCCGACGCCCGCGCCGCTGCCGCTGGCCCGCGCGATCGCGATCGTCGCCGGGCTCGGCGTGACGAGCGGCTACACGCTCGCGCTGCCGTCCGGCGCGGACGGCGTGTTCACCGCGTCGTACTTCCCGGCCGACCCGAAGGCCGAACGCACGATCTACATCGACCAGTACAGCGGCGCGGTCCTGAAGGACATCCGCTATGACGACTACGGCGCGGTATCGCAAGCGGTGTCGTACGGCACGTCGCTGCACATGGGCCGTTATTTCGGGCTCGCGAACCAGATCATTTGCGCGGTGCTGTCGCTGGGGCTGGCCGCGATGGCCGTCACGGGCACCGTGATGTGGTGGAAGCGCCGCCCGGCCGGGACGCTGGGCGCACCGTCGCGCGAACGCGGCGCGCCGCCGATGCGCGGCTGGATCGCCGGGCTCGTGCTGCTCGGCATCGTGTTCCCGTTGATGGGGCTGACCATCGTCGCGGTCTGGTTGATCGACCGGCTGCTGTTCGGCCGCGCGGCGCGCGCCGCGGCGTGATCGACGCAAGCGCTTCCCCCCATTCGAAGGAAACCGCAACAATGAAGTTCAGATTGATGCTGCCCGCTGCCGTGCTCGCGGCGCTCTCGCCGGCCGGACAGGCACAGGAAAGCGGCGTCGACGGCACCGGCGCCACGCTCGCACCGATTCGCGTCGACGCGCAGAAGGCGCCCGCGCTGACGCAACCGCTCGACACGGGCAGCCATCTCGGGCTGTCGTCGCTCGAAACGCCCGCGAGCGTCGAGCAGATCAGCCGCGCGACACTCGACACCCGCGGCGACAGTTCGATCATCGACGCAGTGAGCCGCGCCGCCGGCATCAGCGCGTCGCCGCATCCCGGCAACGGCAACTCGGAGCTCGCCGCGCGCGGCTTCGTCGGCGCGTCGTCGGTCACGCAGCTCTATGACGGCGTGCGCCCGTACGGCGCGATCGGCGTCACGTTCCCGTTCGACACGTGGTCGGTCGACCATATCGACGTGCTGCGCGGCCCCGCTTCGGTGATCTACGGCGAAGGCGCGATCGGCGGCGTGGTCAACATCGTCCCGAAGAAGCCGGCGCGCACGCCGATCCGCAACGAGCTACAGGTCGGCGGCGGCACCGAGGGCACGGCGCGCGCCGCGTTCGGCAGCGGCGGCGCGATCAACGACACGCTGTCGTACCACTTCGACATCAGCGGCAACCGCGCGTCGAACTGGGTCGATCGCGGCGATTCGCGCAACCTGTCGGTCTCCGGCGCGCTGCGCTACGACGTGACGCCCGACCTGTCCGTCACGGCATCGTACGCGCAGGGCTTCATGCATCCGATGCAGTATTTCGGCGTGCCGCTCGTCAACGGGGCGCGCGATCGCGCGCTCGACAAGAAGAACTACAACGTCGGCGATGCCGACATCGCGTTCCGCGACAGCTGGGCCACCGTATCGGCGAACTGGCAGCCGAGCGACAGCCTGAACGTGACGAGCACGCTGTACCGGATGAAGAGCAATCGTCACTGGAAGGATGCGGAGTACTACACGTACCTGCCGTCGAGCGCGCGAGTCCGGCGCAGCAGCTACACCGAGATCTTTCACGACCAGGAACAGTACGGCAACGTGACGACGGCCACCGTCGGCAGCGCGCTGCTCGGGATGCGCAACACGTTTTCAGCGGGCTTCGAGTTCAACCACACGACGTTCCAGCACGACAACAATTCGCCGTATTCGGGCACGTCGACGGTCGATCCGTTCAACTTCGACCCGGGCAGTTTCATCAATACGGCCGGCACGTATCCGAAGTACCGCAGCCAGTCGAACCAGTACGCGCTGTTCGCGGAGAACCGGCTCGAGATCACGTCGCGCTGGTCGGTGATCGGCGGGCTGCGCTACGACCATGCGAGCGTGAACCGCGACGATCTCGTGAACGGCGGCGCGTTCACGAAGGTGTTCGCGAACACCGGCTGGCGCATCGGCACCGTGTACGACGTGCGGCCCGGTCTCGCCGTGTACGGCCAGTATTCGGTCGCGGCCGATCCGGTCAGCTCGCTGCTGTCGCTGAATGCATCGAAGGCGAACTTCACGCTCGCGACCGGCCGGCAGATCGAGATCGGCGTGAAGCAGTCGTTCCTCGACGGCAAGGCCGAATGGACGCTCGCCGCGTACCGGATCGTGAAGCGCGACCTCCTGACGGCCGACCCGGTGAACCCGAACCAGTCGATCCAGGTCGGCCAGCAGTCGTCGCGCGGGCTGGAGGCGACGGTCGGCGCGGAGATCGCGAAGGACTGGCGCGTCGATGCGAACGTGTCGATCCTGCGCGCGAAATACGA
Organism: Burkholderia sp. BCC0397; assembly: GCF_902832865.1. Taxonomy (NCBI): domain Bacteria; kingdom Pseudomonadati; phylum Pseudomonadota; class Betaproteobacteria; order Burkholderiales; family Burkholderiaceae; genus Burkholderia; species Burkholderia sp. BCC0397. The sequence goes on along the minus strand of NZ_CADFDL010000001.1, from coordinate 13,797 downwards.
CGATTTCCAGCAGTCGTCCGGCGGCACGACCGTGTCGCGCGCGGGCAACGTGCCGGTATCGGTGCCGCAACGGCTCGCGAACCTGTGGGTGAGCTGGCGCTTCGCGCCGGACTGGACGGGCATCGCGGGCGTCAAGTACGTCGGCAAGCGGTTCGCCGATACCGCGAACCAGCTCGTGATGCCGTCGTACACGACAGTCGACCTCGGCCTCGCGTGGAAGCCGCGCAAGGACACGACGATCACCGCCCGCGCGTACAACGTATTCAACCGCCGCTACGTGCAGTCCGCGTACTACAACGAGACGCAGTATCTGCTCGGCAACGACCGGCGGTTCGAGGTGCTGGCGAACTACCGGTTCTGATGCGGCGCGCCGCCACGCCACGGGCCCGCCGTCGCGTGCGCGGCGGCGGGTCGGTCAGTCTCCGGCTGCGCCGCTGCCAACCCGAAACGGCCCGTCACGCACGCGGGCCGGCCATCCATTTCCGGTAGCGCCGCGTCTGGCACTGCGTGGCGAGTTGCTGACCCACCAGCGCGCGCAGCGGCGACACCCGTGGGTGCGTGCGGCGCCCTTCGCTGAGCCGCGTGAGCTGGAACTTGACGACGGCCATGTTCGCCAGCGCGCCCAGCACCTTGTTCTTCCAGCGGATCGGCTGCAGCACCGGTGCGCTGTCCTTGCCGGCGCGCCAGTCGCGCGGCAGGTTCGGGTCGATCGACAGTGCGGTCGCGATGCCGACCATCGCCACGCCGCTGTTCACCACCTGCTCGGCCACCGCACGACGCCGGATCCCACCCGTGACCATCAGCGGCATCCGGGCGACGGCGGTGATGTCGCGCGCGAATTCGAGGAAATACGCTTCGCGCGCGAGCGTGCGGCCGTCGCGCGCCTCGCCCTGCATCGCCGGCACTTCATAGCTGCCGCCCGACAGTTCGACGAGATCGACGCCGAGCGGATTCAGCAGTTCGACCACCCGCTTCGCGTCGTCCGCGCTGAAACCGCCGCGCTGGAAATCGGCCGAGTTCAGTTTCACCGCGACGACGAATGCCGACGACACCGCCGCGCGCACCGCCTTCACGATATCGAGCAGCAGGCGCGCGCGATGCTCGATGCTGCCGCCCCATTGATCCTGCCGGCGGTTCGTCAGCGGCGACAGGAACTGGCTCAGCAGATAGCCGTGCGCCGCGTGCACCTGCACGCCGGTGAAGCCGCTTTGCTCCGCGAGCTGCGCGGCGCGCACGAAGCGCTGCTGCACGTCGGCGATATCGGCTGCCGTCATCTCCTTCGGCACCGGAAACTGCTTCGACAGCGCGCCGAGCGCGAGCGGCACGGCCGACGGCGCGAGCGTCGTCTGGCCGAGCGCCGCCTGCATCTGGCGCCCCGGATGATTGATCTGCATCCACACGTGCGCGCCGCCCGAGCGGGCGATCTGCGCCCAGCGGCGGAAACGGTCGAGATGCGCGTCGCTTTCGAGCACGACGCCGTTCGGCCCCGTCATCGCACGGCCGTCCACCATCACGTTGCCGGTCAGGATCAGGCCGGCCTGACCGTCGGCCCACGCCTGATACAGGCGCAGCAACGCATCGGATGGCGCGTGGTCCGCATCGGCCATGTTTTCTTCCATCGCGGCCTTGGCCAGACGGTTCGGAATCACCGCCCCGTTGGGCAGTGTGAGGGGCGCAAACAGATTCATGGGGACATCCTCGATTGACGATGGCCAACGATAACTTTAAAGTCAACTTTAAGGTCAAGCCCTTTTGGAGCCCATCATGAAAATCGGCGAACTGGCGAAGGCGAGCGGCCTCGCGGCGTCGCGCATCCGCTTCTACGAAGCGAGCGGCCTGCTCGAACCGGCCCGCCGGCAGGCGAACGGCTATCGGGAATACGGGCCGGAAGCGTTGACGCGGCTCGCGATCATCGACCGCGCGCAGTGCGCGGGCTTCTCGCTCGACGAGATCCGCGCGGTGCTGCCGCCGGATCTCGGCGCATGGCCGCACGACGAACTGCTGGCCGCACTGCGGCACAAGGTCGACGAAATCGCGCTGCTCGAACGGCGTCTCGCGCAGAACCGGCAGCATCTGGAAACGCTGATCGACGAGATCGAGAACAAGCCGGCGGGCGAGGATTGCGCGGGCGCCGCGCAACGGATGCTCGACCGGCTGTGCGAACAGGCCAGCGAGCCGCTGGAGGCGACGCCCGTCGTACGGCCGGCGCGCAAGCGTGCGTGATCGATGCATTGGGGGATTGCGCGGCGGGATTGCGCTGCGCCATCCATCTATCCATCCATTCGCGCCGTGGCGAGACGGGTCGACGCCTATGCGTCGGCTGCCGTGGCGCAATCTCATGACCCTATCCGCATGACGATCCCCCGCATCAAAGGATGTCTCGTCGCCGCGCTGCTGACATTCGGCATCGCGGGCGCCTTCGCCAGGACGTGCGCCGACACGCCTGCATCGTTCGCTTGCCCGGACACACCCGATCTGCCGGACGACATCGTCGCGCAGCTTCCGGCCGGCTACGAAGCGATGGATGCCGCGTCCGGGCAGTTGACCGACAGCACGCGCAACGGTTATGTCGTCGTTGCGCACCGCCCCGACGACTCGATGCGCAACGCATCGCCGCGTCCGCTGATGATTTTCCTGCAGGGCAAGGACGGGCGCTACCGGCTGGCCGCGCGCAACGATACCGTGATCATGAAAGCCGACGAAGGCGGCATGGACGACCCGTATCTCGATGGCGTCGCCGACCATGCGCTCACGGTCGAGCCTCGCACGTTCACGATCGAGCAAGGCGTATTCGCCGGCCATAACCACTGGCGCGACCGTGTGACCTTTCGCTACGAGGCTGCGCATCGCACATGGGTGTTCCACCGCGAAGTGTTCCGGAACTGGCGATTCAACTATGAGCAGGACGGCGATGCGCTGACGGCCGACCCGGTGCGCGTCACGCGCGCCAATGCGGCCAAGCCCGTCACATTCGAAGCGTGGCGACCGGGTTACTGGTGCGATTCGGCGGAACGGCGCGAAAGTGATCCGGCTTGCCGCAAGCATTGATGGCAATACGGCCAGCGACGGTGCGCGCCGGTCGTCGCTGAAGTGCGATACGGCACGATTGTCCCGATTTGCTTACGTCGCAGGTAATCGACGCGCGCCGCCCGCGCCGCGATCATGGCTCCATCGACTCACGCACCGCATCACGCCAAGGAGCCCGCCATGACCGCCTACGCCATCGCCCACCTGCACGACGTCGAAATGTGCGACGACATCGTCGAATACCTCGAACGCATCGACGGCACGCTCGCGCCGTACAACGGCCATTTCGTGATTCACGGCGCGCGGCCGGAAGTGCGCGAAGGCGTGTGGCGCGGCGACCTGATCGCGATCGCGTTTCCCGATCTCGACACGGCGCGCGCGTGGTACGAATCGGCTGCGTACCGGCAGATCCAGCCGCTGCGCGCACGGCACGCGAGCGGCCCGTTGATCCTGATCGACGGCGTCGACGAGCGGCACAAGGCGACCGACATTCTGCGCTGAGGCTTGATGCAGGCGACGCCGGCGACGCTTACGACGCGTTGCGCTCCATCGGCTCGCCCACAACGAACCCGCCACCCTGGAACCGCTGCGCGGGATCGTCGTACTCGGCGGTCGGCGCCGTCACCGGGAACAGCCCGGCGAACTGCTCGGAGCTGTCGCGCGGGCGGAAGCCGAGGAAGCCGGCCTTCGTGTTGTCCCACCACTTCACCGGGTTGTCCGACGCGCCGTAGACGATCGCGTGCCCGACGCGGTTCGTCAGCAGCGAGCAGCGCACGAGCTCGATGAAGTCGCGATAGCTGAGGAACGTGACGAGCATGCGCGGGTTCTTCGGCACCTCGAACGACGAGCCGATCCGCAGGCATACCGTCTCGATCCCGAAGCGGTCGAAGTAGTAGCGCGACAGCGATTCGCCGAAGCACTTCGTCACGCCGTACAGGCTGTCGGGGCGCAGCGGGGAATCGGCGTCGAGCACTTCGGTGACCGGATGGAAACCGATCGCATGGTTCGAGCTCGCGAACACGACGCGCTTCACGCCGTGCTTGCGCGCGGCTTCGTACAGGTTGTACGTGCCGGTGATGTTCGCGCCGACCAGATCGTCGAACGGCGCATCGACCGAAATGCCGCCGAGGTGGACGATCGCGTCCACGCCGTCGACGAGCTGCATCACGGCCGGCCGGTCGGCCAGGTCGACCACGCGGATTTCTTCATGCGCGGCCGCGTCGTCCAGCGCCGCGATGTCGCTGACGCGCACGACGTCGGCCCAGTCGGCCAGCGCGCCGCGCAACTGGCGGCCGAGGTTGCCGGCCGCGCCCGTCAGCAGCAGGCGGCCGAACGGTTTGCGCGCGGCGGTGGATGAGGCGTTCATCGAATCTCCTTGAATCTACCCAAATCGGAAAACGTTTTCCAACTATACGCGGACGCGGCGCCGAACGTCAATGGTCGAACCTGCTCGCAGCCATCCGCACTTTCCCGATATCGACGGCTGTCTGCGCGCCGGCTTTTTCTGCCACAATCCGGCGTTATCGAACGAAAACGTTACCCTTCCGATGAAAAAAGTTTCCTCGACGATCCGCGACGTGGCCGCGGAAGCCGGCGTGTCGGTCGCGACGGTATCGAAGTACGTGAACGGCACGCAGCGCTTCTCGCCGACCGTCGAGGCTCGGCTGAAGGAGGCCATCGAGCGGCTCGGCTACCGTTCGAACCCGCTCGCGCGTTCGATGATCACCGGCCGCACGCGCACCATCGGCCTCGTGATCCTCGACATCAGCAACCCGCACTTCACGAACGTGGTGAAAGGTGCGAACCGCGTCGCGCTGCAACACGACTACACGCTGCTGCTCGTCGACACCGAGGAGAGCCAGGCGCGCGAACGCTCGCTGATCGAGGCGCTCGCGCAGCGCGTCGACGGGTTGATCGTCAGCACGCGGATGCCCGACGAGGAAGCCGGCTGGATGCTCGACCTCAACAAGCCGCTCGTGCTGCTGCGTCGCAGCCCCGGCCTGCCGATTCCGAGCGTCGGCATCGACAACCGGCTGTCGACCTACATGCTTGCGCGCCACCTGCTCAACCTCGGCCACACGCGCATCGCGTATCTCGGCTTCGGGACCGCGCGCGTGAACGACGAACGGATCCAGGGCGCGCGCGACTGCCTCGCCGAAGCGGGGCTCACGCTCGACGTGCACGATGCGCACGCGCCGACCGCCGAAGCCGGCGAGCGCGCGTGCTCGCGCGTGATGCTCGGGCCGCAGCGCCCGCAGGCCGTGATCTGCTACAACGACCTGATCGCGCTGGGCTTCATGAAGGAAGCCGCGTCGCTCGGCTTCCGGCTGCCGCAGGACGTGTCCGTCGCCGGCATCGACAACGTGCCGTACGGCGCATACGCGGCGCCCGCGCTGACGACCGTCGACATCCAGAGCGAGAACATGGGCGAACTCGCGATGCAGAAGCTGATCGACGCGCTCGCCGGGCGCACCGACGCGAGCTATTCGACGTTCGAGCCGCGGCTGATCATGCGCGCGTCGACGGCCTCGGCCGGCTGACGCAGTCGCGACGCGTCACTTCCCCGAACACAAAAAAGAAGCGCCGCCCTCGGGCGGCGCGTTCGTATGCAAGGACGCGATCACGCGTCGAGTTTCGCAGGCTTCATCTTCGGCGTGAGCACGTGCATCACGGCCAGCGCGATCAGGTAGGCCGACGCGCCGATCGCGAACAGCACCCAGTAGTGGCCGGTGCGCTGCAGCACCTGGCCGATCACTTCCGAGAACAGCACGCCACCGATCGAGCCGGCCATCCCGCCGATGCCGACCACCGACGCGACCGCGCGGCGCGGGAACAGGTCGGACGCGGTCGTGAACAGGTTCGCCGACCAGCCCTGGTGCGCGGCCGCGGCGAGCCCGACGATCAGTACTGCGATCCACAGGCTCTGCACCTGCGACACGAACGCGATCGGCAGCACGCAGCATGCGCAGATCAGCATCGCCGTCTTGCGCGCACGGTTCACGCTCCAGCCGGCGCGCAGCAGCATCGACGACAGCCAGCCGCCGCCGATGCTGCCGACCGTCGTCAGCGCATAGATGCAGACGAGCGGCAAGCCGATGTGCTGCATGTCCATCCCGCGCGACTCGTTGAGCCACTTCGGCAGCCAGAACAGGTAGAACCACCACACCGGATCGGTCAGGAACTTGCCGACCAGGAACGCCCACGTCTCGCGCTTGCGGATCAGTTCGCCCCAGCGCGGCGCGCCGGCGTTCGCGTTCGCCGCGTCGAGCGCTTCGGCTTCGTCGCGCGGCTCGTCGTATTCCGCGGCGAGTGCGCGCGTGTCGGCCGTGCGATACATCACCAGCCACACCGCGAGCCACACGATGCCGATCGCGCCGATGATCACGAACGCCGCGCGCCAGCCGTAGGCCACCGCGATCGCCGGGATGATCGCCGGCGCGAACACCGCGCCGATGTTCGCGCCCGAGTTGAAGATGCCGGTGGCGAGCGCACGTTCGCGGCGCGGGAACCATTCGGCCGTCGTCTTGATCGCGGCCGGGAAGTTGCCGCCCTCGCCGACGCCGAGCAGTGCGCGCACAGCCGCGAAGCCCATCACCGAGCCGACCGCCGCGTGCAGCATCGCGGCGATGCTCCACACCAGCATCGCCACCGCGTACGACACGCGCGTGCCGAGCCAGTCGACGATGCGCCCGAAGCCGAGCAGGCCCAGCGCATAGAACGCCGAAAACGCCATCACGATGCGGCCGTACTGCACCTGCGTCCAGCCGATGTCGTGCTGGAGCATCGGCGCGAGCAGGCCGAGGATCTGCCGATCCATGTAGTTGATGACGGTCGCGAAAAACAGCAGTGCACAGACGGTCCAGCGGTAGCGGCTGGCGGCCGCGCGCACGGCGCCGACGACGGCAGTGGGCATGAATGTCTCCGATGCGCGGTCGCGCCCGTCGCGCCGCACGAAGTTCGTTGACCGGCGACCGGCGCCGGGGCGAACGGCCCGCGCGCTCACGCACTGGCCCTTTCACCAACCCATCTGGAAAACGTTTTTCAAAGGATAGGGCGTCTGCCGGTGCCGTGTCAGTCGGGGATTTCGATGAGTCATCTCAAATTAGTCACGGCAAAAGAGACGACTGTTTCGCAGAGTGGCATTAACCGTTTTTCCCCGATTTTCCCGCTGCGGTGCGGCAGGCGCGCCGCCGGCGAGACACATGTCCGATTCCAGCCAGAATCGACCGCGAGGATGGTTTACAGTCGTCGCATGCGCCTCGATCCCGACACCTGCTACGACGCCCTGCTTTCGCGGAACCGCCGCTTCGACGGCTGGTTCTTCGTCGGCGTCGCGACGACCGGCGTGTACTGCCGCCCCGTCTGCCCGGTGAAGCCGCCGAAGGCGCAAAACTGCAGCTACTACCCGACCGCCGCGGCCGCCGAGAAAGCCGGCTTCCGGCCCTGCATGCGCTGCCGCCCCGAGCTCGCGCCCGGCCACGGGCTGCTCGACCTGTCCGGCAATCTCGCCGACGCGGCCGCGACGCTGATCGACGACGGTTTCCTGAACGCGCATTCCGTCGATGCGCTCGCACGGCGCGTCGGCGTGACCGAACGCCATCTGCGGCGGATCTTCGGCGCGCAGTTCGGCGTGTCGCCGGTCGAGTTCGCGCAGACGCAGCGGCTGCTGATGGCCAAGCGGCTGCTGACCGATACCGCGCTGCCGGTGGCCGTCGTCGCGTCGACGGCCGGGTTCGGCAGCGTGCGGCGCTTCAACGACCTGTTCCGGCAGCGCTACGGCCTCAATCCGTTGCGGCTGCGCAAAGGCGCCGGCACATCGGCCGACGGCGACATGACCTTCCCGCTGCCGTACCGGCCGCCGTTCGCGTGGGCCGACCTGATGCGTTTTCTCGCGCAGCGGCAGATCGACGGCGTCGAGCGGATCGACGCGCAGGGTTATGCGCGCATCGTCGAACTGCCGAATCGAAACGACGGCGGCCGCGTGGCCGGCTGGCTGTCCGTCGCGCACGTGCCGCAGCGCTTCGCGCTGGCCGTCACCGTGTCGCCCGCGCTGACGCCGGTCGTGCCGGCCGTGCTCGCACGCGTGCGCCGGCTGTTCGATCTCGACAGCCGCCCCGACGTGATCGATGCGCATCTCGGCGATCTCGCGAACGGCTCGCCGGGCCTGCGCGTGCCCGGCGCGTTCGACGGTCTCGAGATCGCGATCCGTGCAATCGTGGGCGAGCAGCTTGCGGCAGCGCAGGCGGATACGCCGTTGCTCGCGCGCCTCGCGGAACGCTTCGGCACGTCGGTCGACGGCGCGCCGCCGTGCCTCACGCACGCGCTACCCTGCGCCGCAACGCTGGCTGCACTGCCGCCTTCGGCCCTCGAGGCGATCGGCATCGATCGCGACACGGCACGCGCGATCGTGTCCCTCGCCCGCGCCGTCGACGACGGCACGCTCGCGCTCGAACCGATGGCGCCGCTCGACGCGACGCTCGCCGCGTTGCGCGCAATGCCCGGCTTCGACGAACGCGCGGTGCAGTACGTCGCGATGCGTGCGATGGCGTGGCCAAATGCGTTCCCCGCTGACGACGCGTGGCTGCCCGCCCGCACCGAACCCGCGCGCCTGCCGTCCTCTGCGCCGCACGCGGCGCGCTGGGCGCCGTGGCGCGCGTATGCCGCACTGCATGTGTGGCGCCTTCATGGAGATGTGTTGCGATGACTCCCGCTCACCTGATTCCGAGCCCGCTGGGCGACATCGCCGTGCGCATCGAGGACGATGTGCTGACCGGCCTGTACTTCGTCGGCCAGAAATACTTCCCGCCGCTTGCGGTCGTGCACGACGCGGACGCACTCGCCAGGTCGCCGGTTGCACGCCGGGTCGCGGAAGAAATCGCCGAGTACTTCACCGGCGCGCGCGACACGTTCTCGGTGCCGATCCACTTGCGCGGCACCGAGTTTCAGCGACGGGTATGGAAGGAACTGCTCGCGATTCCGTTCGGCGAACTCGTGTCGTACGGCGACATCACCGAACGCGTCGGACTGCCGATGAGCGGCGCGCGCGCCGTGGGCGGCGCGGTCGGCCGCAATCCGGTATCGATCATCGTGCCGTGCCATCGCGTGGTCGGCGCATCGGGCAGCCTGACCGGTTATGCGGGCGGCATCGAGCGCAAACGCGCGCTGCTGTCGCTCGAAGGCGCGGAACGCTCACGCGGTGCCCGTCATCCGATGCAGCAAACCCTCGCGTTCTGATGGGGGATGCGCGTCACGCGCTCAACACCGGCCGGCGTGCTTCACGCTTCGCATACGCGCCGGGCGTCACGCGGAATTTCGCCTGGAACAGCGCAATGAAGGACGACGTCGAGTCGTAACCGAGTCGCGCGGCCACCGTGCCGATCGGTTCGCCCGCATCGAGCAGCGGCAGCGACGCGAGCAGCCGCACGGCCTGCCGCCATTCGGTGAACGACAGCCCCGTGTCCTGCCGGAACAGCCGCGACAGCGTGCGCCGCGTCGCGCCGACCTGATGACCCCATTCGTCGAGACTGCGCGGATCGCCCGGCGCGGCATGCAACGCACGCGCGATTTTCAGCAGGCGCGGATCGCGCGGCAGCGGCACCGTGAGCGGCGCCGGCTGCATGCGGGCGATCCGGTCCGCGAGCAGGCACACGAGCGCACCGTCCGGCCCCGCCTCGTCGTAGTCCACCGGCAATTCGCCGGTCGCGATCACCAGTTCGCGCAGTAGCGGCGTCATGCAGAGAATCGTGCAGTCGTCGTTCGCGTCGCTGCGCGCGATCGCTGCATCGAGATACAGGCTGTGGAACGCGACGCAATCGCGCGTCGATACCGCATGCGGCACGTGCGACGGAATCCACATCGCGTAGTGCGGCGGCAACAGGTGCCGGCCCGATGGCGTCGACACCTCGAGCACGCCGCTCGTCGCATACATCAGCTGGGCCCACGGATGACTGTGCGCGTCGACGCTCACGTTGCCGGGAATGCCGAATGCGCGCACGTACAGCGGCCTCGGCAGGCGCGCCATCGGCGGCACCGCGTAAGGGTCGCCGGGTTGTCCCGCCAGCAGCATAAAACGTCCTCCGAAGGTCATTGCGCGAACGAGCGCGATGCTACCGTGGCGGCTCCCTTTTTCACACGGCTTCCGCACATGAGCGCTCATACCCGCATCACCCGCAAGACCGTCACCGCGATCCGCTCGACCAAAGGCATCGGCAGCCTCGTGTCGCTGACCGCGTATTCCGCACCGATGGCGAAACTCGTCGACGACGTGGCCGACGTGATCATCGTCGGCGACTCCGTCGGCATGGTGCTGTACGGGATGCCCGACACGCTGCGCGTCACGCTCGACATGATGATTGCACACGGGGCGGCCGTCGTGCGCGGCGCCGCGCAGGCGTGCGTCGTCGTCGACCTGCCGTTCTCCACGTTCCAGGAATCGCCCGCGCAAGCCTATCGCTCCGCCGCGCGGCTGCTCGCCGAAACCGGCGCGCAGGCCGTGAAACTCGAAGGTGGCTGCGAGATGACCGACACGATCCGCTTCCTGAGCGATCGCGGCATTCCGGTGATGGCGCATGTCGGCCTCATGCCGCAGCAGGCCAACGCGACGGGCGGCTTCCGCGCGCAGGGCATGGATCCGCATTCGGCCGCGCAAGTGTTCGACGCCGCGTGCGCGGCCGAGCGGGCCGGCGCATTCAGCGTCGTCATCGAAGGCACTGCCGAAGCGCTCGCGCGCCACCTGACCGAAACGCTGACGATCCCGACGATCGGTATCGGCGCATCGCCCGCGTGCGACGGACAGGTGCTCGTGACCGAGGACATGATCGGCGCGTTCGATGCGTACACGCCGCGCTTCGTGAAGCGCTATGCGGATGCGAATGCGGTGATGCGCGACGCGATCCGCCAGTACGCGCACGACGTGCGGCAGCGCGTATTTCCGGAGCCCGCGCATTGCTTCGGATACGGCAAGCCGCTGCAACTGGCGGACGCGGCCGCTGCTGCGTGATGCCGGACGAACGGCGCGGTCACCTTACGCTACGTGCGCTTGCGCATCGCATGCGCGACCCGCGCGTTCGCTTCGAATTTCGCGCGATGCGTCGAGAAAAACGTCCGCACGTTGCGGACGTTCGACGCGCCGGTGAAGAGCCGCCGCGCGAATTCGTCGTATTCGGCGACATCGGCCAGATCGGCGATCACGACGAAATCGGGCCCAGGCGACACGCGATAGCACTGCGTGACGGCCGGCTCCGCGCACACGTACGCTTCGAACGCGTCGTAGTCTTCGGCCGTCTGCCGGTCGAGGCTGATCTCGATCAGCGCGGTAACGGCCGTGCCGATCGCGACCGGGTCGAGCACCGCGACCTGCCGGCGGATCACGCCGGCCTCCGTCAGCCGCCGCACGCGACGCATGCAGGTGGGCGGCGACGACAGCGCGCGCTCGGCCAGTTGCAGGTTGGACACCGACGCGTCGTCCTGCAGGATCGCGAGGATGCGCAGGTCGAGATCGTCGAGGGTGATGCCGGCCATCGGCCACTCCTTCCGGTTAGAAGGTGAAATTTAATTTCAACATGATAGCCGATCTACTGTTCATTTCACTTGTTGTCATTTTTTGAAATTTAATTCCATTTCGCTGGTTCTACCATCGCTCTCACTGATCCAGACAGGACATTTACGGAGCGCGATATGTGTGGAATTGTCGGGGCGGTTGCCCAGCGGGACATCCTGCCGAACCTGGTCGACGGCCTGAAGCGGCTCGAATACCGCGGCTACGACTCGTGCGGCGTCGTGGTCTACCGCGACCGCGCGCTGGCGCGCGCCCGCAGCGTCGATCGGGTCGCGAACCTGCAGCGCGAGATCGCCGGGCAGGCGTTGTCCGGTTACACGGGCATCGCGCATACGCGCTGGGCCACGCATGGCGCGCCCGTCACGCTCAACGCACATCCGCACTTCTCGCCGAGCGACGCCAACGCACGCATCGCGCTGTCGCACAACGGGATCATCGAGAACTGCGATCAGTTGCGCGCGGAACTGCAGGCGCACGGCTATGTGTTCGCGAGCCAGACCGACAGCGAGGCAATCGCACACCTGATCGACCATCTGTACGACGGCGACCTGTTCGATGCGGTACGGCGAGCGGTCGCGCGACTGCGCGGCAGCTATGCGATCGCGGTGATGTGCCGCGACGAGCCGCACCGGATCGTCGGCGCGCGCGACGGGATGCCGCTCGTGGTCGGGGTCGGCGAAGGCGAGAATTTTCTGGCGTCCGACGCGATTGCGCTGTCCGGCATCACCGATCGCATTGCCCACCTGGAGAACGGCGACGTCGCCGACATTCAACTGCATCGCTACTGGATCGTCGATGCGAACGGCCAGCGCGTCGAGCGCGCGGTGCATCGCGTCGCCGCGCATAGCGGCGCGGCCGATCTCGGATCGTATCGCTACTACATGCAGAAGGAGATCTTCGAGCAGCCGCAGGCCGTGGCCGATACGCTGCTCGACGTTTCGTCGATCATGCCGGAGCTGTTCGGCGACGGCGCGTGGCGCGTGTTCAATGACGTCGATTCGGTGCTGCTGCTCGCGTGCGGCGGCAGCTATCACGCGGCGCTGACCGCGAAATACTGGATCGAAAGCATCGCGAAGCTGCCGGCCAGCGTCGAGATTGCCAGCGAGTTTCGTTATCGCGACAGTGTGCCGAATCCGCGCACGTTGGTGGTTGCCGTGTCGCAGAGCGGCGAGACGGCCGATGTGCTCGGGGCCGTGCATGTCGCGAAACGCAGCGGGATGATGCACACGCTGGCGATTTGCAACGTCGCGACGAGCGCGCTGATGCGCGAATGTGCGCTGCAGTTCGTGACGCGCGCGGGGATCGAGATCGGCGTGGCTTCGACGAAGGCGTTTACGACGCAGCTCGTTGCGCTGTTCCTGTTGACGCTGTCACTGGCGCAGGTGCGCGGGCGGTTGAGTGACGATGAAGAAAAGGAACATCTGCGCGCGCTGCGGCATCTGCCCGATGCGATGTCGAAGGTGCTCGCGCTGGAACCGCAGATCATGGCGTGGTCGGAGTTGCTCGCGCGACGCGACAACATGCTGTTTCTCGGGCGCGGGATGCATTATCCGATCGCGCTGGAAGGCGCGCTGAAGATGAAGGAGATTTCTTATATTCATGCTGAGGCTTATCCGGCGGGGGAGTTGAAGCATGGGCCGCTGGCGCTCGTCAGCAATGAAATGCCGGTGATCGCGGTTGCGCCGAATGACATGCTGCTCGAGAAGCTCAGGTCGAACATGCATGAGGTCAGTGCGCGGAATGGGCGGCTGTTCGTGTTCGCGGATGTGGACTGTGGGTTGGTGCCGAGTGAGGGAATCGAGGTGATTCGGCTGAATGAGTACTACGGGCCGTTGTCGCCGATCTTGCATACGGTGCCGATGCAGTTGCTGGCGTATCACGCTGCGCTGGCAAGGGGGACGGATATTGATAAGCCTAGGAATCTGGCTAAGTCGGTGACGGTGGAGTGAGGGGGATCATTTCCCCCTTATCACCTGTTCGCCAAAAATGAAAACGTCCCGTAGCTCCAAATAGAAGCGTTCCGAAGGGGGGGGCGATTTTGCCGGACAGGCCCGCCCCGTAACGCGCGGGACGCTCTTCCAGACCACCGAGAACTCTTAGAAAATTTGTGGTTGTTGAGAGGTGGCCTCGCTCATTCGGACAGTTTTCTGAGATTTTTAAGTGGAACGTCCGAGGCAATCATGCTGCCGATTTGATCGCAGGCAGCGTCGCGA